>NZ_LJAK01000003.1 GCF_001420005.1 Loktanella sp. 3ANDIMAR09 | reverse complement strand
CAGTGTCGTATCGGTATATGTATCCTTGGCCGCAGCCGTTGGCCCGCGCCCCGCGGCGGTGACCTGAGTTGCGGTCACTTCGCCGTCGGGTTCCGGACCGGAAGACGTCGCCTCGTAGTTGCCGTTGCGATCGGCCTTGACCACGACCGTCTCGCCCGAGGGCATGGTCACGGTCACGGTGGCGCCCGGCTCGGCCACGCCGGTCACCGTCAGCGTACCGTCATCGTTGCCCTCACCGGCCACGATGGTGGGCGGGGACGGCTCAAGGATGTCTTCGGCCGGCGCGGACGTGCGGCCATCGGGGGCGACCTGCGACGCAGTCACTTCACCCGAAGGCTGGGGCGTTGTCGAGGTCGCCTCGTAGTTTCCGTTGCTGTCCGCCGTGACAACGACCTTTTCACCATTGGGGAAAGTCACGGTCACGGTGGCATTCGGGGCAGCCACACCGCCGACGGTCAAGGTGCCATCGTCATTGACAAGCTGGTAGGCCAGCGTGACGGGCGGCAGTTCCTCGAGGGGCGCCGCATCCGAGCCACCAGCCAGCAGCGCAAGAAGACCGAGACCGGAAATCAGGCCAATATTTCCGATCGCAAGGGCACCGCAGTCTTCGAAATTGATCGGGGGGAGGCCATCGACCTGCGCAAAGTAACCGACCAGTCGGATAAATTCGCCGGACTCGAGGACGAGGACAAGATCATCACCCTCGCGCACGCCTGTTTTGACCTCGCTCAGGTCCATGCAGAGTTCGATAAAGTCGATCTGCTCGGCAACAACAATATTACCGGTCGCGTCGTGCGGGATCCGCAAAATCTCTTCTTCGGTCAAACCCGCGGGACGAGCACTTGCAGCATACCAGTTATTGGTCATCATTTTTACCCTTAAACTCTTGCAGGCCAGGTCAGCGGCCAAGTTTGATCAACAGCCAAGCAAAAACCCGGCTCCCCTGCTGACTCTATCGCCACCACAAAAATGCAAGTAAAGAAAAAATTCACCCCAACAGGCCACGAAGCCGCGAATTGAGTCGAAATAGTTACAGACCTATCCATTCGGATAGGAGCGCCGCGCGAAATGGGACAGGACTATGGCCGCAAAGTGAGAAAAACAGCCATATATGACCGTTTTCGCCCAGATTTCGCCACATTTTGACGGGCAAACTACCACGGCAGTGGCGATGCGAATCTATCGGCATCGCGCAGTGTGAAGCCGGATCAAAATCACCGACAGAACATGCCCGGTAAATTGCGCAATGAAAAACCCGGGAATTCCACAATAAAATCAAGGTTATTCAATTCCAATTCATGGCGGTCAGAATACCTCCCCCGCAATCTAAACCCTGAGTTGCGTGGCACGTCTGGGCATGGACGCGGCAGATCAGAAACCTGCCAAATGCGATCGTAGCGCAGGCAACGCTCAGGTCGTCTGCCCCCACCCCGACGGCAGGCGACAGATCAAGGTCTGGCGGGTCGTGCCAAGACCTGCGGCGCGGCACGAAACTCCTCTTGAAACAACGAGGCGCGTTGATGCGCACCAGGATGGCCAGGCCAATTTCATGCACGACAAGGCCAAGTCTTCACCATCAGATGGGGGGCATTGCAGCACGCGCCGAGGCGCGGACAGGCTGTCAATCGTCGTCGTCACCGTCTGACAGGACGCTCTCGGCACCACCCAATGCGCCATAGCGGCGGTCCGCCAACCATTGCAGCCGTTTCGCCTGCGTCAGCAGAACACGGCGCAGACCGCCCTGCACCTTGCGTTCGGAAATGACCTGCGCCAACCGCGACAGGATCAGGGCGCGGCGCGCGATACGAAAATCAGGGTGCGACCGGATGCGATGCACCGCATCAGAGACAAGTAGACCACGAAATGACGCAGGTTTGGTCACGCTGAAAGTGGGCGGCGGCGGGTCTTTTTCATTGAGAACCGCGCCAAAGACGCTTTCGGCGATGGCCTGCTGGTAGACAAGGTTTTCAAGCGCATCCAGATGCGCCCGCGCGGCGGTGTCCCCTGCCCCGGTTTTCTGGAACTGCGGCAAGGGCCAGACCTCGACCGCATAGACCTCGAAGGGGTCCAGCACCGACATTGCAACCGCATCGGTGCGCTGGTTGGTCAGATGACGGCGGATGCGGGTGCTGACCTTTTCCTTGGTCTGACCCACGTAGATCGGTTCACCGTCATAGTCGTAAAATGCATAGACCCCCCATTTGAAACTGCCGATCGACCGTAACCGATCGGTCACGGGGTCCTGGAATCCCTGCGACAGAAAAGTGGCGAGGTTCTTGCGCAGATCCTCGGTTTCAAAGGGTGGATAGTTGGTGTCATCGGGGTTGCGCCCCATCATGACGCCGTCAAACAGGCTCATGCCACCAGCGCCAACCGGTTCGCCCGCAGGACTGGCGTGAACAGGGACTGGGCCAGATGACGGACCACAGGCACCGCAACGCCGTCACCCGCCAGCCGATAGGCGTCGTTGTAACGTGCGGGCAGGATGTAATCGGCAGGCAGCCCCATCAGCGCCGCAGCCTCGCGGGTGGACAACAGGCGCGACCGGACGTGCGCCCCCTGCACCAGCATGATGGTCTGGCGGCTGGACCCGCCCGCGGGGGTCCGCAGACAGCCTGCGATCTGGTCGAACCGCACCTCTGCCCGCTGACGTTTCACGCCGTCCGCATCGGCGCGCGTGCGCCGGTAGATCGTGCCGACGATCCGTTCGCCCGTTGCCTGTGCCGCTGACACCTTGGCCCTGTTGTGGTCGGTCATCATGTCCAGCAGTTTCTGCGTTTCCGCGGCAGAGTGCCAAGCCACGCCGGTCGGCTGATCCTCGATCAGGTCCGACAGGGCGATGGTGCGCGCGGGCGGCGTCGGCAGGTTCCACCATTGCCAGCGCCCCGCGGCTGCCTGCGACAGCAGACGGCATCCCTCGACCAACGCGGGCGGATGCCACAGCGTGCTTGGCCCCGTGCTGAGCAGTGCATCGGGGATCGTCAGATCACCGCGCACGCCGACCATGAAAAACCGGGGGCGCGACTGCGGCAGGAAATGCACCGCATCCACGACCACAGCACCAAACCGATAGCCCAGCCCGGAAAACGCCGCCGCCAGCGTCGCAAAATCGCGGCCGCCGTTGCTGGTGATCGCACCATAGACGTTTTCCAGCGCGATCATCCGGGGCCCGCGCCCATCCGCGTGCAGATCGCGCATCAACTGCCAGAACGGTCGGAACATCCCGCTGCGTTTGCCCGCAAGTCCCGCACCATTGCCCGCCAGCGACAAATCCTGACAGGGAAAGGACGCCCAGACCAGATCCGCAGCGCCCGGCAGATCGTCCAGCGTCACCTGTGCCACATCACGCAGCAACAGCGCATCACCCGCATGGTTGGCACGGTAGCTGGCAGCCTTTTTCGCATCGATGTCATTGGCGAACAGGCAGCGCCAATCGGACCCCAAACCGAATCCCGCCATGCCGCCACCGGCAAAGAAATCGTAATAGCTGTGCTGCATCGTTCCTCCGGGCTCTTGCACCCAATATGGCAGCGGTCCCGGCCATATCCAACATCAACCGCATACATCAGGAACGAAAACGGAACAACAGGGCTCTGCCACGATTGGCCCGCGTGTTTGGGTGGACCGGCCTGCCCGCGTTGGATAAAGCAATCTCAACGCAGAACAGCAAGGAAGATCCCGATGGACAACCCCGATATCGTTTACACCAAGGTCGACGAAGCCCCAGAACTGGCCTCGGCATCCTTTTTGCCGATCATCCAGCGGTTCGCGGCAGAGGCAGGCGTCACCGTCGGCACGCGCGATATCTCGCTGGCCGGACGCATCATCGCGACATTCCCCGAACATCTGACCGAGGCCCAGCGTCAGTCCGACGACCTGGCCTTTCTGGGCGAGCTGGTCAAAACGCCGGGTGCCAACGTCATCAAACTGCCCAACGTGTCGGCCTCTGTCCCGCAGTTGGTCGCCGCCGTCAAGGAATTGCAGGCGCAAGGCTACGCGCTGCCCGACTACCCTGAATCCCCTGCCAACGACGCCGAAAAGGCGATCCGTGCGAAATACGACACGATCAAGGGCTCTGCCGTGAACCCGGTCCTGCGCGAGGGCAATTCTGACCGCCGCGCGGCGGTCGCCGTGAAGAACTATGCGCAGGCCAACCCGCACCGCATGGGCGCATGGTCCGCCGACAGCAAAACCACCGTGTCCACGATGGACGCCAACGATTTCCGGTCCAACGAAAAATCCGCGACGCTGGCGCAGGCCGCCACCGCCCGGATTGAACACGTCGCCCTGGACGGCACGGTGACGGTCCTCAAGGACGCGGTCAGCTACCCCGCAGGCACCGTCGTCGATGCGACATTCATGTCGGCACGTGCGCTGGGGGCCTTCCTGCTCGAACAGATCGCCGCGACCAAGGAGGCCGGCACGCTGTTTTCGATCCACCTCAAGGCCACCATGATGAAGGTGTCCGACCCGATCATTTTCGGTCACGCGGTCAAGGCGTTCCTGAAACCCGTGTTCGACACATACGCCGACGACCTGGCGGCCATGGGTGTGAACCCGAATTCCGGTCTGGGCGGTGTTCTGTCCACGATCGCAACCTCGCCCAAGGGGGCCGAAATCCAAGCCGCCATCGACGCGGTCATGGACGACCAGCCCCCCATGTACATGGTGAATTCCGACAAGGGGATCACGAATCTGCATGTGCCGTCCGACGTCATCATCGACGCCTCCATGCCCGCGCTGATCCGTGCGGGCGGCAAGGGCTGGGGCCCCGATGGCCAGGAGGCCGACACCAACTGCGTCATCCCCGACAGCTCTTATGCCGCGGTCTATGACGAGGCCGTGAAAAACTGCATCGCCAACGGCGCGCTGGACCCTGCCACCGCGGGCACCGTGCAGAACGTCGGACTGATGGCGCAAAAGGCCGAGGAATACGGCAGCCATCCCACCACGTTCGAAATCCCCGCCGCAGGCACCGTGCGCATGGTGCTGGACAACGGCGATATCCTGCACGAACACGCAGTCGAAGCAGGCGATATCTGGCGCTCTGCCTCGACCCGTCAGGCCCCGATCGAGGATTGGGTCCAGCTGGCCATCGACCGTCAGGCGCTGGAAAACTGTCAGGCCGTGTTCTGGCTGGACGAAAACCGCGCCCACGACGCCGAACTGCTGAAATACGTCCGTCCCCTGCTGGACAAGGCCGGTGTGGCGGACAAATTCCAGATCCTGGCCCCGCGCGAGGCGACGGCGCTGTCCTTCGACACCATCCGCAAGGGCGAGAATTCCATCGCCGTGACCGGAAACGTGCTGCGGGACTATCTGACCGACCTGTTCCCGATCCTCGAGCTGGGCACATCCGCCAAAATGCTGTCCATCGTCAAACTGATGCAGGGTGGCGGCCTGTTCGAGACCGGTGCCGGTGGTTCAGCACCCAAGCACGTCCAGCAGCTGGTCGAGGAAAACCACCTGCGCTGGGACAGCCTGGGTGAATTCTGCGCCCTTGGCGAAAGCCTGAAATTCCTCGCTCAGGTCAAAAACAACCCCAAAGCCATGGTGCTGGGCCGCGCCGTCGATGCCGCAACCCAGGGCATTCTGGACCACGACAAATCGCCAGGCCGCAAGGTCGGCCAGCCCGACAACCGCGACAGCCACTACTACTTTGCGCTGTATTGGGCGCAGGGGCTGGCGGCACAGACAGACGACGTGGAACTGGCCGCCACCTTTGCCCCCATCGCGCAGGCGCTGGCGGATGCCGAGGCACAGATCACCGCTGATCTCGCCGCAGCCCAGGGACAGCCCGCCGACATCGGCGGCTACTACCACACCGATCCGGCCAAGACCGCGGCCGTCATGCGTCCCTCTGCGGCGCTGAACGCGATCATCGGCTGATACGACAGGCCCCGCCGGCATCATCCGGCGGGGCCTATCACGTGCGTGCGCGGAACCATTGCCTCACGCGACCGTTATCCTCGCAAGAGGGAGGCCGCGATCATGGACCGGACTGACAGAGACCACGACGCCAGCGGCCAGATCGTCGCCCGTGAACGCCCGGAACTGCTAATGGTCTGCGGGTGTGTCGGCCTTATTGGCAGCATCCTCCCCCTCTTTACCATCGTCTGGGCGGACATCGCGGCTGGCGATCACGATTTCATCGCAGATTCCATTTCCGATCTCGCGCGCGGGCCGGACCGTTTCATCATGGATTTCGGGTTCTATGCCGCCGCGGCGGGCCTGATGGCGCTGGCCATCGGTGCGGCCCACGCCCACCTGGGGCGGACCGGTTGGTCACTGGGCATCCTTGCCCTGTCACTGGCAGCACTGGTCGTGGTCATGCTGGGACTATGGGATGCCTTTGGCCGCACCGCCGAGGGTGACGGCATGGCCGTGCACACCCAGCTCAGCTTCATACTGGCGCCGCTTTTTCTGGTGGGGCCGCTGTTCATGGCGACAGCCATTGGTGAGCAGCATCGCAGCCTGCGGTGGTCTTTCGTCGCGGCCGGGCTCGTCTGGTTCGTCTTTGCAGCAGCGTTCAAACTGACCCCGGACAGCATCGACGGGATCTTTGAAAAAATCGCATTCGCCGGCACGTATCTCTGGACCCTGCCACTGGCCACGGTTCTGTTTCGACGCGGCTACGACCGCAGTCACCGCTTGGCCGAAACCTGATCCCGCAGCGCCCGAGGCAAACGGGTCGGTTTGCCGTCCAGCGTCATGCAGACCGCCGTGACCTCGGCGCGAAACAGCAGATCGTCGCCGCGCCGCACCTCCTGGTCGAACACCCAGCGGACAGGGCTTTGCGCGTGATGCGTTGTCACAACCGTCAGACGGTCATCGAGCCGCGCCGGGCTGACGTAGTCCGCCACCACGCGGGTGACCACGAACACGATCCCCGCATCGCGCATCGCGATCTGGTTCATGCCCAAATCCTCGACCATCTCGGACCGCGCACGCTCGATGTATTTGAGGTAGTTGGCGTAATAGACGATGCCGCCCATATCGGTGTCTTCGTAATAGACGCGGACAGGTAACTGATGGGTCATTGCATCTTTCCCACCCGTGCCGCCAACCGCAGCGCATGCGCCGGATCATGGGCCACCACGGGCATCACCGGATCATAGGCCGCCCGGATCACCTGTGCCACCTCGGGCCGGATCACCGCCGCACCGTCCAGAATGGCCAATGGCGACGCATCCATGAACGCGGTGTCCGACCACAACAGGATCGTCTGCACCGCCTGGCTCAGCGCCAGCGTATCCGCGGGCACCGCCTCCAGATGCTGGTCCATCCGCAGAAAAACAAAGGTCGCCTTGACCGCACCGTCAGGATCGAACCGGAAAATCCGGTACTGATTGGCCCCCGCCGCCTGCAACCGCGCGATTAGGGCATCCAGTTCCGGCACCAGACGGTCCAGATGCGGCACCTCCGACAACTCGTGCCAGTCGCGGCAGAAAAATACCATCAGGTTCGCGCCGAGCTCGCCGTCCGTTTCCGCCATCTTGTGACCGGCCAAAGCCACGATCGCCTCGAACGCCCCCTTGAACACCGACAGGGTCGCATCATCGACACCGAACACGACCGGCACGATGGGTCGCCCCCAGCGCGCGCACAGATAGGTCCCGTCGCTGCGCGTAAAATAGCCAGCCAGATCGTTCATCGCACGCCTCGTATCATCTTGCCAAAAATACTCCCGCCGGAGGCACCCACCCGTTCAACCGAACAAATCCACCTGCCCCTTGGGCGCGTCCAGACCAAGGTGCCGCCACGCCGCCTGCGCCAGCATCCGCCCACGCGGGGTGCGCTGGATCAGACCCTGCTGCAACAGGTAGGGTTCGATCACATCCTCCAGGCTGTCGCGGCTTTCCGACAGGGCCGCCGAGAGTGTCTCTACACCCACCGGCCCGCCGCCATAGCTTTCGGCGATCAGCCGCAGGTAACGACGGTCGGCGTTGTCCAATCCCAGATCATCGACACCCATGCGGGTCAGCGCACGATCCGCGATCCCCTTTTCGACCGTCCCGTCGCCTTCGACCAGGGCAAAATCCACGACCCGGCGCAGCAGCCGTCCCGCGATCCGGGGTGTGCCGCGCGCACGGCGCGCGATCTCGCGGGCACCATCCGGCGTTGCAGGTGCGCCCATCAGGCGCGCGCCGCGGGTGACGATCTCGTCCAATTCCGCGACCGAATAGAATTCCAGCCGCACCGGAATGCCGAACCGGTCCCGCAGCGGTGTCGTCAGCAGGCCCATGCGCGTGGTCGCCCCGACCAGCGTAAAGGGCTGCAGATCAATCCGCACGGTCCGCGCGGCAGGCCCCTCGCCGATCACCAGATCCAGAGCGAAATCTTCCAGCGCCGGATAGAGCACCTCTTCCACAGCGGGGTTCAGGCGGTGAATTTCGTCGATGAACAGCACGTCCTTGGGTTCGAGGTTCGTCAGGATCGCCGCCAGATCACCCGCCTTGGCCAGCACCGGGCCAGAGGTCATGCGGAATCCCACCCCCAGCTCGCGCGCCATGATCTGCGCCAGCGTCGTCTTGCCCAACCCCGGCGGGCCGTGAAACAGCACGTGGTCCATCGCCTCGCCGCGCATCCGCGCGCTCTCGATAAAGACCTTGAGGTTCGACCGCGCCTCGGCCTGACCGATAAAGGCATCCAGCGTCTGCGGGCGCAGTGCACGGTCGCCGTCTTCGGGCAGCGGTTCTGGCCGCATGAGTGGGTCAGGAGTATCCATGCCCTACCCCTATCCCTTTGGGGCCAACAGCTTCAAGGCGGCGCGGATCACCTCGCCGGTCGGCATGTCCGGTGTGATGACCTCCATGACCGCACCTGCCGCGTCGCCGGGCGCATAGCCCAGGTTGACCAAGGCCGACAGCGCCTCGGCTTGTGCAGGGTTCTGGCGCGGTGCGCTTGGCGTTTTGCGCCTCGCGGCGGGTGCGTCCGCCTCGATCACGGTGTCATCATCCGGCACGGCCGCTGCACCGCCTCCCATTGCCATGACGGCGGGGGCCTTGTCCTTTAATTCGTTGGCGACGCGCTGCGCGGTCTTGGGCCCCACGCCCTTGGCCTTGGCCAGCGCGTTCCAGTCGCCCAGTGCGATGGCCTTGCTGACGCCCTCTGCGCCCAGGGCCCCCAGGATCGACAGCGACGCCTTGGCCCCGATCCCCTGCACCGACGTCAACAGCCGGTGCCATTCCTTTTCCACCAAGGTGGTGAACCCAAAAAGTTGCAAAATATCCTCGCGCACCAGCAGGTCGGTATACAGCGCCACCGCCTCGCCGTTGCCGGGCAGGCTTGCCATCACCCGGTCGCTGACATAGACCACATAGCCCACGCCGCGCACGTCGATCAGCACGTGATCCGTCCCCCGATAGTCGATCCGGCCCGAGATTTTACCGATCATGATGCCGCCTTTGCGATGGCGCGGGACAGATGGCCCGCCGATTGCAGATGATGCGCATGGGTGATCGCGATGGCCAGCGCATCCGCCGCATCAGGCCCGGCCAATTGCACGCCGGGCAGTTGCAATCGCACCATGTGGTCGATCTGCGCCTTGGCCGCGTGACCCACACCGACGACGGCCTTTTTCACGGCATTGGGCGCATATTCCCCCGCCTTGATCCCGGCCTGTGCGACGACCAGCAGTGCGATCCCCCGCGCCTGCCCCAGTTTCAGGGTACCGACCGCGTCCTTGTTCACGAACGTCTGTTCGATCGCGGCCTGATCGGGGGCGTAATCCGCAATCACCTGCGTCAGCGCCAGATGCAGCGCCAGCAGACGGTCTGCCAGATCGGTGCCGGTGCCGTGACAGACCCCGTTGGCCACATGCGTGATGCGACTGCCGGCGACATCGACGATGCCCCAGCCCATGTTCCGCAACCCCGGATCGACGCCCAAAACCCGCATGCCCACGCCCCCTTTTGTTTTCTTTGGCCACAGGGCTAGCACAAAGCGGGAACAAACACCAAGCAAGATCAGCGCCGCAGCGGCGCGCCCCAGCCTGCGCCGCCGCGAGCACCAGGCGTTTTTTGCATATGGGCCATGCGAAAATCGGGGGTTCTGATTCATACACCGCCCAATTACGTGGCAATCATGATATTCACCGCTGCCCACGCGTGCAGCGCAAAAACCCCACAGGACGATCCAATGGCCGTAATTTCAAACTCCCGCACCTTTAACCTGCCGCGATCACTGCGCTTTGTCGGCACGATGTTTTCCGCAATCGCTGCATGGAATGACGCCCGCGTTACCCGCAAGGCCCTGTCGGGCCTGACCGCAAGAGAGCTGGATGACCTGGGCCTGACCCGCGCCGACATCGACGCCGTTGCCCGCGGCACCTACCGCTAAGCGGACATAAAAACGACGCGACCATGCCCGACACGGTCGCGTCACATCTTGCTGGCGGGCAGGCTCTTTTGCTTCAGTGCCGGGACGGTGCCCAGAATCCGGCAATCGCACCAGACACGGGATCGGGCTGCATCACCCACGCCGCGACCCGTTCCAGCCGAACACCCTCGTTCAACTGCTCCAACCGCGCGGCATAGTCAGCCTCGCTCATGATTCCCATGACGAATGCCTTCATGCTGAAACAGCATACAAGGATGATCATCACACCGCGCCACGGGAACGCAGGGCGATACCCGATGGGTTGCGCGACAATCAGATTGTTGTCGTCGATCGTAAACGTCTTGCCGTGGCTCAACCGGCGACGGCTGGTGTATATAACGCCTTGGCTGCGGCCAAGGCCGCCTTTTGACATACTCATTGCACTAATCCCCAGATCCCCACCCGGTCGCGGACACCTTAGCCCCCGCGCCATGAAACGGGCAAGAGAAACGCCCAAATAAGCCGTTTTTCCGCCTTATTTGCAGAGCGTTATCGTCGTCCAGTCACCAATGCTGTCCCTTTGCACCTCATTGTATCCAGAGCCGACATAAACGGCCGCGACACTGTCGGCCTGTTCATTCAGGATTCCTGACAATATGGCATAGCCACCCGGCGCAGTCGCGCGGAACATCGCAGGGGCCATCGCCACCAACGGGCCCTTCAGGATGTTGGCAAAGACCAGATCGAACGGGGCTGCCTCATCCAGCGCTGGCGCATCGAAACCAGCGGCAACAATGCTGTCGATACGTCCTTTCAGACCGTTTGCGACCGTGTTGGCGATGCTCACTTCGACGGCAGTCGGGTCAATATCCGTGGCGATCACCCGGTTGGGGCTGATGTGGGCCGCAGCCATCGCCAGCACGGCCGTGCCCGCGCCGATATCTACCGCATTCTGCGGCACAAAACCCTGGTCGACCAATCTGTCAAAGGCCAGCAGACACCCCAGCGTCGTGCCATGATGCCCGGTGCCGAATGCCATCGCCGCCTCGATCAGCAGCGCGATCTTGTCATCGGGCACCTTGTCCGCATCGTGGCTACCATAGACGAAAAAACGGCCAGCCGCGACGGGCGGCAGATCGCGGCGCACCTTGGCCACCCAATCCTCGTCCGGCACTTCAGAGATGTTGAAATCCGCAGCCCCCGCAATTTTGGCCAGCACAGCCAGTTGCACCGCGTCCGGCGGGTCGGTGAAATAGGCGGCCACCTCGAACAGGCCCGATCCATCCTCGACCTCGAACACACCGATGCCTGTAGCCTCGGGGTCAAGGTGTTCCAGCCGTTCGGCCAGATCTTCGGCCGGCGCGCGGCCGTTTGTGGTGGTCAATGCGGTCCAGGTTGTCATCGCGGGTCTCCTTTGCGGTATCGCTAGCGCGGTTGGCCACGGATCGCCAGTGTCTGAACGTCAGATCCAGCCAGAAGGCCGTGCGATCGCCACGCCCGATGCAAAAACACCGGATGCCGCAGCACCCGGTGTTCAGCCGTTTCGCCATTGAGATCAGTGTCAGGCCGCAGTGCCAATCGGGCAGGTCACCCCGGTGCCGCCGATCCCGCAATAGCCGTTCGGGTTCTTGGACAGATACTGCTGGTGGTAACCTTCGGCAAAATAGAATTCCGGCATATCCACGATCTCGGTCGTGATCTGGCCATAGCCTGCCTGCGTCAGACGCGGCTGGAAATCCGCCTTGGTCCGTTCTGCCGCGGCACGCTGATCGGCATTCGCAACATAAATGCCGGACCGGTATTGCGTGCCAGCATCGTTGCCCTGACGCATGCCCTGGGTCGGATCATGACCTTCCCAGAATACCTGCAACAGATCCTCATAGCTGATCTTGCCGGGGTCGTAGACCACGCGCACGACCTCGTTGTGGCCGGTCTTGCCACTGCACACCTCTTCGTAGGTGGCATTCGGGGTATAGCCCCCGGCATAGCCGACAGAGGTGGAATAGACGCCGTCCAGTTTCCAGAACATGCGCTCCACTCCCCAGAAACACCCCATGCCGAACACGGCGATGTCCATGCCGGCGGGCACATCCTTGATGTCGGTGCCCAGCACGTGATGGGTCGTTTCTGTCGGGATCGGCTGATCGCGCCCCGGCAGGGCGTTTTCGGGGCTGACCATTTCGGACTTGGCGCGGGACATGAAAAACATGTGTGAATCTCCTGTTTGGGATACCCTGAATATAGGGACGATCGTCATCTTTTCCAGATGCGTCAGCCCGCCTGCGGCGCAGCAAAACCCACCAGCCGCGTCTCGTGTCCCGGCACCGGATGGCGCGGGATCAGTAGCGCCAGACAGACCGATACGCCCGCCATACCCGCTGCCAGACCGAACACCGCACCCGGCGACACCAGCCACAAAAGCCCCAGCAGCACCGGCAGGAACACGGCCGCGATATGATTGATCGTGAACGCCACAGCCGCCGTCGGCGCGATATCCGCAGGGTCCGCGATTTTCTGGAAATAGGTCTTCAACGCCAGCGCCAACCCGAAAAAGATGTGGTCGATGACATAGAGAGACGCCGCCACAGCCACGCCCCAGCCAAAGAAATAGACCCCGCCATAGGCCAGGAACACGCAGACAAGGCCAATGTATTCGAACAACAGCGCGCGCTGTTCACCGAACACCGCCACGATCCGCCCCAACAGCGGTGCGATCAGCATGTTGACCACCAGCGTGATCAGAAACAGCGACGTGACATGATGCACGTCGAACCCGAACCGTTCGACCATCATGAATCCTGCAAAGACGACAAAGATCTGCCGCCGCGCACCGGCCATGAACTGCAACGCGTAATACAGCCAGTAGCGTTTGCGCAGGACAAAGGTTTTCAGCTGCGGATGCGGGGCCTCGAACTGCGGATAGGCAAACAGCGCGAACACCGCGACCGCCGCACAGAACCCACCCGACACCAGGTATACGAAATTGTAAGACAGCCCCAGCGTCTGCCAGGTCATCACGATCGCCACATAGGCCACCAGCGTCGCCCCCGACCCCGCCGCCATGATCCAGCCCAGCATCTGCGGCGCACGCGCCTTGTCGATCCATTGCAGTTGCAGCGACTGGTTCACCGTCTCAAAGTAATGAAACCCGATGCTGGACAGCATCGTGATCGTCAGGATGCCGCCCATCTGCGGGAACCAGGCCGTGACCGCCGTCGACACCCCCAGCAACAGCAAGGCAACCAGACCCAACACCTGTTCGCGCATCACCATGATCAGCGCGATCACACCAATGGCGAAAAATCCCGGTATTTCACGCACCGTATGCAGCAGCCCGATATCCGCGCCGTCAAAGCCCGCCACCTCGACCACGAAATTGTTCAGCAGCGCCGACCATGTCGAAAACGCGACCGGCATGGCCATGGCCATCAGGAACAAGAGGAAAAAGGGCCTGCGCCAGAACGGCAACGTGCGGGCATCGGTCAGTTTGACAATACGCATGCCGCAGATCTAACCCCGCCCGAACGGATTGGCGAGAGGGATCAACCCGCGTGATGCACCGCCAGCAAATCCGCCAGATCGGGATGCGGAAACTTGCGCGGCAGCGTCACGGCGAAAAAAGGCTCGATGATGCCAAGGTCGAATGGCGCGGTCATCAGCGTGCCGCCCGCGATTTCGTCCGCCACGACGACCGATGGGGCAACGGCGACACCCACGCCTTCGCGCGCCAGCAGGCGCACCATGGCCATGTCGTCCACCAGTGCGGCGATCTGCGGCGTGACCCCCAGACGCGCGCACAGGTTTTCGAAACCCGCACGGATCACGCTTTCTGTGGGCAGGATCATGGGCGCATGCGCCAGCAGGCCGGCCAACGACCCATGATCCATCCACGCAGGCTGGCCATGCAGCAACACAGGTTGTTCGGCGATACGCTGTGCTGCAAATCCCGCTGCACTTGGCACCTGGGTGGTCAACACCACGTCCAGCGCCAACCCCGCAAGATCATCCAGCAAGCTGCCCTGACCACCTGATTTCAGGGTGAAGGATCGTCCGGCATCCCCCAGTAGCGGGGCCAGGAATTGCAGCTGGAAATTGCGCGACAACGTGGATTGCGCCCCTACCCGCAGCGGTGGGCGCGCATCACTGGTCTGGCGCAGAACCGCCAGCAGTTCATCCCCCGCGCCAAAGATCCGGTCGGCGTGGTCCAACGCGATGCGCCCTGCCTCGGTCAGCACAAGGCTGCGCCCCACCCGGTCGAACAGGGCCAGCCCCAAACGGTCCTCCAGCTGCCTGATCTGCGATGACAGCGCCGATTGCGCCACATTCAGACGGTCCGCAGCCTGCCCCAGATGCCCCGTGACAGCGACCTCACGGAAATATCGCAGATGATGATAGTTCAAACGCTCCATTGTTCTTTTATACAGAACGAATAGGTCGAAAATCTATATTTTTATTTATCGTTTCAGCGCCGTAATCCCCCCCCACAGCCAAACAAGGAGAGCGCCATGGACACCATCATCATGATCGGCACGACGATCCTCGACCAGTTCCAGCAACCGACCCTTTCGTTTCTGATCGCGGGCATGATGCTCGCGGCGCTCGGCAGCCGCTTTGAAATCCCCGAACCGGTGTACAAGTTCATCGTGATCTTGCTGCTGCTCAAGGTCGGGATGGGTGCGGGCATCTCGATCCGCAGCGCAAACCTGGTTGACCTGATCGTGCCTGCCCTCGGGGCTGCGGCGGTCGGCATCGTCATCGTGCTGATCGGCAGCGTCACGCTGGCGCGTCACCGGGGGGTATCGCAGGTCGACGGGCTGGCAACAGCAGGGCTGTTCGGGGCCGTCTCAGCCTCGACGCTGGCGGCGGGCATGGCGGTCCTCGACGACAACGGCATAGCCTACGAAGGCTTCATCGGGGCGCTCTATCCGTTCATGGATATCGCAGCCCTCGTGACCGCGATCACCATGGCGAAACTCGCGGCCGCAAGGCGGGCTGTCACCGTCAGCGGCGGGGCAGGTGTGATCGCGGGCGGACCAACCGCCAAGCCGGGCAACGCAGGCACCAACAGCGGCATGGTTCGCGACATCCTCGTCGATACCTTTCAAAGCCCCGCCATCTCGGCCTTGATCGCGGGCCTTGTCCTGGGGGCATTTGCACAGCCTGAAACCGTCTATCACAGCTTTTACGAACCTCTGTTCAAGGGTCTCTTGTCGATCCTGATGCTCATCATGGGGATGGAGGCCTGGTCGCGGCTGTCGGAACTGCGCAAGGTCGCCCATACCTATATCCTCTATGGTGTGACCGCCCCCTTCATTCACGGCCTCATCGGGTTCGGGGTTGGCCTTGTGGCACATGAACTGACAGGCTTCAGTGCAGGCGGCGTGGTGCTGCTGTCGGTCATGGCAGCGTCCAGTTCGGACATCTCCGGCCCGCCCACGATCCGGGCCGCCCTGCCAGAGGCGAACGCATCAGCCTACCTCGGCACGTCGACCGGGCTGGGGACACCCGTCGCAATCCTCAGCATTCCGCTGTTTGTCGCCCTGGCCGAGGCGCTGATCTGAGACGGGCTGGCGGGCGGGGCGCCTTTGCCCCGCCCGCGGGGCGAACAGCGGCGACCGGCGGCGGGTCAGTAGAAACTTTGCGGGTCGATATCGATGGCCATGCGCAGCTCGCCACGCAGTTTGAACTGCGCCGCCCAGTCGGCCAGCGCCTGTTGCAGCGGCGCGCCCTTTTCCGCCTTGACCAGCAGGCGCACGCGGTGTCGCCCTCTGATCCGGGCAATCGGCGCAGGCGCGGGGCCAAAGACCTGCGCCCCGATCCGGCGCAATGGTGCATCCTGCCGAGCCATCGCCGTGCCCAGATCAAACACCTCTTGCACATTGGTGGACGACAGCACGATGCCCGCCATGCGACCATAGGGCGGCACGCCCGCCGCCTTGCGCTCTGCCGCCTCGGCGGACCAGAACGCCTCTTCGTCGCCCGCAATCGTGGCCTGAATGACCGCATGTTCCGGCTGATAGGTCTGCAACAGCGCCTCACCGGGTTTTTCCGCGCGGCCCGCCCGGCCCGCCACCTGCCGCATCAGCTGGAACGTGCGTTCTGCGGCGCGCAAATCGGACCCCTGCAGACCCAGATCCGCGTCGATCACACCCACCAGCGTGAGGTTGGGAAAATTATGCCCCTTGGCCACCAGCTGCGTGCCGATGATGATATCTGCCCCGCCTGCCGCGATTTCGGCGATATGCGCCTTCATCGCGCGCGCCGATCCGTACAGGTCGGATGACAGCACCACCACACGCGCGTCCGGAAACAGCTCTGTCACCTCTTCGCCCATGCGTTCCACGCCGGGGCCGACGGCGGACAGACGATCCTCGGCCGCGCAATGGGGGCAAACGGTCGGCATCGGCTTCGTCTCGCCGCATTGGTGGCACATCAGGCGTTTCAGGAAACGATGTTCGACCATCCGCGCATCGCAATGGTCACAACCGATCTGATGCCCGCAGGCCCGACACAGCGTCACCGGCGCATAGCCGCGCCGGTTGAGGAAAATCAGCGATTGTTCGCCCTTGTCGATGCGGTCCTGAATAGCCACCCGCAGGCTGGGGGACACCCATTTGCCGCCCGGCAGATCCTCGGCCCGCATGTCGATGGCGCGCATGGTCGGCATCACCGCATCACCGAATCGCGACGTCAGGTTCAGCCGCCGGTATTTGCCCGCCTCGACATTGGCCCAGCTCTCGAGGCTTGGCGTGGCAGAGGCCAGCACAACCTGCGCGCCCACCCCTGCGGCCCGCAACACCGCCATGTCGCGGGCGTTATACAGCACGCCATCCTCTTGTTTGTATGAGGTGTCGTGTTCCTCATCGACGACGATCAGCCCCAGGTTCTGGTAGGGCAGGAACAGCGCCGACCGCGCGCCCACGACCATCTGCGCATCGCCCTGCCCGATCATCCGCCAGACGCGGCGACGCTCCGTCTGCGTCACACCCGAATGCCATTCCGCCGGACGCGCACCGAACCGCGCCTCGACCCGGTCCAGAAATTCACCCGTCAGCGCGATTTCGGGCAGCAACACCAGCGCCTGCCGCCCCTGCCGCAGACATTCGGCCACGGCCTCCAGGTAAACTTCGGTCTTGCCCGATCCGGTGACACCCTTCAGCAAGGTCGTGCCATAGGTCTGCGCCTTGATCCCTTCGCGCAGGACGGCAGCACCCGCCTCTTGATCCTCGGTCAGCGTCTTGCCGCCATAATCGGCAGCCAGCAGTGGATAGGGCATATCGCGGGGCGCGTCCTCTTCACGCACGACGCCTTGCTTTGCCAGCCCCTTGACGACCGACGTGCCGACGCCCGCCATATCGGCCAATTCCTTGCCGGTGAACGACAACCCGCCATAATCGCGCAGCACTTCGATCACGCGGGTGCGGGCATCGGTCAGTCGCGTGGGCTCCGCATTGCCCAGGCGGTAGACCTTGCGCATGCCCGGTGCATCACCCAGGCCCGGCGCACGGGTTGCCAGCCGCAGCATCTGATCCAGCGGCGTCAGCGTGTAATCCGCCGCCCGCGTCAGGAAACTGCGCATCTCGTCGCGCATCGGGGCCACGTCCAGCACGCGGATCACCGACCGCACCTTGGCATAGTCGTAATCACCCGCGCCCGCCTGCCAGACCACGCCCAACACCTTGCGTGGGCCTAGGGGCACCTCGACGAAAGCGCCTAAAAAACAGCCACCCTCCGGTGCCTTGTAATCCAGCACACGGCCCAATGGCTGTGCCGTCAGCACGCCGATCAACTGGCCTTCGTGGAAATGAGAGGGTGTCATGGTGACCTTTGCCGTCAGAGTGACCTAGCTAATGCCTAAACCGCGCGCCGCCAACCTGCATCCGCAGATGTCCGACCTGTGATTCGGACCCGCAGGATACGCCACTGCCTGCCCAAGGGGCGGCAAAACGGTTGATTTTCGGGGTATTGCGATCGCGGGTGCCGGAAAAAGGGGCGGCGCGCCCTGATCACAGGACGCGCCATGAGGGTTGATCATCCACTCTCCTTTTCCATGAAACGTGACGGCCTCCGACGCAATCCCAGTCTTGCGCTGATCGGCGATATTTGCCGACCGTGGCAAAACGCCTTCACTTTATGCAGCACAGATCGCGGCCTTGACTAAAAACGAGGCGGCCCTGTCACCTGCGCGCATCATCTGCCGAACTGCCCGCATTTTTCCTGTCCGTCGCAGCGCATCATCTGCTAGGGTCGGACAAAATAACACCGTCAAAAAGAAGGTGACATGAGCAGTCAGCCCCAGATTTCCGGTCCCATCCGGGACCGAATCCTGTCCGATCCACAGCTTGTGCTGGAGGATCACGACATCATGCGCGCCCTGGTGGCCGCGAACGAAAAAACCATGGGCAGCAATATCGTCGATCTGCGCGGTATCGCGATGGAACGGCTCGAGGCGCGTCTTGACCGGCTGGAGGACACCCACCGGTCCGTCATTGCTGCCGCCTACGACAACCTGGCCGGAACCAATCAGGTGCACCGTGCCGTGCTGCGCCTGATGGAAGCGTCAAAGTTCGAGACCTTTCTTGCGGACCTTGCAGGCGATGTCGCTGATACCATGCGCGTCGACGCCATGCGGTTGGTGCTGGAAACGCAAGCCAGCCCGGATGATCCCGCGATCAAGACGCTTTCGGGCATTCTGTCGGTCGGCGAACAGGGCTATTGCGACGCCTATATCACCCGTGGCCGCGACATTCCCGTGCGCACGGTCACCTTGCGGCAGGTGCAGGACCACGGGGCCGACGTTTACGGCGAAGCCGCCGAATACATCCGGTCAGAGGCCTGCCTGAAACTGGACCTTGGCACCGGTCGCCTGCCCGGCATGCTGGTCATGGGATCAGAGGACCCGCATCTGTTCACGCCGCAACAGGGTCCGGACCTGCTGACGTTCTTTGGCGGGGTGTTCGAAAGGACGCTGAAACGCTGGCTGGAACAGGGGGCGGCATGATCGCCCCCCAGCTGACCCACGCGCTTGCGGGATGGCTGGACCACTGCCGGGCGCTGAACGGCGCATCTGAAAACACGATTACAGCCTACCGCGGTGATGTGCTGGGATTTCTGGCATTCATGCAGACCCACCACGGCGATCAGGTGGGTCTGGGCCCCATCGCCCGGATCACGACCGGCGACATGCGCGCCTGGATGGCCCACGAACGCGGACGCGGTGTGGGTGCACGCAGTCTTGCGCGCAGCTTGTCGGCGGTAAAGACATTCTACCGCTGGCTCTCGGACCGCGAAGGGTTCGAACCTACGGCCGTGCTGTCCATCCGCGCCCCGAAATTCACGAAAAAGCTGCCACGCCCGCTGGAAATCGACGCGGCCCGCGCGATGATCGACCGGGTCGAATGTCAGGCGGCAGAACCTTGGGTCGCCGCCCGCGACGTGGCGGTCGTGACCGTCCTTTATGGATGCGGGTTGCGCATATCAGAGGCGCTGAGCCTCACCGGACGCGATTTGCCACTGCCCGACATCCTGCGGATCAAGGGCAAGGGCGGCAAGGAACGGATCGTGCCCGTGATCCCCGCTGCCCGCACCGCCGTCGATGCCTATGCCCGCCTGTGCCCACATGACCTGACCGGCAATGCGCCGCTGTTTCGTGGCATCCGTGGCGGTCCGCTGAACCCGCGCGCCGTGCAAAAGGTGATGGAGGTGTCGCGCCTGCAACTGGGCCTGCCCGCCAGCGCCACACCGCATGCGCTGCGCCACAGCTTTGCCACCCACCTGCTGACCGCAGGTGGCGATCTGCGCACGATTCAGGAACTCTTGGGCCATGCCAGCCTGTCGACAACACAGGCCTATACGTCAGTTGATTCCGTGCGCCTGATGGAAGTCTACGACGCCGCCCACCCACGTGCCTGATGCGGCGCTACCATAGGTCCGGGTTATTCAGCGCCGCCACGCAGCTGGACGGACCCACAAGGGGTTTTTGATCCGCAACCGTCAGCGACTGCCCCAACCATCCTTCAGGAAAACTCAGCGGCAGCGGTGCTTTTGCAAAATCTTCGGTGATCGGCGTAAAACCCGTTTTGACATAGTAATTCGGGTCACCGTAAGTCATCATAAAATCGACGCCCCTCCGGCGCAGATCGTCCAGACCGTGGGCAATCAGCTTTTGCCCGATACTCCGCCCTTGCAGGTCGGTTCTCACCGCAACAGGGGACAGGATGAATGCCGTCCGGTCGTCCTGCGGGTAGGTCAACCGGGACAAAAAGATGCAACCCAGCAGCTCCCCGTCATCACAGGCAGACCAGACAAAGAGGTCCGCGTCAGCTGTTTCACGCATCATCCGGGCAACGAATGCCCCGATCAACGCGCCTTCGTCTGCACCTTCTGATGCAGCAAACGTCGCGGCAAACAGATCACGGATCTCCTGCGCACGCCCCGGATGTCCCAAATGAAATTCCACAGGCCCACCATCGTCAAAGAGGTTCCACACTGCTGGAATAGCAACGCTATCGCGTGTGGTCCATGCAAACGAGGTGAACCAGCCCGGCCCGAAATCCTTCAGTAGATCGCCAGCGCGGACCAGCCCAAAATCTCGTGGAATCCGCCAATGGCTTCGGCCAGGGGTATGAAGGCGAGGAAAACCAGCGCATCCGCCATGTTGGTGCGCATGTTGGACACGAAAAACGTCACCTCTTCGGGTGTGGAAAACAACGACAGATCAGGCACGATCAGCGGCACACGTTCAGCATAGGCGGCATAGGTGTCCGGGAATGCCGCACGCAGGAACTCTTCTTCCTTTTGGGCGGTCTGCATCAACACAACGTAGGTCAACCCACCGATCATGACGGCCAGCACGATGGACCCCAGCATGATGCCCAGACCGGTCGCGGCGATGGTCGAAAACAGATACAGCGGGTGGCGGCACATCGAATAGGGGCCGTCCTGCATCACCATCCCGTTTTTGCGCCCGCCGATATAGAGCATGGCCCAGAACCGGCCCAACACGCCCGCGATGACCACCAGCGCGCCAAGCGGTTCCAGCACTTCGGCCATAATGCTTTCGTCGCCCCAGGCCGAGGTCGTAAACAGCACCAGCGGCACAAGAAGCAATCCCAGACCGCGCAGCAGCCAGATGCGTTTGCGTTGGTCGGCAGGTTTGATAACAGCGGACATGGAATGATTCCGTCATTTGGTTCAGGCCCCCCCTCACTACGCCTCTGCTGGCAGGCCGTCACTCATTTTATGCACCCCGCGTCAATCACCGCTTGTGTACTGGTGTTCCGTGTCGCAACGCGACATGCTGAGGATCAAACCGATACGAAAGGCCATCCATGTCTGCTGCCAACAAAGCGCTGAGCGTCCATCTCTTGACCGCGACAGGGGCCGTTCTGGCCATGCTGGCGATGCTCGAGGCCGTGCAGCAGGAATGGTCGATGATGTTCGTCTGGCTGGTGGTGGCCTTTGGCGTGGACGGGATCGACGGCCCACTGGCGCGGCGCTACGACGTACACACCCATGCACCGCAGTTCGACGGCGTGTTGCTGGACCTGATCATCGACTATCTGACCTATGTCTTTATACCGGCCTATGCGTTGTACGGATCGGGCCTGATGGACGGTTGGTCGGGCTGGGTGGCGATCATCGTCATCACCTATACCTCGGCGCTGTATTTTTCGGATACGCGCATGAAAACAACGGACTACAGTTTTCGCGGGTTTCCGGGATGCTGGAACATGCTGGTGCTGGTGCTGTTCGCGCTGACGCCGCCTTGGTGGGTCTGCCTTGGAATCGTGTTCCTGCTGGCCGTCACGATGTTCGTGCCGGTGAAATTCGTGCATCCCACCCGGACCATGCGCTGGCGCAACATCACGCTGCCCATGTCGCTGGCCTGGGTCATATTCGCCGGTTGGGCCGCCTGGGTCGCATTCGACGATCCGTTTTTCGTCGACGTGGGCCTCGTGATCACCAGCGTCTACCTGACGCTGGCCGGGGCCGTGCAGCAGATCATCTACGGCCCCGAAGGCTGACGCGCCAGCGTTCAGATCAGCAGTCCCGCCGCCCCCTCGTGCCGCAACAGCGCGACCTTGTCCTCGATCCCGCGTGGACCTGAAAATCCGCCCAATCCGCCAGCCCCCAACACACGGTGACAGGGAATGAGGATCGGCACCGGGTTCGCACCGCACGCCTGCCCCACCGCCTGCGCACTGACACCAAGGTCACGCGCCAGTTCTCCGTAGGTGCGGGTCTGTCCAGACGGAATAGCCAGCAAGGCGGCCCGGAAAGCCTGCTGAAACACCGTTCCCCCGGGTGAAAGCGGGACGCTGAAACACTGCAAATGCCCCGCGAAATAGGCCGCCAATTCCGCACGCAACTGATCGGCCAACGGACCGGACGCCAGCGTACCAGCACCCCAGACAAGATGGGTGATCCCCGCATCGGCAGCACAGGCACCAATCGGCCCCAAGGGACCGTGATACAAAACGGCAGTCACGCGCCCTGTCGCAGTGCCGGGTTGCGCACCGCCATCATGGTCGCCGTCAGGGTGGCTATCAGCACTTCGCCATCGCCTGTCACCGCATAGGCGCGCGCCTCGGCAAAGCTGAGCGTGCGTCCCGATTTCACGACCTCGCCAACCATGCGGAAGTGGTCCCCGCGTGCAGGGTTGAGAAAACTCGCCTTGAATTCCGCTGTCAGCACCTCTGCCGCATCGTCCATCAGGGTAAAGGCAGCAAAGCCCGCGGCACTGTCCATGACCGTCGTAACGACCCCCGCATGCAGAAATCCGTGATGCTGGGTCAGATCGGTCCGGAACGGCAGGGTCAGCGTCACCCGTCCGGCCGTCACCTCGGCGATCGTGACGCCGAGAGTCTGCATGATACCTTGTCTGGCGAATGCGGCGGTCATGCGCGCGATGGTGTCAGGGTGAATGTGGTCCGGCATGGCTGTCCCCTTGATGAACAGGGACCATGTTATCGTGCCTGGCGCAAAACAACACCCGGTGTGGATCGACTGGCTGCGCCAGCCGATCCGCCGGGGGCTTTGCCCCCGGACCCCCAGGGATATTTTTGACCAGAAGAAGGGTCAGGACAGCGCGTCTTCGCAGCGGCCACAGACATCCGCATGGCTGTGCTGGCCAACATCCGGTTCGATCTTCCAGCACCGCTGGCATTTCGATCCTTCTGCGCGCAGGACCCGCACGGCAACGCCTGCCACATCCTCGGAGCGGAATGCGTCATCGGGTGCCGGATCGGTTGTCAGCTGCACATGCGACGTGATGCAAAGCGTCGCAAAGGCCTGCGCATCGTGGATGACGGCTGCATATTCAGGCGACAGATAAACAATCGGCGCAGCCTCGAGTGACGATCCAATTTCCTTGTCGATCCGTTTCTGTTCCAGCGCCCCCGTCACCACACGGCGCACGGCGCGGATCTGGTCGAAACGCGCGGCCAGCGCATCGTCACGCCACGCCTGCGGCGTGTGCGGGAAATCCTGCAGGTGCACAGAGCTGTCGTCGCCCGGATGCGCCTCCAGCCAGACTTCTTCCATGGTAAAGCACAGGATCGGGGCCAGCCATGTCGTCAGCCGCGCATGCAGCAGCCCCAGCACGGTGCGGGCCGCACGCCGTTCCAGCGTGTCGCCGTCGCAATAGAGCGCATCCTTGCGCACGTCGAAGTAGAACGCCGACAAATCCAGAGTCGTGAAGTCGAAGATCGCGCGCAGCACGCCCTGGAAATCATAGGCGGCGTAGCCTGCCCGCACGTTCTGGTCCAGCACGGCGAGCTTGTGCAGGATCAACCGTTCCAGTTCCGGCATGTCGGCCGCATCCACATGATCCGCCGCCGTTACATCGGCGAGCGATCCCAGCATGAACCGCAGCGTGTTGCGCAGACGACGATAGCTGTCGGCGACCCCCTTGAGGATCTGGTCACCGATCCGCAGGTCGTTGGTATAATCAGAGGACGCCACCCACAGGCGCAGGATATCCGCGCCGTATTGCTGGATGATCTGTTCTGGGGCCACGGTATTGCCCACCGATTTGGACATCTTCATGCCCTTTTCGTCCAGCGTGAAACCGTGGGTCAGCACACCGCGATAGGGCGCATGCCCTTTGGTGCCGCAGCTTTGCAGCAGGGACGACTGGAACCAGCCACGGTGCTGGTCCGTGCCTTCGAGGTAGAGGTCAGCCATCCCGTCCTCGGAACCATCCGCCCGGTCGCGCAGCACGAATGCATGGGTCGACCCGGAATCGAACCAGACATCCAGCACATCGAACACCTGATCGTAGTCGTCAGGGTTTGCGTCATCCCCCAGGAACCGCGCCTTGGCACCGTCGGCGTACCAGGCATCGGCGCCCTCGGCCTCGAACGCATCCAGGATGCGGGCGTTGACTGCATCGTTGCGCAGCAGGAAATCAGGGTCCGTGGGCAACGCACCACGTTTGACGAAACAGGTCAGCGGCACGCCCCAGGCACGCTGGCGTGACAGCACCCAGTCGGGACGCTGCGTGACCATGGCATGCAGGCGGTTACGTCCGCGCTGCGGGGTCCATGTCACCAACTCATCGATGGAACGCAGCGCGCGCTCGCGGATCGTGGTCCCCATGTCGTCCTGACCGTCGCCCACCGCGCGGTCGATGGCAGCGAACCACTGTGGCGTGTTGCGGTAGATGATCGGCGCCTTGGACCGCCAGGAATGCGGATAGCTGTGCTTGATCACACCGCGCGCGAACAGACCGCCAACCTCTGCCAGCTTGGCCATGACGGCGGTATTGGCATCGCCTTCCCAGGGGTTCGCCTTGTTCTTCTTGTTGGCCTTGGTGCGCAGGATCGCCTTGCCACCAAAGAACGGCAGATCAGCGCGATAGGTGCCATCCTCGGTCACGTTGTAGGTGATGACCTGTTCCAGCATCCCCAGATCACGGTATAGCTCGAATTCCTCCATCCCGTGGGATGGGGCGCAGTGCACAAAGCCTGTGCCTTCGTCGTCGGTGACGAAATCGGCCGCGCGGAAATCACGTGGCTGGTCCCATTCGCCCTCGCCACCCTCGGCCCCGGCCAGGGGATGTGACAACGATGTGCCCGACAAATCGCCAGCGTCCGACACACGGGTGAATTCCGTGATCCGCGCCTTGGCGAAAACACCCTCGGCCAGTCTGTCAGCCAGCACGAACCGCTCGCCCTTGGTGACCCAATTGTCCTCTGGCGCGTCCGTGACCTCGTAGACGCCGTAAGAAATATCCGAGGAATAGACGACCGCCTTGTTCGACGGCATGGTCCAGGGCGTGGTTGTCCAGATCACGACAGAGGCACCGCGCAACGCGTCGTTGTCCGTGTCGCGGACGGGGAATTTCACCCAGACGGTAAAGCTTTCCTTGTCCTG
This sequence comes from Loktanella sp. 3ANDIMAR09, assembly GCF_001420005.1. Lineage (GTDB taxonomy): Bacteria > Pseudomonadota > Alphaproteobacteria > Rhodobacterales > Rhodobacteraceae > Loktanella. Next base: position 357,162 of record NZ_LJAK01000003.1, on the reverse strand, counting down.
ATATTCGACCTCGGCCTCGGCCAGCGCAGTCTTTTCCACGGGGGACCACATCACGGGCTTTGACCCTTGATACAATGTGCCGTTCATCAAGAAGGTCTGGAATTCAGCGGCGATCACACGCTCGGCGTGGAAATCCATCGTCAGGTACGGATCGGCCCAGTTGCCGGTGATGCCCAACCGCTTGAACTCTTCGCGCTGGATATCGATCCAGCCGGCGGCGAAATCACGGCATTCCTTGCGGAATTCGTTGATCGGGACGTCGTCCTTGTCGCGGCCTTTCTGGCGATACTGCTCCTCGATCTTCCATTCGATCGGCAGGCCATGGCAGTCCCAGCCGGGGATATAACGCGCATCGCGACCCATCATCTGCTGGCTGCGCACAACCATATCCTTGAGAGTCTTGTTCAGCGCGTGACCGATATGCAGATTGCCGTTCGCATAAGGCGGACCGTCATGCAGGGTAAAGGGCGTGCGGCCCTGCTTCTCGCGCAGGCGGTCATAGACGCCGATCCGCGCCCAGCGCGCAAGCCAGTCGGGCTCGCGCTGTGGCAGGCCCGCGCGCATCGGAAAATCCGTGCGGGGCAGGTTCAGCGTGCTTTTGTAGTCAGAGGTCTGGGGCGTGTCGGCGCACATGATGGGCGTCCTTTCGGTCATTCGGTGGAGACATAGCGTGACCCGGCAGCGCCGAAGGTTCAGCGCGCCGGGAGGCTAATTCGTATGATCCGAAATCCCGTCATCGGTGGCGCTTATAGAACCCCGACCCTACGGCGGCAAGCGGCCCATGCTTCTTCTGGTCTCAAATATTCCCGGGGGAGCGCGGCACGCGCGGGGGCAGCGCCCCCGGTGACCTATAGGGCAGCGGACATGGGCCGGCCTTGTGCACGGTGCCGCGTTCCTGCGTCAAAATATGCAGTGCGCCCGGAACGGGCGCTCCATTGCCTTACCTGCAATAACTACCCGACCGGTATCGGGCGGTGTCGACGTGAAAATGGTCACGGTGCGCCGCATTGGCATCAGGCCCCAGAACCGTGCCAAAGGGCCCGCAGGCACTACGCCAGACTTCCCGCAGGATCGCGCCTTCGGCTGGCTTGTTCCAATCGGTCAAAAGCGTGATCTCGCGCCCCGATGCCAGCCCGATCCCTGCCACGTCCACGGCCCGGCCATAGCTGTGTTCCGACAAGCGGCTGCTGCCAGAGCTGCCCCCGACGCGGTTGCGGCAGGAATAATGCCCGATGACGCGCAGGCGGGTCACGCCGCCACCTGTCGTGCCCACCGCGGGCTTGATGCCCTGGGCGACCCAGGCCTTCATCGCGCTGGCCGTCTTGCAATCAATCGTGGGGGCCGGTTGCAGCGTGACCCCGGCAACCGACCGGACGCGCACGGCATCGGTCACGCCACAGGCCCCGGGTCCCGCGATATTGCCAATCGCCTCTCCCTGAATGGCCGGATCGCCGCAAACCTGGCCGCGCAGCCGTGCCTGGCGTCGCTCGGCGGCGGCGGTGAAGATGCTGGCGGGGCGTGAGGCGGGACGGTCCACCGCACGCGGCGCAAAGGGGCTGAAGGCAAACAGGTCCCGTTCAGCCCGGCGCAGCGGCGTCGTCTCGTATCCGATTGCCAGGCTGGGTTCCGTGCGCGGGCGCAGCACGGGGCGCACCAATGGTGCGCTGCGGGCCACATCCTCGGCCAGGCCCGTGATCTGCGGGCGCGGCACGGGCCGCGGCAGCGGCACCTCTGCCAGACTACGCGCGACGGGCCGCGGTGGATCACCGGCGCCCTGCGCGCCCGCAGGCCCTGCCAGCGCCAGACACAGCGCCAACAGGCCCGCCAGATCAGCGCGGCTTGACGGCACGGCCAAAATTGGGCGCATCGGTATCCTGCCCGGCCTCGATGATGCCGCGCCGGATTGCCCGTGTCCGGGTGAAATAATCGTGCAGATGGTCGCCGTCCTCGGTGCGGATCGCGCGCTGCAAGGCGAACAGCTCTTCGGTGAACCGCCCGAGGATCTCCAGCGTCGCCTCCTTGTTCGACAGGAACACATCCCGCCACATGGTGGGGTCAGAGGCGGCGATCCGGGTGAAATCCCGAAACCCTGCGGCGGAATACTTGATGACCTCGCTGTCGGTGACCCGGCTCAGGTCGTCGGCCACGCCGACCATGGTATAGGCGATCAGGTGCGGTGTGTGGCTGGTCACGGCCAGCACCAGATCGTGATGTTCGGCGTCCATTTCGTCGACGTTCGCCCCCATGCCGCGCCACAGGTCGGCCAGACGCGCAACGGCGGCAGGGTCGCTGCCTTCGGCAGGCACGATGATGCACCATCGGTTGTCATAAAGTTCGGCAAACCCCGCACGCGGACCGGAATGTTCGGTCCCGGCCAGCGGATGAGCCGGGACGAAATGCACGCCTGCGGGCACATGCGGACCGACCGCATCAATCACGGCCTTCTTGACCGATCCCACGTCGGACAGGGTCGCGCCCGTTTTCAGTGCGGGTGCGATGTCAGCCATCACCGCGGCCATCGCCCCCACCGGCACGCAGAGCACGACAAGATCCGCATCGCGCACCGCATCAGCGGCCGTATCGCAGACGGTGCACAGGTCGATGTCGCGGGCGATGTCGCGGGTCTGCTGCGACCGGGCGTAGCCGGTGATCTCGCGTGCGAGGCCCGCACGCTTGATGGCCAGCGCCATCGACGATGCGATCAGCCCCAGCCCGATCAGCGCGACCTTGTCGTAGATCACGCTCACACGTTGCCCGCCTTGAATTGCGCGATTGCGTGGACGGTGCGACGGCAGGCGGATTCGTCGCCGACCGTGATGCGCAGGCAATTGGGCAGCTTATAGCCCGCGACTCGTCGCACCAGGATGCCTTCGGACCGCAGGTGATCGTCGCAGGCATTGGCCTCTGCCTCGGAGGCGAAACGCGCCAGCACGAAATTCGCGGTCGAGGTGTCCGAGGGGATACCCAGTTCGGCCAGCGCATTGGCCATCCAGTCGCGGCAGCGCGCGTTTTCCGCACGACAGCGCGCCACGAAATCCACGTCACGCACGGCGGCCTCTGCGGCAGCCAGCGCAGGCGACGACAGGTTGAACGGGCCACGCACCCGGTTCAGCACATCGATGATGGCCATCGGCGCATAGCCCCAGCCCACGCGCAACCCGCCCAGCCCGTAAATCTTGGAAAAGGTGCGGGTCATGACCACGTTGTCGCGCGCCTCGACCATGGCGGCACCGGCATCGAATCCTTCGACATATTCGGCATAGGCCCCGTCCAGCACCAGGATCGCCTGTGGCGGGATACCTTCGGCCAGACGCGTGATCTCGGCCTGACCGATCATGGTGCCGGTGGGGTTGTTGGGATTGGCAATAAACACAAGGCGGGTCCTGTCAGTGCAGGCCGCAAGGATGGCATCGACATCCGTGACGCGCTCGCGCTCCTTGACCTCGACCGGGGTGCCGCCATTGGCCAGCGTGCTGATCCGGTACATGGCGAACCCGTGTTCGGTATGGATCACCTCGCCACCATCACCGATATAGGCCTGGCACAGGAAATGGATGATCTCGTCGGAACCTACGCCGCAAATGATCCGCGCCGCATCCAGGCCGTGCACCTCTGCAATCGCCTGGCGCAGGGACGCGTGATCCGTCGAAGGATAGCGGTGCAGCTCGTGCACCGCGCGGGCGACGGCGTCCTTGGCCGCGTCGGGCGGGCCAAAGGGATTCTCGTTGGACGACAATTTCACGATGTTGGACTGACCCGCGACGGTGCTGTCACCGCCCTTGTACAGCGAGATGTCCATGATCGAACGGCGGGGAGAAATGGCAGTGGTCATCGAATACGTCCTCTAGTCTGCGCTGTTCTAGCCCCCGGCGGGCAGACTGACCAGTGACAAGCGCGCGCAGGCCCACCACAGGCGCACCCCATTTTCGCGAAAATGGGTGGCCGTCCTGTTTTTCGCGAAAAACAGGGCCCGTAATCAGCCGGGGCGATAGTCGGGATCGGCCTGAAGACTGCGCAGCTTGTACAACAGCAGCGTTTCTTCGCGCGGCCATTCAGGCGAGGAGAACACGATCCCGTCCTCCCAGAATGCGGCCGGCGTCCACGTGGACCGCGCGGCGCGGCGTGTCTCCAGATGCGCCATGATCCGGTCGCGCATCACGTGCTGGCGGTCGATGGTCGCGGGATCATTCACCCGGTTGTCCAGCTCAAACGGATCGGCGGTCAGATCGTACAGCTCATCCCCGTCGCCCCAGCAACAGACGTATTTCCACCCGTCCAGATACAGGATCTTCTGGAACGCGATATCGCCGGAATGGCCGAAATGATCGCAGATCAACGCCGCGCGCCGCGCTGCCCCCCGCGCCATCGGCAACAGGCTGTCACCGTCCAGCCCCAGCGGATGCAAGTCTACCGGCGCGCCGGCTGCGTCGATCATCGTGGCGGTCACGTCCAGCAACGTGACCGGATCGCTGATCGCGGCACCGGCGGGCAGTCCGTCAGGCCAGCGCATGACCAGTGGAATACGCGCGACCTCTTCGCTGAAGCTGCTGTATTTGTCCCAGCCTGCACCGTGGGCGGCCAGCCCATCGCCATGATCGGCGGTGACGATGAACAGCGTGTTGTCGGCAATCCCTTCGGCCTCCAATACATCCGCAATCCGCCCGATCGCCGCATCCGTCTGCAACCCGGCCGCATAGGCCCGCGCCAGCACGGTCTGCCAGATGCCCCAGTCCGGCCAGCGTTCACCGGCCCTGTGCTGACACCGCAGATCGCGCTGTACGCGGTAACGCCACGGCTTGTCCGACAGATCCTCGGCAAAGCTGGGATAGGGCGGAATGTCGGCGGGGTTGATGAGCGCTGCAAATTCTTCGGACGGGTAATAGGGATGATGCGGCCCCCACAGGCTGATCACCATGCTGAACGGATCGTCCCCGCGCGCGAGATCACGGATCGCGTCGGCGGCGATATTGGCGACGAAATTCTGTTCCTGCGCCGCGGGATCGCCCAGCAGCACGCCCGCCCCGTCCATGAAGTCCCACGGCTCTTCGGGGTCCATCAGGACCGTCGTGCCGTCCAGCTCCGGCCGCAGCAGGTGATGGTCGATCCGGCAGCGGGGCTGTTCCAGACCACGCGCGGCCAGATAGGCCTTGTACCGGTCAGAGGCATAGAGGTTGCCGTATTCCGGCAGGCTCCACCCCGTCAGACCGTAATCGGCGGCGGTCTTGTTCACGCCGCAGTGCCATTTCCCGTAGTAGTGATTTACATAGCCCGCCTGCGCGAGGTAGGCCGGATACAGCACCTCGTCGTCGCGGAAATCACGGCGGTTGTGCGGGATCGGGTATTCGCTGTTCCAGCGCAACCCGTGTTTATCGGGCCGCTTGCCGGTCAAAAAACTGGCGCGCGACGGCGTGCAAACAGGCGTGATGCAGCGCGCCTGATCGCACCACACCCCCTGCCCTGCGATCCGGTCAAGGTGCGGCCAGCGGTACGGATAACGGTCGGACCCGTAGTGGCCGTGAAACGCCACGTGGTCGGCCAGGATCATCACGATATTCGGTTTGCTCATGCTGCCTTGCTAGCCCGCCTGCGATCCGGACGAAAGGCGGCATGCGAAACGCCTCTCTCGACCGTGCCGGAACTGATGTGGCTACGAAGCGTTGGTCCACGATTGCAAACAAACAGAAAATTTGGATCCGATGCTTAGAACCCTTTTGCTGACCACCGCGACTGCTGCCCTTGCCACGCCGTCTTTTGCGCAGGAAACAACGGACGAACCGATTCCGTCCAGTCAGGCGACCCCCGAACAGGAACGCACCGTCGGGCTGTCATTCCGTTACACGATGGATCAGGCACCCGAACCCTACACGGGGCCGAACGTCAACAATACCGCCCTGCGGCTGGCCGATACGCCGCCGCAACTGAACGTGCCCGAAGGCTTTACCGCGACGCTGTTCGCGCAATTGCAGGACGCGCCGCGACAGGTCGAGGTGCTGCCCAATGGCGATGTTCTGGTGGCCCATCAATCGGCTGGCTATATCGGCTTGCTGCGCGACGTGGATGGCGACGGATCGGCGGAAACGATCTCGCGCTACGCCGAACCGTTCACCGCGCCCTACGGCGTCAGCTACCGCGACGGTGCAGAGGGTCCGCAGATCCTCGTTGCCGACCTGATGGGCATCTGGGCCATGCCCTATACCGAGGGCCGCATCCGCATTGTCGGATCGCAAAACCAGACCGTCGATGAGGTGCCGCAGGACGAACGCGTGCCGCAGCATGATTTTTCCGGCCAGACCATGATCACGCCAGAGGGCGCATTCGGTGACGGTCCCTTTGGTCACGTCAATCGTGACATCGCCATCGGTGACGATGGCACACTTTACGTCGGTATCGGGTCGAACGGGAACATCTCGGTCGAACCGGGCGTGCCCGCGTCCATTCAGGCCTTTCGCCCCGATGGATCACTGATCAGCACCGTGGCCACCGGTGTGCGTAACCCCGCAGGGCTGGCGATCCATCCCGACAGCGGTGATTTGTTCGCGGTCGTGCAGGAACGCGACGGCACGGGCGATGACCTCGTGCCCGATTTCCTGATCAACGTGCAGCAGGATGGGTTCTATGGCTGGCCCTATTCCTACATCGGTCAGAACCCACAGCCCGGTTTCGCCGAACAGGCCCCGGACAAGGTCGCAGCCGCACTTGAACCCGACATGTTTTTCCAGCCGCATTCCGCCGCGATGGACCTCGAATTCCCCGAGGACGGCGCGCAACTGCCAGAGGCATATCGAAACGGTGCCTTCGTCGCATTCAAGGGATCATGGAACCGCACCCAGCCCACCGGCTACAAGGTCGTGTTCGCCCCATTTGAAAACGGCATGCCGACCGGAACGTATGAGAACTTTGCCACCGGGTTCTGGGTTGAAAACGACCAGCGGGCAGAGGTCTGGGGCCGCCCCGTGGATGTCGAATTCGCCCCCGACGGCGCGATGTTCATCGCCGATGATACAGGCAACACCGTCTGGCGCGTGACATATGATGCCCCGCAATCACAGGCCGGGGAAACGGATTCCGAAACCAAAGACTCGAACTGAATCGCATGACACTCGGGCCGCCCTGTTGGGCGGTCCTTCACGTTGTCGCGTTCTGACATCGGCATAGATTGCCCATACCGATTTGCGACACAGCCATCAGTACATCGTCTGTCGATACTCCGCCTCAAGGTCTTGATCGAGCTTGGCCAGTTGCTCTGGATCCTTTGGTGCCCCTGTCGTCTGGTCGAGGATGATATTCATCAACGATGGAACATCACCTCGATCCTGCTGCGCATCGGGACTCCACAGCTTCGCGCGCCGGAACGCTTTGGCACAATGAATGAAAACCTCATCGACGCTGATAGCAATCGCAACGGTCGGTGTCCGATCATTCACGGCCATCTGCACCATTAGGTCGGGGTCCCGCGTGACGACGGCTGTGCCATTGACGCGCAGCGTGTCGTCGAAACCGGGCACGATAAAAAGCAGGCCAATATGACCGTTGGTCATGATGTTCGTCAAAGTATCAAGACGGTTGTTGCCCGGACGGTCAGGGATCAGCAACGTTCGGTCGTCATGCACCTTGACGAAACCGGGAGGGTCGCCGCGCGGACTGACATCTGCCGCGCCGTTACTCGACTGTGTGCCAATGCAGATGAATGGCGACCGTTCAATGAACGCGCGCGCATGTTTGTCCAAATGGTTCAAACTTTTCTTGATCGCGATATCATGCGTCGGGGCAAACAACTGCCGCAGCTCCGCCTCGTCGCGCAAGATAAAGTCCGTATTCAATACGTCCGGCTTCGTCACTTCACACCGATCCCTTTTGTCTTTGAACAGGGAAACCCTACGGGCGCTGACGGTGCCCGTCCAATAATAAGGCCGGTGGCGCACCGCGAAAGGACATACCGATAAACGCAAAAGGCCGCCCCAAGGGGCGGCCTTTCGTATCGCGGGCCAGAACCGATTAGTTCTTGGCGTAGAATTCGACGACCAGGTTCGGTTCCATCGTCACCGGATAAGGGACATCACCCAGCGTCGGGGTCCGCACAAAGGTGGCGGTCATCTTGGAATGGTCGACTTCCATGTAGTCGGGCACGTCACGCTCTGGCAGTTGGGCGGCCACCAGCACCATTTCCAGCTGCTTGGACTTGTCGCGAACAGCGATGACGTCGCCTTCCTTGACGCGGTAGGACGGGATGTTGACGCGCTTGCCGTTCACGGTGACGTGGCCGTGGTTCACGAACTGGCGTGCGGCGAAAACGGTTGCCACGAACTTGGCGCGGTAAACGACGGCGTCCAGACGGCGCTCCAGCAGGCCGATCAGGTTCTCACCGGTGTCGCCCTTGACGCGCTCGGCTTCGCCGTAGATGCGACGGAACTGCTTTTCGGTCAGGTCGCCGTAGTAGCCTTTCAGCTTCTGCTTGGCGCGCAGCTGCAGACCAAAGTCGGAAACCTTGCCCTTGCGGCGCTGACCGTGCTGGCCGGGGCCATATTCACGACGGTTGACCGGGGACTTCGGACGGCCCCAGATGTTTTCGCCCATGCGGCGGTCAATTTTGTACTTGGCAGACGTGCGTTTGGTCACGGCTGATCTCCTTCATTTGCGTTACGAAGGGCGTTGTCCTTTGGGTTACCCCCGACAGGCATCCCCTTGCGGGGGCCACCAACACCAGTGTCCGGGGCGCTTAGGTCATGTGCGCGACGCTGTCAACACCATGCGGGCTTGTGCCTGCAGGGCATTGGAGGCACATCTGCGCCCATGACAGACCCAACACAATCCCCGACCCATCCGCTCGCCTTTCTCGCAGCCTTCGGCGCGGGCGGGCTGTTGTCACTGATGGTGCTGTTCAACGGCACGCTGGCGCAATACGGGTCATTGCTGTTTTCAAGCTGGGTGCCACACGCCACGGGCACCGTGGCCGCCCTGATCGCACTGGCGATCCTGCGCCCCGGCCGCACAAGCAAGGTACGCCCGCCGCTGTGGTCCTATGCGGGCGGTTTGTCGGGGGCCGTCACCGTGATGGCCACGTCCTATGCCTTGAACACGCCGCTGGCACTGTCCGGGACGTTGGCAATCGGGCTCGCGGGACAGATGGTGTTCAGCCTGATCGCAGACGCACGCGGGTTGTTCGGTCTGCGGCAACGGATGCCAGGCGCGCGGGACATGGCCGCGCTCGCGCTGATCGTGACCGGATCGCTGGTCCTGATCTTTCTCGGAGGTGCAGCGTGATCCTGCCCGTCCTCGTGGCCTTTGCCGCCGGTGTTCTGGTGATCCTCAGCCGTCAGATCAACGGCCGTCTCAGCCTCAATACCTCGGCGCTGGAATCGTCGTTCTGGAATCACATCGTGGGTGCTGTCGCCCTGACCATTGCCGCGTTGATCTTTGGCGGGTTGCGCGATGCACAGGTGGCCGAGGTCCCGTGGTGGGCCTGGCTGGGCGGCACGGGCGGCGTCGTGTTCATCGCGGCCTCCAGCTGGTTGGTCACGCGGATCGGGGCGGCGCAAACCGCCCTGCTGATCATCGCGGGTCAGATGGTGTCGGGCGTGGTGATCGACCTGATCACGGGCGCGCCGGGATCACCACTGGCGCGCACGATCGGGGTCGCGCTGATCCTCACCGGGATGTGGGTCAGCCGAGGCCCCAAGGTCAAAGCGGCTCAGTCGCCCGTATAGGTCAACGTCGCCTGCACCGCCCGCTGCCAACGGCCATATTTCTGTGCCCGCTTGTCCGGGTCCATCTGCGGATCGAAGGTCCGGTCCAGCGCCCATGTCGCGGCAAAGCCGTCCTGATCGGGATAGAGCCCCGCGCGGTAACCTGCCAGCCAGGCCGCCCCCATCGCGGTCGTTTCCAACACCTGCGGGCGGTCCACACGCGCACCGATGATGTCCGACAGAAACTGCATGGCATAGTCGGACGCGCTCATGCCGCCGTCCACGCGCAGGGCGGCGTCACCCGCCTGCCCCTGCCAGTCGGCGCGCATCGCATCCAGCAGATCGCGCGTCTGATAGCCCACGGATTCCAGCGCGGCTCGTGCAAATTCCTCGGGTCCGGTGTTGCGCGACATGCCGAAAATCGCACCCCGGCAATCGGCGTTCCAATAGGGCGCGCCCAGGCCGGTAAAGGCCGGCACCAATACCACGTCCTGATCGGGGTCGGATGCCTCTGCGAGGGGCTGTGTTTCCTTGGCCTCGCGGATCAGCTTCAGCCCGTCGCGCAGCCATTGCACCACAGCCCCCGCGATGAAAATAGACCCCTCCAGCGCATAGGTGGGTTTGCCGTCCAACTGGTAGGCGATCGTTGTCAACAGCCGCGAGGTGCTGGCGACGGGCGTATCTCCCGTGTTCAGCAGCGCAAAACACCCGGTGCCGTAGGTGGATTTCAACATGCCGGGCTGGAAACAGGCCTGCCCCAGCGTCGCTGCCTGCTGGTCCCCCGCCACACCCAGAATAGGAATCTCGGCACCGAACAGATCCGGGCGCGTCACACCGAAATCGGCGGCACAATCCATCACCTGCGGCAGCATCTGCTGCGGGATATCCAGCAGATCGCAGATGGTCGAGGACCAGCGCCCGTTGTGAATGTCATACAGCATCGTACGGCAGGCGTTCGTGGCATCCGTGACATGCGACGCGCCGCCCGTCAGTTTCCAGATCAGCCAGCTATCGACGGTGCCGAACAGCAACTCTCCGTTGCGGGCGCGTTCGCGGGCCCCTTCGACGTTGTCCAGGATCCATTTCAGCTTGGTCCCCGAAAAATACGGGTCCAGCAGCAGGCCCGTCTTGGCGGTCACCGTATCTGCGTGCTCTGCCAGATCGCGGCAGATCGCGGCCGTCCGACGGTCCTGCCAGACAATCGCGTTGTGGATCGCCTCGCCCGTCGTCTTGTCCCAGACCACGGTTGTTTCGCGCTGGTTGGTGATGCCGATGGCGGCAATGTCGCCGACGCGCAGCCCCGCGCGTTCGATCACCGACCGACAGGTCGCAGCCGTCGAGGTCCACAAATCCGCCGGATCGTGTTCAACCCAGCCCGACTGCGGGAAATGCTGGGGAAATTCCTCCTGGGCGGTGGCGACGGGTTTCATCTCGGCATCAAAGAGGATCGCACGCGACGACGTGGTGCCCTGATCAATGGCCAGAATAAATTTGCTCATGTCGCTTCCTCCCTGACGCGCGAGTGCACATCATCGCCTATTTGGTGGGGGTGGAAAAGTCCGCTTCTGACATCCAGGCGTCCAGCGCCGCAATCTGACCTGCATCCAGCCGCAGACCCAGTTTCGTGCGCCGCCAGACCACGTCCTCTGCGGTGCGGGCGTATTCGCGGGTCATCAGCCAGCGCACCTCTGCCCCGGTCAGGGTCGCGCCGAAATCGGGACCCAGGTCCTCTGCCGTTGTCGCATCCCCCAGAATATCGCGTGCCTCTGTTCCATAGGCGCGGATCAGACGGCCCGCCCAATAGGGTGTCAGGAATGCGAAATCCGCCTGCAATCCGGCAATCATGCTGGCCACGTCCTCGACCGGGAAATTGCCACCGGGCATGGCGACACCCGCCGACCATTTCGGCGCAAGATCGTCGAAAAACGGGGCCAGCTTGTCCAGCGCATCCTCGGCCAGTTTGCGGTAGGTCGTGATCTTGCCGCCAAAGATGTTCAGGATCGGCGCACCGCCATCCGCCTCGACCTTGAGCACGTAATCCCGCGTCGCGGCCGTCGCGGATTTCGCCCCGTCGTCATAGAGGGGCCGCACACCGGAATAGGTCCAGACGATGTCGTCGGTCGTGATGTCGTTCTTGAAATAGGCATTGGCGAAATCAACCAGATATTGCGCCTCTTCGGGGGTGCAGACGGGTTTTTCGTCGGGGTTTTCGTGGGCCGCGTCTGTCGTGCCGATCAGCGTGAAATCGGTCTCGTAGGGGATGGCGAAAATGATGCGCCCGTCCTCGCCCTGGAAAAAATACGCCTTGTCATGATCGAACAGGCGGCGGGTCACGATGTGACTACCCCGCACCAGACGCACGCCTTCGGTGCTGTCGACCTGCACGGTGTCGTGGATTATGTTCCCGACCCAGGGGCCGCCTGCGTTGACCAGCGCCCGCGCTGTCACGCTGCGCGCGCCATCCGGGCCATCCAGATCAATGGTCCAGTGATCGCCCGTCCGGTGGGCGGCCAGCACACGGGTGCGCGTCATGATATCCGCGCCCCGCGCCTGTGCGTCACGGGCGTTCAGCACGACCAGCCGGCTGTCCTCGATCCAGCAGTCGGAATACTCGTAGGCGACCTTGAACCGATCCTCCAGCGGGGCACCCTCTGGTCCGGTGGTCAGGTCCAGCGTTTTTGTCCCCGGCAGGATCGTGCGACCGCCAAGGTTGTCGTACAAGAACAGCCCCAACCGGATCAGCCACATCGGGCGACGGCCCTTCATCCAGGGCATCACGACATTGAGGATCCTGGACGTCGGTGTTTCGCCCTCGAACCGCATTTCGGGCGCGTAGGGCAGCACGAACCGCATCGGCCAGGAAATATGCGGCATCGCACGCAGCAGCGTTTCACGTTCCGCCAGCGCGTGACGCACCAGATTGATTTCGAAATATTCCAGATAGCGCAGACCGCCATGGAACAGCTTGGTCGATGCGCTGGACGTGGCAGAGGCCAGATCGTTCATTTCCGCCAACCCCGTGCGCAGCCCGCGCCCGGAAGCATCACGCGCAATGCCCGCACCGTTGATGCCGCCGCCGATAACAAAAATATCGTAGTCCATGATCCGTTCCTTCGCGTCTGCCCCTCACCTAAGGCATCGGCGGTGGAATGAAACCGTCAGGACAAAAGTTGCATCAAACGCCGTAGCGCTGCGGCGTATCCCTCAACCCCCAGCCCGGCAATCACCGCATCGGCGCGACCTGAGACATAGGAATGATGGCGGAACGCCTCGCGTTTGTGGATGTTCGAGATATGCACCTCGATCACGGCACCATCATAGGCGTTCAGTGCATCCAGGATCGCGACCGAGGTATGCGAATAGGCACCCGGATTGATGACGATGGCATCGGTGGTGCCGCGTGCCTCCTGGATCAGATCGACCAGCGCGCCTTCGTGGTTGGACTGTGCAAACCGCAGGTCTGCGGCATCACCCACCACCGCGCGACACTGGTCGGCCACGTCGTCCAGCGTCTCAGCCCCATATATTTCGGGCTGTCGCTGGCCCAACAGGTTCAGGTTCGGGCCGTTCAGGATCAGGATGGTTGGCATGGTGTTTCCTTGGGTCTTTGGCCGGACCATGCCCCAAATCGCGCCCCATGTAACGCAAAAGGCGCGCCAGACAGGCGCGCCGATGCAAAGTGTGGCCGCTGGATCAGCGGTAGTGCAGCGAATGACCGTTGTGGAAAATCTGCACCTTTTCGGGCTTGGCCGTCATCTTGACCGGTTTGCCGCGCAGATCGCCGTGAATGCCCGGCAGCTTGCCGATCAGCGCATCCTGATCGCCCTGCGGTTCGAAATACAACAGCGTCACCTCGCCCAGCGCTTCGGTGATGTTCACCTTGGCGTCGAAAATGAAATCGCCACCTTGCGCCTCGAACAGGTCCTCGGGCCGGACGCCCACGTTGACCTTCAGGCCCTTGTCGGCAGCCTGTGTCGGCACGGCCGCAACGGCGATGCCGCCGCCGTCCAGGTTCACCTTGGTCATCGCGCCGGTTTCCACGATCTCACCTGACAGCAGGTTCATCGCGGGCGACCCGATGAACTGCGCGACGAATTCGTTTTCCGGCCGCTCGTACAGTTCCAGCGGTGTGCCGACCTGTGCGATCCCCTTGTTGGCCAGCACCACGATCCGGCTGGCCAGCGTCATGGCCTCGACCTGATCGTGCGTCACGTAGATCATCGTGGAATCCGGCATCGATTCCTTGAGCTGCGCAATCTCGATCCGGGTGGCCACGCGCAGCGCCGCATCGAGGTTCGACAGGGGTTCGTCGAACAGATAGACCTTGGGGTCGCGCACGATGGACCGCCCGATGGCGACCCGCTGGCGCTGGCCACCCGACAAGGCCTTGGGCAGACGGTCGAGGTAGGGTTCAAGTTGCAGGATCTTGGCGGCCTTGGACACGGCGGCGTCGATCTCTTCCTTGGACTTTTTCGCCAGTTTCAGGGCAAAGGTCATGTTGTCGCGCACAGTCATGTGCGGATAAAGCGCGTAGGACTGGAATACCATCGCGATGCCACGCTGCGCGGGTGGCACGTCGTTCACCACCTGCCCGTCGATCTGCAATTCGCCGCCGGTGATCTTTTCCAGACCTGCGATCATCCGCAACAAGGTGGACTTGCCGCAGCCGGATGGTCCGACGAAAACGATCAACTCGCCCTTCTTGATATCAAGATTGATGTTTTTCAGAACGTCGACGGTTCCACCATAGGTCTTGGCGACGTCGGTCAGTTGAAGAGTAGCCATGACAGGTCTCCTTATTTCACGGAACCGGCCAACAGGCCGCGGACGAGGTAGCGTTGCAGGGTAAAGAACACCAAAAGCGGGATCGAGATCGACACGAACGCAGCGGCAGCAAGGATGCCCCAGTCACCGCCACGCGATCCCAGCAGGTCGTCGGCGATCTTGACGGTCATGACCTTGGCTTCTTCGGAACTGGGCAGGAACACCTTGGCGATCAGCAGGTCATTCCATGTCCACAGGAACTGGAAAATCGCGAATGCGGCCAGTGCGGGGAACGACAAGGGCAGGATGATCTTCATGAAGATCTGGAAATCGGTGCCACCATCCACACGCGCACTCTCGATGATGTCGCGCGGCAGGCCGATCATGTAGTTGCGCAGCAGATACACCGCCAACGGTTGACCAAAGGCAGAGTGGGCCAGCCAGATCCCCAGGAATGACTGCCCGATCCCCAGATTGTAATGCAGCTGCAACATCGGCACGAGTGCCAGCTGCAACGGCACCACCAGCAGGCCGATGATTGCCGCGATCAGAAAGGCACGACCGCGGAAATCCATCCAGGCCAGCGCATAGGCCGCAAAGGCCGCCATCAGGATCGGGATGATCGTGGTCGGGATGGTCACGGTCAGCGTGTTGATGAACGCCTGCCCCATGCCGCCCGCGTTCAACACCGTGCGATAGTTGTCGAGGGTAAAACTCGGCGGCGTGGACGCGACCACATAATAGCGCGGCCCCCTGTTTCCAGGGTCCTCGGGCACCGTGTAGATATAGTCGCCGTTGGGCTCGACGATCAGTGTTTCGCCATCGCCCAGATCAGCAATTTCGCCTGCGGGATATTCACCCGGCGCGCGGCCTGAATCACCAAAGGCCGCAATTTCGCCTTCACCGTTGGGAAATGCGGGCGCGATTTCGGGGTCCTGAAACACGTTGCCGGACAAAACGAACAACGCGCCGTCCTGCGTGATGGAATCAACGTCACCCCGCCCCCGGAACGTCTGTTCGGTGGAAAATGGCGCCAGCCACCAGCCCGACGATGAAATCGCATCGCGATCACGAAAGGACGACACGAACAGACCCACGGTCGGGATCAGCCAGATCAACACCAGCAGGAACACCGTGATGTTCACCGCGATGGTCAGACCGGATTTTTTACCTGCAATATTGTCCATGGTATCCCCCTCAGCGCATTTCGGCGCGTGCTTGCCGGATGTTCTGGATCATCACGGGCGTCACGATCAGCATGATGACGATGGCCACGGCCGTGGCGCGCCCGTCATCGCGGAACATGAATTGCATCATGTAGCTGGGCAGAATCTGCGTGTTAAAGTTGCCGCCCGTCATGGCGTAGACGATGTCGAACACCTTGAGCACCAGGATGGTCGTCGTCGTGAACACGACGATGATGGTGTTGGTGATCTGCGGCACCTGGATCTTGAAAAAGATCTGGAACGGGTTCGCGCCGTCGATGATCGCGGCCTCGATGGTTTCCTCGGGGATGCCACGCAGGGCGGCCGACAGGATCACCATGGCGAAACCGGTCTGCACCCAGATCAGGATGACCATCAGGAACAGGTTGTTCCAGAATGCGACCTGCAGAACGTCCATCGGGTCCAGCCCGAACATGTTCACGCGGATCGCGTTGATGATGCCCAGTTCGGGGTCGATGGCGTAGACGAATTTCCAGATCAGCGACGCGCCGACGAACGAAATCGCCATCGGCATGAAAATCAGCGACTTGGCGATATTGCCCCAGCGCAGCTTGTCGGTCAGCTGCGCGATCAGCAGTCCAAGAAAGGTCGAAACCGACGGCACGACCAGTGCCCACAGGACGTTGTTCCAGAACGCGGTGCGGAATTCGGACGACGCAAACATCGTGGTGTAGTTGCTAAAGGCGACGAATTCGTCACCGGACCGGTTGAACAGCGACCGGTAGAACGAACCGATCACCGGATAGACCAGATACAGGCTCAGCGCGATGATGGTGGGGGCCAGAAACAGCCATGGCCTGACCGTGTTCGCGCGGTTGATGTTCCGAGAAGCGTTCTTGCCCTTGGCTGGAAACAGCACCTTGTCCAGCAAGGCATTGGACGCGACGAAATAGAGAAAGATGCCCCCGACGCCGATGCCAATTGTAATCAGACCCTGAAAAACCGGGTTCATGCGCGTCCCCTCCCAAAGCGGCATTTCGCCGGATAACCGGCACAGATGCCGGGCCCCGATGCGGGACCCGGCAGTTTCAGATCAAGTGTTTACTTGATTTCGTTCCAACGGCTCTGGATCGCATCCGCGACCGACTGTGCATCCGCACCGGTGGTGTAATCCACCATGCCGGTCCAGAACGCATTGGTGCCGATCTCGCCCGGCATCAGGTCGGAACCGTCGAAACGGAACGACGTGGCCGTGGTCAGGATCTCACCCAGTGCGCGCTGCACGTCAGAGGTATAGATGTCCAGGTTCGCATCGACGTGGGGCGACAGGAACTGGCCCTGCGTCATCATCAGCTCATGCGCGATCGGCGTGCCCAGGAATTCCATGAACGCCGTGGTGATCGGACGATCATTGGTCACGGACGCCAGACCACCGGACCCCAGAACCGGGCGACCCAGATCGGAATTCGCCTCGAACGGCGGGAAGTAGAAGAACTCTACGTCCGTACCGGCCTCGACACCCTCTGGGAAGAAGATCGGAATGAACGATGCCTGCTTGTGCATGTAGCACTTGGGCGGCAGGTCGAACAGGCCGTCGGGGCTGTCGCGGAAGTCGGTCGTGGCTGCGGCCTCGGGGCCACCGTCTGCAAAACCTTCGGTCAGGGCATACATGCCGTACTGCTCGATGGCGTTGACGACGATCGGGTCGTTGAACGGCAGGTCGTTGCTGACCCAGCGGTCATAATCCTCGAGCGACGCAGTGCGCAGCATCATGTCCTCGACCCAGTCGGTCGCGGGCCAGCCGGTGGCTGCACCGGAACCCAGACCGATGCACCAGGGGGTGCCACCGTCTTCGACGATCTGCTGGCTCAGCGCCATCAGCTCTTCCTGGGTTTCAGGAATGTCGTAACCGGCTTCTTCGAACTGCTCGGGCACGTACCAGACCAGCGATTTGACGTCCGTACCAAAGAACAGGCCGAACACGTCCTCGTTGCCATCGGCACCCGGGAAGGTCGCCAGCTGCTTCCAGCTTTCGCCGGCCGCATAGTTGTCGACCATGAAATTGGTCATGCCTTCGGCGACGGGGACCAGCGCGCCCTGTGCCGCCAGGTCCTTGGCCAGACCGGGCTGCGGGAACAGTGCCACGTCAGGCAGACCACCGGCTTGCGACGCGATCACGATGTCCTGCTCAAAGGATTCCGAACCGGAATATTCGACGGTCGCACCGGTCGCCTGCTCGAAGTAGGCATACAGGTTGCGGTAACGCTGTGCGTCGTCGCCCGTGGTGGCGCCAGTCACGTTCAGCGTTTCACCCGTGAAATCGTAGTTTGCTGCGAATTCCTCCAGCGCGGCCCAAGCGAAATCGCCTTCGCCCTGCGGAACGATCAAGTCCTGCGCAAAGGCAGAGCCCGCAACGGTGATCAGCGCGATAGCGCTAACGCCGGTGATTGTACGTGTCATTGATATCCTCCCAGATAACAGTTTGTCTTTTCCGAAACGTTTCGGATTTAGGGCAAATTCTACGAATGCCGTCAATCTAAAACTGACTGAACCGAACCGCCTTCCCTAAACCCTAACGGTAATATGCATTCCATCAACCCATCATTTTGTGCAGCAATCATGTTTTGCAACGTCCGCGCGACGCTGACCCAGGCATCCGACAAAGGTGAAATCGTGCCACCCAGGGGCGGATCAAATGTATCGGTGCCGAACAGGTCCAACCCGTCGTCATGGGTGATCACGGACAATTCCCCCGGGATCGCGACATTGCATTCAGCCGCCGCGGCATAGACCCCGCGCGCCAGCATGGTGTTGCCCGCGATGATGGCCGTCGGTGGCTGCGTTTGCGACAACAGGTCCCGCGTTGCGCGATACCCCTCGGGCGCGATCATCGGCATGCCGATCACCTGTGCCGCTGCACAATCAAGCCCTCTGTCGGCATAGGCCTGCCGCAATCCACGCACTCGTTCCTGCGAGAAAAACGTGTGATCCCCTGCGGTCAGGAACGCGATTCGCCTGTGTCCGCGCGCCAGCAGATGATCCGCCAGCCGGTAGCCCACGCCATGATTGTCGATGTCCACATGCACATGTCGCTGGTCGGGATCACGCCCATGCACCACGAATGCCGCCCCCAGCCGTCGCAGGGCCTTGATACGGGGATCATGGCGCAGCGGGCTGATGACGATGAACCCGTCGATGCCACCTGCCAGAAACAAATCCTCGTGCAGCTGCGCGGTGTCCTCGTCGGGCTGCGCCACATGCAGCACAAATCGCAAACCGATTCGCGAAAATTCGGCCGACAACCCCATCACGATTTCCAGCAAATGGGCGCTGACCTCGGGGCTGCGCGTGCCGGACACCACCATCGCGACGATCCCCGACCGCCCCGTCTTGAGCCCGCGTGCCACGGCATTGGGCCGATACCCCAGCCGGTCCGCCGCCGCGCGCACGCGCTGTTTCGTCTGCGGGTTCACATCCGTGTGATCACCCAGGGCGCGACTGACCTGTGTCACTGACAGCCCGAGATCCCGTGAAATGTCTTTGAGCGTTACCATGCCGCATCATCCCCACCCCGCCCCACAGTTGCAAGCGGCGCGATCAGTCGCAGGGAATGCCCCTTGCCCGACCAGTGATGAGAACGTATCAGGAACACATGGCTATGACACTTGATCAGAAACTGGCGATTCTCTCTGACGCGGCGCGTTATGACGCGTCTTGTGCATCGTCGGGCACGACCCGCCGCGACAGCCGCGACGGCAAGGGGCTGGGCAGCACCGAAGGGTCCGGCATCTGTCACGCCTACGCCCCGGACGGCCGCTGCATCAGCCTGCTGAAAATCCTGATGACCAACTTTTGCATCTACGATTGCGCCTATTGCGTGAACCGCGTGTCGTCCAACGTCCCGCGCGCGCGGTTCTCGGTGGACGAGGTGGTTCAGCTTACCCTCGAATTCTACCGTCGCAACTATATCGAGGGTCTGTTTTTGTCGTCCGGCGTGGTGCGCAACCCCGACGACACCATGGGCGAGATGGTCCGCATCGCACAACGCCTGCGCGAGGTCGAAAACTTTCGCGGCTATATCCACCTGAAAACCATTCCCGACGCCGACCCCAAACTGATCGAGGAGGCGGGCCGCCACGCCGACCGCCTGTCGATCAACGTCGAATTGCCGACCGACCGCGCCGTGCAGGCCTTTGCCCCCGAAAAGAACCCGGTGACGATTCGCGCGGCGATGGGCGGGGTGCGCCAGCACCGCGACGCCGCCAAGGACCGCAGCCACACCGGCAAACGCGCGCCGAAATTCGCCCCCGCCGGGCAAAGCACGCAGATGATCGTGGGCGCGGACGGAGCCACGGATTCGACGATCCTGACGCGCTCGACTGGCCTTTATTCAGACTACAAGCTGCGGCGCGTCTATTATTCGGCCTTTTCGCCGATCCCCGACGCCACGGCCAAACTGCCCCTGATCAAACCGCCCCTGATGCGCGAACACCGCCTCTATCAGGCAGACTGGCTCATGCGGTTCTACGGTTTTGACGTCAACGAGATCACCTCGACAGCCAAGGACGGCAACCTGGACCTCGAAGTTGACCCCAAACTGGCCTGGGCCCTGCGCAACCGCGACCATTTCCCGCTGGATGTGAACACGGCCCCGCGCGAAATGCTGCTGCGCGTCCCCGGTTTCGGCACCAAAACCGTGCACCGCATCCTGACCACGCGCCGTCACCGGAGCTTGCGCTATGATGACCTTCTGCGCCTCGGTGCGTCACTGAAAAAGGCGCAGGCCTTTATCACCTGCGCCGATTGGACACCGGGCGGATTGACCGACAGTGACACGCTGCGTGCACGTTTTGCGCCGCCGCCGGAACAGCTGTCACTCTTCTGATGCTGACGATTTCATTGCCCCGCATCGGCACCTGGGACGCCTGGCGCGACGCGGCGCGCGCCTGCCTGGCCGCCCGCATCCCCCCGCAGGATATCCTATGGGATTTCGCCGGGGCCGAGGCTGAACTCTTTGCAACCGACCTGCCCGCGCCGACCGTGCGCGGCACCGTCAAGGTGCCTGCCGACTTCGTCGAAATGGCAAAATGGGTTGTCTGGCACACTGATCCGCAACGCTTTGCCCGGCTCTACGCCATGCTCTGGCGGCTACGCCTCGACAAGGGGCTGATGACCGACCGCGCCGACGCAGAGCTTGCCAAGCTTCGCCAGATGGAAAAGGCCGTACACCGCTGCAAACACAAGATGCGCGCCTTTGTCCGGTTTCGCGACCTGCGCACGGGCGGTCCGCGCCGCAGCTTTGCCGCATGGTTCGAACCCACACACCATACGCTCGAACCCAACGCGCCCTTCTTTGCCCGCCGTTTTGCCGACATGGACTGGATGATCGTGACCCCCGACGTCACCGCCAACTTTAAGGACGGCAAACTCACCTTCCATCCGGGCCAGGAAAAACCCGACCTGCCCGATGACGCGGCCGAGGAACTGTGGGGCACCTATTTCAAGAATATCTTCAACCCCGCCCGGTTGAAGGTCAAAGCCATGACCTCCGAAATGCCGCGCAAATACTGGAAAAACATGCCAGAGGCGCAGCACATCCCCGACATGATCGCCAATGCCGAAGCCCGCGTACGCGAAATGGCCGATGCGGCGCCGACCCTCGCCCCCGCCCGCGTCGCCCGCATCCGCGAACAACTGAACGAAACACCGCAGCCCGCATCCTGGAACCTGCTGGAGGCGGGCCTTCAGACCTGCACGCGCTGCCCGCTGCATGGCCCCGCAACCCAGGTTGTGCCCGGCACCGGCCCGCGCGACGCTGCATTGATGATCGTCGGTGAACAGCCCGGCGACGCCGAGGACAGCATAGGCAAGCCCTTCGTCGGCCCGGCAGGTCAGCTCTTTGACCGGATCGCCGCCGAATCAGGCATAGACCGCGACGCGGCCTTCGTGACCAACGCGGTCAAACACTTCAAATTCAAACAAGGTGCCAAGCGCCGCATCCATCAGAACCCCAACGGTGCAGAGGTGCAGCACTGCAAATTCTGGCTCGACACGGAACGCGCATTGATCAAGCCGAAACTCATCCTCGCACTGGGTGCGACCGCGCTCGCCAGCCTGACAGGCGACGGCGGCGGCCTGCTGAAACGACGCGGACAGATCGAGGTGACCCCGGAGGGCACGCCGGTTTTTGTCACCGTCCACCCATCCTACCTGCTCCGCCTACCGGACCATGAAAGTGTGACGGCACAAGCAACCTTTGCACAGGACCTGCGCGCAGCTGCAAACCACCTCGCGGCCCTGACTTCTTCTGGTTAGAAATATCCCAGGGGCGTGGGGGCAGCGCCCCCACCCGATTTTTCGCGAAAAATCGGCCCCGTCAGGATTTTCGCGAAAATCCTGACATCGCCGACATCAGGTGTTGAACAGGAAATGCAGCACGTCGCCGTCCTTGACGACATAGGACTTGCCTTCTGCACGCATCTTGCCTGCTTCCTTGGCGGGCTGTTCCCCCCCAAGGGCCACGAAATCGTCATAGGCGATGGTCTCGGCCCGAATGAAGCCGCGCTCGAAATCGCCATGGATGACGCCCGCCGCCTTGGGCGCAGAAGTGCCTTCCGGAATCGTCCAGGCGCGCGCCTCCTTGGGACCGACCGTAAAATAGGTCTGAAGATGCAGCAACGCGTAGCCCGCCCGGATCAACCGGTCCAGACCCGCCTCGTCCAGCCCCATCTCGGACAGGAACATCTCGGCTTCCTCGGCCTCCAGCTGGCTGATCTCTTCCTCGATCCGGGCCGAGATCACAACGTGGCTGTTGCCCTGCGCCGCCGCCATTTCGGCCACACGCGCGGACTGGCTGTTGCCGGCACCCGCACTGTCTTCCTCGACGTTGCAGACATAGAGGACGGGTTTCGTCGTCAGCAATTGCAGCATCCGCCACGCCTTGGCATCATCAGCGTCAACCGCGACCACCCGTGCGGGCCGTCCGTCTTCCAGCACTTCCTGCGCGGCCTTCAGCAGGCGCTCTTGCTGAACCGCCTCCTTGTCGCCACCGCGCACCTTGCGCACAAGGCCCGCCAGACGCTTTTCGATGCTCTCCAAGTCTGCCAGCATCAGTTCGGTCTCGATCACGGCCGCATCCTCGACCGGATCGACCCGTCCCTCGACGTGGGTGATGTCGTCATCCTCGAAACACCGCAGCACATGCGCAATGGCATCGCATTCACGGATATTGGCCAGGAACTGGTTCCCCAGCCCCTCGCCCTTGGATGCGCCCTTCACCAGTCCAGCGATATCGACAAAGGTCATGCGCGTCGGGATGATCTGCTTGGACCCTGCGATCCGGGCCAGCGTGTCCAGCCGCGCGTCAGGCACCGCCACATCACCGACGTTCGGCTCGATCGTGCAAAACGGGAAATTCGCGGCCTGCGCGGCCGCCGTGCGCGTCAGCGCGTTGAACAGGGTCGATTTACCGACGTTCGGCAGACCGACAATTCCCATCTTAAAGCCCATGACGCATCTCCTGTGACCGTGCACCCGCGCGTCTAGTCGTCCCCGGTGGCAGACTCAAGAGGT
The DNA here is from genome assembly GCF_001420005.1 of Loktanella sp. 3ANDIMAR09. GTDB lineage: Bacteria > Pseudomonadota > Alphaproteobacteria > Rhodobacterales > Rhodobacteraceae > Loktanella. The sequence continues at coordinate 333,977 of NZ_LJAK01000003.1, read as the reverse complement.
CAGGCCGCGCGATTGCGTCCCTCGTAGATCAGCAACCAGGCCAGGATGATGAACATCGGGTGCGTCAGGCCGCCCGAAAACAGCAGTGCCGGGATCCAGATGAAAAACACGATGATCCCGATGAATGGCCGACCGGCCAGCAGGATCGAAAGAGGCGGGAGCAACAAGGCGAGCAAATAATTCATGGATCACACATAGGCCCCTTCCGCGTCATTTCACCCCCTGCCCCATTGCAAACCGCGCCCCGCGCTGGCAGTAATCCGCGACCCCGCTACAGGAGCCTGCCACATGTCCCGGATCGACGCCAAATTCGCCCAGCTCCGCGCTCAGAACCGCAAGGCCTTCGTCGCCTATGTCATGGCCGGTGACCCGACCTTCGAAACCTCTCTCGAAATCGTGCAGGGCCTGCCGGCTGCCGGCGTCGACATCATCGAACTGGGGTTGCCGTTCACCGACCCGATGGCCGACGGCACCACGATCCAGCTGGCGGGTCAGCGCGCATTGGCCCAGCACATGACCTTGGACAAGACGCTGGAAATCGCCCGCACCCTGCGGCAGACCGATGACACCACCCCGATCGTGATGATGGGCTATTACAACCCGATCTATTCGCGCGGCGTGGATACATTTCTCGCCCAGGCCCGTGAGGCGGGGATCGACGGTCTCATCATCGTCGATCTGCCTCCAGAGGAGGACGACGAACTCTGCATTCCCGCGCAAAAGGCCGGACTGAATTTCATCCGGCTCGCCACGCCCACGACAGATGACAAACGCCTGCCAAAGGTGCTGACAAACACCTCCGGTTTCGTCTACTACGTGTCGGTCACCGGCATCACCGGCACCGCCGAGGCCCAATCCGCCGATGTCGCCCCCGAGGTCGCGCGCATCAAATCGCACACCGACCTGCCCGTGATCGTGGGCTTTGGCATCAAGACGCCCGAGGCCGCGGAATCCATCGCCAGCATCGCCGACGGTGCTGTCGTAGGCTCTGCCATCGTTGAAAAAATCGGTGCCGGAGAAAGCGTGGCCGACGTGCTCGCCTTCGTCAAATCGCTGGCCGACGGCTGTCACCGCGGCTGATCCGCATCATCTTGCCAAAAATACTCCGGGGGAGGCGTAGCCGGGGGCAGCGCCCCCACCGCTAACGTCCCAGCTTGGCCGCACGTTTCAGCAGCATGTCCCGTTTGACCCGGCCCAGCCGGTCGAAATACATCCGCCCCGCCAGGTGGTCGATCTGGTGCTGCACGCTCGTGGCCCAGAGGCTGACGAAATCGCGCTCTTCCACCGCGCCATCCGCGTTCAGAAACCGCACCGTCACCGCTCGCGGGCGTTTGACCACGGCACTTACACCCGGCAGGCAGGGCGAAGCCTCCTCGTGGTCCCGCAGCTCCACGCTCGCGTGCAGGATCTCGGGGTTGGCCATGCGCACGGCCTGCCCCCGCGCTGTGCTGGCGTCCACGACCGCCAGCCGCAGCGGGATACCCAGCTGCACGGCGGCCAGTCCAACGCCGGGCATCGCCTCCATCACGGCGATCATGTCGTCCCAGATGCTGCGAATGTCATCGGTGATGTCAGGCACATCGGCCGCGGGGGTCCGCAGCGCCTTATGCGGCCAGCGCACAACCGTCCGGGTCACGCCTGCACCGCGTAATCGGTGATCAGGATGCCGTCCAGATGATCGCGTTCGTGCTGCACGATGACCGCCTCCACACCCTTGAACGTGTCTGTCTGTTCCACACCGTCCAGCCCTTGCCAGCGCAACGTCACCCAGGCCGGGCGCGACACTGACACCAGCTGATCGGGGATCGACAGACAGCTTTCGCTGATCGCGGCCATGTCGCGGGATCGATCCACGATCTGCGGGTTCACGAACACCATCGGACGCGGCTCTGCATCTTTCCAGGTGGCATCCATGACGAACACTCGCGACAGCACACCGACCTGCGGTGCGGCCAGCCCGCGCCCCGGCGCATCGTACATCGCCGCGAACATCGCATCGGTCAGCGCCCGCAGGCCATCATCAAAATCCGCAACCGGCGCACAAACCACCCGCAGACCCGGATGCGGGGCCTGCAAGATCGGCATCATGCCCGCGCCCGTTCGCGTTTCAGCTTCTGCATCTTGCGCGTGATCATCTGGCGTTTCATCGACCCCAGGTAGTCGATGAACAGCTTGCCATCCAGATGGTCGATCTCGTGCTGCACACAGGTGGCCCACAGGCCGCCGAACCGTTCGGACTGCGTGGCACCGTCCAGGTCCATCCATGTGACCTCGACCTCTGCCGGGCGTTCAACATCGGCGTATTGCTCGGGGATCGACAGACAGCCTTCCTCATAGCTGCTCGTCTCCTCGCTTGCCCATGTCACGCGCGGGTTGATCAGGACCATGGGGCGTGGGTCCTCGCCCTCTTCCTTGACGCAATCCATGGTGATGATGCGCTGCATCACACCGACCTGCGGCGCTGCAAGGCCGATACCGGGCGCGTCATACATGGTTTCCAGCATGTCGGCGGCCAGTGTACGCAAGGCGTCGTCGACCGCGGTCACGGGATCGGCCACCTTTTTCAGGCGCGGGTCGGGATGGATCAGAATGGGGCGTATTGTCATGCGCCCCAATTAGGCCGGGCCTGCGGCTTTTGCAACATCGCCCCCCGCCTGTGCATCCGCTGACCTGCACCATTTTCGCCTTGCACCCGGCGCGCCCTACCCCGAACCTGTCACCACCACAGCAAGAGGCAGTCCCATGCATTTCGACACACCGATCAACCGCCGCAACACCCACTGCGCCAAGTGGGACGCGATGGAGGACATCTACGGCGTCTCGCGTGAGGACGGGATCGCGATGTGGGTCGCCGACATGGAATTTCAGGCCCCCGACTGCATCCGCAAGGCTGTCACCGACATGGTCGATCATGGGGTGTTCGGCTATTTCGGGGATGAAACCGACTACCGCGCCGCGATCTGCTGGTGGATGGCGGAACGCCACGGCTGGACCGTCGATCCTGCGCATATCTTTACCACCCACGGCCTGGTGAACGGCACGGCCATGTGCCTTGACGCATTTACGAAACCGGGGGACGGCGTGGTGCTGATGACGCCTGTCTACCACGCCTTCGCCCGCGTGATAAACGCATCCGGGCGCCGTGTCGTGGAATGCGAGCTGGCCAATATCGACGGCCGCTACGAGATGGATTTCGACAGCTGGGACGCCCAGATGGACGGGTCCGAACGGATGCTGATCCTCTGCTCGCCGCACAATCCCGGCGGCCGCGTCTGGACCCGCGCCGAACTGCAGGCGGTCGCCGCATTCGCCAAGCGGCACGAACTGATCCTGCTGTCGGACGAAATCCACCACGACCTGACGTTCCCGGGGCAAACCCATATCCCGATGACGCAGATCGACGGGATCGCCGACCGGCTGGTGATGATGACCTCCGCGACCAAGACCTTCAACATCGCGGGCAGCCACGGCGGCAACGTCATCATTGCCGATCCCGACCTGCGCGCACGATTTGCCGCGCGCATGGCAGCACTTGGCATGTCGCCCAACAGTTTCGGATTGTTCATGACCACCGCCGCCTATTCGCCCGAGGGTGCGGCATGGGTCGATGCGCTCCGCCTCTATCTCGACGAAAACCGCCGGATTTTCGATGCAGGCGTCAACACGATCCCCGGTGTGCACAGCATGCAGCTGGAATCGACCTACCTCGCCTGGGTCGATTTTTCGGGGACAGGCATGTCCGCTGCCGATTTCACGTCACGCGTTCAGAACGACGCACAGATCGCGGCAAATCACGGACCCACCTTCGGCAAGGGTGGCGGTCAGTTCCTGCGCTTCAACATCGGCGCCCCCCGCGCCCAGATCGAGGACGCGGTCAGCCGCCTGCAAAAGGCCTTTGCCGACCTTCAATAGTGCGGCAGATCATGCGCGCGTCAGCAGACCCGCCGGCGCGCGCAACTCGCTTTCGAAATCCAGCGCCGCGGTCTGGCGAACCGGATGCAGCCATTTGAACCGGAAATGGCATTCGCCGTCGGTCACATCCGCGCCAAGGATCAGCGCCTGATACAGATGCCGCGCACCATCGTAGATATCGACGCGGCCGCGCAGTTTGTCACAGGCACCGGCATCCAGCGCCATGCCATCCTGCCAGAACCGCAGGATGCGATAGACATCATCACCGTCGTGCACACACAGCCGTTCCCCGCGGTCCAATGACACGCGGCGGGCCTCCTGCAAACCTTTGCGGATCGCGTCTGGTAGGATGTCGTTCATGGCGCACTCCCTTGCTTGCAAGACAAGATTATGCGCTGCCGGTAAATTTCAAGTGACAAAAGCCGCCGCAATGCGGCACTGCACCTGCGGCACGATCACCCCGTCTTGCGCGCCTTAGGCCGCAGGACATGGGGTTTGGCCGCATCATAAAGCGCCGAGTCCGGAAACCCGTGTTGCGCGCCCAACACAGGGCCGACCATGATCAGGGCCGTGCGCGTGATCTTGGCCGCGCGGACCTGTGCGTGAATATCCGACAGCGTGCCGCGCAGAATCAGCTGATCGGGCCAGGACGCGCGGTAAACGACCGCCACCGGACAATCGGCACCGTAATGCGGGGTCAGCACCCGTTCGATGTCGCGCAATGCCCTGATACCAAGGTGGATCGCCAGCGTGGTCCCGGTCCGGGCAAAGTTCTCCAGGGTCTCGCCAGCGGGCATGCCGGTCGACTTCATGCTCATGCGGGTCAGAACGATGGATTGGCCGACCTCCGGCACGGTCAGTTCCGTTCCCATCGCCGCCGCTGCGGCCGCATAGGCCGGCACGCCCGGCACGATGGCATAATCGATCCCATCCGCCTTCAACCGCCGGATCTGTTCCGCAATAGCACCATAAAGCGACGGATCACCCGAATGCACCCGTGCTACGTCCGCGCCGCGCGCGTGGGCCGCGACGATCTCCGCATGGGTCTCTTCCAGCGTCATCGGTGCGGTATCCAGGACCCGCGCGCCCTCCGGCGCAATCGCCACGACTTCCTCGGGCACCAGCGAACCCGCGTATAGACACACCGGGCAAGCCCCGATCAATCGCGCAGCCTTCAACGTCAGCAATTCAGGATCGCCCGGCCCCGCCCCGATGAAATAAACCGTCATGCCGCACACCCCTGTATCATCTTGCCCAAAATACTCCCGCCGGAGGCCCGGATTTTCTGCGAAAATCCGGTCACGCCAGATCACCGTCGATCTTGCGCGCATAGCCGCGCGGCGTGTACATCCGCGGCCCCTCACCCAGTTGCGCCAGCCGCGAATTGCTCGACCCGACCAGCACGACGGTCAGCATGTCCACCTCGTCGACCTCCAGCGCGTCCAGCCGCCGGTAGCGCAGATGCTCCTCGGGTCGGCCCAATGAGGTCGCCAGCATCACCGGCGTATCCGCCGGACGGTGCTGCAACAGGATGTACCGCGCCTCGGCCAGCAGGGTCCGCCGCGTCCGCGACACCGGATTGTAGAACGCAATGACGAAATCGCCCGTCGCCGCCGCGCGCAGGCGCCGCAGGATATCGTCACGCGGCGTCAGTAGGTCCGACAGGGAGATCGCGCAGAAATCATGCCCCAATGGCGCACCCGCACGCGCCGCAGCACCCTGCAACGCCGACACCCCGGGCGAGGATATGACCTCCACCCGCCGCGCCGCATCCGACACGCCCATCTGGTCCGGCCCCCGGTCCAGCAGTTCGAACACCAGCGCACCCATCGCATAGATGCCCGCATCGCCCGAACAGACCAGCGCCACGTTCTTGCCCTTGGCCGCCTGCTCCAGCGCATAGCGGCACCGGTCCTCTTCACCGCCCAGCGGGAAATCCGACCGCGCCTTGCCGACGGCCAGCGGCCCCAGCAAGTCGATATACAACCCGTATCCCACCAGTTCTTCGGCCTCTGCCACCAGCCGCGAGACCTCTGGTGTGCGCCATGACGCCTGCCCGGGTCCGATCCCGACGATGGACAAGCGCCCCCGCGCGGCCCCCTGCAAGGCGACCAGCGGCACATCCGCCTGCGCCACCGCACAGGTCGCCATCGCCGTCTTGCGCTTTTCCACGACCAGCGCACCTGCCTCGCCGACCTGTGCCAGCGCCGCAGCCTCGCTGACGCCGTGGGTGCCGACCTCGGCAAAAACCACGTCAGACGGATTGGCCAGGCGCGGGGTCTGCGCCTCCAGCGCATCGGCGCCGAACAACCGCAGCGGCACGCCCAGTTCCTGCGCAAGCGCGAGGATCGCAGGCTCGTCCGCCTTCAACCCGATCGTGTTGACACAGGCCACCGCCTCTGGCGCGATCCCGGCGTCTGCCAGAACACCACGGACCAGATCCCCCAGTTCCGCCACCGCACAATCGCGCGCGCAGCCCACGCCCAGCGCAAACCGCTGCGGGGCAAAATGCAGATGATGACCGCCAAGGTCTGATGCAGGGGCTGTCCCGCAGGTGATCGTCACGCCGTCACCCACCGGCAAATCGGCAAGCCAGGTCGCCGTTGCCGCATCCGGCCCCTTGATCCGCGCTCCACCACCCGACAGCAACGCCGCCATCGCGTCCTTGGCATCAGCTGGATTGACCAGACGCCACCCTGCAGGCGGCGCATCCAGTGCCACGCCCGATGCCACATCACCCGCCGTTGTGACCGCCGACACGGCCCCCAAAGCCTCTGCAATCCGCGCAGCCAGCCGGTTCGCCCCGCGATGACCACCCAGCAACGGCACGACAACCGCACCATCATCGCTGACCGACACCACGGGTGGCTCTGCGGTCTTGTCTGCCAACAAGGGTGCGACCGCCCGGATCAGGATGCCGCTTGCACAGACACCGACCACCGGCACGCCGGCTGCGAACAGATCTCGCGCGTGATCCAGCGCATTGTCGAAAAATGCATCCGCCACATCAACGCGGTCCACACGCCCATGCACCTGCGCGCCCAGGACGGCCGCCACCCGGTGCGCCACGGCCTCACCAGAGCGCGACAGCGCCAAAACAACCGGTTCTATAGCCACGGATCGGCTCCTTTGGTCAGCAAGATCATCGAAAAATACGGGGCCGTTTCCGGTGCCTCCGCCAGCGGGCAAACAACCTCTTGGGGCAGTGACGCGCGTTCCACATAGACCGCCGCGTCCAGCAACCCCAATCCGGCAATCACGTCGCGGATCTTGGCCAGATGCCGCCCGACCTTCATGATCGCGACACTTTCCGCACCCGCTATCCTGTCGCGCAATTCAGCCTCGGGCAGCGGACCGGGCAGCACTGTCAGACGCTCGTTGCGTGCCACCAGAGGTCGCCCCGCGCGCGCAGCACAGGCCGCGACGGATGTCACACCCGGCACCACCTCACACCGGAACCGACCCGACAACCGCGCGAACAGATACATGAAGGACCCGTAGAAAAACGGATCCCCCTCACACAGACACACCACATCATCCCCGGCCTCCAGCGCCGCCGCAATCCGTGCGGCCCCCGCGTCATAGGCCGCCTGCGCGGGGGCACGCTCCACGCTCATCGGCACGTCCATGACAATCTCGACCGCATCTGGTGCAATCAGGTCCGCCGCAATCGACCGCGCGAAACTCTGGCCGCCCGCCAGTGTCGGATAGGCCACAACCCGCGCGCCACCGATCAACCGTGCCGCACGCAGGGTGATCAGATCCGGTGCCCCCGGCCCCAGCCCGACACCATAAAGGACGCCACTCACGCGACGCCCCCCGTATCATCTTGCCGGAAATACTCCCGCCGGAGGCACCCGCCCCCACACCACAGCCCGATCATCGCTTTACCAAGCTCCATTGTGTCACGGGCATCGCGGGTCGCCATCCGGTCAGCCGCCCCACGGGCTCCGCCCGGCAAACCGACAGCCGCACCAGATCGCCACCGTGCCGCGCGTGCAGCGCCATCAAGACCGCCTCTGATTCCAGTGTCACAGCATTGGCGACCAGACGCCCCAGCGGCCGCAGCGCAGCCCAGGCCGCGGCAAAGACCTCCTCGGACAAACCGCCACCGATGAAAATCGCATCAGGCGGGGCTAGTCCGTCCAATGCAGCAGGTGCGGTGCCTTCGATCAATTCCAACCGGGGTGCGCCCAGGGCAAGGGCGTTTGCCCCTGCCATCGCGCGCCGGTCGTCACGCGGTTCGATCCCGATGGCGCGGGCGTAGCGGGCCGCGCGCATCCATTCGATCGCGACCGATCCCGACCCGCAGCCGATATCCCACAGCAGCGCACCGCGCATCGGCATCAGCTTGGCCAGCGTCGCGGCACGTACCTCTTGCTTCGTCATCGTGCCGTCGGATTGGAACAGTGTATCGTCCAGCCCCGGCACCCGCGGCAAGAGGGCCGCGTCGGGGGCAGCGATACATTCCACGGCCAGCGTGTTGAACGCCGGGACCACATGATCCCAATGCGCGGCGAGACCGTCGAAGCGTGCCTCGTCCTTGCCACCCATGGCCGCCAGCACGGTCATCCGCGACTGCCCGAAGCCGCGCGCCGTCAGAAATTCTGCAATCTGCGCTGGCGTCTCGGCGCCAGTTGTCAGGATCAGCAGCCGCGCGTCAGGCTGGATGAACGCCACCATCTGGCTTACGGGCCGCCCGTGTACCGTCAGGGTTTCGACGTCAGCCAGGCTCCACCCCATGCGGGCCGCGGCCAGCTGAAAGGCCGACAGCTGCGGATGATAGACAATCTCGGACGGGTCGATCGCACGCCCGATCCGTGCGCCCACCGAAAACCACAGCGGATCACCGGTCACCAGCACAACCGCCCGCCGTCCGCGCAGCCCCCGGATCGTGTCGATCATCGCATCGAACGGGGACGGCCAGCCCAGTCGCTCGGCGGTGATCCCTTCAGACAGCGCGTGGTGACGCTCTCCGCCCAGGATCACCTCTGCGGCCTCGACGACCGCGCGGGTCGCGGGCACCAGCCCATCCAGGCCGTCCTCGCCGATCCCCACGATATGCAGCCAGGGCGTGTTCATCGGGGGCCCCGGATTTTCTGCGAAAATCCGGTCCAAATTTTCGCAGAAAATTTGGCGTCGCTCATGTCGCATCCTCCGGTAATCCGGCGGCCAGGGCATTCACCGCGGCTGATGCCATCGCAGATCCACCCCGTCGCCCACGCAGCGCGATATAGGGGCACCCCCTGGGATTGGCCGCCAGCTCTGCCTTTGATTCCGCGGCCCCGACGAACCCGACAGGGAACCCGAGGATCACAGCAGGTTTCGGCCCGCCTGCATCGATCCGCTCCAGCAGATGAAACAGCGCCGTGGGCGCATTGCCAATGGCGACCACAGCGCCCGCCAGATCCGCATCCCACAGATCAACGGCCGCCGCCGAGCGGGTATTGCAGATCTCTTGTGCCAGCGCAGGCACGCGGTCGTCGTTCAATGTCACGATCACGCGGTTGTTGGCCGGCAGATAACGGCGAATAATGCCCGCGCCGACCATCTCGCAGTCGCACAGGATCGGAGCGCCCGCCGCCAGCGCCGCGGCACCCGCCTCAGCCGCACCGGCTGAGAACACCAGCCTGTCCGCGATCTCGACCATGCCGCAGGCATGGATCAGCCGCGTCATTACCGGTCGCATGCCGGGCGGAAACCGATCCAGACGTGCCTCGGCCCGCACGGTGGCAAAGCTTTGCGCGTAGATCGCCTTGGGGTCTTTTTCGTAGGGTCTCACGGGCAGACGCCTTTGCGGGAACGAGAGGGCGGACCCTCCGGGGGGAGTATTTTCGGCAAGATGATGCGCGGATCAGGATTTACGGGTCTTGCGCGCGCTTTCGGGGCCGTGGGGATGATGGGCATGCGGATAGACCGGATGGGCGTGATCGTGGTCGTGATGGTGATGATGCCCGTGCCCGTGCTTGTGGTCGTGATCGTGGCTGTGGTCATGCTGCGCCTCGAGCCTGCACAGGCCGGTGCAGAACGTGTCGCACAGGCTGCAATCGGCGACGTTTGATCCGGGTGCGGATGCGCCCTGTCCCTCGACGTGGTGGTGGTGGCTTTCCTGGACGGCACCGACCTCGCTCTCGAAGCCAAGCACCTGTGTGCGGTACTTGCACAGCACGCAAAGCGCAGGCGGCACGTCGCCAAAGGCCGGATGGGTGCGGTCGGCCGCACTGATACGGCGGGTCTCACCCTTGGCCATGGCCAACACCTGGTTGCGGTAGCCGCAGACGCCGCAATTGGGCGGCGGATTTGCACCTGCCTGTTCCCTGATGCGTTCCGCAAAGGTTTCGAGGACCTTGGGATGATCGCCCAGATAACCCGCCTTGACGAATTGCACATCCGGGTTTTCGGCGGCAACGCGGTCGGTAAATCCGTAAATCCGGTCGATCAGAATGCCCGAGAACAGGAAATACGGGAATACGATGACCCGTTTATAGGGCAGCCGCACCACGTGTTGCAGGCAGGGTTCCACCAGCGGGAAGGTCACGCCGGAATAGCCGACCTCGTGCCAGCCAAAGCCCATGCCCTCGGCCAGCATCCGGGCGATTTTCGCCACATTGCCATTGGCATCGGGGTCGGATGCGCCGCGACCGATCACCACCAGGCAGGTATCGTGCAGCGACAGCGCACCATGTTTGGCATTGGCGCGATCCACCGCCTCCTGAACGCGCCCTGCCGCGGCGGCGATCATCTTGGGGTCGACGCCCAATTCGCGACCGTAGTTCACCGTCACACCGTGCTGGGCCGCATAGGTATTCAGCACCGTCGGAATATCGTTTTTCGCATGCATCGCGGCGAACAGCATGCCCGGCACGGCCAGAATGCGATCACAGCCGGCCGCACGCAGACGGTCCAGACCGTCGCGGATCACGGGGTTCGCAAATTCCAGATAGCCATAGTCGCACAGCCAGTCATCAGGCAGATAGGCCGGCAGTTTTTGCGCCAGTGTCGCGAATTCATCCACCGCCGACTGACTGCGCGAGCCATGCCCGCAGATCATCACACCGGTTTTCATGCGGGCTGTTCCTCGGACTTGGGGGTGGATTTCTTTGCACGGGTCTTGCGCCCCTTGAGCGCGCCCAGAAGGGCGGCCAGACCGGCCGCACCCAGCGCGATCCCCGCAACCCAGTGATTATGCCCCGCCGCATCCACGATATGTCCGGGATGTGCGGCAGCCGTGCCGCCGGTAAGGATCAGTGTCGCGGTCAAAAGGCGCATGGCGGTCTCCGGGCGTGTGTCATGGACCAGAGCTTTTGCATGACGATGCAGCGTCACAGTCCCCGTCAGGGTCGACCGCTTGCCACCAACCGCTCTGGCCCCGTTTGGGGCTTCGTCGGGACTGCGTATAGGGTGCCGCGCGCGGCGCTGCAATGCGTGGTCCGACATCTTGCGTCACTCTGCGACAGGCTGACCGGGTCAACCACTGCCGCAATCCGTGCACAGGCCCTGCGCGTGCGGCAGGGTTTGGCCATCAGGCAGACTGCCCTAGGTGTAACCCCAACAGACAAGGGAGAGACATCATGGGCCTGCTGGTCGACGGAAAATGGCAAGACAAATGGTACGACACGTCAGAGACGGGCGGCAAGTTCGAGCGCAAGGAATCCACATTCCGCAACTGGGTGACCGCCGATGGCAGCGCGGGCCCGACCGGCAAGGCCGGGTTCAAGGCGGAAAGCGGACGCTATCATCTCTATGTGTCCTATGCCTGCCCTTGGGCGCACCGCGCCCTGGTGTTTCGCCTGCTGAAATCGCTCGAGGCGCATATCGACGTATCGGTGGTGCACCCGCATATGCTGGGTGAGGGCTGGACGCTGGATGACAGCTATCCCGGGGCGACCGGGGATGCGCTGTTCGGCCTGGATTACATGCGCGAGGTCTATTTGCGCGACACCCCCGACATGACCGGCCGCGTGACCGTGCCGGTGTTGTGGGACAAGGCGCAAGGCGTGATCGTCAGCAACGAATCGTCGGAAATCATCCGGATGTTCAACAGCGCCTTTGACGGGATCACCGGCAATACCGACGACTACTGGCCAGCCGATCTGCGCGACGCCATCGCCCCCGTGAACGACCGCATCTACGACACGGTCAACAACGGTGTGTACAAGTCCGGCTTTGCCACGACGCAATCTGCGTATGACGATGCGATTACTCCCCTGTTCGACAGCCTTGACTGGCTCGAGGATCGGCTGTCGCAGCAGCGCTACCTGATGGGCGCGCGCATCACCGAGGCCGACTGGCGGCTGTGGACGACGCTTGTGCGGTTCGACAACGTCTATGCGACGCATTTCAAATGCAACAGGCGCAGGATCGTCGATTACCCCAACCTCTGGGCCTACACCCGCGAATTGTACCAGTGGGATACGCCGGACGGACCCGTGTCCGACACGGTCAACATGGATCATATCACGCAGCATTATTATTACAGTCACGACACGATCAATCCGCACCGGATCGTGCCGATCAATCCTTGGCCGGACTTTGCGGCACCGCATCAGCGGGGCTGACACCGCTTCCGTAATGCCGGACGATCTGGGCCAGGTCGTCCGGCGGAGTTGTTGACTGGACCATCATCCGGGCATTGCCGCTAAAGGCAAAGATCGACCCATCCGAAAAGAACCGGCCACTGGTGACGAACACGACATTGGCACGTGGATGGCGCAACGACGCGACATCCGCGACCGCCAGCGCCGACCCGTTGTCCTGTTCGAGGTTGATCACGATGACGTCGAAACCGCCCGCCTCCAGTGCGGTGACGGCCGCGGGGGCTGTGGCTGTCAGCACGACATCGATGTCCAGATGTTCCAGATGACGCGCCCACAGCCGCCCCAGATCGGCATCCGGTTCGACAATCAACGCCCGCGTGTTCCGTCCCGCATGTCCCATACGACAAAGCTAGCGCTTTTGCCTGTACCCGACGAGGCAATGCATCAAACTTGCGCTATTTCCCGCTCTGGAACCGGGGAAACCCGCCGGTCAGCAACCTTGGGATAATACCGGACCACTGACGCAACCCTGCCGCTTTCGCACAACGGGATCGCCCCCAAAGGCCAGATGCCACAGGTCGCGACCCTTGTATCCGTGCCTGAAATTCGGTTGATAGACGCCAACCAAACGAGGCACGCGACCATGACCACCTGGATTACCGTTTGCGACACCTGCAAGCGCGACGACTGGAACGCCGCAAGCGGCGCACCGACCGACGGCGAGGCACTGGCCGCACTGGTCGAGGCCGCCGCCGCAGACACCACCCTGCGCACCCGCCGCGTGTCCTGCCTGATGGGCTGCGCGCATGGCTGCAACGTCGCGGTGCAGGCACAGGGCAAGCTGAACTACACCCTCGGCCGGTTCGAGGCCACGCCGGAGGCCGCCCAAGGCATCGTCGCCTATGCCGCAAAACATGCAGACAGCAGCAACGGGCAGGTGCCCTACCGCGAATGGCCTGCCGCGATCAAAGGCCACTTTGTCACCCGCCACCCGCCACTGCCGGACGACCAATGACGACACCCCGTGATCACGGCGGCGGGCTGGATGCGGCCATCGCCCGCTTTGGCGGCAGACGCGCCGAATGGCTGGACCTGTCCACAGGCATCAATCCCGTGCCCTATCCGGTGCCCGCCCTGCCCACCGCCGACTGGGCCGATCTGCCCGACAGTGCTGCCCGACAACGGCTGGAGGACAGCGCGCGCGCGTTCTGGCGCATCCCCGATGCGGCCGCCGTTCTGGCGACGCCGGGCGCATCCGCCCCGATCGCGCAACTGCCGCGTCTGCGCCCCCCCGGTCAGGTCGCGATCCCCGGCCCCACCTACAACGAACACGGTGCCGCCTTTCGCGCGGCAGGCTGGACGCTGGCCGATGACGCAGCCGACGCACTGGTTGCCGTGCACCCCAACAACCCCGACGGGCTGACCTGGACACCCGTCGAGGCCAACGCCCCGTTTTGCATCATCGACGAAAGCTTTTGCGACACCATGCCGGATGAATCGTTGGTCGCACTGACCACCCGGCCCGGCACGATCGTGCTCAAGAGCTTTGGCAAATTCTGGGGCCTTGCCGGTTTGCGGCTAGGCTTTGCCATCGGTGATCCTGCGATCATCGCGGACCTGCGCGACGCCATCGGTCCCTGGCCTGTCTCTGGCCCGGCCCTGCGCATCGGCGCAGAGGCGCTGTCAGACCCGCAGTGGGCGGATGAGACCAATGCCCGCCTGACCGCCGACGCCGCCCGCCTGGACGCGCTCATGACGAAACAAGGGACCGAGGTGATCGGCGGCACCAGCCTGTTTCGCCTCTACCGCGTGGCCGACGCGCAGGCAGCCCAGACCCATCTGGCCCAGCACAAGATCTGGTCGCGCGTGTTTCCCTATGCGGACGACTGGCTGCGCCTTGGCCTGCCGGCACCCGACCGCTGGGACCAGATCGAGGGCGCCTTTTGACGCTGCTTCTGGGGATGCTGCTGGACGCGCTGCTGGGCGAACCGCGCTGGCTGTGGTCCCGCCTGCCGCATCCCGCCGTCCTGATGGGCCGCGCCGTGGGCTGGATCGATACCCGTTTCAACACGGGCGACAGGCGCAAAAGAAACGGCGCGCTTGGCTTTGCCGCGCTGTGCCTGGGTGCTGCGCTGCTTGGTCTGGCGCTCATGGCCGTCCCCGGTTCCTGGGTCGATGTGATCGTGCTGGCGATCCTGCTCGCGCAGCGCAGCCTTGTGGATCATGTGCGCGCCGTGGCCACCGGGTTGCGGGCAGGGCTGGCGCAGGGGCGCGCTGCCGTTGCCATGATCGTGGGCCGTGAAACGGCGACCCTGTCCGAACCCGCCACCGCCCGCGCCGCGATTGAATCAGCGGCGGAAAACCTGTCCGACGGCGTCATCGCACCTGCGTTCTGGTTTGCCGTCGCGGGCCTGCCCGGCCTGCTGGTCTACAAGATCACCAACACCGCCGATTCCATGATCGGCTACCGCACGCCGAAATACGCAGATTTCGGCTGGGCCGCAGCACGGTTCGACGATGTGCTGAACTGGGTGCCCGCCCGCCTGACCGCGGCCCTCATCTGGGCCACCGCGCCCAGCCGCCGCAGCATCGCACCCATCATGGCCGAGGCCCCGCTGCACCGGTCCCCCAACGCAGGCTGGCCCGAGGCCGCGATGGCCCACGTGCTGGGCATCGCGCTGTCGGGACCGCGCAGCTATGACGGTGCGCTGCGCGACTATCCCTTTGTGAACCCGGGTGGCCGACACCATATCGGCCCGTCCGATATCGACCGGGCCTGCCGGACGCTGTGGCTGACGTGGGCGTTGGCGGTTTTCGCCACTGTGATCGTGACGCTGTTTTAAGCGGCCCTCCGCTTTGCTAATCAGGGTCCAACAACCAAAGGACCGAACCCATGCGCCACGCCCTGCTTGCCCTGACCTGCCTCGCCACCCCGCTCACAGCCCAGGACTGCGGCGGGTCCATCGACAGTTTCCGTCAGGGCGTTCTGGCAGAGGCTACCGCCGCTGGCCTCGACCCGCAGGCGGCGCGCGATTTCCTGAACACCGCCAGCATCGACCAGTCGGTGCTGAACGCCGACCGCGCACAGGGTGTGTTTCAACTGGATTTCGTCACGTTCTCGCGCCGCCTGATCAGCGCCAGCCGCCTGCAAAACGCGCAGGTTTACGGCGACCGCTTTGACGGGATCTTTGACGATATCGAGGCGCGTTTCGGCATCCCGCGCGGGGTGCTGCTGGCCTTTTGGGCGTTCGAAACTGACTTTGGCCAGATCCAGGGTGATTTCAACACCCGCGACGCGCTGTTCACCCTCGCCCACGACTGCCGCCGGCCAGAGCTTTTCCGCCCCGAACTGATCGCCGCGATCGAACTGTATCAGCGTGGTGACTTTCCGCTGGACACCACGGGTGCCTGGGCCGGTGAAATCGGTCAGGTGCAGATGCTGCCGCGCGACATCATCGAAAACGGTGTCGACGGCGACGGCGACGGCCACGTCACGCTAAAGACATCCGCCCCTGACGCGCTGATGTCGGCGGCCACCCTGCTGGCCGATCTGGGCTGGGTGCCGAACCAGCCCGCCTTGCAGGAAATCACCGTGCCCGCCGGGCTGGACTGGACCCTGACAGGTCTGGACAAGGAAATGACCGTCGATCAATGGCGTGCCTTGGGCGTCGACATCCGCAACGGTGCCGCCCCCGCTGGCAGCCTGCCTGCCTCGGTCCTGTTGCCGATGGGGCGCAACGGGCCTGCGTTTTTTGCCTATCCGAACTTTCGCGTCTATTTCGAATGGAACCAGTCGCTGACCTATGTGCTGACGGCCGCCTATTTCGCGACCCGTATCAATGGCGCGCCGGTCTATGACGCCGGCAACGCGGCCCCCGGCCTGTCAGGCGACCAGATGGTGCAACTGCAAGAGCGGCTTCAGGGGCTGGGCTACGATGTCGGCGGTGCCGATGGCATCCTGGGCGAAAAGACCCGAGAGGCGGTTCAGCAGGAACAGGCACGCCGCGGCCTGCCTGCCGACGCTTGGCCCACGCTGGATTTGCTGAACGCGCTCTAGGGGCCGGACACAACATCTGCGGTGTTAACCCAGCGTGCGCCACATAAATATATGTTTTCATTACATAATATGTTTCGCATGCGAAACATCACGGAATCGACATATATCCCGCCCACCGCTTTGCCCTATGCGGCGCGGCGCGGGCGGGTTAGGGCCTGTGCATGACAGATCACCGCTTTGAAATATTCCTCTCTGCCCCGCCCGGGCTTGAACACGCCGTCCGGGCCGAGGCCCGCGCCGCAGGCTTTGCCGATGCAGTCACCGTGCCGGGTGGCGTGACGTTTCAGGGCGATTGGACCGACGTCTGGCGCGCGAACCTTGACTTGCGCGGCACGGGGCGCGTGCTGGTGCGGATCGGGTCGTTTCTGGCGTTCCACCTCGCGCAGCTGGACAAACGCGCGCGCAAATTTCCCTGGGCCGCATACCTGCGCCCTGACGTGCCCGTCCGGGTCGAGGTCGCAACCGACAAACGGTCCAAGATCTACCACGGCCGCGCCGCGACCCAACGCATCGAAACCGCCCTGAAAGAAGAGTTGGGCACCACCATCGCCGCCGATGCCCCTGTCACGCTCAAGGTGCGGATTGCCGACAACACCGTCACCTTCAGCATCGATACCAGCGGCGAGAGCCTGCACAAACGCGGGCACAAGGAATGGGTCGGCAAGGCCCCGATGCGCGAAACGCTCGCCGCACTCTTTCTGGCCGAATGCGGCTACAGGGGGACAGAATCCGTCGTCGATCCGATGTGTGGATCAGGGACATTCGTGATCGAGGCGGCAGAGATTGCGGCAGGCCTGCAACCGGGTCGCAGTCGAGAATTCGCGTTCCAGCATCTTGCAACCTACGACCCCGGTGCGTTCGCCGCGCTGAAACGCGATCCGGTCGCGTCGCAGGATCTGCATTTTTATGGGTCCGACCGCGACACCGGGGCTGTCGGCATGGCTGCGAAAAACGCCGCCCGCGCTGGCGTCGCGGATTGCGCGACATTCACCCACCACGCCGTCAGCGACCTGCAACGCCCCGACGGGCCGCCGGGGCTGGTGATCGTGAACCCGCCTTACGGTGCGCGAATCGGGAACAAGAAACTGCTCTATCCGCTGTATGGGGCCTTGGGCAAAACGCTGCTGGACCGGTTCAGCGGCTGGCGCGTGGGTGTCGTCACCAGCGAGGCATCACTGGCCAGCGCGACCGGCCTGCCGTTTACCCCGACGCGGATCACCGTGCCGCATGGCGGCCTGCGCATCACGCTGCATCGCACAGACCGGTTGCCATGATCGCGGCCAGCACCTGATCGGGTGTCGCGTCGATATCGACCGTCACGGCGCGTTCGTCGCTGCCGGGTGGTTCCAGCGCCTCGCACTGGCTGTCCAGCAAATCCGCCGGCATGAAATGACCGGGCCGCGATGACACACGGTCCAGCAGCACCGCCCTGTCGCCTGCCAGATGGACAAAACAAACCGTACCTGCGGCAGCCCTGATCCGGTCGCGGTAGATGCGTTTCAGCGCCGAACAGGCGATGACCCGATCGCAGGCGGCAAGCGCCTCTCCCACCGCATCCAGCCAGGGTGCGCGGTCGGCATCGTTCAATGGCTTGCCATCCGACATCTTGGCAATGTTTGCGGGCGGATGCAGGTCGTCACCGTCCAGAAACGGCAGGCCGATTTCATCGGCCAGCATCTCTCCGATCAGGCTTTTGCCGCAGCCAGATACCCCCATGACGATGATTTTCATGGCGCGTCCCCTGTTCCCACGTCTGCCGCCGCGATGGCCGTCGCCTTGAGTATGGCATGCACCTCTTGTCCGACGCGCAGTCCCATTGCGCGGGCGGACCGGCGGGTGATCCGCGCAAGCAGGCGGTCTGTGCCGCAGGTCAGCGACACGGCAACGCCCGGTCCCTGCCCCTCGATCAGCGTGGCGATCCGGCAGGGCAGCACGTTCAGCGCACTGATGTCGATGGGAGCCTGCGTCGACAGGATCACGTCCTGCGCCGGAACCCGCAGACGGACCTGCGCGCCCACAGGCCCCAACCGCCCCGGCAAGGTCAGCGTGGCAGAGGACAGCGCGACCTGCGTCAGTTCATCGTCCGCATCAAAGGCCTGCACGCGCCCGGTCAGCACCGCACCCGCGTCGCGCACGCCAACCAGCGGGACGGCCTGCGGGTCTGACAACACCTCTGCCACCGGACCCGCGCGGACCACGCGGCCTGCGTCCATGATGACAAGGGTGCGGGACAGGCGGGCGACCTCTGACATGTCGTGACTGACATAGAGGATCGGGACCTGCGACCGATCACGCAGACGTTCGAGATAGCCCATCACCTCTGCCTTGCGCGGGGTGTCGAGGGCGGCGAGTGGTTCGTCCATCAACAGCAGCTGCGGGTTGCTCATCAGCGCGCGGCCAAGGGCCACGCGGGATGTCTCACCACCCGAAAGTTTCGCCGGGCGGCGGTCCAGCAACGCACCCAGCCCCAGCATGTCGATCACGGCCTCCCGGTCATGGGTGCCGCCGTAGGCGAGGTTCTGGGCCACACTCAGATGCGGGAAAAGCCGCGCATCCTGAAAAACATAGCCGATCCGCCGCCGCCTCACCGGCACCTGTGTCAGGTCCGTCCCGTCGATGCGCACATGGCCTGCGTCGGGTTGCAGCAATCCGGCGACGACGTTGATCAGACTGGTTTTTCCCGACCCCGACCGACCAAAGATCGCGGTGATCCCGTCGGGGGCCGCAAACTGCGCGTCCAGTGTGAAATCACCCAACCGTTTTTGAACCGCGACATCGATCATCCTCTGATCCGCCGTTGCATCCGGCGCGACAGCGCCTCGGCCAGCGCCAATGTGCCCAGCGCCAGAACGATGGAGATGGTCACCAGAACCGCCACCGCCCCGTCACTGCCCGGCACCTGCAACAGCCCGTAGATCGCCGTCGGGATTGTTTGGGTCTGGCCGGGGATCGCGGCAACGAATGTGATGGTGGCACCGAATTCGCCCAGCGCCTTGGCAAAGCCCAGCACCGCCCCTGCCAGCACGGCCGGACCGATCAGCGGCAGTGTCACGGTTGCGAAAATGCGGGTGCGGCTGGCGCCAAGGGTCGCGGCCGCATCCTCGAGCCCCGGATCGACGGCCTCGAACCCCAGACGGATCGCGCGGACCACCAGGGGAAACGCCATGATTGCAGCAGCGAGTGCGGCCCCTGTCCAGCGGAATGCCAGCGTGACGCCCAGCGTGTCGCGCAACCAGCCACCGATGGGACCCTGGGTGCCGAACAGCACCAACAGCAGATAGCCCGTGACCACGGGCGGCAGCACCAGCGGCAGATGCACCAGCCCGTTCAGCAGACCCCGCCCCCAGAACTGCTTGCGGGCCAGTAGCCATGCGACGGCGATGGCCAGCGGCAAGCTGCACAGCGTGGCGACTGCAGCAATGCGCAGTGACAGCAGGACAGCCCCCCAGGTGGCTGGATCAAGGCCCAGCGTCACGGCTGACCCGCGGGCAGGAACCCGGCCCCGACAAAGGCGGTCAGACCCTCGGGTGATTGCAACGCACGCAAGAGAGCCTGTGCTGCATCCTCGTTTTCACCCCGGACAACCGCGGCCTGATACAGGATCGGTGCGTGGCTACCTTGCGGGAAACGGGCGACCACCTTGAGCGTCGGTTCAACCCGCGCATCGGTTGCATAGACAAGGCCGAGTGGTGCCTCGCCACGTGCGACGAGGGCCAGCGCACTGCGCACGGAATCGGTTTCGGCAAGGCGGTTTGAAACGGCGTCCCAGAGGCCCAGCGATAAAAGCGCCTCACGTCCGTAGATCCCTGCCGGAACCGATGCCGTCAGACCAATGGCGAGGCGTCCATCGGGGCCAAGGGCATCGGTCAACGCGCCCGGGGTCAGATCCAATGCGGGCGTCTCTTGTGGCGCGACAAGGACGATTTCGTTCGACAACAGGTCCACGCGGCTGCCGGGCACCAACACGTCGTCCTGTTCCAGCGCGTCCATCCAGTCGGGATGGGCAAGGACCACAAGATCGGCAGGCGCGCCCGCCATGACCTGCCGCGCCAGCGTGCCGCTGCCTGCGTAGGTTACTGTCACATCCGGCTGTGTCAGGGCGATCTGGTCCAGCGGTTCCTTGAGGCTGGCGGCGGCAAAGACGGTGACGCCCTGCGCCGCGGTCAGACCGGGCAGAAGCGACAGAAGCAAGGCAAAGAGGTGTTTCATGCGGCGACTATCCTGTCTGTCCGGCGCGGGGGCAAGGTGGCATCAGGCCCAAGCCCGTAGCCGCCCGGCCAGTTGCCTTGCTGCATCGCGGGTTTGGGTGTGGACCGGCCCATGGCGCGGTGCGTCGCGCAGCGTGGTGATCCAGTGGTCCGGCGGCACCTTGACCCGGCGCTGCCCGTCCCACCGCAAGGCGGACAGAACGTTTTGCGCCGCGATTGGCAGGGTGTCGGGGATGGCGTGACCGTTCAGGATGGCCCAGTTGCCGGTCCACAACCGTCCGACGGACCACGGGTTGTAGCCACCGCCCCCCAGCACCATCAGCCGTGGCGCAAGTGGCAGGATCGCCCGCAACACGTCCCAATGCGCATTGTTCGACAGCGACAGGCGCGATTGCGGGTCCTCGTCCACCGCGTCGCCCCCGCATTGCAGGACGATGGCATCGGGGCGGAATGCGGTCAGCGCGGGCAGGATGACGGCGTCGCGCACCAGCGCCATATCGTCGTCACATGCACCGCGCGGCAGGGGGACGTTGAACACATTGCCCGCGCCCGTATCGTCCAGCGCGCCGGTGCGCGGCCAGCGACCGTCCTCGTGCGTGGAAATCAGCAGCGTGTCGGGATCGTCGCGAAAGGCATGATCGACCCCGTCGCAGTGATGCGCGTCGATGTCGATATAGGCGACCCGGCGCGCGCCGCTGCGGCGGACCGACTGGATGCCCAGCACAGGATCGTTGAGATAGCAGAACCCGCCCGCCCGGTCGGGAAAGCCGTGGTGCGTGCCGCCTGCGGGCGTGAACACGGTGCCACCGTCACGCAACAGCTCTCCGGCCAGCATCGCGGCCCCGGCAGAGGTGGCGGGCCTGCGCCACATTTCGGGAAACACGGGGTTGTTGGATGTGCCCAGCGCATGACGGGCGCGGACAGCGTCGGTGACGGATTGATCGCGTTCCGCCTGTTGCAGGGCTGCGATGTATTCGGGCGTGTGAAAGGACAGCAGGGCGGCAGGTTTGGCGCGCGGAGAGTTCAGGTATTGATCGGCGGGCAACCACCCCATCGCACGGCACATGTCCATCACTGTGGACACGCGCGGCACCCGCAGCGGGTGGAACGGTCCGTAGGACGAATGGCGGTAGATCTCGGACCCGATGAAAACTGGCGGCTGCATGTGGCCTAACCTAGTGGCGCAAGGTCAGATCGCCACCACCGCATGACAGGCATTTGCATGCGACGCCGGACGCCTTAGATAAATGTCATCACACAAGGGACCGCGCCGGTGATCCGTTACAGTCTGATCTGCGACAATGACCACAGCTTTGACAGTTGGTTTGCCAATGCGGCAGCCTATGACAGCCTGTCCGGATCAGGACATTTGTCCTGTCCGACCTGTGGGTCCATCCGCGTCAAAAAGGCGCTGATGGCGCCCAAGGTGCAAGCCAAGGCCCCCGACCCCGCCCCGCTGGAAAAGCTGCGGAAACATGTCGAGAGCACGGCGACCTATGTCGGTGGATCATTCGCCAAGGAGGCACGCGCACAGCATGACGGCAGCGCCCCCGAACGCCCCATCTACGGCGAGGCGACGGGCGCAGAGGTCCGCGCATTGATCGCGGACGAGGTGCCGGTCCTGCCGCTGCCGTTCCGGTCGCGCAAATCAACCAACTAAAAGGGACGACGCCATGACCACATTGATCACGGGGGCCAATCGCGGCATCGGGCGCGCCCTGCTGGACGCGATGCTGGCGGACGGCCGGGATGTTCTGGGCACGCATCGCGACGCAGCAAACGGACCGTTCGTGCAGCTGGATGTGACCGACCCGGACAGCCAGTGCGATCTGGCGGGCACGCTGGGCGACCGTGGGCTGGATCTGCTGGTGTGCAACGCGGGCGTGCTACTGGACGGCGATGAGACGCTGGATCACGGATATTCCCCCGACATCTGGGCGCAGTCCTTTGCCGTGAATGTCACGGGTGTGTTTCTGACGGTGCAGGCCGTGCTGCCGCATCTGCGCCGGGCGGGCGGCAAGATCGTGATCATTTCGTCGCAACTGGGATCGAACACGCTGGCCAACGGCGGCCGCTATGCCTACCGCGCATCCAAGGCCGCGGCGCTGAACCTTGGCCGCAACCTGGCGCATGACCTGGCCCCAAAGGGGATCGCCGTCGGCATCTATCACCCCGGTTGGGTGCAGACCGACATGGGCGGGGCCACGGCGGCGATCACGCCAGAGGCGTCCGCTGCCGGATTGATCAGACGCTTTGCCGCGCTGTCGCTGGCCACGACGGGCGAATTTCTGACCTGGGACGGCCAAACCCACCCGGTTTGACGGCGATACGCATTGCCCTTGGGCCGGTGCTGGCTTAAAGCGCCTGTCGGAACAGAATGGGGACCAGACATGCCCACCCTCGTGATGAAATTCGGCGGCACTTCGGTCGCAAACCTTGACCGCATCGCGCGGGCGTCCAAACGCGTGGCACGCGAGGTGGCCAATGGCTACAACGTGATCGTCGTGGTGTCGGCGATGTCGGGCAAGACGAACGAGCTGGTGGGCTGGGTCAACGAGACGTCCCCGCTGTATGACGCGCGCGAATATGATGCCGTGGTGTCGTCGGGCGAAAACGTCACCGCCGGTCTGATGGCGCTGCGGTTGCAGGAAATGGATATTCCCGCACGGTCGTGGCAGGGCTGGCAGGTGCCGGTGCAGACGACGTCCGCGCATGCCAACGCCCGGATCGAGGCGATCCCGACCGACAACATCGAGGCGAAATTCGCCGACGGCATGAAGGTCGCGGTGGTCGCAGGTTTTCAGGGGATCAGCCCCGAAGGCCGGATCACGACGCTTGGGCGCGGCGGGTCTGACACGACCGCCGTCGCCTTTGCCGCCGCATTCGGTGCGGAACGCTGCGATATCTACACGGACGTGGACGGCGTCTATACCACCGACCCGCGCATCACGAGCAAGGCGCGCAAACTGGACCGCATCGCGTTCGAGGAAATGCTGGAACTGGCCTCCCTGGGGGCCAAGGTGTTGCAGACCCGTTCGGTCGAACTGGCGATGCGCTACCGCGTGAAACTGCGGGTGCTGTCCAGTTTCGAAGAACCATCAGACAATGCGGGCACGCTGGTGTGCGCCGAGGAGGACATAATGGAAAACAACGTCGTGGCCGGTGTGGCCTATTCCCGTGACGAGGCAAAGATGACCCTGATTTCGGTCGCCGACCGCCCCGGTATCGCCGCCGCCATCTTTGGCCCGCTGGCTGATGCCGGTGTGAACGTCGACATGATCGTGCAGAACATCTCGGAGGAAGGGCGCACGGACATGACGTTCTCCTGCCCCTTTGACCAGGTGAAACGCGCACAAAAGGCGATGGAAGACGCCAAGGCGTCAGGGTCGATCAATTTCCACGATCTGGTCGCCGACGAAGGCGTCGCCAAGGTCAGCATCGTGGGCATCGGCATGCGGTCCCACGCCGGTGTCGCGGCCAAGATGTTCGCGACGCTGCGCGACGAAGGCATCAACATCAAGGTCATCACGACCTCGGAAATCAAGGTCAGCGTTCTGATCGACCGCAAGTACATGGAACTGGCCGTGCAGGCGCTGCATGATGCGTTCGAGCTGGAAAAGGCCGCCTGAGCCATCAGCGCCGGATTTGCAGATGACGCGCCGCGATCGGGGGATCGCGGCGCGTTTTTCTTTGCCTTGCGCTGTGTGATCGGCGACCCTGCCACGCGACGGATCGGGAACAGGCAGGGGGCGGCATGCCGAACGGCAGATCGGAAAAACCCAGCGCGCTGACACAGGCGGTCACCCTTGACGTGCTGGCGTTGCTGGATGGTCCTCCTGACGCGGGACGTCTGGAACAGGCGTTGCGGCATCTGGCGAAATGGCGCGCAAGACTGATCCAGAACACGCTGACCGCCCGCAACGGGTGCAACGTGCTGTCCGGTCCATTCAAAGGGCTGATCTATGACACCCCGGCCACCGAAGGCGCAGGCGTGGCGCGTCTGATCGGGTGCTACGAGGCATCCCTTGCGCCGGTGTTCGAGCAGATCATCGCAGGGGCCTATCCGCTGGTTGTCGATGTGGGCTGTGCAGAGGGATATTACGCAGTCGGCCTTGCGCGGCGCATGCCCGATACGCGCATCATGGCCTGCGACAGCAATCCCGAGGCACGGGCCGCCTGTGCTGCGCTGGCCCGGCGCAACGGGGTCGACGGGCGGGTGACCATTCACGGCACGCTGGACCATGCCGACCTAGCTGTCTGTGCAGACCAGCGCACGCTGATCCTGTGCGATATCGAAGGGGCCGAGGCGGTGCTGCTGGACCCTGAACGGGCGCCCGCGCTGATCCATGCCGATATCCTGGTCGAGGTGCATGAGTGTTTCACCCCCGGCCTCACGGACGAGATGACGCAGCGTTTCGCGCCGACCCACCGCGTGCAGCGGATCGGACGCAGCGCCGACACGGCCGCCCTGCCCGACTGGATGGAACAGCTGTCCGACCTCGACCGTCTGTTGTGCCTGTGGGAATGGCGCATGGGACCGACGCCCTGGCTGTGGATGCAGGCGCGCGATCCGCGGTGACACAACTGCCTGTTCGCCCGGCCCCGGCGGCGGGATTCGCCCAAAGCGCTGGCAGAGCCGGGATGTGCCGGACCTTTGACCTTCCCCCGCCCCCACGCAATCGCCTATAGGTGGTCCGAATTTGTTTGGGGGCTGCATGCCGGAGCGCGTTGAATCAGAGAGCCGCAAGCTGCTGGAACGGTTGCGTCATGCGCTGGCCGAGGGTGGCGAGGGACAAGAGCGGCTGGACAAGATCGTCGGCCTGATCGCCAGTTCGATGCAGACCGAGGTCTGTTCGATCTATCTGTTCCGGGACAACGAAACGCTGGAACTGTGCGCCACGCAGGGTCTGGCCGAGGAATCAGTGCACAAGACCCGGCTGCGGCTGGGCGAGGGTCTGGTGGGTCGCGTGGCGCGGACCCGGCGGGTCATCAATGCCGCCGACGCCCCCAGCGCGCGCGGTTTCCGTTATATGCCCGAAACCGGAGAAGAACGATATTCATCGTTCTGCGGCGTGCCCATTCAGCGGCTGGGCGATGCGCTGGGCGTGCTGGTCGTGCAGTCCAAGGACGCCCGCGAATTCAGTGCCGACGAGGTTTACGCGCTGGAAGTCGTGGCCATGGTGCTGGCTGAAATGACCGAACTTGGCGCATTCGTCGGCGAAGGTGCGGCCCTGTCCGCGCGGCACCAGAACCCGGTGCTGTTCCGCGGGTCGATCGCACAAGAAGGTGCCTCGTCCGGCAATGTGTTCCTGCACGAGGCGCGGGTGGTCGTCACCAACCCGATCTCGGACGATCCCGATCTGGAACTGCAACGTCTGCGCGACGCGGTCGAGGAACTGCGGTCGTCGGTCGATGCGCTGTTGTCGGGCAATCGCCAGATGACGACGGACCAGCTGGAGATTTTCGAGGCCTACCGCATGTTCGCCAATTCGCGCAGCTGGATGCGCCGGATGGAAGCCGACATCAGCAACGGCCTGACCGCAGAGGCCGCGGTGGAAAAGGAACAATCGCTGGCCCGGACCCGGCTGAACCAGGCCGGTGACGCCTATATGCGCGAGCGTCTGAACGATCTGGACGACCTGTCGAACCGCCTGCTGCGGATCCTGACCGGACAGGGCAAGGACACCGGTGCCGATATGCCCGACAATCCGATCCTGGTGGCGCGCAACATCGGCCCCGGAGAGCTGCTGGACTATGGCAAGAAGCTGCGCGGCATCGTGTTGGAAGAAGGCTCTGTGGGCAGTCATGCCACGGTTGTCGCCCGCGCCTGGGCGATCCCGCTGGTCATCAACGCCAAGGGCATTACCACCGAGGCGCTGAACGGCGACCCCATCCTGGTGGACGGCGATCAGGGCGTCGTGCACCTGCGTCCTGACGAAGCCGTGCACGCCGCGTTCCGCGACAAGCTGGCGATGCAGACGCGCGCGCAGGAACGCTATGCGTCGATTCGGGACGAACCGGCGCTGACGCAATGCGGCACGAAACTGGGGCTTTACATGAACGCGGGCCTGCTGGCGGACCTGCCGTCACTCGAAGGGTCGGGTGCCTTGGGTGTGGGCCTGTTTCGCACGGAGCTGCAATTCCTGATCCGCAGCCACATGCCCAAGCGGTCAGAGCTGTCGGCGCTATATGCGCGGGTGATGAAGGCCTCGGGTGGCAAACCGATCGCATTCCGGACGCTGGATATCGGGTCGGACAAGGTCCTGCCCTACATGAAACCCAACGACGAACCCAACCCCGCGATGGGCTGGCGTGCGATCCGGGTCGGACTGGACAAGCCTGGCATCCTGCGGATGCAGTTGCAGGCGCTGGTGCGGGCCGCAAACGGCGGGCCGCTGACGGTGATGTTCCCCTTCATCACGCTGCTGTCGGAATACCGCGCGGCACGGGCCGAGCTGGACAAGGTGCTGGCCCGCGAAAAGATCCTGGGCAACCCCCTGCCCGCGCCGCTGAATGTGGGCGCCATGCTGGAAACGCCGTCGCTGGGCTTTGCCCCGGATGCGTTTTTCAAGGAGGTCGATTTCATCTCGGTCGGGGGCAACGACCTGAAACAGTTTTTCTATGCGGCTGACCGCGAAAACGAACGGGTGCGGCGTCGCTATGACACGCTGAACCACAGTTTCCTGACGTTCCTGCAAATGGTCGTCAAGCGCTGCGCCGATGCGGGCACCCACCTGTCGTTCTGCGGCGAGGATGCGGGCCGCCCGCTGGAGGCAGTCTGCCTTGCGGCTTGCGGGTTCCGGTCGCTGTCGATGCGGCCTGCATCGGTCGGCCCCGTGAAACACCTGCTGCGCCGTGTCGATCTGACCGAGGTGCGGGCCGCCATGGATGACGCATGGGCCAAGGGTGATCTGTCCGCACGCGACGCCGTCAGCAGATATCTGAAAAACCGGCTTTAGGCGGTTTTGGCGGGCGGGCGCGCGTCGCTGAGCGTGGCGTGAAACAGGGTCAGCACGGCGTCTTCGCCGTGGCGGCGCGACAGTTGGCGCAGGCCGAAATGCACATGGGCCATTTCGACGAAATACTGGGTAAAGGCATAGTTGGTCCCGGCCCCGGCGGCAGCCCCCAGGATCGGGACGGCCTGTGTCGCCAGTTTCTGCGTCAGCAGGGTTGCGAAACGCGGGGCGACACGACCGATCAGGCCATGCACCGCGGCCCCCGTCAGCCCCAGCCGCGCCCCGATAAAGGCGGTGTCGATGCTTTCGCCCTCGGCGCTGCCGGCACCAAAGACGGCCAGACAATCCATGCGGGTCTGCACGCTGGTCGGGTCCTCGCCGTATTGCGCGGCGACACCCTGCACCGCACGAAAGATCATCGTGGTGGCCACGGGCAATTCCGCCAGCGCCGTGGGCAACCCGCCAAAGCCGCCGATGGCCCCAGACAGGGTCGCCATCGCCTTGTGGGCGGCATCGGATTGGACGGCCTGACCGGCGGCCCCTTCGCGTGATCTGGCGGCAATGTCGAAACTGCGTTCCAGTGCCGCGCGCACGGCAGTGTCGATCTGGCCGCGCGCACCGGCAGGCAGCAGTTTGAGCGTATCATCCACCTGCCCGCCCACGAAATTGATCGCCCGCATCATCAGGCCATTGGCCCGGCGCTGGCGGTGTGCCAGCGCGCGGATGCGGTCCTCGACCGCGGGCGTAAGGGGCAGGTGATCGTCTGTCGTGGTGTCGGGGTCGGTCATGTCAGCCTCCGCAGCGCTGTCACACAGATATGCGCGGCGCGGTCATTTGCAATCTGTGGCCGGGGTCACCGACCCTGTCACGCCGTCCCAGCCACCGCGCCGCAGGGCGATCCCCAGGACGCGGTCGGGGTTGGTGGGCGGCGGCATGGTTACATCGGCCAGGCGGCGAAATCCGAAACGGCCATAGTAGGGTTCGTCACCGACCAGCATCATGCGCGGATGACCCGCCTTGGCTGCGATTTCCAGACAGCGCCAGATCAGCAGGGCCGCGATGCCTTCGCCCTGATGGGTGGGGTGCACGGCCACGGGGCCCAGCAAGACGGCCGGATGACCGCCCACGCAGACGGGCCAGTGACGGATCGCGCCCGCGACCTGCCCATAGGCATCGCGGGCGACAAGGCAGAGCTGCGCCACGGGATCGACGCCATCCCGCAGGCGATAGGACGACAGGGCGGTCCGACCGGGCGCAAAGCAGAGGTCATAGAGAGCCTCGACCTCCCAGTAGTCGTCGGGCCGCTCTTGTGCGGTGGTGATATCCATGCTGTTCGTCTTCTGCTCTGGTCGTGCCTTTTGGGCAGGCTAAACTTCATCGCACCCATAGGAAAGAGACCGCCATGTTCTATCGCCCCAAAGACGGCCACGACCTGCCGCACAACCCGTTCAATGCGCTGGTCACCCCGCGCCCCATCGGCTGGATTTCGACACGCGGCGCGGATGGGCGGGACAATCTGGCCCCCTATTCGTTTTTCAATGCTGTCGCCTATACGCCGCCGCAGGTGATGTTCGCGTCACTGGGCGCGAAACCCGACCGTCCGGGGACCAAGGATTCGCTGGCCAATATCAACGACACCGGCGTGTTTGCCTGCAACGTGGTGTCGTTCGACCTGAAGGAGCAGATGAACCACAGTTCCGGCGGCTGGCGCGCGGATGTCGACGAATTTGAACTGACGGGTCTGGAAAAGGGCCAGTGCACCACCATCGACTGTCCCTTTGTCGCAGCAGCCCCCGCCGTGCTGGAATGCGAATTGCGCCAGATCATCAAGCTGGAAGGTGCCGCCAACTATGCCGTGTTCGGCGAGGTGGTCGGCATTCACATCGATGATCGATTCATCAAGGACGGGATGTTCGACGTCACCGCAGTCAGACCGGTCAGCCGGTTGGGCTATCGCGATTTTTCAGTGGTGGAAAACGTGTTCGAGATGGGCCGCCCCGGCGAATGACCGGGACGGCGGGCGCGGGTCAGTGGCCCGCGCCGAAAATGCCCGTGCGCACCGAATAATCGACGGCCAGCGCGTAATCGGGGTCATCGTCGCTGTCGACCATCAGGTGACCCGCCTTTGACAGCAAGCGATGGCAGTCGCGGCTGAGGTGGCGCAGCTGGATATGTTTGCCTGCCGCGTTGTATTTCGCGGCGACAGCCTCGATCGCCTGAAGCGCGGACTGGTCAACGACACGGCTGTTTTCGAAATCGACAATCACCAAGCCGGGGTCCTCTTCTGGTTTAAAGAGTTCGGAGAATCCTTCGGCAGAGCCAAAGAACAGCGGCCCCTGGATCTGGTAGACCTTGGCACCTTCGGGCGTGGTGTAGGTGCTGGCGTAGATGCGGCTGGCGTTGCCCCAGGCATAGACCAGCGCGGAGACCACGACACCGACCAGAACGGCGGTGGCGAGGTCGGTCATGACAGTGACAACCGTCACAAGCACGATGACGAAGGCGTCGGATTTGGGCACCTTGCGCATGATGGTAAAGCTGTTCCAGGCAAAGGTTCCGATCACGACCATGAACATCACGCCCACGAGTGCGGCCAGCGGGATCCGTGCGATCAGACCGGATGCAAACAGGATGAAGGCCAGCAGGAACAGCGCCGCGGCGATGCCCGCGATCCGTGTCCGGCCACCCGATTTCACGTTGATCATCGACTGACCGATCATCGCGCAACCGCCCATGCCGCCAAAGAAACCGGTGATCGTGTTGGCCGCCCCCTGGGCGATGCATTCCTGGCTTGCGCCGCCGCGCTGGTTGGTCATCTCGCCCACCAGGTTCAGCGTCAGCAAGCTTTCGATCAGGCCGATGGCCGCGAGGATCAGCGCGTAGGGCAGGATGATCTGCAAGGTTTCCAGCGTGAACGGCACCTGGGGGATATGGAACGGCGGCAGGCCGCCCTCGATGGATGCAAGGTCGCCGACTACGGGTGTATCCACGCCGAACAGGATCACGATGGCGGCGACGATCCCGATCCCGGCCAGCGGGGCGGGGACAAAACTGGTGATCTTGGGCATGAGCCAGATGATCGCCATGGTCAGGAACGTCAGGACCAGCATGATGATCAGCGGCAGGCCAGACAGCCATTCACCACCCGACATGCCATGTCCGGTCGCGACGGCGGTGCCGGGCACCTGAAATTGCGACAGCTGCGCCATGAAAATCACGATCGCCAGCCCGTTCACAAAGCCCAGCATGACGGGGTGTGGGACAAGACGGATGAATTTCCCCCAGCGCATGATGCCCACAACCAGCTGGATCAAGCCCATCAGGACGACGGTGGCAAAGAGGTATTCGATGCCGTGGACGGCAACGAGGCTGACCATGACCACGGCCAGCGCGCCCGTCGCCCCGGAAATCATCCCCGGACGCCCACCGATCAGCGCCGTCACCAGCCCCACGATGAACGCGGCGTAAAGGCCCACCAGCGGCGGCACGCCTGCGACAAAGGCAAAGGCCACCGCCTCTGGCACCAATGCGAGGGCCACGGTCAGTCCCGACAGCACCTCGATCCGGATGCGGCCTGCGTTCAGCGGCGCACTGGGATCTGTCAGGGCGATGGAATCGGCGAAATTCGCCAGGAGTGCACGGCGGGCCATGAATAAAACCTGTGTCTGATATGTGTTGTGCCGCGCCTACGACACGAAGGCCCGAATGTCACCCCCGTTGCAGGGTAACGGGTTGCGCGGCCCTTGCACACTGGTCACAACAGGATCGGTATAACGCACAAGGGTGTCATGCGCGGCAGATTGGGGATTATCGGTGGTTCGGGTCTGTATGACATTCCCGGCCTGACGGATGCGGCATGGCAGGAGGTGGCCAGCCCCTTTGGTGCGCCATCGGACGCGATCCTGACGGGCGCGCTGGGCGATCAGCCGCTGGCGTTTTTGCCGCGTCACGGGCGCGGCCATGTGCATACGCCGACCTCTGTCCCGTATCGGGCGAATATCGACGCGCTGAAACGGCTGGGCTGCACCCATGTGGTCAGCCTGTCGGCCTGCGGATCGTTCCGTGCGGACATGGCGCCGGGTGATTTCGTCGTGGTCGATCAGTTCATCGACCGGACGTTTGCGCGGGACAAATCATTCTTTGGCCCCGGCTGTGTGGGGCACGTCAGCGTGGCCCACCCGGTCTGCGACGCGCTGTCGGCGGCCTGTGTCGCGGCGGCCCGCAGAGTGGGCATCACTGTCCACGCGGGCGGCACATACCTTGCGATGGAAGGTCCGCAGTTTTCCACCCGCGCGGAAAGCGTGATGTACCGCGACGTCTGGGGGGCCGACGTGATCGGCATGACCAACATGCCAGAGGCCAAACTCGCCCGCGAGGCAGAGCTGCATTATGCGTCCGTCGCGATGATCACCGATTTCGACAGCTGGCACCCCGACCACGGGGCGGTGGATGTATCGGATGTGATCGCCACCTTGCAGGGCAACGGCACCAAGGCCCGTGATCTGGTGGTGGCGCTGGCTGCGGATCTGCCAACAGACTGCGCCGTGGGCTGTGATACCGCGTTGACCCATGCCATCATGACCGCGCCCGACCGGTGCGACCCCGATCTGATTGCAAAACTGGATGCGGTCGCTGGCCGTGTGCTGACCCCAAAGGACAAGACATGAAAACCGTCGAAGACTATATCCGCACGATCCCCGATTTCCCGCATGAGGGGATCATGTTCCGCGATGTGACGACCCTGTTTGCGGACCCGCGCGGGTTCCGCATTGCGATCGACCAGTTGCTGCACCCCTATGCGGGCATGCAGATCGACAAGGTCGTGGGACTGGAGGCGCGCGGTTTCATTTTGGGCGGGGCCATCGCACACCAACTGTCCAAGGGGTTCGTGCCGATCCGCAAAAAGGGCAAGCTGCCCGCGCGGACCATCGAACAGGCCTATACGCTGGAATACGGTGAGGCGATCGTGGAAATTCACGATGACGCGTTGCAGCCGGGAGAACGCGTGTTGATCGTGGACGATCTGCTGGCGACGGGCGGCACCGCCGAGGCCGGGATCAAGCTGTGCGAAAAGCTGGGTGCGCAGGTCGTTGGCTGTGCGTTCATCATCGACCTGCCCGATCTGGGCGGACGGGCCAAGCTGGAAGGCATGAACATGGATGTCCATGCGCTGTGTGCCTACGCAGGCGAATAGGCCGAAAAACAAGACGCCCCCGCTGCGCTGACTTTGCCAGTTTGGCCCGTTCGAGGCCCGCAGCGGGGTCATTGCACCCACACGTGCAGCGGATTTACCGCTGTGACGTGTTTGAACGATTCGGGTGAACGAATGGTTAAGCCGACAGGCTAGGCCTGCCGCAGCACGGCTCCGGGGTTCATGATGCCGTGCGGGTCCAGCGCATCCTTGATCGCGCGCATCATCGCCAGCTTGGCCGGATCGCTGTAGGTTTCCAGATCGCCCACCTTGAGCCTGCCGACACCGTGTTCGGCGCTGACCGACCCGCCAAAGGCATGGGCCAGATCGTGCACCGCCTTTTTCACGGCAGGGCGTTCGGCCTCGTAATCGGCGCGGTTGCGGCCGGGCATGGGAAAGACGTTGTAGTGCAGGTTGCCGTCGCCCAGATGCCCAAAACAATTGATCCGGAAATGCCCGATTTCGGCCAGCACCGGTGCGCCACGGGCAATGAATTCCGGCACCGCGCTCAGTGGGACAGAAATGTCATGCGAACTGATCGACCCGATGCGGCGGTTCGCCTCGGGGATGCTTTCGCGGATTTTCCAGAACGCGGCACGGTCGGCCATGGATTGCGCGATAACGCCGTCGATGACCAGATCGGCGGCGACGGCCTCGGTGAACAGATCCTCCAGTGCCGTGTCCGGCGACAGTCCTGCGGGCAGGCCCACGTCGATCAGCACCATCCATTCGGGCGTTTCGGCAAAGGGCGGTTTCACATCCGGCCCGACCTCGGCCAGAAAATCGAGACCCTGACGGTGGATGATTTCAAACGCAGAGATGCCGTCGCCCAACCGCCCCTGCGCCACCCCCAGCAGATCGAGGGCCGCCTGCGGCGAGGGCACGGCCATCATCGCCGCACCGATGCGCACGGGCTGCGGCACCAGCCGCAGGGCCGCGGCAGTAATGATGCCCAGCGTGCCTTCGGCGCCGATGAACAGATCGCGCAGGTCGTATCCGGTGTTGTCCTTGCGCAGGCGTGTCAGCCCGTGCCAGATCGTGCCGTCGGGGCGCACCACCTCGAGCCCCAGACATTGTGCGCGGGCGTTGCCGTAGCGCAGGACGTTCACACCGCCTGCGTTGGTGGACAGCAAACCGCCGATGCGCGCTGACCCTTCGGATGCGAGCGACAGCGGAAAATGGCGGCCCAGGCGTTCCGCCTCGGCCTGCACGTCGGCAAGGATGGCACCCGCCTCGACCACCAGCACGTTCTCGGACGGGAACCGGTCACGGATGGCGGTCATGCGTTCCAGCGACAACACCAGCGGTACGGCCCCGTCGCCCATCAACTGTCCGCCGACCAGACCCGTCCCGCCACCGTAGGGCACGACTGCAATGCGGTGGTCGTTGCAATAGGCAAGGATGCGGGACACCGCGTCGGTGGTGCCGGGGGCAACGACGGTGCCGGCCCCCTGCCAGCGGCCGCGCGGTTCGGTCAGGTAGCTGTCGGTCGCATCCTTGAACGTGCCGTCCGGCAATGCAGCCCGTAGGTCCGCGAGGTTGGCGTCAGTGGCTGGTGTGAACATGTCTTGCCCCATTTATCGGGCCGGACCGCCTAACCGGCGTCCGTCTTGCCCCGTCGGTCGTGTCGCAGGTTGGCGTAGAGCACATGGTTGCGCCAGCGCCCGTCGATCTGCAGATAGCTTTGCGCCACCCCTTCGTATTTGTAGCCCGTCTGTTCCAAAAGGCGACGCGACGCGGTGTTTTCGGGCAGGCAACCCGCCTCGATCCGGCTGAGATCGAGTTTGGTAAAGGCGTAGTGCACCACGGCCTCGATCGCCTCGCGCATGTAGCCCTGACGCGCAAAAGGCGCACCGATCCAGTAGCCTGTGGTCCCTGCCTGCGCAGGGCCGCGCCGGATGTTGTCCAGCGTGATTGCGCCCAGCAGCGTGTTGTCGTCACGGCGGATCAGGAACAGCGGAACAGCGGTGCCCTGCGTGATCGACCGCTGGGACCAATAGACGCGGTTGGTAAAACTCTTGCGGCTGAAATGGTCAGCGGCCCAGGTGGGTTCCCATTTTTGCAGAAAATCGACGCTGTCGCGCCGCAGGGCGGCCCAGGCGCGAAAATCGGCGTGGACGGGTGCGCGCAGCGTCAGCCGTTCCGTTTCCAAACGGACCTTGCGCGCGCGCAGCACCGTCAGGCCGCAATCTGCGCCCGCAGCGCGTCAAGTGTGGGTGCGTTGTTGGCCGGACCATAAAGGGTCAGCGCGGCCCCAGATTTCAGCGTGCGTTCTGCAAATTTGCGCACATCGCCGGTGGTCACGGCGTCGATGCGTTCGATGGTTTCCGACAGCGGCGGGATACGGTCCCAGATCGCCAACACACGGGCCAGACGTTCGACACGGTTCGACGGGCTTTCAAGCCCCATCAAAAGGCCTGCCTTCATCTGGGCGCGGGCGCGGGCGACCTCGGCTGCGGACAGATCGTCCACGGCACGTTTCATCTCGTCGATGGTCACGGTGGCCAGTTGGGCGATCTCGGCGGCACTGGTGCCTGCGTAGATCGTGGTCATGCCGGTATCCTCGTAGGCACCGGCCTGGGCAAAGATCGTGTAGCACAGCCCGCGGTTTTCGCGGATTTCCTGAAACAGGCGGGACGACATGCCGCCGCCCATGGCGCTGGCATAGATCTGCGCTGTGTAGATTTCCGGGTCGCGGTAGTCCGGCCCCTCGAATCCCAGTGCGAAATGCACCTGTTCCAGCGATTTGGTTTCGCGGCGTTCCCCCCCGGCAAAGCGGGCGGGTTCGATCAGACCGGCGCGGGGTGCGGGCGGCAGATGGCCGAACAGGCGTTCCGCCTCGGCCACGATGGCGTCATGATCGACGGCACCGGCGGCCGCCAGGATCATCTGGTTCGGGCCATAGTGCTGACCGACAAAGCCCGTCAGATCGTCGCGGGTAAATTGTGCGACACGTTCCTCTGGTCCCAGAATGGTGCGCCCGAGGGCCTGACCGGGATATGCGGTTTCCTGCAGCCAGTCGAAAATGATGTCATCCGGCGTGTCCAGCGCCTGACCGATCTCTTGCAGGATCACGCCGCGCTCGACCTCGATCTCGCGGTCCTCGAACAGGGGGTTCAGCAGGATGTCGGAAATCACGTCGATACCAAGACCCACGTCAGCCTCGAGCACGCGGGCGTAATAGGCGGTGGTTTCGCGGCTGGTGTAGGCGTTGATATAGCCGCCCACGTCCTCGATCGCCTCCGCTATTTGCAGACTGCTGCGCCGTTTCGTGCCCTTGAACGCCATGTGTTCCAGAAAATGCGCGATGCCGTTCTGGGATGCCGTTTCGTGCCGTCCGCCCGCGTTCACCCAGATCCCGACCGAGGCCGAAGCCAGTCCGGGCATGTGTTCGGTGACGACGCGGAGGCCGTTGGACAGCGTATGCAGCTCGATGGTCAAGTGGCGATCCGATCCTTGATGATTTTCTGGATGGCGGGCAGGTCGTGGGCCGCGCGTGTGATCCGTTCGTCGCGGTCATACAGGTCGGCCATGCGCGGGGGCAAGGGGGGGTGGATGCCTGTGGCGCGTTCCACCGCCGCCGGGAATTTCGCCGGGTGCGCCGTCGCCAGCGTCACCATAGGGGTGGTGCCCAGATGCGCCTCGGCCACATGGGTGCCGACGGCGGTGTGCGGGCACAGCAGTTCGCCGTGATCGCGGACATAGGCAGTAATGGCGTCCGATGTTTCCTGTTCGGAGGCGCGACCGGATTTGTAGATATCGCGCAGCGCGTCGATGGCCCCCTGTGACACGGTAAACCCGCCCCGTTTCAGGTCATCCATCTGGCCTGCGACCGCCGCGCCGTCCTGCCCGTAGGCATAGAACAACGCGCGTTCAAAGTTGGACGACACCTGAATGTCCATTGAGGGGCTGATGGTCGGCGTGACCGTTCCCTTGGTATAGGCGCCGGTTTGCAACGTGCGGTGCAGAATATCATTGGTGTTGGTGGCGACGACCAGATCACGGACCGGCAGACCCATCTGCTTGGCGATAAAGCCTGCGAAAACATCGCCGAAATTGCCCGTCGGCACGGTAAAGCTGACCTCGCGCAGGGGCGCGCCCAAGGAGACAGCAGAGGAGAAGTAATAGACCACCTGCGCCAGAACACGGCCCCAGTTGATGCTGTTCACACCGGCAAGGCGCACATCCTCGCGGAACTGAAAGTCGTTGAACATGTCCTTGACCATCGCCTGACAGTCATCGAAATCGCCGTCCACCGCGATGGCGTGGACGTTGGATTCGGTGGGCGTCGTCATCTGGCGGCGCTGGACCTCTGACACGCGGCCATGCGGATAGAGGATAAAGACATCCACGGCGTCGAGACCGCGGAACGCCTCGATCGCGGCGGACCCGGTGTCACCTGACGTCGCCCCCACGATGGTCACACGGTCGCCGGACCGGGTCAGGGCGGCCTCGAACATCTGGCCGATCAGCTGCATGGCGAAATCCTTGAACGCCAGGGTCGGGCCGTGGAACAATTCCAACAGGAAGTGATTGGGGGCCAGCTGCACCAGTGGCGCGCGGGCGGCGTGGCCGAACCCTGCATAGGCCCGCGCGATCAGGTCGCGAAACTGGTCGTCGCTGAAGGTGTCACCGATGAACGGGCGCATGACGGTATAGGCGATTTCTTCGTAGCTTTGCCCCGCCATGGCGGCGATCTGATCGGTCGAAAGCGTCGGTATGGATTCGGGCACATACAGACCGCCGTCGCGGGCCAACCCGGTCAGCATCGCCTGTTCAAACGTCAGGACAGGGGCCTGCCCACGGGTGGAAATATAGCGCATGTCAGTGTTCCTTGGGTCGCAGCGTGCGGAAAATGAAGAGGCCCGACATGGCCAGCCAGCCGAGGGCCAGCAAAAACCACGTCACCGCATAGGACAGGTGGTCGTTCGGGATGCCACTGGTGCCGACGGGCATGGGCACGGTCGGGCTGCCCGGCTGGATATCCCGGGCCACGATGAAAAACGGTTCTGTCCCGAGGGCGGCGGACATGGCGTCCGCATCGCGGGCAAACCACAGGCCAGTGGGTTCGGGATCCGGGGTGAAACCGTCAACCTCATCCGGCCACAACAGGTTTCCGGTGACGGTGATTTCGCCCGCAGGCAGTGCGATGTCCCGGTCGTCGAAGCCCACGAAACCAAGGTCCAGCAGCACGCGCCGCCCGTCCGTTTCAAAGGCGCTGACGGTGCGGTAGCCTGCGCCGTTTTCCTCGGTGCTGACGAGGACGTGCAGAACGTCGCCGGTCAGGGTGCCGGTCGCTGTCACGGGCAGATAGCGGTCGGTGGTCGCATCAGGGGCGGCAGGGACGGCCACGGGCGGTGCCGCGATTTCCGTTTCGATCTGCGCGAGAATTGCGGTTTTCCATTGCAGGCGCTGAATCTGCCAGACGCCAAGGCTGATCAGGATGGCCGTCCCCGACAGGGCCAGCAGGATCGGAAAGATCAGTTTGCGCACGCGGATCACCAGTTGTTGCGGTCGCGCAGCCTTAGCCTGTTTGACCGGAGGGGTGAAGGGTCTGACGCAAAAGGGCGACCCGAGGGCCGCCCTTGCGTCGTCATGAAACAGGGTGTCAGCCGCCCCAGACGTAGACGGCGGCAAAGAGGAACAGCCAGACCACGTCGACAAAGTGCCAGTACCAGGCGGCAGCCTCGAAGCCGACGTGCTTTTCCTGGGTAAAGTGGCCCTTGTAGACGCGGATCAGGCAGACAGCGAGGAAGATGGTGCCGATGATCACATGCGCGCCATGGAAACCCGTCGCCATGAAGAAGTTCGCGCCATAAACGTTGCCAGCAAGGCCGAATGCGGCGTGGCTGTATTCATAAGCCTGGAAGAAGGTAAAGATCACACCCAGCGCAACGGCGAGAATCAGACCGTATTTCACGTCCTCGCGGTTGTCCTCGTGCACCAGAGCGTGGTGCGCCCACGTCGCGGCAGCGCCCGAGCACAGCAGAATCAGCGTGTTGATCAGCGGCAGGTGCCAGGGGTCGAATGTTTCGATCCCCACGGGCGGCCAGACACCGTCAACGGCGGGGCTGTCGGGGCCCATCGGGTACATGGCGTTCTTGAAGAACGACCAGAACCACGCGGCAAAGAACATGACTTCGGACATGATGAACATGATGAAGCCGTAGCGCAGACCAATGCGGACGACGGGGGTGTGGTCGCCAACAAGGCTTTCCTTGATGACGTCGCCCCACCAGCCCCACATGACGTAGAGCACGATCGCCAGACCGACGAGGAACATCCAGGGGCCACCGCCCTGTTTCGGCATCCAAAGGACAGCGCCGAACAGCATGATGAACGCGCCGACCGAACCGAGGAACGG
Organism: Loktanella sp. 3ANDIMAR09; assembly: GCF_001420005.1. Lineage (GTDB taxonomy): Bacteria > Pseudomonadota > Alphaproteobacteria > Rhodobacterales > Rhodobacteraceae > Loktanella. The sequence continues at coordinate 294,752 of NZ_LJAK01000003.1, read as the reverse complement.
CCAGACGGAGGGCGGAAGAATGTGATAGTCGTGGTCTTTTTCGTGGGCCATTTGAGCGTTCCCTGCGGCTGTCGTTAGTCGTTGTCTATGGCGGTGACCGACGGTGTGGTCAAGCTTTGAGGATCAATCGCGGCCTGTTCGATCGGCTCGAAATCCTCGATTTCATAAAAGGTATAGCCCAGCGTGATGGTGTGCACGAATTTCGCGTCGCGATCGTTCACGATGGCCGGGTCCACAAAGAAGCTGACGGGCATCAGAACCGTTTCACCCGGTTGCAGCACCTGTTCGGTGAAACAGAAGCATTCGATCTTGTCGAAAAAGCCGCCTGCCTCGTAGGGGGTGACGTTATAGGCAGCCTGTCCGGCCACGGGGCGGTCGGTCGGGTTGTGCGCCTCGTAAAAGGCCAGACCGGTTTCGCCGATGCGCAGGGTCATTTCACGTTCGACCGGTTTGAACGTCCAAGGCATGTCGCGATCAAGGCTGGAATCGAACCGGACGGTGATCGTCTGGTCGAGAATCGTATCGGACCCGGCCTCGGCCACGTTGGTCGCCCCGCCAAAGCCGGTGACCCGGCAGAACCAGTCGTAAAACGGCACCGATGCCCAGGCCAGCCCCCCCATCAGCACAACCACGCTGACCAGTTGTGCAACGGTCCGGTTCGGTCCCTGAAGTTTCGGAAATAGCATCAGTTGGTCCCTCCTGTTTCGACCTCATCTTGAGGGATAATCTGGGGACGCGCCACGTGGTCAAATGTCTCAAACTTGCGGGCGTCGCCCAGTTGCAGGACCTTGGTGATGGTCAGGCCAAAGACGATGACCAGAAAACCGATCAACAGCAGGCCCACGCCAGTGTTGCGACCGCGGCGGCGGCTATGCAGTTCATGTTCGACACGTAAAGCCATTACAGCCCTCCTGACCGCAGCGCGGCCTCAATCAAAAGCGCACCGAAATGCGCGAACAGGTAGTAAAGCGAGACCTTGAAGGTCTGGATTTCGACCTTGTACTTGTCGGCCTCGGCCTGCGCCTCGTCACGGCGCCAGATGTCGTAACACCCCTTCAGGAACCAACCGTTGAACACGACGGCAACCGTCAGATAGACCCAGCCGCCGATGGATGTGAAACCAAGCCCGATGGCCACGGCCACCAGTGGCAGGCAATAGGCCAGAACATGGTTGCGGGTGCTGCGCCGGCCATGGGTTTCGGTCAGCATCGGCACACCTGCATCGCCGTAGTCGGTTTTCACAAACAACGCGAGCGCCCAGAAATGCGGCGGCGTCCACATGAAGATCAGCGCAAACATCAGGATCGATTCGATCCCGACACCGCCTGTCGCCACAGCCCAGCCGATCATCGGAGGGAACGACCCGGCTGCCCCGCCGATCACGATGTTCTGCGGCGTCGCGCGTTTCAGCCACATCGAATAGACGACCGCGTAGAAAAAGATCGTGAACGCAAGCAAGCCTGCCGCCACGAAATTAGTCGCCAGTGCCAGCAACACGATGGAAAAGCCCGACAGCGCCATGCCGATGCCCAGCGCCTCGCCGGGTTTGACGCGGCCATCGGGGATTGGGCGCTTGGCCGTGCGGCGCATGCGTGCGTCGATGTCGGCATCCCACCACATGTTCAGCGCGCCGGACGCCCCTGCCCCCACAGCGATGCACAGGATCGCAACGAAACCGATGAACGGATGCACGCCGACGGGTGCCACGATCAGACCGACCAGCGCGGTAAAAACCACCAGCGACATCACACGCGGCTTGAGCAGGGCGAAATAATCGCCCATCTGCGCCTCGTACTCGGTTTCTGCGACTGTTTCGTGCAGGCTCATGTCGGACATGGTCGTGCCTTCCAATCATTCATCAAAGAGCGGCCCTGCCAGCGGGGGCAAGGCCGTTCAGATCTTGCGGTATGTGCCGTCGCGGGGCTGGCCCGCGTGCCGGATCAGGCGGGGTTCTGGACCTTTGCCTCTTCCAGCCAGTCGGCATATGCCTCTTCGCTGACAACCTTGACCGTGATCGGCATGTAGGCGTGGTCCTTGCCGCACAGCTCAGAGCACTGACCGAAATAGACGCCTTCTTCTTCGGCGGCGAACCACAGCTGCGCCAGACGACCGGGAACGGTGTCCTGCTTGACCCCGAATGCGGGGATGGTCCACGAGTGGATCACGTCAGCACCCGTCAGCTGCATCACGATGGTTGCACCCACGGGAATCACGACCGGCTGGTCGGTGGCGAGGCGATACAGGCTTTCGTCATAGCCGTAGTCGGCCAGTTCGTCCTCGGCCAGCATGAAGGATTCAAAGGACACGCCGTCATCGACGTATTCGTAACCCCAGTACCACTGGTAGCCCGTTACCTTGATCGTGATGTCACCCTCGGGGATTTCCTGCTGGTTGAACAGCACCGGCAGGCTGAAGGCGCCGATAAAGACCAGAATTACGATCGGCACGACGGTCCATGCGATTTCCAGCGGACTGTTGTGGGTGAACCGCGCGGGTGTCGGGTTGGACTTGTGATTGTACTTGATCACGACCCAGGCCAGCAGACCCGTAACGAACAGCGTGATGATGGTGATGATGACCAACAGCAGATTGTCCAGCCAGTGCACGTCACGCGCGATGGATGTCGCAGCCGCCTGAAAGCCCATGCCCCCTTGTTCGGGTGCGCCGATGACCGGCAGATCCTGGCTGACATCCTGTGCCGCAGCCATGCTGCCGGCCATCATCAGACCCAATGTGGCCCATCCGGTTTTGGCGACGTTGCTCAAACCCATTTTCGCTTCCCTTCGTTGTCCGCGCCCTGCGCGATCCGATCCGTGGCGAGACGGAATCCCGTTGTAACTTCGGCACCGTGTCCCATATCTTGACGGACAACTCAAGAACCCAGCTTGCGGCAATCGGACGCCCATCCGGCCGCGCCCCTACCGGAGAGCACGATGTCAGACGCCCCATTTCGCCCGTTCGAGACCCATCTGGACCGGGACACGGCGCTGTCTCATCTGCAAGAGGCGGTCCGCGGGGCCGACGACGGAGAGCTGTTCATCGAACGGCGCCGGTCGGAGAGTCTGGTGCTGGACGATGGTCATGTGAAAACCGCCAGCTTTGATGCTGCCGAAGGGTTCGGGCTGCGCGCCGTGCGCGGCGAAACCGCAGGATACGCGCATTCCACGACCATCGACGAACACGCGCTGGGGCGTGCGGTGTCGACTGCACGGCTGGCCGTGGGAGATGGTGGCGGCACGCTGGCCGCCGGGCCCAAGGGCACGAACGAGCGGTTATATAGTGATGTCGATCCGGTCAGCGAGGCGACGTTTCCCGCAAAAATTGACCTGCTGCGCGAGATCGACGCCTTTTGTCGCGATCTGGACCCGCGCGTGGTGCAGGCGACCGTCTCTCTCGGGGCGTCGTTGCAAGAGGTCGCGATCCTACGCCCCGACGGCGTGCTGGTCACCGACACCCGCCCGATGAGCCGGATCAACATCGGCGTCATCGTCGAACAGGACGGACGACGGGAATCGGGTGGCATGGGCGGCGGCGGCCGTGCGTCGCTGCTGGGCCTGATCGACCGGGACCATTGGCAGGGCATTGCCCGCGAGGCGCTGCGCATCGCATTGATCAATCTTCAGGCGGAACCGGCCCCCGCCGGCGTGCTGGACGTGGTGTTGGGACCGGGCTGGCCCGGCATCCTGCTGCACGAGGCGATCGGTCACGGGCTGGAGGGCGACTTCAACCGCAAGGGCAGTTCGGCCTTTGCCGGGTTGATGGGCCAGCAGATTGCAGCCAAGGGCGTGACCGTGCTGGATGACGGCACGATCCCCGACCGGCGCGGGTCGATCACCGTCGATGACGAAGGCACGCCCAGCGCCAGGAACACGCTGATCGAGGATGGTGTGCTGGTCGGCTACATGCAGGACCGCCAGAACGCGCGGCTGATGGGGGTGGAACCGACCGGCAACGGACGCCGCGAAAGCTATGCCCATGCGCCGATGCCGCGCATGACGAATACCTACATGTTGGCGGGTGATGCCGACCCCCAGGACATGGTGCGCGACCTCAAGGACGGGATCTATGCCGTGGGTTTCGGAGGCGGTCAGGTCGATATCACCAACGGCAAGTTCGTGTTTTCCTGCACCGAGGCCTACCGGGTCAGGGACGGGCGGATCGGTGCACCGGTCAAGGGCGCCACGCTGATCGGCGACGGGGCGACCGCGCTGAAACAGATTCGCGCCATCGGCAATGATCTGGCGCTGGACCCCGGGATCGGGAATTGCGGCAAGGCCGGACAATGGGTCCCAGTGGGCGTAGGCCAGCCCAGCCTGATGATCGGCGGCCTGACGGTCGGCGGGTCCGCGTAAAATCCGTCAGCCGTTCATCTGCGGTTAAGAGTTCGATTCTAACCTGTGTCTTGCAGCAGACGAGGCACGCATGACTTTGGCCGACACCCAGCAGACACCTTGCATCCCCCCGTCGGATGGCGACCTGTTTGACCGGCTTCGTCTGCTGCGATCGCGCAGGGTGGGACCCGCGACATACCACCGCCTGATCATGGAACATCGCACTGCCCGTGCGGCGCTGGACGCGTTGCCCGATGTGGCCCGGGCAGCGGGCGTCACCGAATACCACATTTGCCCCGAGGCGGTGATTGCCGCGGAAATACGCGCGGCACGGGCTGCAGGGGCCGTTCTGGTCGCAGCGGGTGATCCGCTGTATCCTGCCGCCCTGTACGACATGGCCGATGCGCCGCCCTTGTTGTGGACATTGGGCGATGCGTCACTGCTGGCGCGCCCCATGATCGCCATGGTGGGGGCGCGCAACGCGTCGTCATTGGGCACGCGCATGGCGCGCAAACTGGCCGCCGATCTGACCGACGCAGGCTATGTGGTGGTGTCGGGCCTTGCGCGCGGCGTCGATGCGGCAGCGCATCTGGCTGCGCTGGACGGCGGGACGGTGGCGGTGCAGGCAGGCGGTGTCGATGTCATCTATCCGTCAGAAAACGCTGAACTGGCCCACGCCATCGCCGACCGTGGATTGCGACTGTCCGAAATGCCGATGGGCCTGCAGCCGCAGGCACGGCATTTTCCGGCCCGGAACCGGATCATCGCGGGCCTGTCGCACGCTGTCGTCGTGGTCGAAGCCGCGGCAAAATCGGGCAGCCTCATCACGGCACGCAATGCGCTGGACCGGCACCGCGACGTGCTGGCGGTGCCCGGACATCCCTTTGACGCGCGGGCGGCGGGCTGCAACATGCTGATCCGTGACGGCGCCACGCTGGTCCGCAGTGCCGCAGACATCATCGACGCGCTGGGGCCGGTCGCCGCCCCTGTGCCGGTCCAGACGGTGCTGGACGTCATCGATCAGGCCCCCGCATCCCGTTCCGCCGGCGCTTGTACCGCGGCAGAGGTCCCGCAGGGGCCGCCGGCCCGCGATCTGTCCAGTGCTGCCCGGCTGCACGAACAGATCCTGTCACGGCTGGGCCCCTCGCCCATGGCCGAGGATCAGCTGATCCGCGACCTGTCAGCCAAACCGATGCAGGTGGCACCCGCGCTGGTCGATCTGGAACTGGACGGCAAGATCATGCGCCAGCCCGGCGGATTGCTGTCGCGCATCGCCTGACCGACCCGCAGCCGCGGCCCGTTCGCGCCGGCCAACCGCCAGGGTACGCGACGACGGATCGCGGCACGTCGCGCATCACCGATCACGGATCAAACGTCAAAAACATCGTGATCACACGCCTTGTGCGATATCGACAAGCTGCATTGACATCCTTTGACCAACCGCCACATGTTGCGCGGCCATAGCCATATCGTCCGAATATTAAGGATTCCCATGCCCGTCGTCGTTGTCGAATCCCCCGCCAAAGCCAAGACAATCAACAAATATCTGGGCAGTGACTACACTGTGCTGGCGTCTTATGGACATATTCGCGACTTGCCGCCCAAGAACGGGTCAGTCGACCCCGACAACGATTTCGACATGATCTGGGAAGTCGCAAGCGACTCGAAAAAACACATCAAGGCGATCGTCGACGCGCTGAAAGAAGACCCCAACCTGATCCTCGCCACCGACCCCGACCGCGAGGGCGAGGCGATCAGCTGGCATCTTGAACAGGAATTGAACAACAAGCGCGGCCTGAAAATCCAGAGCGCGTCGCGCGTGGTTTTCAACGCGATCACGAAAACGGCCGTCACCGAGGCGATGAAAAATCCCCGCAGCGTGGATGCGCCGCTGGTCGAGGCCTATCTGGCCCGGCGTGCGCTGGACTATCTGGTGGGGTTCAACCTGTCGCCTGTGTTGTGGCGCAAGTTGCCCGGTGCGAAATCGGCAGGCCGTGTGCAGTCGGTCACCCTGCGCCTGATCGTCGAACGCGAGATGGAGATCGAGGCGTTCAAGAACCGCGAGTTCTGGACAGTCAAGGCCGTGCTGACCAACGCGCGGGGCCAATCCTTTGAAGCGCGCCTGACGACCTTGGCCGGCAAGAAGCTGGACAAGTTCGATCTGGCCGATGCAACGCAGGCCGAAATGGCCGTTCAGGCGGTCAACAGCCGCGACCTGACCGTGCAATCGGTCGAGGCGAAACCGGCAACCCGCAATCCCAGCCCGCCGTTCATGACCTCGACCCTGCAACAAGAGGCCAGCCGCAAGTTCGGCATGGGTGCAAAACATTGCATGAGCGTCGCCCAGCGGCTGTATGAGGCCGGTCTGATCACCTACATGCGGACCGATGGCATCGACATGGCCCCCGAGGCCGTGACCGGCGCGCGCGACGCAATCAGCGCGAAATTCGGCAAGGAATACGTGCCCGCCGAGCCACGCATCTACAAGAACAAGGCCAAGAATGCGCAAGAGGCGCACGAATGTGTCCGCCCGACCGACATGATGGTCAGTGTCGAGGACGCGAAAATCGCGGACGCCGATCAGCGCAAGCTGTATGATCTGATCTGGAAACGGACGCTGGCCAGCCAGATGTCGGCCGCGCGTCTGGAACGCACGGTCGTCGAGATCGGCAGCGCGGACGGTCAGGTCGGTTTGCGCGCCAACGGTCAGGTCATGTTGTTCGACGGTTTTCTGCGCGTCTACGAAGAAGGCCGCGACGACACCCCAGACGAAGATGACATGCGTCTGCCGCAGATCGATCAGGGCGAGAAAACCGCCAAGCAGTCGGTCGACAGTGAACAGCATTTCACCCAGCCGCCGCCCCGTTATACCGAAGCCACATTGGTCAAGCGCATGGAAGAGCTGGGGATCGGCCGCCCGTCGACCTATGCCAGCATCGTGACGACCATCCAAGATCGCGGCTACGTCGAAAAGGACCGCAATCGCCTGATTCCGCAGGACAAGGGACGCCTCGTGACGGCGTTCCTGTCGAACTACTTTCACCGCTATGTCGAATACGACTTTACCGCCGATCTGGAAAACCAGCTGGATGCGGTCAGCGCCGGCGATGCCGACTACAAAAAGGTGTTGGAACGGTTCTGGCGCGATTTTTCCGCGGCCATCGCGGAAACCGCCGATCTGCGCATCGGCGAGGTGCTGGACAAGATCAACGAGGTGCTGGAACCGCATCTGTTCCCCCCCACCGAGGACGGCACCGACCCGCGTCTGTGCCCCAACTGCGGCGAAGGGCGGTTGTCCATGCGCACCGCACGGTCCGGTGGCGCATTCATCGGCTGTTCCCAGTATCCCGAATGCCGCTATACACGCCCCTTTGGTCCGCCCGACCCCGAGGCAGAAGCCAGCGCCATTCCCCCCGACGGCAAACTGCTGGGCGAGGATCAGGGCGACGAAATCCGCATCTTCAAGGGGCGTTTCGGCCCCTATGTGCAGCGCGGTGCCGCAACCGAAGAGACGCCAAAACCACCGCGTCAGTCCGTGCCTGCCGCATGGGAACCAGAGGCGCTGACGCTGGAAGAAGGCGTGCGCCTGCTGGCCCTGCCGCGGCTGATCGGCACGCACCCCGAGGATGGGGTGAACGTCTGGGCCAACATCGGGCGCTATGGCCCCTACATCAAACATGCCGATACGACGTCGCATAAGGGCGGCACCAATGCCAACCTCGAAGAGCTGGAGGACGTCTGGACCGTCGGCATGAACCGCGCGGTGCAACTGCTGGCCGAAAAGGTCGCCAGTCGCGGCGGTCGCGGCAAGGCGGCGGTGCCGATCCGCGAACTGGGTGAACACCCTCAGGCAGGCGGCCCGGTCAATATCTACGACGGCAAATACGGACCCTATGTGAAATGGGAAAAAATCAACGCGACGATCCCCGACACGGTTGAACCGGCCGATCTGACCCTGGCGCAGGCGATTGATCTGATCGACGAACGCGCGGCCAAATCCGGCAAGAAGGTGACCAAGAAAAAGGCCGCGCCGAAAAAGGCACCGACCAAGAAGGCCGCCACCAAAAAGCCTGCCGCGAAAAAGAAAGCCCCCGCCAAGAAATCTGCCGACTAGGCCGGATCATGGCACCCCGCCCTGTCATGACAGGGCGGGGACATGCGCAGCCATTGATTGCGCCAATACCGCTTGTCCACAGCATCACGTTGACACTTGGGCGCCCCCGCGCCAGTTTCTTGCAAACTGGTTTGCCGGAGGGATCCATGAAGAAAGTCTATAGCTCTGCGGGCGAGGCCCTTGATGGGCTCTTGTTCGATGACATGCTCATCGCTGCTGGTGGATTTGGCCTGTGCGGTATCCCCGAACTGCTGCTGTCCGCGATCCGCGATGCCGGGACAAAGGACCTGACGTTTGCGTCCAACAACGCGGGTGTCGATGATTTCGGCATCGGCATCTTGTTGCAGACCAAACAGGTGCGCAAAATGATGTCGTCCTATGTCGGTGAGAACGCCGAATTCATGCGCCAATACCTCGAGGGGGAGCTGGAGGTCGAATTCAATCCGCAAGGCACGCTGGCCGAACGGATGCGCGCCGGTGGTGCGGGCATCCCCGGTTTCTATACGAAAACCGGTGTGGGCACCCAGATTGCCGAAGGCAAGGACCACAAGGAATTCGACGGAGAAACCTATATCATGGAACGCGGCATCGTCGCCGATCTGGCCATCGTCAAGGCCTGGAAGGCCGATGACACGGGTAACCTGATTTTCCGCAAGACGGCACGCAATTTCAACGTCCCCGCCGCGATGTGCGGCAAGGTCTGTGTCGCAGAGGTCGAGGAAATCGTACCGCGCGGGTCGCTGGACCCTGACCATATCCACCTGCCCGGCGTCTATGTGCACCGCATTGTGCAAGGCACGCACGAAAAGCGTATCGAACAGCGCACCACGCGCAAGAAGGAGTCCGCATAATGCCCTGGGATCGCAATCAGATGGCCGCGCGTGCGGCAGAGGAACTGGAAGACGGGATGTATGTGAACCTTGGCATCGGGATCCCGACGCTGGTGGCGAACTATACCGGCGACAAGGATATCACCCTGCAATCCGAAAACGGCATGCTGGGGATGGGTGCGTTTCCGTTCGAGGGTGAAGAGGACGCAGACGTCATCAACGCAGGCAAGCAGACGATCACCGAACTGGACCGCACGTCCTATTTCGACAGCGCCACCAGTTTCGGCATGATCCGGGGCGGCAAGATCGCCTGCGCGATCCTGGGTGCCATGGAGGTGGCCGAAAACGGCGATCTGGCGAACTGGATGATCCCGGGCAAGCTGGTCAAGGGCATGGGCGGCGCGATGGACCTGGTTGCCGGTGTCAAACGCGTCGTCGTCGTCATGGATCACCAGAACAAGAAGGGTGAGTCCAAGCTGCTCAAATCCTGCACCCTGCCCCTGACGGGTGCGGGTGTCGTGGACCGTGTGATCACCAACCTGGGCGTGTTCGACGTGGTCGAGGGTGGCCTGAAGATCATCGAATGCGCCGATGGCGTGACCGAAGAAGAGTTGCGCGCCGCGACCGAGGCCACGATCATCAACTGATCACCCGGAGGTGTTCACCGCGAACACGCAACCGTCGCTGACCAGCTCTGGCGGGGTCAGGCACAGGTTGCGGGCGACGTTGAACGCGGCCAGCACCTTTGGCACGTAGCCACGGGTTTCAGGAAAGGGCGGGACGCCATTGGCGTCCCGGACCGACCCCTCGCCGGCGTTGTAGCCTGCGAGGACCAGAATGGGGTCGCTGTCGAAATGACCCATCAACCAATCCAGATAGGCCACACCGCCGCGGATATTGTCCGCCGGTGACAGGCTGTTTGATACGTTGAACCGGGCAGCCGTGTCCGGCATGAGCTGCATCAGACCTTGGGCCCCTGCCCGGCTGACGGCATCCGCACGGCCACCACTCTCGACCGAGATAAGGGCCAGCACGAGGGCGGGCGATACCTTTGTGCCGACCGTGGCGCGGATGATGTCGATCCCGTGCACGCGGGCAATATCATTGAGCGTTTCCAGCCGCGGTTCGGGCACTGCCGCGCCTTGGGGTGGATCGGCCATCACCCGCAGGGCCTCTTGCAGGCGACCGGGTCCGGTATCCGCACGGTCCGGCGACACCGTTGACCAGAACCAGTCCAGCCCGGACGGCCGCGGCAGCGCGACCCCGGCCACGATATCCTCTGGCTGGGCCTGCGATTTGGGGAATGTGGTCGCAGAGGGCGCGCTGGGATCGATCTGGATGGTCAGACGCCGGGCACCTGCCTCGGGCAGGCCCACACGTTTGAAGGTAAAGTCCGGTTGCAGCCGATCCTGCGCGCACACGGGTGCCGACAGAACTGCCGCAAAGGTCGCCGCCCCGCAAAGTCGCGTCACGTTCATCATAACATTGTCCTGCCCGACGATGCGATTGGCGCATCTGTTTTGTCGAACTGAACCATTTTTTGCGGCCGATTGATACCGGTGGCGAAACAGTCCGCCACGAGCGCGGCAAATTGGTCGCAATATGTCACGCAAAGTCAGGGTTTATAAAGGTATTATACATTTTTATATTATTGAATTTCAATGGCTTAGCTTATTTTCGCGCAGTTTTTATTGGCGACCTGAAAAAGCACCAGACAAGTCCAAATGATGACGCATTCCGACGGCAATAAGTGTTCATCCAAGACGGGGAGCGGGCCAAGAAGAGGCCGGCGCGCTTAGATCCGGCAAGGGATGCAAACCAGCTAAACCCCTGAGGAGGGACTACAAAATGATGAACTTTATCAAAGCTTTCTACAACGACGAAGACGGTGCAGTGACGGTTGACTGGGTCGTTCTGACCGCAGGTATCGTTGTTCTGGGTGTGGCAGTCGGCGCAAAGGTCGCTGGCGGTGCAAACGCAATGGCCGACAACATCGCAACCGAGCTGTCCACCACCACCGTTCCCGACATCACGTTCGGCGCTGGCGGCGAAGAAGGCTAAGCAACGCCTGAACGGGTCATTCCACGACCTGGTTCTATGGGGCCGCGCCATTCCGGCGCGGCCCTTTGTCTACCTGGCGGCCTGCGTTTCACCACAATCCCGTCGGTTTGAAACAACAATACCCCCGCGAGGACATGCTCATGCCACTTTGTCGCATCATGCAGGTCCAATATAAGCGAGAGTAGGCAACATGAATTTTCTGAATGACGAAAACGGTGCGGTGACAGTCGACTGGGTCGTATTGGCCGCCGCAATGGTATTGCTGCCGATCGCTGCCGCAATGGCAGTGGCAGGCGGCGCGGGTGACCTGACCACGGAAATCGCAAGTTCCCTGGAAGTTACCGAATAACGGCGAGAACGATCAGACTTTAGTCGATCACCAAAAAACGAGAGGCAAGGCAATGCGCGTAGTTTTCGGATTGGTTCTGATCCTGGGCATGGGACTGGCAGGCTTTGCCGTATTCATGGTCCGCGGATACATGAGCGACCAGCAGGTCGCACTTCAAGAAGAGCGAGCGCGTGCCGCACAGGTCATCGAGACCGTCAACGTGCTGGCCGCGAACAAATCACTTTCGTTCGGTGATCCCCTGACCGCGGACGACGTGGTCTATGTGAAATATGCGACCGAATTCCTGCCAGAAGGCACATTCACCGAAATCACCGACCTGTTCCCCGAAGGTCCAGAGGTCGTGCGCAGCCTGATCCGCCCGATCGAGGCCAACGAGGTCATCTTGATGACCGACACCACCGCGCCCGGTCAGATTGCCAGCATCACCCAAGAATTGAACCCGCTGATGCGTGCCTTCACGATCCGTGTTGACGCATCCACCGCGGTGTCCGGTTTCCTGCGCCCCAACGACCGCGTTGATGTCTATTGGACGGGTCGTGTGGCAGGCCGCAACAGCGCCGAAGAAACCCACCTGATCGGCAGTTCGATCCGCCTAATCGCCGTGGACCAGAGCACCGACAGAAACCGGTCCCGGACATCAATCCCGAGCACGGTGACGGTCGAGGTGATCCCCGCCGACGTGGCCCGCCTGGCGCAGGCACAATCCGAAGGCCGGTTGAGCCTGGCATTGGTGGGCAAGGGCAACGAGGAATCCGCCGTCCCGATTGGTGATCAGGCCATTTTCCTGCCTGAACCCCCAGAGGAAGAGGTCCAGGTTGTCGAGGCACCTGTCGCAGCCCCGGCCCCGGTTGCGCCCCCGGAACGGTGTTTCACGACCGTCCGTCGCGGCACCGAAGCCGTCCAGACCGAAATCGCCTGCTCGAACTGATCCTTGTCGTCTGGCCGTCCCTCGCGGGGCGGCCAGATGCCTTTTTATGCAGGACAGTTTGTCCCGCTGTTGCCCACAGCCCACATCAGGTTCGCAAGGCAAGTCATTGATTCTTGCAATATTAGCGACCGTCCGTCATAGATGGTCGTAATGACGGAAAATAATTTCCGCTGGTCGTGATCCGAGAGGCAGGTCACAATGAGCTACAAAACGACGATCAAGGCCGTTTTTGCGTGCCTTTCCCTATCTTTGGTACACGTTCCGGACGTGGCTGATGCGCAAAACCTGCGTGTTTTGCGTGGTGCGCCATCCAGCGCGCTGGCCGTCCCCATGAACCGCGCCATCGTGGTCGAAAGCGACGAGCCCTTTACCGAACTTTCTATTGCGAACCCCGGCATCGCCGACATCCTGTCGCTGTCGGACCGCACGATCTATCTGCTGGGCAAAGAGCCTGGCCGCACGACGATGACGATCCTGGGCGTCGATGGACGCCTGATCAGCAACGTCGAGGTGCAGGTCACCCCTGATATTGCAGAATTCAAGGAACGGCTGGAACAGATCCTGCCGGGCGAACCCATCGAAGTGCGCACCGCCAACAACGGCATCGTGCTGTCAGGCACAGTCAGCTCGATCGCGCGTCTGGATCGCGCGCTGGAACTGGCCGAGCGTTATGCGCCAGAGCGGGTGTCCAACCTGATGAGCGTCGGCGGCACCCAGCAAGTCATGTTGAAGGTCCGCTTTGCCGAGATGCAGCGGTCGGTTTCCAAGTCGTTGTCGTCCTCTATCGCAGCACAGGGCACATCGCTGGGCGGTGATCTGGGCCTTTCGGGTGGCACGGGTTCACTGGTCGGCAATGCAGCGGTCCAGAACACGTTCACCGGGTCCACGCCCTCCAGCAATGCCAACAACGGTGCGTTTTTGTTCGGGTTCAACGCCGGTGGTGTCGAAGTCGGCATCCTGCTCGAAGCACTCGAGAGCCGCGGCGTCGTGCGCACCCTGGCCGAACCGAACCTGACCGCATTGTCCGGCCAAGAGGCAAAATTCCTCGCCGGTGGCGAATACCCTGTCCCCGTGGCACAGGAAGGCGGCCAGATCGCCGTCGAATTCAAACCCTTTGGCGTTGAACTGAACTTTACCCCGCGGGTCGTTGATGGCGACATCATCAATCTGGAACTGATCGCGGCCGTGTCCTCGATCGATCCGTCAAACGGTTTCACGAACAACGGTTTCACCGTCGATGCGTTCCGCCGCCGCGAAACATCCACCACGGTTGAAATGCGCGACGGCGAAAGCTTTGCCATCGCGGGTCTGCTGTCGGATGATTTCACCGATCTGAACGGTCAGGTGCCGTGGCTGGGTGACATTCCGGTACTGGGTGCCCTGTTCCGGTCGGCCGAATATTCCCGCCAGCAGACAGAGCTGGTCATCATCGTCACACCGCATCTGGTGACACCGACCCGCGGCGAGGCGCTGGCGTTGCCCACGGATCGCATTCAGCCGCCGTCGGAAAAGGAATTGTTCCTGTTCGGCCGTGTTTCTGCCGCAAATGCTCCGCGCAGCGGCGGTGCAGGCGAGGTCGCTCGTCAGGACTTTTCCGGGTCCTACGGATACGTGATGGATTGATGGGAGCCGTGGCCATGAAAACGACGTTGATCCTGGGCCTGACGGTGTTGACCGTCGCAGGGTGTTCCAACCGCCCTGCCGGCATGTTCCCCGATGAAAGTGCAGCGGTCCAGCCGGCTGACGCGTCATTCGGTGCCGCAACGGCGGCCAATATTCAGGCCATGACGAACCCGCAGCAGGCAACTGATGCACTGGCCGTTCGATTCGCGACCGAAGTCGAAAGCACCGTCACCTTTCCGTTCAATTCCAGTGTGTTGACACCGCAGGCGCAGGCCGTGTTGCAACAGCAGGCCAACTGGATCCGGCAATTCCCCGAAATCCGGTTCCGGGTGTATGGCCATACCGATCTGGTCGGATCCGCCGCCTATAATGAACGCCTTGGCCGCGAGCGCGCCAATGCCGTGGTGGCCTATCTGGCGACCCAGGGGATCAGCCGTAACCGGCTGGAGGCGCTGGTGTCATTCGGTGAAACACGCCCCGTCGTTGCCACCCAGCAGCCCGAGATGCGCAACCGGCGCACCGTGACCGAGGTGTCCGGCTTTGTTGCCGGGTCACCGATGCTGCTGAACGGCAGATACGCGCAGGTCGTGTTCCGTGAATATGTGCTGAGCGCGGTGCCAACGACCGAAATTTCAGCCACCGAAGGTGGTGCCGGGGGGCAATAACCCCCCCCCTGCCGGGCGGAACAGTGTTCCGCCCTGTCTGCCATCGTCGCCAAATACCGCACAATGACGATGAATTTGACCCAATCTTGCCCAGATTGCCCGTCATATCCTGATCATTAGGATCGTTCCCCCCTTTGGGTGGGGACATGCGATCCGGGTCGGATGTGCGGGATTAACACCGCCCCATGCCTGCCCGGACCGCGTCGCAGTAATGAGGACGTCAGGCAATGAATAACGCAGCAGCAGCGGCACTGATCGACAGCACCGAATTGATCGCATGCACCGTCAGCCGGGATGTGCAGGTCTTTGACCTGCTGATCGAGGACATGGAAACTGCGCTGGGCGAACGCTGGGGTGACTTGCGGTTTGACGAGGCGCTGGCTTTTCTGAGCCAACCGGAAGCGGCGGAATTGCAATTCCTCGCCGTTGCGATGGACGCCGAGGACGAAGACGATCTGGACCAGATTTCCGAAGTCGTGCGCGCCGCCCGCGATCAGGGAATCAAGGTGATCCTGATTACCGAGGATGTGTCCCCGACCACCTTGCACCGGCTGTTGCGCGACGGTGGCGATGAATTCGTCCCCTACCCGCTGCCCGAAAACGAATTGTCACAGGCCATTGACCGGGTTCTGGCCCCGCCAGCCGAAACGCCTGCCGCACCGCCCGCGCTGGTGGACGAGCCCAAGGCCCTGAAACCGACCGGCACCCACGAGGCGGTGTTGATCGCCGTGCACGGCATGGCGGGCGGGACGGGTGCGACCACGTTCGGCCTGAACCTGGCGTGGGAACTGGCTAACGTGAACAAAAAGGGCGAACAGCCGCGGGTCTGTGTGCTTGACCTGGATCTGCAATACGGCAGCATGTCCACCTATCTGGACCTGCCCCGCCGCGAGGCCGTGCTGGAACTGCTGTCGGCCACCGACATGATGGACAGCACCGCCTTCATGCAGGCGCTGGTGTCCTTTGACGAAAAACTGCACGTGCTGACAGCGCCCAGCGACATGGTGCCCCTGGAACTGATCGACACGGACGACGTGGGCCGCCTGCTGGAAATGGCCCGGACGAATTTCGACTACGTCATCATCGACATGCCGACGGCGATGGTGGAATGGTCGCAGACCGTGCTGGAGGCATCGCATGTCTATTTCGCGATGCTGGAACTGGACATGCGGTCGGCGCAAAACACGCTGCGCCTGAAACGGACGCTGCAATCCGAGGATCTGCCATTCGACAAGCTGCGGTTCGTCATGAACCGCGCGCCCGGATTCACCGATCTGTCAGGCAAGGCACGGGTCAAGCGCATGGCCGATTCACTGGGCATCCCCATCGAGGTCATGATGCCCGACGGCGGCCGCCAGGTCGCACAAAGCTGCGATCACGGCACACCGCTGGCCGTCGCGGCCCCCAAGAACGCCCTGCGCAAGGAACTCGCGAAACTCGCGGCATCTGTCCATGCGGTCAATAAATCCGAAGCAGCCGACGCTGCCTGAAAGGTGAACTGATGTTTTCCAAATACAAGAAACCGGGCGACGCGGGTGCACGGGCGGAAAAACCGGCCCTTGGCAAAGCGCCCCCCAGGCCCGCACCCGCGCCCGTCCCCGCAGCAACACCACCCGCTGTCGAAAAGGTCAGCCTGATGAAACCGCGCGCGGCACGGCCCGCAGAGGTGCCCGCCGCCGACCGCGAGAAAAAGCGCAAGGAGCGTCTGGGCGAGATCAAGCTGGAACTGCACAAGGCACTGCTGGACAACCTGAACTTGGCCGCGCTGGAAAATGCCTCTGAGACCGATCTGCGCAACGAGATCAACGCAATCGCGACTGAATCGCTCGAGGAAATGGGAATCGTCCTGACTCGCGATGAACGGGTGACCCTGTCGCAGGACCTGTTTTTCGAGGTGACGGGTCTGGGGCCGCTGGAAACCCTGCTCAAGGATGACACCGTCAACGATATTCTGGTCAACGGTCCGCAACAGATTTTCGTCGAACGCGCGGGCAAGCTGGAACTGACCGACATCACGTTCAAGGACGAAAAGCACCTGCTGCGGATCATCGACAAGATCGTGTCCGCCGTGGGCCGGCGTGTTGACGAATCCAACCCCTATGTCGACGCGCGTCTGGCCGATGGGTCGCGTTTCAACGCGATGGTGCCGCCCGTGGCCGTGGACGGCAGTCTGGTATCCATTCGTAAATTCAAAAAGGACAAGCTGGGGATCGACGATCTGGTCGCCTTTGGCGCGTTTTCCGAGGAAATGGCCGCCTATCTGCAGGCCGCCGTCGCAACCCGTCTGAACGTCATCGTGTCGGGCGGTACGGGTTCGGGCAAGACCACGACGCTGAACGCGCTGTCGTCCTTTATCGACAACAGTGAACGTATCCTGACGATCGAGGATACTGCCGAACTCCAGCTGCAACAGACCCATGTGGGCCGGATGGAAAGCCGCCCGCCCAACGTCGAGGGCAAGGGTGGTGTCAGCCAGCGGGACTGTCTGAAAAACGCGCTGCGGATGCGCCCTGACCGGATCATCGTGGGTGAAACCCGCGGCGAGGAAGTTATCGACATGTTGCAGGCCATGAACACCGGCCACGACGGATCCATGACCACGATCCACGCCAACAGCGCCCGCGACGGTGTCAGCCGTCTGGAAAATATGATCGCGATGGCAGGCATCGAGATGCCGATCAAGGCGATGCGCAGCCAGATTTCATCGGCTGTGAACCTGATCGTGCAGGCCTCCCGCCTGCAGGACGGTTCGCGTCGCATGACATCCATCACCGAGATCACCGGGATGGAGGGCGACGTCATCTCGATGCAGGAAATTTTCAAGTATCAGCGCGTCGGCCTGACACCGGAAAACAAGATCATCGGTCATTTCACGGCGACCGGCGTGCGCAGTCACTTTTCCGATCGTTTCAAGCTGTGGGGCTACGACCTGCCGCCGCAGATCTTTGAACCCATGGCCGCGGAGTAATCATCATGATTTCAATGGAACCCGTCATCTACGCCGTGATCTTTGCCGCCGTTCTGGCGACGGTTCAGGGCGTGTATCTGGTCATTTTCGGCAAATCCATTTCGATGGACGGCAAGGTCAACCGCCGTCTGGACATGCTGGAAAAAGGTGGCAACCGCGAAAAGGTGCTGGAACAACTCCGCAAGGAGATGACCCAGCACATGCGATCACAGCGCATCCCGCTGTATTCGATCCTCGCGACCAAGGCGCAAAAGGCCAATATCGCATTCACACCCTCGCAGATCATCATGCTGATGGCTGGCGTCAGCGTCATGGCCTTCATCGGTCTGTCGGTGGCCACCAGTGTCGAGGCCCCCACCCGCGCGGTCGTCGCGGTCGCGATGGGGATCGGCGCGGTCTATACCTGGATCAACGGCAAGGCGACCAAGCGCACGGCCATGCTGGAAGAACAGCTGCCCGAGGCCGTCGAACTGATGGTGCGGTCGCTGCGCGTCGGCCACCCCTTTGCGTCTGCCGTGGCGATCGTCGCACGCGAGGTGCCCGACCCGCTGGGCACCGAAATGGGAATCGTGTCGGACGAGGCCGCCTATGGCCGTGACATGGGCGAATGTCTGAAAACACTCGCCGAACGGCTGGACATGCAGGACATGCGGTTCCTGGCCGTGGCCGTGACCATTCAGGCCACGTCGGGCGGTAACCTGGCCGAGGTGCTGGACGGTCTGGGCAAGGTGATCCGCGCGCGGTTCCGCCTGTTTCGCCGGGTCAAGGCGATCACGGCAGAAGCCAAATGGTCCGGCAAACTGCTGTCGGGTTTCCCGATCCTGGCACTGGTGGGCATCAACCTGGTGCAGCCGGGCTATTACGACGAGGTCATGGATAAACCGATCTTTATCCCGGCCTGTCTGGTTGTTGCCGCATTTCTCATCGTGAACCTGTTCGTGATGAAAACCCTTGTGAACATCAAAGTCTGAGGTCTGACATGAGTTTTCTGGAATACGCGAATACCACGATCACCGATATGCTGGGCCCCTTTGGTCTGGTGATGCTGCTCGGGGCCATTGGTTTCACCATGGTCGTCGCAACGCTGCCGGTCCTGTTGAAAAAGCAAGAGGACCCGCTGGATCGCCTGAAGGCCGCGAACCAGCCACCCAAGCCCGACAAGTCAGACAACAAACGACAGCGTCTGCGCGAGGAAAAGAAAAAGGACCAGCTGGAAAAATACGCGACCTTCCTCGAGCCGCAGGACGAGGAAGCCTATTCCGCGATGAAGCTGAAGCTGCTTCAGGCGGGCTACAAGAGCCGCAACGCGGTGCGCAATTTTCACTTTGCAAAGTTCGCCCTGGGAATCATCGGCCTGATCCTGGGCTGTATCTATGCCTATCTCGACTCGCTTACCAACGAAGAGCTGACCGGTCAGGCGGTGGCGTTCATGATCGTGATCCCCGGTTTTGCCGGCTACATGTTCCCGATGTACTGGATCACCCGCCGTCAGGCGACGCGGCAGCAGAATATCGAGGACGGGTTTCCCGACAGCCTCGACCTGATGCTGGTCTGCGTCGAGGCCGGTCAGTCGCTGGATCAGTCGATCATGCGCGTCGCCCGCGAAATGAAATCGGGTTTCCCCGATCTGGCGGGCGAATACGAAATGGTGTCGCAGGAACTGAAGGCCGGCAAGGACAAGGAAGCCGTCATGCGCGACATGGCCGAACGCTGCGGCACGCCGGACATCACCAGTTTCGTGACCGTCCTGATCCAGAGCCAGCAATTCGGTACATCCATTGCTGACGCACTGCGCGTCTATGCCGGCGAAATGCGCGATAAACGCGTGATGCGGGCCGAGGAAAAGGCAAACAAGCTGCCGACCAAGATGACGCTGGCCACGATGATGTTGACGGTGCCGCCGCTACTGCTCATCTTGATCGGACCCTCGGTATACGCCATGGGTGATATTCTGGGATCCGCTGGCGGCTAAGGGGACGTGACATATGATCGGTTGGCGCGGTTTGGCACTGGCGGGTCTGTGTTTGCTGATGACCGGCTGCGGGTTTTTCGATGAACCCGAACAGCCGGTTTTCGCACCCGGTATCGCCGGTGAGGCGGAAACCGACGGTCTGGTGGTCGGACACCGCCTGATGGCCGCCGGGGAATACGAACTGGCCCTGCGCGCCTATACCCGCGCCGCCGCACGCGATGGTCTGAACGTCGATACACTGTCGGCGCTGGGGTCCGCCAACCTGCGGCTGGGCCGACTGGGCCAGGCCGAAGACCTGTTACGCCGCGCAGCAGAGGATGCCCCCGATTTTCCACCAGCCTGGAACAATCTGGGGGTGTTGCTGATGGAACAGGGTAAATTCGCCGAAGCCGCCGAGGTTTTCCGTCGCGCTTTTGCCACGGATAACGGGAATTCGGACGCTATTCGGCAGAACTTGGCCTTGGCGCTCGCCAAACGCGATGGCGCGATTTACGCTGACAGCCAACAGAACCAGTTCCAACTGGTCGTCAGGGACGATGGTGTGACCGTCGAACCGCTCTGAGGCAGTAGCAGCAAAGGACGCAAAAAATGCGCCACCCTATTCTGATCGCCCTGGCCGGGACCCTTGTCCTGTCGGCATGCGCCAAGAACGGCGATGCCGAGGTGCAACGCGCCCTCCAGGATCTGAACGTCGTCGACGAAACAAACCTGAATGACGTGATGCTGACCGTCGGTGATCCCGACGAGGCCGTCCGTTATTTTGCCGGGGCCAATGCCAACGATCCGGGCCGGGTCGACCTGATGCGGGGACTGGCGAAATCGCTGGTCCGGGCTGGTCGCGCCACCGAGGCGATCACCGCATGGAACAACGTGATTGCTCATCCCCAATCCAACAGCGACGACCGCGTGAACCTGGCAGATGCACAGATCCGCGCCAACCAGTGGGACGCCGCCGCCACCACGCTGAATGCGATCCCGCCGACCCACGAAACATTCGACCGCTACAAGCTGGAGGCCATGGTCGCCGACAGCAAGAAACAGTGGGAAAAGGCAGACTCGTTTTATCAGACCGCGGCCGGGCTGACGACCACACCCGCTGGCGTGATCAACAACTGGGGCTTTTCCAAGCTGACGCGCGGCGATTACGCGGGTGCCGAACGTCTGTTCAACGACGCGCTGCGTCAGGACAGCACGATGTTCACCGCGAAAAACAATCTGGTGCTGGCCCGCGGGGCGCAGCGCCGCTACGACCTGCCCGTCATTCCGATGACGCAGGTGGAACGCGCGCAACTGCTGTACACGATGGCCCTGACAGCGATCAAACAGAACGATCTGACCATCGGCAAGGGTCTGTTGACCGAGGCGATCGACACCCATCCCCAGCATTTTGAGGAAGCCGCCCGTTCGTTGCGCGCGCTTGAGGCGTGATCATGTTCGCGCTGCCTGCGTTCGCTGCATTGCTGTTTCTGATTCCCGCCATCCCGATTTCGATCTGGGTCGCCTTCAAGGACGTCTCGACCATGAAAATCCCGAACAAGGCCGTGCTGGCCCTGTTCGCGGCCTATGCCGTGCTGGGATTGGTGGCATTGCCGCTGGACGTTTATCTGTGGAACTATCTGCATCTGGTCGTGATGCTGGTGATCGGCATCTTGCTGAACATGACAGGCTGGCTGGGGGCGGGTGACGCGAAATTCATGGCCGCCGGTGCGCCGATGGTCGCGGCCGGCGATATCAGCGCGATGATGCTGATGCTGTCGGCCTGCATGATCATCGGGATCATCCTGCACCGTCTGCTGCGTCTGACCCCCTTGCGCGCCCGCTATCCCCATTGGGAAAGCTGGACATCAGGCAATCGTTTCCCGATGGGCCTGCCGCTGGCCATGGCGCTGACACTGTATCTGGGGCTGGCGGCCTTTGGCGGCTGATCTGCCCCAGCCTGACACGAATTTGTCCATCATTCGGCCATAAAACCCCGCCATGCATTGACCCATAGGCGGGGATGCGACCCTGCCAGCAGCCAGGGTCATCCAATGAACATGCAAGTTTCCGGCGTTGTCGCGCCCCCCCGCCCCAAAACGCTGAGCGAAATGAAGCTGGCGCTGCCGATGATGCGCGACATCCTGATCAAGTCGATGTTCCGCACCAACCTGACCGAGGCGGCCGCCATCGCCAAGGTCATCTGCCTGCCGATCAACGTCACACAGGAACTGATCGACATCGCCCGCAGCCAGCTCTTGCTCGAGGCGACAGGCACGCTGTCGGCGTCGTCGGGGTCTGAAATGGGCTACCAACTGACCGACGCAGGCCGGAACCGCGCGAATGAGGCGCTGGCGCAATCGGAATACTACGGTGCGATGCCGGTGCCGCTGTCGGTCTATCACGAACAGATCAAACGCCAGTCGATCCGCAATATCCAGGTCACCCGCGATCAGTTGACGGGCGCGATGGGCCACCTGATCCTGCCGCCCGCGCTGATCGGAAACCTGGGCCCTGCCGTCAGTTCCGGCCGGTCGATCCTGATGTATGGCCCGCCGGGCAACGGGAAATCGTCCATCTCGAACGGGATTCGCGACGCCATGGGGGACAAGATCTATGTCCCGCGTGCCGTGGAATATTCGGGCCAGATCATCTCGGTCTATGACCCGATCGTGCATTCGCAGGCCGAGGCCGATGAACAGGACCCCAATTCGCTGCGCCGCACGACGGGCATGTTCGACACGCGCTACGTGCGCTGCGAACGTCCCACGGTCATCACGGGCGGTGAATTGTCGCTGGACATGCTGGATCTGGTCTACAACCCCGTGGCGCGGACCTATCAGGCACCGTTGCAGATGAAATCCACGGGCGGCATTTTTATCGTCGACGACCTTGGCCGTCAGGCCGAACCGCCACAGGCGCTGGTCAACCGCTGGATCGTCCCGCTTGAGGAAAACAAGGATATTCTGGCGCTGCAATCGGGCGAAAAATTCGAGGTGCCGTTCGACACGCTGGTGATCTTTTCCACCAACTTTCACCCCAACGCGATTTTCGACCAGGCCGCGTTGCGCCGGATTTTCTACAAGATCAAGATCGACGGCCCCAGCCAGTCCGATTTCCTGAAAATCTTCTCGCTTGTCGCGCGCAAGAAAAAGATGCCGCTGGATGAGGGCACGCTGCTGCATCTGCTGAACAAGCTCTACCCGACGATCGACAACGTCTATGCGAACTATCAGCCCGTATTCCTGATCGACCAGATGATCGCGATCTGCGAATTCGAAGGAATCCCCTATCAGATGACGCCGGAGCTGATGGACCGCGCTTGGGCCAACATGTTCGTCAAGGACGAGGACATCGTCCGCTGACTTGACGACGGGCCGCCTGCGCTACACCTAGGGGGGATGAACCTCCCCCCTGTCTTTCATGATTGGTTTGCAGCGCGCGGCTGGTCCGTGCACCCGCACCAGCAGGATATGCTGGACCGCGCCGATGCCGCGTCGCTGCTGCTGATCGCGCCGACTGGCGGCGGCAAGACTCTGGCGGGGTTTCTGCCCACATTGGCGGAACTGGCGGACGGCGAACACGACGGGTTGCATACACTGTATGTCTCGCCGTTGAAGGCGCTGGCCGCGGATATCAAACGCAACCTGCGCACCCCGATTGATGAGATGGGCCTGCCGATCCGGGTCGAGGACCGCACGGGCGACACGACCGCCACCGCCAAGAAACGCCAGCGTGCCGACCCGCCGCACATCCTGCTGACCACACCGGAAAGCCTGGCCCTGCTGACATCCTACGAGGACGCGCCGCGCATGTTCGCGGGGCTGCAACGCATTGTCGTGGACGAAATTCATGCATTGGCGGAATCCAAACGGGGCGATCAGCTGATGCTGGCGCTGTCGCGCCTGCAGGCGATGTGCCCGAACCTGCGCCGCGTCGGCCTGTCCGCCACGGTCGAGGACCCTGCCGCCATCGCCCATGGTCTGGCCTGTCATCCCGATCCTTGCGAAATCCTCTATGCCGATCCCGGCCCCGACCCCGATATCGCGATGCTGGTGACCCAGGAACGTCCGCCTTGGTCCGGCGGCAACGCCCGCCATGCGATTCCGGCGGTGCTGGAACAGGTCAAACAACACAAGACGACACTGATTTTCCACAACACCCGCGCGCAGGCAGAGCTGTTTTTTCACAACCTCTGGCTGGCAAATGACACCGATTTGCCCATCGGCATCCACCACGGCAGTCTTGACCGTGCCCAGCGGGAAAAGGTCGAATCCGCGATGGTGCGCGGTGATTTGCGAGCGATTGTCTGCACGGGCAGTCTGGATCTGGGGATCGACTGGGGTGACGTCGATCTGGTGATCCAGATTGGTGCGCCGAAAAACGTCAAACGCCTGATCCAGCGCATCGGACGTGCCAACCACCGCTATAATGCTCCGTCAAAGGCGCTGCTGGTGCCCGCGAACCGGTTCGAGGTCGTGGAATGTGTGGCCGCCCTCGAGGCCGCACGCGCGCATGATCTGGACGGCGACCCCAAGGGGGCGGGTCCGCGCGACGTTCTGTGCCAGCACATTCTGATCCGCGCCTGTGCGGGGCCGTTCGATGCCGATGCCCTGTTTGCCGAAGTGCAAACGGTCGGCGCATTCGCCAGTCTGACACGGGCGGAATTCGATGATTGCCTCGATTTCTGCGCCACTGGTGGCTACGCCCTGCGCGCCTACGACCGCTGGAAACGGCTGCTTCTGCGCGACGGGTTGTGGTATCTGCGCGACCCGCGTGCGGCCCGCGATATCCGCATGAACATCGGCACCATTCAGGATGCCGACCGGCTCAAGGTGCGGCTGAAGGGTGGGTTCAAACCATTGGGCGAAGTCGAAGAAGCCTTTGCAGCACAGCTGACCAAGGGCGATACATTCCTGATCGGCGGCGAAATCGTCCGGTACGAGGGCCTGCGCGAAGTCAGTGTCGAGGTGACGCGTCGCGCCGACAAACCGCCCAAGATCGCCACCTTCATGGGCACCAAATTTGCGACATCCACGCAATTGTCGCAGCGCGTGCTGCGCATGTTCCAGCAGGAGGACTGGCCGCAACTGCCCGGCCATACGTCCGACTGGCTGCACATGCAGCGTCGGGTGTCCAAACTGCCCGAGGCCGATCGCATTCTGGTCGAATCCTTTCCACACAACGATCGCGCACATACCTGTTTCTACGGCTTTGCCGGGCGCAACGCGCAACAAACGCTGGGTCTGCTGCTGACCAAACGGATGGAAGAAGAAGGTCTCGATCCTCTGGGGTTTGTCGCGACCGACTACGCCACGCTGGTTTGGGGCCTGAACCCCGTGACCGATCCCGCGCCGCTGTTCGACCGCGATGCGATGCTGGACGGGTTCAACGACTGGCTGGGCGGCAATGCGGTGATGAAACGCACCTTTCGCGCCTCGGCCACCATTGCGGGGCTGATCCAGCGCAATCTGCCGCAGGCACGCAAATCAGGGCGGCAGGCCACGTTTTCGTCGGACATCCTGTATGACACGCTCGCAAAATACGACCCCGACCATCTGATGTTGCAGATCACCCGCGAAGAGGCGCTGCGCGGCCTCGTGGATTTTGGCCGGATCGAGGAAATGCTGACGCGTACCGCAGGCCGTGTCGATCACGTCACGCTGAACCGCCCGACCCCGCTGGCGGCACCCATGCTGCTGGAAATGGGCCGCATCCCGATCAAGGGCGCGGGGGCCGAACGTTTGATGGAAGACACCGCCGCACAGCTGATGAGGGACGCCGGGCTTGCCGATCTCTAGCGCTTGCATCGCCTGACAAAGCGCGGCAGGAACGGACCATGAACGCCTACGCCTTCAGCTTTTGCGACACAACGCTGCACGCGCTGCCATCGGGTGCGCTGTGGTGGCCGGATCAGCGTCTGTTGTGCGTGTCGGACCTGCACCTGTGCAAATCCGACCGGGTGGCGCGTCGGTCTGGCCAGATGCTCCCCCCCTATGAGACGCGCGAGACGCTTGCGCGTCTGACCGCTGACATCACCGCCTGTGATCCCGCGACGGTGGTTTGCCTGGGTGACAGTTTCGATGACCTGCTTGCGGCAGAGACCCTGTCAGCCGAGGATGCGGGCAGTCTGACGGCGATGCAGGCGGGCCGCCAGTGGATCTGGATCGAAGGCAATCATGACCCCGGCCCGGTGGAATTCGGTGGCACGCATCTGGCCGCCTATCACTGCGGTCCGTTGGTCTTTCGCCACATCGCCACGGCACAGCCGGGCGAGGTGTCCGGCCACTATCATCCGAAATACGCGATCCCCGGCGCGGGGTCCGCGCGCCCCTGTTTCCTGTTCGACCGCAACCGGCTGATCCTGCCGGCCTTTGGGGCCTACACGGGCGGTCTGCGTGCGACCGATCCCGTGTTGGCAGCGCTGTTTGATCGACCCTGCGCGGTGCTGACGGGCAGGCGTGCGATTGCCGTGCCCGTTATGCCGTCAACCCGTCCGGTTCCGCCAGGTCGTTTGCGCGGCAGCAGGCCGTAACCGTGTTGGCAAGCAGGCAGGCGATGGTCATGGGGCCTACACCACCGGGCACGGGCGTGATGGCACCTGCGACCTCTGCCACGGGCGCATAATCCACGTCACCGACCAGACCGTCGTCCGTGCGGTTGATGCCCACGTCGATGACGGTGGCCCCCGGTTTGATCCAATCCGCGCCCACCATCTTTGGCCGTCCGACGGCGGCCACGACGATATCAGCGCGGCGCACCACCTCGGCCAGATCGCGGGTCCGCGAATGGGCGACGGTCACGGTGCAGCTGTCGCCCAACAGCAGTTGGGCCATCGGCTTGCCCACGATGTTGGACCGGCCAATGACCACGGCATTCATCCCCGACAGATCACCGTGATGGTCCCGCAGCATCATGAGGCACCCCAGCGGCGTGCAGGGGATCATCGCCTTTTGCCCGGTGGCCAGCAGACCGACATTCGAGATGTGAAAGCCGTCGACATCCTTGGCAGGGTCGATCGCGGCCAGCACCTTGGCTTCTTCCATGTGTTTTGGCAGCGGCAACTGCACGAGGATACCGTGCACCTCTGGGTTGGCGTTCAGATCGGCGACCAGTCGCAACACGTCGTCCTGGGCTGCATCCGCATTCAGGCGGTATTCCAGCGACAGCATGCCGACCTCCTTGGTCATCTTGCCCTTCATCTTGACGTAGACCTGACTGGCAGGGTCTTCACCGACCAGCACCACCGCGAGGCCGGGGGTGATCCCATGTTCATCTTTCAGTCGCGCCACATGGGTGCCGACCTTTGCGCGCACCTTTGCGGCAAATGCCTTTCCATCAATCACGGTCGCCGTCATGTCATCACCTCTGCTTGGGACGGTGGGCGGGGCGCCTTGCCCCCTTTACGGGGGCAATAGCGCCGGACGGCGTCAGAACAAACCCTCGATTTCGCCTCTGGCGTTCAATCCGATGGATTCAGCCGCGGGAACGCGCGGCAGGCCGGGCATGGTCATGATATCGCCGCAGATCGCAACGATGAAACCAGCCCCGGCGGACAGGCGCACTTCGCGGATGGGGACAGTGTGTCCACGTGGTGCGCCGCGCAGGTCGGGGTCCGTGCTGAACGAATATTGTGTTTTTGCCATGCAGATCGGCAGGTGGCCGAACCCCTGCGCCTCCCATTGGGTCAGCTGCGCACGGATCCTGGCATCCGCTGCAATGCCATCGGCGCGGTAGATGCGGGTGGCGATTGTCTCGATCTTGTCCAGCAGCGGCATCTCGTCGGGATAGAGCATCTGGAAATGCGCCGTCCCCGCATCCGCGATAGCGGCGACGCGGGTGGCCAGATCGCGCGTTCCAGCTGACCCTTTGGCCCAGTGGCGACACAGGATCGCCTCTGATCCCTGGTCCGCGACATAGGCCGTGACCGCGTCGATTTCGGTCTGCGTGTCGCCGCTGAAATGGTTGATCGCCACCACGACCGGCACCCCGAAACCCTGCACATTGGCGATATGCTGGCCAAGGTTCGCGCAGCCCGCCTGCACGGCGGTGACATTTTCAAGACTCAGATCCCCCTTGGCGACACCGCCGTTCATTTTCATGGCGCGCACCGTGGCGACCAATACCACGACTGCGGGCGACAACCCGGCCTTGCGGCACTTGATGTTCAGAAACTTTTCCGCCCCCAGATCGGCCCCGAAACCGGCCTCAGTCACGACATAATCCGCAAGTTTGAGCGCGGTCGTGGTCGCTGTCACAGAGTTGCAGCCATGTGCGATATTGGCAAAAGGCCCACCGTGCACAAAGGCCGGGTTGTTTTCGAGGGTCTGCACCAGATTCGGCTGCATCGCGTCGCGCAGCAGCACCGTCATTGCACCATCCGCCTTGATCTGGCGGCAGGTGATGGGGGTGCGGTCGCGGGTATAGGCCACGATGATGTCGCCCAGACGTTGTTGCAGATCGTCCAGATTGCGCGCCAGGCACAGGATCGCCATGACCTCGGACGCGACGGTGATGTCGAACCCGGTTTCGCGCGGAAACCCGTTCGACACACCGCCCAGCGACACGTTGACCTGCCGCAGCGCCCGGTCGTTCATGTCCAGCACCCTGCGCCAGACGATACGGCGGATGTCGATATCCAGCGCATTGCCCCAGTAGATGTGGTTGTCGATCATTGCCGCCAACAGGTTGTGGGCACTGGTGATGGCGTGAAAATCCCCCGTGAAATGCAGGTTCATGTCCTCCATCGGGATAACCTGCGCATAGCCGCCACCTGCGGCACCACCCTTCATCCCGAAACAGGGGCCCAATGACGCCTCGCGGATGCAGATCGCGGCCTGTTTGCCGATGGCACACAGGCCGTCGCCCAGCCCCACGGTCGTCGTCGTCTTGCCCTCGCCTGCGGGGGTCGGGTTGATCGCGGTGACAAGGATCAGTTTGCCATCGGGTCTGTCCTGAACGCTGTCGATAAAGGCCTGGCCAACCTTTGCCTTGTCATGGCCATAGGGCAGCAGATCGTCCGGGCCGATCCCCAGTTTTGCGCCAATCTGCTGGATGGGCAATTTCCGTGCGGCGCGGGCGATGGCAATGTCGGACATATCGGTCATGGCGGGCCTTTTACTGAGCTGCATTCGCATCAGCCTAGGCGCGCCGCGTATCGAAATCGCCCATTTTCCGACCGATCGACCGGAAAAAGCGTCGGTTCAGGGTCGCCATGCCCGCTGGTTCGGGACATGGAGCGTGATCACATCGCCCAAGGCCAGACGGCCCGGGCGTTCGACCCATGCGGTCACGCCGCGCCGCCCTTTTGCGGCGGCCTTGAAACCCTTGCCGTGGCCAGGGCGCGCCTCTTCGATGGTTTTGGCCACCAGCGTACACGGGGCATTCTGCATATCGACGGTCAGTGTCGTCCCGTCTTGAGACTGAAGGCGGGCTGAAGGCGGGATATGGCTGAAATCGGCGATCCCCTCGATGACAAGCGATGCGCCCAGCCAGGCCGGATCGACCTGCTCCAGCCCCAAATCATCCGCAATCATCCCAAGTTCCTCGGCACTGACGATAGAGACCTGCCGTACGTTGCGGATTTCGGTGCCCTTGGGATACTGCGTCGTCACGCGCACGCAGCTGGGCCGGGTCAAACCGGCGTGTACCTCGCCGGCGGCACCTGAAAAATCCAGATCCATCGTCGTGACAGGCTGGCCTGCGATCTCGGCCCGATCACGGTGCGGCACCCGCCCCATCCAGACGATCCGCCCCGTATGTTCTGTTTTGACCAGTTGCGGCATCTTATTCCCCTGCCCCATAGAAAAAGGCCCCGCACGATCCGCGCGGGGCCTCTTGAATCTTGCGGATTATGCGGTGGGTTCTGGTTCCATACCGCTGTCACCGCTTGGCTTTTTCTTGATCTTGGGCACCGAGGGGATCGCATTGCCACCCGATGGGGGCGTGTCATCCAGATCTTCGCCACGGTTCAGCGTTTCACCTGCGATGACGCGCGTGATCTCGTTGCCGGTCAGGGTTTCGTATTCCAATAGACCCTGCGCCAGACGTTCCAGATCGTCACGCTTTTCGGTCAGGATACGCTTGGCCGTTTCATAACCGACCTGCACCAGCTCCTTGACCTTGTCGTCAATGATCTTTTGCGTGTCGGCAGAATGGTTGGTGCCACCGCCATAGTTGCCCAGATAGCTGGACTGTTCGTTGGCGTAATCCACGAAACCCAACTCTTCGGCGTAGCCAAACTGCGTGACCATGGCGCGTGCGATTTTCGACACCTGCTGGATGTCCGACGCGGCACCAGAGGTGACGTTTTCCTTGCCAAAGACCAGCTCTTCGGCAACGCGGCCACCCATCGCCATCGCGATTTTCGAGGTGTATTTTGTCCAGCTGACGCTCAGCTGGTCGCGTTCCGGCAGGGACAGCACCAGACCCAGCGCACGACCGCGCGGGATGATTGTTGCCTTGTGGATGGGATCATGCTGCGGCACGTTCAACCCGACGATGGCGTGGCCGGCCTCGTGGTAGGCGGTCAGCTTTTTCTCGTCCTCGGTCATGACCATGGACCGACGTTCCGACCCCATCATCACCTTGTCCTTGGCGGATTCGAAATCCGTCATGGTGACAAAACGGCGACCGACACGCGCAGCCATCAGCGCGCTTTCGTTCACGAGGTTTGCAAGGTCCGCACCAGAGAAACCGGGCGTGCCGCGCGCGATGATGCGCAGATCGACATCGGGGCCCAGCGGCACCTTGCGCGCATGCACGCCAAGGATTTTCTCGCGGCCTTTGATGTCCGGGTTCGGCACCTGCACCTGACGGTCGAAACGACCGGGGCGCAGCAGCGCGGGGTCCAGCACGTCGGGACGGTTGGTGGCGGCGATGATGATGATACCCTCGTTCGCCTCGAAACCGTCCATTTCGACCAGCAGCTGGTTCAGCGTCTGTTCGCGTTCGTCGTTCCCGCCGCCGTAACCTGCGCCACGGGACCGGCCCACGGCATCGATTTCGTCGATGAACACGATGCAGGGCGCGTTCTTTTTCGCCTGCTCGAACATGTCGCGGACACGGGATGCACCCACACCGACAAACATTTCGACGAAATCAGAACCCGAGATCGTGAAGAACGGCACCCCTGCCTCGCCTGCGATGGCACGCGCCAGCAACGTCTTACCGGTGCCCGGAGGGCCGACAAGCAGCGCACCCTTGGGGATTTTACCACCGAGCCGGCTGAATTTCTGTGGATTGCGCAGGAATTCGACGATCTCTTCCAGCTCGTCCTTGGCTTCGTCGATGCCGGCGACCTCGTCAAAGGTGACGCGGCCATGCTTTTCGGTCAGCAGCTTGGCCTTGGATTTGCCAAAGCCCATCGCCCCGCCTTTGCCGCCGCCCTGCATCCGGTTCATGAAATAGACCCAGACGCCGATCAGCAGCACGAAGGGCAGCAGACCGATCAGGAACGATTGCAGGCCGGATTGTTCCTGGCTTTGCGCGGTGACGGGAATGTCCTGCGCGATAAGCAGGTTGGTCACTTCGGCGTCGCCGGGACGGATCGTGACATAGTCGCGCCCGTCGGTTCCGCGATAGCGAACCTGTTCGCCATCCAGCGTGACACTGGCGACCGCGTCGTTTTCAACGGCGCTGACGAATTCGGAATAGCTCTTGGTGTTGCTGGCGCTGGTTGCCGGGTTGCTGAACAGGTTGAACAGCGTCAGGACCAGCAGGAACAGAACGACCCAAAATACGATATTACGTGCGTTGCCCAAAACGAGGCTCCTCCGACGGCGAATGGTGCGACGCGCGGGACGGCGTCGCGATGGACCTAAAATAGAGGTTCTGCGCTTATCTTCAATGCACAAGGAGGGATTGCGGAAAACTTCCGCGCAACTGGTCTTCGAGCCAGGCATCCGTGCCGAAATTCAAGGCAGGACAAGCGATAAGGCGATCATCAGCCCAGATCGACGGCAGGCCCAGCAGGCAGGCGCGGGGGGCCGCGTCCTCAGGCCGCACCGTGATCTGCTGCAATCCGTCCGCCCCCAGCGCACGCAGCACAGCACCTGACAGGTCCTGCCCGACGGGCATCCAGCGCCCGTCCCACAATTCACCACTCTGGACAGACACCTGATGATCCGCGACGGCCTGATGTTCGCGCGCGATGAACAGGTGCCCCCCCTTGGGCACAAGGATTGCGCCTTGAAGTGTCGTTGTGCCGCCAGCCAGCACCCTGTCCAGAGTCTGTGTCAGGGCAGAGAGCCTTGGCCGATAGACGGCACCCGTCACCGCGCCAATGGCACCGGCCAGAATGCGCAACTGCGTTTCAGCCTCGATCCGGGTCAGGCCGTCGCGGTCCAGTGCAATGCATCCCTGCGTCGTCGGGTGCATCATCGCGGTTGCGGCATCATGCGCACGCGCGGCCAAGGCCACGCGCGCGCGCGCCATGGCCTGCGCCGTATCGGCCAACCGCACCGTATCCAGTCCCTCTTGCCCGATCAGCTGTCGCATGCGGACCCGCGCATAGGTCGCATCGTCATTGGTTGGATCATCGACAAAGGGAATGTTCAAAACCCTGAGATAGTGGCGCAACTCGTCACGCCCCATGGGCAGCATCGGTCGCACGATCTGCCAGCCCCCCGCGCAACGCAGCCCCGCCATCGCCGCGAGACCGTCGACGCCTGATCCACGTGCGAGCCGCATCAGCAGCGTTTCGGCCTGATCGTCGCGGGTATGCCCCAACAGGACCGGGCGGCCCTCCGCCCAGGCACCGATCAGCGCCCGGCGGCCGTTGCGGGCCGCATCCTGCAGGTTGCCGTTTCCGTCCCATTTCCACTGCAAGGTGTCGTGCGCAACGCCAAGCCCTGCGCATTCCTCAGCGACCATTGCGGCCTCTGATGCGCTGGCATCGCGCAGGCCGTGATCGACCGTGACGACCGACATCGCCACACCATAGATTCGCGCCCAACCGGCCGTCAGATGCAACAGCGCCATGCTGTCGCCACCGCCTGACACGGCAACGCCGATGGCATCCGGGAAATCAGGTCCCAGCAAATGCCCCATTTCACCGGCAAAGCGGTCGGGCAGACCTGTCAGGTGCATCCCAGCAGGCCGCGTGCGCTGTTCGCTTCGGCGACATAGGTGCTGTTGGGGAACCGCACGCCGACCTCTGCCAGCGTCACGCAGGCATCGGGGATCTGTCCCACGTCACCCAGCGCACGCCCCAGCCGGAACAGCGCCTCGGGTGCAAATGGTCCCTCTGGTTCTGCGGAAAACGCCGCCAGATAGGCGCGTGCCGCGTCGCCGTTCTGTCCCAGCCCTGCCTGCGCCTGGCCCAGTGCGATGTTGGCCTGCACCTCAAGCGGTGACCCGGGATAGGTAGCACCAAAGGCGGCCAGCCGATCAACGGCCACCTGAAAATCACCCGCAGCCAGCGCCTGTTGCGCGGCCTCGAAATCCTGCTGTTCACCCAGCGCAAGATCGGGGCCCTGCGCCACGGGTGCGGCAGGCACCGGCACATTCGCCGCCGAATCCACGCCGCCCAGTGACGGCGTATTGCCCAGCAGCGCGATGTCACAGGCCGGTTCAAGTTCGCACAGTCGGAATTCCAGATCACCGACACGGTTGGTGCCGTCCACGGTGATCCGGTTGACCCGGAATTCCAGCTCTTCGGTCTTGGAAGTGAGGCGCTGCAACTCGGCCTCGATCGCGTTCAGACGATCAAGCGGAGTGCTGCCGGTCACGCCGGTCGACAGCGCACCGCTGGCCGACAATTCACCGCGCAGCGCCTCGATGTCACCGTAAAGCACGGTCAACTGCTGCCGGATGTCGGCAAGGGTCGCGTCCTGCGCCAACGCCGGACCCGCGGCGAGTGCGAGGACAAACGCCAGCGCCCGCATCAGCTGAGCTGTCCGATCGAGATGACAGTCACAGCACGGCGGTTCTGGGCATAACATGCCTCGTTCGAGCAGACCTCGACCGGGCGTTCCTTGCCATAGCTGACGGTCCGCAGGCGGTTGGCCGAAACCCCGCGCGAGATCAGGTATTCGCGCACCGCATTGGCGCGGCGCGCGCCCAATGCGAGGTTGTATTCGCGTGTGCCCTGTTCGTCGGCGTGACCTTCGATGATGGCGAGGTAGTCTGCGTTGGTCTGCAACCAGCCGGCCTGCCCGTCCAGCGTGGCAATGCCCTGCGGGGTCAATGAACTGGAGTCGACGACGAACAGCACGCGGTCCCCGATGGTCTGCTGAAAGAATTCGGGGCTGCGCGGGTCAGAGGCCCCGGTCGCGGTGCCTGCGGCATTGGCATCCACGCCACTGCCCGTCAACGGGTCCATCCCGCCGAAACGGTCCGGGCGCGTGCAGGCAGATGTCGCCAGCGCAAGGCCGATCAGGGCCACTTTTGTCAAGATGTGCATTGTTTCAATGTCCTTTTTGAACCGCTCTTTGGTCGCAGGGTATCACGCGACAGCGTATTTGGGAATCACGGTTGCAGCGGGCCCCAGGCTGGGTCTGATGCCCCGCCCTGCAACGGTACGGGTTTCAGGTTTCGCCCGGAAATATCCACCGAATACAGCTGGCTGGTGCCTGATGCGCCCTGTGTTTCGCGGGTGAACATCAGCACGCGACCATTCGGGGACCAGGTCGGCCCCTCGTCGAGGAAACTGGAGGTCAGCAGACGTTCCTCTGATCCGTCGGTGCGCATCACGCCGATGTGGAACCGGCCTGCGTTCTGCTTGGTAAAGGCCACGAGATCACCACGTGGCGACCAGACAGGTGTGCCATAGCGCCCGTCGCCAAAGCTGATGCGGCGCGGTTCGCCACCGTTTGCGGACATGATGTACAGTTGGCTGCCACCGGACCGGTCGCTCTCGAACACGATCTGGCTGCCGTCGGGGCTGAAGCTGGGGGCGGTTTCGATCGACGGTGCGCTGGTCAGGCGGGTCGAGGCCCCGCTGCCGATGTCACCGATATACAGATCAGTATTGCCGCCATTCGCAAGACTGTAGATCACCCGGCTGCCGTCACGCGAAAACCGGGGGCTGAATGCCATTTCGCCGGGGGCCGTCGGCAATTGTCGCTGCGAAACAGAACCCACGTCGAGAATGTTGATCCGGGGAAAGCCCGATTCGTAGCTGGTATAGAGGACACGGTCACCGTTGGGCGAAAACCGGGGGGCCAGCACCAGCGACGAACTGTCGGTCAGAAACTGCACGTTCGCCCCGTCGTAATCCATGATCGCAAGACGTTTCAGGCGGTTGTCCTTGGGGCCTGCCTCGCTTACGAAAACGACGCGGCTGTCGAAATAGCCGGACTCGCCCGTGATGCGGGAATAGGCAGCATCGGCGACCTTGTGCGCCATGCGGCGCCAGCCCTGGGTCGTGCCGGCAAATTGCAGGCCCTGTCCCAGTTCGGCACCGGTAAAGATGTCATAGAGACGGAATTTCACCGTCAGCTGCGATCCGTTGACCGCAACGGCCCCGGCGATGACGGCCTGTGCGTTGATCGCGCGCCAGTCGGGGTATGCAGGCGGCGTGCCAAAGGGACCCAGCTGGCTGATATAGGCGCTGGCGGGGATTTCGCGAAACAGCCCCGTGCCGGTCAGGTCCTGCGCGACCAGCCCGCTGATATCGGCGGCAAGCGCCTCTGCGCCCGGTGTCTCGGCGGTGAAAGTCGGCACCGCAAAGGGCAGCGGTTCGATCACGCCGTCGGTGATGGTCAACCGCAGCGGGCCGGATTGCGCCAGCGCCGGCAAGGTCTGCCCGATTGATGCAATGGCCATCAGCCCTGCGATCACAACTGCCTTCAATGTCATACCCAATCCCTCAACCACGGGCGTTTTTCGCCCTTTTGCGTCATTCTGCGCAGGTTAACAGCGCAACCGTATCACCGCCATCACGACTTGGCGATTTCCCGCCTACCGCAACCGCATTCCCGACGGGTCAAAGGTGATTTCCACCTCCCGCCACTGGTCGTATTTTTCCGCAGGCAGATCATAGCCGTCCTGCCCCTGACAACGCAGGATCGCGCGGCGGGCCGCCTGAAATGCGATTTCCGTTGCACTGGCGTCGCCACCCATCGCGCCGACCTGCCGCACGTCACCCGTGACACGGCCAGATTGGTCGAGATCGAATGCCACCGTCATCGTCACCATCGCCGCCTGAGAGCCGGGATCGACGTTCCAGCAGGCGTTGACCGCTACGCGAAAACCCTCTTGTTCGGCACCGGTCATCGGCGGGCCGGGTGCCAGATCCGGTTCCGGGGCCGACACCGCGGCGGCCGCGGCAAGGGCCGCGGCAATCGCGTCCTCGTCCGTCTGGGGGGCCGGATCGGGTTCGGGTTCCGGCGCGGGGGCCGGGGTTTCCGCGGCGACCTCCACCTCGGGCTCGACCTCGGGCGCGGGCGTCGGGCGATTGGGGCGTTGCGGCGGGCGTGGTGCCTCGGTCACGCGGCCTGTGGGTGTTTCCGCCTCGGTCACGATTTCGGTCACCGCTTCTTCGGGCGCGGTTTCTTCCTGTGCTTCTTCGACCACCGGGGCATCGGGGGCGGCCTCGGGCGCGACCTGCTGGCGCACGACCTCGTCCGGGGTCGCATCAGGCGGCGGCGGGGCAACGGGCTGGGCCATGACACGGGTGGACGGACGCGGGATCGCGCGTGGTGCGTCATTCAGGTTCGGCGCGGCGACCACCTCGTCCTGGACCGGGCCGGTTGCGACGGGTGCCTGCGTTTCGGGCGGCACTGGCAGCGCATCGGGTGCGGGCGGCGGCGGGGCCTCGGCCACGGGTGGCTCTGGCGGCGGCGGCGGCGGCGGTGGTGGCGGCACCTCATCCGGGGACGGCGTATCCGGGGTCTGTTCGACGGGCGGTGCCACGGGCGCATCCGGGGCCACGTCACTGGGGTTCGGCGTCGTCGCGCTGACGATGGCCGCATATTCCTCGGAGGTCACGATGGACACGTCCGACACCTCGAACGGCATGGGGTCAGCCTGAAACCCCCAGCCCCCGATCAACCAGATCAAGAGAGCCGTGTGTCCCACCGCCGAAACCGTGCTGCCGGGCGTCCATTGCATGGGATCAGCCGTCCGTGCCCATCAGGTCCGGCCCGCCGATATCCGTCACCAGACCGATGTTGTTGAACCCGGCCGCATTCAGCGCGCCCATGATCTGTGCGACACGGTTCCAGTCGTTGGCCCCGTCGGCCCGCAGAAAGATGCGGTCGCTGGCCCTTTCGGATGCAATGCCTTGTAGGCGCGCGATCAGATCGGCCTGATCCACGGGCGTATTCTGGATCGACAGCGCACCGGATGCGTCGATGGTGACGGTCAGTGGTTCCTCGTCGTCGCTGGGCAGCGCGTTGGCCGCCGTTTCAGGCAGATCCACCGGCACGCCCACGGTCATCAGCGGTGCGGCCACCATGAAGATGATGAGCAAAACCAGCATCACGTCCACGAATGGCGTGATGTTGATTTCCGCCATCGGCTGGGCGCGACTGCGGCGGCGCCCGCGTCGCCCGCCGCCCCCTCCGTCAGATTTCTGAACACCGGCCCCCATGTCAGCTGTCCAGCTGGCGGCTGAGGATGGTGGAAAATTCGTCGGCAAAGGCCTCGAACCCGGCGATGATGCGGTCGGCGTCAGCACTCAGCTTATTGTAATAGATAACGGCCGGAATGGCCGCGAGCAGGCCAAGACCCGTGGCCAAGAGCGCCTCTGCGATACCGGGGGCCACGACCGCCAGGTTGGTGTTTTGGGATTCCGCGATCTGGATGAACGAATTCATGATCCCGAACACCGTGCCGAACAGGCCCACGAACGGGGCCGTCGATCCGGTTGTCGCGAGCACCGGAAGGCCCTTTTGCAGTTTGGCCGCTTCCTTGGCGATGGCGACATCCATGCTGCGGTCGATCCGTGCCTGTGCGCCCGCGATCAGATCGCCGTCCTGTTTGTGGCTGCGCCGCCATTCGGTCATGCCCGCGGCAAAGATGGTTTCAGCCGATCCCTGAGGTGCGGCACCGATGTCGTCGAACAATTGATCCAGCGGTTCGCCCGACCAGAACATCGCGTCAAAGGCATCGGATTCGCGCCGGGCGCGGCGGTATTGCAACGTCTTGTCCACGATGATCGCCCAGCACCAGACCGAGGCTGCGACCAATGCCAGCATGACGAGTTGTACGAGGATGGTCGCGTCCGCGAACATGCTCCACATCGTGAAATCGTGTGTCTGTTCCATGTGCCTGCTCTGTGTTCGGCCCCTGCGGGGCTCTGTGTTGGGCCTGTGTATACGGCAGATTCTGCGCCGGGTCTAATCAAACAAGCGCCATCGGCGCCCTGCCGCGCGCGGCGATTCCATCACTGCGGTATCGCTTGGACGCTGAATTTCGATGCGCCAGCCCGCGAACAGCGCCCAATTTTCGGGCAACGCGCTCGCACCGCGCATTTCTGACCCGGCCTGCGTTGCACAGCGCACCCCCCTGCCCGCTACTGGGATGGCAGAGCACTTAGGGTTCCGTTGTCGCCCGCGACAAGCCTGGTCCAAGAAGAGCTACCGCGCCGGCAAATTCCGGGGCGGCACACGGCGGGGCAAAATCCCGGGAGGCTACTGCGCAGGTTTTGGCCGCGCTCTTTGTCTCTTGTTCCGCCAGCGCGGCGAAATCCATCTGGACAACAGGCGGGACGCACAACGGGGAAAGTCATGACATTCAAGAACATTCTATCCGCTGCGGCGCTCTCGGCCGGACTGGCGACTGCGATGGCGCAGCCTGCACTGGCGCAGGAAAAAACAGATTTCAAACTGGCATGGTCGATCTACGCGGGCTGGATGCCCTGGGGTTATCTGTCCGACAGCGGGATCATGGACAAATGGGCCGAAAAATACGGCATCACGGTCGAGATCGTACAGATCAACGACTATGTCGAATCCATCAACCAGTACACGGCAGGTGCCTTTGACGGGGTCAGCGCCACCAACATGGACACGCTGTCGATCCCCGCGGGCGGCGGCGTCGATACAACGGCCCTGATCATCGGTGACTATTCCAACGGCAACGATGCGGTGATCCTCAAGGGCGAAGGCACGCTGGAGGATCTTGCAGGCAAGCCGGTCAATCTGGTGGAACTGTCGGTGTCGCATTACCTGCTGGCGCGGGGGCTGGATACGGTCGGCCTGTCGGAATCCGATCTGGACGGTGTCATCAACACATCCGACGCGGATATGATCGCGGCCTATGCGACCGACGACGTCAGCGCCGTCGTCACATGGAACCCGCTGGTGTCCGAAATCACGGCATCGAACCCCGATGCCAACGTGCTGTTCGACAGCTCGCAAATTCCCGGTGAAATCCTCGACCTGATGGTGGTGAACACGCAGACGCTGGCCGACAACCCCGATTTCGGCAAGGCCGTGGTCGGTGCCTGGTACGAAGTCATGGGCCTGATGGCCGCTGGTGACGAAGAGGCGTTGACCGCCATGGCAGAGGCAGCGGGCACCGATCTGGCCGGGTATCAGGCGCAGCTGGCCGTGACAGAGATGTTCTATGATCCTGCCGATGCCGTCGCACAGGCCGCGTCGCCCGATCTGCCGACCACGATGACGACGGTTGCGGAATTCCTGTTCGACAAGGGCATTTTGGGTGTGAACGCGCCCAGCGCCGATTTCGTGGGCATCGCCTATCCGGGTGACGTGGTGACGGGGGACGCGGATAACGTCATGTTCCGGTTCGACACAACCTACATGCAGATGGCCGCCGACGGCGCGCTGTAAGCCTCTGGCGCGCGGCGACCGCGTCGCGCGCCCCCAATTCCCGTCATTCATGCGTCCCCTGACCGGAGGCTTGTCATGCGACTGATCAACCGTATCCCATCGCGCCGCAGCGGCATACTGCTTGCCGCGCTGCCATTCATCGCGGTGATGATTGCCTATGCGATCAGTTCGGACATCCGGCTGACGGCCAACCCGAATGACAAACTGCTGCCGGCACCTGCCACGATCCTGGACACCGCGATCCGGCTGTTCACAGAGGCCGACCGTCGCAGTGGTGACATCCTGTTGTGGCAGGATACATGGGCCTCATTGCAGCGCCTGCTGCTGGGTGTCGGCATTTCGGCCGCTATCTCGCTGGGTGTCGGCATGGCGATTGGGCTGTTGCCAGTCATCAGGTCCGGTTTTTCCAGTTTTGTCGCCGTGGTGTCGATGGTGCCGCCGCTGGCGCTGCTGCCGATCCTGTTCATCGTATTCGGACTGGGCGAGCTGTCAAAGGTCGTGTTGATCATCATAGGCATCACGCCGTTCATGATCCGCGACCTGTCACAGCGCGTGCTGGATATTCCCACGGAACAATTGATCAAGGCGCAGACCATTGGCGCATCGTCGCTGGTCATCGCCCTGCGCGTGACACTGCCGCAAATCCTGCCGCGCCTGATTGCAAACGTGCGCCTGTCGCTGGGGTCAGCCTGGCTGTTCCTGATCGCGGCCGAGGCTGTGGCGTCGGATGTGGGCCTTGGCTACCGGATTTTTCTGGTGCGTCGCTACCTCGCGATGGACATTATTCTGACCTACGTCATCTGGATCACGCTGCTGGCGTTCCTCATCGACTGGGCGCTGAAAACGCTGTCCCGCCGGGCATTTCCATGGCTGGAGGCCGGGCTATGAGCTTTGTCAGCGTCCGCAACATCTGGCAGGCCTACGGTGACCGGTCGATCATCGAACGGGTCAACGTCGAGGTCGATCAGGGCGAATTCATTTCCATCGTGGGTGCCTCTGGCTGTGGAAAATCCACCTTTCTGCGGCTCTTGTTGGCGCAGGAACGCCCCACACGCGGCGAGATCAGCATTGATGGCGGGCCGCCTGCGGTCGAGCCGAACGTAGAGCGCGGCGTGGTGTTCCAGCGCTATTCCGTGTTCCCGCATCTGACCGTGCGCGACAACCTGATGGCTGGCACCGCGTTCAAGACGCGGTTCGGTTACCTGCGCGGTGCGGCACGGCGTCAGGCGATGCAGGACGCGGATGAAATGCTGGTGCGGATCGGTTTGAACCACGTGGCCGACCAATATCCCGCATCCCTTTCGGGCGGTATGCAGCAGCGACTGGCGATCGGTCAGGCGATGACCGCAAAGCCGCGCGTCTTGCTGCTGGACGAACCATTCGGCGCGCTTGACCCCGGCACGCGCCTGCAAATGCACGCCTTCCTGATGGAGTTGCGCGCGCTGACCAACATGACCGTGTTCATGGTGACCCACGACCTCGAAGAGGGGTTCAAGCTGGGCGACCGTGTGCTGGTCTTTGATAAACCCCGCTGGGACCCGCACGATCCGGGTCTGTTCGGGGCCACGATCACCTACGACTTTGACGCCCGCAACGGCGGCATTCCCCACCAAATCCAAACGGAGGACACCCATGTTTCCTGATACAGGCCCCCAAGCCAGGCGCAGCCGGTCGCACCATCCCCGCGATCTGGCCCAGCGGATCAACGCGCAGGGCAGACGCCAGCACCATCCGGACCTGACCCAGCTACAAGGCTGGAAGGCCATGGAGAAAGAGGGCGACATCCCCACCGGCCGCGCCGACGAGGAACGCCGCTGGGCGCTGCGCATGGGTCTGACCGGGGCCGACGCGATCGAGGACAAATCCATCCCGACATTCGCCCGCGGAGAGCTGCCGCATTTCGCCGGGATCAACACGTTCCTCAAGGCCCCCTATGCCGAGGACGTGCTGGAGGTGGCGAACTACGACGCCACGATCCTTGGCATCCCCTTTGACGGTGGCACGACCTACCGTCCCGGCACCCGGTTCGGACCGCAGGCACTGCGCAAGATCTCGGCGCTGTACACGCCCTATAACTACGAAATGGGCGTCGATCTGCGCGAACAGATGACGCTGTGCGACGCGGGCGACGTATTCACGATCCCGGCGAATATCGAGAAATCATTCGACCAGATCAGCCGTGGTGTCAGCCATGTGTTCAGCTCCGGCTCGCTGCCCATCATGATCGGTGGCGACCATTCCATCGGCTACCCTTGCCTGCGCGGCATCGCGGAATGCACGTCCAAGAAAATCGGCATCGTGCATTTCGACCGTCACGCCGACATTCAGGAAAAGGACCTGGACGAACGGATGCATACCACGCCGTGGTTCCACGCGA
Organism: Loktanella sp. 3ANDIMAR09; assembly: GCF_001420005.1. Classification (GTDB taxonomy): domain Bacteria; phylum Pseudomonadota; class Alphaproteobacteria; order Rhodobacterales; family Rhodobacteraceae; genus Loktanella. Next base: position 252,816 of record NZ_LJAK01000003.1, on the reverse strand, counting down.
CCAACATGCCCAATGTGTCGGCCAAGAACCTTGTGCAGATCGGCATCGGCGGCTGGCAGGTCCCGCGCGAGGCGGTCAAGGTCGCGCGGGAACGCGAGACCAACATCATCACCATGGGCGACGTTGAAAAGATGGGGATCGACAAGACGCTGGAAATGGCGCTGGACATGGCCTGGGACGGCGTGGACATGGTCTATCTGTCGTTCGACATCGACAGCATCGACTGCGGTTTCGTGCCCGGCACCGGCTGGCCCGAACCCGGCGGGTTCCTGCCGCGCGAGGCACTGGCGCTGGTCTCCGGCATCGCGGCCGAGGGGATTTGCGGGATGGAACTGGTCGAGGTATCGCCCCCCTATGACACGTCGGACATCACGGCGCTGCTGGGCACGCGCGTGATCGTCGATGTGCTGGGGTCCATGGTCGCCAGCGGCAAAATGGGCGCGCATAAACAGCATATCGACAAACCCGTTTCCATTCCGCACGGCGAATTCAGCGGCAAGAGGTGGTCCAATGCCACATGATCACGGCCCGGACGGGCACCATCACCACCACGATCACGCGCCCCATGGCCATGGCCATAACCACGCGCATGGCGACCACCTGCATAGCCACATGCATGAACACGACGCGGCTGCGGACCTGCAGGTCCTGACCGCGCAGTTCATCGACGGCTACGTGCAGGCCCGCGACAAGGCGGCCTACCTCAAGCTGGCGGGCGTGCCGTTTGAACGCCCCGCCGCCGCAGGACCCAAGGCGCTGAAACTGATCGACGTGGAATTGAAAACCGAATGGCAGGTCGGAACGGCATCACCTTCATTCGGATCACGCGAACTGAGCTATCTGCCGTTCCCCGGCCAGATGGTGACGGAACGCACCAACATGTCCTTGATCTATGTCTCGATGGATGAAAAATCGGTCTTGGACATCCGCGATTTTCTATCCCAACGCAAAAAGGAAATAGACGCATGAAACACCTGTCACTGACGATTGCCGCGATTTTGGCGGCCTCGCCCGCGCTGGCCCATGGCGGCGCACATATCCATCCGCATGGGATGGAAATTCCACTGTCGCTGATGGGCGGTATCATCGCGCTGGCAGCCTACCTGGCCTGGCGCCGCATGTGATCCTGGGGGCCGCTGCACCGCGATTGCGGCAGCGGCCCTAACCGTGCGCCCGCAACAGGGTGGTGACCGCGCGGTTCACCTTTCCGGGCACATCCGGATAGGGCAGGCCAGAAAGGCCCAATTGCGCCCGCTTGAGCCCCTGCCCTTCGAGCAAGGCGATGAAATCCTCGGCAATCTCTTGTGGTGCGAATTCAGTTTTCAGTGCACCGCAGTCCTTGGCCTGATCAAACATCCGCGCCAGATCATCCAACGTCTGCTGAAACGCAGCATCGTAGAATGTCACGCCCATGTCGGGGGCATGACGCGCCTCTTCGTGGATCAGACAAGCGAAAGCCACGGTTTCGGGATCATTGAGAAAGGTCAGCAACCGGGTACCAAAGGCAGTCAGCCCCGCGTGCAATTCAGCCCGTGACGTGACCGCCGGTGGGTTTGCGTCGCGAAACCGGCAGACCTCTGCCGTGGCGACACAGCCCAACAGATCGGTCATGTTCTGATAGTAGCGATAGATCGTCGCTTTGGATACGGCGGCCTCGCGGGCCAGCATGTCGGTGGATACCTTTTCGAAACCATGTTTGAAAAACAGGCTTCGGGCGGCTGCCAGAATACGGGTCTGTGACGGATTTTGGGTCATGACTGAACGGTAGGGTGCGCCTACCAGAATTGAAAGTGGGAACCTCACGGCAAAATGAGACAGAGCTTCCCCCTTGCCACTGCCTCATGATGGGTTAAGTACCACGCCGTACTCTACGATGGAATTTATATATGCTTCGCATTGCCACGGTCCTGATTGCTCTTTCTGCCGCTGTCCCATTGTCCGCACAAGAGGCCGAGACACTGACACCGTCGGGTGATCCCGCCCCGATGAGGGCTGTGAAACTGATCAGGGCCGCCGGCGAAAGCGTACTGACGGACAGGACGTTCTTTGGCCAGGTGGTCGCCTTGGAAACGGTCGATCTGTCATTCGAGGTCGGCGGGCAGATGACCATGTTCGACGCCCAAGAGGGCCAGTTCCTGCAAAAGGACGTGCAGATCGCAGCACTGGACGTAGGCCCATTCGAACGGGCGGTGGAACGGGCACAGATCAACCTGACGCAGGCCGAACGCGCCTTGAACCGCGCCGAAACGCTGGCGGCAACGAACGCTGTGTCGGCCACACAGGCAGAGGATGCCCAGACCGCACGCGATCTGGCTGCCGTCGCCCTGCGCGAGGCGGAGGATGCGCTGGCGAATGCCAGTCTGCACGCCCCGTTCGAGGCATTGGTCGCCTCGCGCCTGACACCGAATTTTGCCATCGTCAGCCCCGGTCAGCCCATTGTCCGCCTGCACGACATGTCAGAGGTCCGCGTCGAAATCGACGTGCCGGAACGCCTGTTCCAGAATGTCGACGAAGGCAGCGATCTGAAATTTACCGGGTCGTCCCCGCTGTTTGACGCACCCGTCCCGCTGGAGTTGCGCGAATTCAACGCCGAAACCCAGAACATCGGGCAAAGCTATCGGGTCACATTGGCCCTGACGCAGGACGACGTGCCACAGGCAATCATTCCGGGCGCGTCCATCACCGTGACGGCGACCCTGCCATTGGGGGACGAAAGCCTGGTGATGTTGCCGCCGTCAGCGGTGTCCTATGACAGCGGATCGCCCCGCGTTCTGGTCTATACGCCGAACCCCGGCGGCACCGACGGAACCGTGGCCTGGCAACCGGTCGAGGTCAGCTCTCCGAACGGGACGGACCTGCTGGTCAGCGGCATCGCGGGCGACACGCAGATCGTGGCCGCCGGACTGCAAATGCTGACAGAGGGCGAAACCGTGCGTCCTTTCATCGGCCTGACGGTGGAATAGCCCCATGAAAATCGCGCGTTTTTCGATCGAATCCCCTCTCTATACCTGGATGTTCATCCTGTTCGCCATTTTTGGCGGATTGTTCGGCTATATGTCCGTCGGCAAGCTGGAAGACCCGACCTTTACGCTCAAGAATGCGCTGGTCATCACGCCCTATCCCGGCGCGACATCGGCCGAGGTCGCCACCGAAGTGTCAGAGGTGCTGGAAGCCGCGATCCAGCAGATGGACGAGGTAAAGACCGTCAAATCGCGCAATACCCAGGGCGTGTCGGTCATCGAGGTCGAAGTCGAGGATCAATACGACGGTGAGACGCTGCCGCAGGTCTGGGACGACCTGCGTGACCGTGTGTCCGACGCGCGGGCATCCCTGCCGGCGGATGCGTTGCCATCGACCGTGAACGACGATTTCGGTGACGTCTATGGCATCCTCTATGCCGTTGCGGCGCCCGGCTATAGCGATTCGGAAATCTGGGACATCGCCAGTTTCATGCGCCGCGAACTGCTGACCGTGGACGGCGTGGCCAATGTCCAGCTGCAAGGCCTGCCACAAGAGGCGATTTTCGTCGAACCCTCATCGCAGACACTGTCGCAGCTGGGGGTCGATCCGGCGGTCATTATCGGCGCGATCAGTGATTCCACCGCGATCAACCCGACCGGTTTCGTCAACAACGGCAGTGCAAACCTGCAAATCCAGGGACCATCGGCAGAGGACAGCGTGCGCGAAATCAGCGGCCTGACCTTTGGTTTCGGCGGCGAGGTCCTGAACCTGCTGGACATTGCGGACGTCAAGCGCGCACGCATCGAGAACCCCGACCACATCCTGCGCCACAATGGCCAGGAGGTGTTCACATTGGGCGTGTCCGGCCTGGTATCCGAAAATATCGTGGATGTCGGTCGCCGGGTCGAGGCAGAGCTGGCCGTGCTGGAAACGCTGCTGCCCGTCGGCGTCGAAGTCAGCCCGGTCTACGAACAGCACCAGGTCGTGGACGAGGCCAACAGCAGCTTTCTGGTGTCGCTTGCCCTGTCGGTCGCGGTCGTGATCGTGGTGCTGGCGATCTTCATGGGTCCCCGGGCGGCGGTTGTCGTCGGTGTCTCGTTGCTGCTGACCGTGCTGTCGACGTTCTTTTTCATGTATCTGTTCGACGTCAAGGTCGAACGCATCAGCCTGGGTGCGCTGATCATCGCGATGGGGATGCTGGTCGATAACGCCATCGTGGTGGCCGAAGGCATGCAGCAGGAAATGCGCAAGGGCAAGAATTCCCGCGATGCGGCGGATATTGCCACGCAGAAAACCCAGATCCCGTTGCTGGGGGCCACGATCATCGGGATCCTGGCCTTTGCCGGGATCGGCCTGTCACCCGATGCGTCCGGCGAATTCATGTTCTCGTTGTTTGCGGTGATCGGCATTTCGCTGATGCTGTCATGGATCGTCGGCGTCACCATCACCCCGTTGCTGGGTCACTACCTGTTCAAGGTCGGCGGGCTGGATGCAGACGATTCCGGCTACAACGGCCCGGTGTTCCGCACCTACGGCAAACTGGTCCGCTGGGCGCTGAAATTGCGCTGGCTGGTGATCGCGGGCCTGCTGGGCACGACTGTCGCCTGCATCATGGCCTTTGGTCAGGTCAAACAGCAGTTTTTCCCTGCGGCGACGACACCCATCTTCTATCTTGATTACAAGGCGGCACAGGGCACCGCGATCGAGGAATCATCCGCCGACATCGCCGTGGTCGAGGACTGGCTGCTGGCCCGCGACGACGTCCAGGCCGTGACCGCAACCGTCGGACAAGGCCTGTCGCGCTATGTGCTGACCTACAGCCCTGCCCGCGCCGACAGCTCCTATGCGCAGCTGGTGATCCGTGCCACGTCCCCAGAGGCGATCCCCGCCCTGCGCACAGAGCTGGATCAATTCGTGATCGAGGCGCTGCCCTGGGCAGAGCTTCAGTCGAAACGCATCATCTTTGGTCCCGCGACCGGATCGGATATCGAGGCGCGCTTTTCCGGGCCCGACCCTGCCGTGCTGCGCGAACTGGCCGCAGAGGCAGAGGCGATCCTGCGTAACAGCACCGACCTGTTGCACACCGAATATACCGACTGGCGCGAGGTCGAAATCGCGACCCGTCCCATCTATGCAGAGGATCGCGCACAGGCGGCGGGGATCACCCGCAGCGATGTGGCGACCGCCATCGCCCTGGCCACCAATGGTATACCTGCCGGCACCTACCGCGAACGTGACCGCCTGATCGACATCATCGTGCGCAAACCCCGTGACGAGGCCGAACGCGACAGCCAGCTTTTGGACCAGATTGTCTATAGCCAGGCCATCGGGGGCTATCTGCCGCTGAGCCAGGTTGTGGACGGTTTCACCGTCGTTCCGGAAAACCCCGTGATCGAACGGCGCAACCGCGTCCAGACCATTTCGGTGCGCGGCAATGTCATCGAAGGTCTGACACCCCCCACCGTGTTTGCCCTGGTGCGTCCAGCAATCGAGGCGATCGAGGTTCCGGCAGGCTATGAATTGGAGTGGGGCGGCGAATTCGAAAGTTCGAGCCAGGCACAGGAATCGCTGGGCCGGCAGATGCCGCTTTCGTTCGGGACAATGCTGCTGATCACCATTCTGCTGTTCGGCAAGCTGCGCCAGACTGCAGTCATCTGGACCATTGTGCCCATGGCCATCAACGGCGTGGCCATCGGTCTGCTGCTGTCGAACATCCCCTTCAGCTTTACCGCTTTGCTGGGCCTGCTGTCGCTGTCGGGCATGTTGATCAAGAACGCCATCGTTCTTGTCGAAGAGATCGACGCGCAAAAGGCCGAAGGCCTGCCACAACACGAGGCCATCGTCACAGCCAGTGTCAGCCGTCTGCGGCCCGTGGTTCTGGCTGCGGCCACCACGATCCTTGGCATGGTGCCGTTGCTCTCCGACAGCTTCTTTGCGGCGATGTCGGTGACGATCATGGGCGGATTGGGATTTGCGTCGGTCCTGACGCTGGTCGGTGTACCGGTCCTGTATCACACCTATCTGCGCAAGGAGCGGATCGCCGACAAAAAGGCAGCCGACGGGGCCGTGCCGGCACCCGCCTGATGCCTACGGGGGCGCGGCCACGGTATCACCTGGACGCGCCCGCCGGGTCATGACCCGGATGAAGCAGGCCGCGGCCCGGCATCGCCAGCCGTGCGGCGCGCCACTGACCAATTCAGCCCCAGCAAGACCGCGATCAACAGCGATCCGACGATTTCGACGGTCAGGTCGGGCCAGAACAATGCGATGACACCGGGCACCAGCAGTATACGCATCCAGACCGGCATCGGCCCCCACAGATAGCCCTCGAGCACGGCGGCAAATGCGACCAGACCCAATATGGCAATCGCCCCGGACCACAGCACCAACGGCAGCGGCCCGCCCAAGATGATTTCCGGATTGAACACCATGAACAGCGGGATCAGGTACAGCCCCTTGGCGTATTTCCACGCCTGCACGCTGGTTTCCATTGGCTTGGACCCGGCGATGGCGGCACCCGCGAACCCGGCCAATGCGACGGGTGGTGTCACGTTGCTGTCCTGCGAATACCAGAACACCACCAGATGCGCGATCAGGATCGGCATGCCGAATTGTTCCGTCAGGGCCGGACCCACCAGGATGATCAGGACGATATAGGCCGCCGTCACGGGCAGCCCCATGCCCAGCACGAGGCTGGCCAACAGCACGAGGATCAGCGCCAGGACGATGTTGCCCCCCGAAAACGCGATCATCATCGCCGAGAATTTCAGGCCCAGGCCGGTCAACCCCACGACACCCACAATGATGCCTGCAACAGCGCAGGCCACGGACACCGCGACGGCGTTGCGCGCGCCCAGATCCAGTGCCTCGAGTGTCAGCGCCACGCCACGGCGACACATCGCGACAAACCGGTCTGCCGTTGGCCCGTTGCGTTGGAAATCCCACATCGCGCGTGCGGCGGCAGCCGCCATGATCGACAGGATCGCGTAAAATCCGACACGCATCGGCGAATATCCCGCGACCAACAGGATCACGAGCGCGACGAGCGGCAACAAGAAATGCCAGCCTTCGGCCAGCACCGTGCGCACCCTTGGCAATTCGGCGGCGGACAATCCCTGCATGCCCTGTTTGACGGCGGCAATATGGACCAGCAGATAGACCGTCCCGAAATACAGCACCGCCGGAAAAATCGAAACAAGCACGATGTCGACATAGGGCATCCGGGTAAATTCGCTCATCAGGAACGCGCCCGCGCCCATCAACGGCGGCATGATCTGTCCACCGGTCGAGGCGGCGGCCTCGATCCCGCCTGCCTGCGCGGGGCGGTAGCCCAGCTTTTTCATCAGCGGAATGGTAAAGGCGCCGGTCGTCACCACGTTCGCAATGGCCGAACCTGAAATCGACCCCATGCCTGCGCTTGCGATCACGGCGGCCTTGGCCGGTCCGCCGCGCTGCTTGCCCGCAGCCGCATAGGCGAGGTCGATAAAGAATTTGCCCGCGCCGGTGACTTCGAGAAAGGCACCGAACAGCACAAAGATGAAAACAAAGGTCGCAGCGACGCCCAGCGGAATCCCGAAAATCCCCTCGGCCCCCAGCGTCATCTGGCTGGCCAGCCGGTCCAGCGAATAGCCCCGGTGATTGAGGATGCCGGGCATCCAGTCTGCCAGAAACGGCAGCTCACCGCGGTTGCCGGCAAAGGCATAAACGATAAAGAACGCGCCGATCAGCGTCATGCCAAGGCCCACGGCCCGGCGCGCGGCCTCGAGCACGACGATGATCGTGACGATGCCCATCCAGACGTCGATGGGACGCGGGAAAATCTGGTTCGCAATGATGTCGATGTTCAACGGCACCCAGGCCCCAGCGGCAATCCCTGCGAGGATCAGCACACCGTCGATGGCCCAGCCCAAGGGACCCCGCGCCTTGCCTCGGCCAAAGGCGGGATACAGCAGAAAACACAGGACCAGAACGAAACCCAGATGGATGGGACGCTGAAAAAACAGACCCAGCGGCTGCACACCGGCGGCGTAGAGCTGGAACAGCGACAGCGCGATACCGATCACGGTAATGGCGCGGATGACGAACCAAGGCTGCGGGACCTCGGCTGCGGGAATGTCAGGTATCGTCGTCATTATTCGTATTTCCTAAAAGGGCAATCCGCACCCGTTCACGCGGGGCAACCGCCGATAGCGACACGACCCTGTCACCGACCTGCAAACGATGATCGACAGGGCCGCGCCCCGGGCGCAAAATATAGGCGTTTCCCGGCACAGGCTCGTTGATATCAAGGATATAATAGCCGCCTTGTCCGTCCGTGACCTGCCGTCCGCGACCCGGGATGTGGTCCAGTCCGGCGGCGAAATCCGGCAGATGGGCATGCACCAGAACCATGCGCCCTGCCCTGTTTTCATAGCAGTCCGACACCGGGAATCCCTTGACGGAGTGGTTCCAGAGCACGCACCACTCTGTGCCGTCAGCCACGTCAAAGCGCGCGATTTCGGTCCCATCGGCGCGGGTCGCGACAAGCGCGTCTGCCAATGCCACGCATGGCAGCAGCCAAATGAAAAGGGAGAGGACAATGCCCCTCCCCCCTCGGTGGTCTGCAATCATGGACGCAGATCGTCAGGAATCGTCGCGCCGATTTCTTCGTAGTACCGGATCGCACCGGGATGCAGCGGCACGGGGGTGGCGGACATCGTGAACTCGACCGTTGTTTCGTTCGCCGCCGGGTGGATTGCCTGCATGTCCGCGATATTCTCGAACATGGCCTTGGTGATCGCATAGGCCACATCGTCGGTCATTTCCGACGACACCGCCAGGACGTTCGGAATGCCCAGAACGGTGAGGTCTTCGTCAACACCGTTGTAGCTGCCACCGGCAAGGGTCGTCGTCGCAAAGGTGGAATCCGCATCCATCGCGGCCTGCAATTCGGCCTCTGACAGGGCGATGATCGTGATGTCCTGCGTGGTCGCAAGGTTCAGGATCGAAGAGGTCGGCGCACCCACAGACCAGAATCCCGCGTCGATATCGCCGTTGGCCAAGGCGTCAGCGGTTTCGTTGAAATTCAGGCGCTGTTCGTCGATGTCGTCATAGCTGATGCCATTGGCCTCGAGGATGGCATTGGTATTGACCTCGGTGCCGGAACCGGGCGCACCGATGGACACACGCTTGCCGGTCAGATCTGCCAGCGACGTGATCCCCGACCCCTCGAGGGCGACGATGTGCACCATGTTTGCGTAGAGCGAGGCAAGACCACGGATCATCGGCAGCTGCTGGCCCTCGAACCGGCCGGTGCCGGAATAGGCCTGTGCCACGGTGTCAGCCAGACCGATGGCCAAATCGGCGTCACCGGTGGCAATCAGACCCATGTTCTCGACCGAGGCACCCGTAACCTCTGCGGTCGCGGAATAGCCTTCGATGTGGTTGTTGATGACTTCGGCAAGGCCGCCGCCCATCGGATAATAGACCCCGCCCGTGCCACCAGTGGCGATGGACAGCTGCTGCTGTGCCACGGCCGGCGCAGCAAGGCCCAGCGTTACAATCGCCGCGGTTCCGATCAGGCCCAACGGCCCACGCAAGACTTCTTTGAACATATCGTCCTCCCAAATCGGGTGTGTCACCCAAGGTTTGACCCGGCTCCTCCCGGGTTCGTGGGAAAGATACAGATTTCTGAACGGAACTGGACCCCTTTTTTCGCGCCTTGGAGAAGACGGTCCGTCGCAGGGCTGCAGCAGAGGTGCGGCACGCCCGCAGATGAGCGCGGCGGGCCCACAGCACCCGCGGCGCAAACTGTTGAACCTGCGCCTGTGCTGATATCAGCGCACAAGGACCGCGCGGAAATCATTGACGTTTGTCAGGGTCGGTCCCGTTCGGATCAGATCGCCCGTCGCATCGAAAAACGCATAGCTGTCATGGCGCGCAAGACATGCCTTGGCATCGGCACCGACGTGCCGGGCGCGCATCAGCACATCTGGCCCGATCATGGCGCCGGCTGCGTCTTCGGTCCCGTCAATCCCGTCCGTATCGGCCGCCAGCGCATGGATTTTGTCATGGCCGTTCAGCGCGATGGCAAGACTCAGCAGAAATTCGGTATTGCGCCCACCGCGACCGGGCATGGTCCCAGTTGTTGAAACGGTCGTTTCACCACCTGACAACAACACGGTGGGCCCTGAGGCGGGCGTGTGCTGCCGCGCCACCCATTTGGCCATGCCCGACATGGCTATTCCCAATTCCCGTGCCTCGCCTTCGAGGGCGTCGCCGAGGATCGTCGGCGTGACACCTGCATCGCGGGCGACCTGTGCCGCGGCCTCGAGCGACAAGGCCGGTGTGGCAATGAGACGGTAATCATATTCGAATGCAGGAACGTCCCGGACTGGCTGCACTAGAATGTCGCGCGCAGCGGCAGGCAGGTCCGGGCCAAGCCGGTCGACGAGATAGCCCAGATTTTCACCAGCCGAGGGGTCAGGCACGGTGGGACCGGATGCGATGGCCGCCGGATCATCGCCCGGCACATCGGATATTGCCAGAGTCACCAGCCGGGCCGGATGCACCGCGCGCGCCAGACCGCCGCCTTTGATCGCGGACAGCCTGCGCCTGACCTTGTTCATGTCGTCGATCGTCAGGCCCGAGGCCAACAGCAGTTTGTTGACGGTAATCTTGTCCGGCAGGGTCAGCGGTTCGACCGGCATCGGCAACAGGGACGAGCCACCGCCGGAAATCAAGGCAATCACCAGATCATCCGCACCGGCAGCGGCGGCCGTCTGCATGATGTCACGCGATGCCTCCAGCCCTGCCGCGTCAGGGACAGGATGCGATGCCTCGCGCACGCGTATCCGGGTCGTCGGAACGGCGTGACCATAGCGTGTCACGACGACGCCAGACAGGTCCACATCCGGCCAGGCCCGTTCAAGGGCCAGCGCCATCGCAGCAGCTGATTTGCCAGCCCCGATGACGATGCAGCGGCCCGCTGGCTTCTCGGGGAGGTGCGAGGCCAGAACAGTCGCCGGATCAGCTGCGGCGATCGCTGCATCCATCATCCGGCGGAGCAGCGCTACTGCATCGTCATCGGTCATTTGCAAACCCTCAGATATTTTCGCCGCGGATCGCTTCGCAGACGGCGTCGGTCACGTCCTGCGTCGTGGCTGTACCACCGACGTCTGGCGTCATGATACCATCTGCGCAAACCTTTTCGACGGCACGCATCAATCGTTCGGCCGCTGCGGTTTCCCCCAGATGTTCCAGCATCTGGCTGGCCGTCCAGAACGTCGCGACGGGGTTTGCAATACCTTTGCCCGTGATGTCGAACGCAGACCCGTGGATCGGTTCGAACATGGACGGAAAACGGCGTTCGGGATCAATGTTGGCCGTCGGCGCAACACCCAACGACCCTGCAAGGGCACCCGCAAGATCCGACAGGATGTCCGCGTGCAGGTTGGTGGCGACAATCGTATCCAGCGACTTGGGGTCCTTGACCATCCGCACGGTCATGGCATCGACCAGCATCTTGTCCCAGGTCACATCGGGAAAGTCCTTGGACACTTCCAGTGCTATTTCGTCCCACATCACCATGCCGTGGCGCTGCGCGTTGGATTTGGTCACGACCGTCAGAAACTTGCGCGGGCGCGACTGCGCGAGCTTAAAGGCGTAACGCATGATCCGTTCCACACCGACGCGCGTGAAAATGGACACTTCGGTGGCTACTTCTTCTGGCATGCCTTTGTGCGCACGCCCACCGATGCCCGAATATTCACCTTCGGAATTTTCGCGCACGATGACCCAGTCCAGATCACCCGGACCCACGTCCTTGAGAGGTGCCGAGATGCCCGGCAGAATACGGGTCGGCCGGACGTTGGCATATTGGTCGAACCCCTGACAGATCGGAAGCCGGAGCCCCCAGAGCGTCACATGATCGGGAACATCCGGTGCGCCGACAGCGCCGAAAAAGATCGCGTCAAACTGCCGGAGCTGATCCGTGCCGTCTTCGGGCATCAGCGCGCCCGTCCGTTTGTAGCGCTCCGAGCTCCAGTCGAATTCTGTCACGTCAAAGGTAAAACCACCGTCGCGGCGCGCCAGTGCTTCCAGTGCCTGATGCCCTGCAGCGATGACTTCCGGACCAATTCCATCAGCTGGAATGGAGGCGATTTTATAGGTTTTCATAGCGTTCTTCCGATCTGATAGGTTCTGCGCGACATTGGACCCGGGAACGATAGCCCGCATTGGGCTGATTTCATTCCGGGACGTTCCTTGGCACCTCGGGCGAGGCTACCTTTTCTGAAACGTTGCGCTCAATCAGTTAATGATTATATACTTAAATTGAATAATAACGCGGGGCATGGCTTTGGACATCTTGCAGATCAAGAGCTTTCTTGCTGTGGCCGAGACCCTGCATTTCGGCAGGGCAGCGCAATCGCTTGATATCTTGCCCGCCTCGCTGGGACGCCAGATCAGGCTGCTCGAGGAAAAGCTGGAATGCCGTCTGTTTCTGCGGACGACCCGATCAGTGACCCTGACAGAGGCCGGTCACAGCATCCTGGACGATGCACGGGCGTTGGTCGCGCAGGCGGAACGGCTGGAAACCAAGATCCGTGACGTCAGAAAATCGGAAACACCCGTCCTGAAGGTCGGCGCAATCGACAGTGCCGCCGCCGGACTGATGCCCCGGTTGCTGATGATGATACGCCAAGAGCACCCTGACCTGGAGGTGCAGCTGTTCGAACAGAAAACGATCCACCTTCTGCCCAAACTTCTGAGCGGCTCGATTGATATCGCCTTTTGTCGTCCGCCCGATGTGCGTGACCAGCGGCTGAACTTTCGCACGTTGTTTTTCGAAACCGCCGTTGTCGCGCTGCCGGAAACACACCCGCTTTCGGGCAATCGCGCCATTTCGATTTCGGAACTGGCTGACGAACCCCTGATCGTGCCGGATCGCAGATCACGGCCCCATTCGCATGATCTGACGATCAAACTGTTCGTCGATATTGGTCTGACCGCGCGGATCGCGCAGGTGGCCGAGGAAAAACAGACCATCGTCAATCTGGTCGCAGCCGGGACGGGCCTTGCGATCGTGCCGCGCTGGACATCCCGGTTTCAGGTTCCGGGCGTCGCATTCGTGCCATTGTCGATGCCACCGGGTGCCACGCGATCCAAGCTGATCCTGGCGGCGGCCTGGACCCGCGGAACCCGCGACGCAAAGCGTGACGCCTTCTTGTCCGTTCTGGAAAAAAACCTGCCCGAGCTTGAGCGCACGGCCTGATTATTTCGTTTTGGAATATAATTTATAGCAGATAGCAGTATTGCGCCGTTCTTCCCATCATGGCCTGAGATGCATCCCGTCTTGAGGACGCATTGGAGGACATACCTTGGAGGAGGAACATCCATGAAATTCGCAACTTTTACAGCCGCGGCACTTTGCACCGCAATCGCGCTGCCTGCTTCTGCCCAGGACCGCGACGGCTGGCCCAGCAGCATCACCATCGGGACCGGCAGCCAGGGCGGCACGTATTTCACCTATGGCAGCGGTTTTGGCGCGATGATCAATGAGGCGCTTGCTCTGAACGCAGGTGTCGAAATCACCGGCGGACCGGTCCAGAACGTGACCCTCGTCGAAACCGGTGAGCACCAAGTTGGCTTTGTGACGTTGGGACCGGCAGACGAAGCGCGCCGCGGCGAAAGCCCCCTGATGCCCACACCACACGAGAACATCCGCGCGCTTTTCCCGATGTATCAGACACCGCTGCAAGCCGCCGTTCTGGCCAGCACCGACATCGAAACCTTTCAGGATCTGGCTGGCAAGCGGATCGGTGTGGGTCCGGCCGGCGGCACATCGGCCACCTATTGGACGCGCTTTTTCGAGGCCACCGATGACAGCGCCGACATCAGCAACGCCGGTGCGTCTGACACCGCAGGGCAGCTCAAGGATGGTCTGATCGACGCCTTCGTCTATGCCGCAGGATTGCCGACCGGCGCCTATGCACAGCTCGCCGTCGAAAACGATGTCCGTTTCCTGTCGATGGACGACGAAACGCTGGCCGCCATGATGGCAGTCGCACCGTCGATGCAGACATTTACCATCCCCGCCAACACCTATGAAGATCAGCCAGAAGATGTTCAGACCGTGTCGCTGTGGAACTTTGCGATTGCCCATCAGGACATGCCCGAGAGCCTCGCATATGAAATCACGGCTCTTGCGATGGAAAACCCCGACCGCATGGTTCAGAACCACGCAGCCGCGCGCGAAACGCTGGCTGAAAACGTGGACAAGAACGCGGTCATTCCATTCCACCCCGGTGCCGTGCGCTGGTTCGAAGAGAACGGATACGAGATCCCCGAAAACCTGAAGTAAGGCGGATTTCCAACTGTTGTCGACACGGGCGGTAGAACTTGTTCCCGCCCGTGTTTTTCTTCCATTTCCTTGTTCGGGCAACCCAAGATGACATCCCACCAAGCCACCGATACCCAGACGCGCGCTGCGGCCAACCTCTCCTTGATCGAACAAGAGACCGCGAGGGCGAATGTCGATGACGAGGTCATGACCAGCAACCAGCGGGATTTCCAGGGCACGCGAAACCTGGTCGTTGCTGCCATGTGCGTGGCCTATTCGGTCTTTCACCTGCTGGTCATGAACGTCTATCCGCTGGAAACATGGGCCTACCGCCTGTCGCATGTGGGCGGCGGCCTGTTTCTGGGATTCTTGCTGTTCGGGGCCACGTCCCTGTCAGACGCAAGCGCCAGAACGACGCGTAATCCTGCGTCGGTTGCACTCTTGGCTCTTGCTGGCGCGGGCATCCTGTATGGTGCTGTCGCTGTTGCCGCGATCTGGATCAACGGCAGCTACCTTGGCAATACAGCGCCGCCTGCCTGGGCGATGTCGACATTCGGCATCCCGCTGGTTCTGGGTGCTTCACTCGCGGTGATTCATGGCTGGCTGTTCCCGCAGCTTGACCGTCGCCAGTTCGCCATCGCTGACATCCTTCTGGCGATTGCCGCGGTCGTGGCCACGGCCTACCTGATTTTCTTTGCGCGCCAGCTTCAGTTGCGCGCCGGCATGCCGATGGCGCTGCCTGGCGACATGTGGGCTGCCGTCACCGGCGTGATCCTGATTATCGAGCTGACACGGCGCCTGGCCGGTATGGCACTGGTGATCATCGCAGCCATCTTTGTGGCCTATGCGTTTCTGGGCCCGTGGTTGCCAGGTATCTTTGAACACCGTGGCTACGACGCCAAACGGTTCTTTTCCTACATCTTTACCGACAACGGGATTCTGGGTGCGCCGATTGCGATTTCCTCGACCTATATCATCCTGTTCGTGATCTTTGCAGCCTTTCTGCAGACGACCCGTGTCGGTGAATACTTTGTCAACCTCGCCTTTGCTGCCGCAGGGCACAAACGCGGCGGCCCCGCCAAGGTGGCGATTTTCGCGTCCGGTCTGATGGGGATGATCAACGGCACCTCTGCCGGCAATGTCGTCGCAACCGGGTCGTTGACGATCCCGATGATGAAAAAGGTCGGATACAAGCCGCAGACCGCTGCATCGGTCGAGGCCGCCGCATCAACGGGTGGTCAGATCATGCCGCCGATCATGGGCGCGGGCGCATTCATCATGGCCGAAATCACCGGCATTGCGTACATGCAGATCGTTTCCGCAGCGATCATCCCTGCTGCGCTCTACTTTATCTCGGTCTATTTCATGATCGACCTGGCCGCGCAAAAGGCCAACCTCAAGGGGCTGTCACGCGACCAGTTGCCCAAGTTCGGCATTCTGGTCCGGCAGATCTATCTGCTGACGCCGATCATCGTGCTGATCGTGGCGCTGTTTTCGGGCTATTCGGTCATCCGTTGCGGCACACTTGCGATGATTTCGGCTGCTGTCGTGTCCTGGCTGACGCCACACCGGATGGGACCGAAACAGCTGTTTTTCGCGCTCAACAACGGTGCGCGGATGGTTCTGCAACTGGTGGCCGTCTGTGCAACGGCAGGCATCATCGTCGGGGTCATCGCCCTGACGGGGATCGGGTCACGCTTTTCGACGGTGCTGCTGGCACTGGCTGACCAAAGCCAGCTGTTGGCGCTGTTCTTTGCGATGGTCGTGTCCATCGTGCTGGGGATGGGGATGCCGACCACTGCGGCCTATGCCGTCGCCGCCAGCGTCATCGCGCCCGGGGTCGTCAACCTCGGGGTAGAGCCGCTGATTGCACATCTGTTCATCTTTTACTTTGCGGTCATGTCAGCCATCACGCCTCCCGTCGCGCTGGCGGCCTATGCCGGGTCGGCCCTGGCAGGGTCAGACCCCGTCAAGACCAGCGTCGAAAGCTTCAAGATCGGCCTTGCGGCCTTTGTGGTGCCCTACATGTTCTTTTATTCGCCCGCGATGCTGCTGGACGGAAGCTGGTTCGAGATCACCCACATCGCGATTACGGCCGTGATTGGCGTTTATCTGCTGTCCTGCGCGGTGCAGGGTTGGCTGATGGGACATGCCAACGCGGTGGTTCGGGTGCTTGTTCTGATCGCAGGACTGTTCATGATCGCGGGTGGTTGGACCACGGATGCAATCGGCCTCGGCATAGCAGCGGTCCTGATCGCCTACCAAAAGCGGGCCACCCCCGCGACGGCCAACGGCAGCTAACGCACCGCATCGGGGACAGCCATGGGTCACCTGACCTCTTGAGGCTGTCCCCGATCAGCCGACCGGGGCATGAGGTCGGGTCCCGGTCGCGGCCTTTTCGACAGACGGATGTTGCGGGGGTTATCGTCAAGAGTAGAAAAAACAAAGGCCGCGCTGCCGCGCGGCCTAGGCCTTGGCTCTATTTGGCGATCCCATGGCTCCCGTTCCGGAAATCAGATGAGGTGATTCCCGGAACTCGGATGAGGTGATTCACTGTAAAAGCAGGCCTTTCTCTGCCACTGGATCACACCAAACCCCATCCCTGTGGAGTGCAGTGGATTAAATCGGCGGTTACCTCTGCCACTTCAGCTGCCGTAATTCTGCCAGTGCTCATGCTTCAGACAACAAAAAAGCCGCCCGAAGGCGGCGGTTTTACAGATGACCATTTAGATCCTGGCGCGGTCTATATCCGATCGTCGGTAATAGTATCCGCCCAGTCGATCCTTGGGCAGCCATGGTTTTATCCCTGCCTTTTCCAACTTAGGTTTCATCCAACGTGAAGTGAGGTTGTGGGCTTGTGAAACCTCTTCAAGCGACACGAAGGTATCCCGAAATCTGACGACATCTGACCTGACAAAAAATTCGTGCCAAACACCCTTGCCGTTCTTCACTTGGCGCAGCCGCAGATATGGAATTTCGCCTGCCTTCAAGGCCGTTGTAAGTGCGTATGCTTCATATGTTTTCATACCCAAATAGTCGGCGGCTTGATTGCGCGACATCAGATCTTCCCGGCCGCCCGCAACAAGATTTTCTTCGATCTCATCCACGTTGACAAGAAGACCTTTGAATTTCTGATCAGGATCGAGCGTCTCGACGTGCAGCAGCCGGCCTTCGACAATTGAACGCGTGATATCAACGATTGGGGATCGGCTTCGCGCAGCTGCATCGTGGATCGACAGCATACCATTTGACGCCTCTCCAACATGCTTGGCCGCGGACATCATTTTCGTCAAAAACGACTCCACATCAGCTTTGGTTGTCCTGCACAAAGCACCCTTGGTAAGCCCCGGAGTTTTGCAGATCACGGGGATCAGGCCGGAACTGACGAACTGATCGCCCTGGACGCGATTACAGTTCAATAGCGAGCACACCTCGGACCGCGGGATCGCGGACAGAATTCGGGCCGCAAGATCCTCGCCCGCACCTGAAGGAATTGGACGGGTCAGGGCGGGATTTTCGGGATCACCATCTGCCAGGCCGCTCAGAACCACAGCACGATTGAGCGTTTTGTGATGAACGCCGGTCTGCTTCGACAGGCTGTCGATAGAGTGGAGTTTGCGCTGTTGCACCGTGTCACCAAATAGTTCAGTTCCGGTAGCGATGGGAAAATTATCGATCACGAAATCTCGAACGATGCCTTTCACCGGACCAATTTCACGCTTGTTCCCATTGAACTGAAGCCACTGGTAGAGACGTCCAAACACGAATTGCGGTCCACTTTTCCCAAGTCGGTCGCCTTTTCTTTCGAGTAAAATACGAAGCGCTTCGGTCACCCCCTCCTGCCCTCGGCATGCAAAATCGTAGCCGACGTCTTCCGCCGCAATGCGTTGGTTGGCTGAAAGCTTATTCAGGTTGATGTGAGTGCCGAGCGATAACACGATCCCAAGCATTTCGCAGGCGCGGGCGGCTTGGTCGATATCCTGCTCATCTAACCAAGCAGGGCCAATCTCTCCCGCAAATCGGCGTTCAACGTAGACCTGTAGGGCTGAAGGTGAACTCTTTCGAGCGGCCGCACTCAGGTCTTTCAGGTCCTTGGTCGATGGCGCGACAAGCTCCATGTCTTGAAACTGTTCGGACACGGATCGGTTAGGTCGTCTGACCAGTTCAATATGGTGCTTTCCGCAAACTCGGACGGGCTCGACGCGCCACAACATGCGCGCAACCCTTGAACCGTTAGAAGCACTGTCAAACTTCTCATCCTCTAACAGGCAGGACGGACAGAAGGACGTTTGATTGGCATTCATAAACTCCGTGCTGAACGTCTGCCCTCGATAACGGCGTTGCCGCGATTCAGCACGCAAGGCGACGGCATCGACCAACCTATCCTTTGCCACGCCTGTGAGACCTGAGATGCGATCAAGGTCTTCATGGGACGGATATTTCGCCCTTTCACGTGAAAACTCGATAAGATCCAGAAATCGATACGCAGATAGGTCGAAGTGGAATTTACCGACCCGCCCGAGGTAGGACGTCAGCGTTTCATCTTCGCAAATTGGCAATTCTGGTCGGAGAGTCACTTCTTCTTCCTCCGCTTGGCCTTTTGCCGAGCCTTATTCGTTGCGGCAGTGCGTTGTGCCTCGTATTCATCCTCATCGACGTCCAGCTCAATTTCGATCCAGTCCTCGGCCGCGAATACGTTCCGGCCTGGTTCGCAGATCTCACGCTCCCCCCAACTCACCTCAAAATGCTCAACTGCCAAGCAGGAGCTATCCTGATCCAAAGCCTCTTCG
This sequence comes from Loktanella sp. 3ANDIMAR09, assembly GCF_001420005.1. GTDB lineage: Bacteria > Pseudomonadota > Alphaproteobacteria > Rhodobacterales > Rhodobacteraceae > Loktanella. Next base: position 233,745 of record NZ_LJAK01000003.1, on the reverse strand, counting down.
ATGGCGAGAATGGTGGATTCGATCGCCCTCCCGAACTTGTAGCGGCTCCCGTGAATGAGGCGGCTAATGACATCGAAATCAGAATTGAACGTTAGACCGGCCTTGCCAGACAGAAAGCTGACCAGCTCTTCAAGGTCCTTATTATCAGCACCAATCTCGAGATCTCGCGGCTTGATCTTCGCAAACCGGCGGCTCAACTGCGGATCAAGTCCGGCAATCCGTCCCAAGCGTTCTGTTCCGCTCAGGACCAAGACGACCGGGTGTTCGCCCTGCATCAGCGACTTGAGCATCTTCAGCATATTGTCGGTTTCTGTCGCAGCTGTATCCTTGAACATGTCTTGCGCTTCGTCGATCCACAGTAGGGTAATTCCCATCCGGTCCAGCCGCACTCGGACTGCACGCCAGATCTCCCAGACTTTTGCGCGTTCAGCGATGTGATCGACCCCAAGTTTTTCCAGAATTGTTGTTCCGAGACTTTTTTGCGTCGCAGGGCTTTCAACCTTGATCTTCAAATACCTCGGCCGCCCCGTTTCCGGGTTGTCCTGCAACGCGTCGAACTTGCTGAGAACCTCTTGGATCGTTGTCGTTTTACCGCCACCTGAAGCGTCGATCATGATCACCCCGTTGGTTTCAGTTCCTGCAGTCACAAGAGCCGGCTCATACGTTGGCTGTCCGTCACCTCCCGGCCTAAACAGCCGGGAGACTTGCTTGCTGAACAGTTTTCCGTGCTCCGTCTGAAAGCGGATATCCCTTAGCATTTCGGGAGTGCTCTGGCCGCTCGATGATACAATATTGTTGTGGTTGTTCATTTCTTACCCTCCAGCCAAAGATTTTTTGTGTCTGGCGCTTTTCGGTCGGCCTGCTTGGACTTCTGAGGCTGTTGTGCAGCGGGTCGAACAGGCAGAATTGAATGACCAAGACCGTCAGGTGATTTCGTGAGGCCGGGCTGTGCAGGCACGATATCAAAGCTGCCTTTCGCCTGCTTCTCGAGAAGTTCCAGACCTTTTGTATCCATCCCATCGTCCAAGATGCCCGTGGACAGCATCCGCTCGGAATTGAGCGCTCGAATGTCGGCCAATGCACGGAAAACGACGGCATCGGAAATTTCACGGCTCTTCGCATATTTGGCCGTCAATGCCCGCATTGTTGCTGTCCACTCCTGCGCAGTAACGCCATCGAACCGATTTTCTACGGCAGGGATCTCAAGCCATCCGTAGTCGAGCTTGGCCTCGATTTGTCCGATGTTCCGACTACTCCACCTGATCTGAACTGACTGATTGCCGTGCTTCAGGAACCATTCATGCAAAGCACCTGAGTGATACTGAACGTTGAGGACCTGAATCCCCGTTTTTTGAACTTTGCGGGTCGCGTGAATACCGAAGGCCAGTCGCTTCTGCCGATATGTCGGGGCAGCGCGCAAAGGGTAGTTGCCGCTCGAGAGATCCACCTGCCATTGTTCAAGCGGGGTCAGACCGTTCAGGCCTTCATGCGGCGTATTGTGATAAATATCTACGACCCAGCGCACGAGGATGCGCGAGAGATCCTCCGCCGACAGACAGGCCATTTTCTCTGAACCATATTCACCCTTCTCATAGGCGTTCGAGAACGTTTTTCCGCTCAAATCGGACAACGCGGAGAGCGATGCCGTCCTGAACAGACGCTCAATCTTTCCCCGCATCCCAGGACTGCCCGCGATGGTTTGAAGCGCATGGATGCCGAGGTCTGAACATGCATTTGTAAAGACACCTGATTTGAAAGCGCTGCCGTTGTCAGTCGCGAGAATCTCAGGGAGGCCCAGCATATTCCATGGGCTTTCTGCTCCAGCTGCCGTTGCGATTACGCCCTTATCGCTAACAATCATATCCAGACAGCGAACCGCTGCACTCGATCTCGGATTGCTCGTTAACACCATACCCAGAATGACGCGGGTCCGGCTGTCGATCGCAACGACGACCCACCAACGCCGCGTGGGGTCAAGCAGGCCAAGGCGCTCAAGTTCGTCGTTGTCGAACAGTTCGAATAAACCACAGCGGCTCATGATCGTATGAAGGTCAACTTTCCATTCGTCCATCTCGACCCGCTCCAGCGGCCTTGCGTGCTTTAGGCCAGCCTTAACCGCCCGCATCTTCCGCATGGCCTCTTCGGCACCAAATCGCAGAACCAGTTTTTCGAACTCTCCATAGGTCCCAATCTCGCGCCTGACGGCATCGCGCCTTGGTGTTTGCAACAATGGCCGCTGCTCGGCCTCGCGAATCTTGTTTTCCTTCAGAAATGCAAGCGCGACCGCTTCAACCGTTTTAGTCTGAGGAGGACGCCGTAAGGTGAAATAGTGATCCCGCACGACCTTCGAAAGCAGCGCCTGTTCTTCGAGCGAGAACTGGCTCTTTGTGTTTCCTTGTCCCTCGACGTTGTCCTTCAGGCCCGACTTGCCAAACCGCCGGTATCGTGACGTCCATTCCCTCAAGATTCGGGGACTGCAGGCGTCAGGACGGGCCACGACCCCTGCTGATTTCGGCTTCCGACCACCCTCTTCTTTCCAGCGCCGACGGGCCTCCGCGACTTCCGGATCCGGAAGCTCATAGGTCATGTATTCTTCGGCTGCGCGACAAAGATCATCCATGCAAGCCGCAATCGCTTTGTCGTTTACCTTTAAAAGACCCGCAATTCTGCGTTCGTCATAGGCGCGCACCAAAGCATACCTCGCCTCCACCCTTGCGCGATGCGCAGGTGTCAGCTCAGCAATCGAGTCGTCGCACGTCATAGCCGGAGATGCGGCATTGGTCATTTTGTGCAGGAAATAATCAGGCTCGTGGATGATTTTTCCCGCTGCGTTCAGACGATTGAAACGTTGGACTTCAAACACCTCCGTCAAATGCGGGTTGTCTGCATCCATGAATTCGAGAAACCCTCCGTGCGTCCCGGCATAACGTGTAACCCAGCCGTCGATGGTCACGCGATCATGCTCGCGAAGTAAGAAACTGGGGAACCGGTCGAAGAAGTCTTTGGCGATTTGCATTGTCATCTTTTGTCTTTCTCTATTGCGACGGCTGTGGGCGTCGATTGAGTGCAGAAGTGGAGCCGGTGCCCATCGTTTTGATGGGCCGGGACACTTGGCATGTTGATAAAACTGTGAGGTTACTTCAGCGGACTGCGTCGAACGCGTGGGAGGGACCGCTGCCATGCCTGACTTTGATCGCAGGCATGAGCGTGGCACTCTTGAGCATCCAGCAAGATTTCATTGAAGGTGCGCTTGATCAGCGCGCTGCCTTTCGGGCGATAGTGGAGCGTATATTTGATCGGGCTCATGCGAACTCTCCAGATTTGATGACGATTGTCTTTGGTGTAATCATCTCACGAACCAACGGCTTCAGAACCCCGTTGCGCATGAGGCGAACGACGGCACGATAACCACGCTCCATCATTCCCGTATCGGCAGTTAGATCAGAAATGCTGCGTCCCCCATGCAACTTGCCCACGACATATTGCGCCACAGCATCTGCATCCGGATCTGCTTTCCTGACTGCGGTGAACATCAGAGCGCTATTCAGATCGATGGGGTCAATGTCCTGATCCGTGAGGAGACGAAAGTCGTCCACAAAATTCAGCTTTTTCATCCAGCCAGCGACGATTTGCATTTCTGCAAGGAAAGACCCGGACACCAAGCGAACTTCGGGCTTGATTGTGTAGGCAATGCGCTGGCCGTCTTCTTGCACGGTGACGACGTCCAGAATTTTGTGGTTCAGCTTTTTCCGGTCATGCCCATAGTAAAAGAAAACCTGTTCCTGCAGATCGACGACTGAGCTTTTCGCGTCCAGCTGCAAGAGATGGCAGAGCTCAAGCCAGCTTTCAGCTTGAACGCGGACACCATTGTCGTCCCCCAAGACAAGATTTGCGGTGCAGTGCCCCTTTGCAGCGCCCGCAATGGAACGCTCGGCGCGAGACGGTTCAGGCAGATAGATTTTATCTGCAATATCGTAAGACATAGTATGCCCCATCATTTGAAAGTGCTGGCGCCCGGAATTGGGCGTCATGCATTCGCAATGGGTCAGGCACTCAAAATTCATGCGGCTCGAGAAACCTCGGGCTTTCTTATGCAAAATGCCAGACAAGCCGATATCCATAACCGACCAGCGGGTGCTGGTTCGGATTGGGCTCGACCTCAAATTTACGACAGGCAGATACAGGTATTGAAATTCCCAGGGGAATTCGATATGCGGAACTCAACAACGAGCGCAGTCGTATCTGCCTTCCAACGAAACGCACTCGAACCGCGCCAACGGTTCGGGTGTTTTCGTTTTGAGTGCTATCCGTAAGTCATTTTACTCTCCTTCGATCAACACGGCTCAGTGCTGGGTCTTGCTCTTCGGTGCGCTCGCCTGAGCACAGCTCAAACTTAGCAAAGCAAGCCGATCGAAAGAACATTTTTCTCATAGGCATCAATGCCTTGCGAGAATGAAATGATTGTGATGAGGTGCCCCAGAGAAAGCTACAGTAAGTAGCTTCAAAACCGCACCTGAACGCAACATCCAGTTCTTCCGACCAAATTCCCGGTCATTTTCGCGATCTGAAACAGATTGCGAAAAACTCGATTGGAAAATCGAGCGGTGAAGAAAGAATTGCATGCGTCAGCGCGAAACTCCGGATTCCGAAACAATCAACTGCGTCAAACTACGTCGATGCAGATACGATTCGTTTTAGAAACTGGGTAGCGAGAGGCAAACAGAACGACATCCATCACCTGATCCAGAAAGATCAGTCTATCAATTGCCGAGCAATGACGAGGATATGCGAGTTCATGTTCATAGCGATCTCAATATCTGGTAGAAGATTGCGCCGTCAATCAAAAAGTTGTGGTTCAACCAAAATTTTTCAAAGGCTGTTTCTGGTGTTTGTTCATACTCGAGCGGCCTGCACCCTCACCTATAAGGTGTAAGTAAGCAGGCAGAACACCCACCGGCGCAGAAAACTCAAGACCAGCGGTCAAGGTTCTTGACTGAATACACATCTACGATCACACATGCGACATGTCCAAAAATAGCGCACTCATACATTCGATAGCTTGAGCCCCAACAGCGGGCCTCGAAACATCTTTGGCGCTCACCCAGGACTTCCCATGAACACCGCTACTAAGACGATCCAGCTGGAAAAGCTGTTTTCCTCGATACGCTGACTTCCTACCTTTGGGAGACAGCACAGGTGTGCGGCTGGGATTTATACACCCGGAGCGCCAGATAAGCGTAGACGGCCGGGATCGTTACCCGGGTCTCCTACCAGATCGCCAATCATTGTTCCTGATAGACGCGAACGATATCCGAACGGAAAACAGTATTAAAACTTCACGCCTCGCACATTCAGCGCTGGCTTTTAGCGTTCGGAATTGCGTGCTTGGCGCAGTATGCGGTGATGGCCTTGAGAAATCCGACGAGATTATTGTGAGATATTGACGGCGCTCTGAGTAAAATTGAGGAGGGAATCGAAGTAGGCTCAGATAGCAATGACCAAACCTTGAGCCACAGTCAAAATTCCTTTGATCGAACTGTTCCAGCGGATTGCACCAAGAATCCTTTGCCTGATCCGACCGGATGATGGTAACGCCTTCTGCGTCCTTTATTCGATGGATGTCTCTGCTGTTCAAGTTCTGGATGACCGATATGTTGACCCGACGCCACTTCATCCAAACGACCGCCGCGCTGTTCTCCGTTCCGATCGCCGGTCCCGCTTTCGGTGCGCCCACTTCGGATCGGTCGCGCTGGGCTGAATGGGACGCCCGCGTAACACCCCCAAATTACGATCCAGCGACGACGAATCCCTGGGGGTTCCACGACCGGTTCCTGCCACAGCTTGTTCAGGCCAACGACGGTCTGGTGCCGGGTGATGTGCATGTCGATGCGGTGGCCAGATACCTTTATCACATCCGCGCAGACGGCATGGCCATGCGCTACGGTGTGGCGATTGCGAAAGGCGACCTATACGAACCCGGCCGCTACAACATCCGCCGAAAGGCAAAGTGGCCGGTCTGGACACCGACATCCGCGATGATCGAACGCGATCCCGGTTCCTACGCCCAATACAAAGACGGTATGGACGGCGGCCCGACGAATCCTTTGGGTTCACGCGCGCTGTATCTCTACGTAGGCGACCGCGACACCTATCTGAGGATACACGGCACCCCATCGCCCAGGTCAATCGGAAGTCGGGCCAGTTCGGGATGCGTCCGCATGGTGATGGCGCATATCATCGGTCTCTACGATCAGGTGGCAACCGGATCGAACGCCATCCTCTACCCCGCCGAGGACGGCGTCACAGCGCGCAGTTAACCGCCGGCGGTGTCCGCGGCTGTCTCTGCCACCGTCCGTTCCGGGCCGCAAAGGTGCCTACCGTCTTTCGTCAGCAACGGCAGTTCTGTCGTCTCGACCGGACCAACGTAGCTATACCAGAAACAGTTGTCGTCCGGCCGCAGTCGCGCAGACGCGATATCCTGATTCGGTGCGGAGCGCGCGACGATCTGATCCTTGATCTGCTGTTCCACGCTGGGAACCTCGACCGCAGTGGGCGAGACTATTGCCTCGGGACCGATCCCCGCGCATGAGGCCATGGTCGAAATCGCTGCGATTGCGCAAAATATCCTGATCGTCATTGGGGCACTCTTTTGATTGGCGTGGCGTGGCTGGAGAAGACATCGACGACTTCAAAACCCTTCAACCACTGCGCCGTGGCTTCATTCTTTATCGGTTCGTTTGCAGGTCAGAAAATGATATTTCTTCCCGTTCTGGTGGGCAAGCGTGTCGGCTGAAGACCAAGCCTCAAACTCATCCAGGAACGCTCTGCAGCGTCTGATTTTCGAGCGATTGTTGACAGTTCACAAACCACAGGATGGTGTCTGCCTCAAAGCGTTTTCAGTGCGATCCAAGAGACCCCATTCGATTCAAGATGTCCTTGCCGCTCGGCTGCCCTCGCCGTTCGTTGTCGGCCCAAATCGGACTTTCTTCACGATGGTCATTGCTGCGGTGCAGCTTCCCAAAAGTGATCATTCATAGCACTGCGCAGCTTTGTCCAACCGAGCGTGGCAAAGCTTGCGTTTGCTGTGGTAGGGAGAACAACGGTTCTCCCTACAAACGGTAATACAAGAAACAGGGTAAGCTACGATGAAACGCAGCCTCGACTTGATCCGCGAAATCTTAATCGCCATCGAGGACTACGAGCCAGAACGGATAAGTTCCTTACAAACGCTTTCCCCCAAAGATTTTTCAGGCACAGAAGCGGAAAACTATCATCACATAAAAATGCTTCGCGACGCTGGTTTGATCGACTTGGCTGGACAGCCACTTTTGAGCGGCGACTTTCCAATTAGCGGTATGACGATGTCAGGCCACGATTTTCTTGATGCAATCCGCGATCAAGGTGTTTGGGACAAGACTAAAAATCGCCTCAGCAAGGCAGGTGGCTGGACGCTCGACCTCGTTCTTGCTGTTGCAAAGGAGGAGTTAAAGCGGCGGCTTGGTTTAGGTCTTCAGGATCTGTGATTTACACTACCTTCATCCTGCGTGCCCCGCCTCTATGATCGACATGAACGGCCCTTTGCTGCCGTTCGTCAGTCATTCGGGACGCTGCGTTGCGGCCCGTCGAAGCGGCCATTCGTGCAACTTGCAGCATTTGCAGGGGACGAGTGGCGGCTCAGCGGACAATGCAGCGATCTAAATAATTCGACTGAACGTCTGCTTTTGCGGCTTGGGGGTCTATGCCCAAGCACTTCGATACTTAGCTGGCCCCCAATTTTCGATTTCAGAGAGGGAAGGTACAGCAAACACCGCAGCGTCCACCTTTGCAGCAGAACTTGCATCCTTGAGGAAGTGCAGAACCGTCTTGTTGCTCGAATGTCGTCGCTTTTGCACTGTCAATATCGAACATTATTTCGACATCGCTATTGCTGCAGCCCGCTTCCATTGCTGCATCAAAAGCTTTGCCAGCGATTTCTAAGAATTCTTCACGTGTCACTACAATTCTCCTCTGTGTAAAGTAGTCTTCGCATAAATTTGGTTAATTGCAAACTTGAAAGCTGCCGTTCGTTGGCCGTGCAGCAATCGCCAGAATGGGCTCCAAGCAGACTTGCGGCGGTGCAGCACTCCATTCTGAGCCATCAGCACCCCTGAGGCGTTGCCCGATGACCGGTTGCAGCCCCAAAGCGGACATGGCGGTAAAGTGGAAGGTCGCTTCGGTACTGAAGAAAATCCTTGTTTAAGTGTCAGAGTTGGGTCGCGCCGGATCAAGCGGGAAAGCTTTCAATCGTGGCACACCAGTAAGAGTGTCATCTCGCGACCTGACTAGGATCTGAGATACCGGATCATATTCAATATTGGCGGGAAGCATCGCTTTGGCAACTGGCGGATGCGAGACCGCAATGGTCTGATAGTTCTTCTTCACCCAATTGGACAAGACTTTCGCAAGCGGCCAAAAATCTCTCTCCAGGGGATCTTTGCGGTGCATTTTCTCATCATAGAACCCTAGAACGTTCAGACAGAAACGGGTGTATCCCGCTCCCTTGTAGTTAGGACCGAATTCGTCCATCCGCTTTACTTCATCCCAAATCATCCGACGAAGCTTTCGACGAACCATTTTCATCAGCTTCGTATCTTGCACCTCATGGCCGTTGATGGGAGACCACACAGTATTGTGCTGGACGTCCCACATTCTGAATTCCTTGGTATTGATCTGAGCGGCGTTGAAAATAACTTCGAAATAAAGAGATGCAAGATCCGAGGATAGATCACTCCCGTAACGAAAGTCATCACTCCTGTTGAAGTCGACCCAACCATCTGCTTTATCAAATGCCTTAACTAAATCTTTCAAAAAGTCATTTGCCTCGTTTGCGATCCAGGTTGGGTTATGAGAGCTGAACACATCACTGTATTTTTCTTCGGAGCCGATATTTTCAAAGGCTTTTTCCGTCGTTGTCAGAATGTAGCGGATACCTTGAGCATGCCAGTTCGCTCTCCCCTTGGACGTCAAACCATCTACGTATAGCCGCGCCATACCAAAGTACGTTCTCCAAGTATCCTTGTCCCAGTCGCGGGCGTAAGGGTAGTGTAGGTCTAGCGGTGACTCCAAGCCCAGCTCGTAACTTTCGAGCAAGTGCCAATTCCAAAATACTGAGCGCGTGATTGGTTTCGCTTCTCCAATGTAGCCCTGGCCAAGCCACTCATTCTCTACCCTCAAGGCCGATCCGGGTTTGGATAACATTGCCACGACTGTACGCTTCACCATGAGGTGTATTGGAACATCCAGCCTTTCTAGATCGACCGCCACCTCCACCAAATGTGCTGGAAACGAGGGGATTTCTTCCGCAACAACTTCGCAAAATCTTGTGTCTGATAGAAGCCCGTTGAGAAAATGAGCTTCAGTTTGTAGCTTTGAAAATTTGACCGGTTTTTTGCTATCTATAGGATGTCGCTTTCTGCGCGGCGTATGGCGTATTAGTCTCGGTGCTTCGCGCATGAGTTCGCGTGCCAATGCCAGCATTTCTTCTCTGCTGCCGTTCGCAATGTAGAAATATGTTTCCCGAAAGAATCGATGGGCAGTAAATCGAGAAAAACGTGGAGGGATGATGAAGCAGATCTTCATCCAATACAGTATCAGCAGCGCGATAACCGTTGTAATCAGATAGTTTACGGTATTCGGGTTCATGAATGATGGAATTCGGATGCCATACAAAATGAGACCTTCAATTACGAACATGATAATGCCCGACAAAACGAGCGTTCCGAAGAACACAGGTCTAAATGGCACCATTGCTGTGGCTTGTCTGATTTGAAATTTGGGGCTGCTGAGTGTGAACACCGCAACTGAAAACGCAAGGATTCCCAGAAAGCCGCCTACATCGAGAAACGGATCGTAATTATCACGCGTGTAATGTGTGAGGTTTTCAAGCCACCAGGTCTTTAAGCTGCTGAACCAAGTAGAGATACTAGATTGAAAAGTATCGGGCATTTTCGGTCCATTTTACTAGGTGCTGCTCACAAGCATACTAACCACAACGCTGATCGGGTTCTATAATCTTGGCGGCTTGCAGTGAAACAAGCAGTTCCGCTTTGAGCCGATACGACATCAATCTGTGATGAAAGCTCACAACTTTGCAAAATCTGCTTCCTGCGCGCAGCCAACCTTGGTGCGCAGCGCAGCTTAGGTCTTCGGTCGGCTACAGCTTGAATGGCCGCTTTTTCAATTCTGCCACAGAATCTTCGCAGACGCAGCTAAGGACCGGTTTCCGCCCCTTGCGGCGGCCGAAGAGAACGGCCCATACCGGACATTGGTGGTATCTAATGGTGCTGCGGCGCAGCTTCATCAATCCGGTCATTCGCTGCGAGCGCACTGTCCATGCGAAGGCGAAAGCGCAGGGCTGGAGGCGGTCCTGTATTCAAAAGAAAAGTGCAGCCTTTCCGTGATCTTGTGGCCCTGCCCGGAAGAAGAACACGCCGTCATGGGTCATCTGCTTTGACTTCTTAAGATAGAGGAAGATCGCGCAGTCGGTCATTCCCTCGAAATTGCTCGAAATCTCCATGGCAAGCATCCGCGCTTCGTTTCTGAGGTCATCCTCGGCCAAAATGGGCTTGTTCAGGAACATGGTCGCCACAACGTATTGCTGCGAGCCGACGGCGTAGTTGGAAACTCGCGGCTCTTTACCGCCGCCTCCGCGCCTCCAACTTCGGATGCGTTTCTGGAGTTCGAGCAGCGAGGGTGGCGGCTGGTTCAGAATCGCGCAGATGATATCAAACCTATGGCGCACGGTGCCGACCGTGCTTGTGTAGATTTCTTCGACTGTCTTGGTCCAAATCGGTGGCAGGCTTATCCCGATAACTTCAGCTCTGGCTCTCTCCGGATTCGGCGTCCGGTTAACCCTTACCGTATCGTCGGAATCGCGGAACATGATCCGCTTATCCGGCGGCGCTTCTCCGAAAAGACAGAAACCATTGGTCAGGTACATTGACAACAGGTCCTGCTCGTCGCCGTCGAAGTCAAATTGCTCTCCGATCCGGAACCGTCTGGTCAGGTAGTGAACAAACGAGACTTCCGAATCCAGGAACTTCGAGAGCATGAACAGTTCGCCAATGGAAAGGACCGGTGCCCAGATGTAGTTATTGCTCACGAGTCCGGCTTCGAGAAAGAAGTGCTTGCTGCTTGACAGGGCGGCAAGATGTTCCAAGCACACGCTGTAGCTGAATGCGATTTTCGGTTTGTCCAGGTCGATCTTCACGGGTCGCCCGCCGACTTTTTCCCAAAGCTTCGCGGTCTTGCCATGTTCGTTCAGGTATCTTTGAAGCCTCTGCGACTGCTGCCAAGGTTCAACGAACAACGATTTAACGTTTTTCAGCAGGCTCTTTTCCGCGCCGCGTCGTGCCGCCGGGCTGATCTTGCCGGACTTCGCCTCAAATGCAAAAATGAAATTTCCGACAACTGCAACAACGTCGTTCTCGTATCTAATACCTGTGTCCGGATCATCCCATAGCACGCTGCGGTATATCTCAGCGCTTGGCATCGCCTGTTTCAATGTTGCAGCTATCGCATCCTCAAGGAAGTCAGAGCGGGCGTCGCTGTACGCACCCAGCAAGTCCGTCTTGCCATCAACAATAAGCCGCTCAATAATCCTGAATGGGTAACTGAACGGAAAATACTGGATTGCAAGAAAGAAGTTACCATCAGGGCGTGCGATGAACGGCTTATCCCATACCGGGTTGTCCATGACGAAATGCTCAAAATTCTTTCCCGCCAACTCGCCGGGGCGAAGGGACAGCGATTTAATCAACGGAACGCATTCCGTCCCAAACTCCCTGATCAGTTCATCCTTCTTAAGAATGAACAACCAAGGCGTCGAAAGCTCGGAGAGCTGGTAGCCCAGGTGTTTCATGTCATCAAGGGGCCGCTGCTTCAGTTTGCAGCGTTCCCACATTCGATTTGTGGCTGGGCTGAGAGAGCAGAAATACTCAATGTGAGCGATTGTTTCTTCCTGAGAGACAGCCCTCATCATCTGGCCAATGTGTGACATGAAATCATGAAGGCGCTTCGCGACCAGCTGCGAAATCCCGATCAGCATTTTGAACTGGGTAGCGAAGTCTGTAGCGACGTTTCCCTTCCTGTCGATCCGTCCGAGAATATCAGCGGCGATTTCTGCACAAACGTCCTGGTCGAAGGGAAATCTGTAGTAGATCGTCTGCAACTTGGTGCGCCACGTTAGAACCTTGATGGGGTCTTTCGGGTCCACCAGATTAGATTGCTTCTTTGAGAACGCCTGGAACAAGCGGGCCAAGGCCTTCCAGTGCCTGGAGAAATTCCCGGGCGACGTAGGCACACTGCTGGAATGGATGGGCATTGTCAGGAACAGCGCCTGAAATGCTTCCAGCGCGGCAAGTTCGATAGTCGGATATCTGTTCTTGAATACGAGGGTTTCTGTAAGGCACTGATGAGCGGTTTTTCCGAGAGCAATATCGATATCGCGGCAACCCAGGAAGGTCTCAAGTTTGGTCTTCTTAGCTTGGAATTCCGCGTCCCAGTCGACAATGCCTTCGTCTGTATCCTCGTCCTGATCGTGCCATTGGTCAGTCAGATCGTATCCGTGGATGTAAAGCTCGTTTTTCACCATCGCCACGCAATAATCCTTGTTGCAGTATGCTTTTAGCTTATCGATTGGATACACCGGCGGATAGTGCCCCGCTGCGCATGGTCTTTCATTTGCAGAAAACTCAATGAAACGCCCGCACCGGACATTTTTTGGTGTAAGAAAACTTGTCGTTCGATGACCGCTTTGACACTGTTAGCCGTGTTTTTCGCACATGCAGCCAATGGCTTCTTTCCGCCCTTGCTGTCAATGCTATCGCCTCCAGGTCAGTTTTTCAGCGGTTGCCGCGAACGGCGGAAAAGTCCCGCACTGGGAACTTTCGGACGTAGTGCAAAGAAGGTTCGCATCTCCATCGCCTTACCTCACCACCGGCAGATCCGTCAGTCGCGTCGTATAGCGCGGGCTGCGATGATCTGCGCGCAACTGCCATGACCTCTTCATGCCTTCGCTGGCGAGCACCATCGTCTTTTTTCCGAACCGCCCGTTCACATCGTCCAACGCTGACATGAGTGCCGGGGACGTCGGTTTGACGCTGTCGAACAGCGTGCGCGGCCGGTCCTCGAATGGCAGAAGGTCATCCAGCATGATCCCGGCTTTCGTAAATCCGAACCTCTGGGTGTCGATCTTCGGCCAGGCCGCGAGCGCACAGCGCTTGGCTGCGGCCACGAGGTCAAACGTGTCCGACGACATCGGCGTCAGCCGCGTCGACCGCGATCCGGCATACTGTGGACGGTCAGGCCGGTGCCGGTTGGTGTGGTAGAACACCGTCAGGGTGCCCGCGACCAGACCATGCTGTCGAAGCTTTTCGGCCGCGCGCGTTGCGTGGGCCGTGATGGCTTGGAACAGCGTGTCGAAGTCAGTCATAGGTGTGCCGGCCGACCGGGTAACGGCCATGCCCTTGCGTTGCGGTTCGACCTTGTCGAATGCGATGCAGGCCTCGCCTTGCAGTTCGAGAACCGTCCGCTCCAGCACGACGGTTCCCAGCGCCCGCGCCTGGCGCAGCGGCATGTCGCGAAGATCGCCAGCGGTATTGAACCCGATACCGCGGAGCTTGGCTTCGGTCTTGCGGCCGATGCCCCAGATGTCACCGACCGGCACCATGGGCAGCAGCCAATCCGCCAGCGTCGGGTCCATTATGTCCAACACGCCCGCAAAGATCGGATTCTTCTTCGCGATGTCATTAGCGCACTTTGCCAGCGTTTTCGTCGGGGCAATGCCGATCCGCACCGGAACACCCACACGCCGCAGCACATCGCGGCGCAGCGCGCGTGCATGCGCGGTGCGATCCCGGAATCCAGCGAAGTCCAGAAAGCATTCATCGATGGAGTAGATCTCGACGTTTGGCGTGTAATCCTCGTAGACCTCGACCACCCGGCGGCTGATGTCGCCATAAAGCGTATAGTTCGACGAGAACACGCGGATCCCATGCGCTTCAACCTTGTCCCGGATAAGGTGCAGCGGTTCGCCCATCTTGATACCAAGTGCCTTGGCCTCGTCGCTGCGGGCCACCGCACAGCCGTCGTTGTTTGACAGCACGATGACCGGAACGTTCTTCAAGGTGGGGTCAAAGATCCGCTCGGCGCTCACATAGAAGTTCGCGCTGTCGCTGATCGCGATGCGCCGTGTCACGCCAGATCATACCGCCGCACGATCCCGGCGATGACGCCCCAGATCTCGCTATCTTCCGACAGCTCGATTTCCGGAAATGGCTCACGACTGTTGGCCGGTGCCAGAAAATACTTACCTTCTCGTTTGCGCAGGATCTTTGCCGTAACAGCCCCCTCGACTACGGCCAGAACGGCTCGTCCAAGGCGGCGTTTGCCAGCGCGGTCCACTGCGATGATGTCACCGTCACGTATGCCGACATCCCACAGACAGTCGCCCTCAACACGCCACCAGAACGTTGATGCCGGATGGCGCACGACCCAAGCGATGGGGTCGATCTCGTCTTCGAGATCGTCTCCCGCAGGCGACGGAAACCCTGCGCTGGCCCGAAGGAGCGGCAATGGAATGACGTGACCCTCCGCCAGAACGGGGGCGTCGATTTGGAAGACTGGCATCTGCGAATCCTTGCATGTTCTACTTCTGTTCTACATATCTGCTACCGGTGTCGGACCTGTCAACCGAGCCGCGGCCGACCGTCTCGGAATCTTTGCCGGACCCCTCAGTAGATCGTGAGCTTGTTCAAAATGACGCAGAGGCTATGATGACCACCCACTTCCGGAGCAACGGGATGAAACACGACCCGCGCGGTCAGGCGCGTGGCATCGAGCGGCTGTATCTTGATTTCGACAGCTTCTTTGCCTCTGCCGAACAGCACTTCAATCCCGACCTTCGCGACCGCCCGCTGGGCGTAGTCCCCTTGGATTCACCGCATACCGGATGCATCGCGGTCAGCCGTCAGGCCAAGGCCCTCGGCGTAAAGTCCGGTGCGACCATCGCGAAAGCGCGAGAGATCATCCCAGATATGATCTTCGTCGTGGCCCGGCACGATGTTTATGTTCGCCTGCACAAGCGTATCCTCGACGTCATCGAGACGGTCGTGCCAGTTGCGCACGTCAGATCGATCGACGAGGTCGTCTGCAACCTACTGCCATCAGAAGGCAACCGCGCCGAGGATCTGGCGCGACAACTGAAGACCGCGCTCGCGTCAGCGTTCAGCGAGGTGCTGACCTGCTCGATCGGAATGGCACCGACGGAATTGCTGGCCAAGATCGCGGCGGAGATGCACAAGCCGGATGGTTTTAAGCTGATCCATGCGTGCGACTTGCCGCAAGCCCTCTCATGCGTTGACCTTGGAGATCTGCCCGGTATCTCCAAAGGCATGCGCGCACGGCTGGACGCAGCACATGTGCGCGACTTTGACGGTCTTTGGGCATTGGCACCGAAACAGGCGCGCGCGATCTGGGGTAACGTCGAAGGCGAGAGATTCTGGAACGGGCTGCATGGGTATCATTTGGAGCGTCCTCCGACACAAAAGAGCATGTTCGGGCATAGTCGCATCCTGCCGCGGGACTGGCGCAATCCGGAGAAGGTCAAGATCTGCGCCCGGATGCTGACGGAAAGCGCTGGTCGCCGGGTGCGTCGGGCTGACGTGCGCGCAACGCGACTGACGCTGAGCTTTAAAGGGGGCGCAAGGACGGCGTCAAACAAGCGGTCCGCCGGTCAGCGCTGGGACTGGGAGACATCGTTCCTGCCCGCCCGTGATGACCATACGTTCTTGGTCGCACTTGCCGGTGGTCTGTCAGAGGCAGAGCGCAGGATGCCGTTTCAGCCGCGGTCAGTCAGCGTGATGATCCACGGCCTGATCGGCAAAAACGAGGTGATGTCAGATCTGTTTGCGGAGTCGCCCAGCGATTCAGGTGGCACGTGCCATACCGCGGACCGGAAAAGGTGGGAACAAGTCAGCGATATGATGGACGGCTTGCGTGCCAAGCTGGGCCCCCAGGCCCTCTCCATCGGACCGCAAACCGAAATCCCGGGCGGTTACGTTGGCGCCAAAATCGCGTTCGGTCGGATTCCGGACGATGCAGATTTCAGCGGGAGGCCCGTGGCCGATCAGGACACGCACTTTGCTTCGTTCTGATTGCGGCATGGCGTAAGGTCTACATTGCTGCCGGACCTCAGCAGACTTTCAGACAACGCGCGGCGAAGGTCTGGAACGAGCCCAGACTCACCGATGCTGCGGTGCGCACGAATGTCGGCTTCCGTCCGACCGCGTCACGCCTTGATGGAGTTAGTCAGCTTCCACCAAGTCACTTCGGGCATCCCGAATAATCATCCAAGATGAATGCAGAAACAGCCCTGCAATGGCGAACGCGACAATAAGATCAGGCCAGGCACTGCCAAGCCACGCGACCAGCCCGGCGGCGATTACCACGGCAAGGTTGCCGATGGCGTCGTTGCGCGAGAACAACCAGACCGCCCGCATATTGGCATCGCCGTTGCGGTGCTTCAGCAACGGCAGGACCGCGAGTATGTTCACGATCAACGCCCCCACAGCGAAGGCTCCCATCAACCCGGCTTCGGGCGTCGTCTGATTGAGAACGCGCCAAAAAGTGCTGCCGACGACGCCAAGGCCCAGAAGCCCCAGAAACACTCCTTGGATCATCGCGGACCGCGCCCGCCACGTCAGGCTCCAACCGATGGCGAGAAGGCCCAAGAACGTGATCGCGCCGTCACCCAGAAAGTCGAGCGCGTCCGCCTTTAGCGCCTGTGACCCGGACAAAAAGCCGCCGAACATCTCGACGACGCCATACCCGAGGTTCAGCGCGACCACGATCCAAAGGGCGCGGCGATAAAGTGGGTCCTTGTAGGCTGGATCGGACGATGTATCGCCGTCCTCCATCTTCTCGAACCCATAGCCAGTCGCGTCGAGCGCGGGCTGCACTTTCGGCAAGTCTTCCGCTGCGATCTGCAACGTGATGATATGGGTCGCGGCAGACACTTTCACATCGCCGGTCGCCACGCCCGCCGACCGGGCCGCGCGCTCGATCTCGGCCGCATCCTTAGCGCAATCCATGCCCTGCACCCGCATCCGGATGGGCGAGGATGCTGTCGGCAATGTGCTGTTGTCGGGCTGGCTCATGTGCGATCCTATTCGAGGTGGCGGGCGAAAGAGATCGCCTCTAACGTATCAGTGGATAATGATATGACAGCGCAAAATATTCAAGACGATCTTTCGGCACCCGATCCCTTGGAACTGCGGGCAAAGCTCTTCCGGGGTCTCGGCGATCCCAGTCGTTTAGCAATCCTGGACGCATTGATATCAGGTGAAAGCAGCGTGCAGGAAATCGTCGGTTATACCGGGCTGGGGCAGCCCAACGTCTCGAACCATCTGCGCTGCCTGCTGGAATGCGGGCTGGTCAGTCGCCGCAGCGAGGGCCGGTTCGTTAGATATAGTCTGGCGGACAGGCGGGTCGCTGGGCTGATCCGTGATGCGGATCAGCTTCTTGCCTCGACCGCTACCGGTATCGACAACTGCGAGCGCTACACCGAGTAGTCAGGGTCCTGTCGGCTGGGAAACCCGAAAAACCTCGGCCTCCGTTTCCGATACGTGCGGTAGGGCGCGCCATAGATCTCTTCCAGCCACGGCTCTTCGGCGAACGCAGCGAGCGCAAAGGCAATCACACCGCCTATCGCGATGATCCATGCTGCGGGAGAGGCCGACAAGATCGCCCATCCAACCAGAATGCCCATGTCTGCCACGTATTGCGGGTTTCGCGACCAGAGGTAGAAGCCATCGGTCTTTAGCTCGGCCGCCGCGCCACTGGTTGCATCGAGGCCGATGCCCAAAGCCGCAGGCCAGACAACGGCGTTGCCCGCCAGGATCAGGGGCAGGCCCGCGCCCCAACGAAGCCAGAGCGGCCAATCCAGAGCATTCCATTCGGCGAGGCCCACGGCAATGCCAGCTCCGAAAACCGCGAGGGTGGGTAGCCAGACCATGAGTTGGCTGAGCCAGTTCACCCGTTGGGGGGGCCAGAGACGACGCTTTGGGAAAAGGATCGACCAGATCAGCATCACGATCAGAGCGACTTCGCAGACGAGCGCGACGATTAGCGCGGTGGAAGCGAAGTCGCTCATCCGTATCGCTCCTCGCCATGTCCGCGCCCGCCGAACTCGGACGGGTTGTCGCAGGCGTGACGCGCGCATTCCAATTCCAGCGTCGTGTGCGTGATATCGAACCGTTCAGCCAGTGCCGCTTTGATCTGGTCCTTGACGGCATCGGCATCACTCCAGCGACCCTCGGCAATGACGATATGCGCGTCCAATGCGGCGCTGTGTTCATCCATCTGCCAGAAATGCGCGTGGTGAATGTCCGTTACGCCGTCGATCCCGCGCACGGTTTCGAGAACCGCGTCCATTTCGATCTCCGGCGGCGAGCCGAGCATCAGGATACGGATCACCGGGCCGATCTCCCGGAACGATTGCCACAGGATGTAGCCCGCAATCAGCACCGTCACGAGCGGGTCGATCAGCCGCCAGTCGTAGAGCAGGATCAGTGTCCCCGCGACGATGACCGCGACGGAGCCGAGCGCGTCGGCCACGTTGTGCAGGAAAGCGGCGCGGATGTTCACGCTGGATTTAGACATGGCGTAGGTCAGCGCCGCCGTCGCTGCGTCCACGACCAGCGCGATGCCCGCAATGATGACGATCAGCCAGCCCTCAACCGGCTGCGGGTCGGCAAAGCGCATCGCGGCCTCGTAAAGTAGGTAAAGGCCGATTACGATCAGCGTCGTGTAGTTGATGAGTGCTGCGACAACCTCGACCCGACCGTAGCCGAACGTCATGTCCGCGTCCCTTGGCCGCCGCGCGATCTTGCGCGCGCCGAACGCGATGATGAGCGATATCGCGTCGGAAAAATTGTGCAGCGCATCCGCGATCAGCGCCAGCGAGCCGGACAAGATGCCGCCGACGATTTGCGCGACCGTCAGACCCATGTTGACCGCAATGGCGGCGATGAGCCGGCGGTCGCCCGCTTCTGGATCGATGTGGTGGTGGTGACCGTTGGCCATGACGGCGCCTTTCGATTCGTGTCATTGCAGATTAGATACGATCTACAGCGACTGTAGGTTCAAGGGGTGGCATGAAAGAATATTCAATCGGACAGATGTCGCGCCGGACCGGTGTAAAGGTGACAACGATCCGCTACTACGAAAGCCGGGGGTTGATCCCGCCGCCCGCGCGCACTGGCGGCGGGCAGCGGCGCTACGACGCCGCCGCGCTTGAACGGCTGGCCTTCCTGCGTCACGCGCGGGAACTTGGCTTTGGCCTCGATGATATCGCCGACCTGATGGCGCTTGCCGCAGCACCGTCACAGGACTGCGCACCCGCCAATCAGATCGCGCGCAAGCAACTGATGGCCGTGGATCGACGGCTTGCCATCCTGACACAACTGCGCACCGAACTGGCGCGGATGGCCGATGCGGACGATCCGGGCCACGCCGGTGATTGCCGCGTGATCCAGGTTCTCGGCGATCACCGACACTGCATCGGCGCGCATAGCGTGTAGGGTCCCACTTTGAGTTTGTCAGCTCGCTAAACGGCATTTTCCCTGCAGAGATGGGAAAGCTCAAGATCTCTGGGACCGCCGGCAAATTTCGTTCTCGGCGTTCTGAAATCGAGTTGAGGAAAAGGTGCTTTTGGGGGATAGCGGATCGGGGCCTGGATACTCCAAGCCCCGATTACTTGTTCACATCTCCGGCACGAGTGCGGCAACGCTATACATACCGTCTTCGCCCTTGATCAGCATCATCGTTACAGCCTGACCATCCGCGATCTCGTCCATGACTTCGGCGTTCTCTACCAAGGTCATGTCCATCGTCATTGCGGGCCAGCCAATCTCGGGGATTGGCTCGTGGCTGACGTTGACAGTTCCTTCGCCGAACGAATTGACGACTGCTTTCACGTGAACAGCGCCCTCAAGCATCGCCTCGTCCATTGCCATGTCGCCGTGGTCCATCTCGCCGTGGTCCATCGACATCGTGCCGTGATCCATGCCGGTTGTCTCGGTGGTCTGAGCAAAGGCCATGCCTGCGCTCAGGGTCAGTCCTGTGGCCAAAATCAGTGTCTTTTTCATCGTCGTTTCCTTCTTGGGGTTGGGGTTTGGGTTACGGAACTGGGCGGTCATTCGCCCGGCACCGCTTGGGGTGGGACAGCGGACGCGTCATGCGCTGCGGTCCGTCGTTCGGCATTGACCCGGTTCAACGCAAAGCGTTTCCAGATCACAAAGACTGCGGGAATGACCAGCAGGGTCAGCAGGGTCGCGGTCGCCATACCGCCGACCATCGGGGCGGCGATGCGCTGCATGATCTCTGAGCCGGTGCCATGGCCATACATGATCGGGATGAGCCCGGCGAAGATCGTGGCCACGGTCATCACCTTGGGCCGAACGCGCAGCAGCGCGCCTTCGAACACGACCTGTTCGACATCCATCGGCGTCAAATCACGCTGCTGGGTTGCGGCCAGGTTCCTGCGCTTGTCCCACGCGAGATTGAGGTAAAGCAGCATGACGATGGCGGTCTCTACAGCGACCCCGGCCAGAGCGATAAATCCGACCAACACCGCGACGGAGATGTCGAAGCTGAGATACCAGATCAGCCAGACCCCACCCGCCAAGGCCACTGGCAAAGCGGCAAGGATGATGGCCACTTCCGTCACGCGGCTGAAGGCCATGAACAGCATGAGCGTGATGATCAGCAGCGTTGCCGGCGCTACGAGCGTCAGCCGGTCCTGCATCCGTTCGATGTATTCGTATTGTCCCGACCAGGCGATGGAATACCCCGACGGCAGATCGACGGTGCGGGCGACAAGATCGCGCGCCTCGTTCACGTAGCCGCCCAAGTCGCGCCCTGCGATATCGATAAAGACGAACCCGGTGCGCCGCGCGTTTTCGGAACGGATCATGCCGGGACCGTCGACGATGTCGACCTCTGCAATCGATCCCAACGGGATATGGGCACCTGACGGCGTGACGACCGGCAGATCGCGCAGACGTTCGGGGCTGTCGCGCCATTCCTGTGGATAGCGCAGGTTGATCGGAAAGCGTTCAAGTCCTTCGACGCTTTCTGACACCTGCATGCCGCCGATCGCGGTCTGCACGACATCCTGCACATCCCGGACGCTCATCATGTATCGGGCGGCCGCATCGCGATCGACGTTGATTTCGATAAAGCGACCACCAACGGGGCGCTCGGCATAGGCAGAGGCTGTGCCGTCGATCCCAGCGACAGCCTGTTCCACCGCGATGCCGATGGTTTCGATCACGGTCAGGTCAGCGCCAGATATTTTGACGCCGACGGGGGTTTTTATGCCGGTCGCCAGCATGTCGATGCGGTTCTTGATCGGTTGTATCCAAACGTTGGTGACACCGGGGATCTGCACGGCGCGGTCCAGTTCGGCGCGGATGCCGTCCATCGTCATACCATCGCGCCATTCTGCCTCTGGCCGCAATTGGACAGTAGTCTCGATCATCGTCAGGGGCGCAGGGTCGGTGGCGCTGTCGGCGCGGCCCAGCTTGCCGTGGACGGTCAGCACTTCGGGCACTGTGGCGATCAGTCGGTCGGTCTGTTGCAGCACCTCGCGCGCTTTGCCGATGGATACGCCGGGATAAAGCGACGGCATGTAAAGGAAATCACCCTCATTCAGTTCGGGCATAAACTCTGTGCCGATACGCTGCAGGGGCCACGCCATTGACCCTACCAGCGCTACGGCCAGCAATGTCGTCGCATAGGGCCAAGCAACTGCGGCATCCAGAAAAGGTCGGTAGATCCAGATGACAAAGCGGTTCAGCGGGTTCTTGTGTTCCGGTAGGATCCGGCCACGCACGAAGTAGCCCATCAGCACAGGGACCAATGTGATCGACAGGATCGACGCGGCGGCCATGGCGTAGGTCTTTGTGAACGCAAGCGGCTTGAACAGGCGGCCTTCCTGGCTTTCCAGCACGAACACGGGCAGGAAACTGACCGCGATGATAGCCAGCGAAAAGAACAGGGCCGGGCCGACTTCCTCGCAGCATTCGGTGACGATCCGCCACCTGTTCTGCGGCGTCAGGGGCTCTTTTTCAATGCGCCTGTGCATCGCCTCGATCATGACGATGGCGGCATCGACCATTGCGCCGATGGCGATGGCGATGCCACCAAGGGACATGATATTGGCGTTCACCCCCTGCAGCTTCATGATGATGACGGCGGCGAAAATACCCAATGGCAATGAGAGCACGATCACCAGCGATGACCGGATGTGCAAAAGGAAGGCCGCACAAACCAGAACAACGACGATAAACTCTTCCAGCAGCTTGTCGGACAGGTTTTCGATGGCGCGTTCGATCACACCGGCGCGGTTGTAGGTCGTGACAATCTCGACGCCCTCGGGCAGGTTGGGGCGCAGCTCCTCGATCCGCGCCTCGACGGCCTTGATCGTGGACAGCGCGTTGCCCCCCCAGCGCAGGATCACGACACCGCCGACGGCGTCGCCCTGACCGTCGAATTCACCCACACCGCGCCGCAGTTCCGGCCCCAGCCGGATGTCGGCCACGTCACCCAGCGTGACGGCCGCACCGCGTGCATTGACGATAAGCGGCGCACTGGCCAGATCGGATAACTCGTCCACGTATCCGGTCGAGCGGACCATATATTCCGCCTCGCCCATTTCGATCACGCTGCCGCCGGTTTCGCGGTTCGCGCCCTGGATGGCATCGCGCACTTGCGCCAGCGTCAGGTCGTAGGCGCGCAGCTTGTTAGGGTCGATGACGACCTGATACTGCTTGACCATACCGCCGATGGTCGCGACCTCTGATACGCCATCGACGGTCTGAAGTTCGTATTTCAGGAACCAGTCCTGAAGCGTGCGCAACTCGGCCAGATCGTGATTCCCGGTCCGGTCGATCAGCGCATATTGGTAGATCCAGCCAACGCCCGTCGCGTCCGGCCCCAGTTCCGGCGACACCCCTTCGGGCAGGTTCGACGTGATCTGACCAAGATACTCCAGCACGCGGGTCCGCGCCCAGTAAAGGTCCGTGCCATCCTCGAACACGACGTAGACGTAGCTGTCGCCAAAGAACGAAAATCCGCGCACATCCGTGGCACCCGGCACCGCCAGCATTGCCGTGGTGATTGGATAAGTTACCTGATCCTCGACCACCTGCGGGGCTTGGCCCGCATAGGGCGTCTTGATGATGACCTGCACATCGGACAGGTCGGGGATTGCGTCGACGGGGGTCGCGCGCACGGCCCAGACGCCCGCGATGGCGATCATCACGGAGATCGCAAGCACCAGAAACCGGTTCGCGATCGACGCGCGGATGATGGCGGGGATCATTGGCCGACCTGCCGGTCATTGGCGATTCCGACCAACGTCAGACTGAAATCCGCGTTGCGCGCCATCAGAAGCGTCACGTCCTGCCCTGTCGGCAGATCCACCGCCGCCAGCGTCGATGCCACGTCAAAGTCCATTGTCATGCCAGGCATCCCAATGGCTACCATCGGACCGTGGGTGATGTTGGCCATGCCTGTATCGGGGTCTATGGCGTTGATCGTGCCGGACACTTCCATTGGAGGTTCCGGTGCTTCGACTTGCGCCAGCACCATCGTCAAACCATCGGGACGGTCGAATGTCAGGGTGGTCTCCACGCCGATAGGCAAGGTTGCGGGGTCAACAGCGTCAGTTAGATCGAAATCCATCGTCATACCGGGCATGCCGGTTTCGGTGATATTGCCATGGGTGATGGTGGCGCGTCGGGCGGCGACATCGACGGCGTCGATCGTGCCCGTAACTGTTATCGCTGCGGCGGACTCTGGGTCTGGCGAGGCTGCCGGGGTTTCTGCCATGGCCATTTCCATCGAACCATCCGCAGGGCGGACGTCGACGATCAGATAGGTATCCCCATCTTTTGCCAGATCAAATTTTACGGGCGTGCCGACCGTGACGCCGGCCGGATCTATGCCCATCACGGGCATGTCCATCACCATCGCGGGCCAGCCCAAGTCGGGGATCGGGTCGTGGTTCATCGTTAACTTGCCGTCGGCGGTGACGGCTTCGACCACGCCCGTCCCGGTCGCGGCGATGCCGTCGTCGCGACCCAGATCGGAGAGATACAGCAGTCCGCCAGCGCCCCGAGCGATCTGAAAAGCCACGTCCTGTCCGTTTGTCATCCGATCCACATCTACGTCGGCGCGAACCGGAAAGTCAGTCGTCATCGCTGGCCAGCCGATTACATCGAGCGCTGCGTGTTTGATCGTCGCCATTCTGGTGTCCGGATCGAAGGCCATCAGAGTTCCAGCACCCTTTGCGGGCGCCGCGTCCGTCGGTGCCATACGCATTAAGCCCGCACTGAGGGCACTTTCGCTGTCGATCAGGAACTGAGCAGAGGCCACGACTTCGTCGCCGGCCGCCAGTCCCTGCACGATTTCCGTGCGGCCGCCTTCGTCGAAATCGTCGCGCAGGCCGGTGGTGACCAGGCGTGGTGCAAAGGTGCCTTCGCCGGTTTTCAAGATAACACGCTCCGCGCTGCCCGTGCGGATAATCGACTCTGTCGGGACGGTCAGTGCAAGGCGCGAGGCGTCGGGTGACAGCGCGACAGAGGCAAACATGTTGGGCTTCAACAATCCTTCGGCGTTGTCCACGACCAGTCGCACGGGCAGTGTTCGCGTCTTGGCGTCGAGCTCTGGATAAATGTAGTCGACGCGGCCTTCGAAGACGCGCCCATTCATATGGTCGAACCGGATTGCGGCAGTCATATCGTCGGTCAGGCGGTCGATATCACGCTCGAACACATCGACGACCAGCCAGACGGTCGCGAGGTCGGTCAGAGAAACCGCACGCGTATTGGGTTGCAGAAACATGCCATCCGCTGCCTCGATCCCGATGACGACGCCGTCTTGCGGGGCATAGACCGCCAGGTTGCGGGCAACTTCGCGGGTGGACTCGATCTCTTCGATCTGGCGGTCGGACATGCCAACGCTGCGCAGGCGGTTGCGCGAAATTTCGACGATACGGCTATTCCCGTCCTCAAGGGCGCGAATGTGGTCCGCGCTGGCTGATCCAATTTCAGGAGAGAACATCGAGAACAGCAAATTTCCCGCTTCCACAAGATCACCGATCGCACGCACCTCGAGGTCCTCGATCCAACCTTCGACGCGGGTGTGAACATGGCTGGTCAGGTGCTCGTCATAGCCGACATAGCCGACAGTCTGGATGGTCTGCGAAATGTCCTGCGCGGTGGCAACGGCCGTGCGCACGCCGATGGCGTTGATTTCCGCCGGGGATAAGGTGACTGTTGACGGGTCCGCCGCGGGTGCGTCGCCTGCGTAAACCGGGATCAGGTCCATGCCCATGGGCGATTTGCCGGGGGTGTCCATGCGAAAATTCGCGTCCATCGGTGCGACCCAATACAGGATCTCTGGCCCTGTGTCGTCCGTGGCATCATCGCGGTTGAAGTAAAATCGTTCGGCCGAAAGACCGCCGGCCAGTCCAGCCGCAAGTGCCAGAATGCTAAGTGCTGCGTAGCGTCCGCTCATCGTCATGCCCCTTCGCGGCCCATAAGTTCGGACCGGTGATCAAGATCTATTTCAGAGGTGGCGCTGCCCAACGGGACAGCACAAACCCAAGTTTCTGATCAGGCGTGTTTGGGGGGTTTGCGCAGCGTCGCAGGGTCGATGCCGACAGGTGCTACATTCTGGGGCAGCACGTTTTCGACAAGGATTACGATAGGATGCGCTTCGCCTTGCAACATAGTGAGAGGCATAGCGTAAAAGCAGATCATGCCCGCGCAGGCATCGCTCGTGCCATGGTCCATCGTCGTTGCCTCTCCGACGCTTGCATGGTGTCCGTCCGCAATCGTGTCGGCCACGACCTCCTCAGCGTCCATGCTCATTCCAGCATGGACAGCTTGCGGAGCAAGCAGGCTCACGACGGCAAACAGCACCGTAAAGTGCCGCAGGATCGCGAACGCGCGTGATAGCAGTGACAACGACATGCCTTTGAGATGACTGCGGCGGCGAAAAACTGCAAGTCACAAAATCAACAGATGTTGTTTCAAATGCCATCACGATGCAAACCCAGGCTTCTTCGCGACGACTCAAAAAAAGGGGCGTCGCTATGCTGGGCAAGGATATTGTGCCGGACGCAGGCATTGCCCCGACGCCGCGGATCACGACCACGGTCCGTTAATTTGCACTTGAGCGATCTTGCGCTGCACACGAAGGACAGTGGCTCGCTTCTGGACAAACGGTTTTACGAGAGAGGGTGTGTTTTCATAGAGTAGGTTCGTTCGAATAGACATGATGCAATTCATACAGCCTTCTGGATATGCCCGTATGGGCAGCACCCGACTTGAAGCAAGGTTTGCAGATGCGTCTGAAAGTTATCGTTTTCATTTTCGCCATCGCTGTCTTCCGCGGTTCGGCCCCTTTTATTGGTTCAAACGATGCATTCCGTTGATGGCGAACGGATGACCCACGCGGCGCATGATCACGATCGCCCGTTAAGGGACGCAATGTTGACAGAGCCGGGGCCAGGCGCTTTTGAGGCTCTTTCCGAAACCGTGCACGTGATGGAAAATGACCCGGCAACGGACTGGGCTCGCGTCGATTTGGCAGTTTTCGTGCTCATCCGGTCGAAATGGATGGACTGGTAGCAGACACTGTCGTGACAGAGACAACTTTGCCCGAGGGGCTGCCCGCGTTCGTGACCGGTAATGCAGAGACGCTGGAAACACGTCGCTGAATGCCCGTCGCACACGCCGCATAGCGTGCGAAGGACGCCCGTGGGACAGTGGTGGCCGAGCCCATCAATTACGGATGGATTCTACGGTAACGGGCGATGATTCCGACGTCGTCTTCCGCATCAACAGGCTGGGCTTTCTCGATCTGATGGCGGGCCAAGACCACCACCTTGAACATCGCCTGATGATTGCCCTCGGGGACGGTGCGCACACACATTGAGTCCCGCGACAGGATGCAACTCAGTTTGCCACTTGCAAATTCAAGCATACCCCATGTAGGTATCGTGCATGGGTTTGATCCGGCTTCTCCTTGTCGTAATGCTTGCGTTGTCCGCTTCGGTCTCCGGGGCGATGGACGCGGGCCACTCGGCTGCGACTGAGCATCGCCACGCGACGGTGAACGAAATAGCGGACGATCAACCGGTCTGTTGTTCGGACAGCGCGGAGCGCAGCCAGACCTGCCATGCCCTTCCCGCACTGCTGCCCGTCGCGGGCTTGCAGGATACCGCTCCCGCGACCTGCGGGGATGTCTTTGTCACCGCAAGCCTGCGTCTGACGGGGATCGCGCCTTCCGGTCCGCTCGACCCTCCGCGCGCGGTGTGATGTGCGCCGCGTCTCTCGGGGCGCGGTTTTCAAATCTGCAATCACATCTGAACGGGCTTTGCCCGCGCGATTTTCTGTCGAGAGGACATGACATGAAACCGATCAAGACACTTCTCACCTTCGTTCCAGCCGCTGTTATCACGATGAGCTTTGCCACCTTTGGCGCGGTCGGGTTGGCCCACGCCGACAGTCATGGCGGCATGATGGACCACGGCACGATGGACGTCACGAAAAGTCCGACCTGCGGCTGCTGCGGCGCCTGGGTCGCTCTGGCCCGCGAAGAGGGCTACGACATCGCGGTCACGGATACTGCCGATGTGGCCAGCGTCAAAGTGGACAACGCCGTGCCCGGCCCGATGTGGGCCTGCCATACCGCAATGATCGACGGCTACGTGGTCGAGGGCCACGTGCCGTTTGCAGCCCTTGCCAAGCTGCTGGAACAGCGCCCGGATATCACCGGGATCGCCGTGCCAGGAATGCCCGGCGGGTCCCCCGGCATGGGGAACGATCCCGCGGCCCGATATGACGTGATGGCGTTCGGCGGCGATGCGGGCCAAGGCGACGTCTTTTACCGGGCCGGTCTATGAACCGGATCGCCGTGCTGGGCGTCGGGACAGCGGTTCTTGCGGGCGCTGCTGTCCTTGCCTTTGGCTGGGGCACGTCCGCACCGGCCGGGACCGAACTGGATGATCTGGACCCCGACGTGGTGGCCGTTGGGCAGGACGTTTACGCAGACAACTGCGCGTCCTGCCACGGTGCTGACCTCGAAGGTCAGCCGAACTGGCGCTCGCCCGGTGCGGACGGGAGACTGCCCGCGCCGCCGCATGACGAGACCGGACACACCTGGCACCACGACAGCGACACGCTGTTTCGGCTCACGAAATACGGGACAGGCGCGCTGATCGGCGATCCTGACTACGAATCCGACATGCCCATTTACGAGGGTATTCTAACGGACGCCGAAATCTTCGCCGTTCTCAGCTACATCAAATCGACATGGCCCGCGGGCATTCGCGCGGCACACAGCGAACGGGACTCATCAAAATGATCACGAAACGAAATATGCTCCTCGGCGCAGGGCTTGTCCTGGCAGCGCCGGCATTCGTGCACCGTGCACGGGCGCAGGGAATGATGGATGGCGGTATGTCCGGGGAAACGATGGAGGGCTCGCACACATCCGCTGCGGGCACGTTGCAGGCGGGTGAACCTTTCCGTCACTTGCCGGAAATCGACGCACGTGGCGGGACCCTTCGCCTGCGGGCCATGTCGGGCGAAACCCGCTTCGGCAGCGGAGCGCTCACACCGACGATGGGCTTTGAAGGATCCTATCTGGGACCGACCGTCAGGGTGCGACGTGGAAAAACCGTGGATGCGATGGTCACCAACGGCACGGGTGGCCCCGTTTCCACGCATTGGCACGGGCTGAACGTGCCCTCCAACGCGGATGGCGGCGCGCCGCAGTCGGTGATCGCCCCCGACGCCAGCTGGCGCGCGACACTGCCGGTTGCGCAACCCGCCGCAACGCTTTGGTATCACACGCACGTTCACGGACGGACCGCGCCGGACCAATGGGCGGGCCTTGCCGGGGCGCTGATCGTCGATGACGACGACAGCGACGCGCTGGGACTTCCATCGACGCCCGGATTGGACGATTTCGTTCTGATCCTTCAGGACAAGCGGTTCGATGAGGACGGTCGGGCCGTATACCAACCCGACATGATGACGATCATGCACGGTTATCTGGGCGACGCCGTCCTCGTGAACGGTCAGTTCGCGCCGGCCGCACGGACGCCCGAGGGCCCGGTGCGGCTGCGCTTCATCAACGCGTCGACTTCGGCTCAGCACCGGATTTCATTTCCGCGACCGGCAACACTGATCGGCGTGGATCAGGGCCTTCTTCCGCGACCCATCGAGATCGACGAGGCGACGATCGCGCCAGGCGAACGGATCGAGGTGGTCGTCGATATGAGCGACGGCGGCAGCGCGCCGATCTCGGTGACTGCGTCGCTGATGGGCGGCATGATGATGGGCATGATGGGAAACGACGGCGTGCAGCATACGTTGCTGACGCTCACCGCCGATCCCGATGCACCGGCGACGGGTCGCGTCCCCGAACGATTGACCGCAGATCTCGAACCGCTGTCGGCACCGGTCGCCGAACGGTCTTTCGTTCTGCAGGAAAACATGGGGCCGATGCAGCACGTGCGCGGCATGATGGGGCGCGGCCCCACAATGGCGATCAACGACGAACCCTACGATCCGGACCGGATTTCCTTTACCGCGCGGATCGGAACGGTCGAGCGCTGGACGATAACGGCCGAAGACATGGCACATCCGTTCCATGCCCACGGCGTAAAGTTCCTGATCCCCGACCCCCAACGCCCCGAGGAGACCGGTTGGAAGGACGTTGTCGCTATCGATGGCACCCGCGATCTGCTGGTCGCCATCGAGGCACCGACCACAGGCGACGTGCCTTTCATGTTTCATTGCCACATCCTTGAGCACGAGGATGCCGGCATGATGGGACAGTTCCTGACCGCCTGATCACTCGAACCAAACGAAAGAACCTTTTCATGACACTTAAAAAATATGCCTTCACCACATTGTTTGCATCCGTGTCGGCGACAAGCGTGCTGGCCCACTCAAAGGCTGAGGACACGACACCGGCGCACGAGACGACGGTGGAGACGGTCGAAGTGATTGAGTTGCGCTTCGACGATCCGATGCGCATCACCATGATCAGCCTCACCGGGCCGGATGGCAACGTGGACATCACCCGTGAAACCGGCCTCGACCCGGTGACGGAGTTTCGCGCGATCCCGCCCGAAACCATGCCCGAAGGCGCCTACACCGTAGACTGGCGCGGGCTGTCGAAAGACGGGCACCCGATGCAGGGCGGTTTCGGTTTTATGGTCGCGGACTGATCGGTGGACGGGTTGGCACCGGTCGACGGCTGGGCGCTGCTGGCGATAGTAGCGAAAGCGGCTGGGTATGCGGCGGCGCTCGTTGCCATGGGCGGGCCGGTCTTCGTCGCGGTCTTCCGGTCCGCTTCTGACGACGTGTCGCGTCTTGCACGCCGGCTCGCCGCAGTTGCCGCTTTTGTCGGCATTGCGGTTCTCGCCCTGAGCTTCGGCATTCGATCGGCGCGAATTTCAGGAATGGGATTAGCGGGCGCTGTCAATCCCATGATGCTGGGCCTCGTCTGGGACAGCCCCCTCGGCACAGCGGCGGTATGTCGGTGGGCAGGCAATCTGCTGATCCTCATGGTGCTGTTCGAAGGGACCATCGGCCTGACGGTAAGCCTTTTAGGCGCTTTGCTGGTGGCTGTCTCCTACACGCTGGTCGGTCATTCTCTCGGCGATCCACACTGGCTGCTTGCAACTCTGGTAGGCACGCATCTGGTAGCCGGGGCGTTCTGGGTCGGCGCTCTGGCACCGTTGCACCGCGCGGCAGCGACAACGGGCGGCGCTGCCCTGCTTCACCGCTTTGGCACGATTGCCAGTGGAACGGTGGCAGTGCTCATCGTCGTTGGTCTGATATTTGCCTGGGTGATGATCGGCTCGATTAGCGATCTGTTCGGGACGGCCTATGGCTGGACGCTTATTACCAAGCTCATTGTCGTCGCAAGCCTTCTGGGGCTGGCCGCAAAGAATAAACTCCGGCTCGTGCCGGCACTCGCGTCCGGCGAACCTTCGGCTGCCGGGGGGCTGCGCCGATCAATCCGCATGGAAATTATTGCCGTCGCCCTGATCTTGCTGGCGACAGCTACGTTAACCTCGATCACCACGCCCCCGGTGAACCTGTGACTGGGAAACCAAGAATGACACAAAGCTCACGACGCTCATTTCTGACCGGCGCTGCCGCTTTTGGCGGAACCGCGTTTCTGCCTCGCGCCGTAAGGGCCGATACAAGTCTGCCGGTCCTGCGCGCTGCACCGTCCACGGCACAGCTCGCGCCTGCCGGATACCCGTCCACGCCGGTTTGGGCATATGCAACGGAGGGCGCAGGCGTGATCCCCGGACCAGAAATCCGTATCACGGCGGGCGAGCGCGTCCGGCATCGCCTGGTCAACGATCTACCGCAGCCGACAGCCGTGCATTGGCACGGCATCCGCATCGAAAATGCGATGGATGGGGCTGCCCCCTTGACGCAGGCCGCGGTGCCGCCAGGCGGGACGTTTGACTATGACTTCGTTGCCCCCGATCCTGGCACCTACTGGTATCACTCCCACGACCGTGGCTTCGAACAGGTCGCGCGGGGGCTGGCCGGTCCCCTGATCGTGGACGACCGCGCGCCGTGGCTTGGCGAGCAGGGGGCCGCGACGCGTGAGTTGACGCTGGTTCTGGACGATTGGCTGCTCGATGCGGACGCCGCCATTGTCGAGGACCGGTGGGACGATCTTCATTCAGCCGCACATGACGGTCGGATGTGCAACACCGTCACAGTCAACGGCAGCGCCTATCCGGAACTGCACATGCAACCGGGCGAGCGCGTGCGGTTGCGCCTCATGAACACCGCAACGGCCCGCATTTTGGCGTTGGCCTTGCCGGGTCTCTCACCACATCTGATTGCCCTCGATGGCCATCCGGTTCCGCCACGTGCGGTTGAAACAATCCTGTTGGGACCAGCGCAGCGTGCGGATGTCGTGATCGACATGCCGCTGGCTGCAGACGCCCCGACCGCTCTGCTCCTCGATCCCGGCAACGGGGAATGGGTGGATGTCGCGGCCTTCGTTGCAACAGGCGAGCCACTCGCACCGGTTGAGGATGATGTGCGGCCGCTGCCTGGCTGGGGCACCCTTTCGGCCCCAAACCTCTCCGACCCGCAGCGCGAGGTGCTGCTGATGGAAGGCGGGGCGATGCGGGGAATGAGCGAGGCCGTCTATCGCGGTGAGACGATGGACTTCCGCGAACTGGCCTCGAACGGCATGGTATGGGCCTTCAACGGCGTAGCGCACGGCATGGATGCGCCGATGTTCCGCGCGGCCCTTGGCCGGACGGTGCATCTGGAAATGACCAACCGCTCCGTGTTTCCGCACGCCATTCACCTGCACGGCCATCATTTCGAGGTTCTGGCCCGCAGCGGCGCCCTGAATACACCCGGCGATGTGCGCGACACTGTGCTGATCGGCGCGGATGAAACGCTGGAAATTGCCTTTGTCGCGGACAATCCGGGGCAGTGGATGCTGCATTGTCACATGCTCTCGCATCAGAAGGCGGGCATGATGGGCTGGTTCGAGGTCGCCTGATGTTCTGGCTTCCCCTTTTTGCCGGGGTTGTTCTGGGCGGTGCCACGGTTGCACTCATGGCGATTGGCGACGTGACGAACCAGCGTGGAACCTGGGCCACCACAATGGTGGCTATCGCATCCTTCTATGTGGTTTTCGCCATTCAGTCGGGCGACACGCTGGAAATCGTCGTCCATACCGGACTTGCGACGGGCTTCGCGGCACTGGCGATCGTCGGGGCGCGCATCTCGTCATGGATTCTGGCCGCTGCCCTGCTCGGACACGGGGTATTCGATGTGTTCGCCGGACAGGTGATTGCCAATCCCGCGCCGGGGTGGTGGGGACCGTTCTGCCTCGGGATCGACGTGGTTTTGGCGGCGGCACTTGCCGCGATGCTCTGGCGGGGGCAAGTGCTCGATTGAAAACCCTACCGCGACGCCTTCTGCAACAATCCGATCAATTCATCGAACTTGGCGCGTTGTTCTTCGGGGTCGCCGCTTGCGATCGCGGATTCGACGCAATGGTCCGCGTGGTGTTCGAGGATCAGCTTTTCCACCCCCAGCACGGCGGACCGGATCGCCGCCGTCTGCGCCAGAATGTCCATGCAGTAGCGGTCGCTTTCGACCATTTTGGCGACACCGCGCACCTGTCCTTCAAGCCGTGACAGTCGGTCCAGCGTCTTTTGCTTGTTCGCTTTCATGCGGCGATACTCCTTTTCGGGAACCAAAGGGCTGAAATTCCCGTTGCATACCCCATATGGGTATAGCAAGGAGACAGACAATGGCACATCGGAACGACACTACAATGAACCGATCCAACACGCATCAAGATAGCAATGGCAGCGGCTATGGCCGGTTCCTTGCGATGATCGCCACCTCGACGGTCGTGATGTATGGCCTGATGTATCTGAATACCTATGCCCTTGATCACATCTTCTTTTCGCAGACGCGGATGTGGATGGCGCTCTATATGGGTGGGATGATGGCGATCGTCATGCTCGCCTTTATGCTGGGCATGTATTCCGACCGCAGGGCCAACATCGCCATTTTTGCGGGTGCGGCCATTGCGTTCGCCGCCGGCGTCTACCTCGTGCGGTCACAGGACACTGTGGGCGACGTCGCCTGGATGAAGGCGATGATCCCGCACCATTCCATCGCGATCCTGACCAGCGAACGCGCCGACATATCCGACCCGCGGGTCCGCGCGTTGGCCGATGCGATCATCGAAGCGCAGCGCAGCGAGATCGCCGAAATGAAGCGCTACATCGCGGATATCACAGCCACTGGCGATGCGCCCGCTGGCACCCCCCGTTTTGAACCCTGAAAGTAAAGAGATTCACAATGCCCAAGGACACCCGCAACGCAGCAGACGTATCGTCCGATCCCGCAACCGGCGCGACCGGTAAAACCGCCGTCCTCTATCGCATGGCCCTGCCGAACCACCTGTGTCCGGCAGGGCAAAAGGCGCGCTGGCTTTTGCACAGCAAAGGCTACGAGGTCGACGACCGCCTGTTTCGTGCACCGCCGGAGGTCGATGCGTTCAAGGAAGAATTCGACGTGCCTACCACGCCGCAGGTCTGGATCGAGGGCGCGCGCGTCGGCGGCTATGACGCGCTGCGCCAGAAACTGACAGACTACGACCCGGCCGCCACGACCTATAAACCGGTGATCTATCTCTTTGCCGTGGCCGCCGCGACGGCACTCGCGCTGTCCATCGGCTTTCTGGGCGCGATCACGTGGCAGACGCTTGGCTGGTTCATCTCCATCTCGATGATCCTTCTTGGGATGCAAAAGCTGCGCGATATCGAGAGTTTCTCCACGATGTTCCTGAACTACGATCTGCTGGCGCGCAAATGGGTGCCCTACGCCTACATCTACCCCTGGGTCGAAACGGGTGCGGGTATTCTGATGACCGGCATGCTGCTGACCCCGCTTGCCGCGCCTGCGGCGCTCTTTATCGCGACGGTGGGTGCGATCAGCGTGTTCAAGGCGGTCTACATCGACAAACGAGAGTTGAAATGCGCCTGCGTCGGCGGCAATTCGAACGTGCCCTTGGGATTTGTCAGCCTGACCGAAAACTTGATGATGATGGGAATGGCCATTGTCATGCTGGTCAGACTGATTGCTGGCTGATGGAAAGGAAAGCCGATTGAAAGCGACGGGCACTGCTGGCTGGCGGTGTCCTCGCCGTGTTCGGATGGGTCAAAGGCGTGCCCTATCTGGCCTCGCTCGATCAACCGGATTTTGTATTTGAGGACATTTCCGACCTTGCGCCCTTTCGGCGTTTGCAGGGAGCCGGGGCATCTACGCCGGGCGCGGCGGTCTTTGCTGGTCTCGATATGGGTGAAGCTAAAGCTGAGGATAACAACGAGCTTGGACAGTTTATCAGGTCAAATCAATGCGTTGCCTTCTTTGGTGGCACTACGACCAATACTGTTCCCGTTGCTATGTTCTCGGACTTCGCCTGTCCGATCTGTCGCGTGATGGATGATCGTCTTACTGATCTCGAAGAGAGTGATCCTGGGTCGTTTCAGATTATCCGGCATCAGCTCCCGCTCCTTGGTGTCGCGTCGGCTACTGCCAGCCGCGCGGTCCTTGCTGCCGATCTGCAAGGCCGATACCGAGATATGCATGCGCGACTGATCCGCACCCCGGTAGTAACGGATGAAAGCTACGTCGCGGCCATTGCGGAAAGCCTCGATATCGATGCGGCACGTCTATGTGCCGATATGCAGTCGGATGCCATAGATACACGTCTTAGCACGTCAGCGGCCATCGCCGATGTCTTCGGCTTTTACGGGACACCAGCTTTCGCCGTAGGCAGGACCGTTTTCATGGGCTTGATGGACTCTCGATCACTGAAGAAACTGATCGACGCCGAAAAAGAAAACCCCTGTATGGCGGCGTATAATTCGCTGCAAGGCTCCAATCTCAACAAAAAGCACGACACGACGTGGCTTCAAACTTAACGGATAAATTCATGGACAGCTCTTTTCTTGCAACCTGGCACCAGTCATCAGTGACCGCCCTCGGCCTCTTCTGGACGGCCTTCTGGGCCTTCGGGCTGGGTTATCTAATCTCGGCGATGATCCAGGTCTTCGTAACCCGAGAGAAAATGCAGGACACCATGGGCGAGGATGGCCCACGTTCTGTGGCGCTCGGCACGTTCTTCGGCTTCATCAGCTCCTCGTGCAGCTTTGCCGCACTTTCCGGCGCGCGGGCTTTCTTTGCCAAAGGTGCGGGGCTGGTGCCATCGATGGCCTTCCTGCTTGCCTCCACCAATCTGGTGATTGAACTGGGCATCATCATCGGCATCTTTCTCGGATGGCAGTTTGTTGTTGGTGAATACATAGGTGGCATCCTTCTGATCCTGCTCATGTGGCTGGTCATTCGCATGACGCGCGGTATGGCACCTATCGAAGAAGCACGTAAGAAAGCACAGGAAAGCCAGGCCGACGAAGAGGGCGATACTGACGAAAGCAAAAGCTGGTCCGAAAAACTACGCTCTCGCGAGGTTTGGGCCGAAGTGGCGAAACGCTATTTCATGGAATGGCAGATGGTATGGAAGGACGTGACTGTCGGATTTACCATTGCGGGCATCATTGCGGCCTTCGTGCCAAAAGAGTTCTTCGAGTGGCTGTTCATCGGTGGAGAAGATCCAAACTTTCTGGAGCTGGTCGCACAATCTCTCGTCGGCCCTATCGCTGCGTTCTTCACCTTCATCGGTTCAATGGGAAATATTCCTCTCGCCGCCGTTCTATATGGCAATGGGGTAGCCTTCGCCGGAATCATGGCTTTTATCTTCTCCGATCTCGTGGTCATTCCAGTCCTGCGCGTGCATGCCAAATACTACGGTTGGAAGATGGCGCTCTATATCCTCGGTGTCTTTCTTGTTATTATCGTCGCGACCGCGCTGCTTCTGCATTACGGTTTCGCTGCTTTGGGGCTTCTGCCGTCTGCCGATCAGGTAAAAGCTGTGACGGATCGTGAGTTCTTCGTGATTGACTACACGTTCTGGCTCAACATGGCCTTCCTCGCGCTGTCTGCCGCCTTCGTCGGTTGGAAGGTTAAGAAAAGCGGTTTCGATGCATCACTCGGTAAAGGCTTCCTAGAAAAGCTACTCTTCTGGCTCGCGCTTGTTGCCTACGTCTGGCTCGGCATCGGACTGTTCATCGGATGATCCTCGCGCTGATCATAGGGATTGCCCTCGTGAATCTGGGGGCACTTCTCCACTTTTATGCGCTGAAAGCCGGCGCGCGTGCGATTAACCCAGATCGCCATCCGGTCAAGTGCTTCATGTTCTCGATTCAGATCATAATCGTGTCGCATCTGTTGATTGCCGCAATTTTTGCGGGATCGTTCCACGCTGCCGAGACGTGGTGGCACCTCGGCACTCTATCCTCGGCTAATAACATGGCCGATCCGCTTACATTCATGGATCGCTTCTATTTTTCGCTGGTCAACTACACGACGCTCGGGCGCGGGGATCTTATTCCAACCGGCCATTTGCGCGTTTTGACCGCAATGGAAGCTTTGCTCGGTTTTCTCGTAATAACCGGTTCTGGTGCATTTCTGCTGCGCGTAATTTTCGGGAGGAACCCTTGACGATCAGCGTGAGCTGGCCGTTCTTCATTTCCGACTTTCCTACTGTGAACACGAGATCTTCAAAAGTGTTACTCTAAGATTAGCTTTGCTCTGCATTGCGGTTATCTTACCGCCACATCTTTACGTCGGCTTCAATTGAATGAACGGTCAAAACCCGACTTTTATATTGACAGCATAAATCACCGTTTGTCGGACGACTTACCAAACCAGACATCTGTGCCCCTGCCGCAAACGGCAGTAAAGTCCCCATAGCTGACCTTGTTGCAGATTGCAGCGAACGTCCGGTTTCTGCGCTCGTGCGTTCGACAGCAGAAGCGACATATCTCACCCAACATCCCCCAGCCCACCGCGATCAGACTTCAGTCCTTCGCCGCTCTGGTGGATCAACATGCGATCGGCAAGATACGGCTTGATTAAGTCGAATGCCTCATCCGGTGTGCCCTCCAGCCACTGCGCATAGTCCTCCGGTGCCAAGATCATCGGCATCCGGTCAGGATGGGTGTCCCTAACCAGATCGTTCGGCGTCGTTGTGACCATGGAAGACGTCAGCATCTCACGTGCTTCGCCGCCGTAGTTGCCCTCGAAGGCCCGCCAGATGCCCGCGAATGCGAAGGGTGGCCGAGGCCCATCTCCTCTGACGCCGAACCAAACATAGGTCGCGGGATTGCGGCCCTTGGCCTCGCAAAAGCTCGTGGCCGGGATCAGGCAGCGCCGCTCCTCAAAGCTTTTCCGCCAGAAGGACGACGTGCGCAGCTTATCATCGCGCGCGTTGTTCACAGCTTTCGGCTGGATCGGCTGTCCGGTCTTCTTCGAGACCTGCGGCATCACGAAACCCCAATGTGCATTTTGTAGCCACCGGGAGCCGTCGGTATTTCGTCCCACGACCGGTGCCATGCCTTTTGGAAAGATGGCCGGTAGCGGCTCGGCATTGCCGAGGCCATCGTGTCCCGCGTCGACCGCGAACAGCTGCCGCATCGCGTCCTTGGCCATCGTATTGGAATAGAGATTGCACATGAGCGCACGATAGCCACCCGACACGGGTCAGGCACCTTAAATCGGCTGCAACTCATCGCGTGTGGCGATCTTTGCGGCAGCAGCGGTTATATGCTGAGACGACCACCCACGGAACTTCGATCGCCGCATTTGCTATACTGACCGCAACCACACTTTCACAGGACCTATGACATGGACATCACGACGGCCTCTTTTCCCAGTCGCCTCCTGCCAGGTGCTATTGATCCGAGCCTCGAGGTCTTCGCCATTGGTGATGTGCATGGCCAGGCAGCAGTGCTGGCGGCGATCCTGTCGGAAATTGCTGACATGCCACGTCAGGCTGACACGCGGCGCATGATCGTGTTTCTTGGTGATCTGATTGATCGTGGCCCGGACAGTATCGGCGCAGCTCATCTGGCGATGCAGGCGACGACTCTCACCCAAGCTGACGAAGTCGTTCTGTTGCCCGGCAATCACGAGTTGCTGCTGCTGGAGGTGCTGGACGGCCATGATCCCGACCTTTGGCTAATCAACGGTGGCAAGACGGTCATGGCAGAGATCGACCCCGCCTGGACCGACCGGC
This sequence comes from Loktanella sp. 3ANDIMAR09, assembly GCF_001420005.1. Classification (GTDB taxonomy): domain Bacteria; phylum Pseudomonadota; class Alphaproteobacteria; order Rhodobacterales; family Rhodobacteraceae; genus Loktanella. The sequence continues at coordinate 194,907 of NZ_LJAK01000003.1, read as the reverse complement.
CTTGGGCAGAGACACTGGCCGAGTTGCGCGCAGCATTCCCGGCGGAGTGGTTTCTGTCGATTGATATTGCGCCATCGCATCTGCGTGTTGACAGCTTGATCTTTGTCCATGCCGGCCTGGATCCCGAGCAAGACCGGAAATCCTTTCTCAGTCGCGGGCGCGAGATGGATGATACGCACTGGGCCACCATCCGGCACGAATTCACCACGTGGGATCGCGGCTGGGACCGCGATGCAAACGGACAGCCGACAAAGGGACCCACGGTCGTCGTGCATGGCCACACGCCCGCCATCCGGACATCTCTGTCGGAAACCAAGGCAGAGCTGACCCAGATGGACGGGATCGACGGCTACCGGGCGATCTGCCTTGATGCCGGGGCCGCCTACCGTCCCCAGATCGGCTGGGCGCGGTTCTGGTCGGACGCCACAGGCAGTCACGTGCAGATCAGCGCGACATTCACAGCGTAAATTGCCTGCGCTGTTCAATCTTTACCGCTGGATTGATTGCCAACGCGCCACACCGGATCATTGCAAAGCCGATCAGGCTGAGGAAAAGCATCTGTGAATCATCGACCTGGTCAGCAGGGCAGAACGTCCTCATAGGTGAAATCCATGACGATCCCGACCGACAGATTGATCTTCATCGACTTTGAAGCCTGCAGTCTGTCGGCGGACTCTTGGCCGGTTGGCCGAGACGACCGACGGTCTTTTCAGGGCTGAGGTAATTCACCGCCGTGGGACATGGCGCAGCTTCGACGCCGTGGAATACGCCACTCTCGAATGGGTGGATTGGTTCAACAACCGACGCCTGCTGGAGCCTATCGGGAACATCCCATCGGCAGAGGCCGAGGCAAACTTCTACGCAGCTCTAGAAAGATCAGACATGGCTGCGTAACTAAGACAAATCAGCCTCCAGCAAACCCGGCGCGGTTCACACGGCTTGGTCAGCGCTCGATTTAGCGCAAGTTGAACGCAAGTTGAGCGTGCAGTATCTGAGGTATAGCATTTATAATATTGAACTTTATGCGGCTGGCCTGCCCGCTTTTGAGCAACATTATCGCTTTTGACTTTTCCCATCCTCAAAAAGGACGAGGCCTGTCTCCATGTCAAAGCCCAAGCCATACCATGCCACACCGCTGGCAGATTTCCCACGCGCTGCGCTGTGGGCCTCCCAGTCGATGATGGACGCCACAAGACATGATGACGCGTCTGGGCAACTGATCTCGAATGTTCCTGGACGTGCGGCGTAGCGGCGCTCTGGCCAGCGTTCAGCGAAGGTAATTTTTTCGGACATCAGTGCGTCTTTGGTCATCTCAGCGCCATAGAAGTCCAGAACGTCGCCATATCGCGCATTCATAAGTGGCAAGGCCAATTCATTGGGCTTAGACCAAGCTGCAAGGTAGTCGTTGTAGAGCGTTACTGCCATCTCTTCTGGCGAAACGGCCACATCAGAACCCTCGGATAGCGGTTGACCGCGACGCGCGGCACCGAGCGATGCCGCAACGAACACAGGTGATAACGTCGTCTGCGTGTCCTGCAGGCCTTCAAGGCGCGATGCAGGATGCCGCGACAGGTCCACGCAGCTCTCGACCATGTCCTTGATCTTTCCATCACTGACATCAAAGCCAGCGCCGATGAAGGCCCCAGATTTTTCCACAAGACGCACATCGACAAGATCTGATGCCAGTATTGCAGCAAGTTGATCGGCCGGCAGTCCAAAAACCGTAGTGATGGCTTGATCTGCATATGTCTGTGTTTCATGCAGGATGGGCGCGGTATTGAAGCGATCAATCATCACGTTGAAGTCGAAACGTTGCGGAATTTCGGCACCGTCGCTCTGGCCACTCCCCAAGTCAAGCGGGTCCGACAGCAGGATCTCGGATGAGAAGATGACATCGCTGTCGAGGCATTGGACCGTTAGGCGGTTGATGCCGTAAAGGCCGATATGGGTCATGACCAGCTTTATCGCGCCGCCTTTGAGCGTGAATGCGTTATCTTGGTAAGCCCGCTCACGATTGACCACGTTGAACCGCTCCAAGGTGGTAAGATCAACCCAGGTCATATCATCCGGCGCAGTTGCGCCCATCAGGGAGAAAAAACCCGGATCGACATTGGCATCAGACAGCAAAGCCGTAATGTCGGCCGATCTGTTCTGAACGTCCCGCGTCACCTCAGAAAGCCTTACCAAGTCGTCATCAACGAAGCGGAACTGATGCACGCCCAGTTGCGATCCTGCGCTTAGAAACCGGTATGTCCCGCCAACGAAAACATAGGAACATGCCGAGGCGCAAATGCCCGGGTCACCGTCGCGCGTCATCACATCCACAATCACATTGAGATCCATCGCCTGCAGTGTGCGCGCAATGTCCAGTCCCTCCTGAACGCTGCCTCCCGGCGAATTCAGAGACACAACCAGCATCTCGTCACGGCCCGCCGGAAGCGAGGCCGTCAGTGCTCGAACGCGCGCAGTATCGCCCGGCTCGATCCGGCCTTCGATATGCATGTGGTGGGTTCTGCCGTCGAAGACGTCGAACTTGTCCAACGTTATTTCAGCGGCTGAGGCAGCCCCTGCAGCAGACAGAAGCCACGTGGCGACAATGCACGAACGGACCAGCGGCATGTAAATCCCTTAATTATATGGTCCCACTTACTATCATTCATGGATTACAGTCTGACAACCTGCGGAAATGCAAATCCGCTATCTGAGTGCGACTTTGCAAATGCGATCCAAAAGTTAACAAGGTATTTCATGATCAATTCTCGACTTATATCAACCTTCGCTGCGCTCATATGGATGACCGCCCCAGCCAGTGCACAGTCGGTAGCATCAAACTGTCCCACTCCGTCGGCTCTACAGATGGATGCCTTTGAGCGCCCAATGACATTTTCCAGCGCAACTACAAAAGGCAACATGACGACATCGGAGTGGATCGCAGCGACCGGGAAAATCGGACCGGAGACACCGGAGCGTTTCAGAGTCTTCCTTGAAAGTGAGGGTCGGAACTTTCGACAGATCGTCCTGCACTCGCCCGGTGGAAATCTGGCGGCTGGCCTTGAGCTTGGACGAATGATCCGTAGGGCAGGACTATCGACGCATATCGGGCAGACTGCGCGCATCTTCGAGAGTTACAGCGCAAACTGCGACACGTGGTGGGATGAGGTGAACTCCGGCATGTGCGCCAGCTCCTGCGCTTATGCGTTTCTGGGTGGCCGAGAGCGGTTCGTGAATTCGCCCTACTATCCAACCAGCTCGAGCTTGCTCGGCTTCCACCAGTTCTATGGCAGCCCGGACAGGGGAGCAGAGATGCTTTCAGCCGATGAGGTGGCTGCAATCGAGACAAGCACTCTCTCCGTGGCTCAGGCCATCACAGGTCAGATCGTTCTATACGCGATCGAAATGGGGGTGGACCCGCGGATCGTCGCGCTTGCATCGTCGACACCAAGCGATGACCTTTACTACCCGACATCTGCCGAACTCGACGAACTGTCTATCGCATCAGGAGAGGGTCTGAGCGCTTGGTTCATGGAACCCTATGCTGATGGCCTGGTAGCAGCTGCGAGACCTCACCGATCCGATTCCATGCTGGAACAGGTTACGGCGTATTGCCGCGCCGGAAGTGGTGAGCCAAGATTGTTGGTGACGATGAGCTTGCAAACTCCGTCCTACCCGAACCCGGACGATCTTCCACTCAACGCGCTTGAGGTGACGATCAATGGGCAGATGAGCAGCCTCCCCCGACGCGACATGGATGTTCGATACGGCGACGGCACAATCCTCGTCACCGCGTCGATGGGTGGTTTGAAGGACCGGGTTCTCAATGCCAAAGAGATTAACTTCCGGCTTGATGCCGCCCGCGTCATGGGTGGCTTTAATGAAGGCGGAGAACTCGATGACGCGGCACGACAATCCATCGCGCTTGCCTGGAGAAACTGCATTTGATGGTTCTCCAATGGCCGCAGGAAGCAATGGCGAAGCGCCCGTTGCGCGGTCGGCATTCATTTTCTCACATCCGATGGAAACCAATGCTCGGCCGTATCTCAACAAAGCCAGCCTGATTACCGTGGTCTGTGCCAAGGGCAAAACAATTCGCTATGCGAACCAAGTCGAAGCAAAGCCAGCTCGGTGTCAGCAAGCATATAAATCAACTGGAGGTCACCCGGGCTGCGCCATCTGAGAGCTCCGCGCGGATTTCGATTTCTCCAAATGCGCCAATCGGGCGCGTCATTCCTACGATACATCCGAAAAAACATGTATGGGACGCCGGAACGGCTTTGCTGACGGCCAGTATGCGACGATACCTTACAGGAAGCAGAACCTATTTTAGAGATTGCCACATGAGACCATACTTTGTGATCGCTGCTGCTGCCCTTTCCCTTAGCGCGACTGGCCTATCGGCCTGCGAGGCCTCGCTTCAGTTTTTTGAGACGAGCTCGGTCGAAATACTGTCGGATTGCATGACCGAAGAATTTCTGGACAGACGCGCAGAAGACCAGTCGTCAGTCCTGCACCTTGCCGCAGCTGCCGGCACCGATGCGACAATTGTCGATATGATGCGCGACACATTGGCGTTGGAGTTTTGGGAGACCTTGATCGATCGCCAAACCAGTGCCAATGAAACAGCATTGCACATCGCATCCACATACGCGGACGCGCGGTTCGTGACGAGGCTGCTCAGCTACGGGGCTGATGCAAACGCTGTCATCGATTACGAAAACAATCGGTTGAACCCACTTCGCGGAAATCGTGGGACAACGGCCCTTCACCTGGCAGTCGAACGTCCGGATGCAACCGGTGTCGTAACCGCGCTGTTGGCAGGTGGGATCGATCAGACGTGGCGCAAGCGTGACGGTGGCGAAACGGCGGTCTATCTGGCGGCCGGGAATGCGACTGACGTTGATGTCCTTTCGGCGCTGTTGTCCGATGAGAGAGGCGTGCAGGCAATCAACCTTGCCAATGACGAGGGGAACACGCCGCTCATGGTCGCACTTGCGCGAGACCGGCCAATCGAAGCCGTCCGGTTCCTATTGGCGATGGGGGCCGACGCAAACATCGCCAACGCCGACAAGGTCACCCCGCTCCATTTCGCGACCACATACGCTTCTGATCCGGCCGTTGTGATGGCGGTCATGGATGCGACAGATGACGCCTGCGTGGCCGACGCTCAAAACCGGACTGCGGGTCAACTGCTCGATCTTCCAACGTCGCCCCTGACGTCGGATCGCGCGCTCGCAAGACGATTCCATGAAACATGTGTAGAGGCGGCACAATGAGCATAGGGGGCAGGATCGTTTGGAGAATTGGCACATTTGCCATGCGGATGAGTGTCCGCGTGGCAATCCTCATCGCCTTCTTGGCATTCTCTCTGTTCACCAACGCAGCCTTGTTGGTATCGGACTCGATCAGGGACGCGATCCGCAGTGCGGTTGTTCGCCCTCTATCGTCCTTGGACACGCCGGACAGGCGGCGGACGCGCGCACCGGATATCGAAGAGCTTCGGACCCGCAACGTGGTGCTTGGTCAGCAGCTGGATGACCTGAAGCTTGATAATGATAGCCTACAGACGCGCAACGCGAGGCTTGCGAGCCAACTGGATGATGTGGCACTCGACAATCGTCGGCTGAACGCCGAACTGCGACGCACCGCCAGTGATTTAGCGGAAAACCGCGTCGCGCGGGCTCGGGCCGCTGACATTGCGGCAGGTATGGCCCAGAGGACCCAGCGCAGCATTGCCAAGAACTTTGGTAGCATGGCTGCCGAAACGCTTCCGTTCATCGGAGCGGCGGCCGTCGTTGGTTTCACCGCGGCAGAGGTCTACGACGCCTGCCAGTCGCTTCGAGATGTTCGCGAATTGAATGCGCTGTTCGACGGCACAGTGATCGAAGAAATTCCAGCTTGTGGGTATTCGTTGAAGGAGTTGCAGCACGTCATGCTTGGGAACACCGGTCTTGCTGACTGCTCGGTCGGTGCAGAAATGCGAGACCCGATCTGTGATGAACCACCTTCGTTAAACAATCCGGTGCCGACCGAACAGACCAAGCCCGCGATAGAACCCCCTGCGCGTCTCTGACAGAAAGAGACGTTCCGACTGTGATTTTGTCTGACGTCAGCACCCATGGGACAGATTTGTGGATTTGAATAAGGGAGGATTTCTGGTTCACCTATTCGATTAGGAGATCGAGATGGCAAAGAAACCCCAGACGTCGAAAGACGCCGCCGAGAAGGTGGTTAAAAATATCCGCCGTAAGACCCAGCAGACATACTCAGCTGAAGAAAAAATCCGCATTGTAACGGCATGCCTGCGCGGCGAGGAAAGCATCTCGGTGCGATGCCGCCGGAAGGGCATTGCTGAGAGCCTGTATTATAGCTGGTCGAAGGAATTTCTCGAAGCTGGCAAGCGCCGGTTATCTGGCGACACGGCGCGACAAGCCACATCGCCTGGAACGGTATGAGAGTGAACAGCAAATTTACCGCGATGGAGATGCGAACTATGCAAGATGAAGTGATTGTTGGGGAGGCACTGAACGCCGAAAACGAAGTCGTTGCCGCCGAGTTTGAAGAGGTAAAAGCCGACGTCGCAGCGGGCCGAGAACCTTCGCGCAGTGTAAGGGAGTTGCTTCGCTGGTTTGGCGCGCGCCGCAGACGTGGCGGAGTAGTCGAGCGCATCGAAGCAGAACTTGAAGCCGCGGGACTTCAGACCGTTCCTCATTTCACGACGACATGGATCGATGCGCCGGTGATCTTCAAAAAGCAAGAGGCGGAAGCACTTGCAGTTGAGGCCGATCCTATCGTTGCTGCCCAGCCAGACGCCGAGGCCTTGGAGGCTGCCAAACCAGCAGATGTCGCGGACATGACTCATCTCGTGCGCATGCTCGAGGCTGCAAACCGTGCGGTGATTTCGGTCAATCCGCAGGACCCGATCGAACGGGCCGTCACGCTGATGCTGGCCTATGACTTTTCGCAACTGGCCGTCATGACCGGCCCGCGCGATCTGAAAGGTGCAATCAGCTGGAAATCAATCGGAAGCAGGCTCAGCCAACGCAACGAGTTGACCAATGTCAGTGATGCCATGGAGCAAGCGATAGAGGTCTCTGACGCGGGCTCGCTTTTTGAGGTCACGAAAACCATTATTCAGAGGGACTATGTCTTTGTCCGAGCGGCCGCAGACAGAAAAATCACGGGGATCGTGACGGCTACCGACCTCAGTGAGCAGTTCCAAGGTTTGTCGGAGCCGTTTCTTTTATTGGGTAGGATCGAGAACCAAATCCGGAGGCTTATTCAGGATGTGTTCGACGTCGATACCCTGCGCGCGGCCTGTGATGACAATGATCCAGATCGCAAGGCAGTAGTCACCAAAGCGTCCCAGCTGACCTTTGGTGAGTATCAGAGGATTTTTGAGAAGGAGGAAAACTGGGCTCAGCTCGGGTTCGTCGCTTGCCGGAAAACCTTCTGCAAGGAGCTGGATGAGGTTCGCAAGCTTCGCAACGAGATCATGCATTTTCACCCCGATGTGATAGAAGACGGCGATTTCGAGCAGCTTCGCAGGTTTTCGCGTCTTCTTGAGCAGCTTGATCAACTGGCTGGCTGAGGAAAAGCATCTGTGAATCATCTATCTGGTCAGCAGGGCAGAACGTCCTCAATAGGTGAAATCCATGACGATCCCAACCAACAGATTGATCTTCATCGATTTTGAGGCCTGCAGTCTATCGGAGGGCTCTTGGCCAATTGAGGTCGGGCTGGCCTGGATTGAGGATGGCACGGTCCAGAGTTGGTCTTCCCTAATCCGACCTGACCTCGGGTGGGATCCGGATGCGTGGTCGGACGATTCCGCCCATATCCATGGCATTTCCCGGAGCATGCTCAACAAAGCACCCTTGGCAAGTGATGTGGCGCTCCAAGTAATGGACCAACTGCACGGAAAGCTGGCTGTCAGTGACGCGCCCGCGTTCGATCACGCCTGGGCAACGCGTCTGACCGAGACGGTCGGCATTGTCCCAACCACGTTTGTCGACTTCGACAGCGTGCTTGGCGCTCTCTGTCAGGGGGATATGGCGCGTTTGAATGATGTTTTTGCGCATCTCGAGACGATCCATACGCCGCATCGGGCGGGACCGGATGCCGCGCGGCTGGCTCGCGCGGTCCTGCACGGAACGACGGCTGGCAGGACTGCTCCGTAAACGGTGGAGCTTTCACTATGTCAGTCTGTGTAAAGGCTCAACTGGGGTCCACAGCGACCTACCGGCACTGAAACGCTCCGCATGATAGTATCCGCGATCTTGCCTAAAAATTTGAGATATGTTTTGGCTGCACTGCGTATCCTTTAAAATCCAAAGCAATTCGTATGGAGTTTCAAGAGACAGACTGTCGGCCTCTAATCCTGATCTAATACAACTATGGTTTGCGCATTCAGGCCGCCCGCCCAGCACCCCGCACCGCCCGCTGGAACATAAGCCCCATCAGCATATCCCGCGCCTCCTGATCCTGCATGAACGCGTTGCGCATCGCGCCGTCGCGCTTGAATGCTGAGATCGCTCGCCGCATGAACTCGGCGTCAAACCGCGGCCGCACATCGCGCGGGTCATTGTTGCGCAGCATTTCGGCCCAGTCGTCATCGCCAAGGATGTCGTCGTTCACCGTCTCGAACCTGATGTAGTCTTCTTCCGAGAACTCGGTCCCGTGACGGGCATTGAAAGCCTGGATGATCTCCGTGAGGGTCTTGGACTCCTCTTCGGTATAGGGATTGGCCCCGAACCGATCGATCGGGCTCAGCGACTGAGCATCATCTTTCGACAGACTGGCATCCTGCGGATCGCCATCTTTCTGTAGGCGGTAGGCCGCCATCTCCAGCATGTCGTCGGTCACATCTTCCCCCTGCGGGGCCTGGCGCGTCGGCAGGATGCGCTTCAGCCACGATCCATAGACATGCAGCTTTTCGAGGCTCGTATCACCCAAGCGCACGACCTGCGCGATGAACGAGTAGAAACGCAGGAACGACGCCAGCACCTGCCTGAATTCCTCTTGGTCCTCCTCGCCAAGGTTCGTGCTGAAACGCGTCACCGCCTGGCGCACAATCCCTTCAAGAACGGGGCGCTCATCGACGCGTTTGGCTGCCGCCATGAACCGCTCCGTGAACCGGTCAATTTCAGCCTGATCCAGAACGCCGAACGCTTTCAGGCGGGCTTCCAAATTGTAGACTTGGTTCGGATCCGAGATGTCCTCGAGTGTCGTCACATTGTAGTAGGGCTTGAAGGCCGTCTGGATGTCTTCGATCGTATTGCGGAAATCCAGAATGTAAGTGCGCTCCTTGCTCGGATAGATCCGGTTCAGGCGCGCCAGCGTCTGCACCGCCTGCAGACCGCTCAGGCGGCGGTCGATATACATCGCCACCAGTTTGGGCTGATCGAAGCCGGTCTGGTATTTATCAGCCACGACGAGCACATTGTAGTCCCCGCTGTCGAACCTTTTGGGAAGTTCGGTTTCGCCAAAGCCGTTGATGCCCGGCTCCGTATAGCTTTGGCCGTCAACGGTCAGCTCACCGGAGAAGGCCACAAGGGCGCGCACGTCGGTATAGCCGTTATTTGCGATGTAGGTGCTGATGGCTTGGTGCGTGCGCATGGCATGCTCACGGCTTCCGGTCACCACCATGGCCTTACCCTGTCCTGAGATTTCAGGCAGAACATGCCGGCGGAAATGCTCGACAATCACTTCGGCCTTCTGGATCATGGCCGTCTCGTGAAAATCGATGAACCGGGCCACTTTGCGGGACGATTTGCGCTCCAGAAGCCGCGGATCTTCGTCGATCGCTTTTTCCAGCTTCGCATAGGATTGATAGGTCTGGTAGTTGCGCAGCACGTCGAGGATGAACCCCTCCTCGACCGCCTGACGCATCGAATAGAGGTGGAACGGCTCAGGGCCAGCTGGCCCTGTCCGGCCAAACCGCTCCATGGTCACGTTTTTCGGTGTCGCGGTGAACGCCAGATAGGACAGGTTGGCCTGCGGGCCACGCAGACGCTGCAGCTCCAGCAGGGCCTGTTCCGTGGCGTCGATCTCGGCTTCCTCGTCTGTCATGCCACCGTCGGCCAGCACACGGGCCATACTGTCAGCGTGCTTGCCAGACTGGGAGCTGTGCGCCTCGTCGACGATGATCGCGAACCGCTTTCCATCCTCATTGCGCAGCACGGAGAGCTGATCCGTGGCGAACTTGTGGATGGTGGAGATGATGATCTTCGCGCCACGTTCGATGGCGGCCTTGAGCTGCCGCGACGTGCCGTCGATGGCGGCGACGTAGCCCGCTGTGCGCGCGAAGGACTTTACCGTCTGCTGCAACTGGCGATCCAGGATCACCCGGTCGGTCACGATGATGACCGTATCGAATATATGGTTGTCCGCATCATCGTGCAGTGAGGCCAGATGATGGGCGGCCCAGGCGATTGTGTTTGACTTCCCGGATCCGGCGGAGTGCTGGAACAGGTAGTTCTGGCCGGCGCCGTTGGCTTTGGCATCCTGCACCAGCATGCGCACGGCATCGAGCTGTTGGAAGCGTGGCCAAATCGTGGTGCGCTTGACCTGACCACCCGGCTGCTCGACCTCATCGACCAGGACGAACGTGTTCAGGATGTCAAGAAAGACCTCGCGCGAGAAGACAGCCTTTCGCGCACCGATGTCCCGGTAGAGGTAGGCAATGCGGAATTCGTCCTCGACGTCCGGGTTGCCGGCACCGCCGTCACGGCCGCGGTTGAATGGCAAGAACCGCGTCTTGCCGTTGTTCAGCTGCGTCGTCATCGAGACGTTGTCCTGATCGAGCGCGAAATGCACCAAGGCGCCGCGCTTGAAGGTCAGCAACGGCTCTCCGTTCGGCGACCGGTCCTTGCGATACTGCTTTTCTGCCGTCTGGTAGGTCGATCCTGTCAGCGTGTTTTTCAGCTCGAGGGTTGCGATAGGCAACCCGTTGACGAAGAGCACCACGTCAATGGCGTTCTCGTTGCTCACCGCATAGCGCACCTGGCGCATGACCGTCAGCAGATTACCCTCATAGGCGCGCTGGCTCGCAGGGTTCAGGCCGGACGCTGGCTTGAAGGCGCAGAGCGCGATCTTGATGCCCGGCACGATGGTGATGCCCTGCTTGAGGACCTCGAGCGTGCCAACGGCCTTCAGGCGGGCTTCGACCTGGCGGGTCAGGGTTTCTCTCTCCTTGCCCGGATACTGGTCGCAGAGGCGCTTCCACGCGTGTGGCTGCGTGCTCTGCACGAATGCCATGATCATCTGGGGGTCGAGGGCAGTCCGACGGTCGAAGGCCGTGTAGGGGCGTTCCTGCCAGCCTTGGCGCGTGACCAGCTGGTCGACGAGGTAGATCTCGACGGCTTCTTCTGTATGGAGCTTTTCGCGGGAGATGGCGGGACTGGTCATATTTGTTACTCTCTTTTCAAGCGAGGCGCTTACGGAATTGCCTGAAATGGAAATCGAGCGGCCTGGGATGCAATTGATGCACCACTACTCGACCGCGAAGCTTACCGTAGGGACCGTCTGCAAGTTCGGGTGCGACGCAGATCGTCCCGTCGACTGGTCGGATCGACAGGAGGAATCGATCGAACAGCGCATGAACATCGCGGCGCAGCAGCAGGCTATTATCGGCGCGCTCAAATTGGGGATGTCCCGTATGAGGAACAACGTGGGCTGCCTCAAGTGCGTGCAGGACGGGCGTTCTCGTGAAGACGCATCGCCCACCGTGCCTGGCGATGGCCATCCTCCTGAACTGATCCTGATCTGGCCTTGTCCGCCGCAATACCAGGGCGGCTTTGATGGCGTCAGAACCTTCGTGCATTGCCGTAGCCCAAGGATCAGAGCTCAGAAGACTATCTGCTTGCGAAGCACGCTCTTCCGATGGCGCACTGCCAAACTCGGCAATGAGCGCATCAAGGATGGAACGTTCATCGTCCGAAACAACCCACAGGCGTGGCGATCGATCATCGTCGATCCGCTTGAGAACCTCCGACCTCGATTGCTGTCCATCAAGGCGGCGAAATCCGAAAGGGTTCTTCAGCAAAGAGACGTCGTTGAGTGAAATGGCCAGATCATCCCCGCGCGGCAGAACCGATTTTACCGTCGCCGTTGCAGTTAACCCCCGACCATCTCCCCAGTCTGGATGTTCGTGCGCCCAGATGTAGAGCATGTCACCTGCTTCAGGATCGGGCCCGCGCGCCTTGTCGGCGTAGGAGGAAGGCCTTGGGCCGGTCCACGGCATTATGATCGTGTCGTTGTCCCAGTCCCCGGCGCGCGGTTTTGAAATCCCGCTTTCAGGATGAAGCTTGCCATTCATCTGGAGGAGGAACGTCGTCAAGCACCCATCTCCTCTTCAATGGCGTCGAGGCGGCGATCGGCGGTGCCGGACTTGGCGTATGTCTGCACGTCGATCTGGCCAGTGACAGCGGCGGAGATCAGGGCGGCGCGGTATTCGCGGAGGCGGTCAATGGATGTTTGGATACTCCTATGAACCATACGATAGGTGCCAATTGATGCATCCAGTTCATTAACGATCTGGTCTTGCTCATTCAAAGACGGCAGCGGCGTGCGGAACGCCCGAATGTCAGGCATATAGATCGTCTGATGGGTGGATCCCATCATCAAGCGACGGAATTCCGGCTTCATAGCGCGAAGCACATAGTAGAGGAATTTCGGCCGGATTGTCGGCCCGCAGATCCAGCCTGCAAAATCCTGCGTCGTCGCCATAGGCTGCCCCATGATCGCCGCGAAGCCAACTGAAGCAGTTCTCGACAAAACAACCGTATTCTTTGGCAGCAGCCGCGCTGAGGAATTCGCCATACCGAATTCACTGATTTTCTCTGAAGTGTCATAGAGGTAGACATTCTCGCCACTTCTCAATTGCCACACATCTGCAAGTGACAGCCAAGGAATGACGCAGTCTTCCGGCACCCAGTAATCTGGCTCTTTTCTACTTGGCGTGTGGCCGGTCTCCTGACGGGCGACCATCGTGAACTTCGGCGCAAGCCATCCTTCAGGAATGTCGCCGATCCAATCCACGCCAGACCACACCTTGGGACCCGAATGCGAGCGTCCTGTCACTGCCGCGAGGAAAGAGGCCTCTTCTCGGGCCAAGATTAAGTCTCCGAATGTAGCCTTCTTCGCGATCAGCTCATCAATTCGTGCTGTTTCGCGGTCGAGGAAGGCGGCGATCCGTTTTTGGGTAGGGAGGTCAGGAATACGCACGACTCTGTTGAGAGCTTCGGTCCGTTCCAGTCCGGGCACCCCAGTGTCCCGTGTGTTCCGATCCAGCTCGAGAGAAAGCAGAAGGAAATATGAGAAACGCAAATCCCCTTTGCAGGTTCTTTCATCCACATAATATGCAGTGTCTATGCAGAAACTTGGCCTGCTTGCCCAAACAACTTTTCCATGCGAGCCCTTTCGGCCAACGATGATCGCTGGTCCGAGCGTATTTGCCTTCGAATGATTGCCCACAATGCCGTTTGAACCATAAACGGGCACCACTCCTTCTTCCCTTACATCAACGCTCAAGGCATCGCCATAAGTCATTTGTAGATAATGCTTTAGACGCATCACGCCACCACCTCTTTCAGCAGCCCGGCAATCTCCGCCTCCAGCGTCTTAAGCTCCGCATCGATCTCAGCCAGCGGCCGCGGCGGCACATACTGGTAGAAATACCGGTTGAAGTTGATCTCATACCCCACGCGACCGACTTCACCGTCGCGCGGATCTATGTGCGAAACGTCCACCCAAGCATCTGGCACGAAAGGCATGACCTCACGTTCGACATATGCCTCCCAATCCTCATCCAGCGGCACAAGTTCGTGGTCGCGCAGCTTGGGGTCCGCTACAATCCTGCCTCGCGCATCACGCTGAACTTCGCCCTCTTCACTTGGAACCTCGGCACTTGAAACGATCAAAGCGACAAGTTTAGCGTCAAAGTCCCTGCCATCTGCTTCCAGACAAAGCCGAATATGTTGCGCGAACTGCTCCCGGCTGGAGAACTCCACATCATTGCATTTGTCGTAGAGCGTATCGGTAATGCGATTTTGCTGCTCAAGATCGTATTTCTGGAATACTTTGGAAGCTTCCAGTGCTTTGCGCTGATCCGAACTCCCACGAAAAATGACTCGCTTGGGTCGCTCCACCCGGATCTCGCGATACCCAAAATCGGTTGTCTTGAAGATCTTCGACACGTCGCCGTAACCGGCATCGCCGTTCAGATACTCGCCGTAGATCCGCACAATCTCCGCCCGGGCATCATCGCTGATCTGCCGCCGCTTCGATCCCAGCGACTTGCGCATGGATTGCCAGAACCGCGCGCTGCTGGCGTCAATCAGCTGCACCTTGCCACGGCGCGCCGCAACTTTCCGGTTCGTGAGGATCCAGATGTAGGTCTGGATGCCGGTGTTATAAAAGATGTCCGTTGGCAGCGCGATGATCGCCTCCACCAAATCGTCTTCCATCAGCCAGCGGCGAATTTCGCTCTCGCCCGACCCGGCACCGCCAGTGAAAAGCGGCGAGCCATTCATGACGATTCCGATGCGAGAGCCATTCTCGTCGTGGCGCATTTTTGAGATCATGTGCTGCAGAAAGAGGAACTGACCGTCCGAAATCCGAGGTAGCCCGCCGGCAAACCGCCCCTCGTCGCCTTGTTCTTCGCGCTCTTGGCGGATGACGTCGGCATATTTCTTCCAGTCGACCCCGTAGGGCGGGTTCGACAGCATGTAGTGGAATGTCTCGTTCGGATGAGCGTCTTGCGTCAGCGTGTTGCCGTAGGCGATACGCGATGCATCGTGGCCCTTCACCAGCATGTCCGACTTGCAGATCGCGTAGGACTCGCCGTTCAGCTCCTGGCCGAACAGATCGACATTCAGGCCGGGGTTGAGCTCTTTCATGGCCTCTTCCGCCACTGACAGCATGCCGCCCGTTCCGCAGGCCGGGTCATAGACGCGCCTGATGATCTGCTTGCCTGACAAGGCATCGTCGTCATTTGCCAACAGCAGATCGACTAGCAGGCGCACGACTTCCCGCGGGGTGAAGTGCTCACCAGCCGTCTCGTTCGACATTTCCGAGAAACGGCGGATCAGCTCCTCGAAAAGGTAGCCCATTTCGAGGTTGGACACCTCGTCGGGGTGGATCGACAGCTGAGCGAAGCGGTCGAAGACCAGCCAAAGAGATCCCTTGTCGTCGAGGTCTTTCAGAATCTCGGTGAACTTGAACTTCTCAATGAAGATGTCGCGCACGTTGGGGCTGAAGCCGGTCAGGTAGTCCACAAGGTTCGTGCGCAGCTGTGCCGCGTCCTGCTGACGCAGACTGGCAAACGTGAACTGGCTCTGGTTGTAGATCTGCCCGCCGGCCTGTGCTGCATCCGTGAGAATGGTCATCCGCATCTGGTCGTCCATTTCATCCGGCAGGTCTGCCGCCGCATCGAGAACGTCCTGCTTTGTGGATTCCAACAGGAGATCAAGACGCCGCAAGATCGTGAAGGGCAGGATGATCTTGCCATATTCGGACTGCTTGAAATCACCACGCAGAAGATTGGCGATAGCCTCAATGAAGGAGGCGTGTGTGTTGATGGTCTCGCGGCTCATGCCTGATCTCCAGATTCATCTTTTGGACCCAGCCCTGAAGCGTCATCCTGATTTTCGAGATGATTTCTCAAAAGCGCCGCCGCCATACGAAAGCCGTCAACCTGGCTCATGCGATGACGCACGCAGAGTTCCTTAAAAGCCCACCGCTCATCTTCGGTGATCTTCAGGTTGAGGTTGGCCAGTTTGGTGGTCGGCTCTGTCAAAATATCATCCTATCCTCCATGAAAGATACAGCTTTGCAGGATGGAAGAAAGAACGAAATCGTCTAAAAGCGACTTTTTTTGCGGATACTGCAACGAAAAACGCCACCCCTCAGGGTGGCGTTTCATCTTCCAAAAATTCTTCAGCGTTTTCAACGGCTGGCAAAATTAGACCAGCAAAGTGGCAGCCGATTAATGCGAAATGGCAGAGAAAAGCCGCCATTTACATTCACATCACCGGTCCACGGCTAGCCGCACTTTGAAAACCCGCAGCTGGCGCAGGTCATGCAACCCTCCACCATGCGCAGCTCGTAGCTGCCGCAGCTGGAACAGGCCTTGCCGCGGGGGGCGTCGGACAGGTTGATCACATCGGCCTGCGGGTCGCTTTTCAGACCTTGGCCTTCGCCCGTCAGAAATCCGGTCGCGATCATGTGACGCTCGATCACACCGCCGATGGCGGCGAGAATGCTGGGGACGTACTTGCCTTTGACCCAGGCGCCGCCACGCGGATC
Source organism: Loktanella sp. 3ANDIMAR09 (assembly GCF_001420005.1). Classification (GTDB taxonomy): domain Bacteria; phylum Pseudomonadota; class Alphaproteobacteria; order Rhodobacterales; family Rhodobacteraceae; genus Loktanella. The sequence continues at coordinate 178,605 of NZ_LJAK01000003.1, read as the reverse complement.
GAACACGGCCTTCAGCTCTTCGACCACGAAAGTCACGTCGCCGCCACGGCGGAACACGGCAGAGATCATGCGCGTCAGCGCAACCGTCCAGGCAAAATGTTCCATGTTCTTGGAGTTGATGAACACCTCGAACGGGCGGCGGTGACCTGCGATCACCAGATCATTTACCGTGATGTAAATCGCGTGCTCGCTGTCGGGCCATTTCAGCTTGTAGGTCGCGCCTTCCAGCTCTGTCGGGCGGTCCAGCGGTTCGGTCATGTAGACGACCTCGGCGGTTTCGCCGTCGGTCTGAACCTGCACCGGCTTGTCCTCTGACACGCTCAGCACCGAACCCGTGACCGCGTTGGGGCGGTAGGTGGTGCAACCTTTGCAGCCCTGATCCCAGGCCGCCATATAGACGTCCTTGAAATCATCAAAGCTGATGTCCTCGGGGCAATTGATCGTCTTGGAAATCGAGCTGTCGATCCACTTTTGTGCGGCGGCTTGCATACGGACGTGGTCCAGCGGGGCCAGCGTCTGTGCGTTGACGAAATAATCGGGCAGCGGGGCGTCGCCCTTGAGTTCGCGCCACATCTGCACGGCGTAATCCACGACCTCTTCTTCGGTCTTGGTGCCGTCCTTTTGCAGAACCTTGCGGGTGTAGGCATAGGCGAAGACCGGTTCGATCCCCGAGCTGACGTTCCCCGCGTACAGGCTGATTGTGCCTGTGGGCGCGATGGACGTCAGGAGCGCGTTGCGGATGCCGTGGGTGCGAATCGCATCGCGCACATCGTCGTCCATGTCCTGCATGGCCCCCGACGCAAGAAAGGCATCGGCGTCGAACAGCGGGAACGCGCCTTTTTCCTTGGCCAATTCCACCGACGCCAGATAGGCGGCGCGGGCGATCGCGTGCATCCAGCGGTCGGTCTGACGCGCCGCCTCCTCAGAGCCATAGCGCAGGCCGACCATCAGCAGCGCATCGGCCAGACCCGTCACACCCAGACCGATGCGGCGTTTCGCCTGCGCCTCCTGGCGCTGTGCCTCCAGCGGGAATTGGCTGGCATCCACGACGTTGTCCATCATCCGCACGGCGGTCGCGACCAGATCGGTCAGTGCCGCCTCGTCGAGTGCTGCCGCATCGCCAAAGGGATCAGAGACCATGCGCGCCATGTTGATCGACCCCAGCAGGCAAGCGCCGTAGGGCGGCAACGGCTGTTCACCGCAGGGGTTCGTCGCGGCAATGGTTTCGCAATAGTTCAGGTTGTTGGCCGCATTGATGCGGTCGATGAAAATGACACCCGGTTCCGCCACCTCGTAGGTGGATTTCATGATCGCGTTCCAAAGGTCGCGCGCCTTGACGGTGCGGTAGACCTCGCCTTTGAACACCAGATCCCAGTCGGTGTCGGCCTTGACCGCATCCATGAAGGGATCGGTAATCAGCACGGACATGTTGAACATCCGCAGGCGTGCGGCGTCGTGTTTCGCGGTGATGAAATCCTCGACGTCGGGGTGGTCGCAGCGCATCGTGGCCATCATCGCGCCACGCCGCGACCCGGCGGACATGATCGTCCGGCACATGGCGTCCCAGACGTCCATGAACGACAACGGCCCGGATGCGTCGGCGGCCACACCGTGCACGGTCGCCCCCTTGGGCCGGATGGTCGAGAAATCATAGCCGATCCCACCACCCTGCTGCATGGTCAGTGCGGCCTCTTTTAGCATGTCGAAAATGCCGCCCATGCTGTCGGGCACGGTGCCCATGACGAAACAGTTGAACAACGTCACCGCGCGCGCGGTTCCCGCACCGGCGGTGATGCGTCCTGCGGGCAGATATTTGAAATCCGCCAACGCGTTGTAAAACCGGTCCTCCCAGACCTTTGGCTCTTTTTCCACAACGGCCAGCGCGCCCGCGATACGGGCCCATGTATCCTCGACGGTTTCGTCGATGGGGGTGCCGTCTGCTGCCTTGAAACGATACTTCATGTCCCAGATCTGCTCTGCAATCGGGGCTGTGAAACGGGTCATGACGAATCCTTTGAGGTGTGGTGAAGGTGTGCAGGAATAGGTCCCGCGGCGGGCGTGGTCAATTGAAACACCGGTCACCGACCCTACCTGTTCGTCAGGTAAAGAATCGGTTAAACCGGATCTGCATACTACATCTGGGGTGACACATTGGGCAACCACGTAAATCTGGTAAAGCTGTCGGTCGGCACTGAATCCATCGAGAACATGCTTGATTGGCAACGCCTGCGGTCCCAACAGGTCCGGGACGGACGATATTACCACGTGACCCGCATGTGGCCCAAGCGCGAAACGGAACTGCTGAACGGTGGGTCGATCTATTGGGTCATCAAGGGCGTGATCCTGTGCCGCCAGCCGATCATGGACTTGCGCGAAATCATCGGCCAGGACGGCGTGCGCCGTTGCGGGCTGGTGCTTGAACCCGATGTCATCCGCGTTGCCGCTACCCCGAAAAAGGCGTTCCAGGGATGGCGCTACCTGTCCCCCGCCGATGCGCCGCCCGATCTGGCCGAGGGCCGTCAGGCCGAAGAACCGCTGCCCCCCGAACTCTCCAAGGCGCTGGCCGATATCGGCGTCAGATAACCTTGCGTCAGCACAGGTGACAGGCCGCCCCGAGCCGTGCGACGATTTGCGCGAATTGGGAGGTTCACCATGCATATCTATCCGAACAAATTCGATGACGTGCCGCTGCGGGACGTGTCGATCACACAGGCGATCTTTGCCGGGCTGGAAAACCGCAGGTCAGAGGTCGTCCTGACCGATGGACCGACCGGGCGCGCCCTGACGGCGGGCGATGTGATCGACCAGATCCGTGCGCTGGCGGGTGGTCTGCGCGCGCATGGTTTCGGCCCCGGCAAGACGCTGGCACTGATGGCGCCGAACATGCCCGAATACTGCGTCATGTTTCATGCTGCGGCCTATGCCGGTGGCACCGTCACGACGATCAACCCGACCTATACTGCGGCAGAGGTGCGCCATCAGCTGAACGACAGCCGCGCCGATCTGCTGGTCACGGTCGCGATGTTCGCGGACACGGCCAAGGAGGCCGCAGTCGACACCGGCGTGACCGCAATCTACAGCATCGGTGATGCCGTGGGACTGCCCCCCATCACCGATCTGACAGGCGACCCGCTGGCCGATCAGGTGCCCGTCGATCTGGACCGGCATACGGTCGTGCTGCCCTATTCGTCGGGAACAACCGGCCTGCCCAAGGGCGTGATGCTGTCGCATCGCAACCTGGTCGTGAACGTGGATCAGATCATCCACGGCGCGGATTTCAGCCCGGGCGAGGTCGCAGCCGGTTTTCTGCCGTTCTTCCACATCTACGGCATGACCGTATTGATGAACGTCCACCTCGCCGGTGGCGGTGCGCTGGTGACCATGCCGCGGTTCGATCTGGAAATGTTTCTGCGTATCTCGCAGGATCACAAGGCAAGGCGCATGTGGGTCGTGCCCCCCGTGGCGCTGGCACTGGCCAAACACCCGATGGTTGCCGATTTCGACCTGTCCAGCGTCCAGCAGACCTTTTGCGGGGCGGCACCGCTGGGGGCCGATCTGTCCAATACCGTGGGTCAGCGCCTGCAATGCGTCAGCCTGCAGGGCTACGGCATGACCGAATTGTCACCGGTCAGCCATCTGTGTCCGATTGATGACGCAAAACCCGGATCATCGGGCATCGCGGCCCCCAACGTGCAATGCCGCATCGTGGATTCCGAAACCGGGCAGGACGTCGCACCGGGGGCCGAGGGCGAATTGTGGATCAAGGGCCCCAACGTGATGCAGGGCTATCTGAACAACGCAAAGGCCACGGCGGACACCATCGTCGCGGATGGCTGGCTGCGCACCGGCGACATCAGCCGGATCGACGCGGACGGCCATATGTTTGTCGTGGATCGGCTCAAGGAGCTGATCAAGTACAAGGGATTTCAGGTCGCCCCGGCAGAGCTGGAGGCCGCGATCATCGCGCTGGACGGGATCACCGATGTGGCCGTCATCGGCATCCCCGATCCAGAGGCGGGCGAATTGCCGATGGCCTTTGTGGTCGGCGGCGACAATGCCCCTGACGATGACGCGATCCGCGCGCATCTGGCCGCAAACCTGTCGTCCTACAAGCAGGTGCACCGCATCGACCGTGTCACGGAAATCCCCAAGAGCGCGTCGGGCAAGATCCTGCGCCGTTTCCTGCGCGACCGCATTCAGGCAGCGGGCTGAGGCTCACTCGATCCAGCGGTTCCAATCCGCCAATGACCCGGCAAAGGCATTGATATCCACCGGACGTGCCACCCCCGGCACGATCCCGGTGGATGTGTACTGCCAGAACGACCAGCCCTCGCCCGGATAGGTGGTGGCAGGGTGCGCGGCCACCGAGCGCAACCAGAACTGGGTGCGGGGCAATGCCCCCAGCCCCGCGTCGCGGTAGATATCAGGTGCGGTGTAAACCAGTGGACGCCGACCGTAGTGGCGTTCGATGATATCCATAAAGACTTGCGCCTCGGCCCGGACGGTAGCTCCGTCGGGCCTGCGCCGACAGGTCCGCGACCCGTGATTCCATTCCAGATCCAACACATGCGGCAGCGCGTCCCGGTCACGCGGCACATTCGCGATGAACCATGCCGCCTGTTCCTGCGGCGACCGGCAAAAATAGTAGAAATGATAGGCCCCGTAGCGCACGCCCGCCACCTTGGCCCCGTTGCGGTGGGCCGCGAACATCGGATCGACCAGATCACCGCCCTCGGTCGCCTTGATATAGACGAAACGGATGCCCGCCGCCCGCGCGGCACGCCAGTCGATGGCCGTCTGATAGCGCGACACGTCCAGACCGTGCACCGGGTAAAACGCAGGCTGTGTGCCGATGGCGGGATGCGGATCGGCATCGGCAAATCGTGGATTGACGGGCGCATCTTTCAGCCCAGCGCCACCGGTGCCGCCACAAGCGACCAGGCCCGCACATATCAACGAAAGAGACAAAACGCGCAAAGCTGCCATGACACCATCCCAAGAGGTATCAGGCGACTGTGACCTGTCTGCTTGGCTGGCGCTATGACCTGCCGGTCAAACAACCGTGTTGAACTGGCACCTAGAGCCCCAGCGTATGTTCAAGCGCGCGGAAGGTGTCGCGCTGCGCCATGGTCCACCCGGACCGCGACGACCGGAACAACGTCGCCTGACTGGCGTGGATCATGCCGTCGCTGAGGATCTTCAGACCATTGGCCCGCAGGGTTTCCCCGGTCGAGGTGATGTCGGCGATGGCTTCGGCGGTTTCGTTCTTGATCGTGCCTTCGGTCGCACCCTGACTGTCGACCAGCGCATAATCCGCGACGCCTTCGCGGGCGAGGAATTCCCGCACAAGGCGATGATACTTGGTCGCGATGCGCAGGCGGTGCCCGTGCGTTGCACGGAACGCAGCGGCAACCGCATCAAGGTCGTCCACCGTATCGACATCGACCCAGCCTGTCGGCACGGCGATGATCAGATCGGCACCACCGAACCCCATCGGGGTCACCTGGCGCACGGTGCTTTCCCAGTTGGCGAGCTTTTCCCGGACCAGATCGGACCCGGTGACGCCCAGCTGGATGCGTCCAGCGGCCAGTTCGCGCGGAATTTCACCGGCGGACAGCAGCACAAGATCGACACCGTCGATCCCGTCAACGGCCCCGGCATATTCACGGTCAGACCCGGATTTGCGCAGTGTCACGCCCCGTTTGCCGAACCACTGAAACGTCTTTTCCATCAGCCGCCCCTTGGACGGCACACCCAGTTTCAGCATCACATCTGTCCCCTGACGGCCAGCACCAGATCGGGGCGGATCACGCCGCCGACCGCAGGCACATCGGTATCACCCAGCCGGGCGGTCAGCGCGTCATAGCGCCCGCCCGTGGCGACCGGGGGCTGGTGCCCCTCTGCCGCGTAAAACCCGAACACGAAACCATCGTAATATTCCAACGAGGTGCGGCCATAGCTGCCTTCGAATTCCAGCGCGTCCACATCGATCCCGCGCAGATGCAGCGCGTTCAGCCGCGCATGCATCCGGGTCACCGCCGGTTCGATCGCGGGCATGTCGATGGCGATATCGCGCAGACGACCCAGCGCCTGCGGCGCGGTCGCGCGCAGATCGAGGATCACATCCAGCAGTGCGATTTCACTGGCCGAGATGGGGGCCGCAGCCGCGTCTTCGCGCAGGGATGCGATCCTTGCCGCGATTTCAGCACGGGTGCGGACACCTGCAAGTGCGGGTGCGCCGTCCAGCGGATCGGCCAAGGCCAGCAGCGCGGTCCGCGACGCAGGCGGCGGCGTGCGCCCGCCGAACCGGTCCAGCAGCGCGCGAAACCGCCGGGGCCGCCAGATGTGACGCATCAACGCATCCTTGCGCGCCTGCGTGGTCCGCAACCCACGCACGGCCGCCATCAGCACGCCGATATCGCCGGTCGCCGCCCGCAGCGGCAAATCTCCAAGGGCCGCACGGATCGTGGCGAAAACCTCGGCCTCGGCGGCGGCAGGATCGTCACCGCCCATGATCTCGAACCCGACCTGCACGAATTCGGTCGCGCGGCCGGGGTTCACGTCCTGCTTGCGAAACACGCGGCCCGCGTAGGTATAGCGCGCCGGATTGGCGTGGGACTGCATGTGCATCTGCACCACCGGCACCGTGAAATCGGGCCGCAGCACCATTTCGCCCAAGGCCGGGTCGGACGTCAGATAGGACCGCCCGCGAATATCCTCGCCATAGAGGTCCAGCAGCGTATCCGCCGGTTGCAGCACATCCGTATAGACCGTCTGCGCGCCAGCCTTGGCAAAGCAGGCGGACAGGCGGTCGGTTTCAGCCTGTATCGCGCGGCCGTTCACGACTGGTCTTCCAGCATCTGACGGATCCGTGCCAGCATCTCGGTGCGCGGCACCTCGACCTGCTGGGGGCGGTCCTTCCATTCCTCGGCGGTGGCGTCCTTGGCGATCTCGGCCCCCAGGATCAGGTCCTTGATCTGCACGACGTCACGGTCGAATTCGTCGCCGCCTGCGATCACCGCGATGGGGCTGTCGCGTTTATCCGCGTATTTCAGCTGGTTGCCGAAATTCTTGGGGTTGCCCAGGTAGACCTCTGCCCGGATACCCGCCTGCCGCAGTTCTGCGACCATGTTCTGGTAATCGGCCATGCGCGCCTTATCCATCACCGTGACGATGACCGGACCGCTGGCCTTGGTGTCCAGCCGCCCCTTGGCGTGCAATGCGGCCAGCAGGCGATCGACGCCGATAGAGACACCCGTCGCGGGCACCTCTTGCCCGGTAAAGCGTTTGACCAGATCGTCATAGCGCCCGCCCCCTGCGACAGAGCCAAAGTTGCGCGGACGCCCCTTTTCGTCGGTCACCTCAAATGTCAGTTCCGCCTCGAACACCGGGCCGGTGTAATAACCAAGGCCGCGGACGACGGAGGGGTCGATGACGATGCGGTCAGGGCCGTAGCCTTGGGCCGCGAGAAGGTCTGCGATCAGCTCCAGCTCATCGCAACCGGCAACCCCGATCTGGCTGTCACCGACCAATTCGCGCAAGCGCGCAACCGTGGTCGCACCGTCATCACGTTTTGCGTCCATGAAACCGACGATCACCTCGGCAGACGTATCATCCAGCCCAGCACCCTTGGTGAAATCCCCGCTTTCATCCTTGCGCCCTTCACCCAGCAGGGCACGCACGCCTTCGACGCCCAGACGGTCCAGCTTATCAATCGCGCGCAGGACGATCCCGCGTTCGGCGTCCTTGTCGTCGCCTGACAGGCCCGCGACCTCCAGCACACCGTTCAGGACCTTGCGGTTGTTGACCCGGATCACATAGTCGCCGCGCGGGATGCCGACGGCCTCCAGCGTATCCGACAGCATCGCGCAGATTTCGGCATCCGCTGCGACCGACGGCGCGCCCACGGTATCCGCATCGCATTGATAAAACTGACGGAACCGCCCCGGTCCGGGCTTTTCGTTGCGCCAGACCGGTCCCATCGCATAGCGGCGATAGGGCGACGGCAGTGTGTCGCGGTACTGCGCCGCAACCCGCGCCAGCGGTGCTGTCAAGTCATAGCGCAGCGCCAGCCAGTCGCTGTCCTCTTCCCATGCGAACACACCCTCGTTCGGGCGGTCCACGTCGGGCAGGAACTTGCCCAGCGCCTCGACCGTTTCGACCCCGGATGTTTCCAGCGGGTCAAAGCCGTAGCGGTGATAGACCTCTGCGATCCTGGCGAGCATCTCGTTGCGATGCGTGACCTCTGCCCCAAAGTAGTCGCGAAAGCCCTTGGGCGTCACGGCCTTGGGGCGCGGGGTCTTTTTCGGCTTTGCCATCGGATCACCTGTGGGTCTGTCAGTCGCGCGCGACATACCCCGCACGGGCCTGCGGGGCAATGGCTTGGCATGGCGGGCGCAATGACCTAACTCTGGCGCATGGATAACACTGACCTCGAAATACAGATCGCCCACCTGACCCGGTTGGTCGAGGACCTGTCAGACGTGGTCGCACGTCAGGACAAGGATCTGACCATCGCCCTGCGCCGGATCGAAATGCTGATGCAGCGCGAGGCAACCCGCGAGGCCGAAAGCAGCGGCACCGTGCCGCTGGGCGACGAACGTCCGCCGCACTGGTAGGACGGCGATCAGGGCGTTTCGGTGCCGCTGGCCGCGACCGTGCCCTCGTGCAGCAGAAATTCCTTCCATGACTTGCTGCCCGAAAACTGCGGATAGGCGGTCACGAACACGGTCCGACGTGACAGCGCGTCGATCCTGCTGCCGCAAGGCGCGCCCGTGCCGACCCCGCAGAATGCACGTTTGATCGCCTCATAGGCCGTGTCGGTTTCGGAATAACGCTGCTGCGCAGGCGTCCGGGCATAGCGCACACCTTCGTGGGTGCTGACATCGCCGGTCAGCACGAGGGCGGCCGTGAACTGTCTGGCGCAACCGTCGCTGAACCCGTCGATGTAATGCGTGCGCACTGCAGTGCTGGTCGGCGCGGTGTCGTAGACCGTATAGCCAGAGGCCGCGACAACCGGCATGCCCATATCCGCCGTGGCGATGCCACATGTGGTGGCGATTTCGCCAAAGGGCAGCGCGGCCCCCGGCCCCACCTGCAAAGCGTCCACGTCCGACGTGACCAAAGGCGTGCCTGTGCCCAGACCCGCGCCCGCACAGCCGACCAATGCATAGCACCCAAGTGCTGCTATAATTCTCTTCATCATGTCGACCGTCCTCACCTCGATAATGCCGCAGGCCAATCACCCACGGTTACGCATCTTCCACCTCGATCACGCCGCTCAGCGACCGCAAGGCCCCCCTGATCTGCGGATTGACCGGAAAATCCTGTCCCAGATCGACCTCGACCTCGCCGGGCAGGCCGTCCCCCATCAGGCAGAAAAACACCGGACCGCGTGCGCCCTTGACCCGGTCCTTTGTGGCATTGGCCAAGATCGAGGCAACGGACGGGATGGCCTCTGGACCATCGAGGAACACGCGCAAACCGCCACTGACCGCATCGACCACCGCCGTGTCGATCGGGCTGACCGACCTGCCCAGCAGTTTGAGCTGGTCGGATTCCATCGTCGCCTCGCATTGGATCACGACCTGATTGCCGGTTTCCAGATGTTCGCGCGCAACCTCCAGCGTGTCGCTGAACATCGTGACTTCATACTGGCCCGTGGGGTCAGACAGCTGAACAAAGGCAAACCGGTTCCCGCGTGCCGATTTGCGTTCCTGACGCCCCGACACGGTGCCCGCCATTTTCACGATGCAAGCGCCGCGTTCGGCCTTGGCCGTCACCTCGTCCAGCGTCAGCACCTGTTTGCGTTTCAGCGCGCCCATGTAATCGTCCAGCGGGTGACCGGACAGATAGAACCCGATGGCCTTGAATTCCTCTGCCAGCCGTTCGGCAGGCAACCAGTCGTCGCCACCCGCCAGACGCGGTTCGGGCAGATCCTCTCCGGCGTCACCGAACAGACTGACCTGATTGGAATTCTTCTGATCGTGGATCGCCGCCGAATAGCCCACCAACGCATCCAGTGACGCCATCACGCGCCTGCGGTTCGAGTCCAGCACATCGAATGCCCCGGCCCGCGCCAGCATTTCCATCGGGCGCTTGCCGACCCGTTTCAGATCGACCCGGCGGGCAAAATCGAACAGCGTGACGAATTCCCCATCCGCACGGGCGGCCACGATCAGCTTCATCGCCTCGACGCCCACGTTTTTCAACGCGCCCAGCGCATAGACCAGCTTGCCCTCGTGGACATCGAACATCGCCTGCGACCGGTTCACACAAGGCGGGGTATAACCGATGCCAAGCCCCTTTTTCACCTCCTGGAAATAGACACCGAGTTTGTCCGTCAGGTGAATATCGCAGTTCATCACGCCGGCCATGAATTCGACCGGGTGGTTCGCCTTGAGCCATGCGGTCTGATAACTGACGACGGCGTAGGCGGCGGCGTGGGATTTGTTGAAACCGTAGTTGGCAAATTTTTCCAGAAGGTCAAAAACCTCGCGGGCCTTTTTCTTGTCCACGCCGTTGGCGACAGCACCCGATTCGAACTTGGGACGCTCCTTGGCCATCTCCTCGGCGATCTTCTTGCCCATGGCGCGGCGCAGCAGGTCGGCGCCGCCAAGCGAATAGCCCGCCATGACCTGCGCGATCTGCATCACCTGTTCCTGATAGACGATGATGCCTTGGGTTTCCTCGAGGATGTAGTCGATGCTGGGGTGGATCGATTCCAGCTTTTTCTGGCCGTTCTTCACCTCGCAATAGGTGGGGATGTTTTCCATCGGACCGGGACGATACAGCGCCACGAGGGCAACGATATCCTCGATGCAGGTCGGCTTCATCCGTTTGAGCGCATCCATCATGCCGCTGGATTCCACCTGAAACACCGCGACGGTTTTGGCCGCCGCATAGAGCGCGTAGGATTTCGGATCGTCCAGCGGAATGGTGCCGATGTCGTTTTCCGCACCCGCTGGCGGCTGATACAGCGTGTTGCCCTCTGCATCGACGTGCAGCGGACGACCCGATTTCAGGATCAGATCGACGGCGTTCTGGATGACCGTCAGGGTTTTCAGACCCAGAAAGTCGAATTTGACCAACCCGGCCTGTTCGACCCATTTCATGTTGAACTGCGTCGCGGGCATGTCGGACCGGGGGTCCTGATACAGCGGCACCAGCTCGTCCAGCGGGCGATCCCCGATCACGACACCGGCAGCATGGGTGGATGCGTTGCGCAACAGCCCTTCGACCTGTTGGGCATAGGTCAGCAGCCGGTCCACGACCTCTTCGTTCTTGGCCTCTTCGCGCAGGCGCGGCTCGTCCGCCAGCGCCTTTTCGATGCTGACCGGCTTGACGCCTTCGACAGGGATCATCTTGGACAGACGGTCCACCTGACCGTATGGCATCTGCAACACGCGGCCCACGTCGCGCACGGCCGCCTTGGACAGCAGCGCACCAAAGGTGATGATCTGCCCCACCTTGTCGCGCCCGTATTTGTCCTGCACGTAGCGGATCACTTCTTCGCGGCGGTCCATGCAGAAATCGATGTCGAAATCGGGCATAGAGACCCGTTCGGGGTTCAGGAACCGTTCGAACAGCAGGCTGTAGCGCAGCGGATCAAGGTCGGTGATCAGCAGCGCATAGGCCACCAGCGACCCCGCACCGGACCCGCGGCCCGGACCCACGGGAATATCCTGATCCTTGGCCCATTTGATGAAATCCGCCACGATCAGGAAATAGCCGGGGAACCCCATGCCCTCGATGATGCCCAGCTCGAATTCCAGCCGCTTTTCGTAGTCCTCGACAGGGGCCGCATGCGGAATGATGGCCAGACGGGCACGCAGGCCTTCCTGGGCCTGACGCCGCAATTCCGCCACCTCGTCATCGGCGAATTTCGGCAGGATCGGGTCGCGTTTGTAGACCTTGAACGCACACCGCTTTGCGATCTCGATGGTGTTGTCCAGCGCCTCTGGCAGATCGGCGAACAGCGTCGCCATTTCCCGTTCCGATTTGAAATAATGCTGCGGCGTCAGCCGCCTGCGGTCCTCTTGCTGATCGACATAGGCCCCGTCTGCGATGCACAGCAGCGCGTCATGCGCCTCGTACAGGTCGGATTTCGGGAAATACACATCGTTGGTGGCGACCAGCGGCAACCCCTTGGCATAGGCGATCTCGATATGACCACGCTCGGACAGGCGTTCCGCTTCGGGCAGACCGCCGCCGTCAGGGTGGCGCTGCAATTCGACATAAAGCCGGTCGCCAAACAGCGCATGCAGCGTATCTGTCAGTGCCTCCGCCTTGGCGCGCTGGCCCTGCCGCAATAACCGGCCGATGGGTCCGTCAGGCCCGCCGGTCAGGCAGATCAGGCCCGCGTGATGGTGGCTCAGATCGTCGACGGTGATCTGCGGTGCCAGCCCGTCGCCGGATAGATACAGCGCCGAATTCAGCTTCATCAGGTTCATGTAGCCCGCCTCGGACTGCGCCAGCAGCACGATCGGGGCGGGCGCATCCGGCCGCTTGCCCGGTTCGGGCGTGGTATAGCCCAGGCTGATCTGGCAGCCGACGATGGGCTGCACACCGGCCTTGGCCGCGTATTCGCTGAATTCGAGGGCCGCGAACATGTTGTTGGTGTCGGTCATGGCGACCGCGGGCATGCCCGCCGCCTCGACCATGCCCGCCAGTTTCTTGACCGGCACGGCACCTTCCAGCAACGAATATTCGGTGTGGACGCGCAGATGAATGAATCGGGGTGTCTTGCTCATGACGGCAGGTTACGGCGGCGGGCCACCGCGCGAAAGCCCACAAGCGACGTTGACGTGGCATCCCGCCGATGCAATCTGGTGGGGTATGACCCTGCCATTGAACGCCTTTTTCTCGGCCCTTGCCGATCCCACCCGCCGCGCGGTCCTCGAACAGCTGGCGGGCGGGCCAAAGACGGTCACGGCACTGGCGGCACCTCACCCCATCGCGCTGCCCACCTTCATGAAACATCTGGGCAAGCTCGAGGCCGCAGGCCTTGTCCGTTCGGTCAAGAAAGGGCGCGTGCGCACCTGCCACCTGAACACCGATCCCCTGATGGAGGCGCAGGGCTGGCTGGCCTGGCAACGGACAATCTGGGAACGGCGGCTGGGCGAACAGGGCCAGATGGCCCTGATGCTGGACGACACCGATGATCTGGAAAATTCATAAGGGTTTCCGAACATGACCGCAGCGCATGCCCTGTCATTCACCCGCAGCCTGTCTGCGACGCCCGCACAGGTCTGGCGCTGCTGGACCGAACCGGACCTGATCTGTCAGTGGTTCGCCCCGCAACCGGTTCAGGTCACCCATGCCGAAATCGACCCCCGGCCAGGCGGTAGGTTTCGCACTGTCATGGTCATTCCGGATCACGGCGAAATGGCGGCCGCACACGGTTGCATCCTAGTCGCAGAGCCCGGCCAGCGCCTGGTCTGGACCAATGCGCTGGGGCCGGATTTCCAGCCTAACCTGCTGGCCCAGGATGCGACCGATTTCGCATTCACCGCCGAAATCCTGATTGCCCCCGCCCCGGGCGGCTGCACCTACACCGCCACCTGCACCCACGCCACAGCCGCGGCCGCACAGGCGCACGCGGACATGGGGTTTCATGACGGCTGGGGGGCTGCCACCACACAACTGGACACATTGGCCCGGACACTTTGACCCTGCGCCAAGTCCGAAAACAGGAGAACACGATGCGCATCACACTTTGCGCCGCCGCGGCGGCAATGGCCCTGACCGGTTGCGGGCGCGACGGCGACGTCAACCTGCTACCCGGTCTGGGCCAGTTCGAGGTCGTCGGCGTCGAAGACGACGACATGTTGAAAATGCGCGCCGGACCGGGCACGGGCTTTGTCACGGTGCTTGGCCTGCCCAACGGGACGATCGTGAACGTGGAGTCCTGCCAGCCGATGGGCAACACCCGCTGGTGCGCCGTGACACTGGGCGGCATCAATGGCCACGTCTCGGCCGCCTACCTGCAGGAACGCTGACCAGTCAGGCCAAGGGCTGCACGATTTCGATCCGGTTGCCAAAGGGGTCATCGACATAGAACCGCCGCAACCCCGGCAGTACCGTGATCTGCGCGCCCCCAAGGCAGCCTGCGCCGCCACGAGATCATCGACACTCAACGCGGGATGCGCCTTGCGCGCCGGGCGGAATGGGTCCTCGACACCCAGGTGCAGCGACAGCGTGCCACCCGCGAACCAGACGCCGCCCCGCCCGGCAAGGGCGGCAGGCTTTGCCACCTCGGTCAGCCCCAACCGCCCCACATAAAACGCACGCGCCATATCCTCTGCCCCTTCTGGCATGGCCAGTTGGACATGATGCAGCGCCGAAATCCTGAAACCCGTCATCGCAAACTCCTCTGCCGCGCATATTCGCATCCTGCTGCTTCCTGCGCCATGGTGCCGTATCATCTTGCCAAAAATACTCCGGGGGAGGCGCAGCCGGGGGCAGCGCCCCCTCCGCACTTGCCAAATGCAGCCCGATCCGGTTTTCTGTTCACCGGGCCGCGTCTACGCCGCATCGACGCGCCCGTTCCTGCACATCCGGTATCGCGGCGGACAATATTCATGGACATCACCTTTCGCCTCAACGGCGAGGTCGTCACTGCCGACACGACAGCCACGCGCACCCTGCTGGATTGGCTCCGCGAAAATCGCGGACTGACCGGCACCAAGGAAGGCTGCAACGAAGGTGACTGCGGGGCCTGCACCGTCATGGTCACCGACGATCAGGGGGCCCGGGCGCTGAACGCCTGCATCCTGTTCATGCCGCAACTGGCGGGCAAATCGATCCGCACGGTCGAAGGGATCGCAGGTCCTGACGGCACATTGCATCCCGCGCAGCAGGCCATGATCGATCACCACGGCAGCCAGTGCGGGTTCTGCACGCCGGGCTTCGTGGTCAGCATGGCGACCGCACATCTGAACGGCCGCACCGATCATGACGACCAATTATCCGGCAATCTGTGCCGCTGCACCGGCTACGCCCCCATCATTCGCGCGGCCGAGGCGACCGCATCCGCAGAAGTCCCGGTCTGGATGCACGACGCACCCGTAACCGCCGCGGCCCCATTTGCACCGGACAGCGCCGATGCGCTGGCCGCCTGGTATCAGGCGCACCCGGACGGCACGCTGATCGCAGGGGCCACGGACGTGGGCCTCTGGGTCACCAAACAGTTCCGCGATCTGGGCGAGGTGGCGTTTCTGAACCGCTGCGCCGACCTGCAACAGATCACCCAGACCGACGATGCGATCCATCTTGGTGCGGGCGTCACCATGACCCGCGTGCTGGACGCCATCGCACCGCATTATCCATCTTATGCCGCGATGATCCGGCGCTATGGCTCGGTCCAGGTGCGCAATGCCGCGACCATCGGCGGCAATATCGCCAACGGCTCTCCCATCGGGGACAATCCGCCCGCGCTGATTGCCCTGGGGGCTGTGCTGCACCTGCGCTGCGGGGAGGCGACGCGCGACATGCCGCTGCAGGACTTCTTTCTCAGCTACGGCAAGCAGGACCGCGCGCCGGGCGAATTCGTCACCGGCGTCACGATCCCCAAGGGCCGCGCGAACCACCGCGTCTACAAGATCTCCAAACGCTTTGATCAGGATATCTCGGCGGTCTGCGGGGCGTTCGATCTGGATATCGCGGATGGCGTCGTGACGACCGCGCGGATTGCCTTTGGCGGCATGGCCGGCACACCGATGCGCGCCGGGGCGGTCGAGGCGGGTTTGATCGGGCAGCCCTGGACCATCGCAACCGTGGAGGCCGCCCTGCCCGCCTTTGCCGATGATTTCCAGCCGTTGTCGGATATGCGCGCCAGTGCGGCCTATCGCCTGCAAACGGCCCAGAACCTTCTGCGTCGCTACCACGCCGACCTCGCGGGACAGGCCACCAGCCTGCATGCGGTGACAGCATGAGTGTCGCGAAACCCCTGCCCCATGACGCCGCGGCCCTGCATGTGACAGGGGCCGCCCGCTATGTGGATGATATCCCGACACCCGCGAACACGCTGTCGCTGGCCTTTGGCCTGTCGACCTGCGCGCGCGGCACGATCACGGCGATGGACCTTGACGCCGTGCGCGCGGCACCGGGCGTGGTCATGGTGATGACAGCGGACGATCTGGCGCGCGCCTGCGACGTCAGCCCGTCCAACCATGACGAGCCGCTGCTCTCCGACGGCACCGTGCATTATGCGGGCCAGCCCGTGTTCCTGGTGATCGCAGATAGCCATGGTCAGGCCCGCCGTGCCGCGGCGCTGGCGCGGATCACCTATGACGCACAGGACCCGATCCTGACGGTGGAACAGGCCCTCGCCGCCGACAGCCGGTTCGAGGATGGACCGCGCGTCTGGACAAAGGGCGACCCCGACGCCGCCCTGTCCAAAGCGCCCCACCGCCTGCAAGGCCGGATCACCATGGGCGGGCAGGAACATTTCTACCTCGAAGGGCAATCCGCCCTCGCCATCCCGCAAGAGGCGGGCGACATGCTGGTGCATTCCAGCACCCAGCATCCCACCGAAATCCAGCACAAGGTCGCAGAGGCACTGGGCGTGCCCATGCACGCGGTCCGCGTGGCCGTGCGCCGGATGGGCGGCGGTTTCGGCGGCAAGGAAAGCCAGGGCAATGCGCTGGCCGTGGCTTGCGCTGTGGCCGCCGCTGTCACGCGGCGTCCGTGCAAGATGCGCTATGACCGCGACGATGACATGGTCATCACCGGGAAACGGCATGATTTCACCATCGACTACGACGTGGGATTTGACGCAGGTGGCCGACTGCAGGCTGTGGATTTCACGCATTATGCGCGTTGTGGCTGGGCGATGGATCTGTCGTTGCCCGTGGCCGACCGCGCGATGCTGCATGCCGACAACGCCTATTTGCTGGACGCCTGCCGGATCACGTCACACCGGCTGAAAACCAACACGCAAAGTGCCACCGCCTTTCGCGGGTTCGGTGGGCCGCAGGGCGTCGTGGGGATCGAGCGGGTGATGGACCACGTCGCACAGACCCTTGGGCTGGACCCTGTCGCGGTGCGCCGGGTCAACTACTACCGCGCGATGGGCGATGTCGCAGGGGGGCTGTCTGCCCCCCGGCCTGCGGCCCCCCCCGAGAGTATTTCCGGCAAGATGATGCATGCGGACCTTGCATCGCGCGGATCACAGACCGTGGCGGACGATCGGCACGCGGTCGTGGCTGGCGATGTGAATACCACGCCCTACGGCATGGCGGTCGAAGACTTCATTCTGCACGAGATGACCGACCGGCTGCTGGATAAGGCAGATTATGCCGCCCGGCGTGCGGCGATTGCGGATTGGAACGCAGGATCGCCCGTGTTGAAACGCGGCATCGGATTTGCCCCGGTCAAGTTCGGGATTTCGTTCACGCTGACGCACCTCAATCAGGCTGGTGCGCTGGTGCATGTGTATCAGGACGGGTCGATCCACCTGAACCACGGCGGCACCGAGATGGGACAGGGGTTGTTCCAGAAGGTCGCGCAGGTTGCGGCGTCTCGTTTCGGCGTGGATGTGGGTGCGATCAAGATCACCGCGACCGATACCGACAAGGTGCCCAACACGAGCGCGACCGCAGCCTCGTCCGGGGCTGATCTGAACGGCATGGCTGTGGCGATCGCCTGTGACACGATCCGGGACCGGATTGCGGATTGTCTGGCCGCGCTGCACCAGGTCGCACCACAGACGGTGGTGTTCGGGGATAACACAGTGACGGTCGCAGGCGAGTCCATGACTTTTGCGCAAGCGGCCCTGACCGCCTATCAGAACCGGGTCAGCTTGTCGGCCACCGGATTTTACAAGACACCGGACCTGGCCTGGGACCGGATCGCCGGACAGGGACGTCCGTTTTTCTATTTTGCCCAGGGCTGTGCAATCACCGAGGTGGTGGTCGATACCCTGACCGGCGAAAACCGCATCTTGCGCACGGATGTGCTGCATGACGCCGGTGCCTCGCTGAACCCTGCCCTTGATATCGGACAGGTCGAGGGCGGCTATGTGCAGGGTGCGGGCTGGCTGACCATGGAGGAACTGGTCTGGGACGCGGCGGGCACGCTCAGGACCCATGCACCCAGCACCTACAAGATCCCGGCCTGTTCAGATCGCCCGCCGGTGTTCAACGTGGACCTGTGGGACCAGCCGAACCCCGCCGCGACAATCTACCGGTCCAAGGCCGTGGGCGAGCCGCCGTTCATGCTGGGCGTGTCGAACTTTGCCGCACTCGTGGATGCGGTGGCGTCCTGCGGGCCGCATTGGCCGGACCTGCAAGCCCCCGCGACCGCCGAACAGGTTCTGGCAGCGACCCTGCGCGCCAAGGGTCAGCGATGACGGCAATCCGCATCATCGTGCGCCAGACCGCAGGGTCGGTGCCCCGTGAGGCAGGCACGGCCATGCTGGTCTGGCCGGACCGCACCGAAGGCACCATTGGTGGCGGTGCCCTGGAATGGGAGGCCATCGCCCACGCCCGTGCGATGCTGCGTGACGGCCTGGCGCAGAGCCGCCAGACCGTGCCGCTGGGGCCTGCGCTGGGGCAATGCTGCGGCGGATCCGTGACCCTTGCGTATGATGTGGCGGACCGGCTGGAGCCACCCAATGGCGCACCCTTGTGGATCTGGGGTGCAGGGCATGTCGGTCGCGCCATTGCGGCCACGATGGCCCCGCTGCCGGAGTGGTCCGTGACGTTGATCGACGACGCGGCCGACCGGATGCCCCCGATGATGCCATCGCATGTGACCCCGCTGGTGGCCGCAGACATGGTACGGGCCGTGGCCCATGCGCCCGATGAGGCCCATCATTTGATCGTGACCTATTCGCACAGGATCGATCTGGATTTGTGCCATGCCATCCTGTCGCGGCGCTTTACGACGGTGGGGCTGATCGGATCGGCCACGAAATGGGCACGGTTTCGGGGGCGCTTGCAATCCCTGGGTCATGCGCCTGCACAAATTGCACGCATCGCCTGTCCAATCGGCGATCCGGGGCTGGGAAAACATCCGCAGGCCATTGCCATTGGTGTCGCATCCGCGATGATGCGACAGACCGCCGCAAGACAGGACCGCCGCGCATGAGAGATACGCTGCTGAACATCGCGGGCCTGACCAAGGCCTATGGCAGCGTGGTCGCAAACAGGGACGTGTCGTTTTCCGTGGGCGTGGGTGAAATCCACGCCTTGCTGGGCGAGAATGGCGCAGGCAAGTCCACCCTCGTGAAGACTATCTACGGTCTGGTCAAACCCGACAGCGGGACGATGAGCATGCGCGGCGCACCCTTTGTGCCGGCGGACCCCGCTGCGGCACGCAAGGCCGGTGTGGGCATGGTGTTCCAGCACTTTTCATTGTTCGACGCGCTGACGGTCGCGGAAAACATCGTTCTGGGCATGGACAATCCGCCCAGCCCCCGCGCCATCGCGGCCGAGGTGCGGCGCGTGTCGGACCAATATGGTCTGCCGCTGGACCCCGACCAGATCGTGGGCGATCTGTCCGCGGGTGAGCGCCAGCGGGTCGAGATCATCCGCTGCCTTCTTCAGAACCCCAAGCTGCTGATCATGGATGAACCGACCTCGGTGCTGACACCGCAGGAGGTCGAGATCCTGTTCAAGACCCTGCGCAAACTGGCCGCCGAGGGGACGTCGATCCTGTATATCAGTCACAAGCTGTCGGAAATCGCAGCCCTGTGCGAGGCTGCGACGATCCTGCGGCTGGGTCAGGTCGTGGCGACCTGCGATCCCCGCACCACGGCGCCGCGCGAGATGGCCGAACTGATGGTGGGTCAGGTCCTGCAATCGCCCGTGCGCGCCGCCCGACCGGAAGGAACCATGGCGCTGGAACTGACAGGATTGTCAGCCCCCGCACCGCATCGGTTCGGCACGGCGCTGCGCGACATCCGCATCGCCGTACGCGCGGGCGAGGTGCTGGGCATCGGTGGCGTGGCCGGGAACGGCCAGGATGAGCTGGTGGCCGTGCTGTCCGGCGAGACGCCGAGCGACAACGACGCCGTCTTGCTGGATGGCAAACCGGTGGGGCGCAGCCCGGTGAATGCACGCCGCGCACTGGGATTGCTCTGCGCGCCCGAGGAACGGTTGGGCCATGCGGCGGCACCGGAGATGAGCCTGACAGAAAATGCGGCCGTCACGGCCATTACCCGCAAATCACTGACGCAAAACGGATTTGTGGACTGGTCCAAGGCACGTGCCTTTGCCAGTGCAGTCATTGCGCAATTCGATGTCCGCACGCCCGGACCGCAGCACACGGCGGCCTCGCTGTCGGGTGGCAACCTGCAGAAATTCGTGATCGGCCGCGAGATCATGCAAGCCCCCCGTGTGCTGGTCGTCAACCAGCCGACCTGGGGCGTTGATGCGGCGGCAGCCGCGGCCATCCGGCAGGCGCTGCTGACCCTGGCGGATGAAGGGGCTGCCGTGGTCGTGATCTCTCAGGATCTGGACGAGCTGATGGAAATTTCGGACCGGTTCTGTGCCTTGACCGAGGGCCGGCTGAGCGCGCCACGCCCGGCCCGCGGCCTGACGGTCGACCAGATCGGGATGATGCTGGGCGGTGCCCATGACATGGAGGTCGCGCATGTGGCGGAATGAGGGACGCCTGCGGCGGGCGAGTATTTTTGGCAAGATGATGCAAAAGGCTGCGCTGTGATCGTTCTGGAAAAACGCGAGGCGCCGTCGCGGCTGTGGGCCTGGGGCAGTCCGGTCATGGCGGTTTTGCTGACCATGGTGCTGGGCGGTCTGCTGTTTGCAGCCCTTGGGCAGAACCCTTTCACCGTGATCCGCACGATTTTTCTTGATCCGCTGTTTTCGGAATTTGCCTGGTTCTACCGCCCGCAGATCCTGATCAAGGGCGCGCCGCTTGTGCTGATCGCCATCGGGCTGAGCTTTGGCTTTCGCGCGGGGGTGTGGAACATCGGGGCGGAAGGGCAGTACATCGTCGGCGCCATCTGCGGGGCGGGTGTGGCGCTGGCATTGTATCCCATGGACGCACGCTGGCTGATCTTTCCGACGATGGTGCTGGCGGGCGCGTCGGGCGGCTGGGCCTGGGCGATGATCCCCGCGCTGCTGCGTGTGCGGTTCGGCACCAATGAAATCCTGGTCAGCCTGATGCTGGTCTATGTGGCGGAACAACTGCTGGCGGCCATGGCGCTGGGTGCCATGCGCAACCCCGAAGGCATGGGGTTCCCCGGAAGCCGCAACCTGTCGCAATATCCCTCTGCCGCGAACCTTGAGCTGATATCGGGCAGCGGGATGCACTGGGGCGTGGTCGCGGCGCTGATCACCGTGATCTTTGCCTATGTGACGCTGTCGCGTCATGTGTTCGGGTTTCACGTGCGGCTGGCCGGACAGGCCCCGCGCGCGGCGAAATTCGCAGGGGTGAACCCCGCGCGCATGGTGCTGATCTGCATGGGGCTGTCCGGTGCCCTGGCCGGGGCCGCTGGCCTGTTCGAGGTCGCAGGCCCGGCCGGCCAGATCAGCATCGATTTCAACGTAGGCTACGGGTTCACCGCGATCATCGTAGCGTTCCTTGGTCGCCTGCACCCCATCGGCATCATGGCCGCAGGCGCGCTGATGGCATTGACCTACATCGGGGGCGGCATCGCGCAATCGAGCCTTGGTCTGCCTGCGGCAGCGATCAACCTGTTGCAGGGGATGCTGCTGTTTAATCTGCTGGCCGTGGACGTGTTCACCACATATCGCATCCGGCTGCTGCGCAAGGAGGTGACGTGATGCCTTGGATCATGGGGGCCTTTTTCATGGAGCCGATGATGCTGTGGATGCTGCACGGACCGTTGACAGGCCAGGCCAGCACGGGCGGTGCCTGGGCTGCGATCCTGTTTGTCGCGGCGCATGTTGTTGTGGCCGCCCTGCTGATGGGGGGCGCACTGATGGCGGCGCGTCTGTCGCCTCGCGCGCGCGGGTTTCTGTCACGCCTGCACCTTCCGTCATTGCGTCATGTCGGCACGATGTTGATCGCGGCAGCAATGAGCGCCAGCGTCATTCATGTGACCCTGCACGGAGGTATCGTCTGATGGACCTGTCGTCGATCAATCCGATCCTGTTCTTTGCGTCACTGATGGTGGCGGCCACGCCCATCCTGCTGGCCGCAATCGGCGAGCTGGTGGTCGAACGCGCGGGGGTCCTGAACCTGGGCGTCGAGGGCATGATGATCACCGGGGCTGTGACAGGGTTTATCGTCGCCGTGGCCACTGGCAGCCCCTGGCTGGGGTTCATCGGGGCCGCGATCGGCGGCGCGATCCTCAGCCAGATATTCGGATTTCTGACGCAATATCTGCTCTCCAATCAGGTGGCGACAGGACTTGCGTTGACGCTGTTTGGCCTGGGCCTGTCGGCGCTGATGGGACAGGGCTACATCGGGATCAAGGCACCGTCCTTTCCGGATATCCATGTCCCCGTTCTGGGCGATATCCCGGTCATCGGTCCCATCGTGTTCCAGCATGATCCGATGGTCTATATCGGGCTGCTGATTGCCATTGCCGTCTGGTTTTTCCTGTTTCGCAGCCGCGCCGGGCTGGTGCTGCGCGCCGTGGGGGAAAACCACGATGCCGCCCATGCGCTGGGTTACAACGTGCGTCGCACGCGGATGCTTGCGATTGCATTCGGCGGGGCCTGCGCGGGTCTGGGCGGAGCCTATCTGTCGCTGGTGCGCGTCCCGCAATGGACCGAAGGCATGACCGCGGGCGCGGGCTGGATCGCCCTGGCCATCGTCGTATTCGCCAGCTGGCGGCCAGGACGGCTGGTGCTGGGCGCCTATCTTTTCGGCGGCGTCACCGTGTTGCAGCTGAATTTGCAGGCGGCAGGTGTTGCGATCCCGGTCGAGTACCTGTCGATGTCGCCCTATCTTGCCACCATCGCCGTTCTGGTCATCATGTCCGCCGGACGGAGCCCGGGATCACTGGGACGGATATTCCACGCCGCCCGCTAGGGCCGCACCAACAGGAGAGAATGAAATGAAACGCAGAACACTACTTGCCAGCACGGCTGCCGTCATCGCCCTGGGCACCGGCGCATTCGCCGCAGCCCACGCGGAAAAAACCAAGGTCGGTTTCGTCTACGTCGGCCCCGTTGGCGACGGCGGCTGGACCTACGAGCACGATCAGGGACGTCTGGCCGTCGAGGCAGAATTCGGTGACGCGGTGGAAACCGTCTTCGTCGAGAGCGTCCCCGAAGGCCCCGATGCAGAGCGTGTGATCACCCAGATGGCCCTGGACGGCGCCGATCTGATTTTCACCACCTCGTTCGGTTTCATGGACCCGACCGTGAACGTGGCGGCCAAATTTCCGGACGTGAAATTCGAGCACGCAACCGGCTACAAGCAGGCTGACAACGTCAGCGTCTACAGCGCGCGTTTCTACGAAGGTCGCGCCATTCAGGGCCACATCGCAGGCCAGATCACCGAATCCAACATCATCGGCTACATCGCGTCCTTTCCGATCCCCGAGGTCATTCGCGGCATCAACAGCGCCTACCTGCACGCCAAGGAAGTGAACCCCGACGTCGAGTTCAAGATCGTCTGGGCCTACACATGGTTCGACCCCGCCAAAGAGGCAGAAGCCGCAACCGTCCTGATCGAACAGGGTGCCGACGTGGTGTTGCAGCACACCGATTCCACGGCACCGCAGGCGGCCGCACAGGCGGCTGGCAACGTCTATACATTCGGTCAGGCATCCGACATGGCGGAATACGCGCCCATGCCGCGCGTGTCGTCGATCATCGACGATTGGGCCCCCTACTACATCGCGCGCACGCAGGCCGTGATGGATGGCACATGGGAATCGACCAGCACCTGGGACGGCATCGGTCCGGGCATGGTCGGCATCGGTGAAATCACTGACGCGGTCCCCGCAGAGGTCAAGGCATCCGCCGAAGCCATGCGCGACGCGATTGCCGACGGCAGCTACCATCCCTTTACCGGCCCGATCAACCGGCAGGACGGATCGGTCTGGCTGGCCGAAGGCGAGATTGCGGATGACGGCACGCTGGCGGGGATGAATTTCTACGTCGAAGGCATCGAAGGCGAAATTCCGCAATAAGCGGGACAGACCGAAACGAACGAAGGGCGGCCTGCGGGTCGCCCTTTTTGCATTTTTGGGACACGCAAAGTTTGCTGGTTTGCCGAACTTTGCAAATTTTGGCGCGCGGATCACAGCGTAACTTTTACGCGCGACAATATCATCTTCCCAATGTTAAACTCGCCGGAAACCAAGTACTGACGAGGACTGCACGTGCCGCCACGCGAAATTCGCAACATGGATGAATTTGCTGCCGTCAGCGGCATATCTCGCCCGACCGTATCAAAGTATTTCCACAACCCTGACAGCGTGCGCCAGTCCACCCGCGCCCGGATCGAAGCCGCGATCGAACAATATGATTACCGGCCGAACATCTTTGCCATGAACCAGAACCGCAAGCTGACCAAGAATGTCGGCATCGTGGTGCCCCTGCTAGCTGACCCCTATTTCGCGGAAATCGCACGGAATCTGGAACAACGCTGCATTGTCGCCGGATATTCACCGACATTGTTCAGCGCCCATGGCGACCCCGAACAAGAGGTCGCCGTTCTTAACAACTTGCGGGCGCTGAAACCGGCGGGCGTGTTGCTGGCGCCGCTGGGTCGGGCCAGCGACACCGACGTCCTGGCCAAGTTCTGTGAAGATGTGCCGACGCTGATTTTCGACAGCAGCGTTGCCGAACTGGGCATCGCCTTTGTCGGGTCTGACAACCAGCAATTCACCGCGCATATCACCGATTACCTGTGCCGCACGGGTGAACCGCCCTGCTTTTTCGAGATGAAAAACCCCGCAAACCCGAATGCGCATCGCCGCAGACACGCCTATCTGGCCGCAATGGAAAAGTTCGGCCACAGCCCGCACGTCATATCCGTCGCGGGCGAAGGTTGGGGTTTTGAGGAAATCGGGCGGGTCGGTGGCCATGACGCCTTTGCCAGGAACCTGTTTCCCACCAATACGATCCTGTGCAGCAACGACCGTCTGGCCATCGGCCTGCTGACCGCCAGCTACGAGCGCGGAATTACTGTTGGTCGTGGCGACGGCAGCACGGTGCGAATCGCCGGACAGGACGGACACCCCCATTCGCGCTACACCTGCCCACCATTGACGACGATTTCCCACGATTATGACGCCGTGTCCAAACACGCCGCAGACACCCTGTTCGCCGCGATTGAAGGCAACGCAGAGCGTTGGCAAAGCACGCGAATCGAGGGCCGTCTGATCCTGCGCGACTCGGCCTGACACCGCTAATTTACGCGCGTAAATTTTTTATTGACGCCGCGTAGCCTTCATCCCTATGCTCACCCTCAGAACATCGATCTAGGGAGGATACCTGATGTCACTGAAGAGCACTCTGAGTGCTGCGACGGCGCTCGCGCTGGTCACAGCCGGCGGCGCCTACGCCGAAGCACACTCGCCCACCATCACGATCGCGACCGTCAACAACGGCGACATGATCCGGATGCAGGGCTATACCGATCAGTTCACCGAACAGACCGGCATCAATGTCGAATGGGTCACGCTCGAGGAAAACGTTCTGCGTCAGCGCGTCACCACTGACATCACCACCAATGGCGGTCAGTTCGACATCATGACCATCGGCATGTACGAAACTCCGATCTGGGGCAGCAACGGCTGGCTGGTCCCGCTGGACAACTTGTCCGACGATTATGACGCAGATGACATCCTGCCCGCGATGGCCGGTGGCCTGAGCCATGACGGCACGCTCTATGCGGCACCGTTCTACGGCGAATCGTCGATGATCATGTATCGCACCGACCTGATGGAAGCCGCTGGCCTGGACATGCCAGAGGCACCCACCTGGGACTTCATCCGCGACGCAGCCGCGGCCATGACGGACCGTGACAACGACATCAACGGCATATGCCTGCGCGGCAAGGCCGGCTGGGGCGAGGGCGGCGCGTTCATCACCGCCATGTCCAACTCGTTCGGCGCGCGCTGGTTCGACGAAGAGTGGAACGCACAGTTCGACACCGAAGCATGGGCGAACACCGTCAACTTCTTCAAGGACATGATGGATGCATCCGGCCCCGCCGGTTATGCCACCAACGGGTTCAACGAAAACCTGAGCCTGTTCCAGCAGGGCAACTGCGGCATGTGGATCGACGCCACCGTGGCGGCGTCCTTTGTGACCAACCCCAACGACAGCACCGTGGCTGACAGCGTTGGTTTTGCGCTGGCACCCGATACCGGTCTGGGCAAGCGGTCCAACTGGCTCTGGGCCTGGGCACTGGCGATCCCCGCCGGCACGCAGCAGCAGGCAGAAGCCCTGCAATTCATCGAGTGGGCCACGTCCAAGGACTATATCGAGCTGGTTGCCGCCAACGAAGGCTGGGCCAACGTCCCGCCGGGTGCACGGACCTCGCTGTACGAAAACCCCAACTATCAGGACGTGCCGTTCGCACAGATGACGCTGGATTCGATCCTGTCAGCCGATCCGCAGAACCCCACGGTTGACCCGGTTCCCTATGTCGGCGTGCAGTTCGCGGCGATCCCGGAATTTGCGGGTATCGCATCCGAGGTAAGCCAGGAATTCTCGGCTGCCTATGCAGGTCAGCAGACCGTCGAAGAGGCCCTCGCCAAGGCGCAGGACATCACGACCGAAGCCATGGAAGCCGCAGGCTACTAAGGCACCCCTCCCCGTCAGGGGGCAGCATCCGCTGCCCCCTGGCCACCCTTTTCCCGATTGTTTTTCTGGCCTCACCGGTGATGGTTCATGACCACCGCCAAAGGAGACGTGTTCATGGCGACCAAGGCTTCCCGCTCTGCAGCTAGGATGATGATGGCACCCGCAGTGATCCTGCTACTGGGCTGGATGCTGATCCCCCTCGTCCTGACCCTGTTCTTTTCGTTCAAGAAATTTCTGCCGCTGCGTGGCGACCGCTGGGAAAACGGCCTCGAATGGGTCGGTTTCGAAAACTACGTGCGGTTTGTGTCATCCAGCGCCTTCTGGCCGTCGGTCATCACCACGCTGATCATCGTGGGCGGTGTTCTGGTCATCACCGTCTGCCTGGGCATCCTGCTGGCGATGTTGCTGGACCAGCCGATGTGGGGGCAAGGCATTGTCCGCATCCTTGTCATCGCACCGTTTTTCGTCATGCCGACCGTGTCCGCACTGGTCTGGAAAAACATGTTCATGGACGCCAACAACGGGTTGTTTTCGCACCTGTGGCGACTGTTTGGCGCTGAACCCGTGTCATGGCTCAGCGAGGCGTCCCTGCCCTCGATCATCCTGATCGTCAGCTGGCAGTGGCTGCCCTTTGCCACCCTCATTTTGTTGACCGCCATTCAATCGCTGGACAGTGAACAGCTGGAGGCGGCCGAAATGGACGGCGCGTCGCCGCTGGCGCGTTTTGGCCATATCGTGCTGCCGCACCTCAGCCGTGCGGTGACCATCGTGATCCTGATCCAGACGATTTTCCTGCTGTCCGTCTTTGCGGAAATCTTTGTCACCACCGGCGGTGCCTTTGGGTCCCGGACACTGACCTACCTCATCTTTCAGCGCGTGCTGGAAAGCCAGAACGTGGGCCTGGGGTCCGCAGGCGGTGTCTATGCCATCATCCTTGCCAATATCGTTGCGATCTTTCTGATGCGCATCGTCGGCAAGAACCTCGATACATAAGGGAGGATCAGAGCATGGCACGCGCGACCACAACCCGCCGCAAGATCATCACCACAGCCGCGGCCTGGGCCATCGGCTTCACGATCTTCTTTCCGATCCTCTGGACCATCCTGACCAGCTTCAAGACAGAGGCGCAGGCGATCAGCGATCCACCGGTGTTCCTGTTCTTTGACTGGACGCTGGAAAACTATGCGGTCGTGCAGGAACGGTCCAACTACATGCGTTTCCTGTGGAATTCGGTCATCATCGCAGGCGGGTCCACCGTTCTGGGTGTGCTGATCGCGGTGCCGGCCGCATGGTCGATGGCATTCGTGCCCAGCCGCCGCACCAAGGACATCCTGCTCTGGATGCTCTCGACCAAGATGTTGCCGGCCGTGGGGGTGCTGTATCCGATCTACCTGATCTGCATCGAACTGGGATTGCTGGACAGCCGCATCGCGCTGGTGGTCATCCTCATGCTGATCAACCTGCCGATCATCGTCTGGATGCTTTATACCTATTTCAAGGAAATCCCCGGCGAGATCCTCGAGGCTGCCCGCATGGACGGCGCCAGCCTCAAGGAGGAAATCCTGTATGTGCTGACGCCCATGGCGATCCCCGGCATTGCATCGACCCTGTTGCTGAACTTCATCCTTGCCTGGAACGAGGCGTTCTGGACCCTCAACCTGACGGCGGCCAAGGCAGCCCCGCTGACAGCCTTTATCGCCAGCTATTCCAGCCCAGAGGGTCTGTTCTACGCGAAACTCAGCGCGGCCTCGACAATGGCCATCGCGCCGATCCTCATCCTTGGCTGGTTCAGCCAGAAACAACTTGTGCGCGGCCTGACATTCGGCGCAGTGAAATAAGGACCCGGACCCATGGGAAAAATCGAACTCAAGCAAGTGACGAAACGCTTTGGCGACGCCGAGGTCATTCCGCCACTGGACCTGACGATCCACGACGGGGAATTCACGGTGTTCGTCGGCCCGTCGGGCTGCGGTAAATCCACCCTGCTGCGTCTGATCGCGGGACTGGAGGACATCACGTCGGGTCACATCGAAATCGACGGCAAGGATGCGACAACACTGGTGCCGGCCAAGCGCGGCCTTGCGATGGTGTTCCAGTCCTACGCGCTTTACCCACATATGTCGGTGCGCAAGAACATCGCCTTTCCGCTGAAAATGGCCAAGATGGACGCGGCCGAAATCGACCGCCGCGTCGAAGGTGCGGCATCCGTGCTGAACCTGACCGCCTATCTGGACCGCCGCCCGGGTCAGTTGTCGGGTGGCCAGCGCCAGCGTGTCGCAATCGGCCGCGCCATCGTGCGCGAACCCTCGGCATTCCTGTTCGACGAACCCCTGTCCAACCTCGACGCCGCCCTGCGGGTCGGTATGCGGATGGAAATCTCTGAGCTGCACAAGAAACTTGATACCACGATGATCTACGTGACCCACGACCAGGTCGAGGCGATGACCATGGCGGACAAGATCGTCGTGCTGCAGGCCGGTGTGATCGAACAGGTCGGATCGCCGCTGGAACTGTATCGCGCGCCGCGCAACACCTTTGTCGCGGGGTTCATCGGATCGCCGAAAATGAACCTGCTGACAGGACCAGAGGCGGACAAGCACAACGCCCACACGATTGGCATTCGTCCCGAACACATCGACGTCGTGCAATCGGACGGCGTCTGGCAGGGCACCGTCGGCGTGGCAGAACACCTTGGGTCGGATACGTTTTTCCACATCCACAACACGGGGCTGGCCGAAACCATGACCGTCCGCGCCATCGGTGACGTCAGCCTGCGGCATGGCGACACCATCCACCTGTCGCCCCGCATGGACGAATTCCACCGCTTTGACAAAGCGGGGCTGCGGATCGCATGAACCGGCTGGACGGAAAAACGGCGCTGATCACCGGTGCCGCCCGCGGCATCGGACTGGCCTTTGCGCAGGCCTACGTGGCAGAGGGCGCGCGCGTCGCAATTGCCGACATCGACCTAGACCGTGCGCAGGCAGCGGCGGACCAGATCGGTGACGCCGCCATTGCCGTGAAACTGGACGTGTCCGATCAGGCCAGCATCGATGCAGGCGTGGCAGACGCCGTGCAAAGGCTGGGCCGGATCGACATTCTCATCAACAACGCCGCCATTTTCACAGCCGCCCCGATCACCGAGATCACCCGCGCCGATTATGACCGCGCCTTTGCGATCAATGTCAGCGGTTGCCTGTTTACCATGCAGGCTGTCGCGCGTCACATGATCGACCGTGGCATTCGCGGCAGGATCATCAACATGGCGTCACAGGCCGGGCGGCGTGGCGAATCCCTTGTCGCTGTCTATTGCGCGACCAAGGCCGCCGTTATCAGTCTGACGCAATCGGCTGGCCTGAACCTGATCCAGCACGGCATCAACGTGAACGCCATCGCCCCCGGAGTCGTCGATGGCGAACATTGGGACGGCGTCGATGCGTTCTTTGCCAAATATGAAAACAAGGCCCCCGGACAAAAGAAAAAAGAGGTCGGCGATGCCGTCCCCTTTGGCCGTATGGGCACTGCCTGCGACCTGACCGGCATGGCGATCTTTCTCGCGAGTGCCGAGGCAGAATACATCGTCGCCCAGACGTATAACGTCGACGGCGGAAACTGGATGAGCTGATGAAAGACGCACAAGGACACCGCGCCATGAAACTGAGCAATGCGACGCTGGCCGACCTGCCACAGGCCATTGCACGCCCGACCTACGACCGCGCCGCCCTGACTCAGGGCATCGTTCATATCGGTCTGGGCAATTTTCACCGCGCCCATCAGGCATGGTATCTGCACCGACTGATGCAACAGGGGCAGGCCCATGACTGGGCGATCATCGGCGCGGGTGTGCGTCCGGGTGATGCGACGATGCGCGACCGCCTGCTGGCGCAGGACTGCCTCAATACGCTGATCGAACTGGACCCCGCCGGGATATCTGCCGAGGTGACAGGCGCAATGATCGATTTTTTGCCGATCGAGGCGGACAACGCGCAACTGATTGCCACCATGTCCGATCCGGCGATCCGGATCGTGTCCCTGACCGTGACCGAAGGCGGATATTACCGTCGTGCGGACGGCGGGCTGGACACCGACCATGCCGACCTGAAACACGATGCCGCCCATCCTGCGACGCCCCGCACCGCATTTGGTGCGATGGTGGCAGCACTGCGGGCGCGCCGCACGGCAGGGCATCCGCCCTTTACCGCGATGTGCTGCGACAACCTGCAAGGCAACGGCGCGATCCTGCGGCAAACCATTGTGGGCCTGGCCCGGTTGTCGGACCCCGACCTTGCAGACTGGATCGACACACAGGGCGCGTTTCCCGATGCGATGGTCGATTGCATCGTCCCCGCCACCGGAGAGGCCGAGCGCAGCATCGTGCAGGATCTCGGGATTGACGACGCAGCCCCCGTCACCCACGAAAATTTCCGCCAATGGGTGATCGAGGATCATTTTTGTGCGGGCCGCCCCGACTGGGCCGCCGCCGGTGCCACGATGACCGACAACGTGCATCCTTATGAAAGCATGAAAATCCGCATCCTGAACGCGGGCCATCAGGTGCTGGCGAACGTCGGCGAAATCATCGGTCACCAGACCATCGCGGATTGCATGGACGATCCGCGGATCGCCGCCTTCTTTCGCAAGGTGCAGACCACGGGGATCATCCCCTATGTCGATGCCGTCGACGGCATGCCTGCCGCGCAATATCTCGCGCTCATCGAAACGCGGTTCGCGAACCCCAGGATTCGTGACACGACGCGGCGCGTGGCCTTTGACGGATCATCGCGTCACCCCGGTTTCGTCCTGCCGACCCTGCGCGACGCGCTGGCAGCAGGTGGAGACATCCAGGGCCTGGCCCTGACCGAGGCATTGTGGGCACGCATGTGCGCGGGCACCCGCGAAGACGGCAGCCAGATCGCCCCCAACGATCCGCTGTGGGACAGTCTGGTCGATGCATCCCAGGCCGCCCGCCACGATCCGCACATCTGGTTGGCGCAGGACTTGCTCTATGGCAATCTGTGCAACGATCCGCTGTTCGCAGATGCCTTTGGCAGCTGGCTCAATCAGCTTTGGGACGACGGTGCCGCGGCCACGATTGACGCCTATCTGGCCCGCTAGACGATGTCCTGCAGGGCCAGCCACTGGTCCGCGAATGCACCAAGGTCAGGGGCCACATAGGTCGGTTGCGCGATGCCGTCCGATGGCAGCATCGCGTTGCCCGCGCGCGTGATGAATGCACCGCTGGCCCCGGCCCCCTGTGCGCCCATGGTGTCCCACAGATGTGCGGCAACCAGACACAAAGAGGCGATGTGCACGCCCAGCGATTCGGACACAAGCCGGTAGCAATCGGGATGCGGTTTGAATTTTCCGACGCTCTGGACGCTGTAATGCGCCTCGAAAAAATGGGCGATCCCGGCCTTTTCCATGGGGGTCGGACTGGCGGTGGGGGGCGAATTCGTCAGCGTCACCATGCGCACGCCGGCCTCTTGCAACCGGGTCAACGCCGGAATCACGTCATCGCAGGCCGGCATGTTGGTCAGCAGATGCACCAATTCCGCCGTATCGGCATCACCGACAGTCACCCCTTGCGTTTCGCCCATCATGCGCAAGGTGCCTTGGGCCAATGTGCCAAAGGGCGCATATTCACCCGACAGGGTCATCGCCTCTGAATACAGGATAAGATTCGCAAACCATTGCCGCATCATCGCGCGATCACCGAACAGCCGCGCAAACAGCGGTTCCAGCGTCGTCAGGTCCAGCAAGGTCTCATTCACATCGAAAACAAGAATATGGTCAGCCATGTGGTCCTCCATTCAGGAAAACGATGGCATGACACCGGACAAATAAAAAGGCCCGCCCCGAGGGGCGAGCCTTGTGTTCACAATCCGGACAGGCCGGTTGCAGATTAGTACAGACCGTTCGACTGGATCACGGCGTTGTCGTCAGCATAGAGCGCGCGGATCAGCTGTGTCTTGGTCTCGTCATAGATGCCCGAGTTCATGATGCGAACGGCGTCGTCACGCTCTTCACCGGTCAGAACCTCGCCGGGGCGCAGCGCGATGCCCAGCGTCGTCAGGTTGGCGTCAAAATTTGCGCGGTTCTCGTTGGACACGACGAAACGCTCGACCGGCAGCAACTGTGTGGATGCGGCGGATGCAGCGGTTGCGGACAGTGCAACGGTTGCGACGATCAGGGCGGATTTGATTACGTTTTTCATGGTCTTCTCCAAAGTTTTTTCAGTGGCGACATCAGCGTCGTCCTTGTGGAATAGAGATAGGGTATCGTGCATATTTTTGATACCCATCAGTACTGACCATGTTTATGTGCATTTATGAACGGAACTAGTTTCACACCGCCACATCTGTGGACCTTGCCGGCGCGCGCCCGGACAGCAAAAAGGCCTGTCCATCATGGACAGGCCTTTCGCAGACAAACCACCGCGGAGTGACGGGGTTTGTAGACGGCTTAGTACAGACCGTTCGACTGGATCACGGCGTTGTCGTCAGCATAGAGCGCACGGATCATCTGGGTCTTGGCCTCGTCATAGATGCCCGAATTCATGATGCGGACGGCATCATCACGCTCTTCGCCGGTCAGGACCTGGCCGGGGCGCAGCTCGATGCCCAGCGTTTCCAGGTTGGCGTCAAAGTTTGCGCGGTTCTCGTTGGACACGACGAAACGCTCGACCGGCAGCAGCGGTGTGGATGCAGCGGATGCAGCAGTTGCGGACAGTGCAACGGTTGCGACGATCAGGGCGGATTTGATTACGTTTTTCATGGTCTTCTCCTAATTTGAACTGGTCGGCGGCGGGTAGGCCGTCCTTGTGAGTGGCAATTAGGGTCCCTATCGAAAATACGATACCCATCAGTACTGTATGGTGTTGTGTGCAAAAACGAACGGAACAAATTCCCTGTTTTTTGCGACACAGACATGTCACACAAAACCCATGACAGACTTACAAACACGTGATGGAACACCACTTTCCGCGCTGACGTTCGGAACAATGCAATTTGGTGGCCGGGCAGATCCGGCCGCCAGTCGCGGCATGTATGACGCCGCCCGCGACGCGGGCGTGAACCACTTTGACACCGCCGTCCGCTATACCGAAGGGGCCTCGGAGACGCTGCTCGGACCCATGGTCAGCGCCGAACGCGACGCAATTTTCCTAGCAACCAAAGTCGGTTATACGGGCGGATGCGGACGGTCCAACATTTTGCGTCAGCTGGACATCAGCCGCAGTCAACTGAACCTCGACAGCGTGGACCTGTTGTATCTGCATCGCTGGGACCCGGACACCGATCTGACCGAAACCTTTACCACCCTGGCCGAGCTGCAACAAAACGGCGTGATCCGTCACATTGGCGTGTCAAATTACGCCGCCTGGCAAGTGATGAAGGCGCAGGCTGTTTGCGCGCAATTGGGCACCCGGATTGATGTGCTTCAACCGATGTACAACATTGTGAAGCGGCAGGCAGAGGTCGAAATCCTGCCGATGGCGGCCGATCAGGGGATGCTGGCCTGCACCTATTCCCCTCTTGGCGGTGGTCTGCTGACGGGAAAATACGCCCGCGGGGAAACCGGACGCCTGAGCACCGACCAGATGTATGCCGCCCGCTACGGACAAGACTGGATGCACAGCACCGCCGCAGGTCTGTCGGACATCGCGCATGACATCGGCACCGATCCAGCCACACTTGCCGTGGCGTGGGTCGCACGGCGGACCGGCGTTTCACCCATCATTTCGGCGAAATCGACAGAACAACTGGCACCTTCGCTGGCGGCACAGCATTTTGTCATGGATGATGCGCTGTATGACCGCATCACCGCATTGTCACCGACACCACCGCCCGCAACGGACCGGCTGGAGGAAACAACATGACCGATGTGATCGTGATTGGTGGCGGCGTGGCTGGCCTGTCTGCGGCGGCAGCACTGGCACCGCTGTGCAATGTTACCCTGCTCGAACGGGAAAAACAGACGGGATATCACAGCTCTGGCCGGTCTGCCGCTTTGTTCGAAGAAAACTACGGCAAACCCACCACCAGGGCCCTGAACAAGGCAAGCCGTGACATTCACGCGGCACTTGGCGTGCTGTCGCCGCGCGGTCTGATGATCGTGGGCCAGCCACATGAGGACGAACAATTCGCCGCCGACGTCGTCGATATGAAACTGACCGAAATCACATTGGAAGAGGCGCGCAACCGGGTGCCGATCCTGTCCTCTGCCATAACGCGGGCGGCCCATATGGACGGCGCGCAGGACATCGATACCGACCTGCTGATGCAAACCTGGATCAAACAGATCCGTGCGCATGGCGGCACCATCCAGACCGGGGCCGAGGTGACAGGGATCACCCGGACCGCAACAGGCTGGCGGGTGGACACCGGCACCGATGCCCATACCGCGCCGGTCGTTGTGAATGCCGCAGGGGCCTGGGCGGATGTGATCGCCCGATTGGCGGGCGTGACACCGCTTGGCCTGACGCCGTTGCGCAGGTCAATGGCGCGGCTGGCGGCACCGGGCGGTCACGACACCCGTACTTGGCCGATGATCTTTGGCCCCGGCGAAAGCTGGTATGCCAAACCCGACGCAGGTGCGCTGCTGGTGTCCCCCGCCGATGAGGACCCAGTCGCCCCGATGGATGCATGGCCCGACGACATGGTGCTAGCCGAGGGGCTTGCACGCTATCAAGAGGCTGTCACCGTCCCGGTCACGCGTCCCATTGCGACATGGGCAGGTTTGCGGACCTTTGCGCCGGACAGGTCACTGGTTCTGGGGCGCGATACAGCAGAGCCCACCTTCGTGTGGTGCGCGGGCCAGGGTGGTTACGGGGTGCAATCCTCGCCTGCCGCGGGTCTGCATATTGCCGATATCATCGCGGAACGCCCGCCCGCGATCGGGGCGGATATTGCAGCACAGCTGTCACCCGCGCGATTTGACCGCTAGCCGCCCGCGACCGATCAGGCGACGCAGGCCATCAGCTCCCAACTGCGCAACGTGGTGAAATCGGCATCCTGATTGCCGACGCCGATCCGCAATTCGGGAAAGACGGCGAACAGTTCCTGTCGTGCATCAGGGGACAAGGCCGCGATCCCCTCTGATCCGGGACAAAAGCTTTCTGTCGCGGCACCTTCGGCGAAAATGACCTCGTGGCGATCAAAGACCAGATTGAAATAGGTGACCTCGGTCAGTCCGCTGTCGACATAGACCTGCTCGAACGTGGCGGCCATGGATTTGGCGCGGACAAACACCGCATCCTCGCCGAACATCAGCGACACCTTGATATTCTGAAACAGCATCCGGTGCTGCGGAGAGACCCACAGATTGCGATACGGCAAACCGAATCCCAGCGCACCGGCCTGGATACAGACAGGCCAGAATGCCCGGCGGTTGCGCAAATCGTCACCGGCGATGCGGCGCGTGTGGATCAACCGAATGGGCTGCGCCGTACCGTCCCACGTCATCACAAGGTCACCCACGGCCAGATCGTCGATCGGCCTTGCCCCCTCTGGGGTGTCGATCATCGTGCCGCTGGTCAGCGAAACGGGTGCGGCGGCATCGTCATGCGGCATATCCAGACGGTTGCCGTGCCCGTCAAAGGTGATTTTTTCCCCTGTCGCTGGCAAGAGCACAATCGCATCGGTGCCGGCAGCAGGACCATCGACGGCTGTCACGGGACCATCGGGCGCATAAAAGCATACCACCGGGTTCGCGTTGCCTGCGTCGATCAGCGCAACAGCCCGTGCCGCATCACCGGGCACGTGAAGTGGTGCTGCGATGTCCCACGCGGTCCAACCGGTATCGGGGTCGATTACGCCGTCCTGTTCCGACAGCGACAGTCCGGCAGCCAGCGTACCATCGTCGCGGTAAATCGCCAGTGACAGTGCGTCCAGACGTACAAGGTCGGCGGGGGCGGCGGTGATCTGCACCTCGCCCACGGCGGGTGTCGCCATTGGCACGGTGTTGGGATATGTGATCGCCGAAATGAATGCCATGATGCCACGCCCCAGATTTGGTTCGACCTGCATCATCTATGCCCGGCATGGCTCATCATTGTTCCGTATTGGGAAAGAATAAGGCAGCGTGTCCGACCGTCCCCCATCGCAAAAGCCACCCAGACAGATCCGGTTCCTGTCACCGGGGAAAAGAGAGCGCGCACGTCTCGAACGGCAATTCGCCTGGCTGCGCCGCTATAGTCCCGTCCTTGGACGTATCGTGCAGACCCTCAGCCGACCGGGCTGGACGCTGGTGCGCGTACCGGTCGGCATTCTGTTCATTCTTGGCGGATTCCTTGCCATCCTGCCGATTTTCGGGCTGTGGATGATCCCGGTCGGCCTGCTGTTGCTGTCGGTCGATGTGCCACGGTTGCGCAGGCCTGTCGCGGGATTCCTGATCGCCATGCGCAGGCGGGCCGAACGCTGGAAAAACCGCAAAAAACCCTGATTGCCAACTGGCAATCAGGGCTAAAATGAGGCGATTCCAAAGGGTCGGGGTCGATTTAACCCCTCATGAACCTTTGCGGATCAATCCGCGATGTTCTTGCGGATCGTCTTGTTCTCGGGGTCGTAGGGGCTGTCCTCGACGATGTCGCAGGGCCACAGTTGGTCGAACATCTTGACCTGCAAACGCGTGCCCACAGTTGCGTGGTCAGGGTGGACGTAGCCCATGCCGATGCTCTTGTTGAAATGCACCGAATAGCCGCCCGACGTCAGACGCCCCACGCGCGTGTCACCGGCATAAAGCGCCTCGCGGCCCCAAGGGTCGGCATCGTCGGGGCCGTCGATCAGCAGCGTGACGCATTTGGACCGGATGCCCTTGTCCAGCATCGCCTGCTTGCCGTTGAAATCCTTGTTCAGATCGACAAAGCGCGGCAGGTCAGCCTCCAGCGGGGTGGCGTCGCGACCCAATTCGTTGCCAAAGGCGCGATAGGATTTTTCCTGCCGCAGCCAGTTCTGCGCCCGGGCGCCGACCAGTTTCATGCCGTGTTCCGCGCCTGCCTTTTCCAGCAGGTCGAACAGGTAGTTCTGCATTTCGATCGGGTGGTGCAATTCCCAGCCCAGCTCGCCCGTATAGGCCACGCGGATGGCGCGGACCGGGCACATGCCCAGTTCGATGTCACGCACGGACAGCCACGGAAAACGCTTGTTGGACAGAACGGTCGCGGGGTCCGCGTCCTTGATGACAGATTGCAGCACGTCGCGGGATTTCGGGCCGGCGATGGCAAAGACACCCCACTGCGTCGTCACCTCTTGTGCGTTGATCCGGCCAAAGTCGGCCTCTTTGCGTGCCACAGCCTTGTACAGGTAATCCTGATCATAGGCGGTCCAGGCCCCGGCAGAGATCAGGTAATAATCATCCTCTGCGATCCGGGCGATGGTGTATTCGGTGCGCGTGGTGCCGTGGTCGGTCAGCGCGTAGGTCAGGTTGATGCGGCCCACGCTGGGCAGTTTGTTGGTGGTGAACCAATCCAGAAACGCAGTCGCACCCGGCCCGCTGATGCGGTGCTTGGTAAAGGCGGAGGCGTCGATCAGGCCGACGCTCTCGCGGATCGCGCGGGCCTCGTCCACGGCGTATTGCCACCAGCCACCGCGACGGAACGACCGCGCGTCGTGGTCGAAATTCTCCGGCGCATCGAGGGGGCCGAAATAGTTCGGGCGTTCCCAGCCGTTGACCCAGCCGAATTGTGCGCCGCGCGCCTTTTGCCGGTCATAGGCGGGCGTGGTGCGCAGCGGACGGCAGGCAGGCCGTTCTTCGTCCGGGTGGTGCAGGATATAGACGTGTTCGTAGGCTTCCTCGTTCTTGCGGGCGGCCCATTCGGTCGTCATCCAGTCGCCGTAGCGTTTGGGATCCAGCGACGCCATGTCGATTTCTGCCTCGCCCTGCACCATCATCTGCGCAAGGTAGTAGCCCGTGCCACCCGCTGCCGTGATGCCAAAGCTGAAGCCTTCGGCCAGCCACATGTTGTGCAGTCCGGGGGCCGGGCCGACCAACGGATTACCGTCCGGGGTATAGCAGATGGGACCGTTGAAATCGTTTTTCAGGCCCGATTCCTCGCAGGATGGAATCCGGTGTATCATCGCCATGTATTGTTCCTCGATCCGTTCGAGGTCGAGTTCGAACAGGTCCGCGCGGAAACTGTCGGGGACGCCGTATTCGAAACGTGCAGGCGCATTGGGTTCATACACGCCCAGAATCCAGCCGCCGCGTTCCTCGCGCACATAGGATTGGGCGTCGGCGTCGCGAATGACGGGGTGCTCGGGGTTGTCCTTGCGGAAATCAACCAGCGCGGGGTCGGTATCCATCACGATGAACTGATGTTCGACGGGGATTGCGGGAATCTTGATGCCCAGCATTTTCGCCGTGCGCTGCGCGTGGTTGCCTGATGCGGTGACCACATGTTCGGCGGTGATGACGATCTGTTCGTCGGACGGGATCAGGTTGCCGCCCTTTTCCACCATCTTGGTGCAGGTGACCTCCCAGGCAGTGCCGTTCCAGTTGAACGCATCGGCCTGCCACTTGCGCACGATGTCCACGCCACGCTGGCGCGCGCCCTTGGCCATCGCCATCGTCACATCGGCAGGGTTAATGTAGCCGTCCTGCGTGTGATACAGCGCCCCCTTGAGGTCGGATGTTTCGATCAGCGGCCATTTCGCCTTGATCTCGTCGGGGGTCATGAAAACATATGGCACGCCCACCGTTTCGGCGGTCGAGGCATAGAGCTGGAATTCCTCCATCCGTTCCTGGGTCTGGGCCATGCGCAGGTTGCCCACGACGGCAAAACCCGCGTTCAGGCCGGTTTCCTCCTCCAGCGTCTTGTAGAACTTGATCGAATAGTCGTGAATGTGGGTCGTCGCATAGCTCATGTTGAAATAGGGCAGCAGGCCGGCGGCGTGCCATGTCGACCCCGATGTCAGCTCGTCCCGTTCCAGCAACATCACGTCGTCCCAGCCCGCAGCGGCCAGGTGATAGGCGATCGAGGTGCCGACAGCACCGCCACCGACGACCAGAGCTTTGACAGACGTTTTCATGGCAGTATTCCTTGCACGATATTCCCGTCACATATGCCCCAGACGGTCAGGCGGTGCGGGAACCATCCGACAGATTATAGCAGGAAACCGACCTGCGTCGCACAATGGCTGTAGGTGGTGCCTGCGTGCTGCGCTAGACTGGCCAGATGGACCGCGATGCATTCATCAAACTGGCTGGACCAGTGCTGTTTCACGCCACGCTGACCAGCAACCTGCCCGGCATCGCCGCCGCAGGGCTGATGCGGCCTGCCGCCGTGGCGCGTGCGGTGGGGCTGAACCCGGTTGATCTGGCGCTGCGGCGCGACCCCGAAACGATCGTGTTGGGGCACGGCCCCGTGACCCTGAACCACCAGCGCCCCCTGCTGGCGGGCCGCGACAAGGATTTTCTGACCGGCGGAACCCTGCGGGACTGGGCGCTGCAACTGGACGAACGGATCTTCTTTTGGCCGCGCAAGGCACCTGCCGCCTTTGTCGGCAGCCTGTCGCAGATGGGTGATCTGACGCTTTTGCGGATCGACAGTGGTCGGATATTCGATGCCTGCGCCGATCACCTGTTCCTTGCGCCGATCAACACCGGTGCCGCGCGGCGCAAACCCGCCGCAAGGGGGCTGTGGATCTACAGCCCCGTCACCGGAACAGTCGACCGTTTTCGCGGCAACCGGGTCAGGCGCGGGTTGCGCAAGAGCAGCGACAGCGTGTCCGAGGTCAGCCTGACCTGTGATCTGCCGCGCGACGATCTGCTGGCAATGCTGGTCGATCCCGATGTGCTGTCCGTTGTCGATTGACCCGCTTGCCCCGCTGACCGCCGCCGCCTAGAAACGCGGCACGGATGGGGGGCCACAGGATGTTGATCTGCAAAACGATTGCCGAGATGCGCAGCGCCGCTGCCGCATTGCGCGATGCGGGCAGTATCGGTCTGGTCACCACCATGGGTGCATTGCATGCGGGGCACATGGCACTGGTTGCGGCGGCGCAGGCAGACCATGCCAACGTGATTGCGACGATTTTCGTGAACCCCACGCAGTTCGGTGACCCGTCCGATCTGGAAAAATACCCCCGCACCGAGCAGGCGGACCTTGCGATGTTGCAGGCTGCCGGGGTGGCGGCGGTGTTCATGCCGGACGTGGACACGATGTATCCGGCAGGGTCGGAAACGATTGTCGAAACCACGCATCTGGCCCACATCCTGCACGGGGCCGTGCGTCCCGGCCATTTTCGCGGTGTGGCGACCATCGTGACCAAGCTCTTCAACATCATTGGGGCGGACGCCGCCTATTTCGGTGAAAAGGACTATCAGCAGCTCGCCGTGATCCGCCGTATGGCCCATGACCTGTCGATGCCGACAACCGTGCACGGTGTGCCAACCGTGCGCGAGGCGGACGGTCTTGCGATGTCGTCGCGCAACGTGCGGCTGACGCCGGATGATCGGGCAGCGGCACCCGTGCTGAACCGTGCGCTGCTGGCGGCAGAACAGGTCATCCAGGCCGGCGGCACGATCGAGGATGCGACAGACGCCATCCGCACGATGATCGCGGATGTGCCGCAGGCCACGCTGGTTGGACTCGACGTCGTGGACGCTGCGACCTTTACCCCCGTGTCCGGACGGGCCACAGATAGACTTGGCATCATGATCAGCGCCCAGTTCGGGGATGTTCTGCTGATCGACCAAAAGGAGATGACACCATGAGCACCCAAGCCCAAATCCGCCGGACCACCGTGCCGCAAATCGCCAAGCGCAAGGGCGGCGAGCCGATCGTGTCGCTGACCAGCTACCACGCGCATACGGCCGCCATCGTGGACAAATTCGCGGATTTCATCCTGGTCGGTGACAGCCTTGGCATGGTGATGCACGGCATGGAAAGCACGGTTGGCGTACCGCTGGACCTGATGATCATGCACGGCAAGGCCGTGGTGCGCGGCACGCAAAAGGCGCTGATCGTGGTCGATATGCCATTCGGCACCTACGAGGAATCGCCGCAGGTCGCGTTCCGCAATGCCGCCAAGATCATGAAGGAAACCGGCTGCGGTGCGGTCAAGCTGGAAGGTGGCGCGCGCATGGCCAAAACCATCCACTTTCTCGTGGAACGCGGCATTCCCGTGATGGCGCACACCGGCCTGACACCGCAGTCGTCGCATGTGATGGGCGGGTTCAAGACGCAGGGGCGCGACGAATCCAGCTGGGACGCGCACCGCGAGGACGCCCGCGCCGTGGCAGAGGCCGGCGCATTCGCCGTGGTGCTGGAAGGCATGGTCGAACCGCTGGCCGCCAAGATCACCACCGAAATCGACATTCCCACGATCGGCATCGGGGCCAGCAAGGATTGCGATGGCCAGATCCTGGTGCTGGAAGACATGCTGGGCCTGAACCCCTGGACGCCCAAGTTCGTCAAGGTCTATGGCCAACTGGGTCCG
This sequence comes from Loktanella sp. 3ANDIMAR09, assembly GCF_001420005.1. Classification (GTDB taxonomy): domain Bacteria; phylum Pseudomonadota; class Alphaproteobacteria; order Rhodobacterales; family Rhodobacteraceae; genus Loktanella. Next base: position 136,466 of record NZ_LJAK01000003.1, on the reverse strand, counting down.
ATGATCGAGGATTCCGTCCGGCGCTACGCCGAGGACGTCAAAAGCCGCGCCTTTCCGACCGAAGATGAGGTCTATCGCTGAGGCGCAGTTGCCACAGTGATCGGGGGCACAGGCCCGCAAACCCCTGCCCTGCTGGAATTTTACGGCCTGCGCGTTGGGGTGCCGGGCGCGAATGTGGCCGCTTTTTGACCGTGTGCCTTATTTCCGCCGCAGTCTGATGCTAATTCTATCCACAGCACCGCACGTCAGAGGCGGGCTGAGGAGAGCAGTATGAAACGCACCACCCTGATTGCGGTGGCTGCCGTGATGGGCCTGACCGCCTGTGCGCAGCCGATGCCTGTGAACAGTCGCGCCGACAACGACATGTTGCGGTTTTCGACGCGCAACTACGTCGCCATCACCGAAGGCGTGCAGTAACGTCATTTTCAAAAATGCGGCCATGCATGGGCCAATGAAAAAGGGACCGCCTTGCGGTCCCTTTTGCGTCATGCGTCCTCTGCGGGCGGCGGCGGCGGCGGCGGTGCGCCGATCACGCCGATTTCGACGGGCGGTGGTGCCATGCCGTTCGTGCTGGGGCGCGGCACGGCAGGGCCGCCGATCGGGCCCGTGGTGATCCGGTCGGGCTCCGGGATCGCCGACACGGGCGGTGCGGTCAAGATGGGTTGCACGGGTGCCGGGCGCGACGGATTGATCTGACGTCCGTCAAACGGGGTCGGCGGCACCTCTGCGCAGGCGGTGGTCAAAGCAAGCAGGCCAATGGCCGACATCATGCGATACATGGTTTTCTCCGGTGGTTGCAAAACAGGACTATCACATCAGGCCCGGCACGACGAGGTCGGGCGGACGGTGGCCGTCGGCGAAGGTCTTGACGTTGATCAGCACCTTTTCGCCCATCTCGATCCGCCCCTCGATCGTGGCCGATCCCATATGCGGCAACAGGATCACGTTCGGTAGCGCCTTGAGCCGGGGGTTGATCGCATGGCCGCGCTCGAACACATCCAGCCCCGCGCCGCCCAACTCGCCCGCACGCAAGGCGCGGGTCAGCGCGTTTTCGTCGATGACCTCGCCCCGCGAGGTGTTCACGATCACCGCGTTGGGTTTCATCAGTTTCAGCCGCCGCGCGTTCAGCAGGTGAAAGGTGGACGGCGTATGCGGACAGTTCACCGATACCACATCCATTCGCGCGACCATCTGGTCGAGGCTTTCCCAATAGGTCGCCTCGAGAGGGTTCTCGACCTCGGGGCGCAGGCGTTTGCGGTTGTGATAGTGGATCTGCATGCCAAAGGCGCGCGCGCGCTGCGCGACGGCCTGACCGATGCGCCCCATGCCAAGGATGCCCAGCCTGCGACCGCCCAGTCGCGCGCCCAGGTTGGCGGTCGGGGACCAGCCTTCCCAGCTTTCGCCCTGGGCAATGCGCATGCCCTCTGGGATGCGCCGCACGACGGACAGCATCAGCGCAAGCGTCATGTCGGCGGTATCATCGGTCAGCACGCCGGGGGTGTTGGACACCAGGATGCCGCGCTGCCGGGCGGTGGCGACGTCGATATTGTCGACCCCTGCCCCGTAGTTCGCGATCAGTTTCAGCCGTTCCCCGGCCTGCGCCAGCAGGGCCGCGTCGATCTGGTCGGTGATGGTTGGCACCAGCACGTCGGCCCCCTGCATGGCAGCGGCCAGCGCCTCGCGGGTCATTGCCTCGTCACTTTCGCGCAGGGTGACGTCGAACAGTTCCTTCATCCGGGTCTCGACCGGTTCGGGCAACCGTCGCGTGACGACAACACTCAGCTTCTTACCCGGCATCGGACCCCCCTGCCCACTTTCAAATGCACCGCATCGGTGGCAGGTTGCCAGTCAGGGACGCGCGGCACAAGAACCGATGCGCCCGCAGAGCGAATGACAGCAGGCGGATAGCGGATATGGGAACCTTGGGGTGGTTGCGCGGCGTGGCCGGCGCACTGGCAGTATGTCTGGCAACGCAGGGTGCGGCCCAGGATGTGGTGCCTGTTTCGGCCCCCGCCGCTGCGGCACAGACCGGACCCGTCACGAACCTGCCCCTGCCACGCTATGTCAGCCTCAAGGCGTCCGAGGCCAATGTGCGCCGCGGCCCATCGTTGACGCACCGCATCGACTGGGTGTTCCAGCGGCGCGGCATGCCGTTGCAGGTCGTCGCGGAATACGGCCACTGGCGCCGTGTCATCGATCGCGATGGCCAGGGCGGCTGGGTCCACTATACGATGCTGTCAGGTGTGCGCACAGCGCTTGTGACCGAACAGGTCCTGACCTTGCACAGCCAGCCCGATGCAAATGCATCCGAACGTGCCTATCTGGAACAGGGTGTCGTCGCGCGACTGGGTGCTTGTGAACGCAACTGGTGCGAACTCAATGCCGAAGGCTATCGCGGTTGGGCACCACAAGCCGCAATCTGGGGTGTCGATCCCGATGAGACCAAAGAGTAATCAACCATGAGCCGTAGCGACACGCGCCTGAACCTGTCCGCAGGGCTGATGTCCTCTGCTGTCGCACTCACGCTGGTGATCGCGAAACTCTGGGCGCTGGGGGAAACCGGGTCATTGGCGGTGGCGGCCACGCTGGCCGATTCCGCGATGGACCTGATGATGTCGCTGGGCGCGCTGGCCGCGATTGCCTATGCGGCCAAGCCTGCCGACGACGACCATAATTTCGGTCATTCCTCGGCCGAGGATCTGGCAGCGCTGGGTCAGTCGCTGATCATCATCGCCTCGGCCGGCGTGATCGCCACCGTAGCGGTCCTGCGCCTGGTGCGGGGCGATGCGCAGATGCCCGAAAACGAAGGGTCGGGCATGGCAGTGATTGCCCTGTCCATCGTGCTGACGCTGGCGTTGGTGTTGTGGCAGCGACGGGTTGCCGCCCGCACGGATAACGCCGTCGTCAAGGCGGATTCGCTGCATTATCTGGGCGATCTGATCCCGAACGTGGGGGCGCTTGTCGCGCTGTGGGCCTCCTCTGCGCTGGGATTGGCGCAGGTTGACAGTGTCGTGGCCCTGGGGGCTGCGCTGATCCTCGTGATCGGGGCTGTGCGCATCGGCAAGGCGGCATGGGATGCACTGATGGACCGGCAGGCCGACCCTGAACTTATCGCAGGCATTGCTGCCATCGCCGAAAATTTCGAAGGCGTGCACGGGTTTCACGACCTCAAGACGCGCCGCGCGGGCAGTCGCGTTTTCGTCAATCTGCATATCGAACTGGACGGCGATCAGACCCTGCACGAGGCGCATGCCATCGGGGCCGCCCTGCGCCGCGCGATCATCGCAGCCTATCCGCGCGCCGACGTGCTGATCCACAAGGACCCGCGCGGCGTCCAGCCCCATCCCGACGATCCCCGCAGTTGAACACCCCAGAGAGGACATCACCATGTCGCCTGAATCCATCGAAGGCCGCCTGATCGCGCAGCGCCAGATCCTCGCACGGTTGATCCACGCCCATGGCGATGCGATGCGCGGTTTCCTGCGGGACCGGTCCACGGTCAGCATCCCCGAAGAGGACCCCAGCGCCGATGGCCCCGACCCCGCATTCGCGATCGAGGCTGCCCTTGCCGACGAAATGCGACTGATCCTGGCGGCTGTCGAACGTCTGGACTGACCGTCAGGCGGCCAGACCCCGCCCACGCAACAGCGCATCAACCCCCGGCATCCGCCCCCGGAACGCGGTATACAGAACGTCGGGTTCGATCGATCCGCCAGACGACAGCACCGTGTCTTCCAGCCGTTTCGCAAGTGCGGGATCAAACGCGTCCCCAGCTTCGGTAAAGGCATCGAACGCATCGGCGTCCATCACTTCGGACCACATGTAGCTGTAGTAGCCGCTGGAATAGCCGTCGCCGGAAAACACATGGGCGAAATGCGGTGTGGCATGGCGCATGCCAATGGCGTGCGGCATCCCGATCTCTTCGAGGATTTCGGCCTGACGCTGCATCGGATCACGCGGCGCGTCATCTGTTGCGTGAAATTCCAGATCGACCAGTGCGCTGGCGACATATTCAACCGTCTGGAATCCCATGTCATAGCTGCTGGCCGCCAGCAGCCGGTCCAGCATTTCCGCAGGCATCGCATCGCCGGTTTCAGCGTGCGTCGCGTATTTGGTCAGCACCTCTGGCACCTCCAGCCAGTGCTCGAACAACTGGCTCGGCAGCTCGACGAAATCGCGCGCAACGGATGTGCCGCTGACCGACGCATAGGTCACATCCGACAGCATCTGGTGCAGCGCATGACCGAATTCATGAAACAGCGTGCGCGCGTCGTCATAGGACAGTAGCGCGGGTTTCCCCGCCGCGGGCTTGGCAAAGTTGCAGACATTCACGACGATGGGCCGGATATCACCGGCCAGACGCTGCTGACTGCGCATCGCCATGCACCATGCCCCCGACCGTTTCGAGGCCCGCGCGAAATAATCGCCCATGAACACGGCCACGTGCTGGCCGTCGCGCGTGACCTCCCACAGACGCACGTCTGCGTGGTAGGTCGGTGCGTCGATGGGTGAAAATTCCAGCCCGAAAAGGCGGTTGGCACAGTCGAACGCCGCGTCGATCATGCGGTCCAGTTGCAGGTATGGCTTGATCACGGATTCGTCCAGATCATGCTCGGCCTGCCGGCGCTTTTCCGAATAGTAACGCCAGTCCCAGGGTTCCAGCGGACCGGTCGCGCCGTCGTTGTGCATCATCGCCTGCAACTTGGTCTGGTCGGCCTCGGCGCTTGCGCGTGCAGGCTCCCAGACCTGCATCAGCAGATCGCGCACCGCCTGCGGTGTTTTGGCCATCTCGGTTTCCAGCTTGAAATCGGCAAAGCTGTCATAGCCCAGCAGGTTGGCGCGTTCGGCCCGCAGCGCGAGCGTCTCTGCCGCAAGATCGCGATTGTCCGTATCGCCACCGTTCATCCCGCGCGACCTCCATGCGTTGTAGGCACGTTCGCGCAGGGCACGGTTGGGCGAGAATTGCAGGAACGGCACGATGAGAGAGCGCGACAGGGTCACGACTGGGCCACCATGATCGCCAGCCTCTCCGGCCGCCCGGGCGGCGTCGGCCACGAAATCAGGCAGCGCGGCCACGTCATCCTCTGACAATGGCATGAACCAGCTGCGTTCATCCGCCAGCAGGTTCTGACTGAACTGCGTGCCCAGCACCGACAGCCGCGCGGTCACGTCGCGCAACCGGTCGCTGGCATAACCTTCCAGTTCTGCCCCCTGACGCACAAAGGACCGGTGCGTCAGTTTCAGCACCATTGCCTGCTCATCGGTCAGATCCAGCGTATCGCGGGCCTGCCACAGGGTCTCGATCCGCGCGAACAGATCCTTGTTGCTGGACACTTCTGACCCGAAAGCTGACAGCAGCGGCGCGAAATCGCGCTGCAACGCCTCGCGCGCGGGCGTGCTGTCCGCCCCTGCAACGCCGTAGAACGCACCTAAAACCCGGTCGAGATCGCCCTCAGCCAATGCCATCGCTTCAATGGTGTTGGCAAAGCTGGGCTCCTCATCAGAGGCCGCAATCGCGTTGATCGCCGCACGCGCATCAGCCAATGCCTTTTCCACCGCGGGTGCAAAATGATCGTCCTCAATCGCATCGAACGGCGGCAGTCCAAAGGGCGTATCCCAGGCGGTCAGTAGCGGATTGGTCATGTCATTCTCCTTTGCCATCAACATAAGGATTGGGTGCCACGGCTCACACCCCCCTGCATCATCTTGCTGAAAATACTCAACCAGCCGCGTCAGCGGCGCAGTCCACGTTCAAACCGGCGCAGCGCGATGGACAATCCGATGGTCATCGTCAGATAGATCAATGCCACGACGTTATAGGTCTCGAAATATCTGAAATTCCCGGCCGCCGTGATCTTGCCCAGCTGGGTGATGTCGGCGACGCCAACCACCGACACCAGTGACGAATCCTTGACCATCGCCACGAAATCATTGCCCAGCGGTGGCAGGATCGTGCGCAGCGCCTGTGGCCAGACAATGTGACGGAACCGCTGCCACCGTCCCAGACCCAGCGCCTCGGCCGCTTCGATCTGGCCGCGGTCCACCGATTGCAACCCGGCGCGAAACACCTCTGCCAGAAACGACGCATAGGCCAGTGTCAGCGCGATGATCGCGCGCCACAGCAGGCTGAAATCGCGGGTGCGCGCCTCTGGCAGGCCGATGGCATTCCACGCACTGACCAGCGCCGGGGCCAGCACGAATGCCACATAGAGAAGCAGCACAATGATCGGAATCCCGCGCATCACCTCGACATAAAACCGCGCGACCTGCCGCAGGACGCGCGATTTCGACAACGCCATGACCGCCAGCAGCAGGCCCAGCGCGCAGGCCATCAGGTAGCTGACGATCGCCACGAAAACGGTGATCTGAATACCCTTGGCCAGCGTGCCCAGCACGCCGCGATAGGCGTCGTCGGTGGCGACCTGGTAAAACATCCAGATCCCCAGACCGACGACGGCCACCAGCCACCACGGAAAATCCCGGTCGCCGGGCGCCTGCGGTGTCACGCGCGCTGCCCGGCGATCCTTATTCGCCCATCTTGAAATCAAGGAACCACTTGGTGTTCAGCGCATCGATGGTGCCATCCGACTGCATGTCGGCAATGGCGGCGTTCATGGGCCCGACCAGTTCGGACCCCTTGGGAAAGATGAAACCGAAATCCTCGGTCCCGAGTTTTTCCCCGATGATCTTCAACCCGCCATCACTGGCATCGACATAGCCCTGACCTGCCGTGCCGTCGGTCAGGACCAGATCCACGTCACCCGTGCGCAGCGCCTGCACGGTGGCACCGAATGTCTCCATCTTGACGATCCGGGGGTTTGCCTCGTCACCGTCCAGCACGTCATAGACGCCGACATAGAACGGTGTCGTGCCGGGCTGGGCAGCCATCAGCAGCTCTGCATCGGCGGCAAAGCTGGCCGCGTCGGTAAACCGGTCCTCGTCACCGCGCACCAGCATGACCATTTCCGAGGTCATGTAGCTGTCCGAAAAATCGACCACCTCTGCGCGATCCTCGCGGATGGTGATCCCGGTCATGCCCAGATCGAACTGGCCTTCGGCCACAGCGGGGATCATCGCATCCCAGCTGATGGTCTGATAGTCGATGGTCAGGTTCAGACGGGCCGCGATTTCGGCCATGGCGTCGTATTCCCAACCCACGGCCGCGCCGTCCTGCATGAATTGCAGCGGCGGGTAGGCATTTTCGACAGCGACCGTGATCTCTTGCCCTGACAGGTCCGGCAGATGGGCCGCAGCGCTGGCCGCACCTGCAAACAGGGTGGCGGCGATGGTGGTGATGATTTTCATTTGATCCCCCAAGGATGTGATGCCCGACAGTGACAATCCGTCATGTCACGTGCAAGCCCCGTCCCTGACAGACAGGACAGCCGGCGCGCGCTTTGGTCTTCATGTCGCGGGTTTCGGCATAGAGTGCATCATAAATCAGCAACCTGTTGCGCAGGCCGGCCCCGGCATCCACCAGCAGCTTCAGCGCCTCGACCGCCATCATGGATCCCACGACACCGGGCAGCGGGCCCGCGACGCCCGCCTCGGCGCAGCTCGGCACAAGACCGGGGGCCGGGGCTGCGGGGAACACGCAGGCAAAACAGGGCCCACCGCGCGCCGGATCGTACAGTCCCAGTTGCCCTTCCCACTGCGTCAGCGCACCTGCGATCAGCGGCACGCCCGCCGCAACACAGGTATCATTGACCAGGTAGCGCGTCTCGAAATTGTCGCAGCCGTCCAGCACAAGATCGAAATCCCCGATCAGGTCGGCGGCGATTTCCGGCGTCAGGCGGCGGTGATAGGGGCGCAACGTGACATGCGGGTTCAATTCCAGGATCGCCTGTTTCGCGGCCGCCACCTTGGGCGTGCCGATCCAGGCGTCGCGGTGGATGACCTGCCGTTGCAGATTGCTGGCATCCACGTCGTCATCGTCGATCACGCCGATCGTGCCGACACCGCTGGCGGCCAGATACATCAACGCAGGCGACCCAAGCCCGCCAGCCCCCACCACCAGAACGCGCGCCTCCTTGAGCGTCGCCTGCCCGGTCCCGCCGATTTCGCGCAGCATGATGTGCCGGGCATAGCGTGTCAGTTCGGTTTCGGTAAATCCCTTGCGCGGGGCTTGGGTTTCAACGGGCTGCACCCGCGCCTTGAGGCGACGCAGGATCACGGAATAGCCCTTGATCAGGATACCGGCGGCGATCAGCAGCAACCACAAACGGGCATCGCCGCCCGTGGCCTGCCGCAGCGCATTGTCCGCAGGCAGGACCAGATGGGTCAGGATCACCACGCCCAGCAGGACAAAGGTCATGATCCAGCGCCCACGACGCGGGGCCTTCATGACAGCACCGATCCCCCAGATCGCGCCAATCATCGCAAAAACCATGATCATCAGTCAGTCCCCGTCGATCCAAATCCACCCGCGCCACGCGGGGTCTCGTCCAGATCACCTAGGGCGAAATCCGCCCGCACCACCGGGGCCGCGACAAGTTGCGCCACCCGCATCCCATGGGTGACCACAAAAGGCATATCGCCCAGGTTCACCAGCAGCACACCGACCTCGCCCCGGTAATCGCTGTCGATGGTGCCGGGTGCGTTCACCACAGTCACTCCGTGTTTCAGCGCAAGACCCGACCGTGGCCGCACCTGCACCTCGCACCCTTCCGGGATTGCCATGCGCAGCCCCGTGGGGACCACCGCGCGCGCGCCGGGGGCCAGCGTCAGCGTGCCGCGATCAGCAAGGTTTGCACAAACATCCGCACCCGCCGCACCACCCGTCGCATAAAACGGCAGCGGCAGGTCACGATCCGCCCCATCGACAAAGGCAACGTTGATCCTCAAGCGCCGGTCCTACCTTCTTCTGGTCAAAAATATCCGCCCCGCCGGCGAGGCGTCCCGCAGCCTCATGCCAGCGCCTCGGCCAGTTTCTGTGCCAAACGCCGCGCGACCTGCCCCTTGTCCATGCGGGGCCAGTCCTCGGCCCCGGCGTCGGTGATCAGGGTCACGGCATTTTCCGAACCGCCCATGATCCCCGTCCCCTCGGACACATCATTGGCGACGATCCAGTCGCAGCCCTTGCGCGCGCGTTTGGCGGTGGCATGGGCCAGAACATTCTGCGTTTCGGCCGCAAAACCGACGACAAGCCGGGGGCGGTCCTGATCCAGCCCCGCGACCGTGGCAAGGATGTCGGGGTTTTCGGCAAAGGACAGCGATGGCAGGCCGTCCCTGGTTTTCTTGATCTTCTGGTTGCCTGCATTGGCGACATGCCAATCCGCGACAGCGGCGGCAAAGACGCCCGCATCGGCTGGCAGCGCTGCCATGACGGCCGCGTGCATCTGCCGCGCGGTTTGCACGGCCACAACCTGCACACCCTGCGGGGGCGGCACATCCGCAGGACCGGTCACGAATGTCACCTTGGCCCCCAGTGCCGCCAGCGCCACGGCAATCGCCGTGCCCTGCGCCCCGGAGGAACGGTTGGCAATATAGCGCACCGGGTCGATCGGTTCGTGCGTCGGACCGGATGTCACGATCACATGCTTGCCCGCCAATGGACCGTCCGCCAGCTGCGCCCGAATGGCGTCCATGATCGCCTCGGGTTCCGCCAGACGACCGGGGCCGTATTCGCCGCAGGCCATGTCGCCCTCGTCCGGTCCCACAAAACGGACGCCATCGCCGCGCAACGTGGTCAGGTTGCGCCGGGTTGCAGGGTGGTTCCACATGCGCACGTTCATCGCAGGTGCCATCAGCACAGGCGTGTCGGTCGCCAGCAAAAGCGTTGTCGCCAGATCACGCGCCAGACCGCTGGCCGCCTGCGCCATCAGATCGGCAGTCGCGGGTGCCACGACGATCAGGTCAGCCACGCGCGACAGCTGGATATGGCCCATCTCGGCCTCGTCGGTCAGATCGAACAGGTGGTCATAAACCTTTTCCCCGGCCAGCGATGCAACACTGAGGGGGGTCACAAATTCCGACGCCGCACGCGTCATTACGGGCGTAACGCTGGCCCCCGAGGCCCGCAGCAACCGTATCAGCAACAGCGACTTATAGGCCGCGATACCGCCACCGATGATCAAGAGGATTCGTTTGCCATGCAACATGAGGGGCCCCGTCTGTGGTCGATACAGGTGTAGGCAGGCCGCGCGCGTGATGCAACGGCGGCTAGTTCGCCAGCATCAGGCAAGGGTCATCGCGCGGGATCGGTTGGGTCACATGAACCGCATCGAATGGCGCATCGCCGGGGTCGGTCTCGAACTGGCCCAGCGCCCAGACGGTCAGCTCTGGTGCCAGTGTTCCCAGCAGCGCAGGCACCGCCGTATCGTTGCGGGCGTGACCGTTGCCTGTGATCACGACAATCGGCCCGCCGGTGGCATCAAACGCATCGCGCGTAGCCAGCGCCAGTGCCGCATCCCGCAAGCGCTGCGCCTCGACCATGCCTGGCAACATGTCCTCTGGCAGCATCCCGCAATGGGCATCACGTTGATCGGCGATCAGCCCGTCATAGTCGGGTCCGAAGTTTGTCCACAGGTTGAAACCCGTCACGCCAATTCCCAGCACATCGGCTGCACTGCCTTGCATCGCGGCCATCAGGTCATCGCGGTCCACATCGGCCCCGACGATGATGGCATCCGGTGCCGCCAGAAAGATGGGGTGATACATCGCGAAATCCGGCCAGCCTTTTTCCGCCCAGCGCAGGGTCTCCGCCAGCGCTGCGACATCGGTGATCTGCGTCACCGCATCTGCATCCTCCGGACTGATCATTTCGAACACCAGCGCGCTGGGCGCGATCCGGGCCGTCAGCTCCGCCTGCATGGCGTGATGGTCGGGATTGTCATGCAGTTCACCCAACACGAAAACGTCGGCCCGTGGCAACGGACCGACGTCAGCGACAACAGGTGTCGCAAGGCAAATAGCCGCGATCAGCCGGATCATGCGAGGAAGTTCATCACTTCCCGGCTCTGACTCTCGAGGTTCTTGCGCATCTTGCCAAAGGCTGCGGCCTCCAGCTGACGTACGCGTTCCTTTGACAGCCCAAGCTCTGTCCCCAGGCTTTCGAGGGTGCGAGGGTCGTCGCGGATCTTGCGTTCACGCACGATGAATCGTTCGCGGTCGTTCAGATCGGACAATGCCGCCAGCAACCAGCCACGCAGACGTTCGTTGTCATGCGACAATTCCACGTTTTCCGCCGCCTGAGAGCTGTCGTCCTGCAACGCGTCGATCCACTCGCGTCCCTCATCCTCGGAGGATTGGGTCGCATTCAGCGAATAGTCGGACCCGGACAGGCGGCCTTCCATCATTTCGACATCGTGCAGCGGAACGCCCACCTCTGTCGAAATCAACTGGCGCATCACGTGCCCCTCCAGCTTGCGCCCTTCAGCCGCAGCTTCGCGTTCCAGACGCGCCTGCACCCGGCGCATGTTGAAAAACAGGGATTTCTGGCTGGACGTGGACCCGGTGCGCACCATCGACCAGTTGCGCATCACGTAGTCCTGGATGGACGCCTTGATCCACCAGACCGCATAGGTCGAAAACCGCACGCCGCGATCGGGGTCGAATTTTTCGGCCGCCTTCATGAGGCCCACAGAGGCCTCCTGAATGAGGTCGTTCATCGGCGCACCGTAGCGTTTGAACTTGGCCGCCATGGAAATGGCCAAACGCATGTATGCGGTGATCAGGCGGTGCAGGCTTTCCTCGCATCGCTCGTCGCGCCAGGCATAGGCCAGTCTGAGTTCTGTTTCCGCATCCAGCAATTCGGCCTTCATTGCTGTGCGTGATAGTTTCTGATCTGAAAATCCATCAAACGCCATTGGTCATCCCCCTGAAGCTTGCTGTTTGTCATTCCGAACGGGTACAGCTTGAACTTGGGTTGAGAACGCGACGAAAGCATTAAAGTTCCATGAAAAAGTTGGCCAAAGTTACTTTCGTTCTAGGCGGTGCCAACTCTGGCAAGTCTGCCTATGCAGAAACGCTTTTGCCCGACACAGGCATTTCAAGGATTTACGTTGCGACAGCGCAGGCCTTTGACGACGAGATGCGGGCGAAAATTGCGGCCCACCGCAGGCAACGCGGGCCGGACTGGACCACGATAGAGGCCCCGATGGATGCCCCGCAGGTCCTGCGTGCGCAATCGCCGGACGCCGTGGTGCTCCTGGACTGCGTCACGTTGTGGCTGACAAATGTCATATTGGCAGATGCGGATGTGGACCGCGCCTGTGCCGATCTGCTGGATGCGATCGCCGCCTGCCCCTGCCCTGTGGTCGTGGTGTCCAACGAGGTGGGCATGGGTATCGTCCCGGATAACGCACTGTCGCGCAGGTTCCGCGCGGCACAGGGCCGCCTGAACCGCGATCTGGCTGCACAGGCCGATCAGGTGGTCGCCGTGTTGGCCGGCCTGCCCCTGATACTCAAGGCCGCGACATGACAACGCTCTGGCTGATCCGGCATGGGCCGACCCATCAAAAATCCATGACCGGCTGGCGTGATGTTCCGGCGGATCTGTCCGACCGAGCTGCGCTGGCGCGGCTCGCCGACCACCTGCCGACCGGGCCGATCGTTTCGTCGGATCTGATCCGCGCCGTGACCACGGCAGATGCCATCCAGGGTGACCGCCTGCGTCTGCCCCATGACCCGGCATTGCGCGAAATCGACTTTGGCGTATGGGACGGCCTGCACCATACACAGGTCAGTGCCCGCGACCCGGTGCTGTCGCGCCAGTTCTGGGAACAGCCCGGCGACCTGCGCGCCCCCGCGGGCGAGAGCTGGAACGACCTGACGCAAAGGGTCACCGCGGCAATCGACGCGCTGATTGCGACCCATGCCCCGCGCCATCTGATCGTGGTGGCACACATGGGCACGATCATGTCGCAGTTCACCCGCGCCGGGGGCAGTGCCTATCAGGCGATGGGCCACAGCATCGACCCACTGAGCGTCAGCAGGATGGACCGCGGCGCAGACGGCTGGACGCTGGGGGCCGTCAATCACCGCCCTTGATGACCCCCATCACGAATCACCGTTGGCGCGACGCGGCATTTGCCCGCTAAAGTGGATCGACATGAGGGAGATCCGCCATGACCTACGACCTGTTTATCGGAGACCGCACGTTTTCCAGCTGGTCCCTGCGCGGATGGTTGATGCTCGCGGCCTTTGATCTGCCCTACCGCAGCCATATGGTGGGGCTCTATTCCGGAACGATGGCAGCCGACCTTGCTGATCTGGCACCGGCACGCACCGTCCCGGTGTTGCGGACGCCGCAGGGCCATGTGGTGACCGACAGCATCGCCATGGCCGAAACACTGGCCGAGGCGCATCCTCAGGCCGGTCTGTACCCGGCCGATCCCGGTGCCCGCGCGCTGGCCCGATCGCTTGTGGCCGAGATGCATAGCGGATTCGCCGCCCTGCGCGGCGATTGCCCGATGATGGTGGCCCACGGCTGGCAGGGGTTCGCCCCCAAGCCCGGCGTGTTGGCCGATCTGGCCCGGCTGGAAACACTCTGGGCGCTGGCCCGCGCGCGCCACGGGGCAGGCGGGCCCTGGCTGTTCGGACGCTATTCTCTGGCAGATGTTTTCTACGCGCCGGTGGCACTGCGCATCGCCACCTATGACCTGCCGGTGTCGGACGCGGCGCAGGCCTATGTCGCGGCCCACCTGAACGATCCGCTGATCCGGCAATGGCGGGCGATGGGGCTGACGCAGCGCTACGACCCGATGCCCTATGCGATGGACCTGCCCGAACGCCCCTGGCCCGGCCCTGCGCCACTGCACGCCCGCGCTGTTGATCAGGGGACAGCCGAAAACCGGACATGTCCCCATTCGGGGGACCCGGTCACCCACCTGATGACCATGGACGGTCGCACGTTCGGATTTTGCAACGCATTCTGCCGTGACAAGACGGTGGCCGATCCTGCTGCATGGCCGAAATTCATGGCCATGGTCTGATCTTCTTCTGGTCCAAAATATCCCGGGGGGCCGCAGGCGGGGGCAGCGCCCCCTCCAGCATCGAAATCCCCCCCACGTTAACCAATCAGCGACGTTAACCAATTAACAACGATCTCGCGGTCAACTGGCGCGGCAACCATGACAGGCCACCATGACCGCCCTTGCCTATACAGTCGCCTTTGACGGCATCGACGCGCGGCTGGTGCAGGTGCAATGCGCCGTCACACCCGGACTGCCGGCCTTTGCCATCGTGGGCTTGCCCGACAAGGCTGTCTCCGAGGCACGCGAACGGGTACGGGCGGCCCTCGCAGCGCTGGCCATCGCCCTGCCCAGCGCGCGCATCAGCATCAACCTATCGCCCGCCGACATCCTCAAGGAAGGGTCGCATTTCGATCTACCCATCGCCCTCGCGGTGCTGGGCGCAATCGATATTCTGCCCAAGGACGACATCGCCGCCACCGTGGCCCTGGGCGAGCTGTCGCTGAACGGCACATTGGTGCCTGTCACAGGCGCGCTGCCCGCCGCCGTGGCCGCAGGGGCAGAGGATCGCGCGCTGATGTGTCCGCAGCCTTGCGGTGCAGAGGCCGCCTGGGTCGACAGCGTCCGCGTTCTGGCACCTGCCACGCTGTCGCAGGCCATCGACCATTTCACCGGACGCCGCGTGCTGGACCCCGCCGAGGCCGGAGAGGTCACCCATCACAGCGGCGCGCGCTGCCTGTCCGAGGTCAAGGGTCAGGAACGTGCAAAACGCGCGCTGGAAATCGCGGCGGCCGGGCGGCACCACCTGATGATGGTCGGCACGCCGGGATCGGGCAAATCCATGCTCGCCGCGCGCCTGCCCGGTCTGTTGCCGCCTCTGACGCCGGTCGAGGCGCTGGAAACCTCGATGATCCATTCGGTCGCGGGATTGCTGACCGAGGGCGGCATCAACCGCACCCGCCCGTTTCGCGAACCGCATCACACCGCCTCCACCCCCGCCATCGTCGGTGGCGGGCGCGGTGCCAAACCAGGGGAAATCAGCCTGGCGCACAACGGTGTGCTGTTCATGGACGAATTCCCGGAATTTCCGCGTCAGGTGCTGGAAACGCTGCGACAACCCATCGAGACCGGCGAGGTGGTTGTCGCCCGCGCCAATGCGCATGTCCGCTATCCTTGTCGGTTCATGCTGGTGGCGGCCGCGAACCCGTGCAAATGCGGATATCTGCCCGATCCGGCCCGCGCCTGCGGGCGCGCACCCGTCTGCGGCGACGATTACCTTGGACGCATCTCCGGGCCACTGATGGATCGTTTTGATTTGCGGGTCGAAGTGCCGCCCGTGGCCTATTCCGACCTCGACTTGCCCGCGACGGGCGAAACATCACAGGTGATCGCGCAGCGCATTGCAGGCGCGCGCCGCATCCAGACGGATCGCTACGCCGGGGAACCCGCGATGTGGTCCAACGCCGATGCACAAGGCGAGATGCTGGAGTCTGTTGCCACCCCTGATGATGCAGGCCGCGCATTGCTGCGCGACGTGGCCGAACGCTTTGGCCTGTCGGCACGGGGGTATCACCGCGTGCTGCGCGTCGCCCGCACGATTGCCGATCTCGAATCCAGCGATGACGTGTGCCGCGCCCATATCGCCGAGGCCGTCAGTTTTCGACTGACCCTGACCAAGGAGGTCTAGGACCCCGACAAATTGACCCTGCGCCTAGGTCACCTTTTTCACGAATTGTGATTTCAGTCCCATCTGGCCAAAGCCGGGGACCTTGCAGTCGATATCGTGATCACCGTCCACCAGACGGATATTGCTGACCTTTGTACCGACCTTGACCACACCAGCCCCCCCCTTGAGGCGCAGATCCTTGATCACGGCGACCGTGTCGCCATCCATCAGCGGGTTGCCCACCGCATCGCGCACCACATCAGCGGCGGTATCCCCGGCTGACCACGCATGGCCGCAGGCGGGACAATTCAGCAAGGCATCGACCGCATAGGTCATGTCGGCAGCACATTCGGGGCACGGTGGCAGGGTATCATCCATCTGCACCGCCTAGACCACCGGCGTGCCGCGCACAACAAAACACCCGCCACGCAGATGCGGGCGGGTGTTGTTTCGATGTCCGCTATCGCGGGTCAGATCAGCCCTTGGCCTCCAGCGCCTCGATCCGTGCAAGCAGGGCCGCGTTCTCTTCGCGTGCCTTTTGCGCCATGGCGCGGACGGCGTCGAATTCTTCGCGCGTGACAAAATCGCGGTCGGCCAGCCAGCGATCCATCATGCCCGAGATGGCATTGTTCGCCTCGTCCTTGGCCCCCTGGGCCACGCCCATCGCGTTGGTCATCAATTGGCTGATGTCGTCGAAAATCTTGCCGCGTTGTTGCATGGTATCCACCTGCGCTGAGGAATTTGTTACACCGTATATGGGCGGCGGCGCGCCTGTATTCAAGCGCGGCTGGTTGACTTCACCCGCGCCCGATTACACAGATGGCGGCATGTTGGCCGCCCTTCCCTTTCCCGACATCTCCCCCGAGGTGTTTTCGATCGACCTGTTCGGGCGCAGTTTTGCCCTGCGGTGGTATGCGCTGGCCTATATCGTGGGCATCGCCATCGGCTATCAGATGATCAAGCAGGCACTGAACCGCCCCGCGCTGTGGCGCGGTGAACCCCCGGTCCCGGCGGCGCGGCTGGAAGATTACCTGACCTATATCGTGGTGGGCGTGATCGCGGGCGGGCGTCTGGGCTACTGTCTGTTCTATCAACCAGCCTACTACCTGGCCAATCCGCTGGAAATTCCCGCGATCTGGACCGGCGGCATGTCGTTTCACGGCGGATTTCTGGGAGTCGTTCTGGCGGTCTATCTGTTCAGCCGCCGCAACGGCGCGTCGTTCGGGTCGATGGCGGATGTGACCTGTCTGGCCGCGACACCCGCGATCCTGCTGGTGCGTATCGCGAATTTCGTCAACGCAGAGCTCTGGGGGCGCCCGACCGACGTGCCCTGGGCTGTGGTGTTTCCGGGGGCCGCGGCACAGGACTGTGGCGACATCGTGGGACTGTGTGCCCGGCACCCCAGTCAGTTGTACGAATCCGCACTCGAGGGGTTGGTGCTGGGCGCGATCCTGCTGTTCCTCGTGTATCGCCGGGGCGGGTTGAAAACACCCTGGTTCATCACGGGCGTGTTCTGCGCAGGCTATGCGCTGGCGCGGTTCATGGTCGAATTCGTACGCCAGCCCGATGCGCAGTTTCAGGGCCCGGGCAACCCGCTGGGCTGGGCGCTGGATTTCGGCGCATGGGGTCTGACGATGGGCCAATTGCTCAGCCTGCCGATGATCCTGTTCGGCGTGACGCTGATCGTGTTGTCGCGCCGATGACGCTGACGGATCGTCTGATGGCGCGCATCGCCACCGACGGCCCGATGACATTGGCCGACTACATGTCCACCTGCCTGCTGGACCCCACCGACGGCTATTATGCGACCCGCGACCCGTTCGGGGTGGCGGGCGATTTCATCACCGCACCCGAGATCAGCCAGATGTTCGGCGAACTGATCGGCCTCGCGCTGGCGCAGGCGTGGATAGATCAGGGATCACCTGCACGTTTTTCGCTGGCTGAGCCGGGACCGGGGCGCGGGACGCTGATGGCGGATATCCTGCGCGCCACGGCACGGGTGCCGGGGTTCCGCGATGCCGCAGAGGTCCACCTGATCGAGGCGTCGCCGGTGCTGCGCGCGGCACAGGCGCAGCGGGTGCCTGATGCGATCTGGCTGGATCATCTGGATGCCCTGCCCGCCCAGCCGCTGTTTCTGGTCGCCAACGAATTTTTCGACGCGCTGCCGATCCGGCAGTTCCAGCGCGACGGTGAAGGCTGGCGCGAACGTGTCGTGGGCCTGTCGGATGGCGTACTGGCGCTGGGACTGACCGACCCCGCCCCGCTGGCAATGCTGGCGGACCGCCTGGACGACACCCGCGACGGCGACGTGGTCGAGGTCAGCACGCCCGCGCAGGATGCCGCCCGCATCATCGGTTCGCGCATTGCAGGTCATGGCGGTGCGGCACTGATCGTGGATTACGGCGGCTGGACCAGTTTCGGCGACACGTTTCAGGCGGTGCAGGCGCACCAGCCCGTCGATCCCTTTGCCACGCCGGGGGCGGCGGACCTGACAGCGCATGTCGATTTCGCGGCATTGGCACAGGCAGCACAGCCTGCGCTGCACAGCAAACTGACGCCACAAGGCGTGTTTCTCGAACGCCTCGGGATCAGCAACCGGGCGCAGGCGCTTGCCAAAGGTTTGAGCGAACCCGCACGCGAAACCCTGATTTCGGCCCATCGACGGTTGACCCACCCCGCCGAAATGGGCGACCTATTCAAGGTATTGGGCCTGTATGCCGCAGGCAGCACGCCGCCACCGGGACTGACCGCATGACACTTGCCCCGATTACCGACGATGCCCTGGCACCCTTGCGCCACGGTTTTTTCACCCGCAAGGGCGGTGCGTCCTCTGGAATCTATGCATCGCTAAACTGCGGCATCGGCAGCGCCGATCAGTCGGAAATCGTGGCGATCAACCGTGAACGGGTCGCAGGTCACATGGGGGTCGACCCGGATTGGCTGGTAGGTGTCTATCAGGTGCATTCGCCCGATGTGGTGGCCGTCACGGGGCCATTGACCACATTGCCCAAGGCCGACGGGATCGTTACGGCCACCCCCGGCGTCGCCCTGTGCACCCTGAGCGCCGATTGTCAGCCCGTGCTGTTTGCCGATGCGCAGGCGCGGGTGATCGGCGCGGCCCATGCCGGCTGGAAAGGCGCGCTGTCGGGGGTTTTGGAGAACACGATCGACGCAATGGTGGCGCTGGGTGCTCACCGGGCGCGGATCAGCGCCGTCATCGGACCATCCATCAGCCAGGCCGCCTATGAGGTCGGACCGGAATTCATGGATGCCTTTTTGACCGAAGACAACGCCAACAGCCGGTTCTTTGCCAATGGGGCCGGCGACAGGCTGCATTTCGATCTGCCCGCCTACGGGTTGCACCGCCTGCGCGGTGCCGGGATTGGTCATGCGTCATGGACGCGGCACTGCACCTATGCGGACCCTGCGCGATTCTTCAGCTATCGCAGGTCCACCCATGCAAATGATGCAGATTACGGGCGCATGATTGCGTCCATCGTGCTGGATTAGGGCCGCTTTGCGGCGACAGGCCGCCGCCGTTCTGCCACAAAATGCGAAACAATGCGTGGGCCACGGGCGGCATTGGCGTAGAAATCAGCACAAAAACACTGAAAACATAGTGTTTCGCATGCAGCAACAACGCTGCCAAATTTCACCCGCCAGTGATGACAAAAAAACTGAAAATCCCGATCCATTGTCCAATTGCTGCCCATTCCCGGGGTGAAACTGTTTCCAATCCCGCAGAAAAGCGCGGGCATTTTGAAACAGAGGACCGAGACAATGAGCAAAGCACGCTGGATGAAGAACACCATCGCCGAAGCCGAGAAATGCACGACCAAAATGCCTTGGGAGCGCGGATTGCGCCGTCAGGCCATGATCGCGCGCCGGCTTGAAACCGAAGGTCGCGACAAGAAGATCTCTCTGGCACCGCTTCCCGAAGGCATGTCGCTGGCAGGCTAGACCCCCGCACCGTTTTCCCGACGACCGGCTGCTTCCCCTCCGCCGGTCCACTGCCCCCGTGCGGACCACCTCTGGCCGCACGGGCTTTTTCCACCACACCAGAGGGACGCACTGGCCCGTCAGATGGCGGTAAAATCATCCGCCAGCGCGCGCACGACAGCGCAAAGCGCGTCATGGGTGTCAGCACCCCCATCCATTGCAGATTGATACAGCGCCCTTTGGCGATCCGCATCGGTTCCGGACCTTGCGATATCTGCAATCCGCGACGCCTCGGCCACGCTGTTCAGTGCCGACATATCCTCTGAAATGAGGTCCAGCAGTTCATCCATCAGCTGCGGCATGGGCACGATCCGATCGGCTGCACTGTCGATCAGGCCAGCAGAGACGCCGTATCGCTGCGCGCGCCAGCGGTTTTCCTGCACCATGATCGGGTCGGCGTCGCGCCAGGGCTGTCCATGACGGGTGCGCCGCCACAGCATTCGGGTCAGCGCCTGAACGACCGCCGCGATGGTCAGCGTATCCGCAAGGCGCGGCGAGACATCGCAAATCCGCGTCTCGAGCGTCGGAAATTTACCGGATGGACGCAGATCCCACCAGATCTTGGACGAATCCTCGATCACGCCAAGTCCGACCAGACGCTGCACGCGCGATTCCCAGTCCGCCCAGTCCCGCAGGCGCGGCGGCAGCCCTGTCCGCGGCATGGAATCGAAAACGGCCATGCGATAGCTGGCAAGCCCGGTGTCCCTGCCCTGCCAGAACGGCGAAGATGCGGACAAGGCCAGAAGATGCGGCAGAAAATAGGACAGCTGATTCATCAGCGCGATGCGACTGTCCTGGTCGGGCAACCCCACGTGAACGTGCATGCCACCGATCAACATGCGGCGTGCGACAGCCCCCAGATCATCGTCCAGCTGATCATAGCGCGGTTTGTCCGTGCGACCCTGCTGTTTCCAATCACCAAAAGGATGGCAAGACGCCGCGACAGGCCGTAGCCCATGGTCTGCGGCCAGTTTCGCGACGGTTTTGCGTAATTGCGCCAGATCGGCGCGCGCCTCAGCGATGGTGGCGCAGATACCGGTTCCGACCTCGACCTGGCAGTTCAGAAATTCTGTGCTGACCTGATCGCCCAGCGCCGCAGTCAGCGCCGCCATCAGCGGATCCGGTGCCGCGGCCAGCTCAAACGTCTCTGCATCGACCAGCAGATATTCCTCTTCGATCCCGATGGTGAATTCAGGCAACTGTGTCACGTCTGTGCTTTCCCTCGTGATTCCCGCCGCGTGCAGACCTTTGATTCGGCCAAATATGGCAAAATCTCCCGTCATTTCCTGAACAATCGCCGCCAGGAAAGGGGACTATCGCCAGTCGCAATTCAATCTTGCGAATAGTTTGACGAAATGCGGCGAATGACGCCTTAATCAACCCAACAGCAACGATCTCCTCAGATGTTGTCGGTGGGGCCGACAGATGATGTGACAAGCCAGATGGTGCGACACATGCTAAATCAGTCCCTCCCGCGGTCCGCGTCCCACGCGCCGCAACGGAATACGACCCCGGTTTCCTCAGACCGGACAGCTGGTCTGGATGGACAATCTCGACGCGTGAAGCCTCTCATGCGTCGCTACGAGATTGTCCATCTGACTCCCTCCTCTGACATTGATGATATGACCCGGATTGCCCCGGCCATACCTCTGTTTGAAAACTGCTTTGCCGCGATTGGGCGCGGCGCGATCGTCACCACGGACGCCGGCCCCTGCGCGGTCGAGGATCTGTGGCCCGGCGATCGTGTGATGACGACCAGCCACGGCATGATGCAGCTGTTGTGGAAAGGCTGCATGCAGATCGTACCCGGTACGCAGAATGCAAATCCCGAAATGGGAACAATGACGCGATTGACGCAGGACGCACTGGGCTACCGCAAACCGAATGCGGACGTCGTGCTGGGTCCGGCTGCACGCATCGCCCACCGCCACAACATGAGCAAGCGTTTGTCCGGGGACGAGGTATCGTTCATCCTCGCGCGTGATTTCATCGACCAGTCCGCCATCGTCGAATTGCATCCCGCCACGGCGGTGGACGTCTATCAGTTGGGGTTCCGCGAACACGCGAGCATCATCATCGGCGGCGGTCTGGAGATTGAATCGCTGCACCCCGGCCTGCCGCACCTGCTGAAACTGCGCAACGATGGCCGGGAACTGTTGATGTCGATGTTCCCGCACATGGAGCAACTGGGCGATTTCGGCCCGCTGCTGCATCCCCGCCTGCATCTGCGCGATCTGGACCTGTCATCCATCACATGACACCTATGTCGCAGGACATGTCATCCGGCGCACAGGCATAGACCCATGACGGATGGTATCAGGCGTCTTTTGCCAGCCGTGCCTCAAGCACATCGAACGGCACGCCGGGTTCATCCTTTGCGCCACGGATCACGAGGGATGTCTTGACGCTTGCCACGTTGGGCGCGCTGGTCAATTCCTCGGTCAGGAACCGCTGAAAGCTCCGCAGGTCGGGGGCCACGCATTTCAGGATGAAATCGACTTCGCCGTTTAGCATATGACATTCGCGTACCAGCGGCCAATGTGCGCAACGCCCCTCGAATGCTGACAGATCAGCCTCGGCCTGGCTGACCAGTCCGACCATGGCAAAGACCTGAACCTCGAACCCCAGTTCGCGCGGATCGACATCGGCATGATAGCCCAGGATGTAGCCCTGCTCCTCCAGCGTGCGGACACGGCGCAGGCAGGGCGGCGCGCTGATGCCGACCCGTTTTGCCAATTCCACATTTGTCATCCGGCCGTCGGCCTGAAGTTCTGCAAGAATCATCCGGTCGATTTCGTCCAGCTTTGCACCCGGCATTTTGGGGGGTCTCTCCTTATTGTTGTTTTGATTACTACGACCAAAGGCAAACCTGCGCAACAAAGTTTCATTGACGCGCAACTTTCAGAAACGCAGTTGACCTTTCGCTGCCAGCCCGGCCCGACTATATGGGGAACAACACCGACAGGAGGTCCCATGTCCACACCCCAGCACACCCGTGTCCTGATCGTAGGCTCTGGCCCGGCAGGCTATACCGCAGGCGTCTATGCATCCCGCGCGATGCTGGAACCCATGCTGATCCAGGGGATCGAACCGGGCGGTCAGCTGACCACCACCACCGAGGTCGAAAACTGGCCCGGCGATACCGAAGTGCAGGGCCCCGACCTGATGGTCCGGATGGAGGCCCACGCCCGCGCGATGGGCTGCAACATCGTGCATGACATCGTGACGGACCTGGACCTGTCCAAACGCCCCTTTACCGCGACCTGCGACAGCGGGTCGGTTGTGACGGCTGACGCGGTGATTTTGGCCACCGGTGCGCGCGCCAAATGGCTGGGCCTGCCCTCTGAAGAGAAATTTAAAGGGTTCGGCGTCAGCGCCTGCGCGACCTGCGACGGATTTTTCTACCGTGGTCAGGAAATCATCGTGGTTGGCGGCGGCAACACGGCCGTCGAAGAGGCATTGTTCCTGACGAATTTCGCATCCAAGGTCACGCTGGTGCACCGCCGCGACGAATTGCGCGCCGAAAAGATCCTGCAAAACCGCCTGTTGAAGAACCCCAAGATCGAAACGCTGTGGTTCCACGAGATCGACGAGATCGTCGGCACCGAAAACCCCAAGGGGGTCGAGGCGGTGCGCCTGAAACACGTCGAAACCGGCGAGATCACGGAAATCGCGGCCAAGGGCGTGTTCATCGCCATAGGTCACGCACCGGCGTCCGAACTGGTCAAGGACAAGCTGGAAACCCACAATGGCGGCTATGTGGTGGTTGAACCCGGCACGACGCGCACGGCGATCCCCGGCGTCTTTGCCGCTGGTGACCTGACCGACCACGTCTACCGTCAGGCCGTGACCAGCGCCGGGATGGGCTGCATGGCGGCACTGGACGCGGAACGGTTCCTGGCCGAACAGGACGACAGTGATGTCGAGGCCGACACCACACTTCCGCTGGGCTATGGCGCACCTGTCGACGCAGCAGAGTAAACGGCACAGGCCAGTTTGATGCGAAATCGGGGCCGGGCTGCGCAGTGCAGGCCGGCCCCCTTGTTTCTGCACCACCGCGCAATGGCGCGCAGGGCGGCGCATTGGCCACGCACCTACCCTGTTTTCAGCGCAAATCCGCGATTTTCAACTTTGGACACATGTTTGTTCTTTTGTGAACGCAATTTTCCTGTATGCGTTCACGCGTGAACAAAGATTGAGTCGTGATCGTGGCCGTCCAGACCATAGCACCCATATCTGACGAAGAGGTCGCCCTGTTTCGGCTGCTGCGTCAAGTCAACCTTGCGCCCGAGGCGTCGCAGCGTGCGACGGCTGTGGCGCTTGGGGTGTCGCTTGGACGTTTGAACGCATTGCTCAAGTCGGCGGTTGCCGCCGGATTCATCCAGATCAGCGACCGCGCCAGCGCCGACCGGCGACAGCGGTTTTCCTATGTGCTGACCCATCGCGGGGCAGCCGAAATGGTGCGGTTGAGGGATCAGTTCCTTGCCCGAAAATTCGCTGAATACGACGCCCTTCATGCCGAACTGACCGGAACGACCAGCGGCTACATTCCAACCACCCACAGGACCCAAATGATGCAAAACAACCTTGCCCCCATCCCAGAGCTATACGTGTCGTTCGAGAGCGCACAAAAGATGAAGCATGAGGCCGGGAATCTGACCAGCCACGACCTGACGCCACGCCAGATCTGCGATCTGGAACTGCTGATGAACGGTGGCTTCAACCCGCTCAAGGGGTTCCTGTCCGAGGCAGATTACAACGGTGTCGTGGAAAACATGCGCACCGCGGACGGCCACCTGTGGCCGATTCCGATCACGCTGGACGTGACCGACGCCTTTGCCGATACGATCGAACTGGGTCAGGACATCGCGCTGCGCGACCAGGAGGGCGTGATCCTTGCGACCATGACGGTTACGGACAAATGGGTGCCCAACAAGGCCCGCGAGGCCGAAATGGTGTTCGGTGCCGACGATTCCGCGCACCCCGCCGTCAACTATCTGCACAACACCGCAGGCAACGTCTACCTGGGTGGCCCGGTGACCGGCATTCAGCAGCCGGTGCACTATGATTTCCGCGGCCGCCGCGACACGCCCAACGAACTGCGCGCCTATTTCCGCAAGCTGGGCTGGCGCAAGGTCGTGGCGTTCCAGACCCGCAACCCGCTGCACCGCGCGCATCAGGAACTGACGTTCCGCGCCGCCAAGGAGGCACAGGCCAACCTGCTAATCCACCCCGTCGTGGGCCTGACCAAGCCGGGCGACGTCGATCACTTTACACGCGTGCGCTGCTACGAGGCGGTGCTGGACCAGTACCAGCCGTCAACGACCACCATGTCCCTGCTGAACCTCGCGATGCGCATGGCCGGTCCGCGCGAGGCCGTGTGGCACGGATTGATCCGCAAGAACCACGGCTGCACCCATTTCATCGTCGGCCGCGACCACGCAGGCCCGGGCAAGAACTCTGCCGGTGACGATTTCTACGGCCCCTATGATGCGCAGGACCTGTTCCGCGAGCATCAAGAGGAAATGGGCATCGAAATGGTCGATTTCAAACACATGGTCTATGTGCAGGAACGCGCCCAATACGAACCCGCAGATGAGATTGAGGACCGCGACAACGTCACGATTCTGAACATTTCCGGCACCGAACTGCGTCGCCGCCTGCAAGAGGGCCTGGAAATCCCGGAATGGTTCAGCTTTCCGCAGGTTGTCGAAGAGCTGCGCCGCACCAAGCCAGCCCGGTCCAAGCAGGGCTTTACCGTGTTTTTCACCGGTTTCTCGGGTTCGGGCAAATCCACCATCGCCAATGCGCTGATGGTCAAGCTGATGGAAATGGGTGGCCGCCCGGTCACGTTGCTGGACGGTGACATCGTGCGCAAGAACCTGTCGTCGGAACTGGGCTTTTCCAAGGAACACCGCGACCTGAACATCCGCCGCATCGGCTATGTCGCGTCCGAGATCACCAAGAACGGCGGCATCGCCATCTGTGCGCCCATCGCACCCTATGCCACGACCCGCCGCGCCGTGCGCGAAGAGATCGAGGATTTCGGCGCATTCATCGAGGTGCACGTCGCAACCTCGATCGAGGAATGCGAGCGCCGCGACCGCAAGGGCCTGTACAAGCTGGCACGCGAAGGCAAGATCAAGGAATTCACCGGAATTTCCGACCCCTATGACGTTCCGAAGGACCCTGAACTGCGGCTGGATACCGAAGGACAGGATGTCGACAACTGCGCACATCAGGTCATTCTGAAGCTGGAATCCATGGGCCTGATCAGCGGCTAGATCCGACGCGAACATGCAAAGCAAAAGGCCGGGCATCAGCCCGGCCTTTTTTCTGTGGTCGGCCACAAACTGCGACCTCTTGCCACGTCCTCTCCATGATTTTGCCCAGATCGGCTGCGATCACGAACAAAACAAAGCTGCTCTCAAGAGAGGAAAAAGGGAATGCGTATCCTGGCGGTGGACGACGACCCTATCATTCTTGACTTTCTTTGCGATCCTGACGTTCTGGGCGGCACTCATGTGATCACGCCCGTTGGCTGCGCGGCGGACGCGTTGCGGGCTATCGCAGAGGCGGAAACGCCCTTTGACGCACTGCTGATCGATATCTACCTGCCCGGCCAGAACGGGATGGCGCTGTGCGGTGCCGTGCGCAAACTGGATGACTACGATCAGACGCCAATCGTCATCATGACGGCCAGCAACGATGTCGACCTGATCCAAGAGGCCTTTTCCGCCGGAGCGACCGATTTCGTCAGGAAACCTTTTGACGGACTCGAACTGCTGACACGCGTGCTGGTTGCCGAAACACTGGCTGACGCGGTTCAAAAGAGGCGCGAGGCACAGATCAGGGTAAACAGCCTGTCCGTGCTGCTGACGGATGCGTTTTCCCTGCTGCCGCCGCAGTCCGCACAGACCGGATTGCTGCGCTATATGGAGCTTGAAAACAGATTGCTGACCGCCCCGCAGGGCTGTCATGCGTTGCATCTGTTCCACATCATGGTGCCCAACGCCGAGCGCACCCCCAAGCCACAAGAGGCCGAGGCCTTTGCCGCTGATCTGCGTGCGGTCGCCAGTGCCGCGCTGTCATCAGGCAACCACAAGATGGATCTGGCCTACGCAGGTCACGGTCTGTTCGTTGGTGTGACCTACGGGCGCCGCTGCGAATCCATGAGCGCACTACAGATCAACATCGTGAAATCGCTGATTGAGGCCGGTCAGGACCGGATTGCCGACGGCATCACCTGCGGCAGCATTTCAGGAACGCGCGTCTGGACCAGCAGAACCGCGGTGGCCGCGGTCCGGCATTTCGTAAATGTCCACTCGGATTGTAGCGGGTCCGGCGACGTCATGGACGACGAATTGTTCGAAGTCGCCTGACGCCGCTGCATGGGCGAACCGGACAGGTTCGCCCTGATCGGTTATTGCAGGGTCACCAGCTGCATGTCGTGTTCGGCGGCCAGATGTGTGGCGATACCTTCGCTGGCAACAAGTGCGACCTGTTCGCCCTTGGTGTTGTGCACCGCGAACAGCGTGTCCAGATCGCCCGCCTGCTGGCGGACATCATCGGGCAGATCGTCGACCTGCACCTGCTTGAGATAGACGATGTTCTGGCCCAGATCGGCGAAGTCTTTTTTCGTGAACATGATTTAACCTTTCGAGATCTGTATTGTCTGGATAACGCGGTCGGGCTGCTTTCGGTTCAGATCGATGTGCAACAGGCCATTTTCCATCGTGGCGGCACCAACATCGACACCGTCAGCCAACACGAATGCACGTTGAAACTGTCGCCCGGCGATACCGCGGTGCAAAAACACGCGTTCGCCCATATCCTCGGTCATACGGCCACGGATCAACAGGGTCGCATCCTCGACCGTGATGCTCAGGTCATCCGCGGCAAAGCCCGCGACGGCGAGCGTGATCCGGTAGGATGTGTCAGAGGTCTGTTCGATGTTGTAGGGCGGATAGCCTTCGTTACCGGATTTGGCGGTGCGTTCCACCAGCCGTTCCAGCCCCTCGAACCCCAGCAGGAACGGATGCGTTCCCAAAGCCAATTTCGTCATTGCGATCAGTCCTTATATGCAAGCGACATCAATCGTGCGGTCCCGTAACGGCAACCGTCCTGTTGAAAATATGGGTGCAGCGCGCGCCCCGCGCAAGACCCTATGCCTGTGGGACAGTTCGCGCTAAAAGGACGTTCAGACAGACAGGCAATCGCGCATGAACACCTCATCCCGACTATCAGAGACCGAAGTGCAGCGCATCGAATTGGGCGTGCTGCGGCAGGAACACCATGATCTCGACCTTGCGATTTCAGCGTTGCAGATGACCCACCCCGGCGACGTGCTGACCATCAAACGGCTGAAACGCAAGAAACTGATGCTCAAGGATCGGATCGCGCGGATCGCGGACCAGCTGAACCCCGACATCATCGCCTAAAGGCGCATTGCGCCCCTGCGGCTGCTGACTATAGTGCCGCTTCGTTCAATTACCGGGGTGTCCCGCCATGACCCAACCACCTGTCGGCATCATCATGGGTAGCCAGTCCGACTGGCCCACGATGAAAGAGGCCGCGCTGATCCTCGACACCCTTGGCGTCGCCTATGAAACCCGGATCGTGTCGGCGCATCGCACGCCGGACCGTCTGTGGGACTACGGCAAGGGTGCCGTGGATCGCGGATTGCAGGTCATCATCGCAGGGGCCGGGGGTGCGGCGCATCTGCCCGGCATGATGGCGTCGAAAACCCGCGTGCCGGTGATCGGCGTGCCGGTCCAGACCAAGGCGCTGTCGGGCGTGGACAGCCTGTATTCCATCCTGCAAATGCCGCGCGGTTTCCCCGTTGCCACCATGGCGATCGGGGCTGCTGGCGCACAGAATGCCGGCCTGATGGCCGCCGGGATCCTCGCCTTGCAGGACGCCGATCTGGCCGCGCGTCTGGACCAGTGGCGCAGCGACCTGTCCGCATCCATTCCAGAGGTCCCGACCGATGACTGAACCGCTGCGCACGGGTGCGACCATCGGCATTCTGGGCGGCGGCCAACTGGGTCGGATGCTGTCAGTGGCCGCCAGCCGGTTGGGCTTCAAGACCTGCGTGTTCGAGCCGGGTTCCGATTGCCCGGCAAGCCATGTGGCGAATTTCCACCTCAAGGCCGATTACGACGACCATGCGGCACTCGAACGCTTTGCCCGGTCGGTCGATGTGATCACCTACGAATTCGAAAACATCCCAACCGCCGCGCTGGATGTGCTGGAGGCGATCACGCCAATCCACCCTAACCGCCGCGCGCTTGCGACCTCGCAGGATCGTTTGACGGAAAAGGACTTTCTGACTGGCATCGGCCTGACCGTCGCCCCCTTTTCCGATGTGACGGATGCGGACAGCCTGCGCGCGGCATTGGACAACATCGGCACACCGTCGATCCTGAAAACCCGGCGCATGGGTTACGATGGCAAGGGGCAGGCCCGGATCAAATCGCCGGACGACGCGGACGACGCCTTGGCCGCGATGAACGGTGCGCCTGCCGTGCTGGAAGGTTTCGTCGATTTTCAGCGCGAGGTGTCGGTGATTGCAGCACGCGCGCAGGATGGGTCCGTTGCCTGCTATGACCCCGGCGAAAACGTGCACCGCGACGGGAT
Organism: Loktanella sp. 3ANDIMAR09; assembly: GCF_001420005.1. Classification (GTDB taxonomy): domain Bacteria; phylum Pseudomonadota; class Alphaproteobacteria; order Rhodobacterales; family Rhodobacteraceae; genus Loktanella. The sequence goes on along the minus strand of NZ_LJAK01000003.1, from coordinate 107,249 downwards.
TTTGCACACCACGACCGTGCCCGCATCACTCTCGCCCAGTCAGCGCACCGACGCCGTGCTGATTGCCGCACGGGTGCTGAACGCGTTGGATTACGTGGGCGTTCTGGGTGTGGAGCTGTTCGTGACCCGCGATGCGCTGATCGTGAACGAAATTGCGCCGCGCGTGCATAATTCGGGCCATTGGACCCAGAACGGCTGTGCCATCGACCAGTTCGAACAGCACATTCGCGCGGTGGCGGGCTGGCCGCTGGGCGACGGAAGCCGCCACAGCAATGTCACCATGGAAAACCTGATCGGGGACGACATGGACCGTGTTCCCCTGATCGCCAAAACCAGCGCCAGCCTGCACCTGTATGGCAAGGCCGATGTCAAACCGGGTCGCAAGATGGGTCATGTAAACACGGTCACGGGTGCAGCGACCTAGGACCGCGCCTATTCGTCGCCCAGGATAACCCCTGTCAGGCTGAGCCCACGATCAAATGCGCCTGTTGTCAGAAACGACAGCACCTGCGCCATGACCAGCGGATTGTTCATCATGAAGGTATGAGTCACCGGCAGGGTGATGTGGTCGTTCATGCCGTCCAGCATGGTGGATTCCACACTGACCTTGCCGTCGTCTGGCCCGTCGATCACGTTGGAATAGATCGGGTTCAGGCTGCGTGATCCGGCGATCACACCCAGGTCATAGTCGGCCGCACCCGACAGGCGATTGGGCAGGCTCGTCGCCTCGGTGCCCAGTTGTTCACCGGCGGGACCGTTGATCCATTCAAAGGGCTCCCAATCGCCGAACACATCCACCAGTGCAGATCCGTTGTTCGGCGGTGCCAGCATCACCACGCGGCCAAAATTGGCGGGACGGTTGTTTTCCAGCCATGCCCGCACAAGAATGCCACCCATCGAGTGGGTCACGAAATTCACTCGACGGTCGCCGCATTGCGCCACGTCCTGACCCACGTTTTCGGCAACCAGCTGCTGGATCGTCTCCTCGGTCGAGGGATAGCCGCGGTTGACGACGAAATAGCCCCTGTTTTCAAGGTAGATCTGCATCGGTGTCAGCGATGTTTCAGAGCGGGCCAGACCGTGCAGCAGCACGACGCAATCCTTGTCCGGATCAGCCATCAGGGGACCTCCGCCGCCGCATGCGGCGAGAAATAGTGTTAGTGTCAGGGCGATGCGTTTCATGGCGCTAAGCTAGAGTGTCGCAGGCCCAGCGCAATAGGCTTGCGATCAAAACGGCGGAACGTCACTGTCCGCCCATGTCAAAACCGCCCCGCATTGCCGTTCGCGCCGTCCTCGTGGAAAACGACCGCCTGCTGGTGGTCAATGCCTACAAGGGGCGCGATGATCTGTGGTGCGCTCCCGGTGGCGGGGCCGAGGCGCACGCCAGCCTGCACGACAATCTGCGCCGCGAGATGATCGAGGAAACAGGATTGCGCGTGGACATCGGTCCGGTCTGCCTCGTGAACGAATTCCACGATCCCGAACGGGACATGCATCAGGTCGACATCTATTTTCGCTGCACCGTGGCCGATGCGCAGATCGACCCCGACTGGCAGGATCCAGAGGGAATCGTGACTGACAGGCGTTGGGTGACGCGGGCCGAATTGGCACAACTGCGGGTCAAGCCCGACAGCCTTGCGGCCGTGGCCTTTGACGGGGTGAGTATATTTTATGACCCGCTCGAGCCGCTTTTACGATAGAGCGACAGTGCGATCCCGCCCAGCACCAGCCCCGCTGCGATCACCAGACGCTGCGTCAAAGGCTCGCCCAGCAAGACCACGCCACCGGCAACGGCGATGACCGGCACGCTGAGCTGCGCGATGGCGGCGACCGTTGTCGGCAGCTGCGGCAGCACCCGATACCACAGCGCATAGCCAAGCCCCGAGGTTACGGCGCCGGAGGTGACGGCGGCCAGGATCGCTGGTGCTGTCAGCGTCCCGATCTGCCCGGACACCATCAATGCCAGGATCACCAGCGGCAGGCAAAGCACGAAATTCACCGCACTGGCGGCGACAGGGTCAGCGGCCCCCTGCCCCAATAAGGTATAGCCAGCCCATCCCAGACCAGCCGCGACCATGGCGATTGCCGGCAGCACGGGCACCTGCACCCCGCCTGCGGGCCACAGCAGGACAGCCAGCCCAGCCAGCGCGACCCCGGCACCGACCCAGCGCATCACCGGGACAACGGCCCCCCGCGCGACGGCATAGGCAAACATGCCCAACTGCACGCATCCGAACAGGATCAGCGCGCCCAACCCGGCATCCAGCGCCAGATATGCCCAGGAAAACCCGATCATGTAGACCGCCAGGGTGACGGCGCCGCCCAACCTGGCAGGGCTGACGCGCAACAGATCGCGCCGCGCGCATGCCAGCAGCACAGCAGCCCCCGCCGCCACACGCATGGCCGCGAATGTCATTGGTGCCATGTCATGACCTGCGACGGCCACCCGGTTCAGGATCGAATTCGCGGCAAAGGCCACCATGACCAAGGTCACGAGAGAGATAAGGCGCAACATGCTATTGAACGGGGAAATAGTCTTCGCATTGGCCTTCGCGATATACATCCGCTGTACAGCAATGCAGCCCGCCGCCAAAGGCGTATGCGTCACGCAATGCGACCGGGATGACATTCATTCCCAGTTTGTCCATCTGTTCCATCTGGTAAACCTCCGACGCCTCGACGCAGACGGTCTTGGGGTCCAGCACCAGCACGTTCATCGACAACCATGTGGACGAATAGCACAACGGTGGCGGGCTGTTATGGGCCGGTTGGGCGGCATCCACGATGTCCCATCCGTTGCGTTCGAACATCTGCCGTTGCGCGTCAGGCAACCGCCGTTGCGGGTTGTTCAGGATCAAACCGGGGCGCAACGGGGTAAAGGTCGCGTCGATATGGATCGGATAGGGATCACCGGGAAAGTTCACGGCATGCACGCGGTGGTCGGGGAAATGCCTGCGTAGCCATTCGATCCCCTTGAGGTTGGTCGTGAAACCGTGCTGCACCACCAGATCACGGCCAAAGCGCAGCACGTCGGCGGCGTCGAACAGCGGTTCTTCCTCGGTCGTGACGAAATGTTTCGCCGCGGCCCATTCCAGCCGTTTCGCGTTGCCGATTTTGTCCGACAGGTAATCGGGGTGATAATCGGCGTCGGTCAGGCGCGGCTTGGGCGCGGATTCGTGGCGAAACCGGGGGTCCTCTTCGAAATACCGCTGCATCAGGGGGCGGTAGTTGAGGTATTCGAACCATCGGCAGCGATAGGACATCGTCGCCTCGAGGATTTCTGACCCGACCGTCAGCAGGACATCGCGCGGCGGCATGCAGCCGAATTGGCTGTCGGTATGAAAATCGGGGGTCGTGGCGGGCTGCGCGTGGTCGATGGGCGTGGGGCGATCGACACGGATGCCGCGCCCCTCCAGCAGCGCCGCGAAACCGTCCAGCAATTCATTCGCGCGGTCGATCGTGTCCTGCGGCCGGCGGCCCCATTGGCCGCGCATGTCGCTGTCCTCTGGCACCTTGGCGTCCAGTGCGGGTTCAGCGGGGGGAATATGGCAATCATCCGCGCGCCCCACGATGACGTGGCGCAGGGGGTCCCATTCATTCCAGCTGTTGACGATTGTCTTGGTCATGGTGCCCTCCGCATCTGCGCCCGACCAGTGGTAGGGCGGCCACACCGATCCAGCAAGCACGGGTTTCGACCAAGGCCGATACAGGCGGCCCAGCCCCGCTGTCGCAACCGTGACATGCACACAACCGCGCCTGCGCTATCTGTGGGGCGGTTCAAACGGAGGAACGACCATGAAACGGATGACAGCCAAGGATTTCGACCAAGAGCTACTGGATCTCTACGATTATTATGCGCACGGCAAGATCACCAAGCGCGAGTTTCTGGATCAGGCGGGACGCTACGCGGTGGGCGGCGTGACGGCGCTGTCGCTGCTGGGCATGTTGTCGCCCAATTATGCGATGGCCGAACAGGTATCGTTCAACGACCCCGATATCGTGGCCGACTACATCAGCTATCCCTCGCCCAACGGCACGGGCGATGTGCGCGGGTATCTGGTGCGCCCTGCAAATGCCACGGGGCCTTTGCCGGCCGTGCTGGTCATCCACGAAAACCGCGGCCTGAACCCCTATATCGAGGATGTCGCGCGTCGGCTGGCCAAGGCCGGGTTCATGGCACTGGCCCCGGACGGTCTGACGTCGGTCGGCGGCTATCCCGGCAACGACGCTGACGGACGCGAATTGCAAAGCATGGTCGACGGCACGCAGTTGATGAACGATTTCTTCAATGGGTTTGAACACCTGCTGAATCGCGACGACAGCACGGGCCGCGTCGGTGCTGTCGGGTTCTGTTATGGCGGCGGCGTGGTCAATGCGATTGCCGTGGCCTACCCCGAATTGGCGGCTGGTGTGCCGTTCTACGGGCGCCAGGCCAGCATCGAGGATGTCCCGAAAATCGAGGCACCCCTCTTGTTGCAATACGCCGAACTGGACGAACGCATCAACGAAGGCTGGCCGCCGTTCGAGGCGGCGCTGCAAGCCAACGACAAAACCTACGAGGCGCATATCTATCCCGGTGTGAACCACGGCTTTCACAACGACAGCACCCCCCGTTACGACGCGGCAGCGGCAGAACTGGCCTGGGACCGGACCTTGGCCTGGTTCAACACTTATCTGACCTGATGCGTAGGCGGGCGCATCCCGACTGATGCGCCCGCAACCGACCATGCCGCGTTATGTCGCAGAAATGCCCGCTGCAATTTGCCCGGCGCACCATATCTGTTTGACGCACAGACAGGAGTTAATCCGATGAAACACGACACCGATATGGCATTGAGCGCCGACGCCTACATCACGCAGCACCACGAGCCCGTGGACTGGCGTGACCGGACCGCGCTGCGCGTCGTGAAATTCATGCGTTTCTTTGCCGACAAATTCTTTGCCCAGCGCTATGGCCACCGCGCCGTTGTTCTGGAAACCGTCGCTGCTGTCCCCGGCATGGTGGGCGGCCTGTTGCAGCACCTCAAGGCGCTGCGGCATATCCGCGACGACCAGGGCTGGATCAAGGAGCTGATCGAAGAGGCCGACAACGAGCGCATGCACCTGATGACGTTCATCGAAATCGCGCAACCGTCACGGTTGGAACGGTTTCTGATCGCCGCGGCACAGTTGGTTTTCTACAACCTGTATTTCTTTCTCTACCTGCTGGCCCCGCGCATTGCCCACCGGGTCGTGGGCTACCTCGAGGAAGAGGCCGTCATCAGCTACACGCACTATCTGGAACAGATCGACGCCGGGCATGCCGAAAACGTGCCAGCCCCCCAGATCGCCAAGGACTATTGGAAGCTGGACGATGACGCGCGCCTGCGCGAGGTCGTGATCGTGATCCGCGACGACGAGGCGCGCCACCGGGACGCCAACCACGGGTTTGCCGATCAGATCAAGAACGGCGAACACGTCTAGGCTGGACAGTCAATGGACGGCCCGCCGCCGCATTGCGGGTCAGCCGAACAATCCGAATACGCGAAAGGGCGACCCGCATGGGTCGCCCTCTTTTGACGTTGGCGGTCGGAAATGAGGTGCCGTTTGGCAGATGCCCGCACCGCGGTGCGGAGGCGGGACACGGTCCGTGTTTGCTGCGCAAACACCTGTCGTGCCCCGCCAAACGTGTTCGAGGCGATGCCTCAAACCACGTTTTTTACATCATGCCGCCCATGCCGCCCATTCCGCCCATGCCGCCCATGTCGCCGCCGCCGTTGCCGCCGTCCTTGGACGGACGATCAGCAACCATGGCTTCGGTGGTGATCAGCAGGCCTGCGACCGATGCTGCGTCCTGCAGTGCAGTGCGCACAACCTTGGCCGGGTCGATCACGCCGAACTTGAACATGTCGCCATATTCTTCGGTCTGCGCGTTAAAGCCAAAGTTCTTGTCCGTGCTTTCGCGGATCTTGCCAGCCACGACGGAACCGTCGACGCCAGAGTTTTCCGCGATCTGACGCAGCGGTGCCTCGAGGGCCTTGCGGATGATCGCGATACCGACGTCCTGGTCAGAGTTCGCACCCTTCAGGCCGTCCAGTGCCTTTGCACCCTGGACCAGAGCCACACCGCCACCGACGACAACGCCCTCTTGGACAGCTGCGCGGGTTGCGTTCAGCGCGTCATCGACGCGGTCCTTGCGCTCTTTGACTTCGACTTCGGACATGCCGCCGACGCGGATCACAGCAACACCACCGGCCAGTTTGGCCACGCGCTCTTGCAGTTTCTCACGGTCGTAGTCGGACGTGGTTTCCTCGATCTGGCCGCGGATCTGGTTGACCCGTGCTTCGATCTCGGCCTTGTCGCCGCCGCCATCAACGATGGTGGTGGTGTCCTTGGTGATGGAAACGCGCTTGGCGGTGCCCAGCATGTCCATCGTGACCGATTCCAGCTTCATGCCGAGGTCTTCGGAGATGACCTGACCGCCGGTCAGGATCGCGATGTCCTGCAGCATCGCCTTGCGACGATCACCGAAACCCGGTGCCTTGACGGCAGCGATTTTCAGACCGCCACGCAGCTTGTTGACCACGAGCGTTGCCAGGGCTTCGCCCTCGACGTCCTCGGAGATGATCAGCAGCGGCTTCTGGCTCTGGATCACGGCCTCAAGCAGCGGCACCATCGGCTGCAGCGAGGACAGCTTTTTCTCGTGCAGCAGGATCATGACGTCGTCGAGTTCGGCCGTCATTTTCTCGGTGTTGGTGGTGAAGTAAGGCGACAGGTAGCCACGGTCGAACTGCATACCTTCGACGACATCGGTCTCGGTCTCGAGGCCTTTGTTCTCTTCGACGGTGATGACACCTTCGTTGCCGACCTTTTGCATCGCGTCAGCGATCTGGCGACCGATTTCAGCTTCGCCGTTGGCAGAGATGGTGCCGACCTGTGCGACTTCGTCGCTGTCGGTCACGTCGCGGGCAGCGGCCTTGATGGCCTCGACAACCTTGGAGGTCGCCATGTCGATGCCGCGCTTGAGGTCCATCGGGTTCATGCCGGCAGCAACCGACTTCATGCCTTCGCGGACGATGGCCTGGGCCAGAACCGTGGCGGTGGTGGTGCCGTCACCGGCCTCGTCGTTGGTCCGGGAAGCAACTTCCTTGACCATCTGTGCGCCCATGTTCTCGAACTTGTCTTCCAGCTCGATCTCTTTGGCAACGGACACACCGTCCTTGGTGATGCGGGGGGCGCCGAACGATTTGTCCAGAACCACGTTGCGGCCTTTGGGGCCCAGCGTGACCTTGACGGCGTCTGCAAGGATGTTGACACCCTTGAGCATGCGATTGCGGGCGTCGGTGCCGAATTTGACGTCTTTAGCAGCCATTTTCATGTGCTCCTGATATTTGGTTTCGTTGGAAAAGCGTGCGTCTCAGGCGATCACAGGATGCCGAGGATGTCGCTTTCCTTCATGATCAACAGGTCTTCGCCGTCGATCTTGACTTCGGTGCCGGACCATTTGCCGAACAGAACCTTGTCGCCGGCCTTGACGGCCATCTCGATCAGTTCGCCGTTGTCCTTGCGCGCACCGGTGCCAACGCTGATGATCTCGCCCTCTGCGGGCTTTTCTTTTGCGGCTTCGGGGATGATCAGACCACCTGCGGTTTTGTCGTCGCCTTCGATGCGGCGAACCAGAACGCGGTCATGAAGAGGGGTGAATGCCATCTGAAAGACCTTCCTTCGTTGATGTTTCAATTTCGTTAGCACTCACCCAAGGCGAGTGCTAGCGCGCTGTAGTTAGGGAGGGGACGTGCAGCTGTCAACTGGTTTGCGTGTCGCAAAATCGTTTCACCGGCGGGTTAGCGTCACCGGCGGAATTGATAAATCACAAGGACCACTTTCATGTTTCGCACCCTGATGACAAGCGTGGCAGCCGCAGCCCTCGCAACACCGCTGCTGGCCGCCGGCCACGCCCCCCTGATCGTGTCGACGGACGCGGCAGCCGGCCCCGGCAGCCTGTCCGAGGCATTGGCACAGGCCAGCGCCGCGACCACGCCCGCGACCATCCTGATCACGACAGAGGGCGACATCGCGCTGGACGCGACAGCGACCTATGACGGCGCGGCACCACTGACACTGATCGGTCGCGGGCAGACCCTGACGGCCAACGGCGATTTCACGCTGCTGGCCATCGCGCAGGGTGCAGATGTGACCATCCATGCGCTGAATTTCACCGGGCCGGGTGGATTTGATATCGCAAACCAGTCCACCGGCACGCCGGGCAAGGGGATCTATGTCGGCGTCCCGCAGGATGCGACAGGCACCGTGACACTGACCTTGCAGGACGTCACCGTGCGCGACGTGGCCGGACACGGAATCCACCTGTCGGATTGTTCGCTGGCCGATGCCTGTGGTGCGGGTGCCGGTGGTGGTGGCGATGGATCGGCCGCCAGCATTTCCGTGATGCTGAACGGGGTGACCGTTGAAAACGCAGGCCATGGCAGTTTCGACTCCGATGGCGTGCGGGTCGACGAACGCGGTGATGGGGACATCACGTTTCACGCCAGCGCGTCGCGGTTCATCAGCGTCGGGGCCGACGGGGTCGAACTGGACGAAGGCGACGCAGGCGATGTGCGCGTCACCTCGATCGACAACCATTACGACCTGAACGGAAACTATTGCGATCCTGCCGTGGTGGCCGGGTTCCTGCCCGATCCCGATGAGGGTGAATTCGAACCCGGCGTCCTGGCCGAGGCGGACGCCCCCGGACCGGTCACAGGATCGCCGGATGATCGCTGTATCGAACGCGAGGTCGATCTGCATGATGACGGGTCCGTTGCCGAATACGCTTTTGGCATCGACCTGGACGACGGGTTTGACGTGGACGAGGCCGGTGATGGGTCCATCATCGCGACCCTGACCGGCGGCCAGATCATGAACAACACCGATGAGGGATTGGATTTCGACGAGGCTGGTGCGGGCGACATCACGCTGACGCTGGTGGGGGCCATGGCCGAAGGCAACACCGATGATGCGATCAAGCTGTCCGAAGAAGATGCAGGCGACGTTACCGTGGTGGCCACGGCCATCACCGCGCGCGCCAACGGTGGCAAGGGCATCGTGCTGGAAGAGGCCGACGCGGGCGACCTTGCGCTGACGGGTGTCGACCTGTCCACCGAGGCCAACGACGATGGCGACGATACCGGCCTGGAGCTGGTCCAAGAGGACGAAGGCGCAGGCACCGCAACGCTGATCCGGGCCAACCTGACCGACGGGATGGATCTGGACGGCGTCACCCTGCCCTGACCCCACTTGCCCGCCGCACCCGGTGCGGCGGGCGCACCACGATGCGCGCTGCATGTCCAAGGGCGTGCAGCGCCCCCCCTGCGCTGCTGCCGGTCCCTGCGCCTACCGTGCGCGGCAGGCGACAAACCACTCGGTGCGGATCGGGCGCTGGCCGATCCGGGCGCGGCAACCTATGATCGCGCAAAATCGTCCGGGGCAGGATCACCGGATAGCCCCAGCGAACCGAGGCCAAGATGCGACAGTTGATTTCCCTCACCCTGATGGCCCTTGTCAGCGCGACACAGGTCATTGCGGCCTGTGAAGGCGAGGACGTGCGCACCCGCCTGTCAGCCGCCGAACGGCTGGAAGTGACGACAGCCGCAGCGGCGACACCCTATGGCAGCGGCACGATCTGGACCGCCACGCGCGGCGATGACCGCATCACCATCGCAGGCACGATGCACCTGTTTGATCCCCGACTGGCCCCGATCGCAGCGCAATTGGCCCCCGCCATCAGCGCAGCAGACCTTCTGCTGGTCGAGGCCGGCCCCGAGGAAGAGGCCGCGATGGCAGACGCCATCGCAAGCGACCCGTCGCTGCTGTTCCTGACGGACGGGAATGCGCTGACGGATCTGATGGAGCCAGAAGCCTTTATCGCCTTGTCACGCGCGGTCGAGGCCCGCGGCCTGCCAGCGGCCGCAGCCGCTCAGATGCAACCCTGGTATCTGTCACTCACCCTCGCCATGCCGACCTGTGCGCTGGCGGACTTGCAGCAGGGCCGACAGGGCCTCGATGCGAAGTTGATCGATATCGCTCTGTCAGCAGGTGTCGATGTGCAGGCCGTCGAACCCTGGGACACGATCTTTTCCCTGATGTCTGCCGACCCGATCGATGACCAGATCGACGCGCTGAACCTCGCGTTCATGCCAGAGGACCTCGCGAACGCGATGAACGCAACGATGCTCGACAGTTACTTTTCCGGCGAAATCGCCGAACTGTGGGAACTCAGCCGCGTGGTCTCGCGTCAGGTTCCAGGTCTGTCGGCAGACGAGGCGGATACCCTGTTCGCCGAGATGGAAGACGACCTGCTGACCCGCCGCAATCTGGACTGGATGCCCGTCATCGCCCAAGCCGCAGATGCGCATGACAACATTGTTCTGGCCGTCGGCGCGGGTCACCTGCCGGGCGCGCAGGGCGTGCTGCGCCTGCTGGAAACCGATGGCTGGACGATCACGCCGGGGCTCTAGTCGCCGACGTCACCCCAATCAGCCAGGGCCGTTCGTCCCGATGCAGTCAGGTCATAGACACCGCGCGACACCCGCGTGAACCAGCCATAATGGTTGGCGGCCATGATGGCGGTCGCGTCCGGCACCTTGGCCCAATCCTTGATCCGGGCACCCCCCGACGGGCCATGCACCGCCAGAAACCGCGCGCAGGTGATCGCGTCCTGACGGTAGCCGGTAATCAATCCATGGCGCGTGGCCCCGCCCGCGTTGGGGTCGCCCTGCAGCCGGTCGAATGCCTTTTGCAGGCGCTTGATCTTTTTGGGTGATTTGCGCGGAGTATAGCCGCCGGGGGTGGCGTGGGTCTCAACAAATCCATCACGCAGCCGCACCGACAAGACACCCAGACCCAGACGCCGGGCCAGTTTCACATTCGCGGCGAACGGCTTGGCCTTGCCCCCGGCCGGTACTGCGACATAGACCGTGTCGCTCACGGCCAACCGGTCCATCGCCTGATGAAACAGCGTCAGCGAAAACCCCAGCTTCAATTCGACGACGATGATCTCATCGCCCTTGCGCGCCACCAGGTCAGCGGCCCCGACCTCTCCCTTGACGGTATATCCCTGCGCCGCGAACCAGGCCTTGAGCGGCGGATACAGATCGCTTTCCCGTGCCATTGCACGCCCCCGTGACACCCGCGGCACTCCGACCTATAAGGCCCCAAATCCGCATTCCATGAGGCACATACCATGACCACCCTGATTTTCGGCCACAAGTCCCCTGACACCGATTCGACCGGATCGCCTCTGATCTGGGAATGGTTTCTGAACGACGCCGGTGTCGACGCCAAGGCTGTGCTGCTGGGCACCCCCAACACCGAGGCCGCCTTCGTGATCGACCGTTGGGGATTCGCACAGCCCGAAATCATCGCGGATGTCGACGCAGGCCAGGCCTGCGTCATTGTCGACACGAACAACCCAGCCGAACTGCCCGCCAGCATCAATGACGCGGATATCCGCGGCATTATCGACCACCACCTGCTGGTCGGCGGCCTCAAGACCAAGGGCCCGATCGACATCACGATCCGCCCGCTGGCCTGCACCGCCACCATCATGCACCAGCTGATGGGCGACAAGGCCGCGACAATGCCCGACGGCATCAAGGGGCTGATGCTGTCCTGCATCCTGTCGGACACGCTGCACTTCCGGTCACCGACCACGACGCCGACCGACCGCGCATTGGCCGAACAACTGGCCTCCGACCTCAATATCGACATCGCGGCCTACGCGGACGAAATGTTCTCCGCCAAATCGGACGTCAGCGCGTTTTCGGATGCGGAACTGCTGCGCATGGATTCCAAGGAATACGAAGTCGACGGCACGAAATTCCGCGTCAGCGTTCTGGAAACCACCTCACCCAAGGCCGTGCTCGACCGCAAGGACGCCCTGATGGCCGCCATGCCCGCCGTCGCAGAGCAAGACGGCGTTGATCAGGTCCTGCTCTTTGTTGTGGACATTCTGAACGAAGAAGCCACGATGCTGCTGCCGAACGACCTGACCCGTGACGTTGCGCGCGCCAGCTTTGACGCCAAACCCGAGGGCGACACGGTCGTTCTGCCCGGCGTGATGAGCCGCAAGAAGCAGATCATCCCGAACCTGAAGAAATAAGCGCAGCCTGCGCATCATCTTGCCAGAAATACTCCCGCCGGAGGCACCGATTTTTCGCGAAAAATCGGCCGCCGCATCATGAAGAGGTCCCGCCACATGACACAGATCATCAACAGCTTTCTGGATGTGGCGGGCGATTACGACGCCGCCTTTGTCGACCTGTGGGGCTGCATGCACGACGGAATCAGGGCGCATCCCGCAGCCGTGACGGCAATGCAGAACTACCGCCGCGCGGGCGGGCGGGTCATCCTGGTCACCAACTCGCCCCGTCCCTGGTCGTCGGTGCACAAACAGATCAACGGTATGGGCGTGCCGGACGATGCGTTCGACGCCATCGCGACATCAGGCGATTCGGCCCGGGCGGCCATGTTCAAAGGGGCTGTCGGGTCCAATGTCTGGTTCATCGGAGAGGACCACGACGCCGCATTCTTCAATCCGATGGATATCCTGGATGATCCGGTGACCATCAACCGCGTCCCGCTGGACGAGGCGGATGGGATCGTCTGTTGCGGCCCGTTCGACCCGATGGCCCATCCCGACACCTACCGTCCGCAATTCCTCGCCGCCAAGCAGCGCAGTCTGAAATTGCTCTGTGCCAACCCTGATATCGTGGTCGATCGCGGCGAGACACGCGAATGGTGCGCGGGCGCGCTGGCGCAGCTCTATACGGAAATGGGCGGCGAAAGCCTGTATTTCGGCAAGCCGCATCCCCCGATCTACGATCTGGCACGCCGCAGGCTGGCACAGATCGACCCCGAGGCGGACAGATCGCGGATCATCTGCATCGGCGACGGTATCCGGACCGACGTTCTGGGCGGCCAGCAAGAAGATCTGGACACGCTGTTCATCACGGGCGGTCTGGCCGCGGCAGAAACGCTGACTGAAAACGCGGGCCCCGATGCAGAGGCACTTTCGCGCTACCTTGACGCCGAAATGGTTTCGCCAACATTCTCGATCGGCCACCTGCGCTAGGCCAAAGTGCCCATTGAGCCTTGACGCAACAAAGTTTCGTGGTAGTTACACGGCATAGATTTTTGTTGCGTGATGGATGATGGATATGCTGGACAACATGCCCCGTGGGACAATCGTCATCGAGGATATCGAAGTCGGCATGGTCAGGTCCCTGCGCAAGGTCGTGACCGACGCGGACATCGAGATGTTCGCGCAGGTCACAACTGACCATAACCCGGTGCATCTGGACGACGATTATGCGCAGGACACGATCTTTGCCGGGCGTATCGCGCATGGGATGCTGACGGCGGGGCTGATTTCCGCCGTGATCGGCGAACAGCTGCCGGGACATGGCACCGTCTACATGGGGCAGACGCTAAAATTCCTGGCCCCCGTGCGCCCGGGCGACATGGTGCTGGCCGAGGTCGAGGTGACGGCCATCGACTACGCCCGGCGGCGCGTGACCATGGAGACGCGCTGTCTGGTGGATGGTCAAAAGGTCCTGACCGGCGAGGCGACGGTTTTGGCCCCCTCGGGCAAGTTCGACTAACTTGCGCTGACCCCGCGCGCGCGATACGCCTCGCACATGCGCATCATCAGAGACACTCTTTTTATCGATCCGGCCGACCGCGGGGCTGCTGCGGCTGTCGGAAACTTTGACGGTGTCCATCTGGGGCATCGCGCGGTGATCGACATTGCACGCGCTGCCGCACAGGCGGCTGGTGCCCCGCTGGGCGTGATGACCTTTGAGCCGCATCCGCGTCAGCTGTTTGCGCGTGACGCGGCACCGTTTCGGCTGATGAACGCCGCTGCCCGCGCCGAGGCGCTGGGCAAACTGGGCGTGGAAAAACTGTATGAGGTGCCGTTCAACCCGGCGCTTGTCGCACTGACACCCAGAGAATTCGCCGGGCGGATCATTCACGACCGGCTGGGTCTGGCCCATGTGGTCGTGGGACAGGATTTCTGTTTCGGCAAGGACAGGGCAGGTACGGCGCAGGACCTTGCTGCCTTTGGCACAGAAATGGGGTTCGGCGTGACAGTCGTGCCGATGGTCAAGAACGACGACGGGCGCATCAGCTCGACCGCGATCCGTGCGGCGCTGACCGATGGGCGCCCGCGCGATGCAGCGGCCATGCTGGGCCACCGCCACCGCATCGTGGGCGAGGTCATTCGCGGCGACCAGCGCGGGCGCGATCTGGGATACCCCACCGCCAACATGAGCATCGCCGGACTGCATCCGCCAAAATTCGGCGTTTATGCCGTGGTTGTCGATGTGCACGACGGGCCACATGCCGGCAGCTATCACGGTGCAGCCTCGATCGGGGTGCGACCGATGTTCGGTGAAAATCTGCCGAATTGCGAAACGTTCCTGTTTGATTTCAAGGGCGACCTTTACGGTGCCGAAATCTCGGTCGGGCTGGTGGAATACCTGCGCGGCGAAGAAAAGTTCGACAGCCTTGATGCGCTGATCACCCAGATGGACGCCGATTGCGCCCGTGCGCGGGACATCCTGACCAATGGCTGAAATCACGCGCACCGGCCTGCGGCCGCGGTTCTGGGAAAACGTGCCCATGGCCAAGATGACCCGCCCCGAGTGGGAGGCCCTGTGCGACGGCTGCGGCAAATGCTGCCTGAATAAGCTGGAGGACGAGGACACCGGCGAGGTCGCGCTGACCCGTGTCGCCTGCCGGCTGCTGGATAACGAAAGCTGTTTGTGCAGCCAGTATCCCGTCCGCCACCAGTTCGTGCCGGAATGCATCGTGCTGACCCCGAAAACCATCGCGGACAACATGTACTGGTTGCCACAGACCTGCGCCTACCGGTTGCTGACCGAAGGCCGCAAACTGTATGACTGGCACCCGCTGATCAGCGGCGATGCAGACAGTCCGCATACCGCTGGCGTCACCCTGCTCGGCGAGACCCTGTCCGAGTGGGACGTCGCCGACGAGGACTGGGAAGACCACATCATCGAGGAGCCAACCTGATGTTCTTTGCCTCTGACAATGGCGGGCCTGCCCACCCCAATGTCATGCGTGCCCTGATGCGCGCCAATGACGGCTATGCCAGCGCCTATGGTGCCGACCCGATCATGGAAGAGGTCCGCGCCCAGATCCGTGAGATTTTCGAGGCCCCGCAGGCAGCGGTCTATCTGGTGGCAACCGGCACCGCGGCAAATGCGCTGACACTCGGCGCGCTGTGCAATCCCTGGCAGACGGTGTTCTGCACCCCGATGGCCCATATCCAAGAGGATGAATGCAACGCCCCCGAATTTTTCACCGGAGGTGCCAAGCTGACGCTGGTGGACTCTGTCGCGGCCAAGATGACGCCCGACACCCTGCGCCGCGCGATCATGGCCGAGGAAACGCGCGGGGTGCACGGCCCGCAACGCGGCCCTGTCAGCATCACGCAAGCCACCGAAAAAGGGACGGTGCACAGTTGCGCCGAAATCGCGGCGCTGTCGGCGGTTGCGCATGAATACGGGCTAAAGGTGCATCTGGATGGTGCACGGTTTGCCAATGCCCTGGTGGCGCTGGATTGCACCCCGGCCGAAATGACGTGGAAGGCCGGCGTTGATGCCGTGTGTTTCGGCGGCACCAAAAACGGTCTGCTGGGCGTGGAGGCCTGCGTATTCTTTGACCCCGCCGACGCGGCAACATTCGAGCTGCGGCGCAAGCGGGGCGCACACCTGTTTTCCAAGCACCGTTACCTGTCGGCTCAGATGCAGGCCTATCTGTCGGGCGATCTGTGGCTGGACATGGCGCGCAGCGCAAATGCCCGTGGTCAGCGGCTGCTACGCGGTTTGCAGCAGATGCCGCACGTGCAGGTCCTGTATGATCCGCCTGCGAACCTGCTTTTCTTTGACGCGCCGCGTACGGTTCACGCCAGGGCGCTGAATGGCGGAGCGCTTTATTACGTCATGGGCGGAGATCCTCATGTCGGTGACCCCGACGAGATGCTGACCGGACGACTGGTGGCGGACTGGTCTGGCGATGATCAGGCAGTGGACGACCTGCTCGACCTGCTCCGCGCCTAGAGCAATGCCGCCACTGCCTTTGGGTGGGTCAGCGGCGCCATGTGCCCGGCACCGACGATGATGTGGGACTGGGTCTGCGGGATCATGCGCGCAATGGCGTCATGGATTTCGGCCACGATCGGCTGACAGGTTTCACCCCGGATCAAGGTGACAGGCACCCGTACCTGCGGCAAACGCGCGGCGACGTCGTGAATGTCGTCCTCGATGGCAGGGGCCGCTGCCAGCACAAGCGGCATTCCGGCGGCCATTGCCCGTCTGGCTTGCGGTTTCAGCGCGCCCCAGCCCCCCATGCCATAGGCTGCGTGAAACTTGCGCGCGGCAGCATCAGGATCACCGGAGGAAAGCGCGGACATGATCGCGCGGAACGTGGCACGGTGGGCGTGCATCGCATCGGTCCCGGCAGCCAGCGCAAAGAACACAGGTTCGATCAGGGTCAGGCGCGTGACGAGGTCCGGCCTTTCGACGGCCAGACGCAAGGCGATGGTGCCGCCAAAGGAATGTCCGATCACATGCATGGGCCGTGTGACCAGCGGCAAGATCGCATTCAGATTGGCGGTCTGATAGTCGCCCTGCCCGTCCCAATCGGGGCTTTGGCCGTGGCCGAGCAGGTCGGGCAGGACCGCGCGCAACCCCGCGGCCTGCGCCAGCGGCAACAGCGCCTCGTGCCGGGCCAAGGAGCAATGCAACATCAGCGTATCGGGCGATTGTCCGGTCCAGCCGGTATGGAGCGCCACCATCAGATGCGACCTGCGAGGTGCGCCTCCAGGTCAGTCAGACGGTCCTCGCCCCAGAAACGCGCGTCGCCGTCGGTGATAAAGAACGGTGCGCCGAAAACGCCCAGGCGCACGGCCTCTTCGGTATTGCGGTGATAGGTTTCTGCCCCGGCCAGCAAGCCGCTGTCCGCAAGGCCGGCGGGGAAACCGGCGGCAGTCAGGCAATCACGGATGACATCGTCGGAGGCAATGTCGCGGTCTTCAGCCCAGCAGGCGCGGGTGATGCTTGCCACGAGTGCGGCCATATCGCCGGAGCCATCCGCCTGCGCGGCAATGATCGCATAGGATGACGGCGCAGGATTTGTCGGAAAGAACGCTGGTTTTTCCTTCATCGGGAGGCCGGTCATCATGGCGCGCCGCCGCATGTCCTGCAGTCGATAGGCCTGCCTGTTGGGGTGGCGTTCCGCAGGCGGCTGGCCGCCCGTGCGTGAAAAGACAGTCATCAGGTCCATCGGTCTGTATGTCAGCGTCGCGCCATGCGCGGTGGCAATTTCGGCAGGGCGCACACCACACAAGTAGGTGTAGGGGCTGATCGTTGCGAAATAGTAGTCGACATGGGCCATTGCGCCGTCTCCGGGTGCGGGGGATGTTTTCGCGACGGTAGCGGTGTGCTAGGCGGTGTCAACGCAGCGATTCCTGCCGCTGCCAGCGCAAAGGACCGCCCTGCATGCCCACATCCCATGAACCCAAACTGATTTCCGGCAATGCCAACCGCCCCCTGACCGAGGCCATCGCCCAACGGATGAGCCTGCACCGCGGCATTGACGTCGGTCTGGTCGATGCGCGGGTCGAGCGTTTCAACGACGGTGAAATCTTTGTCGAGGTGTTCGAAAACGTCCGCGGCGAGGACATGTTCGTGGTCCAGCCCACGTCAAACCCCGCGAATGACAACCTGATGGAGCTGATGATCATCGCAGATGCCCTGCGCCGGTCATCCGCCGCACGGATCACGGCCGTGATGCCCTATTTCGGCTATGCCCGTCAGGATCGCCGCAGCAAGGCGCGGACGCCGATCACCGCCAAACTGGTGGCAAACCTGCTGGTCGAGGCCGGGATCGAACGCATCCTGACGCTGGACCTGCACGCGACGCAGATACAGGGTTTTTTCGATATTCCCGTCGACAACCTCTATGCCAGCCCGATCTGGGCGCTGGATGCGATGCACCACTTCAAGGATCGCATGGACGAGGTGATGGTCGTGTCACCCGATGTGGGCGGCGTGGCCCGTGCCCGCGATCTGGCGCAGCGTATCAACGCGCCGCTGTCGATCGTGGACAAACGACGCGGAAAACCCGGTGAAGTCGCCGAAATGACAGTCATCGGTGACGTCAAGGACCGCGTGTGCCTGATCGTCGACGACATCGTCGATACGGCGGGCACCCTGTGCAAGGCAGCGCAGGTGTTGATGGATAACGGCGCAAAGGAAGTGCATTCCTACATCACCCATGGCGTCCTGTCCGGCCCCGCGATCGAACGGATCAGCAAATCGGTCATGACGAACCTCGTCATCACAAACACGATTCAGCCGTCCGCCGCCGTGCTGGCCTGCCCGCAGATTCGCATCGTGAATACAGCGCCCGTCTTTGCACAGGCGATCCTGAACACTTGGAACGGCACCAGCGTGTCGTCACTGTTCAATCACAAGACGCTCAAGCCGATCTACGAGGGCGTCTACAGCGGCTGATCAGATATCCCAGGCATCCTCTGACCGGAGGGTGCCTATTGCCATCCATGCCACCCGCACGCGGGCGACCTGCGTGTCGCCCCAGGTCCGGAAAACCACGTCAAAACCGTCGCGGGCAATGTTTTCAGACGTGATATCGACGCGGCTGTTTGCGGAATTGGAAATATCCCACATCGACAGTGACACATGGACCAGTGGCGTATCTGCGTAAAGTTCGCCAAAGGTGACACGCTGCCGCGTGAGCCGCGGCCCCTCGCCCGTCCACATTGCCCCGTCGTCCTCGAAATCCGAAAAAAGCACGAGATCGCCCTGATCTATGCCGACGGCATTATTCTCAATTCTGCGCATCAAAAATCACTCAACGTAAATCACCACTAACCTGCACAACAATCTGCATGAATTGGGGCGATTGTGCAGCAAAAAGGGGCCAGCAACGCCAGCCCCTTGTTGAATTGCCCGTTATCGGTCGGATCAGCCGAAATTCGACTGCTTTGGGTCAAGACCGATATGCGTGCCGATCGCGACCATGTCCGCAATCAGGCGGGCCGCATCGTCGACGGGGCCGGGTTCGTTTTCGACGGTTTTCGCCTTTTGCATTTCTGCGTGGGCGTCCTCCATCATCTTGTTGAACACCTCTTGCGTCATCTCGGCGCGCGGCAATGCCGATTCAGCCAGAACCGACACCGAGGTTGCCGTGATTTCAGCGAAACCACCGACCACGACGTATTCATCAGACCCACCACTATGCACCACGGTCATGATACCGGGGCGCAATGTGGTGATCGTGGGCGCATGGTTGGCCATGGCCGTGAGGTCGCCGTCCGCCCCGGGGATGCGGACTTCGGTTGCCTCGACCGACGCCAAGCGGCGCTCGGGCGAGACAAGATCGAATTGCAGGTTGTCTGCCATGTCGGCTCCTTACGCGGCGTCGGCCGCCATTTTCTCTGCCTTGGCTTTCACTTCGTCGATGCCGCCGACCATGTAGAACGCACCTTCGGGCAGGTGGTCATACTCGCCTGCAACGACAGCCTTGAAGGACGCGATCGTGTCCTCGAGGGCGACCTGAACGCCGGGCGAACCGGTGAACACCTGTGCCACGTCGAACGGCTGCGACAGGAAGCGCTCGATCTTGCGGGCGCGGGCCACGGTCAGCTTGTCGTCCTCGGACAGTTCGTCCATGCCGAGAATGGCGATGATGTCCTGCAGCGACTTGTAACGCTGAAGCACCTGCTGGACGTCGTTGGCGACCTTGTAGTGCTCTTCGCCGACGATGCCGGGATCAAGCAGACGCGAGGTGGAATCGAGCGGGTCAACGGCCGGGTAGATACCCTTTTCCGAAATCGCACGGTTGAGAACCGTCGTCGCGTCGAGGTGCGCAAAGGAGGTTGCGGGTGCAGGGTCGGTCAAGTCGTCGGCGGGCACATAGATGGCCTGCACGGAGGTGATCGAACCGTTCTTGGTCGAGGTGATGCGTTCCTGCATGGCACCCATGTCGGTGGCCAGCGTCGGCTGGTAGCCCACGGCAGAGGGGATACGACCCAGAAGTGCGGACACCTCGGAACCGGCCTGCGTAAAGCGGAAGATGTTATCCACAAAGAACAGCACGTCCGTACCGGACTGATCGCGGAACTGTTCGGCCATTGTCAGACCGGACAGGGCCACACGCATACGCGCACCGGGAGGCTCGTTCATCTGACCGTAGACCAGTGCCACTTTGGACTTGGTCAGGTCTTCGGCGTTGATGACGCCGGATTCGATGAATTCGTAATACAGGTCGTTGCCTTCGCGGGTACGCTCACCCACGCCAGCGAACACCGAATAGCCCGAGTGCACCTTGGCGATGTTGTTGATCAGTTCCTGGATCAGAACCGTCTTGCCGACGCCGGCACCACCGAACAGACCGATCTTACCGCCCTTTGCGTAGGGGGCCAGCAGGTCGATGACCTTGATGCCGGTGACCAGCACCTCGGAGGTGGTGGACTGTGCCTCGAACGAAGGCGCCTCGGCGTGGATGGAACGACGCTCGGTTGTCTCGATCGGGCCTTTTTCGTCAACGGGGGCGCCGACGACGTTCATGATGCGACCCAGCGTCGCATCGCCGACGGGGACGGTGATAGTTTCGTCCATGTCGGTCACTTCCTGACCGCGGACCAGACCTTCGGTCGCGTCCATGGCGATGCAGCGCACGGTGTTTTCACCAAGGTGCTGTGCGACCTCGAGGATCAGCTCTTTGCCGTTGTTGTCCGTCTTGAGGGCGTTCAGGATCTCCGGCAGGTGATCATCGAACTGCACGTCCACGACGGCGCCAATCACCTGGGTGATCTTGCCTTTTGCGTTAGCCATAATGGTTCTCCGGGTTCGTTACAGCGCTTCCGCGCCGGAAATGATTTCGATCAGCTCGTTGGTGATGACGGCCTGGCGCGAGCGGTTGAATTCGATGGTCAGGTCGTCGATCATCTCGCCTGCGTTGCGGGTCGCGTTGTCCATGGCGGACATCCGCGCGCCCTGCTCCGAGGCCGCATTTTCCAGCAACGCCGCAAAGATTTGCGTCGCAACACCACGCGGCAGCAGATCGGCAAGGATCGCCTCTTCGCCCGGCTCGTAGTCATAGAGCGTGTTCGACGCATCGTTGACGTTGGCGTCGGCGACCTCTTCGAACTTGGCCGGGATGATCTGCTGTGCCGTCGGATGCTGGCTGACGACGTTTTCAAAGCGCGCAAAGAAGATCGTCGCGACATCGAATTCTGCGTTGTCGAAACGCGCCAACACGTCCTTGGCGATGCCCTGCGCATCGGCATAACCGACCCGCTTGACGTCCGTCATGTCGACGTGACCAATGAACAACTCGCCCAGGTCGCGGCGCAGGGCGTCGCGGCCTTTTTTGCCAACGGTCAGGACCTTCACGGTCTTGCCTTCACCCTTGAGCCGGGTGGCGTGCTGACGTGCCAGCTTGGCAATGTTGGCGTTGAAGCCGCCACACAGACCGCGCTCTGCCGTCATGACGATCAGCAGATGCGTCTGATCGCTGCCCGTCCCGGCCAGCAATTTCGGCGCAGCGGGCGAACCCTCTGCGGCTTGCGACAGGCCAGCCATCACCGCGTTGAACCGTTCCGTGTAGGGACGCGCAGCTTCGGCAGCATCCTGTGCCCGCCGCAGTTTCGCGGCGGCCACCATCTGCATGGCCTTGGTGATCTTGCGGGTCGATTTGACCGACGCGATCCGGTTTTTAAGGTCCTTGAGACTAGGCAAAACCTAAACTCCTCTCTCGAGCTGAATTACGCGAAGTCCTTGGCGAACGATTCAATAGCGTCCTTCAGTTTGGCTTCGGCATCGCCCTTGATCTTGGGGTCCTCGTTCGTGAGGAAATCCAGCACGTCACGCTTGTTGGTGCGCATGTGGTTCAGCAGACCAGCCTCGAACTTGCCAACCTGATCGACGGGCAGTTTATCAAGGAAACCGTTGGTGCCGGCATAGATCACGGTGACGATCTCTGCGTTGGTCAGCGGCGAATACTGCGGCTGCTTCATCAGTTCGGTCAGGCGTGCACCACGGTTCAGCAGACGCTGGGTTGCGGCGTCCAGATCGGAACCGAACTGCGCAAAGGCTGCCATTTCGCGATACTGCGCCAGTTCCAGTTTCACCGGACCAGCGACAGATTTCATCGCGTTGGTCTGTGCGGCAGAACCCACGCGCGACACCGACAGACCGGTGTTCACAGCAGGACGGATCCCCTGGAAGAACAGTTCGGTTTCCAGGAAGATCTGGCCGTCGGTGATCGAAATCACGTTGGTCGGAATAAACGCGGACACGTCGCCGCCCTGGGTTTCGATGATCGGCAGTGCGGTCAGCGAACCTGCGCCGTTGTCTTCGTTCAGCTTGGCCGAACGCTCCAGCAGGCGGGAGTGGAGGTAGAACACGTCGCCGGGATAGGCTTCACGGCCCGGCGGACGACGCAGCAGCAGCGACATCTGACGATAGGACACGGCCTGCTTGGACAGGTCGTCGTAGATGATCAGGGCATGCTTGCCGTTGTCACGGAAATATTCGGCCATCGCGGTGGCCGAATAGGGTGCGAGGTACTGCATCGGTGCAGGCTCGGACGCGGTAGCTGCGACGACGGTGGTATATTCGATAGCACCGGTCTCTTCGAGCTTTTTCACCAGCTGGGCAACGGTCGAACGTTTCTGACCGATTGCAACGTAGATGCAGTACAGCTTCTCGGAATCGTCCTTGGCCGCGTCGTTGTAGGACTTCTGGTTCAGGATCGTATCGAGCGCGACAGCGGTTTTACCTGTCTGACGGTCACCGATGATCAGCTCGCGCTGGCCACGGCCAATCGGGATCATGGCGTCGATGGATTTCAGACCGGTCGGCATCGGCTCGTGCACGGATTTGCGCGGGATGATGCCCGGTGCCTTGACGTCGGCCACGCGACGTTCGGTGGCGTTGATCTCGCCCTTGCCGTCCAGCGGGTTGCCCAGACCGTCGACAACGCGGCCCAGCAGTTCGGGACCGGCAGGCACGTCCACGATCGAGTTCGTGCGTTTGACGGTGTCGCCTTCTTTGATGTCGCGGTCAGAGCCGAAGATCACGACGCCGACGTTGTCGGTTTCGAGGTTCAGCGCCATGCCGCGAATGCCACCGGGGAATTCGACCATTTCACCAGCCTGGACGTTATCCAGACCGTGAACGCGGGCAATACCGTCACCCACGGACAGAACGCGGCCGACTTCGGCGACTTCGGCGTCCTGGCCAAAGTTCTTGATCTGATCCTTGAGGATTGCAGAGATTTCAGATGCTTGGATCGCCATTTATCCGGCCTCTTTCATGTTGTTCTGGAGTGCATTGAGCTTGGAGCGGATCGAGGTGTCGATCATCTTGGAGCCCACTTTGACAATAAGACCGCCGATAATGGCGGGGTCGACGGTTTCGTCGATGGTGACGGACTTGCCGAACTGGTCGGACAGTGTTTTCACCAGCTTCTCGCTTTGACCCTTGGTCAGGGCCTTGGCGGTAATCACTTCGGCGGTTACCTCGCCGCGTTCCTCGGCGAGCATGTCGCGCAGGGTGGTCAGAATGCCGGGCAGCACGAACAGGCGACGCTTGTCAGCCAGCAGACCAAGAAGGTTCGACATCGTGTCGGACAGTTTCATCTTGGCAGCCACCGCGCGGATTGCGGCGAATTGCTGATCGCGACCATAGATCGGCGAATGGATCAGATCGCGCAGGTCTGCGCTGTCGTTCAACGCGGTCTGAAGCGCGACGACGTCACCCTCCATGACCTTGAACTCGTTGCCGTCTTTGGCCAGTTCAAACACCGCAAGCGCATAGCGCTTGGCGATACCTTGAGAAATCGAAGCTGGTTCGGACACGTCCACCCTTCCGATCAAAGGCCCGCGAATCCGCTAGGGACCATGCAGGCATTAAGGTTTTACCCAAAAACGAAGCGTTGGGCCGTAAAAGTCAGCGCGGATGTAACAGAGGTGTGCGTGGTCCGCAACTCTGACAAGCGCCGCATATTATGGGTTTCGGCCAAAGAATTTCCACGCGCACGTCAGGCGGGTGCGGGCTGGTGGTCATGCACACGCTGAGGGCGCTTAATTCTGACCGCCGTGCCGCCGCCCGGCATGGGCGCATGGGATTTACCGGCCTCGACGATCAGGACCCCGCCGCCTGCCAGCCAGGGGATCTTGTGACCGGCCCGTTCGAGAAAGGCCGCCGTCTTGCGCCAGATCGCCCGTTGTGATGGCGGCTGATACAGGGCTGCGGTCGCATGTCGCACCATGAACCCATGCGTGCGCAACTGATCGTCCAGCTGGCCGGTCAGGTAGGGACGGCCGAACCCGAACGGCGTGCGGTCAGACCGCGCCCACATGCCCGCACGGTTCGGCACGATGAAAACCGCACTGCCCCCCGGCCCAAGCACGCGATGACATTCGGACAGGACCCCTGCGGGATGGTCAGAGGTTTCCAGCCCATGCATCACCACCAGCTTGTCCACCATGCCCGTCGGCAGCGGCCAATGCGCGTCATCGCACAGAACCGATACGTTTTTTTCGCCTGCAGGCCAGGGCATGACACCCTGCGGTCCCGGCATCAGCCCGATGACCCGGCGGGCGTCCGGCAGATAGGGCCGCAACAGCGGAACGGCAAAACCGTAACCTGCGACCGTCTGGCCCTTTGCCTCTGGCCAGATTCGCACCAGTTCATCACGTATGACACGCTGCGCAGCCCGGCCAAGGGCGCTTCGGTAGTAGAAGCTGCGCAGGTCCAGAACGTCGAGGTGCATCGGATGGCGGTCCTGTTTAGGGTCAGATCATTCTAGCAAGAACAAAGGTAAGTAGACCATGCCCGTTGAACTGATCACCGTCCCGTGTCTTTCGGACAACTATGCCTATCTGATTCATGACCATGCGACGGGTGATACGGCAGTCGTCGATGTGCCCGAGGCTGCCCCGATCCGGTCCGCACTGACCGCACGCGGCTGGACATTGACCGATATCCTGCTGACCCACCACCACGATGATCACGTGCAAGGTGTCGCTGAACTGCGTGATGGATGCCGTGTCATTGGTGCGGCCGCGGATGCGCACCGCCTGCCCGAACTGGATCTGGCCGCATCCGACGGCGACAGGTTCACCGTGCTGGGGTGCGATGTCGACGTGTTGGATGTGTCGGGACACACGATCGGGCACATCGCGTTTCACCTGCCGTCGGAAAAGCTGTTGTTCACCGGCGACAGCCTGATGGCCATGGGATGCGGTCGCCTGTTCGAAGGCACCCCCGCCCGGATGTGGGACAGCCTGGAAAAACTGCGCGGGTTCGACCCCGCCACGCAGGTCTGCTCTGGTCACGAATACACAATGACCAATGCGCGCTTTGCCGCATCTCTTGAACCGGGCAATCCAGCGATTAACTCTAGATACGAAGCGACACGGCAGGCGCGTGAAAACGGCCATGCGACTGTGCCGTCGCTTTTGTCGCTGGAACTGGAAACGAACCCTTTCCTGCGGGCCGACGATCCGAATTTGGCGCAAGCGTTGAACATGTCGGATTCACAACCTGCCGAAATTTTCGCCGAAATTCGCGGTCGGCGTGACCGCGTCTAGGCAAAAGAGACGACCATGTCTGGTGTTCACGGCACGTCAGTGAATTTGTGAACATCATATGACAGAAAAATCTTGAAGGTTGGCCGAAATCGTCTGACCTTGGAAACACAGGCAAACGCGGCATCCCGTCCGCGCTCGAGAAAAGGAGCACAGCCGTGCCATCATTTTCCGCAACGCTCGAACAGTCCATTCATGGCGCACTAGCGCTGGCAAATGCGCGCCGCCATGAACTCGCTACGCTAGAGCATCTCCTGCTCGCGTTGATCGACGAACCCGATGCCGTGCGCGTCCTCAAGGCGTGTTCCGTCGACCTTGATGAACTGCGCAAGGATCTCGAAGATTTCATCTCTGACGATCTGTCGACGCTGGAAACAGACGTCGAAGGGTCAGAGGCCGTGCCGACTGCCGCGTTCCAGCGCGTCATCCAGCGCGCCGCGATCCACGTGCAATCGTCCGGCCGCAACGAGGTGACGGGTGCCAACGTGCTGGTCGCCATTTTTGCGGAACGCGAATCCAATGCGGCCTATTTCCTGCAAGAACAGGACATGACCCGCTACGACGCGGTGAATTTCATCGCGCATGGCGTGGCCAAGGATCCTGCCTACGGCGAATCCCGTCCCATCACTGGCGCGACCGAACAAGAAGACGAGAGCGTCACCGATGGCGACGGCAAGGAAACCGCGCTGGAAAAATATTGCGTCGATCTGAATGCCAAGGCCGGCAAGGGCGATGTCGATCCGCTGATCGGTCGCGCCCACGAGGTCGAACGCTGCATCCAGGTGCTGTGCCGCCGCCGCAAGAACAACCCGCTGCTGGTGGGTGATCCCGGCGTGGGCAAGACTGCAATCGCCGAAGGTCTCGCCTTCAAGATCGTCAATGGCGAAGTGCCCGAAGTCCTGGCAGGTGCCACGATCTTTAGCCTCGACATGGGCGCATTGCTGGCCGGAACCCGCTATCGCGGCGATTTCGAAGAGCGCCTGAAAGCCGTGATGACCGAAATGGAGAACCACAAGGATGCGGTTCTGTTCATCGACGAAATCCACACGGTCATCGGGGCCGGTGCGACCTCTGGGGGGGCGATGGACGCGTCCAACCTGCTGAAACCCGCATTGCAGGGCGGCAAGCTGCGCTGCATGGGGTCCACGACCTACAAGGAATTCCGTCAGCATTTCGAAAAGGACCGCGCCCTGTCGCGCCGGTTCCAGAAAATCGACGTCAACGAGCCTTCGGTCGAGGATGCGGTCAAGATCCTGCGCGGCCTCAAGCCCTATTTCGAGGAGCATCACAACGTCAAATACACCGCTGACGCGATCCGCACGGCCGTGGAACTGGCGGCGCGTTACATCAACGACCGCAAGCTGCCCGACAAGGCGATCGACGTGATCGACGAGGCAGGTGCGAGCCAGCAGCTGATTCCCGAATCCAAGCGTCGCAAGACCATCGGCGTCAAGGAAATCGAAAACGTCGTTGCCAAGATCGCGCGCATCCCGCCCAAGAACGTCACCAAGGACGATGCAGAGGTTCTCAAGGATCTCGAAAAGTCGCTCAAGCGGGTGGTGTTCGGTCAGGACAAGGCGATCGAGGCGCTGTCCTCTGCCATCAAGCTGGCCCGTGCCGGCCTGCGCGAACCCGAAAAGCCCATCGGCAACTACCTGTTCGCGGGCCCGACCGGTGTCGGTAAAACCGAGGTGGCGAAACAGCTGGCCGATACGCTGGGTGTGGAACTGATCCGGTTCGACATGTCCGAGTACATGGAGAAACACGCGGTTTCACGTCTGATCGGTGCGCCTCCGGGCTATGTGGGGTTCGATCAGGGCGGGATGCTGACCGACGGTGTCGACCAGAACCCGCATTGCGTGCTGCTGCTGGACGAAATGGAAAAGGCGCATCCGGATGTCTACAACATCCTGTTGCAGGTCATGGACCACGGGAAACTGACCGACCACAACGGCCGGACCACCGATTTCCGCAACGTGATCCTGATCATGACCTCGAACGCCGGTGCCGCAGAGATGGGCAAGAATGCCATGGGCTTTGGGCGCGAAACTCGCGAGGGCGAGGATACGGCGGCGATCGAGCGGATCTTTACGCCGGAATTCCGCAACCGTCTGGACGCGATCATCAGCTTTGGCGCACTGCCCAAGGAGGTGATCATGAAGGTTGTCGACAAGTTCGTCCTCCAGCTTGAGGCGCAGCTGATCGACCGGAACGTTCATATCGAACTGACGCCCAAGGCGGCAGAGTGGCTGGCAGACAAGGGCTATGATGTGAAGATGGGTGCGCGTCCGCTGGGCCGCGTGATCCAGGAAAACATCAAGAAGCCGCTGGCCGAGGAACTGTTGTTCGGCAAACTGGTCAAGGGCGGCCTGGTCAAGGTCGGCGTCAAGGATGGCGAACTGGACTTGCGGTTCGAAGAACCGGAGCAAGGCAAAATTGCCGGAAAGAAGCCACCCCTTCTGACGGCCAAGTGATCCGGCCTACGGCGATTGCGATATTGTCCCTCGCAGCCACTTCGGCTGCGGGGGATTTTTCATTGGCGCAGCCCATAGACTGTGATCTTGGCGTTGACTGCTACATCCAGCAGGTCGTGGATCACGACCCGACGGCAGGCGCGTCTGATTTTCGCTGCGGCAGCCTGACCTATGACGGGCACAAGGGCACGGATTTCGCCCTGCCCTCGCTGGCGGCACAGGCCGCTGGCGTGACCGTGCTGGCCGCAGCCGATGGTGTGGTCACAGGGGTGCGCGACGGCATGGCAGACGCCCTGCAAATCGACGCAGCGGCACCGGACGTATCCGGACGCGAATGCGGGAATGGCGTTGTCCTCAGTCACGAAGACGGATGGGAAACCCAATATTGCCACCTGGCCCAAGGGTCGATCAGCGTCGCCAACGGCGATCTGGTCACGGCTGGCACCCCGTTGGGGCAAGTCGGCCTGTCGGGTCAAACCCAGTTTCCGCATCTGCACCTGTCTGTCCGGCAGAACGGTCAGGTCGTTGATCCCTACGATCCTGATGGCGTCATCACTTGCGATGCCCCTGAACAGGACTGGTTGTGGTCGGATGTCACCCCGACCCCACCCGGCGGGATCATCGCAGCCGGATTCAGCGATACGGTTCCATCCTACGGCGCGATCAAGGCAGGCACCGCCGCAGTCGATGATCTGACGACGACATCGGACGCGCTCGTGTTGTGGGGGTATCTGTTCGGCGCGCGCGCTGGCGACGAACTGCGCCTGACGATCATCGGCCCGGACATGGACCCGATATTCGAAAATGTGCAGACCCTCGAACGGACACAGGCGCAGCTGTTCCGCGCGGGCGGCAGACGTACGCCGCCCGGTGGCTGGCAACCGGGCCTGCATGTTGGGCTGGTCGAATTGTTCCGCGCCGACCGACCTATGGCGGTCCTGAAATCCGAAATCGTGCTGAATTAACGCTCTGTCAGTTTCAGCTCGATCCGGCGGTTCTGCGCGCGGGCCTCGGGCGTGTCGGCGCTGTTGATCGGCTGAAATTCCCCAAACCCGTTTGCCGCCAACCGCGTCGGAGGAATACCCAGAAAATCCTCCATGTAGCGGACGACCGACAGGGCGCGCGCCTGGCTCAGTTCCCAGTTATCCAGAAACTCGCCCTGGCCGGACAGGGGGACATTGTCCGTGTGGCCATCGACGCGAATGATCCAATCGATGCTGTCTGGGATATCGGATGCGATCTGGCGCAACAGGCTGGCGACATTCGCGATCTCGCCGCGGCCCTGCGGCGAGAGCGTGGCCGATCCGGGGTTGAACAGCACCTCTGACGAGAACACGAAACGATCCCCCTCGATCCGGACACCAGCCAGTCCCTCGACCGCCTCGCGCACCTGACCAAAGAAATCCGACCGGAATCGTTCCAGATTCTGCGCCTCTGCCGCGAGGCGTGCCGCCTCGGCCTCGAGCCGGGTGCGCTCCGCCTCTTCCAGTGCGCGGCGGCGGCGTTCTTCGGCAGCGACACGCGCCAGCGCGGTGTTCAGCTGTGCGCCCAGCTGTTCGATCTGCACGTCGGCATCCTGACTGTCCTGATTGGCGACGTTCAGCAACGATTGCAGCGTGCCGACCTGCGTGCGCAGGGCCGCGACCTGTTCGTTCAACAAGGCAGTCTGTCGCTGCGCCTCGGCGCTTTGCGCCTCTTCCTCGCTCAGGCGGCGATTGGCCTCGGCCAGTGCGACAGACTGCTGGTCTGCCAGATCCTCGGCGGCGGTACGCGCGGCTAGGGCGGCGGCCAAACGCGCATTGATGTCGGCCCGTTGCTGATCAACGTCCGTTGTCGTCTCGCGCAGCGCGTTCACCTGCGCGGACAATTCGTCCCGCGCCAGCAACGCTTCGGCCAGACGATCCTCGAGCGTTGCAGACCGTGCGCCCGCGTTTTCCGCCTGCGTTTCTGCAGCCTGCTGCGCCAGGATGGCCGCGGCCAGTTGCGCCTGAATGTCGTCCAGCTGCGCCGCACCATCGGCAAGAGCAGCATCGAGTGCCGCGCGCGCGCTGTCCAGTTCCGCCTCGGTCTGCCGCCCTGCGATCGCGGCAGCCGCCAGACGGGCGGTCAGTTCCTCTGCCTGCGCCTGACTGGAATCCAGTGCTGCCCGGGCCGCATCCAGTTCGGCGGCCGTGCTTTCCTGAAGTGCCAATGCCGCAACCAGCCGGGCATCCAGGTCATCGCCCTGCGAGAGCGCCGCCGACAGATCGCCTTCGGCCTGCTGCTGGGCCAAAAGGGCCGCAGACAGGTTCATGTCCAATTCGTCGCGTGCCGCCCGCGTCGCGGCCAAAAGGGTCAGTGTTTCCTCGGCCTCGCGGCGCTGTTCCTCAAGCGCGAGGGTCATCGCCGTCAGCTCCGCATCGGCATCCGACAACCGCTGCCGCAGGGCCTCGGCCGCCGCGGCATCCGCCAGCTGTGCGGCCTCCAGCTCGGAAATCTGCGCACCCTGATCAGTGGTTTGTCGTTCCAGATCGGCAATCATCGCCTGCAATGCCGCGCGTCGGGCAGCAGCCAGGCGCGCCGCCTCGGCCTGGGCGTCGACCTCGTCGCGGGCTGTCGCAAGAGCGAGGTTCAACTGTTCCTGTTCGCTGAGCAGCGCGGCCTCGCGGTTTTGCAGGTCATCGACCTGGGCCGTCAGATCGCTGCGCTGTGCCAGCAGGCCCGCGACCTGGGCCTCGAACCCGGTGATCGTGTTTTGCGCGGCAACCAGCGCGTCAGCGGCCGCATCGCGTTCACCGATCAAGGCTGCAATCCGGCTGGCCTGCGCATCGGCCGTGTCATTGGCCCGATCAAGGTCGGCGGTCAGCGTCGCCGTCAGCGATTGTTCAAGGCCCAGCGCCGTCGTCAATGACGCGATCTGTCCTGCCAGTTCATCCAGTTGCGTCGCCTGACCGCTGATCGTTTCGCGCAGAACGAACTGGATCACCATAAAGATCGTGAGCACGAACATCAGAACCAGCAACAGTCCGGTCATCGCATCCACGAAACCGGGCCAAATCGTCGAATTCATCCGTTGACTGCGGCGCGACAGGGCCATGTCAGCCCTCCTTGCGGGTCTGCCGGATCGCCCGCGTCAGTTGCGCCAGCTCTGTGCGCAGTTCGCCGATCAGTTCCTGACGGCCTGACACCATTTCCTCGGTCAGGCGCAGCATCTGCGTATCCATCGACCGCAAACGCATCCGGCTTTCGGCATCCAGACCATCGACACCGCCGTCCTCCAGCTTGGCGATCAGGCGTTCCTGACCTTCGGCAATGCGGGTCAGCAGGGCTGCGTCCGTTCCCGTGCCCCGTTGCGCATCCACCAGACGGTCGATCGTGCGCGCCAACTGGCTCAGGTGTTCATCCGCCTCGCGTGACGTGTTTTCAGCGCGGGCGAACATCGCTTCCATTGCGTCCAGCTGGGTGCCCATGTGTTCGGCAAAGGCAGACAGCATCGCGCTGTCCTCGTTGCTGCCTTCTTCGCCGCTGGCGAAACCAAGACGCGTGATGGTGGACAGCCATTCCTCCAGCTCGCGATAGAACCGGTTTTGCCCGTGGCCTGCGAACAATTCCAGCAAACCAACGATCAACGACCCCGCCAATCCCAGCAGTGACGACGAAAACGCCGTCCCCATGCCGCCAAGCTGGCTTTCGAGGCCCTGTTGCAACCGGCCGAACACGTCCTCGCCGCTTTCGCCATCGGCCGGTGACAGGGACCGGATGGTATCAACCAAGGCCGGAACCGTGGTGGCGAGCCCGTAGAACGTTCCCAAAAGGCCCAGGAAAATCAGCGTATTGCCGATATAGCGCGTGATCTCTCGATCCTCGTCGATGCGCTGTGCCACGGAATCCTGGATCGAACGGCTGGACGTGGCACTGATCTGCATCCGTTTGCCCACCGACCGGAGCAATGTTGCCAGCGGAGCCAGCAGCGACGGGGCCTTGGTCAGGTGATGCCCGGACCGGCCCGCGGCAAAGCCTTCGATCCATTCAACGGATTTCATCAGCTGATAGACCTGGGCAAAGGTCGAATACACGCCGATGACGAACACCAACAGGATCGCGCCGTTCAGATAGGGGTTCGACAAAAAGATGCCGCGCATCTGCGGGTAGCTGACATAGAGACCGGCCGCCACCAGCGCCAGCACGATCAACATCGACGTGATCTGCCGGACGGGTTGCGAAAACTGTGGTTCTAGCCTGGGTTTTCGGTCTTCGGACAAGGGGCTGGTCCTGCTCTGTTTTGCGCAGCCTAACGGGCAAATGGCAGGCTGGAAACGATTATTCCTGCCCGATCAGTGCACGGACCCGTGTGGACAGCCACACCATTTCGGGATCCGCGATCCCCATCTGGTCAAGCAGGGCCGCCGTGTTGAACAGGTAATCAGGGTTTGGTCCCATGCCCCCCACCGCCCGTGCGATCATTTGTGCCTGAGTTTCCAGATCCAGTTGCACATATTGTTCATGGGCCGGGTCGATCACATAAGCGAGCGATTGCAATGGTCCCTCGGCCGTTTCCAGCGTCAACGCGTGCTCGACATAGGCCGAAGAGATCAATTCGCGTTCGCGCAGCATCGCCAGAACGGCGTCCGCCTCTGCGTCGGCGGCGCGAAATGCCACCCCGGTGCAGGTCGCACCCGGCACCGCATCCAGCGCCAGAACCAGGCCCGGTTCCGCAACGGTGCCCCGGTGATGGATCGACAGCATGCAGAAACTGCGGTGATAATCGCGCAGCACCGCACGACGTTGTTCCACCGGGGTAAACCCGGTTTTCCACAACAGCGATCCATACCCAAAAACCCAAAGACTCATGCGGGTGGTCCTTTCTTTGCCTGCGCTATAAACCGCAAGGACAGCGATGGCGAGGGTGAGATCATGAAGGCTTTGTTGGTTGTGGTTCTTGCGCTGAGCGCGCTTTATTCGGGGTATTGGTTCATCGCCACCCAAGGCCTGAACAGCGGGCTGGAATCGGCGATGACGGCTGCCGAAACACGCGGCTGGGAGATCGATACGGAAAAGCTCGACACCTCCGGGTTTCCATCGCGCTTTGACGTCACCGCGACGAACCTGTCTGTGCGCAGTCCGTCCGATTTGATCGCATGGCGGGCCCCTGTCGTTCAGACCGCAGCCCTCAGCTATCGGCCCAACAGCGTGATCGCCACATTGCCACCAGAGCAGACGCTGCGCCTGGGCCAACAGGTGCTGGCAATTGGATCGGAAAACCTGCGTGCCAACGTCAAGGTCGCGGCCTCGCCGTCACTTGCGTTCGAGGCCCTGACGGCCGAGGCCGCCACCCTGAACATCCGTTCCGATGCAGGCTGGCAGGCGACTACGGGGGCGGCATTGATCGCGATGCGCGCAGCAGGTCCGGCGGCCAACACCTACGAAGGCTATGTCAGTCTGGCCGATATCATGCCCGTCCTGCCGCTGGCCGGGCTGCCTGACGCGGCCGCTCGGATGACCGCTGACATCACGGCGGTCCTCGACCGGCCACTTGACCGCACAACGCCGACGCAACCACCACTGCTCGAAACCCTGACGATCAGCGAAATCGACCTGAGCTGGGGGTCACTGCGCCTGGGCGGCACGGGCGAGGTGACGGTTGATGCAGGCGGTTATCCCGACGGGCGCATCCTGTTGCAGGTGGCGAACTGGCGCGACATGCTTGCGTTGGCGAACGACGCCGGGGTGGTGCCACCCAACCTGTTGCCTGCGCTGACCAGCGGTTTGCGGATGCTGTCGGGTGGCAGCGACAATCTGCAACTGCCGCTGACCTTTGCCGGGGGGGACATGATGCTGGGCCCCCTGCCCCTGGGCCCGGCCCCGCGTCTACGCTAGGCGACGGGCCTCGATCGCTTCCCAAATCAGGGCCGCCACATTGGTCCCGTCAAAGCGTTCAAGCTCCTGAATCCCGGTTGGCGAGGTCACGTTGATTTCCGTCAACCAGTCACCAATCACATCGATTCCTACGAAAATCTGGCCCTTTTCACGCAACAACGGCCCGATCCGCGCACAGATTTCACGGTCGCGGTCGGTCAGTTCCACCTTTTCGGGGCGGCCTCCGACATGCATGTTCGACCGCGTCTCGCCTGCGGCCGGCACGCGGTTGATTGCGCCGACAGGTTCGCCATCGACCAGGATGACGCGCTTGTCACCCTTGGTGACGGCGGGCAGGAATTTCTGCATGATCAACGGCTCGCGATTGATGTCGGAAAACAGCTCGTGCAGGGATGCAAGATTGCCGTCTGACTGGCTCAGTTTGAACACGCCCGCACCGCCGTTGCCGTAGAGCGGCTTGAGAATGACATCGCCGTGCGTCGCCCGAAATGCCTTGAGCGTGTCCAGATCGCGCGCAATCATCGTGGGCGGCGTGAGGTCCTGGAATTCCAGAACCAGCAGTTTTTCAGGGTAATTGCGCACCCAGAACGGATCATTCACCACAAGTGTGTCGGGGTGAATCATGTCAAGCAGGTGAGTGGTCGTAATGTACCCCATGTCGAATGGTGGATCCTGCCGCAGCCAGACCACGTCAAAATCGGCCAGATCGACGGTTGTCTCGGCGCCTAGCGTGAAATGGTTGCCCTTTTCGCGGCGAACCGTCAGCGGCCAGCCGCGCGCCGTCACGCGCCCGGTGTCGAACGCGATCCGGTCCGGCGTGTAGTAGAACAACTGATGCCCCCGCGCCTGCGCCTCTTCTGCGATCCGAAAGGTGCTGTCGGCGTTGATATCAATTGGTCCGATCGGGTCCATCTGAAAGGCGATTTTCAACGACATGGTCACTGCTCCTGCGTGCGGGTCCTGATGGGGATATGGCGCAGGCAGGCGCGGTCGGCAATGGCGGGTTACCAACCACCGAATGCATTTGGCACAATACGGACGGCACCGACCGAATCGACCAGACCGACATCGAACCGCATTCTGGTCAGCTGTCCTGTAGGTTCACCCGCCACGTATTCCATCGCAGCGCGGCAGATCCTGTCCGCCTGTCGTCGCGTGACACGGGCGGCGGCCTGCGCGAAACTTCGGCTCTTTTTGACTTCGACGAAAACGATGGTGTCGCCGTCCCGCACGATCAGGTCGATTTCGCCTGCCTGCCCCCGCCAGCGCCGCGCGGCTGTCGCACAGCCACGTCGATCATAGGCCATAGCCACTGATTGTTCCGCAGCCGCGCCTGCCAAATGATTGCACCGCCCCCGATGTTGCCGGGTCCGGTCACTGGTTGCCAGCATCCTCTTCATCCTTTCCCAGTTGCAGCGCAGTTTGATAGACCTGCCTGCGTGGCAGGCCCATCGCACCTGCAACGGCCGTGGCCGCATCCTTCACCCGCATGGTCTGCATCGCTTGGCGCAAGGCAACCTCGATATCAGCCTCGACGACCGCGACAGCACCTGCGCGGCCGATCAGAACCACGATTTCGCCCTTCACGTTGCGGCCATCAAAAGCATCGACCAGGTCTGACAAACGCCCGGTCGACACCTCTTCGAATTTTTTGGTCAGTTCCCGGCAGACACTTGCCTGACGATCACCTCCCAGAGCATCGCGCGCAGCAACTAAGAAATCATGAACGCGTTTGGGGGATTCATAAAAAACAAGCGTGAATGGCAGATCACGCAGATCCACCAGCTCTGCCAGCCGCGCCGCAGGCGAAGCTGGCAGAAACCCGCAAAACGCAAATCGGTCGGTCGGCAGGTCACCGACGCTCAGCGCGGTGACAACCGCGGATGGGCCGGGGGCGGCTGTGACCGGCAGGCCCGCCGCGCGCACGGCGCGGGCCAGTTCAAACCCGGGGTCCGCGATCAGTGGCGTACCCGCCTCGGATACGCAGGCCAGGGATGCACCGTTCCGGATTGCATCCACCAGGCGGGCGACGGCGGCGTCATTGCTGTGATCGTGAAACGCGATGACCCGCCGGTCCCCGAGGGGAATCCCGTGAATCTCCATCAGCTTGCGCGCCGTGCGGGTGTCCTCGGCCGCGATCAAGTCGCAACTGGCAAGGATGTCCAGCGCCCGCAGCGTGATGTCCCGCGCCGTGCCGATGGGCGTCGCGACCAGATACAAACCTGCCGACAGCGATACGTTGAGATGATTCATGCCTAGACCCGTCCGGCTCTCGCCTTATGATAGCGTTAAAGGGCGACAATGCGGCCTATGGACGTTAAGGACAACGCCGATACCGCAACGCCCGCCACAGATGTTAGGATTTGCCATGACCGCTGCCGCCCCTTCATTGATGACATCACGGCTGCGCCGTGCTGCCGCTTATGTGACTGCAACTGTTGGATTGATGTGGATGGGTGCCTGTGTCCCCGTCGGCACCGTCGGCATGACACAGGACACCGGCCAGACGATTGACGCTAATGCGCCCGTTCAGGTCGCGCTTCTGGTGCCCGGCGGATCCACGCAAGGCGCAAATCAGGCGATTGCCTCCAGCCTCGAAAACGCGGCGCGAATGGCGATCAGCGACCTCGACGGGGTCAGCATCGACCTGCGGGTCTATAATTCGGGCTCTGATTCGGCGCAGGCCGCGGCCGTTGCCACCCGTGCCGTGGACGAAGGGGCCAAGATCATCCTCGGCCCGCTGTTTGCTGACGCGGCCAATGCCGCAGGGGTCGCCGTGGCACCCCGCAACGTGAATGTGCTGGCCTTTTCGAACAACACCACCATCGCGGGCGGCAATGTTTTTGTCCTCGGGGCAACCTTTGAAAACACGGCCGACCGTCTGGTGCGTTATGCCAGCGGTCAGGGCATCAGCCGGATCGGCATCGTGCACGGTGACGATCTGGCCGGACAGGTCGGTCGCGATGCGATCGCCCGTGCAGTTCAGGCAAATGGTGCCAGCGTGGCGGGTATCGCCAGCTATCCGCTGAGCCAGCAGGGCATCACCGCATCTGCCGCGCAGATCGCAGCCACGGTCAAATCGAACGGTGCAGATGCCGTGTTCCTGACGGCAGGCGTCAATGCCGACCTGCCGTTGTTGGCCACAGCCCTGCCCGAGGCCGGGATCAACCCCGCGGACACGCGTTATCTGGGTCTGACACGCTGGGATGCGGCCCCACAGGCGCTGGCGCTGCCCGGACTTCAGGGCGGGCTGTTCGCGGTGCCAGATCGCGCCATGGCCAGCAACTTTGAGGCGCGCTATAGCAGCGTCTACGGCGGTCAGCCTCACCCCCTCGCAGGTCTTGCCTATGACGGGATCGCGGCCATCGGCGCATTGGTGGCGCAAGGCCGGTCTGACGCATTGACCAAGGCGGCGCTGACGCAGCGCCAGGGCTTTATGGGCACCTCGGGCGTCTTCCGCCTGCGCGCCGACGGCACAAACGAACGCGCCCTGTCTGTCGCGACGGTGCGCAACAATGCCGTCGTCATCCTTGAAAACGCACCGCGCAGCTTTGGCCGTGCCGGCAGCTAGGCCCGCGCCGACCGGACTGGACACGACGCCGGAGGACCTGATCCTGCCGGCGTCGTCGATTTTCGATGCCCCCGCCGTCGCCGAGCAGATTGCAGCCGCAAGCGAGACCGCAGCAGATGACCGCGCACTGCGCACAGCCGTTGTCGGCATCCTGAAGGACGCGCAAAAGAACGGACGTGCCGCGATCCGCGCGGCATTTCTGGATCAGCCATTTCGCGCCACGCCCACGACACGCGCCTACAGCTGGCTGACCGATTGTCTTGTCTGCGCGGTGCTGGACGTGGCCCGCAACCGTTTGCATCCCAATCCCAATCCGACCGAAGGCGAACGGCTGTCCGTCATCGCGGTGGGCGGCTATGGCCGCGGTGAAATGGCCCCCCATTCGGATGTCGACCTGCTGTTTCTGACGCCCTACAAGATCACGCCCTGGGCCGAGGCCGTCATCGAATCCAGCCTCTACATGCTCTGGGATCTCAAGCTGAAGGTCGGACACGCCAGCCGGACGATCAAGGATTGCCTGCGACTGGCCGGCGAGGACTACACCATCCGCACCAGCCTTGTGGAATACCGGTATCTGACCGGTGACGCC
This sequence comes from Loktanella sp. 3ANDIMAR09, assembly GCF_001420005.1. Classification (GTDB taxonomy): domain Bacteria; phylum Pseudomonadota; class Alphaproteobacteria; order Rhodobacterales; family Rhodobacteraceae; genus Loktanella. The sequence goes on along the minus strand of NZ_LJAK01000003.1, from coordinate 69,072 downwards.
GACCTGTCCGTGACGCTTGGTGATCGGCTGTGGACCGATCTGTTCAAATCCTCTGCCCCCGATTTCATCGAGGCCAAACTGGAAGAACGTGGTCAGCGCCACAAGAAACAGGGCGGCCAGCGCTATATGGTCGAACCCAACGTCAAGGAAGGCAAAGGCGGTCTGCGCGACCTGCAATCGCTGTATTGGATCGGGAAATACATTCACGGCGTGCAGGACGCGTCGGACCTGGTCAAGCACAAGGTCTTTACCCAGGACGAATACGAAACCTTTCGTCAGGCCCATGAATTCCTGTGGGCCGTGCGCTGCCATCTGCACCTGATTGCCGGCCGCGCGCAGGACCAGCTGACGTTCGACATGCAGGTCCAGGTGGCCGATGCAATGGGGTTCCAGGACCGCGCCGGGCGGCGCGGCGTCGAACATTTCATGCAGGCCTATTTCCGCCACGCGACCATGGTGGGGGATCTGACGCGCATTTTCCTGACCGCGCAGGAACGCACCCACGCCAAGGCGGCACCGATGCTGGAACGTCTGCTGACCCGCAAGCCCAAGACGAAACCGCCCTTTGCGATCAAGCAAAACCGCCTGACTGTTTCGGGACCCAAGACGTTTCTGGCCGATCCGCTGAACCTGCTGCACATCTTTGAAGAAGCGATGCGCACAGGCACATTGATGCACCCAGACGCGATGCGCCTGATTGCAGCCAACCTGCACCTGATCGATGACACCGTGCGTGCGGATCCAGAGGCGAACCGCATTTTCATGCGCCTGATGCTGAAATACGGCAACCCCGAACGCGCGCTGCGCCGCATGAACGAATTGAACATGCTGGCGACGTTTATGCCGGAATTCGCACCGATCGTGGCGATGATGCAGTTCAACATGTACCACAGCTATACCGTGGACGAGCATACCATCCAGGTCATCAGCCACCTGTCGCGCATCGAGCGCGGCGAGCTGGTCGAGGAATTGCCGGTCGCCTCGCAGATCATCGAGGCCGGGGTCAATCGCAAGGTCCTGTATGTCGCGCTGTTGCTGCACGACATCGGCAAGGGCCGACCAGAGGATCATTCGGTGTTGGGCGCGCGCATTTCGCGCAAGGTCGCACCGCGCCTGGGTCTGTCGAAAAAGGAATGCGAGACGGTCGAATGGCTGATCCGCAATCATCTGCTGATGTCGGACACGGCACAAAAACGCGACATTTCCGAACCGCGCACCGTGCGCGGCTTTGCCAAGGCGGTGAAATCCAAGGAACGGCTGGACCTGCTGCTGCTGCTGACGGTCTGCGACATCCGCGGCGTGGGCCCCGGCACCTGGAACAACTGGAAGGCCGTGCTGCTGCGCAACCTGTATTCCGCGACCCGCGACGCGCTGGACAACGGGCTGGAGGACCTTAGCCGCGAAACCCGTGAAACCGTTGCAAAACGGGCCTTGCGCGATGCATTGGCGGACTGGGACGCTGCTGATCTGAAAACCGAAATGAACCGTCATTACGGGCCTTATTGGCAGGGCTTGCCGCTGACGACCCATGTTGTGTTCGCCAATCTGCTGCACGCCATCTCGGACAGCGAAATTCGGGTGGACCTGACGCTGGACCATGACAGGGATGCGACCCGGGCCTGCTTTGCGATGGTCGATCATCCGGGTCTGTTCAGTCGCATGAACGGCGCATTGGCACTGGTCGGGGCCAATATTGTGGACGCACGCACCTATACGTCAAAGGACGGCTATGCGACCGCTGCCTTCTGGATACAGGATGCCGACGGCCGCCCCTACGAAGAAGCGCGCCTGCCGCGTCTGCGTTCCATGATCCAGCGCACCCTAATGGGCGAAGTCGTGGCGAGCACCGCGCTGAAGGATCGCGATGTGCTGCCCGTTCGCATGCGGGCATTCCGGGTGCCGACGGTCATCACCTTCGACAATGACGGGTCCGAAATCTACACGATCATCGAGGTGGACACCCGTGACCGCCCCGGCCTGCTGTATGATCTGACCCGGACGCTGGCGAATGCCAATGTCTATATCTCGTCCGCGGTGATCGCGACCTATGGCGAACAGGCTGTCGATACCTTTTACGTCAAGGATATCACCGGACTGAAATTCCATTCCGAGGCCAAGCGCGAGGCGCTGACGACCAAGCTGCGTCACGCCATTGACCGTGGCGCGGAACGGGCGCAAGGGTAGCGCCGCAGTCAAAGAAGGCCCCAGCCCATGAAACCCATCCGCCTGATGTCCGGCTTTTTCACCGTGGGGATCTGGACACTGATCAGCCGCGTGATGGGGTTTGCCCGCGACATCCTGATCGCGGGCTATCTGGGCACCGGGGTCGCGGCACAGGCGTTCATCATCGCATTTTCATTGCCGAACCTGTTCCGCCGGTTCTTTGCCGAGGGCGCGTTCAACATGGCCTTTGTGCCGATGTTCTCCAAGAAACTGGAAGGCGGCGAGGACGCGCGGGCCTTTGCTCAGGATGCATTCGTTGCAATGACCCTGATCCTGTCCGTGTTCACGGTGGTGGGGATCATCTTCATGCCGTGGCTGGTGACGGCGATGGCCAGCGGTTTCCGGGAAGATGCCCGTTTCGATCTGGCGGTGGAATACGGGCGTATCGCCTTTCCCTACATCATGTTCATTTCGTTGACGGCTTTGCTGTCCGGCGTGCTGAACGCGACCGGCCGGTTTGTCGCCGCCGCCGCCGCACCCGTCATCCTGAACGTGGTTTTCATCATCGCCATGCTTGTTACGGCCCTGCTGGGCCGGGATATGTCGGACAGTCTCGGGATGGGTATCGACCGGGCGCTAGGACTGCAGATCGGTGACAGCCTCGCACTGGCGGTGCCATTGGGCGGAATCCTGCAGATGGGGATCGTCTGGTGGGCCGCATCGCGTGCGGGTTTCACCATGACCCTGCGCATGCCGCGCTGGACGCCGGAACTGAAAAAATTGGCCATCATCGCGGCCCCTGCCGCGCTGGCCGGTGGTGTGGTTCAGATCAATCTGCTGGTGGGCCGTCAGGTCGCCAGTTTCTTTGACGGGGCGGTGGCGTGGCTGTCCTATGCCGACCGGCTGTATCAGTTGCCACTGGGCGTCGTCGGCATCGCCATCGGCGTTGTCCTGCTGCCTGACCTGTCGCGCCGCCTGCGGGCCGGTGATGCGGCGGGCGGGCGCGACGCGTTCAACCGCGCCGCAGAACTGAGCCTTGCGCTGACGGTGCCGGCGGCCGTGGCGCTGCTGGTCATCCCCGTTCCGCTGACGTCTGTGCTGTTCCAGCGCGGTGCCTTTACCCCCGAGGACACGATGGCCACGGCCCTGGCCGTCGCGGTCTATGGGTTGGGCCTGCCCGCGTTCGTGCTGCAAAAATCCCTGCAACCGCTGTTTTTCGCGCGCGAGGATACCCGGCGCCCGTTCATCTATGCGCTGGTTGCGATGGTCTTGAACCTGGTGATCGCGCTGGGGCTGGCCCCTTATGTCGGGTTCATCGCCGCCGCATTGGGCACGACGGCCGTGGGCTGGATCATGGTCGCGCAACTGTGGATCGGATCACGCAGCATGGGTGCCGCCGCGACATGGGACGACCGTTTCCGCGCCCGCATCTGGCGGATTGTCCTGGCGTCGGTCGGGATGGGCGTGGTGCTGTTTGGTGCCGCTGTCGTGCTGGGACCGTTCCTTGCGACCGAAGGCCTGCGTTACCTCGCGCTGGCCGTGCTCATCGCAATCGGAATCGTCAGCTATTTCGGCATCGGTCAGATGATTGGCGCGTTCCGTCTGCAGGACTTTCGCAGGGCGCTGCGGCGTTAACGCTGGCGCAAGCGGCCCAGCAGCGCATCCCATCCCCCCGGCGCAAGGATGATCGACGCCCCGAAACCGGCGGCGAAACCGGCCAGATCCGCGACCCAACGCATCGTGCCGCCAAAGATCAGCGCAAAGATCAGTTGCAGCGCCAGCAAAAAGCCGATCAGGCGAAACGCCTTGATCTGCTGCCCGCCCTGCTGCCCGATCCGGGTCCACAGGATGTAGGTGAACGCCCCGATGAAACCGTAGACCGCCGGATATGCGCCAAACAGCGGTTGCGTACCATCAGCGACCAGACCAAAGGCCAGCGCCCCCGCCACGGCCGAAACCACGAACAGCGCCAGCGTTGCCGCCGGATGGAACACATCGCCCACGAACTTGCCCAGCGCCAGCAGGAGTGCACCGCCGAACAGCGCATCGGTGAAACTGCCATGCACAAAGGCGTAGGTCACAAACCGTTTGAGCAGGTCCAGCGACAGGTCACCCCGCATGACGACGTAATCCACAACGGCGGGGGATACCGCGTATTCCTGCAAGGCCTGCAACCGCCAGCCGATCCCGCCGGGTCCACCGACCAGTCCCATAGCACCCGCCGACAGGGTCAGTTCGACCGCAACGACGATCAGCACAAGTGCAGTGACCACGGGGGGAATGGCGTTGACGGGACTTTGGATTGCCATGGCGGATGCCTCGGGTTGTTGCGAATGGGGCCGTGCTCTGGCATGGGTATGCGGAAATATCGCAGCCTACCAGCCCGGATGACCCCATGACCCAAAGCCAGTTCACCCCCCGCGTGTTTTCCGGGATCAAACCGTCGGGCGGATTGACGCTGGGCAACTACCTGGGCGCGATCAAGCGGTTCGTCGGCATGCAGGGTGCCATGGAAACGATGTATTGCGTGGTGGATCTGCACGCGATCACAGTCTGGCAAGACCCCAAGGAGCTGAGCCACGCCACCCGCGAGGTTGCGGCGGGCTATCTGGCCGCCGGCCTAGACCCAAGCCAATCGATTCTGTTCAATCAGAGCCGCGTGTCGGCGCACGCCGAGTTGGGCTGGATTTTCAACTGCGTCGCCCGTGTCGGCTGGATGAACCGCATGACACAGTTCAAGGACAAGGCCGGCAGCAACGCCGAAAAGGTGTCGTTGGGCCTGTACGCCTACCCGTCGCTGATGGCGGCCGACATTTTGCTGTATCATGCCACGCAGGTCCCCGTGGGCGAGGACCAGAAACAACATGTCGAGCTGACGCGCGATATCGCGGCCAAGTTCAACCACGATTACAAGACCGACTTTTTCCCGATGACCGAACCGGTGATCGACGGCCCCGCGACCCGCGTGATGAACCTGCGCGACGGGTCCAAGAAGATGTCGAAATCCGGCGAAAGCGACATGGAGCGCATCAACATGCGCGACGGCGCCGACCTGATCGCGAAAAAGTTCAAGAAGGCCAAGACCGACCCCGAACCTTTGCCCGACACGCTGGACGGGCTGAAAGGCCGGCCAGAGGCGCGCAACCTGGTCGATATCTACGCCGCGCTGTCCGACACCACGTCAGAGGCGGTGATCACGGAATATGCAGGTGCAGGCTGGGGCCGGTTCAAGCCTGCGCTGGCCGATCTGGCGGTCGATCGGCTTGCACCGATTTCGGACGAGATGACCCGTCTGATGGACGACCCCGCAGAGATCGACCGCATCCTTGCAGACGGGGCCGAGCGCGCCCGCAAGATCGCAGAACCGATCCTGTCGCGCACCTATGAAATCGTGGGCCTGTTGCGCTGACCCAAGGTGCGGGATGCCGATTTTTCGCGAAAAATCGGTAAGCCGCCGCATGCTGCGACGGCTGCCTCCGGCGGGGATATTTTGAAAACAGCGATTGATCAGGGGGGCGCATCAGCGCAGTCATGCTTGACGGCAGGACTTTACCTCTGGCCGGTTGCGGCCTAGGGCTATCACAAAAAGGCGGAGGGTGATCATGGCGACGGGAACGCAGATCAGGACCTATTTCAATGGCGCATGGCACGACGGAGACGTCGCTGTGATGCGTGCGGCGGACCACGGGTCATGGCTGGGGACGACGGTGTTCGACGGGGCCCGCTATGCCAATGGCGTTGTCCCGGATCTGGCGGCACATTGCGCCCGCGTGAACCGATCAGCCGAGGCGCTGATGATTACCCCAACCGTCAGCACGGCAGACATGGTGGCCATCGTCCGCGAAGGACTGCGCGCCTATTCACCCCAGACGTCCGTCTATATCCGCCCGATGTACTGGGCACTGGATGGCGGCGACCTTGGGATCGTGCCCAAGGAGGGATCGACCGGTTTCGCCATATCGCTCGAGGCTATTCCGATGGCACCGGCGGGCGCATCCACCACCCTGACCACCACACGGTTCCGCCGTCCGGTGATGGAAGACAACGTCGTCAACGCCAAGGCGGGCTGCCTGTATCCCAACAACGCCCGCATGCTGGCCGAGGCCCGGTCCAAGGGGTTCGGCAACGCCCTGGTCGCGGATGTGATGGGCAACGTGGCGGAAACCGCCAGCGCCAATGTGTTCATGGTGCGCGACGGCGTTGTGTTCACACCGATCCCCAACGGCACCTTTCTGGCTGGTATCACCCGCGCCCGCCACATGGTCAATCTGCGCGCAGATGGCGTCGAGGTCATCGAAAAGGTTTTGACCTTTGAGGATTTCCGTGCAGCGGACGAGGTGTTTTTGTCGGGCAACATGATGAAGGTCACGCCGGTCAGTGCCTTTGACGACCGATCCTACAACAGCGGGCCGGTCACGGCCCGTGTGCGGGAATTGTATTGGGACTGGGCCGCGTCCGAAACGCTCTGACCGTTGCGCGCAAGCGGCACCCAAGGCAAGATGCGCCAAAGAGGGGGATGAAATGCGCAAGTTTCTGGTCGTGCTGGATGACAGCCGCGAATGTCTGAACGCGATGCGATACGCCGCCATGCGGGCCTCCAAGACCGGGGCGGGCGTCACGGTGCTGTCGGTCATTCCACCCGATGAATTCAACCACTGGATCGGCGTTGGCGAGATCATGCGCGAAGAAGCACGCGAGCGCATCGAGGTGCATTTCGAGGTCTTTGCCAAATGGATGCGGGACCGGCAGAACGTGAACCCCGATCTAGTGATCCGGGAAGGCGAGGCCCTGCCCGAGATCATGGCCCAGATTACCGAGGACCCGGAAATCGGGGTTCTGGTGCTGGGCGCGGGCACCGACAACAAGGGACCCGGCCCGCTGGTCAGCGCACTCAGCCGTCAGGCCGGGACGTTCCACGTGCCGATCACCATCGTGCCCGGTGACCTGTCAAAAGAAAAACTGGACGCGATCACCTGAATGTTTAGAATGGTTCTAAACCTTGACGTGGGCCACCACAGGGCGCATATCGGTAACCTGACATAAAAGGACGGTTTTCATGTTCATCCAGACCGAATCGACACCGAACCCCGCGACGTTGAAATTCCTGCCTGGCCAGACCGTGCTGGAGGTCGGCACCGCCGATTTTCCATCGGCTGATGCAGCGGGCACATCGCCTCTGGCGCAGCGCCTGTTTGCCGTGAACGGCGTGACGGGCGTGTTTTTTGGCATGGATTTCGTGACGGTGACCAAGGCCGATGACGTGGAATGGGATCACGTCAAACCCGCCTTGCTGGGCGCGATCATGGAACACTACCAGTCGGGCCAGCCGGTCATGGGTGCCGACCACCAGCCGGTCAGCGGCCATGCCGATCACACTGGCGAGGATGGTGCCATCGTCGACCAGATCAAGGAATTGCTGGACACCCGCGTCCGCCCTGCCGTGGCGCAGGATGGCGGCGACATCACGTTCCACGGGTTCGAACGCGGCGTCGTCTATCTGCACATGCAGGGGGCTTGCGCCGGTTGCCCGTCGTCCACGCTGACGCTGAAGATGGGGATCGAGAACCTGCTGCGGCATTACATTCCCGAAGTGACCGAAGTCCGCCCCGTCGCTGCCTGATGGCCGACAAGGTCGAAGTCCTGAACGTCAACCAACCCGGCCATGTGGGCCGGGTTGATGCTGCGAAATACAACGCGATGAAATCTGCGATGTTGTCGACAGTCACCGCAGCGCCATTGACCGCGGCGCAGATCAAGGCCGGTGTGCTGCCGCAACTGCCTGACGATGTGTTCCCCGGTGGGTCCACGGCGGGTTGGTGGCTCAAATGCGTGCAACTTGACCTTGAGGCGCGCGGCATTCTGCAACGTCATCCGACAAAGCCGCTGACGTGGTCGCTGGCGTGACCGACAGCCCGTTCATCATTGCCTTTGATACCTCTGGCCCGCAGTGCGCTGCTGCGCTGATGACACCATCAGGCATCACCACCCGCACCGACGCCATGTCCAAGGGGCAGGCCGAACATCTGATGCCGATGCTTGACGAGATGCTGCGTGACGCCGGTCTGGACTGGTCCGGACTGGATGCCATCGGTGTGGGTATCGGGCCGGGAAACTTTACCGGTATCCGGATCGCCGTCGCCGCCGCACGGGGGCTGTCCCTTGCGCTGAACATTCCGGCAATCGGCGTGTCCAGCCTCGAGGCACAGGCCGAAGGGCTGGCAGGACCCGTGATTTCGGTGCTGGACGCGCGGTCTGGCCGATATTACGCACAGTTTTTCGACGGCACCATCCAAGGCACGCCAGAGTTTCTGGAGACCGGGCAAACCCCCCGTTGTCCGGCTGGCATCCGCCCCGCTTATGTCGGGGCGGCAGCATTCGGTGAGGTGATCGAAGCGGCCATGCCGCCCCCGACCGCCATGGCGATCATCGCAGGCCGCCGGATGCAGACGCCACAGCCACGCCCCGCGCCGCTGTATCTGCGCCCCGCGGATGCAGCACCACCACGCGATGCGCCGCCCGTCGTCGTGCCGTGACGCCCGAAATTCTGGCACAGGTTCACGCCGCGGCCTTTGACCGCGACCGCCCGTGGTCGGCGGATGAATTCGCAGACCTGCTGGCCAGCCCCCTTGTCAGTGTCGTTGGGGATGACCGTGCATTTGCCATGGGCCGCGTCATCGCGCCAGAACTCGAGATACTGACGGTGGCCTGTCGCCGCGACCTGCAGCGGCAGGGTCTGGGACATGCTTGTGTACATGCCCTGCTCTTGGCCGGGCAACAAAAAGGGGCGCAAACCGCCTTTCTGGAGGTCGCCGCTGACAATCTCGCCGCGCGCCACCTCTACGACCGACTGGGATTCGAAAAGGTTGGTCTGCGGCGCGCCTATTACGATCGGACCAACGGCCCGGCTGTCGATGCACTGGTGCTGTCAAAAGCCTTGAACGCTTGAATCTCCGCCTGCTTTTTGACCGATTGGCAAAAAAAGGGGTGCGCCGTTAAGTAACGGTTGACCACCGGCCCCGCCCGTTGCCTTATCGTTGCCTGAAGCGGGGTGAATGCCACCTTGCTTGCCTCAATGACGGGCGGCAACAGACTGCCCGCATCAACCAACGGGAGACCGACATGACCCTCATGCATAAACTGTTCGGCGCAACCGCAGCGCTGGCCCTGACGGCCGGTGCGGCGATGGCCGACCCCGCAATCGTCTTTGACCTTGGCGGCAAGTTCGACAAATCCTTTAACGAGTCGGCGTTCAATGGCGCGACACGTTGGGCCGAAGAAACCGGCGGCACCTTTGCCGAGGTGGAATTGCAGTCCGACGCCCAGCGCGAGCAGGCCCTGCGCCGTTTCGCTGAATCCGGCGCAAACCCAATCGTCATGGCCGGTTTTTCCTTCGCAACACCCTTGGGTGACGTGGCTGGCGACTATCCCGACACGAAATTCGTCATCATCGACGCCGTGGTCGACGCGCCCAACGTTCAGTCCATCGTGTTCAACGAAGAGCAGGGCAGCTATCTGGTCGGCATGATGGCCGCCATGGCCTCTGAGACCGGCACCGTCAGCTTTGTCGGTGGCATGGATATCCCGCTGATCCGCAAGTTCGCCTGTGGTTACGCACAGGGTGCCAAGGCTGCAAACCCCGATGTGACCATCATCGCGAACATGACCGGCACCACACCTGCCGCATGGAACGACCCGGTCAAGGGCACCGAGCTGGTGCTGGCGCAGAAATCCCAGGGGTCTGACGTCGTGTTCCAGGCCGCTGGCGGCACCGGTGTCGGCGTTCTTCAGGCTGCTGCCGACAACGACATGCTGGGCATCGGCGTTGACGCGAACCAGAACTACATGTACCCCGGTTCCGTGCTGACATCCATGCTCAAGCGCGTGGACAATGCCGTCTACAACTCGTTCATCGCGGGTGAAGCTGTCGAGCCCGGCATTCAGGCCCTGGGTCTGGAACAAGAGGGCGTCGGCTACGCCATGGACGAATTCAACGCCGAACTGGTCAGCGCCGACATGCAGGCTGCCGTGGATGCCGCAGCAGCGCAGATCATTGCAGGCGACATCACGGTTCACGACTATATGTCCGACGAATCCTGCCCGGCCCTGTCGTTCTAAGATAGCCGATCAGGCCAAGATACGGGGCCGTGCCGATTATCGGCGCGGCCCCAATGCGTAAAATAAAAGGGATGTCATGACAGACCGCATCGCCGATTTCTTTGCTGCATGGGGCGAAACGGACGCCGCAAAACGCCGCGCGACCATTGCGGCCTGCATGGCCGACCATTTCGTCTATTGCGATCCCCGTAGTCCGGGTCAGATCACGACGCTGGACGGATTGGCCGAATATATTGGCATGTATTCGCAAATGGCACCCGGCTGGACCGCCGGGGTGATCCAGACAGACGCGCAAAACGGATTCGCCCGCAGCATCGTGGGATTCGGCGATGGTGGCGATTGGGCGCAGCATGGCACCTATTTCGCGGCACTGAACGCCACAGGCCAGATGACGACGCTCGCCGGATTTGTCGGCGCAGGAGGGCTGCCGCAATGACCGCACCTGCAATCGAACTCAAGGGGATCTCCAAGGCGTTCGGCCCTGTTCAGGCCAACAAGGACATCAGTATCCGCGTCATGCCCGGCACGATCCACGGGATCATCGGCGAAAACGGCGCGGGCAAATCGACCCTGATGAGCATCCTCTATGGATTCTACAAAGCCGACAAAGGCGAGATTTTCATCGGCGGCACCAAGACGGATATCCCCGACAGCCAGTCCGCCATCGCGGCAGGCATCGGGATGGTGTTCCAGCATTTCAAGCTGGTCGAGAATTTCACCGTTCTGGAAAACATCATCCTCGGGGCAGAGGACAGCGGGCTGTTGCGCCCGTCGCTGTCGCGTGCGCGCCGCGAACTCAAGGCGCTGGCCGACGAATACGAACTGAATGTCGATCCCGACGCGATTGTCGAGGATATCGGCGTGGGCATGCAGCAGCGGGTCGAAATCCTCAAGGCGCTGTACCGGCAAGCGGATATTCTGATCCTTGATGAACCGACCGGCGTGCTGACCCCGGCCGAGGCGGATCACCTGTTTCGTATCCTCGAAAACCTGCGCCGCGAAGGCAAGACGATCATCCTGATCACGCATAAACTGCGCGAAATCATGGACATTACCGACACGGTCAGCGTCATGCGCCGCGGCGAGATGACAGCCACCGTGAAAACGGTCGATACCAGCCCGCAGGAGCTGGCCGAACTGATGGTCGGGCGCAAGGTGTTGTTGCGGGTGGAAAAAACCCCGGCCAGCCCCGGCGATGTGATTCTGGATGTGCAGGACCTGAACGTGACCGACGCCAAGGGCGTTCACAGGGTCAAGGGCATCAGTTTCAACGTGCGTGCGGGTGAAATCCTGGGGATTGCCGGGGTGGCTGGCAATGGTCAGTCCGAATTGCTGGAGGTTCTGGGCGGCTACGAAAAGGCATCGGGTCAGATCACCGTCAACGGCACACCGATTGACCTGACAGGCCAAAAATCCGACGGGCAAAGCAGGCGGCGGCGCGGCATCGCCCATGTGCCCGAGGACCGTCAGGCCGAAGGTCTGATCATGGATTATGCAGCCTGGGAAAACACGGCATTCGGCTATCACCACGACGCCAAATATCGCAACGGCCTGTTCATGAACAACGCCGCGATCCTGCAAGATACCACTGAAAAGATGGAACGCTTTGACGTCCGCCCCCCAGATCCCAAGCTGGCGGCCAAGAACTTTTCGGGCGGAAACCAGCAAAAGATCGTGCTGGCCCGCGAGATTGAGCGGAACCCGGACCTGTTGCTGATCGGTCAGCCCACGCGCGGCGTGGATATCGGCGCGATCGAATTCATCCATCAGCAGATCGTCGCCTTGCGCGATCAGGGCAAGGCGATCCTGCTCGTGTCCGTCGAACTGGAGGAAATCCTCGCGTTGTCCGACCGGATTGCAGTCATGTTCGACGGTCACATCATGGGCGAACGCGACCCCGCGCAGACCGATGAAAAGGAACTGGGCCTGCTGATGGCGGGCATGACCGGGAATCCGTCACAGGTCAGCGTAAAAGACATCGAAGAAAACCTGGCACATGCCGGAACGGGAAAGGTCTGATCATGGATGTCATGCCAAAATGGGCCGAGGTCATTCTGGTTCCGCTGATTTCGCTGCTGCTGGCGGCGGTGCTGTCGGCGCTGGTGATCCTGGCCATCGGTGAAAACCCGTGGGATGCGCTGAAACTGATGGTGGATGGCGCGCTGGGGTCGACCTATGGCTGGGGCTATACGCTGTATTACGCGACCAATTTCATCTTTACCGGTCTTGCGGTCGCCATCGCGTTTCATGCGCGCATGTTCAACATCGGTGGAGAAGGTCAGGCCGTTCTGGGCGGTCTGGGTGTCGCACTGGTGTGTCTGTACATCCCGTTTCCGCATTGGTCGCTGGCGTTGATCACGGCCAGCGTCGGTGCGGCGCTGTTCGGGGCCGCCTGGGCCTTTATTCCCGCGATCCTTCAGGCCAAGCGGGGAAGTCACATCGTCATCACGACGATCATGTTCAACTTTATCGCCGCTGCGCTGCTGAACTACCTGCTGGTCGGCGCGCTGAAACCCGCAGGCAGCATGGAACCCGCCACCGGCAAGTTTCCCGAAACCACGCATCTGCCCAGTTTTCAGGACATGTTTTCGTTCGGTGAGGCCACGCTGTTTCGCGGCGCACCGGCGAACATCAGCTTTTTCGTGGCAATCGCGGCCTGTATCGCACTTTGGGCGCTGATCTGGCGCACGCGTCTGGGATACGAGATCCGCGCCTACGGGCATTCGGAATCGGCGGCGAAATATGCGGGCATCAGCCCGACCAAGATCATCGTCGTGTCATTGCTGATTTCGGGCGGTCTGGCCGGGATGATGGCGATCAACAACGTGCAGGGCGAGGCAGAGCGCCTGGTGCTGAACGCTGTCGAAGGTGCAGGTTTCATCGGCATCGCCGTGGCGCTGATGGGCCGCAGTCATCCGCTGGGCGTATTTCTGGCCGCCATCCTGTTCGGTTTTCTGTATCAGGGCGGGGCAGAGCTGGCACTGTGGACCTCGATCCCGCGCGAATTGATCGTGGTGATTCAGGCGTTGGTGATCCTGTTCACCGGCGCGCTGGACAACATGGTGCGGATGCCGCTGGAACGGTTTTTCCTGTCGCGTCGCAAACCGCCCAAGCCTGACGCAAAATCGACGCCTGCCGTGGGGACGAACTGATGGATCTGCTGACACTGCTGCAACTGCTGGATTCGACCCTGCGACTGGCAACACCGCTGCTGCTGGCCTGTCTGGCCGGTCTGTTTTCCGAACGCGCCGGCATCTTTGACATCGGGCTAGAGGGCAAGATGCTGGCCGCGGCATTCCTGTCTGCCGCGATTGCCGCGGTCACGGGCAGCGTTTGGCTGGGCCTGCTGGCGGGCATTTTTGCATCCCTGCTGTTGTCTGCGATCCATGGGCTTGCCTCGATCACGTTCCGGGGCAACCAGTTGATTTCGGGCGTCGCCATCAACTTTCTGGCTGCGGGTCTGACGGTCGTCATCGCCCAGAGCTGGTTTGCCGAAGGCGGACGCACGCCGCAGCTGGCGGGGGCCGCACGGTTCAATCCGATCACCCTGCCGGGGGCCGAGGCACTGCGTGACGTGCCTGTGCTGGGCCCCATCTACTATGAGCTGATTTCAGGCCATACGATCATCGTCTATCTTGCGCTGCTGATCGTGCCGATCACGGCCTGGGTGCTGTTTTCCACCCGTTTCGGTCTGCGCCTGCGGGCCGTGGGTGAAAATCCGGCGGCCGTCGATACAGCGGGCATCAGCGTCGTGGGCCTGCGGTTCGCGGCCGTGGCCATCTGTGGCGTGCTGTGCGGGATTGCGGGTGCCTATCTGGCGACCGCCCTGCAAGCGGGGTTCACCAAGGACATGAGCGCCGGACGTGGCTATATCGCGCTGGCCGCGCTGATCTTTGCAAAATGGCGGCCCGTCTATTGTCTGTGGGCCTGCCTGCTGTTCGGTTTCCTGCAAGCCATCGCGCTACGGTCCGACCTGATCGAACGGGTGTTGCAATTCAACATCCAGTCGCAGCTGCTGGACGCCCTGCCCTACATCCTGACCGTCGTCATTCTGGCTGGTTTCGTCGGAAAGGCGATTCCACCGCGCGCAGGGGGTGAACCCTACGTCAAAGAGCGGTAAGGGTGCTATGACAGCCGGGCGCGGTTCTGCGCCCGGTTATCGTTTTCGTGCCACTGTCCGGATCAGACATGCAGATATACCTACCCATCGCCGAAGTTTCGGTCGACGCGTTCCTGTTGCTGGGCCTCGGGGGGCTGGTTGGGCTGCTATCGGGCATGTTCGGTGTGGGCGGCGGGTTTCTGATCACGCCGCTCTTGTTTTTTGTGGGCATTCCTCCGGCGGTCGCGGTTGCGACATCGACAAACCAGATCGTTGCCTCCAGCTTTTCTGCTTTGCTGGCCCATGTGAAACGCAAGACGGTCGATTTCCGCATGGGCACCGTGCTGCTGATCGGCGGCCTGATCGGGTCGTCGCTGGGTCTGGTCGTGTTCAACTACCTGCGCGCACTGGGTCAGGTCGATCTGTTGGTGAACCTGTTCTACGTGGTGTTTCTGGGCACCATCGGGTCGCTGATGATGATCGAGAGCCTGAACGCCATGCGCCGGGCGCGAAACCCGTCGGGTCCGCGTCGCGCCCGCCGTCAGCACAACTGGGTGCACAAGCTGCCGCTGAAGGTCAAGTTCAGGGTTTCGGGCTTGTATATTTCGGTCGTGCCGCCGCTGCTGGTCGGCGTGTTCGTCGGCATTCTGTCCGCGATCATGGGCGTGGGTGGCGGGTTCGTGATGGTGCCTGCGATGATCTATCTGCTGGGCATGCCGACCAAGGTGGTGATCGGCACATCGCTGTTCCAGATCATTTTCGTGACATCCTACACGACCATGCTGCACGCCACGACGAACTATACCGTGGACATCGTGCTCGCCCTGCTCTTGATCGTCGGCGGCGTGATCGGCGCGCAATTCGGGGCGATTCTGGGTCTCCGGCTCAAGGCTGAACAGCTGCGCATCCTGCTGGCGTTGCTGGTGCTGCTGGTCTGCGGAAAACTGGCACTGGATTTGTTGCTGCAACCGGCCGAACTTTATTCCATCAGCACAGGAGGCGTTTGATGTTTCGTCTCATTCTTCTTTTGCTGACGCTGACCGGTGCTGCCCGTGCAGAAACCATCGTTCTGGGATTAAGCCAGGATTCCGTGTCGATCACCGCGACCTTTGACGGCGATGACATCCTGATCTTTGGTGCTGTCCGCCGCGACGCACCCGCCCCGACAGAGGACGGCGATCTGGGCGTCATCGTCACCGTGGCTGGCCCCGACCAGCGCGTGTCGGTCTATCGCAAGGCGCGTCGGTATGGCATCTGGATCAACACCGACGAGGTCGAGGTCGATCATGCCCCATCATTCTATGCGGTAGCGACATCCGGCCCCTTGCAAGAGGTTTTGCGTGACACGTCAGACCTGCGCGAAGAAATCACGATCCCCCGCGCAATCCGGTCCGTTGGCGCAACCGTGCAGGACAGCGCCGCATTCACCCAAGCATTGATCCGCATCCGCGAGGCCGACAACCTGTATCAGACCCAGATCAACGGCGTCGATCTGGAACAGGATACGCTATTCATGGCGTCATTCGCCCTGCCTGCCAATCTGACCGAAGGCGATTATGTGGCGCGTATTTTCCTGACCCGTGACGGTCGCCCCATCGACGAGGCGAGCACCGTCATTCCCGTGCAAAAGGTCGGACTGGAACGCTGGCTCTACAACCTCGCGCATTCCGATCCGCTGATCTACGGGATGATGTCGCTGGTCCTTGCGGCGGCCGCGGGCTGGGCTGCATCAGCCGGATTTGCTGCACTGCGCCGCTAGTGGTCGTCGGTTTCGGCCTGCAAGACCAAAGGCGCAGGACCGGGTTTCAGATCATCGACCCGCAGGACCGGTTCCGCCGGTTTGCCCAGACGGTTCCGCACGACCCAGCGCAACTGCGTTTCCGCCCGCGTGATCGCAACATAGGCAAGCCGTTTCCAAAGCGGCTGGCCCGCCTCGACCCGGCCCATGCGGGACGCCATTTCGATATCGGGGGCAAAGACCTGCACCGTGTCCCACTGACTTCCCTGGGCCTTGTGGATGGTGACAGCGGCCCCGTGCAGGAACGTCGCCCCCATCTTGGCAGCAAAGGGGATAAAGGGTTCGGCGTCGCCCTCGTGTTCGATCTTGACGATACTGGCCGCCGACATCTGCGGGTCCAGCGCGCCGATCAGGTGCAAGCGGCTGAAACCGGGCCGCTTGCCCGGCCCGAGGTAGATGACCTGCGCGCCCTTGATCAGGCCACGCGCCTCGAGGTCGAGCCGTTTCTTGCGGTGTTTCATCGGCAGTTCGATGCCGTCGCAGATCAGCGGCTCGCCTTCCAGCAGGCTGTCGGGCGGTGCATCAAAGGCCGCGCGAAAGGCGTGAATCAACCTGATGCGCGTCTTGTTCGTCCAGACCAGAACCGGCGATCGTGCCATCAGATCGGATTCGACCCTTTGGGCCATGACAACACGTTCGTCGCGCGCGGCGGCCTCTGCAATCATCCGCTCGAAATGGTAGAAATCCAGCATCGGGTCGGCCAGCGCATGCGCCAGATCAAGGATCGGGTTGTCGGCATCCTGACGATGGATACGATTAAGTGTCTGCACCCGGCTCTCTGGGAGTGTCTCGAACACCATGCCGCCGCTGGACTGGACCGGCGGCAACTGCGCCGGATCACCGAACAACAGCAAGGTGGGAAAGATCTCGCGCAGATCTTCGAACTGTTTTTGATCCAGCATCGAGGATTCATCGACGAACCCGATATCCAGTGGTTCCTCGCGGCGTTTCCAGCCGGTGATGAAATCACTGCCGCGCAGACCGGCGGCGGCCAGTGCCGCGGGAATGGATTTGTGCAATTCGTAGGACGCGGCGGCACGGTCCAGTGACAGGTCCGTCAGGCCCTCGATTTCAGGCCGTTCGCCCTGTCCTGCCAGCCATTCGGCCACCCGTTCGTATTCGGGATCATAGACCGGCGTGTAGAGAATGCGGTGGATCGTCGTCGCAGGCACACCACGATTGCGCAAGACGCTGGCGGCCTTGTTCGTCGGTGCCAGGATCGCCAGCGTGCGGCGGTTGGGACGCTTTTTGCTCTCGTAGTCGCCCGACACGATATCGACGCCAGCGGCCTCCAGCGCGCGATAGAGTTCGGCCAGCAACATCGTTTTGCCGCTGCCCGCCTTGCCGATCACGGCCATCACATCGGAATCGTCCGTCTGCGGCGGTTGCAGCAGGTCACCATCAAGGTCGATGCCCGCCTGTCGCAGGATGACGGCAACATTGTCCCAGGCCTGCGCCTGGTCATCGGAAAAGGTGATCGCGGGGGTTTTCATGGCCGCGACACTACCTGTGGTGGCCCGGCCCTGCCAGCGCTAACCTGACCTGCGCAACGGGATCGTGCGATGCCTTGTTCAGTTCCGCAGGCGCGCACCGCCGCAGTCGGACCGCAGACGAAAAAGGGCCCGCCAAACCGGCGGACCCTTTCCCTCGTGGTGCAAAACTTACCCGCGCTGTTCGGCGCGTGCATCCTCGACGGTGCGCAGGCCAGCGCGCGGGCTTTGAACCAGAACGGCCATGTTGCCGGGCTTGTGTTCGTTCTTGCGCATCTTGGTGTGGGCGGCGGGGATGTCGTCCCAGCCAAACACCTCTGACATGCATGGATCCAGCCTGCGTTCGATCATCAACTGGTTCGCGGCAGATGCCTGCTTGAGGTTGGCAAAATGGCTGCCTTGCAGACGTTTCTGGTGCATCCACATGTAGCGCACATCGAATGTCAGGTTATAGCCGGTGGTGCCTGCGCAGATCACGACCATACCGCCACGTTTGCACACAAAGGTGGACACCGGGAACGTCGCCTCGCCGGGGTGTTCGAACACCATGTCGACGTTCACCCCCTTGCCGGTGATGTCCCAGATCGCCTTGCCAAACTTGCGCGTTTCGGCAAACCATTCCTTGTATTCGGGCGTGTTGACCGTGGGCATCTGGCCCCAGCAGTTGAAATCGTTGCGGTTCAGTACGCCCTTTGCGCCCAGCGACATGACGAAATCACGTTTGGATTCGTCCGAAATCACGCCGATTGCGTTGGCACCTGCCGTGTTGATCAGCTGGATCGCATAGGACCCCAGACCGCCCGACGCCCCCCAGACCAGAACGTTCTGACCCGGCTTCAGCTCGTGCGGGTGGTGGCCGAACAGCATCCGGTAGGCCGTGGCCAGCGTCAGCGTATAGCAGGCGGCCTCTTCCCATGTCAGATGCTTGGGGCGCAGCATCAGCTGCTGCGACTGCACGCAGGTGAACTGGGCAAAGCTGCCGTCAGGTGTCTCGTATCCCCAGATGCGCTGGCTGGGGCTGTCCATCGGATCGCCGCCGTTGCAATGTTCGTCGTCGCCGTCGTCCTGATTGCAGTGAATCACCACCTCGTCGCCGACTTTCCAGCGTTTGACCTTGTCGCCCACGGCCCAGACAATCCCCGAGGCGTCGGACCCCGCGATGTGATAATCCGCCTTGTGCACGTCGAACGGGCTGAGGGGAATGCCGAGGCCGGCCCAGATCCCGTTGTAGTTAACGCCTGCGGCCATCACCATGACCAGCACTTCGTTGCTGTCAGGCTTGGGCACGTCAACGACTTCGATCTCGAATGCCTTGTCGGGTTCGCCGTGACGCTCGCGCCGGATCGTCCACGCATACATCTGGTCCGGCACGTGGCCGAGAGGCGGCAACTGGCCGACCTCGTAGAGTGTCTTTTCCGCCGCCGCTTCGGTTGCGCTTCGATCTAGGGCCATGTCCGTCTCCATCGCGATGATCCACCAATTCGCTGCACCGCAGTACCGGCGCAGGAATTGTTTATGCGGTTGCAGCGTAACTATGCAACCCCCATATCGCTATTTTTGTAATTTAATTACGTGACGGATTTTTGTGGTCCTTCGGTCGGAAAGTGATGCGCGATGCTTGCGGCATAATACGGCAGGACCTCTTGCCCCGCCGGCGTGATCTCGATCCGGCCGCCAACCTCTTGCAGCAGACCCCGATTGCCCAATCGACGCAGCGTATCCTCGACCAGTTCTGCAGCGGACCGACGGGGCAGCGGCATGTCCTGTTCTGCCAAGGCCGCAAGGCAGTCCCGTGCCCGGCCCAGTAGCGCCTCACGATCCAATCCCGGTGTTTCCAGCAACAGGCGCGCGACCAGCGGCGTTGCCAGGACAGGAACCACCTGACGCACACGTTCCATCAGTTCATTGGCGACCGCCTCGGTCGGATCGCCTGTCACCTCTTTCAGAAACAACGACAGCTCCAATGGCTGCCCGAACCCGACGGATGCTGTCCCGAATGTATCGAACCGCCGCGTCAGCCGCGCCCACAGATGCGATGACACGCCGCGCAGCACCGTCGATGCAGGCGGACGAAACCTGCGATTGCCCCTCTTGTGGGCGCGAATCAGAAACTGATCCTCGATGGTGCGGTCATAGTTCAGACCGACCGGGATAAAGATCACGTCCCGCCCGCCGGGTTTGTAATTGGTGACGATATAGCTCAGCAGGCCCAGCTTTGCTGGCCGGACCTCGCCTGTCAGGGACAGGCCGCCCTCGGGGAACATCGCTTGTGTCACACCATTATCCGTCGCCATCTGCACATAGCGCGCCAGCACCCGACGATACAGATTGCCCCGCGACCTGCGCCGGATGAAATAGGCCCCCAGCGCGCGGATCAGGGCAGACAACGGCCAGACCCGCGCCCATTCACCCACCGCATAGGACAATGCCCCCGCCCTGCTGACCAGATAGGTCACCAGCACATAATCCATGTTCGACCGATGGTTCATGACAAAGATGATGGTCGCATTCGGGTCGAGCGATTCGAGTTCCTGACGGGGGAATGTTGCGATCCGCACGCGGTAGAGAGAGTTCGACAGCCAGCGCGCGATCCGCATCCCGAAACTGAAATAGGCAGTGGCGGAAAACCCCGGCACGATCTCGCGCGCGTATTTCTGTGCCTTTTCGAAGGCGACGTTTTCGGGCGTGTTTTCTTCGCGGGCGTATTCGACGATCGCAGCCGTCACCTCTGGGTCATAGATCAGACGCTGGATCATGTCGTGCCGCCGGGCCAGCTTGAACGGCTCGATCGGACGGGCAAGTCGCTGATTCAATCGCGCGATGACACGTTCGGCCCGCTTGCGGAAAAACCAGCGCACCGAGGGAAACAGAAAATGCGACGCAAAGGTGACCCCGGCGAAAATCAGGATTAGCCCAAAAGCCCAGAATGGTAAGGTCACCGGTTGCGTCATGCGCCATTGGTGGCAGGGAATCCGGCTCACGACAATGGGAACACGGTAGATGCTGCGACGCGGCATCTTGACGTTGTAGCAAAGTGTCCTCTATTCAGTTCATTACGAAATTTTGTTGCGCGATGATCGGAGCCGTGATGACCGAGACCATGAAAGACCGCCCCTGGCTATTCCGGACCTATGCGGGTCATTCCACGGCCAAGGCATCCAACGCGCTGTATCGCGGCAACCTTGCAAAGGGTCAGACGGGCCTGTCGGTCGCATTCGACCTGCCGACCCAGACCGGATACGACAGCGACCATGAGTTGAGCCAGGGCGAAGTCGGCAAGGTCGGCGTGCCCGTCTGTCACCTGGGCGACATGCGCGCATTGTTCGACGCCATTCCGCTGGAACAGATGAACACCTCGATGACGATCAACGCGACGGCCCCGTGGTTGCTGGCGCTGTATATTGCAGTGGCCGAAGAACAGGGCGCCGATATCAGCGCGCTGCAGGGGACCGTGCAGAACGACATCATCAAGGAATATTTGTCGCGCGGCACCTACATCTGTCCGCCAGAAGCATCGTTGCGCATGATTACCGACGTGGCGGCTTATACGCGCGCGCATTTGCCGAAATGGAATCCGATGAATATCTGTTCCTATCATTTGCAAGAGGCTGGCGCGACACCAGAAGAAGAATTGTCATTCGCGCTTGCAACCGCAACGGCAGTGCTGGACGATTTGCGCGACAAGGTGTCCGAGGCGGACTTTCCGGAAATGGTCGGGCGAATCTCCTTTTTCGTGAATGCCGGAATTCGATTCGTGACAGAGTTGTGCAAGATGCGCGCCTTTGTCGAACTGTGGGACGAAATCTGTCGTGACCGCTATGGAGTCGAGGACGCGAAATACCGCAGGTTCCGCTATGGCGTGCAGGTAAACTCGCTTGGCCTGACCGAACAGCAGCCCGAAAACAACGTCTATCGCATCCTGATCGAAATGCTGGCCGTGACATTGTCCAAGAACGCCCGCGCGCGCGCCGTGCAATTGCCCGCGTGGAATGAGGCCCTGGGCCTGCCCCGGCCATGGGACCAGCAGTGGTCGTTGCGGATGCAGCAGATCCTGGCCTATGAAACCGACCTTTTGGAATACGAGGATCTGTTCGACGGAAACCCCGCAATCGAACGCAAGGTGGAAACCCTCAAGCAGGGCGCACGCGCAGAGCTTGCGCAGATCGACGCGATGGGCGGCGCGGTCAAGGCGATCGGCTACATGAAAAACCGCCTTGTCGAAAGCAACGCAGCACGGATTCGCGGCATCGAAAGCGGTCACACCACCGTCGTCGGCGTGAACAAATGGCAGGCGGGCGAACCGTCACCCCTGACCGCTGGCGAAGACGCGATCATGGTTGCGGATGCCGCGGCAGAGGCGGATCAACTGACGCGGCTGGCGGCCTGGAAACAGGACCGCGACCCTGCCGCTGTGGAACAGGCGATCGCCGCGCTGCGGGCTGCCGCCCGCGATGGCAGCAACATGATGCCGCCGTCGATCCAGGCTGCAAAAGCAGGGGTCACAACCGGCGAATGGGCAGGTATCCTGCGCGAGGTCTTCGGCCAGTTCCGTGGGCCGACGGGGGTCGCGCGTGCGCCGTCCAACCAGACCGAAGGATTGGACGATCTGCGCGCCCGCGTCGATGCGGTGTCATCCACCCTGGGGCGAAGGCTGAAATTCATGATCGGCAAGCCTGGGCTGGATGGTCATTCCAACGGGGCCGAACAGATTGCCGCACGCGCCCGCGATTGCGGCATGGACATCGCCTATGAGGGTATTCGCCTGTCCCCCGACGCGCTGGTCGCCGCGGCAAAGCAGGACGATCCGCATGTGATCGGTTTGTCAATTCTTTCGGGTTCGCACATCCCACTGATTGCGACATTCATGGAAAAGATGCGCGAAAACGGCCTGTCCCACATTCCGGTCGTCGCCGGGGGCATTATTCCGGACGAGGACGCAGTGCGGTTATTGGAAATGGGGATCGCCAAAGTCTATACGCCAAAGGACTTTGAATTGAATAGAATAATGGACGATATTGTAACACTGGTTAATCCCACGGCTGTCGCTGCCGAATAATACAACTTGATTTCATCCCCTCGTTAATGCGAATGCTCTGCGATAACGCGTTTGGAAAACAAACGTTCATATAGGAGCGTCTTCATGACCATTAACCTGAACGAAATGTCGCGCAAGGAACTCGAAAAACTGCGCAAGGATGTCGACAAGGCCCTTAAATCCATCGAAGGCCGCGAGCTGAAAATGGCCCAGGAAGCTGCTGCCAAGGCAGCCGCGGAATATGGTTTCACACTGGCCGACCTGTCGAGTTTGCCGGGTGCGAAACGCGCGGCTTCAACGAAATCAGCGCCGAAATATCGCAACCCGAACGATGCGACGCAAACCTGGACCGGCAAAGGCCGTCAGCCAGACTGGTTCAAGACCGCTATCGCGGCCGGAACCGATCCGTCCACGCTGGAAATCTGATCTTTCAGCGTTGCAAGGCGCGCCGGAGATCCTCGTAGGTATAACCATCGAGGATCTCGCCGCTTGATCCCTTGCGAAAATCGGGGGCGACGGGCAGACAGCCCAACCCACACATCAGATGCACGCTGCGGTTACGCCCAGACACATACCACAGCCGCCCGCCGGGGGTTGAAACGTAGCCGTCCAGATAAAAATCGGCGTCCCCTTCGACATCCATCAGACTGGGCAATTCATTGAAATAGCCCGGATCATAGGCCCCGTGCGTGTGATAGGATGCGGTCACTGCCAGATCAGGTGGAAATGGGGCTGAACAGCTATCAATCGTCCCCTTTTCCGGTCGGCTGGCAACCAGGTCGCCGTCGGCATCGTATCCCAGAAACCCACAGTATTCGCGCCGTTCGGCGAAAGACACCGCTTGCAGGTCGGCGAGTGTCCGTTCGGCCAGGGCCAGCTCATCCAGGTCCTGCGCTGCGAGCGAGGTCAGCGGCAGGCCCATCAAAATGATCTTCAGCAGGTGCCGCATCGCTTTTCTTTCGCCGTGGTTTCGACCAATACTAGCGTCAAATTGCAAAGGAAGAACCCATGACACCTCACATTGCCGCCAAGCCTGGCGATATCGCTGAAACCGTCTTGATGCCCGGCGATCCCTACCGCGCGAAATGGGCGGCAGAAACCTATCTGACCGACGCCGTCTGCATCAACGAGGTCCGGGGCATGCTGGGCTTTACCGGGATGTGGAACGGAAACCGCGTCACGATCATGGGGTCCGGCATGGGCATGCCATCCATGTCGATCTACGCCAACGAACTGATGAAGGACTACGGCGCGCAGACCATCATCCGCATCGGAAGCTGCGGCGGCATGCAGGACAACGTCAAGGTCCGCGACGTCGTGCTTGCCATGACGGCCACATCGACAGGCACGCCATCATCGACGATCTTTCGTGAAATCGACTATGCGCCAGTGTGCGATTTCGGGCTGTTGCAGGCCGCCTATGCCGCGTCGCAAAAGCGTGACACGCCGACCCATGTCGGCAGCATCTATTCGTCCGACACGTTTTACGCGGAACGCAACGACCTGACCGAACAGATGATCCGCCACGGGGTTCTGGCCGTCGAAATGGAAGCGGCTGAACTGTACATTCTGGCAGCCCGCTACAAGCGCCGGGCGCTGGCAGTCATGACCGTGTCCGATCACATCATCACGGGCGAATCACTGCCCAGCGACCAGCGGGAACGCACGTTCGGCGATATGGTGGAAATCGCGCTCGAGGCCGCCTTCGCCTAACGCCCGTGACTGCGGTCGTATGAATTCAGCGGCGGCTCCGACCAAGGGGCCGCCTCTTTTGTGTCCAACACCTGCATATCAAGGGGATGGCAGACCGCGACATCGGATGAATGTTGCGCACTGCAATCGCCGCCCGGACAGGCGGACAACACCGCCAGCAGGTCGATCTCGGCCATCAGATCCAGATAATCCCCGGCGCGGACCGGGCTTGCCTTCATGAAATACTGGCCAGTGTCTGCGGTGAAACCGGTGCACATGAACACGTTCAGCACATCATGGACATGCGGTTCGGCCTCGACCAGCGACAGGCCGGATGCATCCGACAAGGCGCGGGTCAGGTTGGAATGGCAGCAGTGATGATACTGCGCCCCGCCCAGCAGATTGGCCGTGTAGGGATCGCAGCGCGTGCCGATCACA
Source organism: Loktanella sp. 3ANDIMAR09 (assembly GCF_001420005.1). Lineage (GTDB taxonomy): Bacteria > Pseudomonadota > Alphaproteobacteria > Rhodobacterales > Rhodobacteraceae > Loktanella. The sequence continues at coordinate 44,242 of NZ_LJAK01000003.1, read as the reverse complement.
TCGTGAACCGCGCCGCCGAAGGCATCGCGCCCGTACCACCCCAGACTGTCCGCCACGATGGTCGCGATAGGCCGCAAATACGGAAAACAGGACCAAAGCCGATCCCCGGTCGTCACATGCGACCCGTGCAGGGCCCGCGTCTTTCCTGAATAGAAACGTTCGGACAGGTCATGCGCGTTGAACAGGTTCAAATCACCAACCTGCGGACCATCGGGACACAGGATGCGCAGCACCTGCCCCGCCCGCACCCGCACAAAACCCGCATCGCGCGGTGGCACCCGCACGGTGTCCACGACCTGCATCGGCTGATGCGCGCGGTCCAATGCGGGTTGCGGCACGGGCAACGCATCATTGGGATAGCAAATCACCGGCGGCACTGCGCGGCGTGCGTCGGCATCCTCTGGCGGCATGTCATTCACAGTCATCCTCGCACCTCTCATTTGTCGTCGCGCCAAATGAAAACGCCGTCCCAGTCATGGGACGGCGTTTCTGCACCTACGTCATACAGAGCAAATCAAACGATCCGCTCGACCATCATGTGCTTGATTTCCGCAATCGCCTTGGCGGGGTTCAGACCCTTGGGGCAGGTTTTCGCACAGTTCATGATGGTGTGGCAGCGATACAGTTTGAACGGATCCTCGAGGTCGTCCAGACGCTCGCCTGTTGCCTCATCACGGCTGTCAACGATCCAGCGGTGTGCCGCCAAGAGCGCCGCCGGGCCAAGGTAGCGGTCCGAATTCCACCAATAGCTGGGGCAGGACGTCGAACAGCAGGCGCACATGATGCACTCATACCGACCATCCAGTTTCTCGCGGTCCTCGATAGACTGCTTCCATTCCTTGGCGGGCGCGTTTGTCTTGGTTTCCAGCCAGGGCATGATGCTGGCGTGCTGCGCGTAGAAATGCGTCAGGTCCGGGATCAGGTCCTTGACCACGGGCATATGCGGCAGCGGATAAATCTTGATGTCGCCCTTGGCCTCGTCCAGGCCAGAGATACAGGCCAGCGTGTTCACGCCGTCGATGTTCATGGCACAGGACCCGCAGATCCCCTCGCGGCAGGACCGGCGAAAGGTCAGCGTGGGGTCTATGTCTGTCTTGATCTTGATCAGGGCATCCAGGACCATCGGGCCGCAGTTGTCCAGATCGACGTAATAGGTGTCCAGACGCGGGTTTTTGCCATCGTCGGGGTTCCAGCGATAGACCTGCACCTTCTTGGTGTTGGTTGCACCCTCGGGCTTGGGCCATGTCTTGCCCGTCACCATGCGGCTGTTCTTGGGAAGCGTCAGTTCGACCATGTCTCAGACCTTTCGTCGGTGGGCGGATCGCCCGTCAAAGCGTGCCCTCAGCGGGCGGTATAAGGCGTCAGCGGTGCAGCACCGCTGAGCCGTGTGTAACATTCGGCATAGACCGTCGCAGGATCACGGCCGCGCAGGAAATCATCCGTCACGCCAATGGCGATTCCCGTCTGTACGCCCCGCGAACTGGACACGCCGATCGCGACCTGGCCTGTCGGCCCAGCGGCAGAGGCCGCCTGATCGGCACAGCGCGCCTCGATCTGCTGGATCGTCAGCGGTGCCGGTGGCCCGCAGGCCACCAGCACCGACAGTGCGATCAGGCTGATCCCGCGCAGCACCATCAGTAGACGCGCTTTTTCGGCGCGATCTTGGCCATGTCGATCCCGCCTTCGTCTTGGGTCGTCAGCGGATCGAGGTGGACCGGGCGATAATACAGGTCGGTCTTGTTGCCCGTGACCTTTGCCAGCGAATGCTTGCGCCAGTTGGTATCGTCACGCTCGGGGTAATCCTCGTGCGCATGTGCGCCGCGGCTTTCCTTGCGGGCCTCGGCAGAAACGATGGTCGCCAACGCATTTGGCATCAGGTTGGTCAGTTCCAGCGTTTCCATCAGGTCGCTATTCCAGACCATGCTGCGGTCCGTGACGTGCAGGTCATCCAGTTTCGCGGCAATGCCGGTCATGGTTTCCACGCCCTCGGCCAATGTCTTGTCCGTGCGGAATACGGCGGCATCGGCCTGCATGGCGTTTTGCATTTCCAGACGCAGCTCTGCGGTGGGGGTGCCACCGCTGGCGTGGCGCAGCCCGTCGAAACGATCGAACGCAGCATCGACCGATGCCTTGTTCAGGGGCGCGTTCGGCGTGTCGGGATCGACGACCTTGCCGGCGCGGATGGCAGCCGCACGACCAAACACCACGAGGTCGATCAGGCTGTTGGACCCAAGACGGTTCGCCCCGTGGACCGACGCACAGCCCGCCTCGCCCACGGCCATCAGGCCCGGCACGATGGCATCGGGGTTTTCCGCGGTCGGGTTCAGCACCTCGCCCCAATAGTTCGTGGGGATACCGCCCATGTTGTAGTGCACGGTCGGCTGCACGGGGATCGGTTCCTTGGTCAGGTCGACCCCGGCAAAGATGCGTGCGGATTCAGTGATACCCGGCAGACGCAGGTCCAGCGTTTCGGGCGGCAGGTGGTTCAGGTTCAGGTGGATGTGGTCCTTTTTCGGACCGACACCGCGACCCTCACGGATTTCCATCGTCATGCAACGGCTGACCACGTCACGGGACGCAAGGTCCTTGTAGGTGGGCGCATAGCGTTCCATGAACCGCTCGCCTTCGGAGTTGGTGAGGTAACCGCCCTCGCCGCGCGCGCCCTCTGTGATCAGGCAGCCTGCGCCGTAGATACCGGTGGGGTGGAACTGCACGAATTCCATGTCCTGCAGCGGCAGACCCTGACGGGCAACCATGCCGCCACCGTCGCCGGTGCAGGTATGGGCGGATGTCGCGCTGAAATAGGCACGGCCATAGCCGCCCGTCGCAAGCACCGTGGTCTTGGCGTTAAAGACATGCATCGTGCCGTCGTCAAGTTTCCACGCGACAACGCCCTGACACACACCGTCCTCGGACATGATCAGATCGGTCGCAAAATACTCGATATAGAACTCGGCCTTTTGCTTGAGCGATTGACCATAGAGCGTATGCAGGATGGCGTGCCCGGTGCGGTCGGCAGCCGCACAGGTGCGCTGCACGGGTGGGCCTTCACCGAATTCCGTGGTGTGACCGCCAAAGGGACGTTGATAGATTTCGCCCTTTTCGGTGCGCGAAAATGGCACGCCGTAGTGTTCCAGCTCGTACACGGCCTTGGGTGCCTCACGCGCGAGGTATTCCATGGCGTCGGTGTCGCCCAGCCAGTCGGACCCTTTGACGGTGTCGTACATGTGCCACTGCCAATGGTCGGGACCCATGTTGGACAAGGACGCCGCGATGCCGCCCTGGGCCGCAACGGTGTGTGAGCGGGTCGGAAACACCTTGGAAATGCAGGCCGTTTTCAGGCCCTGTTCCGCCAGACCCAGCGTCGCACGCAGGCCAGACCCACCAGCGCCGATGACGATGGCATCAAAGTTGTGGGTTTCGTAATCGTAAGCAGCCATTGGTCAGCTCCGGTTCAAAGTGCGAGACGCACGACGGCGAAAACACCGGCGGCGGCAGCAGCATAGCAAAGACAGATCATCGCAATGATCAGCGGTGTTTTCAGTGCGCCATGAATGTAATCTTCGATCAGCGTCTGCACACCACCGCGAAAGTGAAAGAAACTGACCGCGATGGTCAGTGCCGCGATCACGGACGGGAACGGGCGCTGATAATAGGCGACGACATCTGCGTAGGGCGCGCCGTAGATTGCGCCAAACGTGAATACGAAACACGGGATCAGGATCAGCAAAGCGACGGAAGATACCGTCATGAACCAGTGATGCTGGGTGCCGGATTTGGCGGACCCCATGCCGGTGGCGCGTTTACGGTCGGTCAAATATGCCATTGCTCGGCCCCCTTACAGCACGATGACGGTGAAGATGGTCAAGAGCACGGCGATCAGCACCATAGCCTGACCGGCCGTTTCGGCCTTGTCGATTTCCAGAAGATAGCCCTGATCCCAGATCAGGTGACGCAGACCGGCCAGCGTGTGATACCAAAGCGCTGCCATCGACAGGAACATGACCAGATCACCGAACCAGCTGGTCATGAAACCGTCAGCGGTTGCGAATGCATCCGGGCCGGACGCGGCCGCGACAAACCACCAGACGATCATCAGGCTGGCGACCAGCAGCGCGTTGCCTGTGATCCGGGTAAAGATGGACGTCATCGACGTCCACTGCGGACGATAGATCGTCAAATGCGGTGAAAGCGGGCGATTGCCCTGCTTGGCATCGGCCATAAGATTTCCCTTCGGTTCCCTTGGGCGCCGGGGCGAGCGGCGCATTTGTCCGTTATCTGCACCATTCCATACAGGAAGTCACGGAAATCATCCCCGGAATCACGCGTGAAATTGACGCGTCGGGCGAAATCCTGCGTTTCGTGATCACAAAATTTCAAAGCGTGATCACAACCGGTCACGGGTTGATGTAACCCTGCAGAAACCGCGCGATACCGGACAAGCGAGTCGCCCGCACTCCCAGCCGATCAGACCGGCATCAGCGCCCAGTAATCCAGATCCAGCAAGACATCCGTCAGGTATTTGCCCTCGGCATCGCGCAACGCACCTGTCGCACCTTTGGTGGCGACCAGACGCAGGCGGATGGCACCAACACCGGGGGCCGCCGTGTCGGCAATGTCCAGCACCTCGGACCATGCTCGAACGGTATCGCCGGCAAAGCAGGGGTTCGCATGGGCACCGCCGTTCAGCGCGACGATCATCTGCGCATTGGCCAATCCGTTGAACGACAGTGCACGGGCCAGGCTGATGACATGCCCACCATAGATCAGGCGTTTCCCATCCGGGCGGTTGGTGGCATCGAAATGCACCTTGGCCGTGTTCTGCCACAGCCGGGTGGCCAGCATGTGTTCGGCCTCTTCGATGGTGACACCATCGACGTGGTCGATCACCTCGCCGATCGCATAATCGCGCAAGCGATGCGGCTCGCCTGCCAGCTCAAAGTCATAGGCGCTGAAATCAAGGCCCGCCGGGATCACCAGTTCATCGGCCCCCACAGCGTCCATCAGTTTCGGGATCACGGTTTCCGGCGCAGGCCCGTCACCACGTTTGCGCACCATCACCCAGCGGACGTAGGACAGCAGTTCGTCGCCATGCTGATTGCGCCCCGTGGTGCGAACCCAGACAACGCCGCTTTTGCCGTTGGAGTTTTGCTTGACCCCGATAACCTCTGACGTGGCGGTGATCGTGTCACCGGGCCAGAGCGGTGTCAGCCAGCGACCTTCGGCATAACCGAGGTTGGCAACCGCATTCAGCGATACATCGGGGACTGTCTTGCCGAACACCGTATGAAAGGTGACCAGATCATCCAGCGGGCTGAACGGCAGACCGCAGGATTGCGCGAATGTATCGGCCGAATGCAGCGCGTGCCGGGCGGGATACAGCGCATGATACAACGCGCGTTCACCCATCTTGATGGTGCGCGGCACCGCATGGGTGATGACGTCACCCACGCGATAATCCTCGAAAAACCGCCCGGCGTTGGTTTTGGTCATTGCTGGCCCAGCTTCATGTCGGGATCGTAATCGGCGCTGATGTCCTTGGTGACGGCCTGACCACAGCGCATCACGCCATTGGCATGATCAAAGGCATAGGTCGGCGTGCCATACAGCTCCCACCCTTTGGACAGGGCATCGGACACCTTGTGGCAGAACGCGGATGTGTCGTCTTCGGTCAGCAGTCGATAAAGTTTTGTCATGTCTTATCCGAACGGGTTGTAGCCAAGCAGGATGTGGATTGCCGCGACGATCGCATAGATGACGATGGCGGCGACGATGGGAATGAATTCCTTGCGCGCGCTGCGGTGCGGTGGCGGGGTCCATTCCGGTTCGGCCCGGTTGATCAGGACGATTTCGGCCAGCGCCCAGACCAGCAACCCGCCGAACAACACGAACGACGGCACATCACCGTTGACCAGCAGATGCGCCACGGCCCAGATCGAAAAACCGATCAACTGCGGATGGCGGATCTTGCGACCCAGCCAGACGCGCGGCTTGCCGGGTTTGGGCGCACCGACCGCATAGATATAGAACGCCACCAACATCAGCAGGTTGTTCACGCCGGTGGACCAGCCAGCGCGCCCCCAATAGACCGCGCCGTCAGCAGCCCGGTAGCCGATCACCATCAAGACGACGGACGCGATGATCGCCAGGGCCGCAAACAGACGCCCTCGGTCGCCCATATCTGCCCGCGTTCCCGGGCTGACCCGTTTCCAGGTATGCGCCGCAACCCACAAAAGCAGGCCCAGAATAAGTAATGTCATGTCGTCTCCAATGCGGTGATGGCCTCTGCCTTGGCCAAGGTCGCCCGCGCGGTGACGATATGCAAGTTCTCAACGATGCGACCGTCCACGACGGCAACACCCTGTCCCGCGGCAGCCGCCGCGTCAAAGGCCGCGATCTGACGCCGGGCCAGATCAATATCCGCCTCTGACGGACCAAAGACCCGGTTGGCGATGTCCAGCTGCGCAGGATGGATCAGGGATTTGCCATCGAACCCCATGGCGCGACCGTCGGTGCATTCTGCCTGCAACCCTTCATCATCCTTGAACGCGTTGAATACACCGTCAATCGCCGTGATTCCCGCCGCACGCGCCGCCAGCAGGCAATGTTGCAGCGCGGTGCGCATGCCGTCGCGGGTTTGCGCGGCCAGATCCTTGGCCAGATCATTGGTGCCCATCACGATCCCGGCCAATCGGGGATGCGCGCAGATGGTTTGCGCATTCAGGACGCCCAAAGGCGTTTCCATCATCGCCCACAGCGGCACATCACCCACGACATCCGCAACCGCATCCAGATCGGCAGGGCTGTCGACCTTGGGGATCAGGACACCATCGCAGGGCATGCCCGCAGCGGCCCGGGCATCATCCTGGCCCCATTCGGTGTCAAAGCCGTTGATCCGCACCAGCGTCATCCGTGCACCATATCCGCCCTGTTCCAATGCTGCGCGCAGGGTGTCGCGCGCTGCGACCTTGGCGTCGGGTGAAACCGCATCCTCGAGGTCGAACAGGATCACGTCGCAGGGCAGGTCACGCGCCTTGTCCAGCGCGCGCGGCTTTGACCCGGGGATATAGAGTGCGGAACGGGTGGGACGATGGCGCATGCGGCCTCCATGTAACAAAGTTGCGCGCACAAGGCCAAATTCAGACGAATTGTTCAAGCCATTTTTCACCCCACGGAACCGGGCCGATTTCCGCACATGCCATGGGTCAGAACCGGCGGAATGCGGCGTGATGCAAAAATATTGTGACCAATCGACGCAACCAATTCCGACCTGCGCCGTTGAGTGACCAGAGGCGGACGGAGCAACCGATCGCCAAATAAAACTAAAGCAAGGTACTGAAAATGAAAAAGTTTCTCGCAACCACCGCTATCGCTCTTGTCGTGTCCAACGGCGCATTCGCAGCCAGCCACGAGGCAGAAACCGACACCATGGCACCTGCCGCCGAAGGCACCATGACCGACGAAATGCAATCCGGCGACACGATGATGGACACCGATTCCACCACCGAAATGGACACCGCAGAGCCCGTTGAGGACGCAGCGGAAGAAACCATGGACGCAGCCGGCGAAACGATGGATGCCGCAGGCGAAACCATGGACGAGACCATGGATGCAGCCGAACAGAACATGGAAGACACCGCTGACAACGTCGATGCGACCATGGAAGAGACAGCCGATGACATGACGGCCATGTCACCGCTGGACGGCTACACCCAGCTGATGAATGCTGACGTGACAGCCGAACAGCTGACAGATGCAGCCGTCTTTGGCACCAACGACGAAGAAATCGGCGAGATCAGCGACCTGATCGTCAGCGATGACGGCATGATCCAGCAGGTCGTCATCGAAGTCGGCGGCTTCCTTGGTCTGGGTGAAAAGGCCGTCGCGGTCGATTTTGCCGACGTGACCATCATGCAGGAAACCGATGGCGACGATATCCGCGCGTCGATCCCGCAGACCGAAGAGCAGCTGGAAGAACTGCCCGAGTATGAAGCCGAGATGTAATCTCTTTTTATACCGGAACATTGGCCGCTCCCCTTGGGGGCGGCCTTTTTTATTTCGTCAGGTCAGTGAAAGCCAGATCAGCCTGATCCCGGTCAGTGTCAGCGCGACATAGGTGATCCCGAAAAACAGTCTTTCGGATACGAAATAATGCGCCCGCACACCCAGCCACGCCCCCAGCAGTGCAACCGGTGCCAATATCAGGTCGGCCAGCAGGCTTTGCGCGGTAAAAATGCCCAGGAATCCATAGGGCACGAACTTCATCAGGTTTATGGCCCAGAATACGATCACACTGGTCGCCTGATACCGCGTCTTGTCCATGCCCATGCCCAGCGTGAATACCGCCACAGGCGGCCCGCCTGCATGACTGACGAAACTGGTAAAACCCGCGACCGATCCAGCGACCCAGGCCCAACCCCGCGAAAACGCGAAATTTGGGATGTTCAGCACGCCAGCAGCACGCGCCCATTGATAGGCAACAAACGCCAGGCAGATGACCCCGATCAGGATGCGGAAGCTGTCCGCATTCACGAATGAATAGATCACCGCCCCCAAGGCCACCCCCGGCACGGCCCCGACGATCAGCCCGCGCGCCGACGGACCATCCCATTTGCGCCAGTAAGGGCGCAGCGACGCAGCATCGATCAACATCAGCAAGGGCAACATCACGCCCAGCGCCAAGCCCGGGTCGACCAGCAGTGCCAACACGGCTGCCGAAACAAAGGCGGCACCCGATCCGAACCCTGCCTTGGAAATTCCGGCGAACAGCACGGCAGGCACTGCGACGACATAAAACATCGGGTCGAGCGGGGTCATGAAACGCTTTCACACAGGGGATTTTCAAATTGTTAGCGACGAAAGCACGCATTGACCATGACCGTCGCACTTGCAGGCTGACCACCAAAGGACTAACCCAACGCCCAAGTTTAACTTGCTAGACAGGAACCATTCCATGGCCAGACCCAAGATTGCACTGATCGGCGCCGGACAGATCGGCGGCACACTCGCCCACCTCGCAGCGGTTAAGGAACTGGGCGACGTCGTCCTGTTCGACATCGCCGAGGGCGCACCGCAGGGCAAGGCGCTGGATATCGCCGAATCCGGTCCTTCGGGCAAATTCGACGGTTCCTTCAAGGGCACGAATGACTACGCCGATATCGCTGGCGCAGATGTCTGCATCGTGACCGCCGGCGTGCCGCGCAAGCCGGGCATGAGCCGCGACGACCTGCTGGGCATCAACCTCAAGGTCATGAAGGCCGTGGGCGAAGGCATCAAGGAACACGCCCCCGATGCATTCGTCATCTGCATCACCAACCCGCTGGATGCGATGGTCTGGGCACTGCGCGAATTCAGCGGCCTGCCCCACAACAAGGTCTGCGGCATGGCCGGTGTGCTCGACAGCGCCCGCTTCCGCCACTTCCTCGCCGAGGAATTCAAGGTCTCGATGCGCGATGTGACTGCATTCGTGCTGGGTGGCCACGGCGACACGATGGTGCCGCTGACACGCTATTCCACCGTTGCAGGCATCCCCCTGCCCGATCTGGTCGACATGGGCTGGACCACCCAGGACAAGCTGGACGCCATCGTGCAGCGCACCCGTGACGGCGGCGCGGAAATCGTCGGCCTGCTGAAAACCGGATCAGCGTTCTACGCGCCCGCCACGTCAGCCATCGAAATGGCCGAATCGTTCCTCAAGGACCAAAAGCGCGTCCTGCCCTGTGCGGCACATGTCGATGGGGCCTACGGCCTCGACGGGTTCTATGTCGGTGTGCCGACTGTCATCGGTGCAGGCGGTGTCGAACGCGTCGTGGAAATCAAGATGAACAAGGAAGAGCAGGCGATGTTCGACAAATCCGTCGACGCGGTGAAGGGCCTTGTGTCCGCCTGCAAGGAAATCGATCCTTCGCTCGCCTGATCACACAGGATTGCACGGTTGAAAAAGGGCGCCCCGCGGGGCGCCCTTTGTCGTTTCAGAACGGATCACCGTGAACAAAATGTGTCTTGTGATCACACGCGATATTACTGTGATCACAAATGTCGGTTTTCCGCTGCATCCCGGCAAGTGTTCTTTTTTTCAACCCTGAAATATGCAATCCCGCTGCAAACTGATCCACACGAAGGACGCGCCATGAACATCCACGAATACCAGGCCAAGGCCCTGCTGCGCCAATACGGTGCCCCGGTCAGCGACGGCCGCGCCGTCACCCGCGCCGAAGAGGCGAAAACCGCCGCAGGCGAACTGGACGGACCGCTGTGGGTCGTCAAGGCGCAGATCCACGCTGGTGGTCGCGGCAAGGGCAAATTCAAGGAATCCGACGCCGGTGATGCTGGCGGCGTGCGTCTTGCCAAATCCGTCGAAGAAGCCGCAGAACAGGCCAAGAAAATGCTGGGCCGCACGCTGGTCACGCATCAGACCGGCCCCGCAGGCAAGGTCGTGAACCGCATCTACATCGAGGACGGCTCTGGCATCGAAACCGAACTCTACCTTGCGCTGTTGGTTGATCGCCAGACCAGCCGCATCGGGTTCGTCTGTTCCACCGAAGGTGGCATGGACATCGAAGAAGTGGCCGAAAACACCCCCGAAAAGATCCTGAATTTCACCGTCGATCCCGCAACCGGCTATCAGCCGTTCCACGGCCGTCGCGTTGCATTCGCGCTGGGACTGACCGGTGGTCAGGTCAAGCAATGCGTTCAGCTGATGGGTCAGCTGTACAAGGCATTCGTCGAAAAAGACATGGAAATGCTGGAAATCAACCCGCTGATCGTGACCGACAAGGGCGATCTGAAGGTGCTGGATGCCAAGGTCAGCTTTGACGGAAACGCGGTCTACCGCCACGCGGACATCGCCGCCCTGCGCGACGAAACCGAAGAAGACCCCAAGGAACTGGCCGCCAGCAAATACGACCTGAACTATATCGCGCTGGACGGTGAAATCGGCTGCATGGTCAACGGCGCCGGCCTTGCGATGGCGACGATGGACATCATCAAGCTGTATGGCGCAGAGCCTGCGAACTTTCTCGACGTGGGCGGCGGTGCGACCAAGGAAAAGGTCACCGAGGCCTTCAAGATCATCACCTCTGACCCCAACGTCAAAGGCATTCTGGTCAACATCTTTGGCGGCATCATGCGCTGCGATGTCATCGCAGAGGGCGTTGTATCCGCCGTCAAGGAAGTGGGCCTCAAGGTTCCGCTGGTCGTCCGCCTCGAAGGCACCAACGTCGAAAAGGGCAAGGAGATCATCAACAACTCCGGCCTTGACGTGATTGCTGCCGACGACCTCAAGGACGGCGCGCAAAAGATCGTCAAAGCGGTCAAGGGCTGAGGCAAGAGCGATGGACGTCGTCGCCCACATCGGCATCCCCAAGACTGGATCGTCCGCGATCCAGTCAATGCTGCGCAGCAATCGCGCGGCATTGGAACGCCAGGGCGTCGTCTATCGCAATTTCTCGTCCCAACTCAGCCATGCGGAATTTCTGATAGCGGGCCATCATCTGGTTGGCGTTCCGATCAAGGATCAGGGCATTCGTGCCCTGTTCAACCTGCGTGGACCGGATGATTATGCGCGTGTCACGCACCAGCTCGAGGCCGATCTGGACAAGGTGATCGCCGACCACCCCGACAAGCAATTGCTGATCTCCTGCGAGATGTTGGGCTGGCCGATGCGCGGGCCACGGTTCATCCAATCCTTTACCAACTGGCTCAAGGCGCGGTTCACGACGGTGCGGGTCATCGTCTACCTGCGGGCGCAAGACAGCTGGATCTTGTCGAACTATTCGCAGCAGTTGAAAAACGGCAGCGCCGAGACGTTCGATGCCTATCTGGCCCGTCAAAAGGTGCCTGATTACGCTGTGTTCCTGACGCGTTGGGAACGTGCGGTGGGTGCTGATGCCGTCACCGTTCGCCTATTTGATCGCGCACGGCTGCGGGGCGGTGATCTGGGTCAGGATTTCTGCGCCGCCCTGGGTGTCACCCTGCCCGACACCCAAGAAGCCCCCACCCGCAATGCGACCTTGTCAGCCCGTGGCAGCCGCTGGATGCGCAGGTTGAACGCCCTGTCCGGTGGGCTGGGCAACAGCCGTCCGGGGTTCGCGATCATGCGCGTGTTGCGGCGCGGCCTGATCGCCTGCGATCTGGGTGATGGTGGGCGCTTGCGCCTGACCGATGCACAGCGGGAAACGCTGCTGGCCCAGACCGGCCCCGGCAATGCCGCAGTCCGCAATCGCTGGTTCCCGCAGCTCGACAGGCTGTTCCCGACCATGCCCGAAACAGTGACGCCATGACCTACCCCGAAAGGACGACCATGACGAAAATCCTTGCCCCGATATGTGCGATTGCACTTTTGTCGGCGTGCAGCGGTGCGGGCCTTGACGTTCGGACCGGGCCGCAGGCGGCCGCACCATCCGGCGATACCGGAAGGTTTGCGGCCACAACTGACATGACCACGCCGACGCAAGTCATCATCGCAGCGCCGTTGACGGCAATGCGATCAACGTCCGAAACCCCAGCCGATGTGACGGGCGGACAGATCCCGACCGCGACGGCGTTCAACTAACTTTCAACACGACAGACCAGATGGCGAAGCCTTCGTCATGCTAAAGAGGTAAAAAATGGCCATTCTCGTAGACGAAAACACCCGCGTGATCTGCCAGGGCCTGACCGGCTCTCAGGGGACGTTCCACACTGAACAGGCAATCGCCTACGGCACCAAGATGGTCGGCGGCGTTACCCCCGGCAAAGGCGGCCAGACACATCTGGACCTGCCCGTGTTCGATTCCGTGCACGAGGCCCGCGCCCGCACAGAGGCGAACGCCTCTGTCATCTACGTCCCGCCGCCCTTTGCTGCCGATTCCATCCTCGAGGCGATCGACGCCGAAATGGAACTGATCATCTGCATCACCGAAGGCATCCCGGTGCTGGACATGATGCGCGTGAAAAAGGCGCTGGAAGGGTCGAAATCCCGTCTGATCGGGCCGAACTGCCCCGGCGTGATCACGCCTGACGCCTGCAAGATCGGCATCATGCCCGGCCACATCCACAAACGTGGGTCCGTCGGTGTTGTGTCGCGCTCGGGCACACTTACATACGAGGCTGTGAAACAGACATCCGACAGCGGCCTTGGCCAGTCCACAGCAGTGGGCATCGGCGGTGACCCCATCAAGGGAACCGAGCATATCGACGTGCTGGAAATGTTCCTGGCTGACCCCGAAACCCATTCGATCATCATGATCGGTGAAATCGGCGGTTCCGCCGAAGAAGAAGCCGCACAGTTCCTGGCAGACGAACGCAAGGCCGGTCGCTGGAAGCCCACCGCCGGTTTCATCGCCGGGCGCACCGCACCTCCGGGCCGTCGCATGGGCCATGCCGGTGCCATCGTCGCCGGCGGCAAGGGTGACGCGGAATCCAAGATCGAAGCGATGAAATCCGCCGGTATCGTGGTTGCCGACAGCCCCGCCACGCTGGGTGAGGCCGTCCTGGCCGCAATCGACAAGAACTAAATTTAGCCGGGCAGGCCAATGGCCTGCCCATTCAACTGTGGCGGGATCAGCCCGTCCGACCGTCAGGTGATCAGATGAACGACCAGTCCCCCAACGACGTTTTCCACGGGTCCAGCTTCTTGCAGGGCCATAATGCCGAATATGTCGAACAGCTGTACGCACGCTATGCCGACAATCCGGCAGCGGTCGACGAAAGCTGGCACGCGTTTTTCAAATCCCTTGGCGACGCCCCCGCTGATGCCAAGGCCGAAGCCGCAGGCGCAAGCTGGAACCGCATGGACTGGCCGCCGGTGCCGAACGATGACCTGACAGCTGCGCTTGATGGTCAGTGGGCGCAGGAACCTGCCGCCGCCGCCAAAAAGATCGAGGCAAAAGCCGCTGAAAAGGGTGTGGGCCTGTCCCAGACACAGGTGCGCAATGCTGTGCTGGATAGCCTGCGCGCGCTGATGCTGATCCGCGCATACCGTATTCGCGGCCACCTGATCGCCGATCTGGACCCGCTGGGCATGCGCGAACAGACGCCGCATCCCGAACTCGATCCCGCATCCTATGGCTTTACCAAGGCTGACATGGATCGCCCGATTTTCATCGACAACGTGCTTGGCCTCGAAGTGGCCACCATGAACGAGATCATGGCGATCGTGAAACGCACCTATTGCGGCACCTTTGCGCTGCAGTACATGCATATCTCGAACCCGGACGAGGCCGCCTGGCTGAAGGAACGCATCGAAGGTCTGGGCAAGGAAATCACCTTTACCCAGAACGGCCGCAAGGCGATCCTGAACAAGCTGGTCGAGGCAGAGGGTTTCGAAAAATTCCTGCACGTCAAATACATGGGCACCAAGCGGTTTGGTCTGGACGGCGGTGAATCCCTGATCCCTGCGATGGAACAGATCATCAAACGCGGCGGCCAGCTGGGGCTGGAGGAAATCGTCATCGGCATGCCGCACCGCGGCCGCCTGTCCGTCCTCGCCAACGTCATGAGCAAACCCTACCGCGCGATTTTCAACGAATTCCAGGGCGGCAGCTTCAAGCCCGAAGAGGTCGAAGGCTCTGGCGACGTGAAATATCACCTCGGCGCATCCAGCGACCGGGAATTCGACGGGAATTCGGTTCACCTGTCGTTGACCGCGAACCCCAGCCACCTCGAGGCGGTGAACCCGGTCGTGCTGGGCAAGGTCCGCGCCAAGCAGGACGAAAAGAAAGACACCGAACGGACCAAGGTCATGGCCGTGCTGCTGCATGGTGACGCGGCCTTTGCCGGGCAGGGTGTCGTGGCCGAGGGTTTCCAGCTGTCAGGCATTCGCGGTCACCGCACGGGCGGCACCATGCATATCGTGGTGAATAACCAGATCGGTTTCACGACCTCGCCGCATTTCTCGCGCACTTCGCCCTATCCCACCGACATCGCGCTTATGGTCGAGGCCCCGATTTTCCACGTCAACGGCGATGACCCCGAGGCCGTGGTGCACGCCGCCCGCGTCGCGACCGAGTTCCGTCAGAAGTTCCACAAGGACGTGGTGCTGGACATCATCTGCTACCGCCGGTTCGGTCACAACGAAGGCGACGAGCCGATGTTCACCAACCCGGTGATGTACAAGAAAATCAAGAAGCAAAAGACGACGCTGACGCTTTACACGGATCGACTGGTCAAGGACGGCCTGATCCCCGAAGGCGAGATCGACGAAATGAAGGCCGCATTCCAGGCCACGCTGAACGAAGAGTTCGAGGCCGGCAAGGAATACAAGCCCAACAAGGCCGACTGGCTGGACGGCCGTTGGTCAGGTCTGGCGCGTGACAAGGACAACTATCAGCGCGGTCAGACCGCAATCGCACCGGAAACAATGGCAGAAATCGGTAGCGCCTTGATCAAGGCACCCGATGGATTCGCCACGCACAAGACGATCGACCGCCTGCTCAAGGCAAAAGCCGAAATGTTCGAGACCGGCAAAGGGTTCGACTGGGCAACCGGCGAGGCCTTGGCATTCGGTTCGCTGCTGACCGAAGGCTATCCCGTGCGTCTGGCCGGTCAGGACAGCACGCGCGGCACGTTCAGCCAGCGTCATTCCGCGTTGATCGATCAGAACACCGAGGACCGCTATTACCCGCTCAACAACATCCGCGATGGGCAGGCCAACTACGAAGTCATCGATTCCATGCTGTCGGAATATGCCGTGCTTGGTTTCGAATACGGCTATTCACTGGCCGAACCGAACACCCTGACCCTGTGGGAAGCGCAGTTTGGCGATTTTGCCAACGGCGCGCAGATCATGTTCGACCAGTTCATCAGTTCCGGCGAGGCCAAGTGGCTGCGGATGTCCGGGCTCGTCTGCCTGATGCCGCATGGTTACGAAGGCCAGGGACCGGAACATTCCAGCGCGCGTCTGGAACGGTTCTTGCAGATGTGCGGCAATGACAACTGGATCGTCGCAAACTGCACCACGCCCGCAAACTATTTCCACCTGCTGCGGCGTCAGATCCATCGTAGCTTCCGCAAACCGCTGATGCTGATGACGCCGAAATCGCTGTTGCGGCACAAGATGGCCGTGTCCGACGCCGAGGATTTCACGACAGGTTCGTCGTTCCACCGCGTCCTTTGGGATGACGCCGAAAAGGGTCATTCCGACACCAAACTGGTGGCAGATGACAAGATCAAGCGCGTCGTGATGTGTTCCGGCAAGGTCTATTACGATCTGCTCGAGGCACGCGACGAGGCCGGGATCGACGACATCTATCTGCTGCGGTTCGAACAGTTCTACCCCTTCCCCGCGCAATCGGCGGTCAAGGAACTGGAACGATTCAAGGACGCCGAAATGATCTGGTGTCAGGAAGAACCCAAGAACCAGGGGGCATGGACCTTTATGGAACCCAACCTTGACTGGTGCCTGACGCGCATCAACGCCAAGCATACGCGCCCGACCTACGTGGGCCGCGCCACATCCGCCAGCCCGGCCACGGGTCTGGCCAGCCAACACAAATCGACACAGGCGGCGCTTGTCGCCGAAGCCCTGAACCTCAAAGGAGCCAAGTAATGAGCACCGAAGTCCGCGTACCCACCCTTGGCGAATCCGTGACCGAAGCGACGGTCGCCACGTGGTTCAAGCAACCCGGCGATGCCGTGGCCGTTGACGAGATGCTGTGCGAGCTGGAAACTGACAAGGTCACGGTCGAGGTCCCCTCGCCCGTCGCCGGCACCCTGTCTGAAATCGTCGCCGCCGAAGGCGATACCGTCGGTGTCGACGCCCTGCTGGCCCAGATCAGCGAAGGCGAAGCAGCCAGCACCAAATCGGATGCCCCCAAGGCAGAGGCAAAGGCAGACGACACCAAATCGGATCAGGTCGACGACAGCTATACCGGCGACGCCCCTGCCCCCGCCGGAAACCGCACCGATACCGAAGACGCACCCTCCGCCAAAAAGCTGATGGCCGAAAAAGGTCTGTCGGCGGATGACGTGACCGGCACCGGCAAGGACGGTCGCATCATGAAAGGCGACGTGCTGGACGCGCTGTCCAAGCCGCAGGCCGCATCCGCGCCCGCACCTGCCGCACCGCGCCCTGCTGCACAGGCCGACCGCGAGGAACGGGTCAAGATGACGCGCCTGCGCCAGACCATCGCGCGCCGCCTCAAGGACAGCCAGAACACCGCGGCCATGCTGACGACCTATAACGAGGTCGACATGACGGCGGTCATGGACCTGCGCAATGAATACAAGGACCTGTTCTTAAAAAAGCACGGCGTAAAGCTTGGCTTTATGTCCTTTTTCACCAAGGCCTGCGTCCATGCGCTGCACGAGGTGCCAGAGGTCAACGCCGAAATCGACGGCACCGACGTTGTCTACAAGAACTATGTCAACATGGGCATCGCCGCCGGCACGCCGACCGGCCTCGTCGTGCCGGTCATCAATGACGCCGACCAGATGTCCTTTGCCGCCATCGAAAAGGCGATTGCCGAAAAGGGCGCAAAGGCGCGCGACGGCAAGCTGTCGATGGCCGAAATGCAGGGCGGCACCTTCACCATCTCCAACGGCGGTGTCTATGGGTCGCTGATGTCCTCGCCGATCCTGAACCCCCCGCAGTCCGGCATCCTCGGCATGCATAAAATCCAGGACCGTCCGATGGCCATCAACGGTCAGGTCGTGATCCGCCCGATGATGTATCTGGCCCTGTCCTACGACCACCGCATCGTCGACGGCAAAGGGGCCGTGACCTTCCTCGTCCGCGTCAAAGAGGCGCTCGAGGATCCGCGCCGGCTGTTGATGGACCTGTAAACCAACTGACCGCCGCGCCCAGCGCGGCGGTCTATGTCAAAGGACACCCCCATGACCCCCGAAATCACGGTCCTGGCCCTCGCAGGTATCCTCCAAGCGGTGCAATTCGCGCTGGTCTCGATCCGCGCCAACATCGAATTGCCAGCAGGCAAGACGATGGGCCCGCGCGATCCGGACCGCCTGGGCAAGCCCATCACCGAACAGGTCAGCCCGAAAACCGGCCGCCTGTTTCGTGCGCTGAACAACCATTTCGAGGGGTTGATCCTGTTTACGCTCGCCGTGGTGGTTGTCACGCTTGCCGACCGTGCCACGGGGTTTTCCGCGATCTGCGCCTGGACCTATCTGGCGGCACGCATCGCCTATGTTCCCGCGTATTACTTTGGACTCGTCCCGTGGCGGTCGATCATCTGGATGATCGGCTTTCTGGCGACGAACCTCATGCTACTGTCTGTTTTCGTCGTCTAGACGCAAACCCCACAATCTACGGAGGCCCTCATGGCCAGCTATGACGTCATCATCATCGGTTCCGGCCCCGGCGGCTATGTCTCGGCCATTCGCTGCGCGCAACTGGGCCTGAAAACCGCCTGCGTCGAAGGCCGCGATACGCTGGGCGGCACCTGCCTGAACGTCGGTTGCATCCCGTCCAAGGCGCTGCTGCACGCAACCCACATGCTGCACGAGGCAGAGCACAACTTTGCCGACATGGGCCTCAAGGGCAAAACGCCGTCTGTCGATTGGGACGCCATGCTGGCCTACAAGGACAAAACCGTGGGCCAGAATACCGGCGGCATCGAATTTCTGTTCAAGAAGAACAAGGTCGACTGGCTCAAGGGCTGGGGCAGCATCCCCGAGGCAGGCAAGGTCAAGGTCGGTGACGAGGTCCACGAGGCCAAGCACATCATCATCGCCACCGGGTCCGAACCGGCCCCGCTGAAAGGTGTCGAGGTCGACGAGGAAACCGTCGTCACATCGACCGGCGCGCTGAAGCTGAAGAAAATCCCCAAGTCGCTGGTGGTGATCGGTGGCGGCGTCATCGGGCTCGAGCTGGGCAGCGTCTATGCGCGTCTGGGATCAGAGGTGACGGTCGTCGAATACCTCGACGCGATCACCCCCGGTCAGGATGCAGAGGTCGCCCGCCAGTTCCAGAAACTGCTGACCAAGCAGGGGATCAAGTTCGTGCTGGGTGCAGCCGTCCAGGGCGTCACCGTCAAGAACAAGAAGGCGACCGTCAGCTACAAGATGCGCAAGGACGACGCAGAGGCTGAAATCACGGCGGACACGGTCCTGCTGGCGACCGGCAGACGCCCCTTTACCGACGGTCTTGGACTGTCGGATCTGGGTGTCGCCCTGTCGGATCGCGGCCAGATCGAGGTCGACGGCAGCTACAAGACCAACGTCGATGGCATCTACGCCATCGGCGATGCGATCAAGGGCCCGATGCTGGCCCACAAGGCCGAAGACGAAGGCATGGCCGTTGCCGAAATGCTCGCCGGTCAGAAACCGCATGTGAACTACAACGTGATCCCCGGCGTGATCTACACCCACCCCGAAGTCGGGAGTGTCGGCGAAACCGAGGAAACCCTGAAAAAGGCCGGTCGCGCCTACAAGGTCGGCAAGTTTCCGTTTCTGGGCAACGCACGGGCCAAGGCGAACCACGCAGGCGATGGTTTCGTGAAAATCCTCGCGGACAAGGAAACGGACCGCATCCTTGGCGCGCATATCATCGGGCCGATGGCGGGTGACCTGATTCACGAAATCTGTGTCGCCATGGAATTCGGCGCCGCAGCCGAGGATCTGGCCCGGACCTGCCACGCGCATCCGACCTATTCAGAGGCCGTGCGCGAGGCAGCACTGGCCTGTGGCGATGGTGCCATCCACGCTTGAAACACCTGTCGGCCCCCGGACCATATCCGGAGGCCGCGCTGTTTACGGTCATCGGCATCCCTGCCTGTACCGCCCCTCCCGTCTGCACGAACACAGTTAAATTTGCGTCAACGCACACAATCGCTGTTTTCCAAATATCCTCGGGGGGAGGCGCGTCCCGCGCCGGGGGGCAGACAGCCCCCCTCCTACGCCTTGAGCAGGCGCAGACCCTTGGTCACATCGGACCGGACCGCCAGCCGCAGGCCCGGCTCGTCACCCGCGCGCAGGGCCGCGATGATGTGCCGATGATCGACCGGCGGTGACGTACGGTTCAGCCGGCCATACAGCGCCCGCATCGTGGGGCCCAATTGCAACCAGACCGTTTCCGTCATCGCAAGGATCGCGGGGGCCTGTGCGCGCAGGTACAGCGTCCGATGAAATTCCAAGTTCATGCGGATATAGCCCGATGCATCATGCCGCGCGACCATCTGGCTGACGCCTTGATTGATCACCTCCAGCCTGTCGATCAACGCAAAATGCGCCCGTGGCAGCGCACGCGACGCCAGCTCTGGCTCCAGCAGGGCCCGTAGGGTGGCCAGCTCCTCGATTCGCTCGTTTGTCAGTGCAGGGGTCGTCACGCGCCCCGTCGCCGACATCGAAAGGGCACCCTCGGACACCAGACGCCTGACAGCCTCGCGGGCGGGGGTCATGGATACATCATGATCCCTTGCGATACCGCGTAGGGTCAGCGTTGTGCCGGGGTCGATATGCCCGTGCAGAATCTGCGCCCGCAACGCGCGAAACACCCGGTCGTGGGCAGCCCCCGACCCAGCGGCTGGGCGCACCGGGATCATTCCGTGTCAAACCGGACTGCGTGCAGCCGGTCTCCGTGATCGCGGAGCCAGCGGCGGTGCACGGCAAAATTGGGGTCCAGCCGTGCCACGATGGCCCAGAACGCGTCGGAATGGTTCATCTGTTCCAGATGCGCCACCTCATGCGCGGCAACGTAATCCAGCACCGCGGGGGGGGCCATGATCAGCCGCCAGGAATACATCAGGCCGCCCGTGCTGGTGCAGGACCCCCAGCGGGACCGCGTATCGCGCAAGGTCAGCTTGGTATAGCTGCGACCGATCAGGCCTGCGTAATGGTCGGACGCAGCCGCCAGCCGGTCGCGGGCACGCGCCTTGAGATAGGCGCGAATCGCAGGTGCACCGGCCCCGGGCGGTAGCAGCAACAGGTCGTCCCTGACCGTCACGCTCCGCACATCAGCAACCTGCACTGTGATGTCACGCCCCAGATAGGGCAACGCCTTACCCGGTCCGGCGGTCACAGCGGGGCGAATGTCGTCCAGATGCCCGCGCAACCAGTCTTCACGCTCGGTCAGGAAATCAATGGCCTGACGTTCCGGTGCACGCGGCGGCATGGTCAGCGTCACCTTGCCATCCAGCCGCGACACGCGCAGCGACAGACGACGCGCCCGCGCGGACCGCCGCAGGTCGACCTCAATCGGGGGGTTGCCAATACGCAGGGCGCGGCCCATATGCATCCTTTGATTACAGCTGTATGCGTCGGCTCTCGACACCGTCCCGCCCTTATGGCAGTGGACCGGGAACCGCCGCAAGGCCAGCCATGCAACCGAAGGAATACCCATGCCGAAGGAAGAGTGGGGCACCAAGCGCCTGTGCCCCGAAACAGGCAAGCGATTCTACGATCTCAACAAGGATCCGATCATCAGCCCCTACACGGGCAATGTGGTGACGATCGATACATCAAAGACTCGCACGATGGTCGCCGATGCCGCCGACGCACAATCCGCCAAGATCAAGGAAAGCGACGACGACGATGATCTGGTTCTCGATGATGACGAGGACGATGATGACGTGGATCTGGGCGATGATGTGCTCGAGGACGATGATGACGACGATACCGTCAGCCTCGACGACATCGCCGACGTGTCCAAGCCGGACGACGAATAAAATACCTGACCCGTGGCGTGATTTTAGCTCTTGATCTCGCCACGGGGGCTGCATAGACAGCCGCCAATGGGGCCTTAGCTCAGCTGGGAGAGCGCTTGCATGGCATGCAAGAGGTCAGGGGTTCGATCCCCCTAGGCTCCACCATTTCCCTATACTTGCAATGATTTGATCGGATGTTTCAGATCGATCCGCATGCCGTCCTTGCCGATGATCAGCGGCCCGGCCCATGTCTTGCGGGTCAGTGCGATCCAGTCGTCATCGCTGAAACCGGCCAGACCGTCTGGCACGAAATGCGTCAGCGCCAGACAGCCCACCCCCGCATCCCGCGCAATACGTCCGACATCATCCGCTGCCGTGTGACTGCGCAACAAATGGTGTCGCAACCGATTATCCCCGTTGCCCGTTGCCGCGACCAAGGCATCGACACCAGAGGGAAGAAGCGCCTCGTGGACCAGCAGATCGACGCCCCTCGCAAATTCTGCGAGGGCAGGCAGATAGGCCGTGTCGCCGGACAGGCATAGTCTGCCACCCCCGCCATCAAATCGCAGCGCGAAACTGTCGACCAGCGGCGGATGGTCGTTGCGCATTGCGCGCATGCAGACATCGCCCAAGTCGACATCATGCGCCGCGTCCAGCACGCGGATCTGGACCAGACCTGCGAGGTCGACGCGACCCTCGTCCATGATGCGCAGCGCGATATCATCCTGCATCGCGTCCAGAAATGCCTGCCAATAGCGTTCGAGGCCCGCTGGCCCGTAGACCGTCACCGTTGTTTTCAAACCTGCCGTCCAGGCGGTGTGCAACAGCGGGCCCAGTTCGATGTAATGATCCGAATGCAGATGCGTGATGACGATGGTTTGCAGCGTCGGCAGATGAACACCTTGATCGCAAAGCGCGCGTGTCACGCCCAAACCGGCATCCACCACGATCCGCTGACCGCCCAGCACCACCAGTTGCGCGGTCGGCATCTGTGACCCCGGCCGGATCGCCGGACCACCCTTTACACCCAACAGGACGATATGATCGTCCCCGGCTGTGCTGGCATCAGTGGTCATGCCCATGGCCTGTGTCGCATCTGCGCGCCCCCCTTGTGTGCAAATGCCAACCTTGGCCAGGATGCATAAAATCGACAAGATCAAAGCCACATGATCGAGAGGAGCCTCAACGTGAATATTCTGGACGGTATCCATGCAAAACGGTTTGTGGTGGTTGGTCGGGTCGGCATGGATCTCTTTACCGCCCCCGGCGTCACCACCGAGGATGCAACAGAATTTCAGGCTGACATGGGCGGGTCATCCGCAAATATTGCAGCAGGGCTGGTCAAGCTCGGTGCAAAGGCGGCACTGGTGACCTGCGTATCGGACGATGCGGTTGGCAGCTTCTGCCTCCGGAAACTGCGCGACTACGGGATTGACTCATCCTACGTGAAAAAGGTGTCAGGAGAGCCGCGCAACTCTCTGGCGATCTACGAATCGCGCACCGAAAACCATCGCAACGTCATCTACCGCAACAACGCGGCCGACTTTCAGATGACAGTTGCAGATGTCGAGGCCGTCGATTGGTCCGCCTATTCCGCGCTTGTCACCGCAGGAACGGTTTTCGCCGCTGAACCATCCCGCAGCGCTGCATTCCGCGCCTTCGCATTGGCGCAGACCGCAGGCCTGCCCATCATCTTTGACGTGGACTATCGCCCCTACAGCTGGTCGTCAGCCCAAGACGCATCAGACGTGTTGTCGCGCGCTGGGGCCATGTCTGACGTGATCGTCGGCAATGACGACGAATTCGGATTCATGGCCGGGGACAAGGCCCGGGGTCTGGCCATGGCCCGCAGCCTCGTTGCCGGGCGCGCGCAGATCGCCATCTACAAAATGGGTGAAAACGGTGCCGTCACCATCACACCCGCAGGAGAGGACAGGACCGGCATCTACCGGGTCGATGCGCTGAAACCCACCGGCGCGGGTGACAGTTTCATGGCCGGGCTGCTTGCCTCGCTCGCCGATGGGTACGACCTGCGCTGCGCTGTCCTGCGCGGATCGGCCTGTGCTGCGATCGTGGTTGCGAAACCCGGTTGCGCGCCTGCGATGCCGGATGCTGCTGCACTTTCCGCGTTCCTGTCGGATCACCCCGGCCCCGGCTAGATCCCGCACACCCCGCAAGACGGCGGGTTCAGCGCTGGTCCCATGGGCCAGGCCCAGCTAGGCTGGTAAACAACCACACAGGGAAAATCCCATGTTTCGTTTCTGCGCATTGCTACTGATCCTCTTGGCCGGGCCAGCCCTTGCCCAGTCACGCGCACAGATCGAAACACAGTTTCGCAGCTGGCAGGAAGCGACGCTCTGGCCGCAGGTCAGCCGGGCGGGGGTCAGCCGGGCGGTTTTCGATGCGGCGCTGAACGGCGTGACGCTGGACTGGGATCTGCCCGATCTGGTCGCCCCCGGTTCCGCCCCCGCGCCGCGCGGTGTGCCGCGTCAGGCTGAATTTCGCGCGCCAGCCCGCTATTTTGCGCCCGACACGGTGAACGGGACGGCCAGCACCGGGCGCCAGATGGCGCAGCGCCATGCCGCGACACTGGCAGCGACGACACGTGCAACGGGCGTGCCCGCGCATATCATCCTCGCCATCTGGGGCCGCGAGAGCGCCTATGGTCGCGCCGCGATCCCGCATGATGCCGTTCGCGTTCTGGGAACCAAGGCGTTCATGAGCACCCGCGCCGATTATTTCACCGCGGAACTTGTCGCCGCCATGCAGATCATGCAGGCGGGCCACGTGTCACCGCGCGCCATGAAATCCAGCTGGGCGGGCGCATTGGGCCAGCCGCAATTCATGCCATCGAATTTTCTGCGCTATGCGGCGGATGGCAATGGTGACGGACGGGCCGACATCTGGGGATCAGAGGCGGATACCATCGCCAGCATCGGCACCTATCTCGCGCAGCATGGCTGGGTGGCGGGCCGCGACTGGGGATTCGAGGTGACGGTGCCCGGCAATCTGTCCTGCGCACTGGAAGGCCCGGATCAGGGCCGCCGCATCGCGGACTGGGAGGCAGCCGGCGTCTCGCGCGTCGGCAATCGCGCCTTTCCGGCGCATGAACGCGGACAAGTCGGATACCTGCTGATGCCCGCCGGACGCGGTGGTCCGGCGTTCATTGTCACACCGAATTTCTACGTGCTGAAGGACTACAACGAAAGCGACCTCTATGCGCTGTTCGTAGGCCACGTCGGGGACAAGATCGCCTATGGCGTTGGTCCGTTCACCGCCGGCTGGAACAGCATCGACACGCTGACACGCGGCCAGGTCGCCGCCATGCAGAGCAGCCTGATGCGGATGGGGCTGGATACCGGCGGCGCTGACGGACTGGCCGGGTTCCGCACACGTCGCAGCATCGGGCAGTGGCAACAGGCGACCGGTCAGTCACCGACCTGTTTTCCGAACCGCGCCATTCTACGCGCCCTGGGCGGATGATCACGGGGGCCTTGCCCCCGTACCCCCAGGATATTTTCAACCAGAAGAAGGCAGGCCCGCCAGAAGCCGTTTTGCCTGTTTCAGGTGCGGCATGTCATACATCTTGCCGTCGATGCCGATGGTTCCGACGTCAGGCTGATCGGCAAAGGCCTGCACGACGCGGCGTGCCAGTGCGATCTGTGCGTCGGTCGGCGTGAAATCAGCGTGGATCGCATCGACCTGTGCAGGATGTATCGCCAACCGTCCGACAAATCCGTCGCGGCGGGCGGCGCGACCCGTCTGTCGAAAACCATCGGCGTCGCGAAAATCAGCGTGCAATGTCTCGATGGCTGCGACACCTGCATTGGCCGCGCCCAAAAGGCACAGATCGCGCACCATCCGGTAGGGCGTGGTCAGGGTGCCATGCGCGTCACGGTTGCTGGTCGCGCCAAGCTCTGCTGCCAGATCCTCTGCCCCCCAGGTCATGGCAACGAGGCGCGGGTGTGCCGGGGCATAGCTGCCCAGCGCAAAGACGGCCGCAGGCGTTTCGGTCGCGATCACCATGATCCTGACACTGTTAGGCGGCATGCCTGCCGCCTGTTCCAGTGGTGTGATCATTTCGGCCAGCCGTGCGACATCGGTGCCGCCACTGGCTTTGGGTAAAACCACACCGTCGAGCCCGGGACGCACGACAGCGCGCAGGTCGTCCTGCGTCAGCCCACTGTCCAGCGGGTTGACGCGCACAAAGAACGCCCAATCGCGAGGGTTCGGGGTGATCCATGAGGACAACCCCGCGCGCGCCGCAGCCTTGTGGCCGGCGGCAACCGAATCCTCGAGGTCAAGGATCAGCACATCGGCACCGATGCCCTGTGCCTTGGCGAACTTGCGTTCGGAATCCGCGGGCACGAACAGCCAGGACCGCATCCTCATGCGGGGGCCTTGCGCATCAGCGCGTTGCGGGTCGCCTCGCAGACCAGTTGGTCGCGCTGGTTCAGGCCGCGATGCACAAAGGTAACGATCCCTTGGGTCGGGCGCGACTTGCTTTCGCGCATGGCCAGCACCTCGGTTTCGACCCGGATCGTGTCGCCGTAGAACACTGGCGATGGAAAGGTCGTGCGTTCGAACCCCAGATTGCCGACCGTGGTGCCCAATGTCGTTTCATGCACCGAAATGCCCACCACAAGCCCCAGGGTGAACAGTGAATTCACCAGCGGCTGGCCAAATTCTGTTTCAGCGGCAGCGGCATAATCCAGATGCAGCGCGGCGGGATTCATCGTGGCCGTGGTAAAGGTGATATTGTCAGCCTCTGTCACCGTGCGGCGGATGGCATGGGTGATGACCTGCCCCACGCGGAATTGGTCATACCACAGACCGCTCATGCGCGGCCTCGTGCGGCAAAGCGCGGGAGCATCGCGGAGAAGTCGCGGCCGGTACCGTCCTCATCCTCGACAAAGCGGCGATAGAGATCGGTCGCGGCCTGCCCCAGTGGCGTATCGGCATCGGCCCCTTCTGCGGCCTGCTGCGACAGGCGCAAGTCCTTGAGCATCAGGTCTGCGGCGAACCCGGGTCTGTAGCCATTATCGGCGGGCGAAGTCGGACCGACGCCGGGTGCCGGACAATAGGCGTTCATCGACCACGACGACCCGGAGGACGTGCTGACCACATCGAACATCGCCTGCCGGTCCAGCCCCAGTTTGTCCGCAAGGGCAAAGGCCTCGCAGGTGGCGATCATCGTGACGCCAAGGATCATGTTGTTGCAGATCTTGGCCGCCTGCCCGTTGCCTGACGGCCCGCAATGCACGGCCTTTTGGCCCATGATGTCGAACAGCGGTTTGGCACGGGCAAAGGCATCGGCGTCACCGCCGACCATGAAGGTCAGCGTGCCGCCCTGCGCGCCGCCAATGCCGCCAGAGACCGGCGCGTCCAGCGCCCCCAGACCCGCGGCCTGCGCATCGGCCGCGACAGCGCGGGCGCTGTCCACATCGACGGTCGAACAATCCAAGAGCACCGCACCTGCTGGCAGGGCCGGAATAACCTCGGCCGCGACCTGGCGCAGGATCGCGCCATTGGGCAGCATGGTGATCGCCACATCCGCGCCGGCACAGGCCGCAGCGGCACTGTCTGCCATCCGCAGGCCGTCAGGACGCGCGGCCAGATCGAAGCCCGTCACGTCATGGCCTGCCGCCATCAGGTTGGCCGCCATCGGACCGCCCATATTGCCCAAACCGATAAAAGCGATTTTCATAGTCGTTCCTTTGTTCATAGCACCAGCGCGTCGTCGCCCAACGGGGCAAGCATCGCGTCGATCTGTGCTTTGGTGACCTCTGCTGCCGTGCTGTGCGTCCATACCGGATTGCGGTCGCGGTCGATGATCGCCGCACGTATCCCTTCGAGAAAGTCGCCCTGCTGCTGCGCGCGAAAGGTATAGCGAAACTCTTGGCGCAAGGCTTCTGTCAGTCCGGTTCCGGCGCGCGCCGCGCGGATCAAACGCAAGGCACAGGCCATGGCCAGCGGCGCATTGCGCGACAGCGCCCTGGTCGCGGTTTCGGCAACAGCGCCCTCGGCCGCGCCGCAGGCCACGACGATACTGCCAAGCGCGTCATGGGCAAAAAGCGCGTCGATCTCGACCGCGTCCTTGGCCATTTGCGATGGTGGTGCGGTGTCCGTGACCTGATGAACCGCCGCCACATCACCGGTCCGTTCCAGCGTGTGGATCAGTTCAGCCCAGCGGTCGCGCGGCACGTAATGATCGGCAAAGCCCGCGTGGATCGCATCGCCCGGCCCCATGCGCGCTGCCGTCAGGCCAAGGTATTCACCCAGATGCCCCGGTGCGCGGCCCAGCAAATGCGAGCCGCCCACGTCGGGCACCAACCCGATGCTGCATTCGGGCATGGCGATCTGGCTGTTTTCGCAGACGATCCGGTGGCTGGCGTGGCAGCCGACACCGACGCCGCCGCCCATCGTGAACCCCTGCAAAAGCGTCACGATCGGTTTCCCATAGCCCGCGATCTGCGCGTTCATCCGGTATTCCTGCCGCCAGAAATCCTGACCAAATCCGAACTGCCCAGCCGTGCCTTGCGCATAGAGGTCGGCAATATCGCCGCCTGCACAGAAGGCTTTGTCGCCGGAGGCGTCGATTACGACCAGCCTGACCGCCGAGTCGCTGGCCCAGCGGTTCAGCGCAGCCTCAATTGCCTCGCTCATCGCGGCGGTCAGGGCGTTCAGCGCATCGGGTCGGTTCAGCGTGATCCGTCCGGCTGTGCCGATACGGCGAATGTCGATCTCACTCATGTCTGGGCCAAGAGTTGCCGCGCCACGATCAGACGCATGATTTCGTTCGTGCCCTCGAGGATCTGATGCACGCGCAAATCACGCACGATCTTTTCGATCCCGTAATCAGCGAGGTAGCCATAACCGCCATGCAATTGCAGGCATTGGTCTGCGACGCGTGATGCGGCCTCGGTCACGTGTTTTTTCGCCATGGCACAGAACATGGTGGCATCGGGCGCGCCGGTATCCAGTTTCCACGCAGCCTGCCGCAGAAACGTCCGCGCGGCCTGCAATTCGATCTCCATCTCGGCCAGCCGGAACTGAAGCGCCTGAAAATCCGTCAGCGCCTGACCGAAAGCCTTGCGTTCGCGCATATAGGCGATCGTGGCATCCATCGCGGCTTGTGCGCCGCCAAGTGCGCTGGCGGCGATATTCAGGCGGCCACCGTCCAGCCCTTTCATCGCATAGGCGAAACCGCGCCCCTCCTCGCCCAGCAGGGTAGCGGGGCAATCGTCCAGCTGCACCTGCCGGGTCGGCTGTGACCGCCAGCCCATCTTGTCCTCCAGACCGCCGAACGACAAACCCTGCGCGCCGTCGTCGACCAGATAGGCGCTGATACCACGCGGGCCGGCGTCACCACTGCGGGCCATCACGATATACAGGTCCGAATAACCACCGCCCGAAATGAACGCCTTGGTCCCCGTCAGCGCCCAGCCGTTGCCGGTCTGGACAGCCCTGGATTTCATCGCAGCGGCATCCGATCCGGACCCCGGTTCGGTCAGGCAATAACTGGCAAAGCGTTTCATCGCGATCAGGTCAGGCAACAGCGCCGCCCGTGTCGCATCGTCCGCAAAGCTGTCGATCATCGCAGCACACATGTTGTGGATCGACAGGAAACTGGCGACCGACGGGCAGGCCATCGACAGCGCCTCGAACACCAGTGTCGCGTCCAGCCGCGACAGGCCCGCACCGCCCGATTCCTCGCGCACATAAAGTCCGCCAAACCCAAGTTCGCCGACCTCTGGCCAGAGGTCCTTGGGGATGGTGCCAGCGGCCTCCCAGTCGCGGGCATGCGGTGCGATGCGATCCTGTCCAAAAGCATGGGCCATATCGTAAATGGCCGATTGTTCATCGGTCAGTGCAAAATCCATGGTCGTCCTCCCTGAAGTTGGACGATACCGAAACGCAGGCTGTGGGCAAGGCTTGCGGCGTCAGACGCCCTGCGACTTTTCCCAATGCCGCTTGATCCCCTTGGCCAGCGACCAACGGTGCACCTCTGACGGGCCGTCGTAGATGCGGAACGCCCGGATTTCGCGGAACACCTGTTCCACGATGGTCGCATCACTGACCCCCGTGCCGCCCATGACCTGCACACAGCGGTCGGCCACACGCATCAGCGCCTCGCTGACGGCGACCTTGGTCATCGAACTTTCGCGGCCGGCCCGTTCGCCGCGATCCAGCGCATCGGCGGTCCAGTCGATCATCAGGCGCGCCTGTTGCAGGTCGATCAGGTTGTCGGCCAGCATGAACCCCACGCCCTCGTGGTCGATCAGATGTTTGCCAAAGGCCCGCCTGCGGTTGGCGTAATCCGTCGCAATCTCGTTGCAACGGATGCAGGCCCCCAGCCAGCGCATGCAATGGGTCAGCCGCGCGGGGGCCAGACGCACCTGTGCGTATTTGAACCCCTCGCCCGGCTCGCCCAGCATCTGATCGGCGGGGATGCGCAGGTTTTCGATGTCGACGGTGCAGTGCCCGCCCGGCAGGCTGTTGTCGATCGTCTTGGGCTGGTGGACGATGCGGATCGCGGGGTTCGGCAAATCCACGAGGAACATGCAGGCCCCCTGTTCGGCCTTGGCCATGACGATCCCGATTTGTGCCTGTGCGGCACCCGTGATCCAGCATTTGCGCCCGTTCACGACCCAATGATTGCCATCGGGCTTGCAGGTCGTCTGCATCATCGACGGGTCTGATCCGGACCCGCCGTCCTCCCACGGCTCTGACATGAAAAATGCGGACCGCGCCGTGCCTGCCACCAGTGGGTCGAGAAAACGGCGTTTCAGGTCCTCTGACCCGACCTTGCCCAGCAGATAGATATTGCCCTCGTCCGGGGCGGCTGTGTTGCAGGCCAGAGGCCCCAGCGGTGACAGCCCCGATGCGATCAACACCTGCGCCGTTTCGCGGTGCGTCAGGTGGCTGTCATCCGCGCGGATATGCGGCGTCATGACGTCTGCCTTGCGGGCCAGAACACGCAGGTCAGCGATCACCTCCTCGGTCGGGCAATTGTGGTCGTCGCGGCGTGGGTCCTTTTCAAAGGGTGCAACGATGTCGCGAACGAATGCCTCGACGCGGGCGGCGATTTCTGTGGCGGATTCGGTCATTTCGGAGCCATGCGGATCGCGCCGTCCAGACGGATCACCTCGCCGTTGAGCATGGGGTTTTCAGCAATCGCCTGCACCAGACGCGCGTATTCATCAGGATCACCCAGACGGTTCGGGAACGGGACCTGCGCGCCCAGACTGTCCTGCGCCTCTTGCGGCAGGCTTTCCATCAGGGGGGTCAGGAACAGACCCGGTGCGATGGTCATGACCCGGATGCCGAACCGCGCCATTTCGCGCGCGGCAGGCAGGGTCAGCGCCGCGACACCGCCCTTGGACGCGGCATAGGCAGGCTGGCCGATCTGACCGTCGAATGCAGCGACGGATGCCGTATTGATGATGGCACCCCGTTCCTCGCCTATTGGGTCCAGCTTTTGCAGATGAGCCGCGAATTTTGACATCACGTTGAAGGTGCCGATCAGGTTGATGGTCACGATCCGGGTGAATTCCGCCAGCGGCAGGGGCGTGCCATCGCGGTTCACGATCTTGGCCGGTGGGCCGATGCCCGCGCAATTCACGCACAGGCGCGGCGGTGTCGGCCCGGCAAAGGCCGCATCCATCGCCTGCGTCACGGCGGCATCGTCTGTCACGTCAGCCCGGGCAAAGGTTCCGCCAATCTCAGCCGCGAGCGTCTGACCGAGGTCGGCGTTCATGTCGATGATCGTGACCTTTGCACCGGCTGTCGCCAGCCGCCGCGCGGTCGCAGCCCCCAGCCCCGAGGCCCCGCCAGCAACGACAACACCCATTCCCTGAATATCCATCACACCCTCCCACGATTGAATTGCCGCCACCCTAGCAGCGCCCGCCGCCTGCGCCACCCATAACGCGCCGTGACGCATCCGGCGGGCCGAGCGGCGATCTTGGCCTATCGTGGCAGAGCAGAGCACGCGATAAGGGGGTAATTCTCCGCGAAAGGGCTGCCTATGTTCCTGTCCATCACCGACGTGTTCAAAATCGGGGTCGGCCCGTCGTCGTCCCACACGATGGGGCCGATGACCGCAGCGGCGCTGTTTCTGGCGGACCTGCGTGGTGGTGTGGAACGCATCCCCGGCGCGGGCGATCTGGGCGCTGTGACCGTCACCCTGCACGGCAGTCTGGCGTTTACCGGCAAGGGCCACGCGACCGACCGCGCGGTGCGTCTGGGTCTGCTGGGCATGGAACCTGCGACATTCGACGCGGACAAGGCCGCGGCACTGGATGCAGAGCTGTTTGCGACAAAAACGATTCTGGCCGGCGGCCTGCCGCCGCTCCGGTTCGACCCCGACAAGGACGTGATTTTCGACTATGGCCCTGCGCTGGAGCTGCACGCCAATGCGCTGGTGTTTCGCGCGTTCGATACCGGCGGACGCCCCTATTACACCCAGACCTATTATTCCGTCGGCGGCGGTTTCGTGATGACAGAGGCCGAACTGCGGGCCGAACGCGATGGCGGCACGACAGCCCGCACGCCGGAACACACCTACCCCTACCCCTTTGCCACCGCGCGCGAGATGTTGGCGATGGGCGAGGCTTCGGGCAAGAGCATCGCCCAGATGAAACGCGCCAACGAGGCGCTGATCCACGGGCGCGCCGTCGACGCAAAAATCGACGCGATCTGGGCCGCGATGGACGATTGCATCGACCGTGGGCTGGCCACCGACGGCATTCTGCCCGGCGGGTTGAACGTGCGCCGCAGGGCCCGCGCGATCCATGACAAACTGCTGGCAGAACGTGGCACGAACCTGGCCCAGCCGCATGTCGCCAACGACTGGATGAGCGTCTACGCCATGGCCGTGAACGAGGAAAACGCCGCCGGTGGGCGTGTCGTCACCTCGCCTACGAACGGGGCGGCGGGCGTGGTGCCTGCCGTCGGGCGCTACTACCGCGATCACTGCGTCGGGGCCACATTGCAGGGCCTGCGCGATCTGCTGCTGACGGCGGCCGCCATCGGCGGGTTGATCAAACACAACGCCAGCATTTCGGGCGCAGAGGTCGGCTGTCAGGGCGAGGTGGGGTCAGCCGCCGCCATGGCTGCCGCCGGGTTATGCGCGGCCCTTGGCGGGACCAACGCGCAGATCGAGAATGCGGCAGAGATTGCGCTGGAACACCACCTTGGGATGACCTGCGACCCGGCAGCAGGGTTGGTGCAGGTGCCTTGTATCGAACGCAACGCGCTGGGCGCGATCAAGGCCGTCAGTGCGGCCAGCCTCGCCCTGCGCGGCGACGGGGCGCATTTCATGCCACTGGACAATTGCGTGCAGGTGATGCTGGAAACCGGGCGTGAAATGGACGCCAAGTACAAGGAAACCTCGACCGGCGGCATCGCGGTCAACCTGCCCGAATGCTGACGGTTGCAACGCACGGCGCAGCGCGGCACGATCGCACCGTCTGCAAGGGGGGAACAGCATGACCGAGACCTATATCTTTGGGGCCGCGCGCACGCCGATGGGCGCATTCATGGGCGAATTGGCCGGGGTTGAGGCCACGCAACTGGGCGCTGCCGCGATCACCGCAGCACTGTCGCAGTCGGGCATTGCGGCCGATCAGATCGACGAGGTGTTCATGGGCAATGTCCTGCCCGCCGGTCTGGGACAGGCCCCCGCGCGCCAGGCCGCCATCCATGCAGGCATCGCGCAGCGCACACCCTGCACCACCGTGTCAAAGGTCTGTGGTTCAGGCATGCGCGCCGCGATGTTCGCGCAGGACGCCATCGCCTTGGGCCATGCGGAACTGGTTGTCGCGGGCGGCATGGAAAGCATGTCGAACGCCCCCTACCTGCTACCCAAGGCGCGGGGCGGCTACCGGATCGGTCACGGACAGATGCTGGATCACATGATGCTGGACGGGCTGGAGGACGCCTATGACATTGCCCCGGACGGCACCCGCCGGGCGATGGGCACATTTGGCGAGGATTGCGCCGCGCATTACCATTTTTCCCGCCAGCAGCAGGATGATTTCGCCATCGCCAGCGTCACGCGCGCACAGCAGGCGGCGGCATCAGGCGCATTCGACTGGGAGGTGTCCCGCGTGACGGTCAAGACCCGCAAGGGCGATCAGGTCATCGACAGTGACGAAGGTCCGCGCCGGATCGACCCTGCGAAAATTCCCGGCCTGCGCACCGCGTTCAAAAAGGACGGCACCATCACGGCAGCGTCGTCATCCTCCATCAACGATGGTGCGGCAGCACTGATCATCGGCGGTGCGACCGCGGCCGAGGCGCATCAGCCCATCGCGCGGATCGTGGGTCAGGCGGCCTTTGCAGCGGCACCGGGCTGGTTCACCACCGCCCCCATTCACGCGATGGACCGGTTGTTCGAGCGCATCGGCTGGACCTACGCGGACGTCGACCTGTTCGAAATCAACGAGGCATTTGCCGTGGTGCCCATGGCCGCCATGAAAGACCGCGACATTTCCCATGACCGCGTCAACGTCCACGGCGGGGCTTGCGCGCTGGGGCATCCCATCGGCGCATCGGGCGCACGGATCATCGTGACCCTGCTTGGGGCCTTGCGCGCGCGGCGCCTGACACGCGGTGTCGCATCCATCTGCATTGGCGGCGGCGAAGGCACCGCCATCGCGGTCGAGCTGATCTAAAGCGGAAAGCCAAAGCGGTGGACAAGGTTGAGCCATACCTTGCGCCAACCGCCCTTGGTATCGACCTCGTTCAGCGCGTGCATCGTCAGCGCGGCCCCCAGCCAGCGGAACGGTTCGCGCGGGATGCGGCCGGGCAGCGTGCTGGCCAGCGCAAGGTCCAGATCGGGCGATCCGGTCTGGTCCAGCGCCTCTAGCCCCAGCCGCGCGCCGAAACGCGACCCGGTGACGCCAAACCCCGAATAGCCGCCCGCATAGATCCCCTTGCCGCCGTAGTAGGGTTGCAAATGCACCGCCATGCGGGTGGTCAGGTCAATCGGGCCGGACCACGCGTGCGAGAACTTGACGTCGCCCAGCTGCGGAAAGGTCTGCGCGAAATAGCCCGCCAGGCGTTCGTAGACCTGCGGTTGGCGGTCGCCCACCGGGTCGGTCGCGTCGTTGAAATAATAGCCGATCCGCCCGCCATAGACGATCCGGTTGTCACGGGTCAGCCGCATGTAGTTCAGCTGTTTGCGGGTGTCGTAGATGCCTTGCCGGTTGGACCAGCCGATGCGGTCCATCTGTTCGGGCGTCAGCGGTTCGGTTGCCAGAACCCGGTCGCGCATGGCCACGACATAGCGTTTGATGTGCTTGTGCCCCGCGCCCCAGGCATTGGTTGCAAACAGTACCCGCCGCGCGTCGATGCGCCCGTCGTGTGTGGTGATGCGCAGCTGCGCCCCCAGATCCGTGACCGACAGCATCGGCGTATGTTCATGCACCCGCACCCCCAGCGTCAGCGCAATCGCCTTGAGTCCCCAGGCCAGCTTTGCAGGCTGCACCGTTCCGGTCCGCTGCCGCGACCAGATCGCACCCTCGAACAGGGGTGACGCAACCTGAGCCTGTGTTGCGGCACGGTCCAGCATCACCGCGTCGTGGCCATGCTGCTGGTGCAGCGCGTATTCCTCTTTCAGGTCCGGCAGATGCGCAGGATCGACGGCAACCGTCATTTCACCGCCCCAAGTGAGGTCGGCGTCGATGCCGTAAGCTTCGATGGTGGCGCGCCAGGCGTCCAGATTTTCAATCCCCAGCCGTTCCAGCACGTCCATGTCACCCGGAAAAACCCGTTTGGCATTGCCCAGTCCGTGAATGACGGATGTGGATACGATCCCACCGGGTCGCCCTGATGCCCCGTGCGCGACCTTGCCTGCCTCGATCACCACTACATCGCGCCGGGGGTCACGCTGTTTGGCGATAATCGCAGCCCACAGGCCGGTGAACCCGCCCCCGACGATCAGCAGATCGGTGTCCGCCGGTCCGATCAGGTTCGGACAGCTGTCCGGGGCCGGTCCGTCATCCAGCCAGAACGGATAGAACGTGACGTCTGACAGCGCGGTCATGGGGCCGCGATCCCATAGCCTGCGGCATCCAGCGACACCGCCAGCTGCCGTGCAATCGCCAGCGCCGCCTCACCATCACCATGCACGCAGATCGTGTCGATGGGCACGCGCAACAGCCTGCCCCCTGTCGTGGTGATACCGCCGTCGCGCAACATCGCCACGATCCGGTCAGCAGCCACCTGCGGGTCATGGATCATGGCCCCGGGCTGGCTGCGGTCGGTCAGCGTGCCGTCGTCGTTATAGCTGCGATCGGCAAAGACTTCGGACGCCGTGGCGGCCCCCAGATCGCGGGCGGCCTGTTCCAGCGCCGTTTGCGGCATGACCACGAGGGTCAGATCAGGCTGCACGGCAAGTGCTGCGCGATAGCAGGTTGTCGCCATCTCTAGGTCCTCAGACGCCATGTTGGACAGCGCGCCATGTAGTTTGACATGCGCAAGACGCGCGCCGCGCGCCTGTGCAAGCGCCATCGCCGCCCCCAGCTGATATTGGATCATATGGGTCAATTCCGGTCCCGACAGCGGGATGCGGCGACGCCCAAACCCTTGCAGGTCGGCAAAGCCGGGGTGGGCACCGATGGCGACACCCGCCGCCAAGGCAAGATCCATCGTCCGCCCCATGGTGACCGGATCGCCCGCGTGAAATCCGCAGGCAATGTTGGCAGAACTGACGATGTCCAGCAGGGCCGCGTCATTGCCCATCGGCCAGGGACCGAACCCTTCGCCCATGTCGGCGTTCAGATCGACGGTACGGGTCATGGGGTTGGCTCCTCTGGGTCACCGGCGGTCACGCCGTCGATCAGTTGATAGGACAGCAGGTCGGGAATGTCAGCGGGGTCACGCACCAGCGGCCTGACCTGTGCCGCGACCTCGCGCAGGTGTTGCGCGACACTGCGATAGGCCGCATCGGCCTGTGCGGTGGTGACCCATTCAAACCGCAGGGGCGCACCACTGGCCGCCTGTGCGACTCGCGGGAGGTCGTCTGCGATCACCGTGCCGATGCGGGGGTAGCCGCCGACGGTCTGGCATTCTGCCAGCATGACAAACGGCGTCCCGTCTCCGGTGATCTGCACATCACCCGCCCGGATAAAATCCGACACCGGCCCCCGCGATCCTGCTGGCCCAAGGCGGTGTCCGTCGTAGTCAAGCGGGGATCCCGTGCGACTGCTGCGGGCACCGCGCCCAAAGGTGATCTGCGTCAGACGCTGGCGCGTGGCCGGATCAAACATCTGTGTTTGCGGACCGGGCATGATCCGCAGCAATCCGCCCGACAGGCGATCCTCGGGCGTGATGATCTGTGGCGGGCGGTCACGCTGCGGGTCCTGCCCGATCACCAGCGTATCACCTGCCGCAAGCGGTGCGCCCAGACCGACCGAAAGATGCGCCGACAGGCTGTCCAGCAGGCGGGCACCCGTGACACCACCCGCCGGCACGAGATAGCCGTAGGCCCCGGCCAGCACACCGCCGATCCGCAGATCCTGTCCCGGATGCAGCACGTGCGATGCATTCCAGCGCAGCGGCTGGCCGTCGATCTGCGCATCCATCCGCGCCCCTGTCAGCGCAAAGCGCATCGGCGCATCGGTGCGAAATGTGCCGCCCAATCCGGCCATCTCGATGCCGGCAACAACGTCGCTCAGCCCCAGCAGCGCGGCCCCCTCGATCATGGCAGCGCGGTCCATTGCGCCACCCGGCGACAACCCGACACCGATGCGCCCCGGCCGGCCCATGTCCTGCACCGTCATCAACGGTCCAGACTGATCAATGTGCAGGGCCGTCATGTCAGCATCCGGCATGTGGCACCGCCCAACCCGTCAGGCTGGTTCCGGCGCAATTGGTCGATGGTTCCGGCGTCGGTCGCCGCAAACTGCACAAAATCGCCCGCGCGTAGCGCAAAAGGATCAGGGCGGTCAGGCTGGAACGGCACAAAGGCGCAGCGGCCGATCCAGCGCCAGCCGGTCGGGCTGGGATTGGCAAACAGCACAAGCTGACGCAGGGCCGTCACCAGCGCACCCGCTGGCACCTGTGGCGTGAGGTCGGTCTGCCGCGGCATGTCCCATGCACCCGGCAGATGCCCCAGATAGGGCTGCCCCGGCGCAAAGCCGATGGCCAGCACCGAGAGCCGCACATCGGTCAGTGCAGCGATTGCTGCCGTTTCTGTCAGACCTGCGTGACGCGCCGCATCGGCCAATTGCGGCCCGTCGAAAACGGCCGGTATCGTCCATAGCCGCCCCGGCCCATCATCCGCGTCACCGGATGGCTGCGACAGCACCTCATGCAGACGGTCTGCCAGTTGCGCCCGCGAAATCCGGTCCGGCGCGAAACGCACCAGCACAGAGGCCAGCGCGGTCGCGATTTCGACCACGCCGTCGATCCTGGCGTGCTCGATTGCCCTGGCAGCGGTCAGGGCGGATTGCGTGGCGACAGCGAACCCATCGCCGAACCGCACCAGAATACCGTCCTGCCCCATCGGGTGCAGGTCCATCTGCGGGGCTGTCGTCGCCTCTGACACCTGGGGATCCTCTCTCGGGCACATCGCCGGGCAATGGTCACTGCCGTCATCGTTCTGCACTGACAGCATTGCCGTTTCCAGCCGAACACACAAGAAATCGCCATGAGGGTAGTCGACATGATCCCAAGTCCGGGGCAAGGTTCATGATGCGCGCTGGGGTTGCACCACGCCGTTCAAGGAGGTGAGCAAAGCAAGATGAAGATGCTGACGAACAGACGGCGCATTCTGGGTTGGGCGGGTGCCGCACTGGTTGCGCTGGCCGGGACCACCCCAGTTGTGGCGCAAACCGTCGACCTCGATTCGCTTGAATACGATCTGGTCCAGCTTGAGCCCAACTTTGTCTTTCTGTTTCCGATGGATGGTCTTGTGGTCGTGGGGGCCGATGGCCCCGCTGCCAATCCACAGGGATTGCTGACGGAACCCGCCCATGCGCTGACGCTGGAATGGCAAGGGCGGCGGGTCTACATCGACCGTGTCGATATTACCTTTGACCTGTTCCACATCGACTGGCTTCTGGTGCAGAGCAAATTTGACCGCGTCGATATGTTCGAAAACCAGATGTTCGCCAATCAGCAGGGCCTCGAGGTTGGCCGTCAGGTCATTTCGGACCCGGTGGCACCGGGTCAACGCCTGACCCGCTATTTTGTCATCGTCGGGAACAATGGCTATCTGATCAGTCCCGCAGACAGCAGCGCAAACGCATTTTCCGATCTGATCGCGGGCAGCATGACCTACCTGGGCAACGATGCGCCTTGGGGGCAATTGACACCGACACAACCGGCCACGTTCGGCGATTTCAGCGTGATGGTTGATCGTGCCTTGACCGTTGGCAATGGCCCCGACGGCGACCTGATCGTGCGCAACGCCGGATCGCCGGATGACAGCAGCGTCGTGCTGCGCGTCACCGACACCACCAGACAGGACGACCCGCGACAGGACTTTGTGGATCGACTGATCGCAGAGGGATACACCCCGCAGGACACGACCCGCGAATTCAACCGCCTGTCCATGATCATGACCCGCCCCGATGAAAGCCGATACATCGCTTATATGACGGTTGGCGAAAACGGGACGACCGTGTCACTGGTCACCCCGTCCTACATCGACAACGCGCCGCTTTGGCTGGCGGCGCACAAGCTTTATATTGATGCAACCACCGCACTCGAGGACATGCCCTGATGCAGAATTTGAAAACAGTCACACTTTGCGCCGCGATCATTGGGGCGGGGCCTGCCGTGGGTCAGATTGTCGATA
This sequence comes from Loktanella sp. 3ANDIMAR09, assembly GCF_001420005.1. Taxonomy (GTDB): domain Bacteria; phylum Pseudomonadota; class Alphaproteobacteria; order Rhodobacterales; family Rhodobacteraceae; genus Loktanella. The sequence goes on along the minus strand of NZ_LJAK01000003.1, from coordinate 4,849 downwards.
CCTCTGAAAACGGTGAATGGCGCACAATCGAGAGCGAGACCGTTCTGGAAATCCCCGACTGGCCCGAGGTGCGCGACCGCGTTGTGGCGCTGTGGGGGCCGGACGATCTGGTCGAGATTCCATTGTCGCCTGACAATATTCTGGGCGTGCCTGATCTGCCTGAAACCTACACATCCAGCGTGGACGGGGTCGAGGTCGTCCACCTCGAGGGGGCACCCGATGATCCACAGGCGCTTGTGTTTCTCGCTCAGCTCTTTCCCGATATCGGCGCAGAGGATCTGACCGATTTTCAGGATGGCGTGCGCATGGAAACGATCAACCTTTATGCAGATCGCTACGAGGTGACCGTTCTTTTTCTTGACCGCGTTGATGATGTGACAGAACCCGCAGCCCCCGCGACGGCCCCCGGCACGCTGGGCGATGCGCTGGAATCCGCGATGCGCGACACCGGCGCGCTGGATGATGATCTGCCCGGTTTCAGCATGTCCAACCCGTTCATCTTTGTCGAATTGCCGATCACACAGGTCACGCCGCTGGTGCAGGACGTCATTGCCGGGCGCGGTATAGACGTGACGGCAACCGAAATCCCCGGCAGCGGCACACAGTTCATGGGCGTCAGCGCAGGTGGTGCGACGCTCGTGAACGTCAGCGCGGTCGAGGACGGCGTCACCATGATCACGCTGGTGTCTCAGCCCGAAGGCTGAGGCACAGACTGACCCTAAAGGTCAGCGAAAGCCTTGAAATGCAAAAAGCCCCCGCATCGCTGCGGGGGCTTTCGTTTTGGAGCGAGGGTCTGATTACAGACCGGTGCTCACGTCGATGGTGTTACCCTCTTCGAGGGTGACATAGGCCTTCTTGACGTCCTTGCGGGTGCCCAGCGAACCGCGGAAGCGCTTCACTTTGCCCTTGGTGATCGTCGTGTTGACGGCCTTCACCTTTACACCGAACAGGGCCTCGACGGCCTGTTTGATCTGCGGCTTGTTGGCGTCGATGGCGACCTCGAAAACAACACCGTTGTTTTCCGATGCCAGCGTGGCCTTTTCCGTGATGATCGGCTTGCGGATCACGTCGTAGTGTTCTGCCTTGGCGCTCATTTCAAACGGGCCTCCAGTGCTTCGATACCGGCCTTGGTGATGACCAGCGTATCGCTTTTCAGGATGTCATAGACGTTGGCACCCTGGCTGGGCAGCACGTCGATGTTTGCGAGGTTCTGTGCCGCACGGCTGAAGTCGGCGTTGACCTCGGCACCGTCGATGATCAGCGCACGCTTCCAGCCACGCTCGGAGACGTGCTTGGACAGCGTGGACGTCTTGGCGTTCTCGATTGCCAGTGCGTCGATGATGACCAGCTCACCGGCCGCCTGCTTGGCGGACAGCGCGTGGCGCAGGCCCAGCTTGCGGAACTTCTTGGTCAGCTCGTGACCGTGGCTGCGGGGCACCGGGCCCTTGTAGACACCACCGTGACGGAAGATCGGCGCGCCCTTGGACCCGTGACGTGCGCCACCGGTGCCTTTTTGGCGATAGATCTTCTTGGTCGAGTAGGACACTTCGGACCGACCCAGGGTGGAGTGCGTACCAGCCTGCGCCTTGTTACGCTGCCAGCGCACGACACGGTGCAGGATGTCCTTGCGGGGCTCCAGACCAAAGATGGCGTCGTCCAGGTCCACGGACCCTGCGGATGCGCCGTCAAGTTTGATTGCATCAGCTTTCATTGTTGTCACCACCTTCAGCAGCGTTGGTTTCGTCCGTCGTCGGCGCATCTGCAGCAAGTTCGGCCTCGGCAGCTTCCAGAGCTTCCTGTTCGGCTTTTGCTGCTGCTTCTGCTGCTGCGGCTTCAGCGGCTGCGGCTTCTGCCGCTGCTTCTTCGGCCAGACGCTTGGCTTCGTCGTCCAGCGACTTCAGACCAGCGGGATAGATGACGTTCTCGGGTGTCGGCTTTTTCACCGCATCCTTGATCGTGACCCAACCGCCCTTGGAACCGGGAACGGCACCCTTGACCATGATCAGGCCACGGTCGGCGTCGGTGCGGATGACCTGCAGGTTCTGCGTCGTCACGCGGGCAGACCCCATGTGACCGGCCATTTTCTTGCCCTTGAAGATCTTGCCCGGGTCCTGACACTGACCGACCGAACCGTGCGAGCGGTGCGACACGGACACACCGTGCGAGGCGCGCAGACCGCCAAAGTTGTGACGCTTCATCGCGCCGGCAAAACCTTTACCGATGGATGTGCCACAGACGTCGACGTACTGGCCTTCGAAATAATGGTTCGCGGTCAGCTCTTCGCCGACGTTGATCATGTTTTCTTCGGCAACGCGGAATTCGGCGACCTTGCGCTTGGGCTCGACGTTTGCAGCGGCAAAGTGGCCACGCATCGCCTGGCTGACGCGCTTGACCTTGGCTGTGCCTGCGCCCAGCTGGACGGCAGTGTAGCCATGCTTGTCGGCAGTGCGCTGAGACACGACCTGAAGCTTGTCAAGTTGCAGAACGGTCACCGGAATCTGGCGGCCGTCTTCCATGAACAGACGGGTCATGCCCATCTTTTTTGCGATAAGTCCTGTGCGGAGCATACTGATCACTCCCCCTTACACGCTGATCTGCACGTCCACGCCAGCGGCGAGGTCGAGCTTCATCAGGGCGTCAACGGTCTGCGGCGTCGGATCGACGATGTCCAGCAGGCGCTTGTGCGTGCGGATCTCGAACTGGTCACGCGACTTCTTGTCGATGTGCGGACCGCGCAGAACGGTGAATTTTTCGATCTTGTTCGGCAGCGGGATCGGGCCACGCACGGATGCGCCGGTGCGCTTTGCGGTGGAAACGATCTCTGCGGTGGAGGCGTCGAGGACGCGGTAGTCAAACGCCTTCAGGCGAATGCGGATGTTCTGGCTGGCTGCCATGTGACATCACCCCTATTTGCAGGGCTCTAACGGAGAGGAAGATGCAGGCTCATCCGGCACCCTCGTCGCGTCTTATGATCCAACGGAAAAGGGCGCGCACAGCGCACCCCGTTTGGATTTGGTCGCTATAGGGTGTCACTTGGGGGGAGTCTACCCCGTTTTCCGGCAAACACCGCATTTTCGGCGGATAATCGACCGCCTACAGACTGCCCAGCAAAAGTTGCATCGCAAGCAGTGCAATGACGCCGCCGACCAGGATCTCGACGGCGACCAGGATCCGGGCGGTGGCTGTGCCCGATGCGACCTGGGACAACGCGCTTTCGCGCAGGCCCACGGCCGTCAGCGCAACCAGTCCTGTCAGGCTGGCGGTGCCGATCCCCATGATGAAAACGCCGACGATACCGGCCCAGACCAGCCCAAGCGCATAGGTCAGGATTAGCAAAAACAGCGCACCCGTACAGGGACGGATCGCAATGGCACCAACGATCACGACGGCATCCCGGACGGAACGAACCGCTGCGGCCTGCGCGGGCGTGGGTGCATGCGCATGGCCGCAACTTGCACAGACGCCGTGATGATCGTGCGCGTGGGCATGGTGATCGCCCTGCGCAGCGACAGGCTTGCGCAAGGCCAGCGCCTTGCGGCCCCCGCGCAGGAACAGCCACAGCCCGACACCCGCGATCATTGCATAACTGATAGGTGCCATGACCCCATCCGCGACGCCGCCGACCTGTTCGCGCCCCCATCCGAACACCCAGATCGCAAGGTAGACCAAAACGACTGCCGACAGGGCCTGCGCAAGTGACGACACAACAGCGAGGCCCATCAACCGCCCCACTGGAACGCGCGCACCCAGACCATAGCCACCGATCACCAGCTTGCCATGTCCGGGACCTGCGGCATGCACGAAACCATAGGTGAAACACAGCGTCCACAAACCGGCGAGCGCACCGGGCTGCCCGCCCCGCAGGGCGCGCAGACTGGCGGCCATCGCATTCTGGACTTCCCGTTGTGTCGCACTGGCCCACCGCCCTATCGCGTCCGCCAGCGGCCCCCACACGACCCAACCGACAACCAAGAGGCCGATTGCAAGGGCAATCCAGACTATGCGTCGCATGTGATCGTGATGGTTGCGGCGAATTCCACGCCGACAGCGGGGAATTCCTCGTCGGGACCGACATCGCTGGCGGGCCGACCGTAAAGCAGTTCTTCGACCAATGCGTAGGCGTTGTGCAGATCGGGCGGTGTGACCGCGCTGGAACACTGGTCTGTGCCGGTAATGTTGACGGGTTCCACCAGATCATAGGCGACGTAGTAGAAAGGATCATAGACCCGCACTGTCAGGGGATCATCCGTCAGATCGGGATCAAGGGGGCGGGAATGCACCTCTCTTACAAGGCCGTTTTCAAAGACCATGCGGTGATCCTGCTTGGGCAGAAGCGTTATAACCTCGTCATTCTGCATGACCTCGAGGTCGCCGTTGAAATCTGCGGGCCATTCCGTCACGGCCTGCGCCAGGATCGCTTCTTCTTCTGGGGTCAGGACCAGATCGCCGTCCAGATCGATTCCCAGATCGGACGTCAGCAAGAGCGAGAAATAATCATCATACAGCCAGCTGAGTTCGACAGCCGTCGGCACTCCATCGGCATAGACGACAGTGACAGAGGCCGTGACGAAAACATGCGGATGCGCCACGGCGGAAACCGTGGGGAAACAACAGGCAAAAGCAGTGACAAACAGTCCCGGACGCATGTGCATCGCATAAGGTATCGCAGGGGCGCTGACAATCTGACGGCAATGACGTGGCGGTGATATGCCGATCCCGAAAACAGGCCCACAGCCAAGCAAAAGGCCGCCTCCTTTCGGGGGCGGCCTTTCGGATGTGTGTCGCTGCGGGCGGTGCCCGCGGTGCGGCTTATTCGACGATCTTGGACACCACGCCAGCGCCGACGGTG
>NZ_LJAK01000002.1 GCF_001420005.1 Loktanella sp. 3ANDIMAR09 | reverse complement strand
TTCGAACCTCTGGCCTCTGCCTTCGGAGGGCAGCGCTCTATCCAGCTGAGCTAACGGACCGTTGCGCCTGCTATAGCTGCGGGGCCGCGGCCCCGCAACGGGAAATCAGGCGAAAAGTTCGTGACAAAGTTCCAGTGCCTCGACGAGGACGTCCACTTCGCCGCGGGTATTGTAAACGCCGAACGACGCGCGGCAGGTCGCCGGAACACCCAGATGGTCCATCAACGGCATCGCGCAATGCGACCCTGCCCGAACGGCGACGCCCTTTTTGTCCAGCACGGTCGATATGTCGTGCGCATGGGCGGCCCCTTCGATCTTGAAGGAGAAGATCGCGCCTTTGCCCGGTGCGTTGCCCTGCACCTGCAACCAGTTCAACCCGTGCAGGCGCGATTGCGCATAGTCGCGCAGATCGGCTTCGTGGGTTGCGATATTGTCCATGCCAATGTCCATCATCCAGTCCAGCGCCACGCCCAGACCGATCGTCTGCACGATACCGGGGGTGCCGGCCTCGAACATCATGGGCGGATCGTTGTAGGTGACCACATCGCGCCCCACCTCGCGGATCATGTCGCCGCCCCCCATGAAGGGACGCATTTCGCGCATCCGGTCGGGATGGACCCAGATCGCACCGGACCCCGAAGGACCATAGAGCTTGTGCCCCGTGACCGCGTAGAAATCACAGCCGATGTCCTGCACATCGACCGCCATGTGAACGGCGGCCTGTGACCCATCCACCAGAACGGGCACGCCACGCGCGCGGGCAGCGGTACAGATGGATTTCACATCAACAACGGTCCCCAACACATTGGACATATGCGTTATTGCAACCAATTTCGTCTTGGGTCCGATGGCGTCGATGACCGCCTGCGGATCAAGGTTGCCATCCGCGTCGCAATCGACCCATTTGATCACGACCCCCTGCCGTTCCCGCAGGAAATGCCACGGCACGATATTGGCGTGGTGTTCCATGATCGACAGGACGATCTCGTCCCCTGCCTGCAGCCGGGGTGCCGCCCAGCCGTAGGACACCATGTTGATCCCCTCGGTCGTGCCGGAATTGAGCACGATATCATCCTCCGAGGCGGCGTTCAGGAACCGCGCCACAACGCCGCGCACGGATTCGTAGCGGTCGGTCGCCAGATTGGACAGGTAGTGCAGGCCGCGGTGCACGTTGGAATATTCCTCGGCGTAGCCACGGGTCACGGCATCAATGACGACCTGCGGTTTCTGCGCCGAGGCACCGTTGTCCAGATAGACCAGCGGCTTGCCGTTCACCTGACGGGACAGGATCGGAAACTGCGACCGGATATCAGCGATATCGAACATCAAATGGATCCCCCTTGGACCCCGACGCCAATCAGCGTCAGAAAAAGTGCAATGCCAAACGAGAATCCGATGATCCCCAAGGCAACGGTGCCAAGCGATTTGAGCAGACTGTCAAACCCGTGCAGGACATTCACGAAATGCAGCAAGGCAAAGAGCAGCCAGGCAAAACCGGCCAGCGTGACAATCCCGGACAGCGGCGGCAGCAGAACCATCACAAACGTCTGGACCAGTTGAATAACAAGGCCGATGCCCTGCCACCATGCGACCAATAGGATCGTCTGATCCAACCGTCCCTGCCCGCCCAGACTGCGTCCGGTCAGGTAAATGGCAAAGATCAGCACCACCAGCGACGAGGCCAGCACGATGGCCACGACAAAGGGCATCATGGCCATCGTGTCGGGCGCGCTGCCCAGGATCATGCTGCCGACCGCGACAAGGATCGTGGAACAGATCGCCACGACCGCAAGGATCGACCACAGCGTCAGGGGGGCCAGATGATATGACATCAGCCCGCGTGCCGTCCCCGCAGGATCGACCAGTGACCGCTTGATAAAGTCGGCGTTGATCACTTTTCCGCCTCGCGCAGCGACTGAAGCCAGATGTAGCCGAAAACCACCAGCCAGACCGCGCCCACCAGTTGCGTGCCCGGAGCCGGACCCAGAAAACCGGCCATCAGACCATAAAGCAGCAGCAGCGGCACACTCGCCAGCAACGACCAGAACAACGCCAGTCGCGCGCTAAAGAAACTGCCTTGCCCGCCAAACAACCGGGCGACCAGATGAGAAATCGCCGCGAGACCATAAAGCACAAGCGGCCAGACCATCAGCCAGGCAAAGAGTTCATAGGTCATCAGCTGTGACAGCTCCGGCGGCTCTGCCCCCGGTGCCAGCTCGAACCCGGCTGCCCTGCGTGACAGACGAGGCCATTGTGCGATGAAAACCAGGATGCAGAACACAAAGAGATAGGCAATCGCCCGATCTTCGCGTTTGCCCTGATCCAGCAGCTCGCGCATGACCTGGCGCGGTCTGCGCCAGGCCCGCATGATGTTTGTCGAGACGGCCATCAGCCTGCGTGGCGGTCCAGCCAGCCTGCCAGACGATCGCGCAGATCCTCTGCCAGACCTTCGTCTGCGATTTCTTCCAATGCTTCGGCAAGGAAAGCCAGCGTCAGCAGGTTGGTTGCCGCCTTTTCCGACACGCCACGGGACCGCAGGTAGAACAATGCCTCTTCGGAAATCGCACCAGAGGTGGACCCGTGCGAACACGCGACGTCATCGGCGTAGATTTCCAGTTCCGGCTTGGCCAGAAACTGGCTGTCGTCGTCCAGCAGCAGCGACTGGCTGATCTGATAGCCATCGGTCTTTTGCGCGCCTTCCTTCACCAGGATCTTGCCTTGGAAGACGCCGACCGCACCGTTGCGCAGCACCTTCTTGAACACCTGACGTGACTCGCCGCGCAGGGCGTCGTGGGTGATGAACACGGTGTCGTCGTGGTGGAAACCGTCGCCGTCACCCACGCAGGCACCCGCGACATGGGCCACCGCATCGTCGCCCAGCATCTCGATCACACAGTCATTGCGCGTCAGCACGCCGTTCAGCGACAGGGTAAAGGATTTGAAAACAGACCCTTCACCGATCCGGGCAAAGGTATGCGTGTTCATGCGGCGGCCGTGATCGCGGCCCTGCTGGCGGACGTGGTGGAATTCACCACCATCGGCAACTGACACTTCGGTGACCGTGGACAGTCGCGCAGCAGCCGATCCGGTTTCCAGCAGCGTGACCTTTGCCCCGGGCTCGACCCGGACAACGTGATGCAGGACCGCGTCCGTGCCAGACTCCTTGCGGCGATACCGCAGGCAGACGGGGCGATCTACCGGTCCCGTGGCGCGGATCAGCACACCATCCGTCGCCGTCGCAGTATTCAGCGACGCCAGCGGACGCTGCACCGGGTTTTGACCGGCCAGTTCCAGGACGCCATAGATGTCCTTGGCCCAGTGGATATCCTGCGCACCGGCCTCTGCCAGACGCGCGATGTCCAGGTTCTCACCCGTCAGGTCGTCAGAGGCCGCGGCATCAAACACACCGTCCACAAACACGAGCGTCAGAGGTTTCGCGTCCGAAAAGATCGCGTCATCATCATCCAGAACCTCTGCCGCGGGGGCATCCACGGCCACAAGCGTCGCAGGATCGGTGTATTTCCAATATTCGTCACGCCGATGCGGCAGGCCCATCGTGGCCGTGCGGGTCATTGCATCCTTGCGCGCCTGTGTCAGCCACGCAGCACCCTCAGGCACCGTGACCGCATCCAGCCGCGCGTCGGTCGCGTCCTGTTTGAATTGCGGCAAAGCCATTACTCGGCCTCCGCCAACAGGTCCGCATAACCGTTGTTCTCGACCTCGAGTGCGAGATCAGGACCACCGGTCTTGATGATGCGACCGTTGGACATGATGTGCACGACATCAGGTTTGATATGGTCCAAAAGCCGCTGATAATGCGTGATAACCAGGAACGAACGACCCTCGGACCGCAGCGCGTTCACGCCCTCGGACACCAGTTTCATGGCATCCACATCAAGACCAGAGTCGGTCTCGTCCAGAATGCACATCTTGGGTTCCAGCATCGCCATTTGCAGGATCTCGTTGCGCTTTTTCTCGCCGCCCGAAAAACCGACATTGACCGGACGCTTGAGCATCTCGGCATCGATCTTCAGATCCTTGGCGCGGGCGCGGACTTCCTTGAGGAAATCACCGGCAGACAATTCGTCCTGACCGCGCGCCTTGCGCTGTGCATTCACCGCGGTGCGCAGAAACGTCATGTTGCCCACACCGGGGATTTCGACCGGGTACTGAAATGCCAGGAACAGGCCGGCAGCCGCGCGCTCCTCGGGTTCCATGTCCAGCAGGTCGGCGCCATCCAGCGTCGCAGACCCTGCCGTCACCTCATAGCCGTCCTTGCCGGACAGCACATACGACAGGGTGGATTTGCCCGACCCGTTCGGACCCATGATCGCGTGGACCTCGCCTGCGCCGACGGTCAGATCGACACCCTTGAGGATCGACTTTTCTTCTTCTTCAAGATCGACCTTCAGGCCTTTGATTTCCAGCATCTTTTCTTCCTTCAGTATTCCTTGGCGACAATCGTCGCATTCCCTGGGGTGCGGCTGTTTAGCCGACCGATCCTTCGAGGCTGATCGCTACCAGCGCCTGGGCTTCCATCGCGAACTCCATCGGCAGGGCCTGCAGCACTTCCTTGCAGAATCCGTTCACGACCAAAGCGACGGCCTCTTCTTCGTCCATCCCGCGCGAACGGCAGTAGAACAGCTGATCGTCGTCCACCTTGGATGTCGTCGCCTCGTGCTCGACCCGGCTCGAGTTGTTCTTGACCTCGATATAGGGCACCGTATGCGCCCCGCACTGCGAGCCGATCAACAGGCTGTCGCACTGGGTGTAATTGCGCGATTCCTTGGCCTTGGGGTGCATCGACACCAAACCGCGATAGGTATTCTGGGCGCGGCCTGCGGAAATGCCCTTGGACACGATGCGCGACTTGGTGCGCTTGCCCAGGTGCACCATCTTGGTGCCCGTATCCGCCTGCTGATAGTTGTTGGCGATGGCGATGGAATAGAACTCGCCCTGACTGTCGTCACCGCGCAGAATGCAGGACGGGTACTTCCACGTCACCGCCGACCCGGTTTCGACCTGTGTCCACATCACCTTGGACCGCGCGCCACGGCAATCAGCGCGTTTGGTGACAAAGTTGTAGATGCCGCCCTTGCCTTCTTCGTCGCCCGGATACCAGTTCTGGACGGTCGAGTATTTCACCTCGGCGTCTTCTTCGATGATGATCTCGACCACCGCCGCATGCAGCTGCGCCACATCGCGTTTCGGTGCGGTACACCCTTCGAGGTAGGACACATAGCTGCCCTTGTCCGCGATGATCAGCGTCCGCTCGAACTGACCGGTGTTTTCGGCGTTGATGCGGAAATAGGTCGACAGCTCCATCGGGCAGCGCACGCCGGGCGGCACATAGACGAACGATCCGTCGGAAAACACGGCCGAGTTCAGCGTCGCATAGAAATTATCCGACGGCGGCACGACGGTGCCCAGGTATTTCTTGACCAGCTCGGGATGCTCGCGGATCGCCTCCGAAATCGAACAAAAGATCACGCCAGCCTTTTTCAGCTCTGCCTGGAACGTCGTGCCGACAGACACGGAATCGAACACCGCATCCACGGCAACCTTGCGCTCTGGCAGATCGTTTTCAGCGCCCTCCACACCGGCCAGAATGGCCTGTTCCTTCAGCGGAATTCCCAGCTTCTTGTAGGTTTCCAACAGCTTGGGGTCGACCTCGTCCAACGACTTGGGCTTGACCTCCATGCTCTTGGGCCGGGCATAGTAATACAGATCCTGGAAATCGATATCCGCAACCTTGAGCATCGCCCAGTTCGGCACGGACATGCCTTCCCAGCGGGTAAACGCAGCCTGACGCCAGTCCAGCATCCACTGCGGTTCCTCGTTCTTGGACGAAATCAGCGAAACGATATCGGGGTTCACGCCCTTGGGGGCGTAATCCATCTCGATGTCGTCGTCGTTCCAGCCGTATTTATACGCACCAGAGAGTTGGGCCACCGCATCCACGGTTTCCTGATCGACGCCCTCTTTGACCTCTACCTGATCCAAAGCTGTCATGTCCTTACCTCTCTTGCGGCGTCATGCCGCCTGCATCCGTTTGATTTTCCGGCCCCACGCCTCGGCAAAGCGCAAGACCATGTCTTCTGTCGTCTCGGGTCCCAGCGACACCCGCAACGCGCATCCCGCCTGGTCATCATCAAACCCCAGCGACTGCAGCACTTGGCTTGCCTTGACCTTGCCGCTGGAACAGGCCGATCCTGCGCTCACGGCAAAACCGGCAAGGTCCATCGCCATGACCTGTGTCTCACCCTTCCAGCCGGGCGTGATAAAACACGACGTATTGGGCAGCCTGCGCAGATCATTCCCTACAAAAATAGTCTGCGAAGACTGCTCTGCAATGGCCTTTTCTAGAATATTTCTAAGTTGCGCAACCCGGTCCCAGACACCATTTGCCAAATCTTTTTGTGCCGCTGCGGCAGCGGCCCCCATACCGGCGATTGCGATGACATTCTCGGTCCCGGACCTGCGCCCCATCTCCTGGCCGCCACCACGTATTTGTGCGGCAACCTCAGCGCCTTGCGGCACGATCAATGCGCCCACACCCTTTGGTCCGCCGAATTTGTGGGCCGACAGAAACACCATGTCGACCCCTGCCCACCCATAGGCAAAGGGCACGCGCCCGAACCCTTGGGTGATATCGCTGACAGCCAGTCCCTGCGGCAAATCCTGCAGCACTCCGGTTTCGGAATTGGCAAGCTGGACCGTCGCACGCGCAGGATCGTCACAGATCACCTGCCCGGCCGACAGGCTCAGCGTCGCGTCGCACCAGACGCGCACGGCCTCGTGCTCGATGCCCGCACAGCGCAAACCACGCCCGGCCAGCGACAGCGCCGCCGCCTCGGTTGATCCAGACACGAAAACGATGTCGGCGTTGGATGCACCCAGCGCATCGGCCAGTTGCCCCCGCGCGCGCTCGACCAGCCCTTTTGCCGCGCGCCCCTCGGCGTGGACAGACGACGGGTTGCCCGCCACATCCATCGCCGCGATCATCGCGTCGCGGGCCTCGGCCCGCAGCGGTGTCGTTGCGTTGTGATCCAGATAGCTGCGGGTCATGCGGTCCTTGGTATCATCTTGCCAAAAATACTCCGGGGTCCGGGGCAGCGCCCCGGTCCGGCGTTCAGGTCTCGTCGACCACTTCGAACAGCGCAGGCACGGCCGGACAGGGTGCCATCGCATTGCCGACCACATCCGACAGCCGGGTCTGGTGGAGGAACACATAGACATGTGCACTCAACCCCTCCCACAGACGATTGGTCAGCGATTGTGCGCGGCTGCCAGAGGTCGCACCGGACGCACCCGCGCCCTTGTGCATCGCACTGACCGTTTCATCGACGGCCCCCAGGATGTCGGCCACGCGGATTTCGGACGCGGGCCGCGCCAGACGGTAACCACCACCCGGCCCACGCACCGATTCAACCAATTCAGCCCGCCGCAGTTTCACGAACAACTGTTCGAGGTAGGGCAGCGAAATGTCCTGCCGCTTGGATATTTCGGTCAGGCTGGTCAGCCCGTCCCCCGGCTGCAAAGCGAGGTCCGCCAATGCGACCATGGCGTAGCGTCCCTTGGTGCTTAACTTCATTCCAACCCCTGACCGACCCGTTGGGTCGTAAATTCATTGACGAAAAGCCGTAGCCTGATTAGGTCACGTCAACCCGCGCGGCACCTCTGCTGCGCATTTAGAATTGTTCTAAGGTGGTGCCCGACGATCGTCAAGCGCCCCTCCCAAAGCAGGTAAGACCCAAATGCCCGAAGTCATTTTCCCCGGCCCCGAAGGTCGCCTCGAAGGTCGCTACCATCCGCAAAAAGACCGCGACGCGCCCATCGCCATCGTGCTGCATCCGCATCCGCAGTTCGGCGGCACGATGAACAACAAGGTTGTCTACAACCTGCACTACGCATTTTACCAGATGGGTTTTACCGTTTTGCGGTTCAATTTCCGTGGCGTCGGGCGCAGTCAAGGTGAATACGACCAGGGCATCGGAGAGTTGTCGGATGCCGCCTCGGCGCTGGATTACCTGCAATCCATGAACAGCAACGCGAAACATTGCTGGGTTGCAGGCTTCAGCTTTGGCGCATGGATCGGGATGCAATTGTTGATGCGCCGCCCCGAAATCACGGGCTTCATCAGCGTATCGCCCCCCGCCAACATGTATGATTTCAGCTTTCTCGCCCCCTGCCCGTCCTCGGGTTTGATCATCAACGGTGCAGCTGACCGCGTGGCCCCGCCCGCCGATACCGTGAACCTCGTGAACAAGCTGCACGAACAAAAGGGCATCACGGTCACCCACGAAGAGGTTCCCGGTGCGGGACATTTCTTTGAGGATCCGCATATGGATCCGATGATCGACAGCGTGAAAACCTATGTGCGTCGCCGCCTGACGGAGAACACGCGCTGATGGCATCCTACGTTGACGAAGTGGCCAACGAACTGGCCGCCAAGGCGCTCGAGGACGAGGCCCGCACGGGTGACGAAAAGATCGTGGACCAGATCTCGGAAATCCTCGGCACGTCTTCTCAGACCCTGCAGGAAAGCTACATGACATTCATCAGGGTGCGTCGCGCGGAAAAGCGTGCGCGGACCCTGCTGGCAAGCCGCGCGGACAAGGGGTCCGCGGACTGACGCCACAGCGAATGGATGGATGACAATGCGGCCGTTTTCGACATTTGCTGACAAACGGCCGCTGACCGCCGCGATCGTGGGCACGCTGTTCCTGACAGTGTTGTTTGCGTGGCCGCTGATCGTCTTTGGTGCTGTCGATGTGACGGACGGCACAGGTGAAATCACCTACGCCCCCGACCTGACCACCAGCCTTTTTCAGGCGATTTCGGCGTTGGTCGTTGTTCTTGTGGTTGCCCTGTTCGGCTGGACCCGCGCGACGGGGCTGATCGTTGCACCTGACTGGGCCGGTGTGCGCTTGTGGCTCTGGATCATGATCGTGCCGGCGTCGCTCTACTTCATGCTTGTGGCGGCTGTGATCGTCTATCCGCTGCCCGAACAGGTCGGCACGGCCATTCTGGCGGCAATCCTCTTTGCCCTGTTCATCGGGCTGAGCGAAGAACTGATGTTCCGCGGCTTGCTGATGAACGGTCTGCGGCACAGGCTGTCGCCGGGCTGGGCACTGATCCTCTGTTCGGTCCTGTTCGGGATCTATCATGGTGCCAATGCATTGTATGGACAGGACGTGGTCCAGACCGTCTTGCAAATCGTCTTTGCCACCGCCTTTGGCGCCCTGCTGGGTGCCATCACGCTGCAAGCCGTGAACCTGTGGCCCGCGATCATTCTGCACGCGCTCTGGAACCTCAACGTCTTTACCGCGGGCATGATCGACGCTGACGCGATTGACGGCACAACGGTTGCGGATGCAGGCGAACCGGCCGCACAGAATGCCGGTGCCCTGCTGCCGCTGGTCGCCGGTGTCTCGGTCCAATTTGTCGTTTTTTCCGTTCTCGCATGGGTGATCTACCGCCGATGGTTGCGGCGAATGATGCTGGACAGCGCGGCGCAACAAGCCTAAGGCGCGGTCTGACCCATTAGCCGGACGCAATTTATTATGATCTCGACCCTCGCCAAAGCCCTTGCAGACAAGGGCTATGATAGCCTGACCCCCGTACAGGAGGCCGTCACCGACGACGCGCTGACAGGTCAGGACCTGCTGGTGTCGGCACAAACCGGGTCCGGCAAGACGGTTGGATTCGGCCTTGCGATCGGTTCGACCATTCTGGCAGAGGACGGCACCTTTGGCCCCGCCGGGCGTCCGCTGGCGCTGATCGTGGCACCGACACGCGAACTTGCCATGCAGGTGAAACGCGAACTGACCTGGCTTTATGCGCCGACCGGTGCGGTATTGGCCTCTTGCGTGGGTGGCATGGATGTGCGCGACGAACGCCGCGCACTGGATCGCGGTGCGCATATCGTCGTGGCAACGCCAGGCCGTCTGCGCGACCACATCACCCGCGGCAATATCGACCTGTCCGACACCCGCGCCGTGGTGCTGGACGAGGCGGACGAGATGCTGGACCTGGGGTTCAAGGAAGATCTGGAATTCATCCTGGGCGAGGCGCCGCCCGATCGTCGCACGCTGATGTTCTCGGCCACCGTGCCGCCGATGATCGAACGGCTGGCCAAGGAATACCAGACCGACGCCAAGCGGATCGTCACCGCCAGCAAGGAAAAGCAGCATTCCGACATCGAATACCGCGCGCTGAGCGTCGCACAGCATGATGCCGACAACGCCATCATCAACCTGCTGCGCTATTACGAGGCACCCAATGCCATCGTGTTCTGCAACACGCGTGCGATGGTCACCCGACTGACCACGCGCCTGTCGAACCGCGGCTTTGCGGTTGTCGCCCTGTCCGGGGAATTGTCGCAGCAGGAACGCACACATGCGCTGCAAGCCATGCGCGACGGGCGTGCCCGCGTCTGCGTGGCAACCGACGTGGCCGCGCGCGGCATTGATTTGCCGAACCTCGAACTGGTGATCCACGCCGAACTGCCGACCAACGCTGAAATCCTGTTGCACCGCTCGGGTCGGACGGGACGTGCCGGGCGCAAGGGCGTCAGTGCGATGGTCGTGCCGCCCAAGATGTTCCGCCGTGCGCAGAACCTGCTGACATGGGGCAAGCTGAACGCCGATTGGGGCAAGGCCCCGACCGCAGACGAAATCCTGCAAAAGGACGAGGAACGCCTGCTGGCGGATGACATCTGGTCCGAAACATTCACCGATGGCGAAACGGCATTTGCCGCGCGCCTGCTGGAACAACATTCGCCAGAACAGATCGCTGCGGCCTATCTGCGTCTTTATCAGGGTCGCCAATCCGCGCCCGAAGACCTGTCAGAGGCCCCGACCCCCGGCGCACCACGCGACGACCGCCCCCCGCGCGAACGCAAGGAGGCATTCGGCCCGTCCAAGTGGTTCCGCGTTGACGTCGGCCGTGAACAAAAGGCAGAGGCACGCTGGCTCTTGCCGATGCTGTGCAAGGCCGGTGACATCACGAAAAAGGAAATTGGCGCCATCCGCATTCAGCCCGATGAAACCTTTGTCGAGATTTCCGAAGGTGCCGTCGCCGGTTTCCTGCGGTCGATCGGGTCGGATATGACGCTGGAAAATCAGGCGAAACTGTCTGCCGTGGACGGCGTGCCAAACATCGGCAGCCGTGGCCCACGCCCCAGCAAGCGCGACTACGACAGCCCACGCGATGATCGTCCCCCGTTTAAAAAGGACAAGCCGCGCGACGCCAAACCGCGCGATACAGCGCCGCCCCCGCCGTCCCGTCAGGACGATGTGGCCGCGATCGCGCCGCGCAAACCGCGATCAAAGCCGGAAAAGCGTGACTATGACGGCGCTGTCACTCCGGCAAAACCGCGCGCGAAACCCGTCTGGAAGGACAAGGGCGGCACCGGTGAAGCAGGTGCGAAGAAACCCTACGCAGGCAAGGGCGACGCAAAGCCCTACCAGGGAAAATCTGACGGCAAACCCTACAAGGGCAAGTCCGACGACAAGCCGTTTCGCGCAAAATCCGATGGCAAACCGGCCTATAAGGGCAAATCCGACGGCGCAGGCTTCAAGGGTAAGTCAGGCCCCGGCGGCCCCAAGCCCAAGGCCAGTGCATCGGATACGTCCAAGCGGTTCACGCCCCCCGGTGGTAAGCCTGCGGGCCCACGCAAGGGCGGCGCCAGCACGCTGAAACGCAGTGGACCGAAAAAGAAATAGGACCGAATCGACACAATCGGCCCGAAAACACCTGAATTCCGCCCTCAAACCCTGAAATTGCTTTGGGACGCTGTCCAGATCCCGCAGGCTGTGCCTGTGGGGGGGAACAGCGGCCGAAAGGGACTCCAATGGCTACGCATACAGACACCAACTCCACGACACCCAACGAAAAATCCGCACAATCCGGTCAGACACAGACCGCGGCACAACGGCAGGCCCCGTCGGGCACGTCCCAGCCGGTCACGTTCCGGTTTCAGGACTACGCCAGCATCTGAGATGTGACACGATCTGGAACCGATTGGGGGGCTCACGCATTGGTGAGGTGAACCAACGGAGACCAATCATGAAACTTCTCAAGATTTTGCTCGCAATCATTCTGCCCCCATTGGCCGTCCTGATCCAGGAAGGCTTTGGCAAGGCGTTCCTGATCAACGTGCTGCTGACGATCCTGGGCTATGTGCCCGGTCTGGTCCATGCGATCTGGCTGATGGCCCGCGCCGAACCGGTTGGCGCATGACCCGGACGCACACACAGCGGCTGGCGCGGCTGGAGAAACTGGCGCACAGCATGGACAGCGCGTTCCGGATCCCCGTGGTCGGGATGCGCGTCGGCTATGATGCGATCATCGGCCTTGTGCCGGGGATCGGTGATGCGCTGACCCTGATCCCCGCCCTGATCATTCTGGCCGAGGCCAAGCGTCTGGGCGCTGCCCCGCATGTCATGGGGCGCATGGGATTGAACACCGCACTGGATGTTCTGGTCGGATCGGTGCCTGTCATCGGCGACCTTTTCGACGCCAAGTTCAAGTCCAACCGCCGCAACGTCGCGATCCTGCGCGCACATCTGCATGAAAAAGGGGCCGTCCCCGAACGGAACAGCCCCCTTCAAACAGCCTGAACAGGGCAGACCATTGCGTCCGCCCTCTTTATTTAGCCAACCAGTTCGAGGCCGGAGAAGAAGAATGCGATCTCTTCTGCCGCTGCCTCGGGAGAGTCAGACCCATGGACCGAGTTTTCGCCGACGGATTCAGCAAACTCTGCACGAATGGTGCCTGCTGCGGCGTCTGCGGGGTTGGTTGCACCCATGACTTCGCGGTTCTTGGCGATTGCGCCTTCACCCTCGAGGACCTGCACCACAACCGGGCCGGACGCCATGAATTCGGTCAGTTCGCCAAAGAACGGACGCTCGGAATGAACAGCGTAGAACTTGCCGGCCTGCGCCTGCGTCAGGTGGATGCGCTTGGATGCGACGACGCGCAGACCAGCATCCTCGAACTTGGCAACGATCTTGCCAGTCAGGTTGCGCTTGGTGGCGTCGGGTTTGATGATGGACAGGGTGCGTTCAACAGCCATGTTTAGCCTCTTTCAGATGAAATGCATTTCTGGCGCGGCCCTACCATGCAGCCGCCCCGCTGAAAAGCGGGCAATCACATTTCCATGGCAGCCCCGATGTGCCATGCGATGGAAAACAACCAAAGGGAGAAAACCATGACCCTCATTGTCGATTTTTTGAATAGTATCCTGTGGGGCTATGTTCTGGTCTGGGGATTGCTGGGGGTCGGCGTGTTTTTCACGATCCGCCTTGGGTTTATCCAGTTTCGCCATTTTCCCGAATATTTCCGCGTCATCATCGGGTCGAACAACACCTCGCCCTCTGGCATCTCGCCGTTGCAGGCGCTGACAATTTCACTGGCCAGCCGCGTCGGGACGGGCAACCTCGCGGGTGTGGCCGTCGCGATCTATCTGGGCGGACCCGGTGCGATTTTCTGGATGTGGATGGTGGCACTGGTCGGCATGGCCACGGCCTATGCGGAATCGACGCTCGCCCAGCTTTACAAGGTGCGCAACGCCGATAGCCAATACCGTGGCGGCCCTGCGTTCTACATGGCCAACGGCGTCGGCAGCCGCGCGATGGGCTACGCGTTTTCGATCTGCCTGATCCTGTCCTTTGGCCTGATCTTCTCTGCCGTGCAGTCCAATTCGATTTCCGAATCGATGACCGCCGCCTTTGGTGTGCCGGGAATTGCCACCGGTGTGGCCCTCGCGGCCGTGGCCGGTATCGTGATCTTTGGCGGGATCCGGTCGATTGCAAAGGTCGCGGAACGCATCGTGCCTGCCATGGCGGGGATTTATATCCTCGTCGCAGTTTACGTGTTGGTCGCCAACATCACCGAGGTGCCGGCCATGTTCGCCCTGATCGTGAAATCGTCGTTCGGGTTCGAACAGGCGGCCGGCGGTTTCACCGGCGGAATCATGGCGGCCCTGATGAACGGCGTGAAACGTGGTCTGTTCAGCAACGAGGCCGGCATGGGCTCTGCGCCCAATATCGCGGCAACGGCCGTGCCGGACCCGCATCACCCGTCCAGTCAGGGACTGGTGCAAGGGCTGGGCGTGTTCATCGACACGCTGGTGATCTGTACCGCAACCGCACTGATGATCCTGTTGTCCGGCGTCGTCGACTATGGACCCGATGGGGCGCAAGGCATGGTGCTGACGCAAAACGCGCTGTCCGCGCACATCGGTGCCGCCGGACCCGCGTTCATCGCCATCGCCATCCTGTTCTTTGCCTTTACCTCGATCATCGGCAACTATTCCTATGCCGAAAACGCGATGGAGTTTCTGGGGCTTGGCGGGCGGATGCCGCTGTTGATCCTCAAGGTCGCGGCGATGGCAATGGTGATCTGGGGGGCCGTGCAGCCGGTATCCACGGTGTTCAACTTTGCCGATGCCAGCATGGCCGTGATGGCGACGATCAACCTTGTGGCCATCGTGATCCTGTCCGGCACCGTGCGCGCGCTGACCATCGATTATTTCAAGCAGCGCAAAGCGGGCAAGGAACCACTGTTCCGGTTTGCCGATCACCCCGATCTGGACAAGGGGATCGACCCTACGATCTGGAACCGCGACGTCGCCGCCGAACGCGAATGATGACCACTTTCACATGGGCGGGGCCTCTGCTATGCGCCGCCCATGCTGAAAATATCTGACATCACATACTCCGTCGAAGGCCGCACCCTGCTGGAGGGCGCGACCGTCACCATTCCCACGGGCCACAAGGTGGGATTGGTGGGGCGTAACGGCACCGGCAAGACCACGCTGTTCCGCATCATTCGCGGTGAAATGGTGCTGGATACCGGCACGATCGACATGCCGCGCGGCTGGAAGATCGGTGGCGTCAGCCAAGAGGTTCCCGGCAACGAGGTCAGCCTGATCGACACGGTGCTGCGCGCCGATACCGAACGGGAATCCCTGTTGGCCGAGGCGGAAACCGCCACTGACCCGACCCGCATCGCGGACATTCAGGTCCGTCTGACCGATATCGACGCATGGAGCGCCGAAGCCCGCGCCAGCACCATCCTCAAGGGGCTTGGGTTCACCGACGAAGAACAGCGTATGCCCTGTTCTGCATTCTCGGGTGGTTGGCGGATGCGCGTGGCGCTGGCCGCCGTGCTGTTTTCCGAACCTGACCTGCTGCTGCTGGACGAACCGACGAACTACCTCGACCTTGAGGGTGCGCTGTGGCTCGAGGCCTATATCGGCAAATACCCCCATACCGTGCTGATCGTCAGCCACGACCGCGAGTTGTTGAACCGGTCCGTGGGCGGGATTCTGCACCTCGAAAACAAGGGGCTGACCTACTACACTGGCCCATACGACCAATTCGCCCGCCAGCGCGCTGAAAAAATCGCGCTGCTGACCTCTGCTGCGAAAAAGCAGGATGCCAAGCGCGAACACCTGCAAGCCTTTGTCGACCGGTTCAAGGCCAAGGCATCCAAGGCGAAACAGGCGCAATCGCGCGTGAAGGCGCTGGAAAAGATGGAAACCATCCGCGTGCCTGCGGACGCGGCACGCACCGTGTTCACCTTTCCAGAGCCCGAGGAACTGTCGCCCCCCATCATCGCAACCGAAGGCGCTGCCGTCGGCTATGGCAACCAGATCATCCTGCACGACCTGAACCTGCGCATCGACCAGGACGACCGGATCGCCCTGCTGGGCCGCAACGGCGAGGGCAAATCGACCCTGTCCAAGATGCTGTCCGGCCGGCTGGAGGTCGCGCGCGGCAAGATGGTCAGTTCCAACAAGCTGCGCATCGGTTTCTTTGCCCAGCATCAGGTGGACGAGCTGCGGATTGAAGAAACGCCGCTGGACCACCTGTTCCGCGAACGCCCCGAAGAGGGTCAGGCAAAACTGCGTGCACGGCTGGCAGGCTTTGGTCTGGGCGCCGATCAGGCCGAAACCGCCGTGGGGCGTCTGTCAGGCGGGCAAAAGGCACGTCTGTCGCTGCTGTTGGCCACCCTGCCCGCGCCGCATCTGCTGATCCTTGACGAACCGACCAACCACCTCGACATCGAAAGCCGCGAGGCGCTGGTCGAGGCGCTGACCGCCTACACCGGTGCGGTCATCCTTGTCAGCCACGACATGCACCTGTTGTCGATGGTCGCCGACCGTCTGTGGCTGGTCAAAGGCGGGCACGTCAAACCCTATGACGACGACCTTGCCAGCTATCGCAAACTGCTGTTGACCCCGGACAAACCCGCCAAGGTCGAAAAGCCTGTCGCCCCCAAGGTGCGCAAACCCACACGCGACGAAATCCTCGCGCTGCGTGCAGAGGCGCGCAAGGCCGAGGAACGCGTGACGAAAATCAACGACATGCGCGACAAGCTGGCCAAGAAGCTGGCCGATCCGGCACTGTATGATGATACGCGCATTGGCGAACTTGCGACCTGGAACAAGAAATACGCCGAGGTCATGGACGGCCTGTCCCGCGCCGAGACGATGTGGATGCAGGCATTGGAAAAACTGGAAAAGGCCGAAAAGGCCTGAAACGAGACCTGCGAGGGTGAGACATGACTGATATTCCCACGCTCATCACGGCCTTTACCGCCATGTTCATCGTGATCGACCCGCTGGGACTGGCACCGCTGTTCGTGGCCATGACCCAAGGCATGACCCGTCGTCAGCGGCAGGCCATCGCGATCCGCGCCTGTCTGGTATCGATCGGCTTGCTGCTGATCTTTGCCTTTTCGGGCGAGGCCTTGCTGGATTTCATCGGCATTTCCATGCCTGCCTTCCGGATCGCTGGCGGCGTTCTTCTGTTTCTGACCGCGCTCGACATGTTGTTCGAACGCAGGCAGGCCCGCCGCGAGGACAATTCGTCAGACCATGTCGACCCTGATTCCGACCCGTCGATCTATCCCATCGCCATTCCATTGATCGCGGGCCCCGGCAGTATTGCGACGATCATTCTGTTGACCGGCCAGACCGACAGCGCACTCGGTTTTGGCGCAGTGCTGGGCATCATGGTGCTGGTAATCGGCATCGTCTTTGTGTTGTTCATGGCAGCAGGATTGCTGGAACGCCTGCTGGGCAAAACGGGTATCAACGTGGTGACCCGCCTGCTGGGGATGCTGCTGGCCGCCCTGGCCGTGCAGTTCATTCTGGACGGTCTGCGGGGTTTCGGTCTGGGCGGCTGAGCCCTATATCTGCGGTATGAGCACTGACCAGATCATGCAGGCGACCTTTCTCACCCTGATGGGTGGGGCGATCTTTGTCAGCTACCTCGTCAGTCAACGGGGCCGCATGGGCAAGGTGGCCCAACAGGCCAGCATCTGGGGCCTGATCTTTATCGGGGCAATCGGCGCGATCGGCCTATGGGGCGATATCAGCCGGGATGTGCTGCCTCGGCAATCGGTGACCAGCGGCGGTGACATCGTGCTGCCTCAACAGGCGGACGGGCATTATTACATCCGGCTGGGTGTGAACGACGTGCCCGTGGATTTCGTCATCGACACCGGCGCATCGCAGATCGTCCTGAGCCAGCAGGACGCACAGCGCATCGGTCTGGACCCTGACACATTGCGTTATCTGGGCAGTGCCAGCACCGCAAACGGCATCGTGCAAACCGCCCCCGTGACGCTGGACCGGGTCACGCTGGGCGATGTAACCGAAACCCGTGTCCCCGCCGTGGTCAATGGTGGTGACATGTTCGGGTCCCTGCTGGGCATGTCCTACCTCAGCCGATTTTCAAACATCCAGATTCGCGATGGCGAACTGGTCCTGACGCGATAGGATCTTTCCATGCGCCTGATCTTGCTGTTCACGCTGATGCTGGGCCTTGCGGCCTGCGCCCCGCAACCCGAATTGCCAGAGGATTTCGACGCGACCTTCGCGTTCTAACCCACTGAAATCAGACGGATCGCCCGGTCCTGTTCCATCAACCACAACAAAACGCGCGCCGCCTTGCCGCGCGGAGTTTCGAGGTCAGGATCGTCATGCAACAGCTTGCGTGCGTCTGACCGCGCCAGTTCCAGCAGCGCCGTCTGCCGTTCCAGATCGGCGATGCGAAATCGCGGCAGGCCCGATTGCGCGGTCCCGATCATGTCGCCCGCCCCCCGCATCGCAAGGTCCTCTTCGGCGATGACGAAACCGTCCTCAGTTTCACGCAGGATCGCGAGGCGCCGTTCGCCGGTTTTCGACAGCGGTGCCTGATACAGCAGCAAACAGGTCGAGGCCGCAGCCCCGCGCCCGACGCGCCCGCGCAGCTGATGCAACTGCGCCAGACCGAAACTTTCGGCGCGTTCGATCACCATGATCGATGCGTTGGGCACATCCACGCCGACCTCGATCACCGTGGTCGCAACCAGCACCTTGGTTTCGCCAGCGGCAAATCGCGCCATCGCCGCGTCCTTGTCCGCCGGTGGCATCTGACCATGCACCAGCCCCACAACGCCCTCACCCAGCGCGCTGCGCAATCGTTTGAACCGCTCTTCGGCGGCGGTCATGTCGCTGACCTCTGATTCCTCGACCAGTGGGCATACCCAATAGGCCTGACGCCCCTCTGCCACGGCGGTGCGCAGGCGGTCTACCACCTGGTCCATCCGCTCGGTCGAAACCAGCGCTGTCGTCACCGGTGTGCGTCCTGGCGGTTTTTCGTCCAGCACACTCAGGTCCATTTCACCGAATTGCGTCAGCGACAGTGATCGGGGGATCGGCGTCGCGGTCATCACAAGCACATCAACCGCCTGCCCCTTGGACCCAAGTTCCATCCGCTGGGTCACGCCAAACCGGTGCTGTTCGTCCACCACCGCAAGGCGCAGGTCGTGAAACTGCACGTCAGGCTGAAACACCGCATGGGTGCCCACAAGGATCTGGATATCGCCCGCTGCAAGGGCGGCAAGTTTTGCCTGCCGTTCGCGTCCCTTGTCGCGGCCGGTCAGGATTTCCAGCACGACACCGGCTTTTTCGGCCAGTGGCCGCAACCCCTGCAAATGCTGCCGGGCGAGGATTTCGGTCGGGGCCATCATGACACCCTGCCCGCCTGCCTCCACAGCGACAAGCAAGGCCATCAGGGCGACCAGCGTCTTGCCGGCACCCACATCACCTTGCAGCAGGCGATTCATCCGCTGCGGTGTGCCCAGGTCAGCGGCGATTTCTGCAATGGCACGGGTCTGCGCCCCCGTCGGGCGATAGGGCAAGGCGGCAAGGACACGCTTGCGCAACCTGCCATCTCCCGCGCTGACACGGCCCGGTTTCTGCCGCACCTGCGCCCGCGCCAGCGCGAGTGTAAGCTGGTGGGCAAACAGCTCATCATAGGCCAGACGCACGCGCGACACGGCCATATGCGACAGGTCTGTCGTTGCCTGCGGTGCATGGGCGGCCGTCAGGGCGCTGTGCCAATCCGGCCAGCCTTCTCGCTGTTTGAGTGATGGATCAATCCATTCCGCCAATTCGGGTGCCTTGGACAAGGCGTCACGCGTCGCCTTGAACATCAGCTTTTGCGTCACACCAGAGGTCAGCGGATAAACAGGTTCGAACGCGGGCAGTTCGTCCCCCTCATCAGGCAGGACGATGTGATCGGGATGGGTCATCTGCGCGATCCCGTCGAATAATTCGACCTTGCCAGACACGATGCGCCGCTGTCCCGTCGGCAAGAGTTTTTGCAGATAATCACCGCGCGCGTGAAAATAGATCAGCGTGAAATCCACAGCCTCGTCACGGACCGCGATCCGGTAGGGGCGCCCCTTGGTGCTGGGGGGATAATGCTGGCCGACCATCACCTCAACCGTAGCGACAGCGGGCGGGACCACCTCTGCGATACTGGCACGCCGGTGGCGGTCGACACCTGACACCGGCAAGGTCATCAGCAGATCGCGCGGGGTCCGGACACCGATCTGTTCCAACGCCTTGGCTGATTTTGGCCCAATCCCCGCCAGGGTCGGCAGGGCCGCAAACAGCGGAAACAGGCTCTCTGGACGTTGGCTCATGCGTCGCCGATCAGCGCGAGCCAGGCGTCCTCGTCAATGGTCTGGACGCCCAGTTTGGCCGCCTTGTCCGCCTTTGATCCCGCACCCGGCCCCGCGATCAGGATGTCGGTCTTGGCACTGACCGATCCTGCAACCTTGGCCCCCAAGGCCTCGGCGCGGGCCTTGGCTTCGGCGCGGGTCATCTTTTCCAACGTGCCGGTAAAGACCACGGTCTTGCCCGCAACGGGGCTGCCCGAGGTTGCAGGCGCTGCAACGGGCACGATGTCGGTCAGTTCCGCAACAAGCCGCGCGATGGACGCTCTTTCCTTTTCTTGCTGAAATGTCGTGACAAGCGATACGGCAACAGAGGCACCGATGCCGTCGATCCCGACCAGATCGTCCCAGGCGGCACGGGCCTGTGTCTCTACATCAGTCCAGAGGGCATCACGTACGGGTTTGATCCGCGCCCGGCGATTTTCCGCGGTCGCAGCCTGCCGTTCCGCCTGTTCTGCGGCATCGGCTGCCAGATGTGCCTGGGCGGCTGGCCCGGCCTGATCCACCGCCTGCATCAGGGCATCCCATGTCAGGAAATGCCGCGCCAGATCGGCCGCTGCCACCTCCCCGACATGGCGGATACCCAGCGCAAAGATCAAGCGGTTCAAAGGGATCGCGCGTTTCGCATCAATGGCGTCAAAGAGGTTGTTCGCACTTGTCTTGCCAAAACCCTCGCGGTTTTCCAGCTTGGCCAGGTTTGCCGCATTGCGCGCACGCAAGGTAAAGATATCCGCAGGCTCGCGCACGGGCAGTATCTCATCGGCAAAGAAATATTCGACCTGTTTCGCCCCGAGCCCTTCGATGTCAAAGGCAGAGCGGCTGACGAAATGGCGCAGCTTTTCAATCGCTTGCGCGGGGCAAATCAGACCGCCCGTGCAGCGACGGACCGCGTCGCCGTCATCGCGCACCGCATCCGATCCGCATTCGGGGCATCGTGTCGGAAAGTCGTAGCGCGTCGCATCCTCCGGCCTGCGGGACAGATCGACACTGGACACCTTGGGAATGACGTCGCCCGCGCGGTAAACCTCGACCCAGTCGCCAACGCGAATATCTGTTCCACCGCGGATTTCGCTACCGTCCGCACTGCGCCCGGCGATGTAATCCTCGTTATGCAAGGTGGCGTTCGACACCACGACGCCACCGACCGTGACAGGTGTCAGCCGCGCAACCGGCGAAAGCGCACCGGTGCGGCCCACCTGGATGTCGATGGATTCAACCTGCGTCCAGGCCAGTTCGGCAGGAAACTTGTGCGCGATGGCCCACCGCGGCGTGGTGGATCGAAACCCCAGACGGCGCTGATAGTCGAGATCGTCAACCTTGTAGACGACGCCGTCGATATCATAGCCCAGGGCGGCACGGTCGGCGGCGATGCGGTCATAATGTGCCACCAGGTCATCGGGGGTTTCACAGGTCAGCGTCAGCGGATTGGTCGCAAAGCCCAGCTCAGCCAGCCGCGCGATCGCACCCGATTGGGTCTGCGCCAGCGGGGCCGACACCTCGCCCCAGGCGTAGGCGAAAAAATGCAACGGACGCGATCGGGTGATGTCGGGATCCAACTGGCGCAGCGATCCTGCCGCTGCATTGCGGGGATTGGCAAAGGGTTTCGCCCCGGCGGCCGTCTGGCGTTCATTGAGTGCTGCAAAATCCGCGTGGGTCATGTAGACCTCGCCACGCACCTCAAGCACGGCCGGCGCGCCGGTCAACCGGTGAGGTATCGACGAAATGGTCCTTGCGTTTTCGGTCACGTTTTCGCCGACCGCACCGTCACCGCGCGTGGCGGCCTGCACCAGATGACCATCCTCGTATCGGACGGACAGTGACAGACCGTCGATCTTGGGTTCGGCGGTATAGCGTAGTGCTGCATCCCCACCAAGGTTGAGATATCGCCGGATGCCTGCGTCAAAATCGGTCACATCTTCGGTCGCAAAGGCATTGCCCAGCGACATCATCCGGACCGCATGGGTGACCTTGCCGAATCCATCGGCCACGGTGGCACCAACAGCCTCGCTGGGGCTGTCAGCGCGTTTGAGGTCCGGAAAAGCGCCCTCGATTTCCGCATTGCGACGCTTGAGTGCGTCATAGGTG
The DNA here is from genome assembly GCF_001420005.1 of Loktanella sp. 3ANDIMAR09. Classification (GTDB taxonomy): domain Bacteria; phylum Pseudomonadota; class Alphaproteobacteria; order Rhodobacterales; family Rhodobacteraceae; genus Loktanella. Next base: position 456,993 of record NZ_LJAK01000002.1, on the reverse strand, counting down.
GCATCGTCGATCGCAGGTGCATCATCGCGGTGATAGGCCAGATTGGCCTGCGCAAGTGTCCGGGCCAGCTCCGCCAGTTCGCGCGCCGCATCGTCCGCGGTCAGGTCGCCGACCGGAACCGCCGTGATCGGATTGGCCATCCCGGCCGTATCGCGCTGTCCCATCGGACCCCCTGTCAAACTGGTTGCCCGTCGTTGCGGACCTTGCCGTGAACCTAGGGGCCGCAGTGCATGGCGTCCAGATTTGACGCGCCTGTTCAGGGTATTTCCGGGCCGTCCCGACTGCAGTCATCATGCGCCGGGACAGAACCCGACATCAGGCGCCGACCGCCACCGCCGCATGATCCTGGCGCACCTCCGGATCGCGCAGGACATATCCGCGCCCCCAGACGGTTTCGATGAAATTATCACCGCCGGTCGCCTCGCTCAGCTTCTTGCGCAGCTTGCAGATGAACACGTCGATGATCTTGAGTTCCGGCTCATCCATGCCGCCATACAGATGATTGAGGAACATCTCCTTGGTCAGGGTCGTCCCTTTGCGCAGCGACAGCAATTCCATCATCTGATATTCCTTACCGGTCAGATGGACCGTCTTGCCATCGACATCGACTGTCTTGCCGTCCAGGTTGACCGCAATCGAACCGGTCTTGATGATGGATTGGGCGTGCCCCTTGGACCGCCGAATGATCGCATGAATCCGTGCGACCAGTTCCTCGCGGTGGAAGGGTTTGGTCAGGTAATCGTCAGCACCAAAACCGAATCCCTTGAGCTTGCTGTCGGTGTCATCATCGCCTGACAGGATCAGGATGGGGGTATCGATGCGGGCCAGGCGCAATTGGCGCAACACATCGTAGCCGGTCATGTCGGGCAGGTTCAGGTCCAGCAGCACAAGGTCATAGTCATAGAGTTTTGCCAGATCGATCCCCTCCTCGCCCAGATCGGTCGCGTAGACATTCAGATTGGCATGGCTCAGCATCAGTTCGATGCTCTTGGACGTGGTGGGGTCGTCTTCAATCAGTAGGACTCGCATACGGTTCTCCGTTCATCTGTGCACCAGCAACCTGCCCCGGAATCGTTAACGAGCGATTAGCGTATCCTTAAAAGTGTGCATCACGCACGTCATGGTTGTCTATATTTTTGCAAGGCGGTGGTTTTCAGGGCGTCCTTGCCATGGATGGTCAGCGCGTTTTCCCATTCCGTGAATTCCTCGTCCGACAGGTCATACATGGTCAGCGCATCGTCGCGCGTCAGCAGCCCGTAGGTCACGGCCGACACGACCTTGGCCTTGCGTGACGCGACCCAGCGACGCGTGCGTGCAGGTGGCAGATCGGCCCGGGTCAGAATGGAACCGTCAGGCAATGTCACGGACCGCGGGCCGTTGATTTTGCGTAGATACATCGCGTTGTCCTTTTGTTGATCGCGCAGAGACTGGGCGAAAACATTTAAAGACTGGTAAGCCAGCGCAAGCGGGTGTAGGGCCAAGGCCCTATTGACAACCCTTGTCCATACAGGTGGTGCGACATGCCTCTCGATCAGACGCTCAACAGCCTCGGTTTTGCAAAGCCGCCCGCACAGACCCGCGTGGTCGTCGCGATGTCGGGTGGCGTGGACAGTTCCGTCGTGGCAGCACAATTGGCCGAAGAAGGCTACGACGTGGTCGGCGTTACGCTGCAACTTTATGATCACGGCGCGGCCTTGGCGAAAAAAGGGGCCTGTTGCGCGGGCCGTGACATCCATGATGCGCGCCGCGTTGCCGAAGAAATGGGGTTCCCCCATTACGTTCTGGATTACGAAAACACCTTTCGCGAGGCGGTGATGGATGAATTCGCCGACAGCTATCTGGCTGGTGCGACCCCTGTCCCCTGCATTCGGTGCAATGAACGGGTGAAATTCAAGGACCTGCTGGAAACAGCCCGTGATCTGGACGCCGATTGCATGGCGACCGGCCACTATATCCAGCGCAAGATGGGTGCGCAGGGTGCGGAACTGCATTGCGCGGCGGATGCGGCCAAGGATCAAAGCTATTTCCTGTTTTCCACCACCCCCGAACAGCTGGACTATCTGCGGTTCCCCTTGGGGCATCTGAAATCCAAGGAAGAAACCCGCGCTTTGGCCGCGAAATACGGGCTGAGCGTGGCGGACAAACCCGACAGTCAGGACATCTGTTTCGTCCCCAACGGCAACTATGCTGCCGTGATCGAAAAACTGCGCCCCGGTGCGGCTGAACCGGGTGATATCGTCGACACGGACGGCCGCGTGCTGGGCCAGCATAACGGCGTGATCCACTATACGATCGGCCAGCGCCGTGGGCTTGGCATCGGTGGTCTGGCTGACCCGTTGTATGTGGTGAAACTGGATGTCGCGGCCCGGCAGGTGATCGTCGGCCCCAAGGACCTGCTGGCCACCCGCAAGGTGCCGCTGCGTGAAATCAACTGGCTGGGTGACGGCGGTTTTCTGGCCGGTGGCACGCGCCAGATCGCGGTGAAATGCCGGTCCACCAAGCCGCCGACCGACGCAATCCTGCGCCCGATTTCCGATACAGAGGCGGAAATCGAACTGCTGGTCGCCGAAGAAGGCATCAGCCCAGGCCAGGCCTGCGTGTTCTATGACCCCGACAGCACCCGCGTGCTGGGCGGCGGCTGGATCTGGCGGGGCTACTGACGCCCCGATCAGGTCTGGCATCCGCGGCTTGCGTGAAATATGCCAAGGTCATGATTTACAAAACCGCATCCGACTGGCTGAACGCCCCGCAGAAACGTGTCCTGTTTTTCGGGATGTCCGGGCTTGGTAAAACCTATCTGTCCTCCATGCTGCGTGCGACGGGTGACTGGTTTCACTATTCCATCGATTACCGCATCGGCACACGCTACATGGGCGAGCTGATCGCGGACAATGCCAAGCGCGAGGCGATGAAAGTGCCGTTTCTGCGCGACCTCTTGCGGTCGGACAGCATCTACATCGGGTCGAACATCTCGTTCAACGATCTCAAGCCGATGTCGTCCTATCTGGGCAAACCCGGTGATCCTGACCGTGGCGGCCTGCCCTGGGACGAATACACCCGGCGTCAGGATCAGTTCCAGCTGGCCGAGGTCGCGGCCCTGATGGACACGGGCCATTTCATCGACCGGTCACACGACCTGTACCAATACCCCCATTTCGTCTGCGACACCGGCGGGTCGATCTGTGAATGGGTTGATGCGCATAATCCCCGCGATCCGATCATGACCGCCCTGTCGGCACGCACGCTGATGGTCTGGATCGAAGGGTCGGACGAACATATCGACGAACTGGTGCGCCGGTTTGATCGTGAACCCAAACCGATGTCCTATGACCCGGTCTTCTTGCTGGACACCTGGAACGCATACCTGAGCGAATTTGATGTGGCGCCGGACAAGGTTGATCCCGATACGTTCATCCGCTGGGCCTTTGCCAAGGCGCTGAATCATCGCCAGCCACGCTATCGCGCGATGGCCGACAACTGGGGCCTGACGGTTGGCATGTCGGACGTGATGCAGGTGCATGACGCGGCCAGCTTTGACGCGATGATTGCCACAGCCCTTGAGGCGCGCGGCTGACGCGCCTATCTGTGCCGCCTTCACCGGGGAATAGACCATGCCGATCAAACTGCCATCCAATCTGCCCGCCTACAGCGTTCTGAATGCAGAAGGCGTGATGGTGCTGGCCGATGACGCCGCAGACCGTCAGGACATTCGCCCGCTACGCATCGCGCTGCTGAACCTGATGCCGAAAAAGATCGCGACCGAAAACCAGTTTGCCCGGCTGATCGGGGCAACTCCCTTGCAGATCGAACTGTCACTGATCCGCATGTCGGAACATCAGACAAAAAACACCGCCGCGGATCACATGGAAACCTTTTACCGTCCATTTTCCGAAGTCGCGGCCAGCGGCGAGAAATTCGACGGTCTGATCATCACTGGCGCCCCGATCGAACATCTGGATTTCACCGATGTCACCTATTGGTCCGAATTGCAGCAGGTGTTCGACTGGACCCAGACGCATGTGCATTCGACATTCGGCGTCTGCTGGGGTGGCATGGCGATGATCAACCACTTTCACGGCGTGCCCAAACACCTGCTGGACACCAAGATGTTCGGCTGTTTCCGCCATACCGTCACCGATCCGGCCTCGCCCTATCTGCGCGGATTCTCGGACGATTGCGTGATGCCGGTCAGCCGCTGGACCGAAATGCGGCAGGCCGACGTGGACGCGGCGAACGGGTTGCGCACGCTGATCACCAGCCCCCATGCCGGTCCCGCGCTGGTCGAGGACCCGGCCCATCGCGCGCTCTATGTGTTCAACCATTTCGAATACGACACAGACACGCTGAAACAGGAATACGACCGCGACGTGGCACAGGGCACCCCGATCAACGTGCCGGTGAACTACTATCCCGATGACGATCCGTTGAGGCCGCCGCAAAACAGGTGGCGGTCGCATGCGCACCTTCTATATGGCAACTGGATCAACCAGATTTACCAGACGACGGAATATGACCTGAATGCAATTGGCCGTTAAAGCACTGACGTGGGCGGCCCTTGCGGTCGGGTTTGGCAGCATCGTGACGGGATGCACATCGACCATGCGCACCGCCGCCGCAGAGCGCGACTATCCCCCCTTGGGTGAATTCGTCACGGTCGATGGTGGCGCGCGGGTGCATTACCTGCAGGCTGGCAGCGGACCCGATGTCGTCCTGATCCACGGGGCTGGCGGCAACCTGCGGGATTTCAAGTTCGACCTGTTCGACAAGCTGGCGCAAAACTACCGCGTGACGGCGTTTGACCGTCCGGGCCTGGGATACACCGACCGTTTTCCGGGTCTGCCCGACGGGGCGCTGGCCAGCGCCGGCGAAAGCCCGCTGCAACAGGCCATGATGCTGCGCCAGGCGGCGGGGCAACTGGGCATCAATGATCCGGTTGTCGTCGGCCACAGCTTTGGCGGGATCGTCGCCTATCAGTGGTCGCTGATGGGGCTGGACAGTGATGATCCGGTGAATGCCGCGGCGATGGTCAGCTTTGCCGGCGTCACGATGCCATGGCCCGGCGATCTGGGCCTGTACTACACGGTCAACGGGTCAGCACTTGGCGGTGCCGTGGTCGTGCCGCTGATTGCGGCCTTTGTGCCGAATGGGACGGTTGACGACGCGATCACCGCGACATTCGCGCCGAACCCAGCGCCCGAGGGCTATGGCGCATTCATCGGTGCCCCCCTGACGCTACGGGCGGACTCGTTCCGCGCAAATGCGCGACAGGTCAATACGCTGCGCCCCCATGTCGTCGAGATGGCGCAGCGCTATCCGGAACTGACGCTGCCGATCGAAATCCTGCACGGGCTCGAGGACACGACCGTCCCCATCGACATCCACGCCGAAGAGGTCATCAAGATCGTGCCGTCAGCCAATCTGACCCGCCTGCCCGGCGTCGGTCACATGCCGCATCACATCGACCCAGATGCAGCGATTGCCGCGATCGACCGGGCCGCCAGCCGCGCCGGATTGCGCTGACCCCCGACACCGGGCAATGTGGGCCAAAAGGATACGGCCATGACACTTCCCTTTGACGGCGCAATCAGCGCATTCCACGAAAACGACGCACCAGAGGCCGTGCGCGCGGCCATTGCCGACAGCGACGGCAAGCCCATCCTGACCGCCGGATATCCGCACGACGACCGGATGGACAAATCCGACTACGAGGACCAGCTGCACCTGCTCCAGATCGAACTGGTCAAGATGCAGACCTGGGCCAAGGCCACGGGCGCACGCATTGCCGTCGTCTTCGAGGGACGCGACGCGGCAGGCAAAGGCGGCACAATCGGCCGTTTCCGCGAAAACCTGAACCCACGGTCCGCACATATCGTGGCCTTGTCTAAACCGAACGAGGACGAGGCGTCTCAATGGTATTTTCAGCGTTATATCAAACACCTGCCCGCCGCAGGTGATGTCACGTTCTTTGACCGGTCCTGGTATAATCGCGGCGTGGTGGAAAAGGTGTTCGGGTTCTGCACCGACAGCCAACGCGCCCATTGGTTCGATCAGGTCAATCCGTTCGAGGCCATGATCGTCGATGACGGCGTACAGCTGTTCAAACTTTGGCTGACGGTGGGTCGGGCTGAACAATTGAACCGGTTTCTGGCCCGCGAAAGCGATCCATTGAAACAGTGGAAACTGTCCGGCATCGACGTCAAGGGATTGTCGCGCTGGGACGACTACACCACGGCCATCGGCGAAACGCTGGACCGCACCCATACCACCGCAGCGCCCTGGACCGTCATCATGACCGACGACAAACGCCGCGCGCGGCTGAACGCGATCCGTGCCGTGTTGTCGGGGATCGACTACGACCAAAAGGATCTGGCCGCCCTGGGAGAGATCGACCAAGCCATTGTCGGCGGACCCGACCTGTGGCACGCCCGTGGTCATGGCTAAACGCGGATATCACCACGGCAACCTCGCGCAGGCGCTGGTCGAGGCCTGTCTGGACCTGATCAAGGTCAAGGGCCCGACCGGGTTCACCCTGTCAGAGGCCGCGCGCGAGGCAGGCGTCACACCCGCAGCCGTTTATCGCCACTTTGAGGGGCGCGAGGATCTGATCGCAGAGGCCGCACTACAGGGCTATGCGATCTTTGCCGACCGGATGGAAACCGCGTATGACGGTGGCAAACCATCCGCCTTGACCGCCTTTTTGAACACCGGACAGGCCTATCTCGCCTTTGCGCGCGAACAACCAGGTCACTATGTGGCGATGTTCGAAAGCGGCATTTCGATCAACCGATCAACGGAACTGTACAAGACCGCGAGCCGGGCGTTGGGGGTCATGGAAACCGCCGCCGCCGTGCTGTCGCAGCATATCCCGGCGGACCGCAGACCACCGCCACAAATGTTTGCCGCCCATATCTGGGCCATGTCGCACGGTGTCGTGGAATTGTTCGCACGCGGTGCGCCCGGCACGCAAAGCCCCTATCCCGCTGATGATCTGCTGGAAACCGGGATCGGGATCTATCTGCGCGGTCTGGGTATCCTGCCGCCAGACGCCTAGAACAGCACCAGCGCGCGGTCGTCCCAGGCGACACGACATGTGGCACCAACCTCCAGCACGGGCCTGCCGATCAGGTTTTTCATCGCAATCGTAAGCGGTTGCGGGACGTCTTTGATACGCACGTCATAATAGGTCATATCGCCGTAGTACACGACCTCGTCCACGACGCCCGGGCATTCATGACGCTTGGGGCTCTCGCCCTCGAACAGGATCGCCAGCGTTTCGGGCCGGATACCGACCGCAGCATCGCCCAATTTTGCACCTTCGGGGGCCTGATCGACGCTGATCTGCGCCGTACCCAGCCCTGCAATCTCGACGGTCATCAACTCTGGCGCGGGTGCGGTGTCCGCAGGCGTTTCCGTGTCCTCGGTCGTGTCGGTCCCCGGTGCGATCTTGTCCATCAGGTCTGTCAGCAACCGGTTGGTCCGGTTCGGGGGAACGGTTCCCGGTGCCTGCCCCGCACCCGTTGCGACATCAGCCTTTGCATCCGTCCCTGACAGTGCCACGACCTGCCCCGGCAGGAAATTCATCTTGCCGATGAATTCGGCGACGCGGCGGCTCTTGGGGCGACGATACAGCGTTTCGGGATCGTCCATCTGGCCGATCTCGCCTGCGAACATGACCGCAATCCGGTCGGACATGACCAGCGCCTCTTCCTGGTCGTGGGTCACGAGGATGAACGTGATGCCGACGTGGCGTTGCAGACGGATCAATTCCACCTGCATATGTTCGCGCATTTTCTTGTCCAAGGCCGACAACGGTTCGTCCAGCAGCAGCACCTTAGGTTTCAGGATCAGGGCCCGTGCGAGGGCGACGCGCTGACGCTGACCACCCGACAGCGCATGTGCCGCCCGCTTGCCGTAGCCCCCCAATCCCACCATCTCCAAGGCTTCTTCGACCAGACCGGCGCGGGCGGATTTTGCGATGTCCGAACGCTTGCGCAGGCCAAAGGCCACGTTTTCCGCGACTGTCAGATGCGGAAAGATCGCATAGGACTGAAATACCATGTTCGTCGGGCGCTGGTTCGGCGGCACATTGGCCATGTCCCGGTCGGAAATCATGACCGTCCCGGCAGACACCCCCTCGAAACCCGCGATGACCCGCAGCAATGTCGTCTTGCCACAGCCCGACGGGCCAAGCAGCGAAAAGAATTCACCCGCACGGATCGTCAGGTCGATATCGCGCAAGGCGTGATAGGTGCCGTAATACTTGTTTACGCCACGCAGCTTGATCAGGTCGGTCACAGGAAACCCCCGGTGTCTTTGGCGCCGGACCGTTTGATCCCACGGCGGCGGAATAGTTCTGCAATCGTCAGCAGAATGATGGACAGCGCCACAAGGATCGTCCCCAGCGCCATGACGACGGGCAGCTGTGCCGGGAACCGCAGCAATCCCCAGATATAGACGGGCAAGGTCGGGTCAGACCCGGTCAGGAAGAACGCGATAATGAATTCATCCAGCGAAATGGTAAAGGAAATCAGCATGGACGAAATGATGCCTGGCATGACCAGCGGCAGCGTCACCAGCCGGAAGGCGGACCAGCGGGATTCGCCCAGATCCAGTGCCGCTTCTTCCATCGAGGGGTCGAGGTTGCCGAAGGCACCGTTCAGGATCGCGATGGAAAACGGCGTGCAGATCAGCACATGCGCCATGATGATGGTCCAGTTGCCCAGATCAAGGCCCAGCACCTGCCGCAAGATCACCAGCAAGGACACGGCGACGATGATTTCAGGCAGCACCAGTGGCAACATGACGAAACCCGTGATGCCCCCCTTGCCCGGAAAATGCGACATGGCGGCCGCCCGCGCGGCGCACATGCCGAGCAGCGTGGAAAAGACAGCCGTACAGCCCGCGATGATCAGCGAATTTGTCAGCGCCCCGTGCAGCGATCCATTCGTTTTCAGCGCCGAAAACCATTCCGTCGTGAACCCCGACAGCGGAAATGCGATGATGGTCGCGTCGTTGAACGCAAACAGCGGCAACAACACGATCGGCGCATAGAGAAAGATCAGATAGGCAATGGCATAGACGCGCAAACTCATCGGCGGCCCCTCAGCCAGCGGCGGTTCAGGAATACGAATACCAGCGCGATGGCCGTGACGCACAGCATCGCCACAATGGCCAGTGCAGCACCCAGTGGTGCGTTGTTCAACTGCAGGAACTGGGTCTGGATCATGTTGGCAATCAGTTTGCCACCTGCACCGCCCATCAGTTCGGGGGTGACGTAATCACCCACCGTCGGAATGAACACGATCAACACCGCGCCCACCACCCCGGGCATCGACAGCGGCAAGGTCACGCGAAAGAACGTCGACAACCTGCTCTCGCCCAGATCCTGGGATGCCTCCAGCAGAGACCGGTCGATTTTCTCCAGCACGACAAAGATCGGCAGGATCGCGAATGGCGCAAAGGCGTGGGCCAGCGTGATAATGACCGCGTTGACGTTATAGAGGATAAAGGTCAGCGGCTCTTCGATCAGGCCGACCTGTATCAGGCCGGAATTGATGACCCCATTGTAGCCCAGGATCACTTTCCACAGGAACACCCGGATCAGGTAGCTGGTCCAGAACGGAATGGTGATCAGAAACAGCCACAGCGACTTTTTCGACGGGGCCACGTGGAAACTGATGAAATAGGCGACCGGATAAGCGAGCACGACTGTCACGGCCGTCACGATCCCCGACACCATCAATGACCGCTGCAACAGCATCGCGTAGATCGGGCTGTCCGCAATTTCGCGGTAGTTGTCGAGGGTGAACGTCGTATCGACGGCCATGAAATCCTGCGTCCAGAAGCTGAACAGCACGATTGCACCCAGCGGCACCGCCAGCAGCAGCACCGCATAGACGAAAGGCACGCCCAACAGGCGAATCGCCCGTGACTGATCCTGTGTAAGTGCTGTTCCCGCGTTCATGTTTTCATGTTCAAAGCGTTCACGCGAAAGATCAATGGGCAAAACAAAAGGGCGGCCCGCTCGGACCGCCCTTTGCACAATTTTAAAGCAAGGCTTAGCGCTTGGAGAACTGGAAGCTCTTGCGGGCCTTGGCTTTGCCGTACTTCTTGCGCTCGACGACGCGGCTGTCGCGGGTCAGGAACCCTGCGGCCTTCAGGGCCGGACGCAGCGACGGGTCGAACAATTGCAGTGCTTTGGACACGCCGTGCTTGACCGCACCGGCCTGACCGGAAAGGCCGCCGCCCTTGACGGTGGCGACAACGTCGAACTGACCTGCAACGCCGGCAACCGAGAACGGCTGTGCCAGGATCATCTGCAACACGGGGCGTGCAAAATAGGCGTTCATCTCTTTGCCGTTGACGGTGACCTTACCGGAACCCGGCTTGATCCAGACGCGTGCAACCGCGTCCTTGCGCTTGCCGGTGGCATAGCTGCGGCCGAACTCGTCCTTGACCGGTTCACGCGGTGCAACCACGGTTTCCGCGTCAGTGCCCTGCACGCCGCCGATGTCAGCGGTGACTGCGCCGCCCAGCTCTTCCAGAGAATTGATCTGATCGGCCATTATGCGGTCCTCGTGTTCTTTTTGTTCATGGACGCGACGTCCAGAACTTCGGGCTTTTGGGCTTCCATGCCGTGCTCTGCACCAGCAAAGATACGCATGTTGGTCAGCTGCTTGTTGCGCAGCTTGTTGCCGGGCAGCATGCGCTTGACGGCCTGGAACAGCACGCGCTCGGGGTGATCACCCTCGAGGATGTCAGCCTTGGTCTTGGACTTGATCCCGCCGGGGTGGCCGGTGTGCCAGTAGAATTTCTCTTCACGCTTTTTGCCCGTCATCTGCACCTTGTCGGCGTTGATGATGATGACATTGTCGCCCATATCCATGTGCGGTGTGAAGGACGGCTTGTGCTTGCCACGCAGGCGCATGGCCACGATGGACGCAAGACGACCCAGAACGAGGCCTTCGGCGTCGATCAGGATCCATTTCTTGTCGATATCCGCCGGGGTCGCGGTATAAGTTTTCATTAATCTCACCAGAGGTCTAAGGGGCCACGCAGGGCCCGTCATTCGGATGTGCGGCTTATACGGCAGCTGCAAGCCACGTCAAGCGCCAGATACCCGACAAAACACTGCAAAATCAATACCTTGAAATTACGGTATCAATTTACCCCATAAATTTTGCAGGCAAACACACCATCAGACCGAGATCCGCGCCGCCGGCGTGTCCATCAGATCCCGCAGGTCCGCAATTGCCGCATCAAAACGGTCGGGGGCCAGCAGGCCATTCACCGCAATCCGCACCGCATGCACCATCCGGCTGTCACGGTGCAGGAACGATTCCGACGATTTCAGATGAATGCCCCGCGCCTTGGCCGCTGCCACGAAATCATTCGCCCGCCAGGTCCGCGGCAACACAAGCCAGACAAACGGGATGCCCGGTGCATAGCCCGGCGCGCAATCGGCAAAGGTTGTCACGACCACACCCACATCCCGGTCGATCCGCGCCCGGACCGCCTGCACGATCCCATCAATCTCGGGCGACCGCATCAGCGCGGCATACAGATCCGTCAGCAAGGGAGAGACGCCAAACGACTGCCCGATGGCAGACCGGACCAGTGCCGCCGCATGCGCCTTGGGTGCCACCGCGAACCCGATGCGCAAGGCGGGTGAAATCGTCTTGGACGGACTGGCCACATGCCAGCCCAGATCAGGCAGCAAAGCGCGATAGCTGGGTCCCACGCGGTTGATCCTTGCGTAGCAATCGTCGTCGATCACATGCACGCCATGCGCCCTGGCAATCGCTGCAATCTGCTGTCTGCGGGCGACTGACGTGGCCTGTCCTGTGGGGTTGTTCACCTCTGACGCCGTGCAATAGACCTGCGCACCATGCTGCCGCACCAGGTTTTCGAACACCTGCGGGTCGGGACCATCGTCATCCCAAGGGACGGCCAGCAGCTCTGCCCTGCACATTTCGGCAGCACTGCGAAACCCGTTATAGCTGATCGCATCGCCCAGTATCACGGGTGCCGGACCGCGCAGGATGGTCTGCAGGATCAGGACAATCGCGTTCTGACCGCCGTTGGTCGCGACGATATCCTCCACTTCGGCAGGCCCCACATCAGCATGCAGCCCCGCGAGGCAGGCCTGACGCGCGGCCAGATCGGTGACACGGCTGGGGTAGCGCATCAAACGGTCAGCGGGCATCTGTGCCACCACCTGCGCGGCCAGCGTCGCAATCAGGTGTCCCTGTCCCAGATCCGGCATTTTAGGGCTGAACAGGTTCACGTCGCCACTTGCATCAAAGACATGTTCGGCCAACAGCACCGGGCTTGGCTGGGATTTGGTTTCGGCCACATAGGTGCCGCGCCCCACGCCTGCTGTCAGCACCCCGGCATCCGTCAGCAATCGATAGGCACGCGCGGCTGTGCCCGGTGTCACCCCGACCTTCCACGCCAGATCCCGCACCGGTGGCAGTTTTTGACCCGGCACAAGGTCGCCGCCCGCGATACCTGCCCGGATCGCTGCGGCCAGACGGTCGTATTTCGGTCGCCGATCAGGCAAGGCGTCAAGATCGGGAACCCAAGTTGTATCGGTCACAATGTTTCTCTGGCACAGATTGTATTCACTTTGTATCCCTCTCGTATGCGGAATAGCATATTGTGTCAATACAATTAGAAAAGGTCACGTCATGTCACATGCGATCAACCCTGCCCAGCTTGCCCTGTTGAACGGTCAGACCGTTTTGCCAAAGGCCGCACGGGTTTGCGTGTCGCTGGCCGTGATGCTGACCGTCTGGGATCTGCGCCACCGCACCCGCAAACATCTGCGCAAACTTGACCCGGTACAGCTGCGCGACATCGGGCTGACCGCGACAGCGGCGCGGCGCGAGGCGGCCAAACCGTTCTACCAGCCCTGAACTAGCGGGCGGGCGGAATGGCGTATGTCAGCGTCGCCCGCGCCACAGGCGCATCCAGACCCTCGGAATAGATCAGTGCATCACCCACGGCGAGCGACCGACCCAGCTTGAGCAGCTTGGTCCGGCAGATCAGATCGACACCGGCGGCAGGCTTGCGCATGAAATCGATGGAACAATTCGTGGTCACCGCCAATGCCACCGGCCCCAGCCGGGCCAGAACGGCAAGATAGACACCCACATCCGCCAGCGCAAACATCGACGGCCCCGAAACCGTCCCACCGGGCCGCAAATGGCGATCGCCCACGCGCAGCCGCACGGTCAACTCATCCTGCGTCAGCGCATCAATCGCGAAATCTGCGCTGACTTGCGGAAACTCCCGGTCCAGAAACGCGCTCAGGTCATCCGGCGTCATCTTCAGTTCCATTCGCGCGTCCCCTCACCTAGTCTGGGGACAGGCAACCACGGACACATCCCCATGACAATCCTGCTGCGCACGGATCAAGACCAGATTGCGACCCTGACCCTGAACGACCCGGACAAGCTGAACGCGCTGTCGGTCGCAATGCTGACGGCGCTGCACGCGGAACTGGACCGGATCGCAGCAGATGATGCGATCCGCGTCGTCATCATCCAGGGCGCAGGCCGGACGTTCTGCGCGGGCCACGACCTGTCGGAAATGCGGGCCATGCGCGCGGGCGCGGACGGCCCGGCACAGCTGCGCGCCCTGTTCGACCGCTGCACGGCCATGATGACCCGCATCCAGTCCCTGCCCCAGCCCGTCATCGCGCAGGTCCACGGTCTGGCCGCGGCTGCCGGATGCCAGCTGGTTGCGACCTGTGATCTTGCGACGGCCAGCGTGGATGCGCGCTTTGGGGTGAACGGTGTGAACATCGGGTTGTTCTGCTCGACCCCGATGGTGGCACTGACCCGCAACATCGCGGCCAAACCCGCCTTCGAGATGCTGACAACCGGACGGTTCCTCTCGGCCGATGAGGCCCAGCATCTGGGCCTCATCAACCGCACGGCGAAACTGGACAATCTGACCCGCGACACCCGGTCATTCGCTGCCAGTATCGCCCAGAAACTCGGCTCTGCCGTGCGCATCGGCAAACAGGCCTTTTACGCGCAGGCCCAGATGACCACGGCACAGGCCTATGCCTATACGGGCGATGTCATGGTGCAGAACATGGCCGATGACGACACGGCAGAGGGGATCGCGGCATTCCTTGAAAAACGCGACCCCAACTGGTCCTGACAGGCATCGCTGTTTTGCAAATATCCCGGGGGGCTGCGGATGAAATCCGCAGCGGGGGCAGCGCCCCCTCGCCGCTACAATCCGTAGATTCCGCCGAATTTCTGCTCCAGATAGGTCAGCAGGGGTGCCTCGGATGGTGCCTGCCCCGCAGCGCGGGTGATCAGATCGACCGGCGCGAACAGACCGCCGAATTGCTGCACATTGGACCGCAGCCAGCCCGTGGCCGCTGACGTGTCACCACGTGCCAGATCATCATCCAGCGTCGGCACGGCCGCGCGCAACGCCTGATGCAGGCACCCGGCATAGACATTGCCCAATGTGTAGGTCGGGAAATATCCGAACAGCCCCTCGGACCAATGCACATCCTGCAAAACACCGTTGGACGGCTTGTCCACGGCGAACCCGAAGTCGGCCATGAACCGATCGTTCCACGCGGCCTCCAGATCAGTCACGGCCAGATCGCCACTGACCAGCGCGCGTTCCAGATCGAACCGCAGCAGCACGTGCAGATTGTATTGCACCTCGTCCGCCTCGGTGCGGATAAATCCGGACCCGACACCGTTCACGCAGGCGTAGAAATCAGCGGCGTTCGCAATACCGATATCGCCAAAGGTGTCGCGCATCCGACCGTAGAGCCATCCCGTGAATGCCTCTGACCGGCCGAGCTGATTTTCATAAATCCGGCTCTGGCTCTCATGCACCCCCATGGAGACGCCGCCGCCGACCGGGGTCAGCAGATGGGCGCGGTCGATCCCTTGCTCGTAGCAGGCATGGCCGACCTCGTGGACGGTGGAATAAAAACAGTTGAACGGATCATCCGCTGCCGTGCGCGTGGTGATCCGCACGTCCAGTCCTGACCCGCTGGAAAACGGATGCACGGCCTTGTCGATGCGACCAAGGTTCATGTCATAGCCGAAGGCCAGCGCAAGTTCCCTGCTCAGCGCCAACTGGCCTGCCTCCGGGAAATTACCTGACAGTTTCGGCGCGGTGGGGCGGTCCAGTATGGCGGCCCGCAGTGCGGCCAGACGTGGGCGCAACGCGCCAAACATCGCGGACAACTGCGCACCTGTCGCCCCCGGCTCATAGTCGTCCAGCAGCGCGTCATAGGGATCGGCGTTGCCGGCAATGCAGGCGGCCTCTTCGCGGCGCAAATCCAATACCCGCGACAGGGCTGGCAGAAAGGCAGCGACGTCCTCGTCGGCACGGGCCCCGGCCCAGATGCGGTGCGCGCGCGAGGTTTCGCGTGCCAGCGCGGCTGCCAGCTGGCCGGGCACCTTGGCCGTCCTGTCATAGCTGCGTCTTATCAGGCGCAGGTTCGCAGCACCCGTCGCATCCGGGGCCTCGGCATCCTCCAGCCACGCACCGATCCGCGGATCAATCCGGCGCGCATGCAGGACGGATGCCATCGCGCCATGCTCTTCGGCACGCTGATCGACCGACCCGTCAGGCATCATGGTTTCCTGATCCCAGCCCAGACGGCCAGCCACCTGTGACAGCGCCTCGGTTTCGCGCTGGAACGCCATCAGATCATCGTATGCAGTGGTCATGCACGGGCCTCCCGGACGGATTGGGCAAAGGGGTAACGCGACACGAACCGCGTGCGCAGCACCAGCACCCAGAGCACGACCGCACCGAACTGGTGCAGGATCGCGATATGCGCGGGCGCCATCATCATGACGGTCCAGATCCCGATGGCCATCTGCACCACCATCATCCCCATCATCAGGGCAAAGGCTTGCCGGGTGCGTGTATTCGCGCTGCGGCGGCTCCGCCACCAGACGAACAGGGCAAAGGCGAACAAGAAGTAACCGCTCATCCGGTGAATGAACTGAACCGTGCCGTTGTTTTCGAACAGGTTGCGCCAGACGGGCGTCAATTCCCACATCTGCGGCGGCAGGAACCCACCCGCCATCAGGGGCCAATCGGGATAGGCGCGACCCGCGTCGATGCCTGCCACCAGCGCGCCGAGGATGATTTGCAGGAACGTCAGACCGATCAGCACGTTCGTCAGTGTCACCAATGTCGCATCACTGGCGCGTCGCGCCGTCAGCAGATCCGCGCTGCGCCGCGCGATTTTCATGATGTACCAGGTGATGAACCCAAAGATGACAAAGGCCAGCCCCAGGTGCGTCGCAAGGCGGTAGGATTTCACGTCCAACTGTTCGCCGGTCAGGCCGCTGGACACCATCCACCAGCCAATCGCCCCCTGCAGACCACCCAATGCACCGATGAAAAACAGCCGTCCCGTCCAGCCCTGCGGAATTTTGCGCGCAGCCAGAAACCCGAAGAATCCGACGGCCCAGACCAGACCGATCACCCGTCCCAACTGACGGTGGCCCCATTCCCACCAATAGATCACCTTGAATTCCGCCAGCGACATGCCGGCATTTTGCAACTGATATTCAGGGATTTGCTTGTAGGCCTCGAACTCTGCCTGCCAGTCGGCGTCATTCAACGGCGGCACGGCCCCCGAAATGGGCGCCCATTCCGTAATCGACAGCCCCGAATCCGTCAGGCGGGTCAGGCCACCCACCGCGATCATCACCACCAGCAGCGCAAAAAGCATCATCAGCCAGATGCGAATGGCGCCGCGCGCCCCCTGCCCACGGGCATCAATGCCCCCGGGTGTTGCGACCTGCTTTTGGGTGGTGCCCACCTCTTCGAAAATACTGCGGGTTTTTTGTGCCATCTCGGCCTCCGGTTCGTGCTGCGCGCACCCTATGGAGGGGGACCGCCGGGGGCAAGGTGCACGACTGTCGCGGGTCGTCAGTGACGCGGCAAATGAACGGCATCACGGTGAATGGCCGCCGCGGCCAATGATGCCCATTCGGCATACATGCGCGGACCGGGGTGAAACCGGTCGGCTGCCATGAGGTATGGGTCACGCGTGACGTCGAACGGCAGATGCACGGCAGTGCCACCCCGCGCTGCCGCGATGCGTTGCAACATCCGGTCAAAGTGTTCGAGCCTGCCGATCAGCAGGTCACGCAACGGATTGGGCATCACGGGGACCAGATCACCGGGCGGCATCCCGCTGAGATAGACGCGCCTCACGCCGAAATCATCACGCAGTTGGTTCAGAATGCGGTGATACCGCGCTTCGAACGCGCCTGCGCGGACACCGTTCTTGGCGTCATTGACCCCAAGCGCCACCAGTGCAACGTCAAACCCCCGTTTCGGCACCAACCGCATCCGTCGCAGCGTCGAGGCCGTCGTCGCACCGGATTTTGCGTGCAGGAACCAGTCAACCCGGTGGTGGCGCGACAAGGCAGCGGTCAGCTGTCCGGCCAGGGCCTCGGCCTGCGTGCGCACACCGACACCGGCCGCCGAACTATCACCCGCAATCAGAATGCGCAGCGCCGGTCCTGTCCCGATTTCGCCGTGACGCGGACCTTCGGCCTCTGGCATGCGCGACGCCAACGCCTTGACGGCCAGCGCCTGCACGGCAACGAGTGGAGCAATGGCAAGATCGGTGGGTTTCATACCCAAAAGCTAGGCGCGGATCAGACCCCGGCAAGTCCGCCCGCAGTAACGTTGCGTTCGCAGTCAGTCACTCCGACCGCGCACAAGCTGGCGCAGCATGCCGTGCAGCATCCGCACGTCATGCGATGTCAGCGGCATCCTGCTCCACATGTTGCGCAGGTTCAGTTTCATGCTCTCGGCCTTGTGGTCGGGGTAGAAAAATCCCGACGTGTCCAGCTGATCCTCGTAGTGGCGCGACAGCGCCTCGATTTCCTGACCCATGGCCAGATCGGGCTGCGCAAAGGCGTCGCGCAGGCTGTCGTCCCTGACGCGTTGCCATTCATAGGCCGTCAGCAGCACGCATTGCGCCAGGTTCAACGATGGAAACTGCGGGTTCACCGGCACTGAAATGATCGCATTGGCCTGCGCGATATCGGCATTTTCCAGCCCTGCCCGTTCCGGTCCGAACATGACCGCGACCCTCTCGCCGCGCGACAGGCGCAATGCCGCGTCGCGCATCGCCTGTTCGGGGGTCATGACGGGTTTGGTCAACTCGCGCGGGCGGGCGGTGGTGGCGTAGGTATAATGGCAATCCTCCAGCGCGGCTGCGGTGGTGTCGAACAGCCGGGCCGCGTCCAGCAGGCGCCCGGCCCCGGACGCCATCGCATTGGCCGCCGGGTTCGGCCAGCCATCGCGCGGTGCGGTCAGCCGCATGCGATCCAACCCGAAATTCCACATTGCGCGCGCAGCGGCACCGATGTTTTCGCCCATCTGAGGACGGATCAATACGAATGCTGGTTGTGGATCGGTCATGGTCACTTCCGGTTGGGTCGCACCCCTGTATGATACCCACAGCCCCGGAACAAGGAGCAGCCCGTGGCCTTTGATGACGGACTGGCGCACCTGTGGCGCGAAGAGCTGATCGACCACCCCGGTATCGCGGAACGCAGGATGTTCGGCGGCCTGTGTTTCTTGTCGTTCGGCCACATGCTGTGCGGCGTGATCGGCGATGCGGGCATGGCACGTGTCGGAAAGGGATCGACGACGGCTGCGCTGGATCTGCCCGGTGTGACGCCCCTGGTGTTTGGCGCACGGACAATGGGCGGCCTCGTCACGATCGACCCCGATGCCATGGCGGAGGATGACATCAGAAACACGCTCTTGCGCATGGCGCTGGATTTCACGGGATCGCTGCCACCGAAATAGCGGTCCGGCATGGACAGACAGGGGCCAATCACCCTAAGTGTGCGCGACATCCGCAAGGGAGACACGCCATGACCGACGCCGAAGACTTTCCGCAGATCTACCTGATCACGCCGACCGAAATCGACCTGATGACCTATCCCGACCGGCTGGCAGCCTGTCTGGATGCTGTGCCCGTTGCCTGCCTGCGCATGGCGCTGGCCACCCGCGACGAGGACCGTCTTGGGCGCGCCGCCGATGCGTTACGTGCGGTGACGGAAACCCGCGATGTGGCGCTGGTGATCGAACGTCACACCGGGCTGGTTGCGCGGCACGGTCTGGACGGGGTCCACCTGCTGGATGGATCGCGGGGGGTCGCCGCAGCACGCAAGACGCTGGGCGAAGACGCCATCGTCGGCGCCTATTGCGCGCAGTCGCGTCATGACGGCATGACAGCCGGAGAACTGAACGTCGATTACGTCAGCTTTGGCCCTGTGGGCCAGACCGCGCTGGACGACGGCGCGCGCGCCGAATTGGAACTGTTCGACTGGTGGAGCCAGATGATCGAGGTACCGGTCGTTGCCGAAGGCGCGCTGGACGCAGCACTGATTGCCCAGATCGCGCCGCATACCGATTTCTTTGGCATCGGCGACGAAATCTGGTCGCAGGATGACGCGGCGGCGGCGCTCAGAACCCTTCAGGCAGCGTTCCGCTGACGGGGTGCGCGATCAGGGCGGACCGGACGGTCTGTTCCATCTGCCGCGCGATGACTTTGCGGTCGGTGCCGGGATCCGCCATGACGGGATCATGATAGGTCACCGTGACCTGCCCTTGGCGGCGCAATGCCAGCGTGGCCAGCAGATGCGGGGCGAAATCCATGTCGCCCCACCAACCGTAGGACCGGGGGTCGCCCCCCGCGGGCGCGCGGTAATCCAGCGTGACCGGCTGCAACACCGTCTCTGACCCGATGAACGGGGCAAACAACGTCGGCTTGAACGGCAGGACGCGCAAACCGTCGCTGGACGTGCCTTCGGGGAAAAACACCAGCGTCTGACCCTGTGACAGCCTGTCGGCGATGGCATCGACGTGATCGCGGGCCCGCCTGCGGTCCCGCGCGATGAACAAGGTCCCCGTCGCACGAGCCAGCCAACCGATGCCCGGCCAGCCTGCGACCTCGGATTTGGCGACAAAGGCCACGCAACTGCCTGCGTTCAACGCAAAGATATCGAGCCAGCTTGCGTGATTGGCGACCAATGCGCCAGCGCCCTGCATCGGTTTGCCGATCTGGACCCGTCGCAGCCCCATCAAAGCCAGCGCACCGATGCAGACCAGACGTGTCAGATGCGGGGTCCACGGTCTGTCCTTGCCAAAGAGCGGACGCTCGATCACGCGGATCAGCAACAGCAACGCCAACCCGCCGAACACCAGAACCGCCATCGGGACGCCGCGCCGCAGCACCCGCAACCAATCCCGCAGGTTCAACTGCACAGGCGGTGGTGTAGGTTCAGCGGCCCAAGTCACCGCGCCGTCCGTATTGGGCCGCCACCTGCGGCGGCAGGGTCGTGACATCAAGGATCATGCAGACATCGGTGGTGCCGAAATGACGATCGACATAGGCATCCTGCCCCACGACCCCGCCGATTCGCAGATAGGCCTTGATCAGTGGCGGCGTGGCACGCATCGCGGCCTTGCGGTCGCCCGGTCCTGCAGGTGTCACCCTGACGGCCCCCGCCCCCCATGCACGGGTGCGCAGATCAACCGGAGCAAGGTGATCGGCCATCAGCATCTGCAAGGGCGCGGACAGGGCATCGGGATCAGTCCCCGCAAAAGATGCCGCACCGAACAACACCTCGGCACCCGTTGTCCGGATATGGGCCGCCAGACCGGCCCAAAGCACGTGCATCGCGCGCCCACCGCGATAGGCGGGGCGCAGGCAGGACCGTCCCAGTTCCAACAGGGGCCGGCCACTGTCGATCAGCGGTCCAAGGTCGAATTCCGCAGCAGAGGAAAAGCCACCCGCCGCCGAAGCCTGCGCGCGGTCCATGATGCGGTAAACACCAGCGAGATGAGGGCGCTCGCCCGCGATATCCTCGAGCATGAGATGACTGGCATGGGGATCGAATGCATCCGCCTCGCGCTGGGCGACATGGCAGACCCCCGGTCCGGCGGCCCCCAGTTCGGCGGCAAAGACCTCGTATCTCAACCGTTGCACGGCAGCGAGATCGTCAGCACCACGCGCATAACGCAACGCAAAGGATGGCGCGACTGCCAGCATCAAATCCCCCTCTGTTCAAAGCCGTTTCGCTCGCCGGACATATAGGCACCGCTTAACCAGTTGGAAACCATTTGCTTGCAAGCTGTGCATAGCAGGGTTGATCGCATACGGCACCCTGCTACCAATGATTGCAATTATTCATAGACCGGGATCAGCATGACCTGCTTTGCGTCGATCACGACCTTGCCCTCTTCGCGGAAATTGACCGTGACCTTGCCGTTGATGTTGGACTGCACCTGGCCTGTCCCCCAGTGGGGTGCGTCCGGGTTCTGGACCAGCATTCCCGGTTCCAGCATGTCGTTCAGGTCGTGCGGCATGGTCCATCATCCTGGGCTTGGGGGACAATCCCGTGTCGCGTGATCTGGCAACACTGGTGGGATCGCGTATTTGCCATGACCTTATCAGTCCCATCGGCGCAATCGGCAATGGGGTCGAACTGCTTTCCATGGGCGGCGGCGGCGGGACCGATGAAATCGACCTGATCAGCGGATCCGTTGAACAGGCCAGCGCGCGCATCCGGTTTTTTCGCATTGCCTATGGTGCCGCACATGCAGAGCAGACCATCGCCGGGACAGAGGTCGCGACGATCCTGCGGGCCATGTCAGCCGCAGCGCGGGTGCAATACGATTGGACCATCACAGGGCAAATGTCGCGTCCCCTGGCGCGGATTGCCCTGTTATCCGCGCAATGCATGGAATCAGCGATGCCCGGTGGCGGCCAGATCACCGTGATGCTGGACGATGCACTTCATGTGATCGGCAACGCGGACCGCATCGCCGCCGATCCCGCCTTGTGGTTGCCGCTAGAGGATCTGGCTACGGAACATGTTCATTCCGCAGCACAGGTTCAGTTTGCGTTGCTGCCGCGTGCTGTTCTCGAGGCGGGACTGACGCTGACCATCATGCAGTCAGACACCACAATATCCATGCAGTTTCGGGAAACCTGATCCGGCACTCAGCCCCGGACAGTCCCGTCACCTGTCACCAAATATTTGAAACTGGTCAATTGCACAGCGCCCACCGGGCCACGCGCATGCAGTTTGCCTGTGGCGATACCGATTTCGGCCCCCATCCCGAATTTGCCCCCATCGGCAAATTGGGTCGAGGCATTGCGCATCAGAATTGCGCTGTCGAGGCCGCGAAAAAACGCCTCTGCCGTTGCGTCGTCCTCGGTCAGGATCGCGTCCGTGTGACCCGATCCATAGGTCCGGATATGATCCATGGCGTCTTCGACACCATCCACCACCTTGGCCGCGATGATCATGTCCAGGAATTCGCGCCCGAAATCTTCGGCCACGGCCTTGACCGTGCCGGCGATCGCTGCGTCGCCTTCGGCGTGGACCTCGACACCCGCCTCCATCAACGCCCGGATCAGGTCAGGCCCTTGCGCATCCCAATAGGCGCGGTCGATCAGCACGCATTCCGCAGACCCGCAGATGCCTGTCCGGCGCGTCTTGGCATTCAGCACCACGGCCGTGGCCTTGGCCGGGTCGGCTGCGGCATCGACGTAGACGTGGCAGATCCCTTCGAGATGCGCAAAGACCGGCACACGCGCCTCACGTTGCACCAGCCCGACCAGACCCTTGCCACCACGGGGCACGATCACGTCGATATGGTCGACGGCCGCCAGCATGGCCGACACCGCAGCCCGGTCCCGCGTCGGCACCAGCTGGATCGCAGCCTCGGGCAGGCCCGCAGCCCGCAGCCCCGCCACGAGGCAGTCATGGATCGCGCCGGATGAATGAAAACTCTCTGATCCGCCACGCAGGATGACGGCATTGCCAGACTTCAGGCACAGCGCGCCCGCATCCGCGGTTACATTGGGCCGCGATTCGTAGATCACGCCGATCACGCCGATGGGCGTGCGCACGCGGCGGATGTTCAGGCCCGATGGCTGATCCCAGTCCGCGATGACCTCTCCGATCGGGTCATCCTGTGCTGCGACGGCCCGCAGGCCAGCCACGATGCCCGCGATCCGGTCCTCATCCAGCATCAGGCGGTCCAGCATGGCGTCCGACAGCCCCCTGTCCCGGCCAAACGCCATGTCCTTGGCATTGGCCGCGATGATCGCATCGCGCCGGGTCCAGACCGTATCGGCAGCAACGGTCAGCGCCTCTGTCTTGGCCTGTGCGGATGCCATTGCCAGCCTGCGCGCCGCGGCGCGGGCGGCGGTGCCAATGCGGTTCATCATGTCTGTGGCGTTTTCGGTCATGTCGTTCCTCTGTCTGACAGCACCATGTCGTCGCGATGAACCAGCGCGGGGCGACCCTTGTAGCCCAGCAAATCTGCGATTTCACCGCTTTGATGACCTGCAATGATCCGTGCCTCGCTGGCGGCATAGGCCGACAGGCCGATCCCCAGATGCACCCCGGTTGGCCCGTCCAGATCGACAGGGTCGCCCCGTTCGAAATCACCTCTGGCCGCCGTCACCCCGGCAGGCAGCAGGCTTTTGCCGCTGTTCAGGGCGGCGATGGCACCGGCGTCCAGGACCAGCGTGCCACGCGGTTTCATCGCCGCGATCCAGCGTTTGCGCGCGGCCTGCGGTGTGATCTGCGCCGTAAACCATGTGCACCGCGCGCCATTTTCAAGCTGCAACAATGGGTTGAGAGGCGATCCCAATGTAATCGCCAGCGCGCAGCCTGCCTCGGTCGCCACCCGCGCGGCCATCACCTTGGTTTTCATGCCACCTTTGGACAGCCCCGAAACCGCGTCACCCGCCATGGCAAGGATGTCGCTGTTCAGCGCTGCGACAATGGGAATGTGCCGGGCCGTTGCATCGGTATTCGGGTTTGCCGTATAAAGCCCATCCACATCCGACAGCAGCACCAGCTGATCGGCCCCGACGGTCACCGCGACCTGTGCGGCCAACCGGTCATTGTCGCCATAGCGAATTTCATCGGTGGCAATGGTGTCGTTTTCGTTCACGATCGGCACCACCCCCAGCGACAGAAGTGTCGACAGCGTCGCGCGCGAATTGAGATAGCGACGCCTGTCGCTGCTGTCGTCCAGGGTCACCAGCACCTGCGCGGTGGTGATTCCCAGCGGCCCCAAGACATCCTGATAGGCCTGCGCCAGCTGGATCTGACCCACGGCAGCGGCGGCCTGGCTCTGTTCCAGTGGCAGGTCGCCTGCCGGCAATCCCAGCACGCCGCGCCCCAGCGCGATGGATCCCGAAGAGACAAGGATCACATCGGTTCCACGTGCGCGCAGTCGGGCAACATCCTGCGCCAGCGAGGCAAGCCAATCCCGGCGCAGACCGTTCGTCGCGCGGTCCACCAGCAGGGCCGACCCGATCTTGACGACCAGCCGCTTTGCGTCGGTCAGGGCTGCCACGTGTCGTCCTCTTGGGGGGTCTCCTCGGCGATCTTGTGGCGCAGGCGGCCCTCGTCGATCTGGGTGCGCAGGGCGCGCAGGACCTCGACCACGCCTTCACCGCTGACAGCCGACATCATCAGCACCTCGGTGCCAAGCGCCGCTTCCATTTCGTCCTTGAGAAAGGCGCGTTCCTCATCGTCCAGCGCGTCGATCTTGTTCAGGACCGTCACGCGCGGCTTGTCTGCCAGTTCGGTCGCATAGGACTGGATTTCGTGGATGATCGTCTTGGCGTCGCCCATCGGGTCGCCACTGGTGCCATCGACCAGATGCAACAGCACGTTGCACCGTTCCACATGCCCCAAAAACAGATCGCCCAGACCGCGCCCTTCGGATGCGCCTTCGATCAGGCCCGGGATGTCCGCCACGACGAATTCGACACCATCCACACCCACAACGCCCAAGTTCGGCACCAGTGTGGTAAAGGGATAATCCGCGATTTTCGGCCGCGCATTGGACGTCGCCGCAAGAAAAGTGGATTTGCCCGCGTTCGGCATCCCCAGCAATCCTGCATCCGCAATCAGTTTCAGCCGCAACCAAAGCGTCCGTTCAACGCCCTCTTGACCGGGGTTTGCACGGCGCGGCGCCTGATGGGTGGCGGATTTGAAATGCAGGTTGCCCCATCCGCCATTGCCGCCCTTGGCCAGAACGACACGCTGACCGACTTCGGTCATGTCGGCGATCATGGTTTCCTGATCCTCGTCCAGGATCTGCGTGCCGACGGGAACCCGCAGGATCACGTCCTCGCCTGATTTGCCGGTTTTCTGACTGCCCATGCCGTGCTGGCCGGATTTGGCGAACCAATGCTGCTGATAGCGAAAGTCGATCAGCGTATTCAGACCGTCCACCGCCTCGGCGATGACCGATCCGCCATTGCCGCCATCACCGCCGTCCGGTCCGCCGTATTCGATGAATTTCTCGCGCCGGAACGACACGCAGCCCGCACCACCACCGCCAGAGCGGATGTAGACCTTGGAGAGATCGAGAAATTTCATGTCTGGGTGCCTTTTGCGGTTTGGGCTGCACGTAGTCTATTGTGCGTCCGCACTCAAGTCGCGCCATTGCGCGCGCCTCAGGCGCAGGTGATGCGACAGCATGGGGGTGCGCCGGGCCTTGGCATGTTCAAAGCAGGTATGCCAATGCTGAAACCCCAGTTTGTCCAGCACCCGGCGTGATGCCGCGTTGTCGGCCCAGACGGTCGCATCGATCCAGTCGTGATCCGTGGTTTGGAATGCATGGGCAATAGCCCGCCCTGCCATGACGGTCGCGATCCCCTGCCCCCAGACGTCCCTCTGCAGCATATAGCCCAGGCTGCCGTTCGTCACTCCGACCGTCCCGATAACCCGGCCCGCCCGCACGATCCCCCAGACGAAACCATCTCCGTCAAAGGGCTGCGCCCGCGACGCGGTGAATGACAGATCCGCAGGCCAGGGCCAGCCGCCCAGTTGACGAACCGTTGGCCAATGGCTGGCCATCGCGTGCAGATCGCCCAGATCGGACGCGCATAGATTGCGGGTTGTGATGTTACGGAACACGGTCCAGCCAGTCCTGCCGGGTCAACTGCATGCGCTGGCAGGAAACCGCCCGCCCCATCGCAATCTGATCATGCATGGCGACATGGGTATCGCTGAAACCCAGCCCCAGCAGAACAGCCCGTGACGGCGCGTTGTCTGGATAATGGCCCGACACCAGCAGGCTTTTCTGTGTGAAATAGGCCGCGACGACGGCGCGCGCTGCCTCTTTCATATATCCATGACCCTGCGCCGCCGGTGCCAGCCAATAGCCCAGATCACCACCCATCACATCGATCACACCGATCAACCCTGCACCTGCATCAATCGCCCATATGTCGCGTTGAGACGCTGTAATCCAACCCGCCGCATCGTCGGCACCGTAGGGAAAGGGCACATTGGTCAGCCATCGCGTCACGGACCAATCGTTCAAGGCCGCGACAACAGGGGCCGCATCGGCCTGCACCAATGGACGCAGTGTCAGCCGCGCCGTATTGATCCGCGACGCTAGAGCCCGGTTTTCATCATGTAGGTCCATGTCGGCACCACCGCATTCCGTGCGAGGCTGAACGCCTCTGCATCGCCCAGATAATCAAAGCCGCAGTTCGTCAGCACGCGGGCCGAACCGGGGTTGTCCTGAAAGCTTTCCGCGAAATACTGGTGCGCCCCATGTGGATTGGCCGTCAGCAAGGCGCGCAAGGCCTCGGTCGCGAAACCCACATTCCAGAATGCGGGGGCGACCCAGAAAAACACCTCTGACTGGGCGCGATCCATCCGCACAAGGCTGACAAGGCCCAACACCTCGGCGTGGCCTGCGCGCGATCCGTCCATGGCCCAAACGTCCTCGACCCGGCCGGGCTGCGACGCACGCGCGATCATCGCGGCAATCACCCCGTCCGGCAGCGGGTGCGGGATCGACCGGGTGCCGCGTGCCAGAACGGGATCGGCCGCATACATGCTGATCAGGCCAACATCCGAGGTTTGCAGCGGACGCAACACGAAACGGTCCGACGGAATGGTCGGTTGCACGGCGGGCGGAACCGGCGTGACAGGTGCGTAGGTCATGACATCTCCTCCCAAAGATGTGGACCCCGGAACCGGGGTCCGAAAACGCAAAAGGGGGACCGGCTGCGCGCCGGTCCCCCAAATTGTCGATGGGTCTGGCGCTTACTCGGCGGCCTCGGCCACGGGCAGGACGGAAATGAATGTCCGCCCCTTCAGGCCCTTGTGGAACTGAACGTTGCCTTCGACGGTCGCAAAGATCGTGTGATCCTTGCCCATGCCGACGCCTGCGCCCGGCCACATTTTCGTGCCGCGCTGACGCATGATGATGTTGCCAGGAATGACGACTTCGCCGCCGAACTTCTTGACGCCAAGACGACGACCAGCTGAGTCGCGTCCGTTACGGGATGAGCCGCCTGCTTTTTTGTGTGCCATGTGTCGGTCTCCTTACTTCGAAAGTTCTTTTGCTTGCTCGATCCAGCCTTCACGCTCGATGCGGCCCTTGAACGACAGCAGCTCGCCGAATTTTTCGACGTCCGCATCGGTCCATGCAGCGATCTGCGCAAAGGTCGTGATACCTTCGGCATGCAGTTTCTTTTCCAGCGCGGGGCCTACGCCCGACAGCTGCTTGAGGTCGTCCGCACCGCCGGTGACAGATGCCTCTTTGGCGGTCTTGGCCTTGGGGGCCGCTTTTTCAGTGGCGGACGGCTTGGCCTTTTTCGGCGCGGCCTCCGCCTTGTCGTCGCTGCGGGTCGCGGCATAGGCGGCGGCAGCACCAGCTGCTGCGGCAACACCGGCGATTGCGAATGCAATGCCACGGCCGGACACGGCAGCCTTGATCCCGGACTTGTCTGCACCGGATTCAAGGATGTCGCCGATGCGCACCAGCGTCAGCTGCTGACGGTGACCCTTGCGGCGCTGCGAACCGTGCTTACGACGACGCTTGACGAAGTTGATGGTCTTGGGGCCCTTGATCTGGTCGATCACGGTTGCCTTGACGCCGGCACCTTCGACCAGCGGCGCACCGACGGTGTCGCCAACCATCAGGATTTCGTTGAACTGGATTTCATCGCCAGCTTCGGCGTTCAGCTTTTCGACACGCAGAACGTCGCCCGACTGGACGCGATACTGTTTGCCACCGGTTTTCATAACCGCGAACATATGGTCTTCCTTTTGTCTTTCGCGTCGGTCAGGTTCCCCGCGGGGCATTTGCGGCCAAGCCACCTGTCAACAGCGCGCCCTTGGGCGAATTCATGTAGGTCCGACACAAGAGACTTGCGCGGATGGCGGCTTATCTGATCAACCGGGGATCAAGTCAACCCCACGGCAAAGGGAAATACCATGCGCGCAGGACCGATCTGCCTGATCTTTCTCACGGCTTGCGCCCCGGCGGGCGTGGCGTTTCAGAACCCGTTTACAGGTAAGCTGTCGCGTCCGACAGTGCCCGATCAGACGCGTGGCGCAGTTGAACTGGCGGTGAAATCCGAATTCCCCGCGATCAACGCCGACATCGCGGCGGGCGGTGGCCCGGCGCTGACCCGCGCTTTCGACGCAGCCTCGGTTCCTGCGGCTGACCGCCCTGCCCGCATCATTCAGTTGCAATCGGATACCGGGCTATACGCCGCCAGCCCTGCCGCACTGGGCAACGCCCTGCTGGTCTGGGGGCGCTGATCTACAGGTCAGACACCCGCATCTGAGCGGCCGCCGCCAGCGCCAATTGCCGTGATGCGTCGATATAGTAGGCGTCAAAGGCCGCATACGTCGCCCGGCTCAGCGCCTGACCGGGCTGGGATTCCATGAAAGTAATATAGGCGTCGATATCCGCATCGCTCAGCGGATCGTAGGCAAGATAGAGAAACGCATAGACCCGCGAGGTCACGTCGCGCCGGATTTCGTCCTGACGGCTGTAAACGTCGCGCAGGACCTCGTCCTCGGTCAGTGACGGTGGCAGCGCGCCACCGTCCATCAGCCCCATGTAGAACGCGACGCTTGCGTTCATGGTCGATGTGACTTCCTGTTCGATGACATCATTGGCCGCCAGATAGGCGTTCATCTGATCGATGCGCGGGCCGCCATCCGCCACCGCGA
Organism: Loktanella sp. 3ANDIMAR09; assembly: GCF_001420005.1. Lineage (GTDB taxonomy): Bacteria > Pseudomonadota > Alphaproteobacteria > Rhodobacterales > Rhodobacteraceae > Loktanella. The sequence continues at coordinate 427,930 of NZ_LJAK01000002.1, read as the reverse complement.
TGGCCGCGGCCTCTGTTGCCGCCTCTTCAATGGTCTCGTCCAGAAACGCCTCGCGTGCGGACAGTTCCAACGTGGTGATCTGCTGCCCCAATGGGCTGTCGTAGAACGCCACGATCGCATCGGTATCAGTATCGTCCAGCCCTGCGGCCAAACCGCTGCGCAAGGTGTCGGCCATGACCGTGGTGTCGAATACCGCGTCCACCGCGCCATCCCACGCGCCACTGACCGGACCGTTGAACAATTCGGCAGCGATGTCATCGCCATAATGCAACCCCTCGGCACGCAGGATGGTGACAAGTTCATCCATGCGCAGCGCATCATAGACCGGGTCGATATCCTGCGCGGTGACCACCGTCGCGCTGCCAAAGACGAGGGCCGCTATGAGCGTGGACTGTCGAAGTGCTGAAAACATGAAGAGGTCCTTCGGATTGGCTATTTCAAATAGGTAACCGACCATCGGCTACAGACAAGGACAAAGGCCGCATCTTGGGGCTTGCAGACCCGCGCAAGGCCGATTACACGCCCCACCGTTGACCCTTGGTGCGGAGAGGTGCCGGAGTGGTCGAACGGGGCGGTCTCGAAAACCGTTGAGCCTGCAAGGGTTCCCAGGGTTCGAATCCCTGTCTCTCCGCCATTTACCCCAAGATCGCTGTTGCGTAACGCGCTGATAGTAGGGCGAAATTCGGCATTTTCGCGCTTATGGCGGCTCTTGATCCGCTTGATTTGCTGCATTTTTTTACGGCACAATTTGCTGCACAAACGCGGAGGATTTCCGCCATGAGCATCGCAAAAAGAGGCCGTCTCTACCACCTCCGCCGCCGCGTCCCGCGCCGGTATCGGGGGATCGAGCCGCGCGAAACCGTCTGGATCAGCCTGCATACCGACTCGGAGACAATCGCCCATGGCAAGGCGGATCGGGCCAGCCGCCGATGCTCGGCCTTGTTATAGGGACGGCCTGCCACATCGTCGGACTGCATCGCGAAATAGTCCGCGACGATCAGGTCATTTTCAGCATCTGTCCACGCTTGGCTCGACATCATGCCAGGCTAGGGGAAGGTTGGGAGGTTGTCACGAAAGCGACGGTTGCAGACCTTCGGCGTAATCCGAGTCAAAGCCTGCAATGCGGACCAAGTTGCCATTCGCTGCATCCGCGCCAATCTCCGCTTTTACACTTTCACGATGGCAAAAGGGTATTCCAAGCCGCAGATGGCGATCGGTCGCCTGTCGTCAGTTCGCTGACAGATTCAGCAAGCGAGTGGCGATCGATGCGGAAGTGGCGGTAGAGGTCATTTATCGTGCCGGTTTGGCCGAAGTGTTCAACGCCGTGTGGGATGGTTTTGTGGCCTGCGACGGCCCCAAGCCATGACAGCGTTGCAGGGTGGCCGTCGATCACGGTGACGATTGTGCAGGTGTTTGGCAGTGTATTCAGCAGCGTCTCAACATGGCTCACGGCCTCTGGATTGCCCCGCGCGCGTTCGCGTTGGGCCGCCGTCCAACCGGCATTCAGACGGTCTGCGGAGGTGACGGCCAGCACACCGACGTCGCGGCGGTATTCGCCGATGATACCCGCTGCGGCGATGGCTTCGGGGGCGACGGCCCCTTGGTACGCGAATACGATTGCGCAGTTTGGACCGGGTTTGCGCAGCCAGTACGCCCCGTCAATCGCACCTTGGCGAAAGCCATTGTCAACCCGCTTGCCCGGTTGTTCAATCGGGTTGGTTGTCAGCCGCAGATAGACTGACCCGCCGGTTTCATCGCGCAGCCATGTGCGCTCGTCAGGGTCGCCATCGCCACTGCGTTGCATGTAATCAAAAGCCCATTCCATGATGACCGAAAGCTCATCCACGAATGCAGGTTCAAACGCGGCCAGCCCGTCCTGTGACATGCCGATCAGGGGCGAGGCGATGGATTGGTGCGCCCCGCCTTCGGGGGCCAACGTGACGCCGGACGGGGTGCCCACCAACATGAACCGCGCGTCTTGGTAGCAGGCGTAGTTCAACGCATCGAGGCCGCGGGACACGAAGGGATCATAGACCGTGCCAATCGGGATCAAGCGTTTGCCAAACAGCGAATGCGACAGCCCCGCAGCGCCCAAGAGCAGCATCAGGTTCATCTCGGCGATGCCAAGCTCGATATGCTGGCCTTCGGGGTCGAATTCCCATTTCGCGGTTGACGGGATTTTGTGGTCTTTGAAGGTGTCAGCCTGCGCTTTGCGTGCGAACAGCTTGCGCCTGTTAACCCATGGGCCAAGGTTCGTCGTGCCGGTGACATCGGGCGACGTGGTGACGATCCGTGACGCCAATTCGCTGTCGCCTTTTGACAGATCATCAAGGATTTTGCCAAACCCCATTTGGGTTGAGATTTCACGGTCACTGGCAATGTCGATCTTGGGTACGCTGATCGCATCGTCAGTATATCGGCGCGAACCCTTGGCGAAAAACGGAACCGTCTTGAGGTGTTTTTGGAACGCGGCGGGGTCGCTCACAGTCGCCAACGGCTCCCACTCATCGCCCGTATCCACACCCATATCCGCCTGCCAATCGGCCATCTGCGCCTTGCTCATCAGGCCGCCGTGGTTGTCTTTGTGGCCTGCAATCGGCGTGCCCCAGCCTTTGATCGTATAGGCGAGGAAACAGACGGGGCGGTCATGGTCAATGGCGGCGAATGTTTCGGCCATCGTGTCCACGCAGTTGCCGCCGAGATTTTCCATCAAAGCGGCAAGGTCGTCATCGTTGCGTGCATCCAGCAACGCCGTGACATCACCTTGATCGCCCAGATCGTCCATCAAATGTTTGCGCCAAACGGCCCCGCCCATATAGGTCAGCGCGGAATAAAGCTGGTTGGGGCAATCATCGATCCATGCCTGCAACTTGTCGCCACCGGGTTCGGCAAAAGCGGCCCGTTGCAAGGTGCCGTATTTTACGCGCACCACGTCCCAGCCGAAGGCATCAAAGACCTTCTCGGCCCTCTCGAACAACCCTTCGCGCACGATCCCGTCAAGCGATTGGCGGTTGTAATCGATCACCCACCACGTATTGCGCAGATCGTTTTTCCAGCCCTCTTGCAGGCATTCATAGATGTTGCCTTCGTCCAGTTCGGCGTCGCCCATGAGCGCGATCATGCGGCCAAGCGGCAGGTCTCTACCCCACGATTTGGCCTGCACATAATCCTGTATCAACGACGCAAAGGACGTAATTGCCACTCCAAGCCCAACAGAACCGGTCGAAAAATCCACATCATCAATGTCCTTGGTGCGCGACGGATAGCTTTGCACACCGCCAAGCCCGCGAAAGTTCTCCATCTTCTCGCGTGTCATGTTGCCCATGAGGTACTGCATGGCGTGGAAAATGGGCGAAGCATGGGGTTTGACCGCCACGCGGTCTTCGGGCCGCAGCACGCCAAAATAAAGCGCGGTCATGATCGACACCATGGATGCAGACGACGCCTGATGCCCGCCAACCTTGATCCCGTCCGCCTTGGGGCGGATGTGGTTGGCATGGTGGATCATCCAGTGGGACAGCCACAGCAGCCGTTGTTCCACGGTTTTCAGGTGGGAGTTTTGCTCAGTCACGTTTGACGCCTCGCGGGGAAATTGGATCGCCGCGCCGCCCGTTCAGCGGCGCAGCAAGTGGGATCAGCCGTTACGGTAGGTGTAGCTGTAGCCGTTCAGCGCAGGCTGACCGCCCAGATGCGCGTAGAGCACTTTTGATCCGTCGGGGAAGAAGCCCTTCTTAATCAGGTCGATCATCCCCTGCATGGATTTACCTTCATAGACAGGGTCCGTGATCATCGCCTCCGTGCGCGCGGCCAGACGGATCGCATCATTGGTCTCGGCGCTTGGCACGCCGTAGGCTGGATAGGCGTAGTCGGGGTTGATATGAATGTCCTCGTCTTCAATCGAATAGCCGCACTCGATCAAATCGCAGGTCTTATTGGCAATCTCTTTGACCTGTGCGCGTGTCTGATCAACCGTGCCTGACGCATCGATGCCGATCACACGATCCGCGCGACCATCTTTTTTAAAGCCGACGATCATGCCGCCTTGGGTCGATCCGGTGACAACACAAACCACGATGTAGTCGAACTTGAACCCAAGCTCTGCCTCTTGTTCGCGGACTTCTTCGGCAAAGCCCACATAGCCAAGGCAACCATACGGATGCACAGACGCACCGGCGGGGATGCCGTAGGGCTTGCCCCCTTCCTTCTTCACATCCTCAATGGCTTTTTCATAGCTGGTGCGGATGCCGATATCGAAGCCATCGTCCACCAAACGGCTGTCCGCGCCCATCAGGCGGGTCATCATAATGTTGCCGACACGGTCATAGACCGCATCATCATGAGGCACCCACGCCTCTTGCACCAACCGGCATTTCATCCCAATCTTGGCCGCCGTCGCCGCGACCATGCGCGTATGGTTGGATTGAACGCCGCCAATAGACACCAGTGTATCGGCCCCCGACGCAATTGCATCCGGCACGATGTATTCAAGCTTGCGAAGCTTGTTGCCGCCTTGGGCGAGGCCCGAGTTGCAATCCTCACGCTTGGCGTAAATCTCGACTTTGCCGCCGAGGGTCTGGGTCAGACGGGGAAGATGCTCGATCGGCGTTTTACCAAAAGTGAGAGGATAGCGTTCAAATTTTTCCAGCATGGTGTGCTCCTTTTTTCTACTGTCGAGAGTAACAAAGGTCGCGTGAGGGGTGCTTTCAAAGTTGTATCAAAACTTTGACAAGAAGATTATTGGATCGGAGAATTCAGCGTGGTAATTCCACTATGGGACCCGATAACGGAAGAATCTCTCACCATGCCCCTGGATCGAATCGACAAACGGATGCTTCGCTTGTTGCAAGCGGACGGCAGAATGAGCAACGCAGACCTTGCTATGGCAGTGAACGTCAGCCCTGCGACGTGCCATAGGCGCACCCAAAGGCTGTTTGATGATGGCTATATTCAAACCGTTCGGGCGGTTGTGAACCCTGAAAGCGTGGGGCTGGGCGCGATTGCGATGGTTGGTGTTGTGCTGGATCGCTCAACGCCCGAGAGTTTTGCCAAATTCGAGGCAGCAGTCCTTGATCTGCCAATGATCCTCGATTGTCACCTCGTCGCCGGTGACTTCGACTACCTGTTGAAAATCCGAGTAGCCGACATGGCAGACTTTAATAGCTTCCACGGAAAGGTCCTCATTGCGTTGCCAGAAGTCAGACAGGCTCGAACGTTTTTTGTCATGAAGGAAGTGAAGGACGGTGCTCCGCTAGATTTCTGAAATTCCCAAAGCGGACGTTCGTGTCAGGCGCAGCATCGGTCATCTTGGGCTCGGAGTCGACGTTTGCTGCGATAAGGTTAAATGGCTGGTATGGCCCACATTGAAGGTGATCGGTCCATTACCAGACAATGTTTCTCTGGCTTGAATGTCACATGATCACGATCTAAGAAACTTTTTGCTGCACATTTTGCTGCACAAAATGCAACACTGCAGAACTACTTTTCTCGCAATATCAAAGATTTAAGTCATTGATGTGTATGAATTTTCGGACTGTCTCTCCGCCACACGTCCCTTTGTGATTCTGTTTGTGCCCTGCCCTGGCGGCGGCACGTTTCATGTCAGTGTGATCCTGACGGCCAGATGCATGGACGCCGCCCCCGGGGCGGCGTCCTGCGTTTTCATGCGCCCGCGCGCGATCAGCAGTCGCTGACTGCGGCCTTGCGTTCGGCCTTGGCATCGAAACGGTCCAGCATCATCACCTTGTGCCAGGCGCGCACAAAGGTATCGACAAAATACCCTTCCCCATCGACACCTGCATACAGTTCTGAAATCTGGCGCAACTCGGCATTCGCACCGAAGACCAGATCCAGACGCGTGGCATGCCAGCGCGTCTGGCCGGTCGCACGATCCACCAGATCAAAGGCCGTTTCAGCGTCCGTTTCAGGCCGCCAGTCCAGATCCGTGGACACCAGTTCACGAAAGAAATCAGCCGACAGCGTGCCGGGGCGATCCGTGAACACGCCCTTGTCCGACCCGTCCCAGTTCTGATCCAGCACGCGCAGGCCACCGGTCAATGCAGTCCACTCCGGTGCCGACAGCGACAGCAACGCCGCCTTGTCCAGCGCGATCTGTTCGGGCGGAACGTTGTAGCCCACCGCATCGTCCACATAGTTTCGGAAACCGTCCACAACCGGGCGCAGCCATTCAAAGCTTTCGTCGTCGGTCATGTCGGCCGTGGCATCAGTGCGGCCCGGCACGAACGGCACCGTCACGTCGTGTCCGCCTGCCTTGGCGGCGGCCTCAACCCCGGCGCATCCGGCCAGCACGATCAGGTCAGCCATCGACACCTTTGCCGCGCCCTCTGCGTCAAAGTCCGATTTCAACCCGGTCAGCGCATCCAGAACACGGTCCAGACGGGCGGGGTTGTTCACGGCCCAGCCACGCTGCGGTGCCAATTGCACCCGCGCACCGTTGGCACCACCGCGTTTGTCGCTGTCGCGGTATGTCGATGCCGCAGCCCATGCCGCCGCGATCAGATCGGTCGCAGCGACATCCAGATCCAGCGCACGCGCCTTGAGGTCGGCAATCTGCGTCGCGTCGATCAGCGGGTGGTCAACCTCGGGCACCGGGTCCTGCCAGATGAACGTGCCGCCCTGATCCGGCCCCAGCCAACGCGAGGTCGGACCCAGATCACGGTGCATCAGTTTATGCCACGCCTTGGAAAAGGTTTCGGTGAAATAGTCGAAATCCTCAAGGAACCTTTCGGCGATCTTGCGGTAGGCGGGATCGACCTTGAACGCGATATCCGTGGTCATCATCATCAGCGGGTTCATGACGCCCGGCAGATGGGCATCAGGCGTTTTCGGCGCGTCAGGATCGGTCGGCGTCCACTGAAGCGCACCGGCGGGCGATTTGGTCTGTTCCCATTCGAATTTGAACAGGTTGGTCAGATAATCGTTGTCCCATTGCGTCGGGTTCGGCGTCCAGGACCCTTCGATCCCGTTCGTCATGGTATGTTCGGCGTTGCCGGATCCGACCGGGTTCGACCAGCCCAGACCCTGCTCGGACATCTTGGCGATTTCCGGTGCGCCACCAATCTCAGAGGCAGGCACGGCACCGTGCGATTTACCAAAGGCGTGCCCCCCGGCCACAAGTGCCAGCGTTTCTTCGTCGTTCATCGCCATCCGCGCAAAGGTTTCGCGGATGTCACGCGCGGCATCCATCGGGTCGCCGTTGCCGCCCGGACCTTCGGGATCGACGTAGATCAGCGACTGGTGGGACGCAGCAAGCGGGTTTTCCAGATCATAGTGGTCGTCCTTTGGTCCGCCTTCCCAGCGCAGACCGCGATTGACCATCTGTTCGGGGTGACCCAGCTGCGGGTCTGCGGGCTGTTCGGACGGCGGTTTGCCGAACCAGCCTTCGGGTCCCCAGTAAGTGTTCACATCGGCTGACCATGCGTCCTCGCGGCCATAGGCAAAACCCTGCACCGGCAGACCCATGTCCTCCAGCGCGACGGTGCCGGCCAGTGCGATCAGGTCGGCCCAGCTCAGACCGGCACCGTATTTCGCCTTGATCGGGGCCAGCAGCCGGCGCGATTTGTCCGTGTTGCCGTTGTCCCACCAGGAATTGATCGGCGCAAAGCGCTGCATCCCTTCGCCCGCGCCACCACGCCCGTCAGCGATCCGGTATGTGCCGGCCGAATGCCACGACATGCGGTTCATCTGCGGGCCATAGTGACCGTAATCCGATGGCCACCAATCGACGGGCGTATGCAAAAAGGCGCGCACGTCTTCCCACAGCGCCTTGTGGTCGATCTTGGCGTTGGCCGCGGCATAGTCGAAATCGCGGCCCAGGGCATTGGCCTGCGGCGGGTCCTGATACAGTGCCTCGACCTTGAGCCGGTTCGGCCACCAGTGGTTTACATTCGGCTCTGAACCCTGTGCGCCACCGATCCGCGTTCCGCGAAATGGGCAGGCACCTTGCGTTGCAGCGTGGTCCTTCATGGGGTGATCCTTTCGTTTGCCGACACAGCCCAAGGGGGCGCGTGGCATTTGACTTTGCGGCACAGCTGCGTGCCGCCTCTGATCGGGGAGCTAGCGCCCGCCCCCATCGGATCAACGCCGGGGTCACGGTTGATTGACCGGCCAGGACGGTCAAAACCCAAAGGTATCAAACAGGATCAACCTGGCGGATTCATCGCCCCGCCGGAAAAAATCGCAACATCGGCCCGAATGCTAAAGACGCGAAACATCCGCAACCTGATGATTTCGTATTATTTTTCGCGGATTCAGGCGCGCATGCGTGCCTTGATCTGGCGGCCTGCATATAGACCGATCAGCATCATCGGCAGGAACACCAATGTCCCCGGTGCCGCGAATGTCAGCGCGGTCCAGGCCGGACCCGGACAAAAACCGCCGATGCCCCAGCCAATCCCGAACAATGCGGCCCCGGTCAGCAACGGTGCATCAACCCGCGTGGTGTCGGGCATATCGAATGTCTGCATCAAAACTGGGGCCGGTCTGCGCCAGACCAGACGATAACCGATGAATGCCGTCACGCTCGCCCCACCCATCACAAACGCAAGCGACGGGTCCCAGGCACCAAACACATCAAGGAAATTCAGAACCTTGGCCGGGTCCGACATGCCCGAAATCACGAGGCCAAGACCAAAGACAAGACCTGACAAAAGACCGAAGAGAATCCGCATTTTTTAGCCCCAGACGTGACGCATGATGAAAACGGTGACAAAGGCAAAGGCCATGAATGTCAGCACGGCAACAGCGGACCTCTTGGACAGGCGTGCCAACCCGCAGACGCCGTGACCCGAAGTGCAGCCGGAGCCCAGTGCGGTGCCGGTGCCGACGATCAAACCCGCTGCCGCCATGCCCCACAGGTTTGTCGGGACACTGTGCGGCACCGCGCCCACAACCGCCGTCACGAGCAGCGGCGCGGCAATCAGGCCTGCCAGAAACGCCAGACGCCAGGACCAGTCGCGCGCGGTCGCCTGCGTGGGGTCCACCACGCTGATGCCGCCCGACGTGATCCCCGTGATTCCGGCAATGCGCCCGAAAAGCCCCATGACCATGACGGCCGACAGCCCGATCAGGATGCCGCCGAAAAGCGACGCAAAGGGCGTGAATGCAGTGGTGACGGCTGGCAGCATGATGTTCCCTGTCAAACATGAACGATACGAAAGCCAATTTCTGGACGCATTGCGTTTCAAAGCCAAGAGATGACGATGGCAGTCTGCGCGATTGCAGGCAGGACTACCGTTCAGTGGGGGCACTCCAGCACCCTGTCTCGATACTGATCAATAGGATATCGCGTGCTTCGTCGTTCATTCCGTCCAACGCACCTGGTGCCGACCATTTCTCCTTGATCAAATCGACGGGCACTTCACGCTTGCGGGTCGGTTTGGCATGTCGGTCACGGATCGAGATACCGGCATAAGGTTGCGGCGGTGCCGCTTGGCCAAGGTCATCCTAAAACCGTCGCAGCATGCCTGCGATATAGTGGAAATCCTTGTTGGCAGAGGCGACCTTCAGCTTTCCGCTTTTCAATCTGTCCTGCCATAGCCGACGATGCTGCAACGCTTCTACCGCGGTTACGTCCACCACCCGACGATCTTCACCAATCGCCTCGATCAAGTTGCGAACCGCACGAATGCGCGGGTTCCGCCACAACCGCATCTGCTGGGCGCTTTTGAACCGGTTGTCATGTGACGCAATATCTTCGGTATGCGCGACAAGCCCGGACAGCATCAGGCCGGGCTCTTCAACGCCGCCCAACAGCGCCTCCGCGACCTCTGGCTGCACGTCATTGGACGGTGCCTGCGTCGCCTCAACGCGGCGCAGCAGATCGATCAGTTCAAGATTTGCAACCGAGTCCGCAGAAAGAAAAGCGTAACCCTGTCTCGCGGCCAGATCGCGCGCCGCCCGAAACCGGGCCTCCGCGTCGCCGTCACGCCCCGCAAGCCGCGCTTCCCATCCATCGAGGTATCCCGCCCGAACACGTTCCACCTTCGACAGCGCAATCGCGCGAGAATCTGTTTTTAAGCTGTGCCAGATGACCGGCCGCGGCGCCACTTCAGCAAACCGCGCAGGCACGCGCCGCTTCAGGTAATACGTCTGCCGCGTAAGGTGAGGTTGTCCGACATCGCACATCACCGAAACCCTCGGGTAGCAGGATGTGGTGCGAAATGGGTAGCAAATCAAGGCGCAACGGTTATGTCACATCGCCCCAACTACCCTAACTTATGAATATTATTAGGCAATCAAGAAGCTGAACCAAAGATTTATGGCGGACAGACAGGGATTCGAACCCTGGAGACGGTCTCCCGCCTACACACTTTCCAGGCGTGCGCCTTCGACCACTCGGCCACCTGTCCGTTGCTGGGCTACTTAGCGGGGGTTTTCGGGGCGTGCAAGCCCGTTAGAGCGGGAAATTATCGCGCATCGCATTGTCACCCCGGACAAGAGCCGACATAGTTTTGTCACGCACAGCTGGCATCAGCGATCCACGTTCCAAAACAGCACGGCCCGATGAAACACACGCCGAAACCAACGCCAGACGGTCAGGATCAGCGGTCAGACATGACCCGCGTTCAGACGGCCGCGCTGATCATCATTGCATTCGCCGTAGTGTTGTTCCTGCTGGTGCAGGCGCGGTTCATCCTGATTTCGCTGGCGACCGCCATCATCCTGTTCTCGCTGACATCTGACGTGATCAATTTTATCGCGCGTTCACGCATCGGTCCGTTCCATGTCCCGAACTGGCTGGCGAGTGTCGCGGCTGTCGTGTTGATCGCCACAGCCCTGATCACCCTGACCTCGATCGTGGTGGCCCAGATCAACACGGTGCTGGTCACGACGCTCGCCTATGCCGAGAGAGCCCCGGACGCCGTGGCGGCGCTCTTTGCCTGGGCCGGTGAAGACGTGGAAAGTGCGGTCCGCAATTCCATGCAGTCCATCGAGCTGTCTGGCTACCTGCGCGGCGCGGCAGGCGGGGCCACCAGCCTGACGCAGGCCACCGTTCTGGTGATCCTGTTCGTGGGATTTTTGTTCGCGGAACGCGTCTGGTTTCAGACCAAGCTGTTGAATTTCACGGGTGACCCCGCGCAGGCCAAACGGGTCGGTCGCATCATCGCGTCCATCATTCGCCGCGTGAACTATTACCTGTTGGTCAAGACCATCATTTCCCTCGCCACAGGGGCCATGACCTATGCCCTTGCGCGGGCGTTCGGCCTCGAGATCGCGATGCCGCTGGGTGTGGTGACCTTTGTGCTGAATTTCATTCCCAACATCGGGTCCATCATCGCAACCGGCCTTGTGGTTCTGGCCGCCTATATCCAGCTGGGCGATCCGTGGATGACGTCGCTGATCTTTGTCATTGCAGGCACGATCCAGTTCGTGAACGGGTCGATCATTGATCCGATGCTGATGGGCCGCGCCCTGCGCCTGTCCAGCTTCGGCATCCTGCTGTCACTGGCGTTCTGGGGCGCGGTCTGGGGCATTCCCGGCATGTTCCTGTCGGTGCCGATCATGGTGATGATGCTGGTGGTTTGCAGCCATGTCGCGGCCTTGCGCCCCTTTGCAATCCTGTTGTCGCGCGAGGGTCTGCCCGAAGAAGAAGCAGCACTCGACCAGCGCTAGCGGGCGATCACGAATGCCGCGGCCATCGCAAGCTCGATCCCAGCGGCAACAAGGATGGCATAGCTGGCCTGCCCCATACCGTAAGACCAGATCCCGGTCAGCGCGATACCGGCCCAGGTGGCAGCCATGCCGAACGCCACGGCATCGCGCAGTGTTCCCGGCGGCGTATCCCGCAGTACGAACAGCAGGACCGCCAGGCCGAGGAAAATCGGCGCCGCCCGCCGTCCCATGAATGTAGCCCCCGCGTCAGGTTGCGCATAAAGCCCGACATAGAGGCCCGGCGAAATCAGCAGAACGCAGAACAACCCCAGACAGATCACCGCGGTCGCGAAACAGATCAGTTGAAACATCAGCCATCCTCCAAATGCAGATAGACACGCCGGTTCTGACGGCCCTTCTTTTCGATCTTGCCAAGACGCAGCGCACCGATCTCGATCGTGCTGCGGACATGGGTGCCACCACAGGGTTGCAGGTCGATCTGTTCGGCACCCCGCCCGATCTGCACCAGCCGGACCTGATCCGCGCCGCGCGGCGGTTTGACGGACAAGGTCTTGATCAGTGCGGGCTGCGCATCCAGCTCGGCCTGCGTGATCCATTGCGATGTCACGGGCAAGTCTGCGGCGATCATGCTGTTCAGCCTGTCCGTCAAGCCATCGCGGTCATCGGGCGGGTCCTGCATGTCGAAATCAAGCCGCCCCTTTGCCTCCGAGATCTGGCCGCCGGTCACGGGTTGGGGAATAACGACAGACAGCAGATGCAGCGCCGTGTGCATCCGCATCAGACGGTGACGGCGTTCCCAATCCAGCGTTTGCGTCAGATGGGTTCCCACGGGCGGCAGGGCCGCAGGTTCGGCAGGCACCAGAATGATATCGCTGCCTGCACCCTTGATCGCTGTGGCAATCATCAGCCGCCGCCCTTGCCATTCGAGATGACCGGAATCGCCGGGTTGTCCGCCTGCGGTGGGATAGAACAGACTGGCGTCCAGCACGATGCCGCCTTCGGCGGTCAGGGCCGTCACACGCCCTGTGGCTTGCCGCTGATAGGCGTCATCCAGATACAAGGCTGTCGTCATGCACCCTGCCCTGCATCGGGATCGGCGTCGCCGTCCGCCTCGAAATCGTCCGAGGTCAACATGGCCTCCGGCTCTGACGGACGGCGCTTTGGCGCGGGTTCGGACGGGCCAGATGACGTGTCGGATGATTTTGGCTGGCGCAGCCAGACGTCCTGTTGCGGAAACGGAATTTCGATTCCGGCCGCAGCCAGTTTTGCATTGATCTCGCCGTTCATTTCGTCGGTGACGATCATTTTCCAGTTCACGTCGCGCAGAATGACCCGCAATTCGAAATCCAGCGACGATGCGCCAAAGCCCACGAACAGCGCCTGCGGCTCGGGGTCGGCGATCACCAGCGGATGGTTGTTGCCTACGGCACGCAGAATGTCGCGCACCTGTTCGATATCGGACCCGTATGCCACGCCGACCGGCAGGATCAGGCGACCGACCAGATTGCCGCGTGTCCAGTTCGTGACCTGTCCGCTGACCAGATCGGCATTGGGAATGATCACGTCGGTCCGGTCAAAGGTTTCGATCCGGGTCGACCGCACCGAAATGTCGCGCACGAAACCGACCTGTCCGTTCACCTCGATCATGTCGCCCTCGCCGATGGGGCGTTCGATCAGCAGGATGATGCCGGACACAAAGTTCTGCACGATCGTCTGCAAACCGAAACCGATGCCCACCGACAGTGCACCCGCCACGATCGCCAGGCTGCTCAGGTCGATCCCGGCCAGCGTGATCGCAATCAGCGCCGCCAGCGTGATCCCGACATACCCCAACCCGGACACAACCGCGTTTTGCCCACCCAGATCGAGTTTCGTGCGCGGCAGCACCGAATTCTTGAGCGACCGCTGAATGAAACGGGTCAGCAGGTAACCCACGGCAAAGACCGCAGCAAAGGTCAGGAAATCCGTTGGCGAGACCACCGTTTCCCCGATCCTGAACCCGGCCAGGAACTGCGTCCAGATTTCCAGCAGATTGGTGACGCTGGCACCCCAGACCAATGCCGTCACCGGCATCAGCAGCACGAACAGCACCGTTCCGACCAGAAAAGGCACCAGCGACCCGCCGTCCTGCGTATCATCAGGCGCATAGATCCGCGTGATCAGCTGTTGCAACACGATGAACCCGCCCAGGATCGCCAGTGTCATGACCGACGGCGCAAACACACCGCGTGCAGCCTGCGTATATCCCAACAAGGCCAGGATCGGCGTCACCACCGCGACCGACATGTAGATCAGCCCCAGGGCATGCCTGAACCGACCACTGCTTTCCTCGCCGGTCTCGGCGGTGGGCGCGCGCCGCAACAGCGCGCCCAGCATCCACAAGAGCACGCTGGCCAGAACTAGTACCGGAAAGGTGACGACAGCCCGCGCCAGCGCCGATGCGTTATCATCCTCCAGTGTTGCCGCCATGATCAACAGGACGGCAACCGCAGTGCCCAGCCCCATCCCCGTGCGCCGGATCTTGCGTCTGACGTCGGCTGTGTAGCCAAGTGGTCCGTTAAATTCGCCCTTTGGGAACAATTGCACGTTCAGCCAACGGGCAACGATCACCAGAACGCCCGCCGCATAGACGGAACTGGTCACCGTGGTGTCACCGCTTGGCAGCACACCGAACTGACGCAGTGCCAGAAACAGCAGCGACATGCCGGCAACCGGCAGGCCGATCTGTAGGCCCGACAGCAAGAATGCCCAGACAGCGCGCCCACGTGCGTGGGATTGTTCCACCTTGGTTTGGGCCCGCAAGAGCAGACGCGGCGACCGGATCAGCAATCCCAACGCGGCCAGCAAGGCCACGATTCCGACGGGCAGGTTTGCCAGAAACTGGTCCTCTCCGACACCTGCGATCCGCAACTGGTAGCGACGGATGGCCCGCGCCAGCGATCCTTGGGCTGCGCTGACGCCTTCGGCGATGCTGCCGGGCCAGAACAGGGCGTTATCGCGGGACCACATGCGTTCGGTTCCGACCTGCCGCAGGCGACCGTCGATTTCCGAAATCAGACCGCTGGCGCGTGCGCTTGCTTCTGCCGCCAGCAAGCCCGGTGCGCGCAGGCGGTCCAGTTCTTGACCCAAGGTGTCCAGGCGTGCGGCAATCGCGGGCGACGGTGTGGCATCCGCCGCCACCGGCGTCAGCGCCTCGATCTGGCTCTGGACCGTGTTGATACGCCCGGAGTTGATGTCCGTCTGCTCCAACAGGCGCTGCCGCCAGCCAAACAGGGCATCGCGCGCCTCGGCCAGCGCCGCATCCGAGATACCCGGATCATCAAGCTGGCGTTCGACGGCGGCCGCAAGGTCGGTCCAGTCGGACAGGTCGGGCACTGCGGCGGCAAATGCGGCCTCTGCTGCGTCCAGTGCTTCTGTATCGGCCTCGGCCTCGGCTTCGGACGCTGCGGCATCTGGTGCGGGTTCCTCTTCGGCGGATGTGCCGCCGATCAGCCCGTCCAGACCAACCTGTGCGGCCACAGGCCCGCCCATGATCAAACCGACCATGACGATCAGCGCGATCAGGGGCTGCGACATGGTCAAACGTCCTCGAACACGCCGGGTATGGACTGCGGGTCCTGATCCAGCCAGCCGGGAACCGGCAGGCCCTTGGATTTCAGGAACGAGGGGTTCCAGACCTTGGACTGGTAGCGGGTGCCGTAGTCACACAGGATCGTCACGATGGTGTGGCCCGGTCCCATGTCACGCGCCATGCGCATCGCACCGGCTACGTTCACGCCGGACGATCCGCCCAGACACAGACCTTCGGTTTGCAACAGATCGAACACGACCGGCAGCGCCTCTGCATCGGGGATGCGGTAGTTGAAATCGGGCGTGAACCCTTCGAGGTTGGCCGTGATCCGTCCCTGACCAATCCCTTCGGTGATACTGTCGCCGGGGTTTTCCTCGCCAGTGTAGATCTTGAACAGGCCGGCACCTTCGGGATCGGCCAGACCGATTTTGACACCCTTAGGCTGCAATGCCATGCCGACACCCGCCAGCGTCCCGCCAGACCCCACGGCGCAGATGAACCCGTCAACCTTGCCATCCGTCTGGTCCCAGATTTCGGGTCCGGTGGTTTCGATATGTGCCTGACGGTTCGCCACGTTGTCGAACTGGTTGGCCCAGATCACACCCTCGTTGCTCTCGCGGGCCATCTGTTCGGCCAGCCTGCCGGAATATTTGACGTAATTGTTCGGGTTCTTGTAGGGCACCGCCGGCACCTGCACGAGCGTTGCCCCCGCCAAACGCAACATGTCCTTTTTTTCCTCGGACTGGGTTTCGGGGATGACGATGACGGTCTTGAACCCCATCGAGGCCCCGACCAGCGCCAAACCGATGCCGGTGTTGCCTGCCGTTCCCTCGACAATGGTGCCGCCGGGCTTCAGCAGACCTTTTTCCACGGCATCCTTGATGATGTAGAGTGCGGCGCGGTCCTTGACCGACTGGCCGGGGTTCATGAACTCAGCCTTGCCCAGGATCGTGCAGCCTGTCGCCTCGGACGGGCCCTTGAGCTTGATCAGGGGGGTGTTTCCGACGGTATCGGCAAGATCTGATTTGATGGTCATGGCTGCGGCCTTTCGCGCGGTGTTACGCACACCTAACTAGCGATGCCACCGCTGAACTCAACCCGCAACGCAGCCCGGTGCAATGCCAACCAGTAGATCAGCATCACGCCGGGGGCGACATTCATCTCTCCGCTGGCGACCAGTTCCAGCGCGCGATCCAGCGTGACCACGTGCAAACGCAGGTCTTCGTGTTCCGCGGCAAGACCGCCGGACCAGTGATCGGTGTCCGGAATATCGGTGAGCCCGACATAGCAATGAAAAAAATCGGTGGCATTTCCCGGCGACGGATAACAGCCGCTGACCTTGCGCAGGGTCACGTCCAGCCCCGCCTCTTCCTTGGTTTCGCGCAAGGCGGCGGTTTCGGGTGCCTCAAAGGCGTCGATCATCCCGGCCACCGGTTCCAGAATCCAGGGGTTCGGATCGTTGCGGATCAGTGCGCCCATGCGCAGCTGTTCGACCAGAACCAGACGTTCACTGACCGGATCATAGGGCAGCACGATCACCGCCTCGATCCCGACAAAGACCTCGCGCGGCAAGGGCCCCTGCCTGCCTCCGTCGAACCTGCGATGTTCGACCCCGAACCCTTGCAGGCGGAAAAAACTGCCGACAGGCGGTTTGCGATGGGTGACCGTCACATCGCCCGCACCGGGTGAATGGCGCAGACTGCCGGGGGCCGCGGTCTGGCTGGCCTGCACCTGCCCCCAGGCGCGTTTCTGCATCATCGGAAATTGCCATGCGAGGTCCGACAGGCTGGGCAACGGGTCCATCGCAAACAGCTCTTGTGCCGCGAGCACCGACGCCTTTGCGTAATGCGTTTGCCAATGCGCCAGCGACCAACTGCCGTCACCTAGGCCCGCATCCTGCGGCGGGACCCACATCTGCGCCGCGGCAGCGGTGCCGTCCGCCAGTGTCACCGTCACGTCGATCAAACGATAGTCATAGATGCCTTCGTACAGCGCCAGCCGTGCCGCCTGATCCGCATTGATGCCATCCCACAGCTTGCCCTGTGCGGTGGCTTGCGCATCTGCCTGCACGATCGGGACAACACTGCCTGCCAGCGGTCGCACAGCATAGCCGGGCAGCACTGCATCGACCAGCTGGCCGCCCTCGCCCGCAACCGCGTCACGCAAGGATTGGTCCAGCAATGTGCCGTAGATGAACAGACGCATGGTCAGTGGTACTTGCTGCCGACGGCCTCGGTGATCAGCCCCGCGATGAGGCCGCCCAGCACCAGCACGCCGATCACAACGGGGGTTGCAAACTGCTGACCGTAGCCTGCCATCAAGCCAAAGGTCGAAATCAGTGCATCCATCGGGCCATCATATTGCCCACGCATCGACCGGGTGATCATCGTATGTCCCGACAGGATCAACAAGGCCCAGAACACCACGGCCCCGGCGGCCGTCAGCGCCGTGCCGATGGCGATGCTGTAGCCCTGACCAACCCGTGCGCCCATGATGCGCCAACCGCACAACAATCCCGCAACGATGCATAGCGGATACCAGAAACCCGGTGCCCGTCCTGCGTCAAACAAGGGGCCTGTCAGATAGGCAAGCCCCCCGGCCAGAACGGCATAAAGGATCGCCCCCGTCAGTTTTCCGGCTGTTGGCATGGCGGTCATTCCCCGGCTTGCGCAGACCGTCAGGCAGGCCGTGCGATCGTGATTTGTGTCACGTCGCAGTTTTCACTGGCAAATGTCGATGCACAAGAGGTCAGATAAAAGTTCCACATGCGCCGGAATCGATCATCAAAGCCCAGGGCCGCAACCTGATCCCATTTCGCGTTGAACGTCTCGTGCCAGCGCCGCAATGTCACGTCATAGCTGTGGCCGAATTCGACCGATTTCACCACGTTCATACCCGCGCGCGTCACCGTATCGCGCAGAATGCTCGGGCTGGGCAGCATGCCACCCGGAAAGATGTATTTCTGAATGAAATCAGGGCCTCGCTTGTAGATCTTCCAGCGGCGGTCCGCCACGGTGATGATCTGAAGTGTCGCGTTCTTGCCGGGCTTGAGCCTGTTTTTGACCGTCTCAAAATAGACAGGCCAATACTGCTCGCCCACTGCCTCGAACATTTCGATGCTGGCG
Organism: Loktanella sp. 3ANDIMAR09; assembly: GCF_001420005.1. Classification (GTDB taxonomy): domain Bacteria; phylum Pseudomonadota; class Alphaproteobacteria; order Rhodobacterales; family Rhodobacteraceae; genus Loktanella. The sequence goes on along the minus strand of NZ_LJAK01000002.1, from coordinate 409,603 downwards.
ATGCCGTCATAGGTGCCTGTCTCGTCGCGGTAATCCTGCAACTTGATCGCGACCTTGTCAGAAAGACCTGCCTTTTCAATGCGATCCACGGCGTACTTGAACTGCTCCGTGCTGATCGTCAGGCAGGTGACCCGCAGGCCGCGCTGGCTGGCGGCGTATTCGGCAAACCCGCCCCACCCACAGCCGATTTCCAGCACATGATCACCGGGCTGTGCGCCCATCTCGTCAACCATGGATGCATATTTGAGCGTCTGCGCGGCCTCCAGGCTTTCTTGGCCCGTCACGAATTTCGCGCTGGAATAGGTCATGGTTTCGTCCAGCCAGAGGCTGTAGAAATCATTGCCCAGATCGTAGTGGTATTCGATGTTCTTGCGCGCCTGCTTCTTGGAATTGCGCTGCAACCAGAACCGCAGCCGTTCAAAGCTGCGGACGATGAACTGGCCCGGAAAACCGTCGTACATTTCCTCGGCGTCGTCGTGCACAAGGTCCATGAAAGCCTGCAAATCGGGCGTGCTCCACCAGCCGTCAAGATAGGCATCACACAGACCCAGATCGCCCTCGCGGATCGTGCGGGCAAACAGATCCGCGTTGTGGACCGTCACCTCGGCCACATGACCGGGGTCAGCACCCTCGGCACGGAAATGCCGTCCGTCGGGCAGGATCACGTCCAGCCGCCCGCGTTTCAGTTTCAGCATGTTGAAAACAGACGAAAAATAACGCGGAAGGTCGTTTTGCCCTTCGGTGGTCGTCAAGATCATGCGCGATGTGTCCCCGTGGTTTGTCCTGCCGTTTCAGGCTTTTGCGGACATTAGTGATTATGATGCCAAAGTCACGAGACGGCAGACCGAATAGTTGCGGCCTTGGTCACAATGTCACAAGCCATCAGCCATTCTTGAACCGCTCATAAGCGTCCAGCGCCGCCTTGCGCCCGTCATCCGCTGCCACGATCGGGTCCGGATAGCTGTCGTCCGGCGACATGCCCCAGCGCTGCGGGATCGCATCAAAGTAAGACAGCGCCGTATCCGATGGATCGGCGTAGCCTTCGGCCAGCCAGGCGCGCACGTAATCGCGGTCGCCGTCGAATTTATCCAGCTGCGTGACCGGGTTGAACACGCGGAAATACGGCGTGGCATCAGGCCCCGACCCGGCCGACCATTGCCAGCCCATCGCGTTGCTGGCCGGGTCCCAGTCGATCAGGCAATCTGCAAACCAACGCTGCCCGATCCGCCAGTCACATTGCAGGTGCTTGGTCAGGTAGCTGGCAACGATCATCCTGCCGCGGTTGTGCATCGTGCCGGTCACATACATCTCGCGCATCGCGGCATCGACAAACCGGATGCCCGTGCGCCCCTGTTTCCAGGCCTTGACCTCGGCCAGACGTTCGTCGGTGTTCCAGTCGAACCCGTCCCATTCCTCGCGCCAGTTGCGATCGACGATGCGCGGCGTGTGATAGATCAGGTGATAGGCAAATTCGCGCCAGACCAGTTCCTTGAGGAATGTCTCGGCCCCGGTCCCTGCCCGGTCCATCGCGCGCCAGCCTGCGTGCCAGCAGGTCAGCGGGCTGATTTCGCCGTAGGTCAGGTTTTCCGACAGGCCAGAAGTGCCGTGTTTCATGCCCGGAATGTCGCGGTTTTTCTGATAATCCGCGACGCGGTGCTGCACAAAGGTCGCCAGCCGCTGGATGGCCGCCTCCTCGCCCACGGTGCACCAGGGCCGCAGGATATCGGCGCCGCGCTGCATGGCAGCAGACATCTGCCAATCATCCAGATCATCGCTGTCCGGCCACTGGTCCGGCGCAGGGATCGCCGAGGGTGCCGCAAGGCTGTCCGGCAATTGCCGGTCGCGGACATTTTTCCACATCGGCGTATAAACCTTGTAGAAACCGCCGCTGCCGGTCTTGACCGTCCAGGGTTCGAACAGCAGATGGCCAGCGTGGCTATGTGCGTCGATCCCGTCGTCGGTCAGCGCGGATTTGACCGCCGTATCCCGATCCTTGCATGCGGGATCATAGAGCCGCGACCACCAGACCGACCCGGCGCCCGTTTCCTTGATCAGTTCGCGCAAGACGGCCAGCGCATCACCACGGCGCAGGATCAGGCGACTGCCCTTGTCGTGCAGCGCAGCGGCCTGCGCGGCAATCGACATGCCCCAGCGCATTTTCGCGGCAGCCCCGGTGTTTTCCACCACATCGTCGTTGATGAAAACGGGAATGACGGGACGGCCCGTTGCACAGGCCGCGTCCAGAGCGGGATGATCGGACAATCGCAGGTCGCGACGAAACCAAAGCAGGATAGGAGAATTTTCAGACATGCGCTGCTATCTAGCGCCCCGTCGCCGCGTTCAAGCGGGAAAGTGCGGATGCCCGCAACCGGGCATCCGCAGTGGCATCACGCCTTTGGTTCGCTGCGCAAACCCTTGAAAATCGCGTAGCACATGATCAGCAGCACGATCGTGAACGGCAAACCGGTCGAAATCACCATGGATTGCAGCGACCCCAGACCGCCTGCGGACAACAACAGGACAATTGCCACGGCACCCTCGAATACGCACCAGAACACGCGCTGCGGCACCGGGGCGTCGATCTTGCCGCCTGCCGTGATCGTGTCGATCACCAGCGATCCCGAATCCGACGAGGTCACAAAGAACACGATGACCAGCACGATCCCGATGAAACTGGTGATCTGCGCCAGCGGCAATGCTGCCAGCATCTCGAACAGCTGCACCGGCAGTTCCGCGTCCTGGGCGGCGGTGTAACCGTCCTGCACGACCTGCTGGATGGCCACGCCACCAAAGACCGACATCCACAGCACGCAAACCAGCGACGGGATCAGCAATACGCATGTCACAAACTCACGCACTGTGCGGCCGCGGCTGACACGGGCGATGAACATGCCCACAAAGGGCGACCAGCTGATCCACCACGCCCAGTAGAACGCCGTCCAGCCCTGGACAAAGTTCGCGTCCTCACGGCCGACCGGGTTCGACAGCGCGGGCAGGAATTCCAGATAGGCCAGCAACGACGATCCGAATGTCGAAAGGATTGCGACCGTCGGGCCGACCAATAGCACGAACACCAGCAGCAGTGCCGCCAGCCCCATGTTGATTTCGGACAGGATTTTCACGCCACCATCAAGGCCGCGCGTAACGGACACCAATGCAACCGCGGTGATCGCGGTAATCAGCAGCACCTCGGTCGTAGCTCCCACGGGGACGCCGAACAACGCGTTCAGACCGGCGTTTGCCTGCGTCGCACCGAACCCCAGCGATGTCGCCAGACCGAACAATGTCGCAAACACGGCGATGATGTCGATCACGTGACCTGTCCAGCCCCAGACGCGTTCGCCAAAGATGGGATAAAACGCCGAACGGATCGTCAGCGGCAGGCCCTTGTTGTAGCTGAACAGCGCCAGCGAAAGGCCGACGATGGCGTAAATGCCCCAAGGGTGCAGACCCCAGTGGAAAATGGTCGCAGCCATGCCCAGCCGGATCGCCGCTTCGGTATCGCCCGCAGCGGCCCCCAACGGGGCCCAATCGGTGCGCGCGCCCTCTTCTACGCTTGTGCCGCCCAGGGCGGTGGAAAAATGTGTCAGCGGTTCGGACACGCCGTAGAACATCAGGCCAATGCCCATCCCGGCTGCGAACAGCATCGCGAACCAGCCCAGATAGCTGTAGTCAGCGGTCGCATCCGCGCCACCCAGCCGGACCCGGCCCAGCGGCGAGACAATCAGGAATAGGCAAAACAGCACAAAGATGTTTGCGGCCGTCAAAAAGAACCAGTCGAATTTCTGGGTGACGGTCGAAAACAGCCAGCTGAATACCGCGCCGGCCTGCTCGGGCAGCGCCAGGGTATAGAAAACGAATGCCACGACCGCGGCACCCGAAATCGCAAAGACCGGGTTGTGGATGTCAAAGGCAATCCGGCCAAGATTGCCTTCAAAGTTGTCTTGACCGATCTCGTAATCGGTCTGGATCTGCTCAACAGCGCCTTCCGGGGCGGGAATGCCCTCTGGCGTTACTTCTGTCATCTTGTCTCCTTACCGTTCAGTTAATCTCGTGCAACGACTAGCGGAAAATTGCCCAAGATGAAACCAACCCCACCTATTCGGCGGGATTGGCGACCGTTTCGGCGGCCTTGGCACGGCGCCCGTCGCGGTACAGCGCCTTGATCAAAGACAGGCACATCAGCACCATGACGACCGAAAACGGCAATGCGCCGATGATCATCGCGGTGTTGATCGCGTCCAGCCCGCCAGCCACCAGCAAGGCACCGATCACAAAGCCCAGGATGCAGCCCCAGGCGATGATATGCAGCCGGCCCTTTGGCGATTCGTCACCTGCGGCTGCGATCGTGTTGATGATCAGGATCGCGCTGTCGGCAGAGGTCACGAGGTAGGTCAGCAACAACACGACGATCACAGCACTCATCAGTTTGGCCAGCAGCGGCGACAGCATGAAATTGATCATCGCGAACAGCTGGCTGGAAATGCCGGCACCTGTGATCTGGTCGCCTGCACCGCCGTTCAGCGTCAGGTCGATCGCCGTGCCGCCCGCAAAGGCAAACCAGACGAAACACATCAGTGACGGCACGATCATGGCCCCCAGCACATACTCGCGGACCGTGCGTCCCCGACTGATACGCGCCAGGAACAGCCCCACGAACGGCGCAAAGGCAATCCACCAGGCCCAGTAAAAGATGGTCCAGCTCCCCTGCCAACCGGCCAGGGCGTTCTGCATGTTGTCCGCATCGGTGCCATCAGGACGAAAGAGCGTCAGCGACATGGCTGGCAGATTGATCAGATAATCCCACAGCCCCACAAAGAGCGACCGGAACGCGAACAACGTGGACCCGAACACCAGAAAAAACGCGAGGATGAAAAACGAAAGCCCCATGTTCAGGTTCGACAGCCACTTGATCCCCTTGCCGACGCCGGACAGCGCACTCAGGACGGAACAGAACATCACCACGACCAGCGCCGTCAGCATGCCGGCGACAGTCGGCGTGCCTTCGGCGTTCATCAGCCAGGCCGCGCCCGTGATATTGAACACGCCGGATGCGAACTGCGATACGCCGTAGCCGATGGTTACGGCGACCCCCAGGATCGTCGCGATGACAGAGACAATATCAATGACGTGGCCCAGCGGTCCTTCCAGTGCGCGACCAAACAGCGGCGTCAGGCCAGAACGGATCGTCAACGGCAGACCCCGCGAATAGCTGAAAAACGCCAGTGCCAGACCCACGATCGCGTAGCATCCCCATGCGGAAAATCCCCAATGCAGGAACGACCATTTGTAGGCCGAAATCACGTTGTCAGCCGCGCTGGCCGTCGTGGCCCCGGTGATCGTGTCGGGATTGATGCCGAAATGGTAGATCGGCTCTGCGGTGGCATAGGTCAGCATGCCGATCCCGATGCCCGCGCCGAACATCATCGAAAACCAGGAAAAACTGCTGAATTCGGGCGTATCGCCCGGTTGCCCCAACATCAACCGACCCGTGGTCGGATAAAGCGCAAGCCCCAGTGCCGTCACGATAAAGAACGCGACCGCATACATGTACCAGGGGCCGGTATTCGCATCGATGGTCGAACGGATGTTGCTCAGGATTTCCCCCGCCTGGATCGACCAGACGGCAGCCCAGACGATCAGCACGCCGATCAGGACCTTGGATCCAACGGAAACGATGGTGTTGAAACCCTCGTAAAATCCGTCGTCGGCAGTTTGAATATCAAGATCGGTGAGGGGTGGCTTGAGCGGCATCAGAGAGTCTCCGGCTATGAACAGGACACTCTACCTAGCCCACGCCGCCGGATATGACACCCGACGGCGCGAAATAAAATTGCGCGTCAGCGATTGACGTCGACGACAACGCGCCCGCGCACCTGACCTTTCAGGATATCCGCGCCCAGCTTTGGCAGGTCGGACAAGGTCGCAGGCTGGATCATCGCGTCAAGCTTGTCCATCGGCAGATCGGTGGCGATCCGGCGCCAGGCCCGCTGACGGTTTTCAAACGGCTGCATGACGGAATCGATCCCCAGGAGGTTCACGCCGCGTAGCAGGAACGGGATGACCGTCGCGGGCAGACCAGCACCCCCGGCCAGCCCCACTGCCGCAACCGATGCACCATATTGCATCTGGCCCAGCAGACGCGCCAGCATATCGCCGCCGACCGCATCGACACAGCCGCCCCAGCGCTCGCCTTCCAGCGGGCGCTTGACGGTCTCATTCAGATCAGCGCGTGCCACGATCTCGGTCGCGCCCAGCTCGCGCAGATAATCCGCGCTCTCGGGCCGGCCGGTGACGGCAGCGACGGGATAGCCCAGATTGGACAGGATCGCGGTGGCCACCGATCCCACGCCGCCAGAGGCCCCGGTGACCAGCACTGGTCCATCCTTGATGCCATGATCCTCCAGCGCCATGACCGCCAGCATCGCCGTGAAACCGGCCGTCCCCACGGCCATCGCCCGGCGCGCATCCAGCCCCTCGGGCAGCGGCACCAACCAATCCGCCTTGACCCGCGCCTTTTGCGCGTAACCACCCCAATGCGCCTCACCCACGCGCCAACCGGTTAGGACCACCTTGTCACCGACCGCATAGCGGTCATCCGATGACGCCTCGACGGTGCCCGCAAAATCGATGCCGGGCACATGCGGATAGGTGCGCACCAGACCACCGCCCGGACCGATGCACAGACCGTCCTTGTAGTTGACGGTGGAATATTCGACCGCGACCGTGACCTCGCCTGCGGGCAGATCATCCAGCCCGATCTGTTTCACCTGGGCCGTCGTCTTGCCGTCCTCGCCCTTGTCCACGATCAATGCATTGAACATCGCTGTCTCCTCGCTTGTAAAAGTTTTTCGCCACAGCACACGAATCCCCATGTGCCTGCGCCCGTCGTATCATCTTGCCCCAAATACTCCCGCCGGAGGCGCCGACGCCGCATTCCGTGCAACCTCCGGATCGTCGCGTGCCACATCACGTCGCACAGCCATGCTCGCGCGCAGGCAAGTCGGTTGATCCCTCGCGCGGCAGGCGGTGACACGGGTCACGCGGGCGGCGTCTCGAACAGGTTGACGCTGGGCAACGCATGACCCATCGCCGCAAGATGCGTGCGGATCACCGCCCGCTGATCGGTCTGCTGGTTGAACATATGCATCACGCAGGCGTCCTTTTGCAGGATGATGTCCTGCTCCAGCGAAATCGACCAGAACGCGATTTGTTCAAGCAGATCCACGGAATTGAGCGTATCGGCCCACATCCGCAATGCACCATCGGTGCGAAACCGGTCCAGCCACCAGGCGCGAATGTCCGGGGTCAATGTCGTGCTCTCGGACAGGTCCTGTGCCGGCGGCTTGATCGCATAAAGCCGCGACAGCCACATCCGGTCCAGCCACAAAAGGTGGTTCACCGCACCCAGGACCGAACCGTGGGGCGATGCGGTCCTTGCTGCCAGATCAGCGTCGCTCATCTTCTGAAAGACATCCCACAATGCCTTGTTCTGCCACGCATTATAGCGGGCCATCATCCGGCAGTAGGCGCGGTCGATCAAGGCTTGGGACCTTTCCAGTCGATCGGACAGACCTCTGCCGATTTGCCGCCGAAATCCCAGACGCGCCCGTAGTCGCGCACCTTGGACTTCAGACCGGTGGCCGCAATGATGTCCGGGCCCATCCAGTATTTGCTGTTGGACACCATGACGGGGTGGTCCTTGTCCTTGCCGGCCAGCATCTCGATTTCGCCCTGGATCTTGCGCCCGATATAAATACCGCGCCTGTTTCCGTCGCGGACGATTTCGACCTTTTCACGCTCGGCGCCGATGATCTCGGACACCAGCATCGTGAACAGCCCCGTGGTGCCCCCCGCCTGCCCCGAAAAGATCTTGAGCAACCCGTTATAGGCCTTTTGGCTGGACCGGTCGTCGACATAGGCCGCGACCTTCCAGTTGCCTTCGGCCATGCGGCCGGGGATGTCGACCAGCAGGCCGACGTTCAGGCCCGACAGATCCTCACCCTCGAAATGGCCTTCGTCGATGGCGATGGCCATCCACGCATGGCAATGCCCCTCGGTCGGGGGATGCGCCCCCAATGAGACCACGCAGGGACAGAAAACCGTGCAGGAACAGTTCAGAAACAGCTCACCCTTGATGGCCCAATCGGTCGGCTGCATCTTGCGCCGCCGCGGATTGGGCATCCGGCTGTCGATCCGTTGCGAAATCGGCAGGCGATCGGTCGTCGTGGCCATCGGCAATCCTCTCAGCGCAATGCAACGAACAGGCCACCGGCAATCAGCGCCCATCCCGCAGGTTTGATCAGACGATGCCCGATCTGTGGTAATTTCTCAAACACCATGAACACCGTGGCAAGCCCCATCCACAACAAAGACATCACGCCGCCCACGAAACCCAGCGCCATGAACCCCCAGCAACACCCCACGCAAAAGGCCCCCAGCCCCAGCCCCATGCGCAATCCGCCACCGAAACCGGGCCGCCATGACCCAAGGAAATAGTGCATCGGCGCATGGCAGACCCCGTGGCAGACCTCCTTGGCGCGGGTGAACTGAAACGCCCCGACGACGATCAACAGGCCCGCCGACAGCCAGCGTGACGTAACGGCACCCAGCACGTCGACACCGCCAATGGCCAGCAGGACCAGTTGTGCGACGGAAATCACCGCCGCGAATCCAACCCAGACGATCAGGTACCCCAACAGGACACCCACCCAGCCCGCACGGCTGCCATCGGCCGACCGCATCAATGCCTCGTATGTCGTCAGGGTCGGCACCATCGTGGGCAACATCATCGCCGCCATCATCACGGCCCACATGGGAAACAACATTCCAAAGGTCGTCAGCGGCATCATGTTGGGCCCGGTCACCCGCCCCCAGACATCCAGTCCCGCCATCAACGACATCATGTAGAGCCAGGCCCAGGACAGCAGGATCGCCATGAAAAACCCCAGCCACAGTGCCGTTCGTACCCCGTGCCGGGCCATCCGTTCCATCGCGATCTCCGATTTGGTCAGACCGGTTTTGTGCCAGCCCGCAATCTTGGGATCAAGCCGTGCGATCCGCTCTTGTCGCGACCCGCACGAGGTTCTAGCGTTTCTTGCGACAACAGGTTCACACAGGGGATGCACCATGACCTTTGCACGTCTACTTGGCACAGCTGCCGCTGCAGCAATCGCGAGCGCCGCAGGTGCGCAGGACAGCGATCTGCTCGTCTTTGACTATCCCGGGTTCGAAAACCCCGAATTTCACCAGGCCTATATCGAAGCACATGGCGACAGCCCCGCCTTCAGCTTTTTCGGGGACGAGGACGAGGCGTTCCAGAAAATCCGTTCCGGGTTCCAGGCCGATGTGGCGCATATCTGCGCAGGTTCGGTCACACGCTGGGCCGAAAGCGGTATCCTGGATGAATGGGACACCAGCCGCATCGACGCATGGGACGATCTGGACAGCAACCTGACAGGCGAAAACGTGGCGGATGCCGCCGGCGTGTTCTTTGTGCCGACAGATTTCGGCTCCACCGCCATTGCCTACAACCCCGAAGAAGTCCCGGCCGAGGATGTCGCCTCGCTGCAGGTGTTTCAGAACCCCGCCTACGCGGGTCGCATGACGCTGCCCGACAACGTGGACGATGCCTATGCGCTGGCCTACCTGGCGACCGGCGTGGACAACTGGCAGAATGCGACCGACGAACAGTTCCAGGCTGCATCCGACTGGCTGCGCGCCGTGCACCCGAACCTGCGGACCTATTGGACGGACCCCGCCGAACTGGCACAGCTGATGTCGTCCGGCGAAATCCTGGTCAGCTGGGCCTGGAACGAAACCTACCCCACCATGGTCGAAGAAGGCCGCCCCATCGCCTTTCAGCGTGAGGCCGCAGAAGGGTCGTCGCTATGGCTGTGCGGCTACGTGAACCTGTCCGACGGCGAAGGTTCCGAAGACAAGGCCTATGACTACGTCAACGCCATGCTGGCCGCCTCGTCCGTCGTGCCGCTGCTGGACGCGGGCTTTGGATCGTCGAACAAGGTCGCCCTGAACGAGCAGGTCAGCGAGGAGGACCTGGCAGCCTCCGGTCTGGAACCGATCGCCGTGCCGGTTCTCGCGCAGCTGCCCATGAGCAACGAAATGCGCGAACGTCAGGCAGAGACGTTCGAACTGATCAAGGCCGGCTTCTAGGATCCGGTGACCGGCGGGCGGCCCTTTAACGGACCGCCCGCCTGCCGCCTGCGGTCAATGATGCCGCGCAACCCATCCGGATACAGCGCCGGACGCCCCGGCAGATCAAGGGTGTCGGGATCGACCCAACTGGCGTGACACAGGGTGCCGCTATCTTCGTGAAATGCGATCCGGTCCACACTTTCATATGCCCCTTCCGGAAAAACCACCTCAAAGACCGCAATGACTTCGTGACCTGGCGCACCATGATGCACGAACAGATTCTCGACATAATCAGCCGCGCCGACGGTCCGGATGTCGATACCAAGTTCTTCCCTGAATTCCCGGATGACAGCCGCCTGCGCCGTCTCGCCAAAATTGACCGACCCGCCCAGCGGCCGCATGCCCTTGATTCGCCCATCATCATCCGGCACCTCGGCCGCCAGCACGGCTGCGCCGCGCCAATGCAAGCCTAGCACCTTGAACCGGATTCCGGGGGCGGGTCGCCAGCGAAGGGGTGTGGTATCTTGCATCTGCATTCCTCTGTCTGCCGCGCGCCTTGCACCATTCTTCTGGTCAAAAATATCCTCGGGGGTCCGGGGGTGAAACCCCCGAAAAGGGGTGGGTGGGCGGGGCCACCCACCGCACTAGGTTGAACCGCAACGCAATTTCAAAGGCACATCGCAATGGACATCATCAACATTCTGCTCGCTCTGCTTTCAATCGGTTTCGGTGTGATCGGATGGCTGGCACCACGCTACACCATGGATGTGCTGGATACCGCGACCAAGAACAACAGCACCATGGGCCTGTCAGAGGTGCGCGCCGCATCCGGCGCACTATTCGTGGGTCTGGGTATGGGGGCGCTCTTGACCGGCCTGCCCGGTGCCTATGCGGCAATCGGATTTGCCTGGGGCGGCGGTGCCGTGGGGCGTCTGACCTCGATCGTGCTGGACGGTCCCAGCCGCCTGAAATGGATCTTTTTCGCCGTCGAAGCCGCGGTTGGCGTCACGGCGATCGTCATCAACCTGTGAACCCCGCTGGCGCAGGTCCTGCCTAGTCGATAGACAGACGGCCATCGGCGCATACTGGGGGTTTGCACATGGCGTTCATGTTTCGGTGGCTACTGCGGATCGCAACGGGTCTGTTCGTCCTGTCCATCGCGGCGGTGACACTGATCTGGTATTTTGCATCGCGGTCGCTGCCCGACTACGAAGGCAATTTCGCCGTCGCTGGTGTCTCGGCCCCGGTCGAGATCGTGCGCGACAACGCCGCCGTGCCGCATATCTTTGGCCAGACCGATGCCGACACCTTTTATGCGCTGGGATATGTCCATGCACAGGACCGGTTGTGGCAAATGACCATGCTGCGCCGCACGGCGCAGGGGCGTCTGTCCGAACTCTTTGGTCAACGGACGGTCAGCATCGACAACCTGCTGCGCAGGCTCGACCTATACAACCTTGCTGTCAGTTCGGTGCAGGCGCAGGACGCACAGACGATGGCGGCGCTGAATGCCTATGCCGCCGGGGTCAATGCCTGGCTGGCCGAGATCAACAGCGGCGCGCGCGGACGCGGCGCGCCCGAAATGTGGGTGTTCAATCATGCCATCGCACCCTGGCAGCCTGCCGACAGCATCGCCGTGCTGAAACTGATGGCGCTGCAACTTTCCGGTCAGGCCGATTACGAGGTCCTGCGCGCGCGAACCTCGCTGATGCTGCCGAACGCACGTCTGGCCGATATCCTGCCCGATGATCCATCGTCCGGCGTTGCCGCACTTCCGGAATATAGCGCGATGGTGGGTGACCTGCCCCAACCGACATCCCCCGCCCGGGTCTACGATGACCCTCTGTCGCCGTTGAAATCACACGAGCTGTCGGGCGCATCCAACGCCTGGGCCGCCGGTCTGACCCGGTCCGCCGCGGGATCGACGCTTCTGGCGAACGACCCGCACCTGGGACTGACCGCGCCGACGATCTGGTATCTGACGCGGCTGCAACTGGAAACGGGCGACGTGATCGGGGCCACGATCCCCGGCCTGCCCGTGGTCCTGTCCGGCCGCAGCGCAGATATCGGCTGGGGCGTGACAACAGCCTATGTCGACGATCAGGATATCCACCTCGAGCAGATCAATCCCGACAATGCCAACCAGTATCGCACGCCGGATGGCTGGGCAGATTTCCGGTCGCGCGACAGCATCATCCGGATCAAGGGTGCCCCCGCGATCACACTGCGTTTGCGCTGGACCGAAAACGGACCCGTCCTGCCCGGAGATGTGTTCGACGTGGGCAGCGTGACACCGCCCGGCCATGTGGCGGCCCTGTCATGGACGGCCCTGTCGGATCGCGACACCTCGGTCAGTGCCGCGATGGCCATGATGCGCGCCCGCACGGTCGAGGGCGCGATTGACGCCGCCCAGGACTACCTTGCACCCGCGCAGAACCTGACGCTGGCCGACCGCACCGATGTCGCCATGAAAACCATCGGCCTGATCCCGCGCCGCGATCCCATGCACGTCAGCCGGGGCCGCCTGCCAGCCTATGGCTATTTGCCGGAAAACCGCTGGCAGGGCCGCATGCCCTATGCCGACAACCCCGAATTCGTGGCCCCCGAAGGCGGCATTCTGGGAAATACCAATAACAAGACGGTGGACCGGCCGTTTCCCAACCATGTGAGCTATCGCTGGGGCGACACACAGCGCATCAACCGCTGGCGCCGCCTGATGCAAAGCCGGCAGGTCCACACGCGCGACAGTTTCATCGAGGCGCAGCTGGACACCGTCAGTTTCACGGCCCGCGCCCTGCTGCCACTGATCGGTGCCGACCTGTGGTTCACCGGAGAGGCGGCCGCGGACGGCACGCCCGAGCGTCGCCGCCAGATCGCCCTGACGCTGCTGGCCAACTGGAACGGAGAGATGAACGAGCACCTGCCAGAGCCGCTGATCTATGCCGCCTGGTTGCGGGCGCTTCAAACACGCCTTATCCAGGACGACCTCGGGCCATTGGCGACCGAATTCACCCATGTTGATCCGGTCTTTGTCGAACGGGTGTTCCGCGACGTGGACGGCGCATCGGCGTGGTGTGACGTGATCCAGTCTGCCCCGGTCGAAACCTGCACGGACATGGCGCGGTTGGCCCTGGATGACGCATTGCAGTGGATCGACGATTCCTTTGGCACGAACCTGGAAACCCTGCGCTGGGGCGATGTGCATCAGGCGACCCACGACCATCCCACGCTGGGCAGCGTTCCCGTCCTGCAATGGTTCGTGAACATCCGCCAATCGACGTCCGGCGGGGACAACACGTTGATGCGCGGCCGCACGGCGGGCGAAGGCGCGAATCCGTTTCGCAACGTCCATGCCGCAGGCTATCGGGGCGTCTACGACTTTGCCGACCCCGACAGCTCTGTTTTCGTGACGGCCACGGGCCAGTCCGGGCATTTCCTGTCGCGCTACTATGACAACCTGGGGGAACTGTGGCGCCGTGGCGAATACATCCCGATGTCGCTGGACCCTGCGCTTGCGCGGGCGGCTGCATTGGGCGTGATGACGCTGGTCCCACAGCAGAATGATGAGTGATTCCGGCGCGCGTTAATCTATTGATAACGTCTGCGCCCTAACGCTTTTGCATGTTGCAAAAGCTGCTGTCATTCATGATTTCCGTTGCCCGCTGGATGATGCCAAAGGGGCGCATCGACCTGATGTTGAAGGTCACGCTGATGACCGTCTTCATTCACCTGTTTTCAGTCAGCGCAGAATGGTTTCTGATCGGACAGATCGCCTACCCGTTCTGGCCGCGTCTGATGCTGACGGCCATTTCGGCATTCCCCTTTGTGGCGATGGTCGTCGTCAGCTTCCACATTGCAGAGAAAAGCCGCGCGAGACTGCGTGCTTTGGCGGATACGGACACATTGACCAGCCTGCCGAACCGGCGGGCCTTTATCGCAGCCACCACCGCCGCGATCGACGCAAGGATGCCGGGCTACCTTGCTATTCTGGATGGCGATTGTTTCAAGTCGATCAATGACACGCTGGGCCATGCGACGGGTGATCGCGCACTCTTGGCGATTGCCGCGCGACTCCATCGGTTGCAGGGCCCGCAAATCTGCGTTGCACGACTTGGCGGGGATGAATTCGGCATTCTGGTTCTGGCGGAAAACCCGCATCGGCAACTCGACCACATCGAAAGCGTGATCTGCGCGGGGGTTCGGTTCAGCATTTCCGAGGGGGGACAGGACCTCGTGCTGCGGATGTCGGCTGGTGCTGCCCGATTGACGCCAGATCAGACCGTCATTCGCATCATGGCAGAGGCTGACTGGGCGCTTTATGCGGCCAAGAATAAAGGCGGCGCATGTCTGGTCTATGGCAAGCAACAGGCCCCGGCAGCAGGGCAAACGGCCATTTTCCATGAAAAAGGGGCGCTGCGATCACGCAGCGCCCCCATGAATTGATTGCGGTTGCCGGTCAGCCGCGAGCGTTTGCAACCAGTTTCCACAGGCTGGGCACCAACAGCGCCGCCAGCACCAGCTTGACCAGGTCGCCCACCAGGAACGGTGTCAGACCCCAGGCAAGGATCGGCTGATCCCAACCATACAGCACGCCAAGCCACAGCAGACCCGGAACGTAGATCGCCACATTGCCTGCAATCAACGCGGCAACCATGCCCTTGACGCTGCGGTCATAGCCCGCGCGCGCGGCAAAACCCAGCATCACGGTCGCCAGAACATAGCCCACCAGATAGCCGCCTGTGCCGCCCAGCATGTAGGTCAGGCCGGATGCATCCGCACCGGTGCCTGCAAAAACGTCCAACCCCAGCGCACCCAGGATCATGTAACCCATGATCGTGACCAGACCCAGACGCGGACCATAGGCCGCCCCGAGGGTCAGCACGGCAAAGGTTCCCATCGTGATCGGAACCGGCCACATCGGCACCTTGATCTTGGCGGCAATCGCAAGGAACGCGATGCCTGCGATGACCAGCGCCACCTGCTTAACCCGCAGGGCCGTGCCTTCGGTCGCGCCAAAGGATTCACCCAGCACTTTATCTGTCAATGTCAGCGCCATGCGCGTCACTCCTGTTCGAACAAATGGTCATCCATGTTTGACGCAGCGTTTGCGGGGGCGCAAGGGCTCAACCCCGGCGATATGCACTGGTCATCGTATAATTCTTGGCCGGGCCCGTGACGTTCCAGACGCTCTGCCATGCGGGCCAGCGGGTGAAATCATAGGTGACGCGGTAATAATCGGCCCCGCAGGGGTGGTCTGTGCCTGCCGCCATGCCATCGGGCGCAAAGGTGTGAAACTCGCGCCCGTCACTGAACCGCACCGCGATCCCGTCAGCACCAAAGGTCCACAAATAGACCCTCTCGGCCCGAAAACCCTGACCATCCCCCAGTCGAAGCACCCCGGTTTCATGATAGCGCAGACCATCCGCGCCGTCCGGTGTCAGCACGGCATGGCCTGCGAATGTGTCGCGCTGGCCCGCGTGCCTGTCGTCGATCTGCCGGGCGATCTGCCATGTGCCCGCGAAATCCTGTTGCCCCAGGGTCATGCCGGTGCCTTTCCATTCCTGCCTGACGGCAGTATGACGCGCGCGATCCTGCTGCCAACCCGAAAGGCCCGCCCAATGATCCCACGTTATTCCCGCCCCGACATGGTCGCCATCTGGGAGCCCGCCACGAAATACCGCATCTGGTACGAAATCGAGGCGCATGCCTGCGACGCCATGGCCAAGCTGGGCGTGATCCCGCAGGCGAATGCCGACGCGGTGTGGAAAGCCAAGGATGTGACGTTTGACGTGGCCCGCATCGACGAAATCGAGGCCGTCACCAAACATGACGTCATCGCGTTTCTCACGCATCTGGCCGAACACATCGGGTCCGAGGACGCGCGTTTCGTTCATCAGGGCATGACTTCATCGGACGTGCTGGACACGACGTTGAACGTGCAGCTGACCCGCGCCGCCGATGTTCTGCTGGACGGCATGGACCGCGTTCTGGCCGCGCTGAAAACCCGCGCGATGGAACACAAGGACACGGTGCGCATCGGGCGCAGCCACGGCATCCACGCCGAACCCACGACCATGGGCCTGACCTTTGCCCGGTTCTATGCCGAAATGGACCGTGGCCGGCGTCGTTTGGTCGCCGCCCGCGAAGAAATCGCCACGGGCGCGATTTCGGGTGCTGTCGGCACTTTCGCCAATATCGACCCCGCGGTCGAGGAACACGTCTGCGCGCAGATGGGTCTGACCCCCGAACCGATCAGCACGCAGGTCATCCCCCGCGACCGGCATGCCATGTTCTTTGCCACGCTGGGCGTCATCGCATCCAGCATCGAAAACATCGCCACCGAGGTGCGTCACATGCAGCGCACCGAGGTGCTGGAGGCCGAAGAGTTCTTTTCCAAGGGACAAAAAGGCAGCTCTGCCATGCCGCACAAGCGCAACCCGGTCCTGACCGAAAACCTGACCGGTCTGGCGCGTCTGGTGCGCATGTCGGTGGTCCCCGCGCTGGAAAACGTGACCCTGTGGCACGAGCGCGACATCAGCCATTCGTCGGTCGAACGCGCCATCGGTCCCGACACGACCGTCACGCTGGATTTCGCCCTGCACCGTCTGGCCGGTCTGATCGAGAAACTGGTCATCTATCCGCAGAACATGCTGGACAACATGAACAAGTTCCGCGGCCTTGTGATGTCGCAGCGGGTGTTGCTGGCCCTCACGCAGGCCGGCACCAGCCGCGAAGACGCCTATCGTCTGGTCCAGCGCAACGCCATGAAGGTGTGGGAAGAAGGCAAGGATTTCCAGACCGAACTGCTGGCCGACCCCGAAGTGACGGCCGTGTTGTCCGAGGATGAGATCCGCGAGAAATTCGACCTTGGCTATCATACCAAACACGTCGATACGATCTTTGCCCGGGTGTTCGGATAGCTCCGATCTGTCGCAGGTGACGCAGGGTAAATCGCGTGCTATCGTCTGACTACCTCAACAAGGGAGAAGTACGATGATTGCACGAACGATCCTTGCGCTGTTTCTTTTGTCCCCTGCGACGGCCTTTGCCGCAGGGTGCAGCAGCAGCGAGACGGCCATGTCCTGCCCCGAAGGTGCGATGATGGACCACGAGACCGGCACCTGCGTGCCCGTCGCCAGCAGCTGAACAAAATCTGTGAACGGACCCCCTGCGTTCAGGGTCCGTTCATGAACGCAGGGCTATCAACATGGCATGCGCCATGAACCTGACCTGCCCCAATCCGCGACCGATCCCATCCTGCCGCTGTCCCGACGGCGCAAGGCTGCGATCATCGTGCAACTCCTGATCAGCGATGGCAGCAAATTGTCCTTGGCGGACCTGCCCGACCGCCTGCAAGAGGACCTGACCGCCGAACTTGCCTCCATTCGTCTGGTCGACCGCGATACGGTCAACGCCGTCGCTGCGGAATTCGCGGATTTGCTGGATGCCATCGGACTGAGCGCACCGGGCGGGGTTGCGGCAGCGCTGGATGCGCTGTCAGACCATCTGTCGCCCGATATCGCGACGCGTCTGCGCGGTCGGGTCACGGGATCTGCCAATGCCGACCCCTGGGACCGGCTGATCAACCTCGACAACGAGACGATCCAGCGCATCCTGACGGCAGAAAACACCCACATCGGTGCGATCCTGATGTCGAAACTGCCCGTTCCGCGCGCGGCAGAACTGCTGGGGAAACTGCCGGGCGATCTGGCGCGCCGCCTCGCCGTGGGGATCAAACAGACCGAAACAATCGCGCCGCAGTCCGTCGCACGGATCGGGGCCGCGTTGAT
Organism: Loktanella sp. 3ANDIMAR09; assembly: GCF_001420005.1. GTDB lineage: Bacteria > Pseudomonadota > Alphaproteobacteria > Rhodobacterales > Rhodobacteraceae > Loktanella. The sequence continues at coordinate 391,658 of NZ_LJAK01000002.1, read as the reverse complement.
CGCAAACTACAGCACCACGCTTGACACCGCATTCACCGCCCCACCGGGCAAACGGGTCGGCGCGATCCTGAACGCAGCCAAGCCATCCATGCGCGACACCCTGCTGACCGGGCTGGACGCCGATGATCAGGGATTTGCCGCCGATGTGCGCAAATCCATTTTCACGTTCGAGGATATTCCAGCACGCGTCAGACCCGTGGACTTGCCGATGTGCCTGCGCGATATCGCCCCGGACGATCTTGCCACGGCAATGGCCCATGCAACGACAACCGGCGGCGATGCCGCTGCAACCGCCAGCTACATCCTCGATAGTCTGTCGCAGCGCATGGCAAGCCAGATCCGCGACACCATGGAAGATCTGGGAGAGGTATCCGCCGAGGCCGGTGAATCCGCCATGAGCATCGTCAGTGCAGCGGTCCGCGCGCAGGCGGACACCGGACGGATCACCCTCATCCAGACCGAGGCACCCTGACCCCTTTTCAAACGGCGGCGGTGTCGCTAACGCTGACGTATGCAGAGCGATCAAATCACCGGCAGCATGTCCGAGAAACTTCAGGATACGGCACTTCGAGCCATTCTGTCCGGGTTGATGCGGCTGTCCTACCCCCGGCGTGTCGCGCTGATGGGGCGGCTCGTGGCGCGCGCATTCGGACCGTTGGCAGGCTACCGGAAACGGGCGATTGCCAATCTGGCGCGGGTGCGGCCCGATTTGACACCGCAGGACAGACAAAAGATTGCCGATCTGGTGTGCGACAATTTCGGGCGCACATTGATCGAAAACTACTCTTATCAGGAATTTGGCGCCCGCCTGCGTGACACGACACCGACCGGTGACGGACTGCATGCGCTGCAAGAGGCGCGCGACACAGGCCGCCCGGTGATATTCGTGACCGGTCATTTCGGAAATTTCGAGGCACCGCGCCATGTCTTGACACAATCGGGCCTGACCATCGGCGGGCTGTATCGCCCCATGTCGAATGGCTATGTCGATGCGCATTACCGCGAAACCATGACCAGCTGGGGCGGTCCTGTCTTTGCGCAGGGCAGTCGCGGCACGATGGGTTTCGCGCGCCACATCCGATCAGGTGGCATGGGAACGCTGTTGTTCGATGTCCACGTCACCGAAGGGACAGCCATCCCGTTTTTGGGACAGGATGCGTTTACGTCATTATCAGCTGCGGAAATGGCGCTGCGGTTCGACGCGCTCTTGATCCCCTACTTCGGCATCCGGCAACGCGATGGCCTGTCCTTCGCGGTCGAGGTGGATGCCCCCATCCCGCACGGTGATCCGCTGGAGATGATGCAGACCGCCACCGCCGCATTGGAAGAACGCATCGCGCGGCACCCTGCGCAATGGTTCTGGATCCATCGCCGCTGGAAACCGGCCCGTTAGGGCAGTTTGACAGCCCCCAGGATCGGACCGGATGTCCCGTCCTGCACGATCACAACCACAGGCCCCGCATGATCCAACGGCACCGACAGGCGGGCGGGTTGTGCTGTCGTCCATGTGCCGGCGTTCTGCCAGCCTGTCACGACGTTGCGATAATCAATTGTTTTACCTGCATTTTCACCGCGTTCGATATTGCGCGTCACGGAATCGGTCAGACTGACGACCTGCACCAGCGCCTGCGCCGGAACGTCCCCAATGGCACGCGCGGATATCTGCAAACCGTCGTTGCGGCGCACAACCTCAAGTGCGATCGGGCTGGCAGTGTTGCGATGTATGGCCATCGCATTCATCACCGCACCCGGATCACTGCCAACCACACCGACCGCACCTGCAATCACCATCTGGGGGGTATAGACATTCTTGGCGTTCCAACGCTGGGCATAGCCGCGCTGCCGCTGGGTGTATTCCGGGCGGGCCAGATCGTCGGTCCAGCCGATATAATCCCAATAGTCCACATGCAGCGCAATCGCGATCACATCGTCCCGGTCCGCCATCTGGGCCAGCAAACGATCCGCAGGCGGGCAGCTGGAACACCCTTGCGAGGTGTAAAGTTCGACCACAGTGCCGGATTGTTGGGCAAGGACCGGGCCACCCAGCGCAATCGCGCAAGAGACCGCTGCAATGAGATGACGCATCAATGAACTCCTGTCATGATGGTGCACGGGGTACAGCCTGCGTTCTGAAATGACCAATCAAGCAATCGCGACAAAAGCAGACATCTGCGTGACTGCACCACAATGGCCACATCAACTTTGTATGCAGATGTATACAAAAATGCGTTCTAGGCCTTGATCCCTTGCGTCAGCTACGGCAAAACGAGGCGAGAGAACTGCATCAACGCCCACACTGAAAGGGACATCATGACCGTCACCGTCGGCACCGATACCGCAAAAACCCGCAAGACCCTGACCGTTGGCGACCAGTCGGTCGACTATTATTCCATCGACGCGGCGACGGCCGCGGGCCTGGGCGACTTTTCGCGCCTGCCCGCCGCGCTGAAGGTCGTTTTGGAAAACATGCTGCGGTTCGAGGACGGCAAGACCGTCACCACCGACGACATCAAGGCGTTTGCAACCTGGGCTGAAAACGGCGGCAGGAACCCGATCGAAATCGCCTACCGCCCTGCCCGCGTGCTGATGCAGGATTTCACCGGCGTGCCTGCCGTGGTCGACCTTGCCGCCATGCGCGACGGGATCGTGGCACTGGGCGGCGACGCGCAGCAGATCAACCCGCTGAACCCGGTCGATCTGGTGATCGACCACTCTGTCATGATCGACGAATTCGGCAACCCGCGTGCATTCCAGATGAACGTGGACCGCGAATACGAGCGGAACATGGAACGCTACCAGTTCCTGAAATGGGGCCAGAAGGCGTTCAACAACTTCCGCGTGGTGCCGCCCGGCACGGGCATCTGCCACCAGGTGAACCTGGAATACCTGGCGCAGACCGTCTGGACGGACACCGACCAGAACGGCGTCACCGTGGCCTATCCCGACACGCTGGTCGGCACCGACAGCCACACCACCATGGTCAACGGCCTGGCTGTTCTGGGCTGGGGTGTCGGCGGGATCGAGGCAGAGGCCGCGATGCTGGGCCAGCCTGTCTCCATGCTGATCCCCGAGGTCGTCGGCTTCAAGCTGACCGGCGAAATGACCGAAGGCACGACCGCAACCGATCTGGTGCTCAAGGTCGTTGAAATGCTGCGCGCCAAGGGCGTTGTCAGCAAGTTTGTCGAATTCTACGGCCCCGGCCTCGACAACCTGCCCTTGGCCGACCGCGCCACGATCGGCAACATGGCCCCCGAATACGGTGCCACCTGCGGTTATTTCCCGATCGACGACGAAACCCTGAAATACCTGCGCCTGACTGGCCGTGACGAGGACCGCATCGCACTGGTCGAAGCCTACGCCAAGGAAAACGGATTCTGGCGCGGTGCAGATTACGAACCCGTCTACACCGACACGCTGGAACTGGACATGAGCACCGTCGTGCCCGCCATCTCGGGTCCGAAACGCCCGCAGGACCACATCAACCTGGATGTCGCCGCAACGGCCTTTGGCGAATACGTCAAGGGAATCCGCGCAGGCAAGGACGCCTCGGTGAAATCCGAAATCCGTTGGGAAGGCGAAGGCGGCCAGCCCGAACCCGCCCAGATCCCCGGTGACGAGGGCCATCACGCCCGTGGCTACGTCAACAACCCCAACGGTGAAAACTACCAGATCCATGACGGCAGCATCGTGATCGCCTCGATCACATCCTGCACCAATACCTCGAACCCTTACGTCATGATCGGGGCCGGTCTGGTCGCTCGCAAGGCGCGCGCGCTCGGGCTGACCCGCAAACCCTGGGTGAAAACCTCCCTCGCGCCCGGATCGCAGGTCGTGTCCGAATACCTCGAGGCCGCCGGCCTGCAAGAGGATCTGGATGCGCTGGATTTCCACCTGGTCGGCTATGGGTGCACCACCTGCATCGGCAACTCCGGTCCGCTGGAACCCGAAATCAGCAAGGCGATCAACGACTACGACGTGATCGGCGTGTCCGTCCTGTCCGGCAACCGCAACTTCGAAGGCCGGATCAGCCCGGACGTGCGCGCCAACTACCTGGCATCACCGCCGCTGGTCGTGGCCTATGCGCTGGTGGGCGACATGAACGTCGACATCACCAAGGACAGCCTGGGCAAGGACAAGGATGGCAACGATGTCTACCTCAAGGACATCTGGCCCACCCAAAAGGAAATCGCCGACCTGGTCGAACGTACCGTCACGCGTGAGGCCTTCATGTCGAAATATGCCGATGTGTTCAAAGGCGACGAAAAATGGCAGGCGGTCGAGGTGGTCGATTCCGAAACCTACAACTGGCCACCGCAGTCCACCTACGTCCAGAACCCGCCCTATTTCCGGGGCATGGCCAAGGACCCGGGCAGCATTGCCAGCGTCAAGGATGCGAAAATCCTCGCACTGCTGGGTGACATGGTCACCACCGACCACATCAGCCCCGCCGGTTCCTTCAAGGAAAGCAGCCCCGCCGGTCAGTACCTGACAGAACGCCAGGTACCCGTGCGCGAATTCAACTCCTACGGCTCGCGTCGCGGCAACCACGAGGTGATGATGCGCGGCACCTTTGCAAACATCCGCATCAAGAACGAGATGCTGGACGGCGTCGAGGGTGGGTATACCAAGGGCCCCAACGGGCAGCAGACGTCGATCTTCGATGCCGCCATGGCCTACCAAGAGGCCGGCAACCCGCTGGTGGTGATTGCAGGCGAACAATACGGTGCCGGATCCAGCCGTGACTGGGCGGCCAAGGGCACGGCCCTGTTGGGCGTCAAGGCCGTGATCGCCGAGAACTTCGAACGGATCCACCGCTCCAACCTCGTGGGCTTCGGTGTGGTGCCGTTCGAATTCACCGGCGGCGACAACCGCACGACCCTGAACCTGACAGGCGCGGAAACGGTCACCATCGACGGCCTGTCCGAGGTCAAACCGCAGCAGATGTGCACAGCGCAGATCACCTATGCCGACGGCACGACCAAGGACATCCAGATCAAGTGCCGCATCGATACCGCGATCGAGATCGAATACGTCGAACACGGTGGCGTGCTGCACTACGTCCTGCGCAACCTGGCCAAGGCGGCCTGACCCGCACCCCACTGAAAACAAGGGCCCCGTCGGAACACACCGACGGGGCCTTTTTCATGGCGCAGGACATCGCGCAGATCACGACCGTCCCACTTCTTCTGGTTTAAAATATCCCCGCCGGAGGCATGCAGATCGCCAGGAGATCTGCACCGCTATTGCAGCGCAGACTCCAACATCGGAACGAACCGCTGTTCGTAATCTGATCCGATCAGCGGTCCGATGAAACGGTGCAACACGGTCCCATCTGGCCCCACGATGAATGTCTCGGGCGGGGCGGTCACGCCCCAATCGATGGCCCGCCGTCCACGCGGGTCAAACCCGGTCGCGAAAAACGGATCGCCTTCATCCGCCAGATAGCGCGCGGCATCGTCGGCCTGATCTCGGAAATTCACACCCGCCACGCGGTAGCCCGCATCGGACAAGGCCTGCAAGGTCGGGTGTTCAGCCCGGCAAGGCGGGCACCAGCTCGCCCAGAAATTCACGATCGTGACCTCGCCCGAGGCCAGATCTGCCGCCGTCAGCAGCGTCGTGCCGGACACCGCCTCGTCGGGCAAGGCCGGGGCCGACTGGCCGATAAAGGTCGATGGAATCTCACCGGCATTGTCCCGCATCAACCCGCCGTAAAACAGCGCGGCAAGACCGGCAAACACCAGCGGCGGCACGATCAGCAGTGGCGATACCTTAGCCACGTTCGATGTCCTCCAGCGCACGTTTGATCCGCCGGGACCGCCGCCAGCTCAGCCCGATGATGGCGACCAGCAGAACGATTGTCGCCACATAGGACGATATCACGTAGACCGTGTAATCCCCCAGTTCAGGCACGTGCAGCCCTCGCGGTCAGTGCGCGCATGCGGCGGGCGCGGATTTCTGTCCGGGTGCGCAGCAGGACGAGTGCGATGAACAGGATGCCGAAACCGAACATGCAGATCACCAGTGGAATGAAATAGACATCGGCAATGGTGCGTCCCCCCGTCACCACCGGCACGGATGTGCCCTGATGCAATCCCTGGTTCCAGAACCGGACCGCATAGCGCGACAGGATCGCAAAGATCGACCCCACGATGCAAAGCACCGCGGTCAGATCAGCCGCCGTGTCGGGATCGTCGATGGCCTCCCACAGGGCCATATAGCCAAGGTAGAACAGGAACAGGATCATGAAACTGGTCAGCCGCGGATCCCAGACCCAATAGGTGCCCCAGGTCGGCATGCCCCAGATCGCCCCTGTCACCAGCGCGATCACCGTCATGACCATCCCCACAGGTGCGGCCGCCCGCGCAGCAAGCGCGCTGACATGATGCCTGCGGATGACCCAGATGACACTGGCAACCAGCATCATGAACCAGGCATTGATCGCCATGAGCGCTGCCGGAACATGCAGATAGATGATCTTGACGGTCGATCCGAACTTGTCCGCTTCGGGCGTCAGGAAAAAGCCCCAGAACAACCCACCTACGACCAGAACCCCGGACAGACCAAAGGCCCAGGGCACGACGGGCGCCGTCCATTCCATGAACCGTTTCGGATTTGCATATTCCCACATCGACATGTTGATTACCTATCCTCGGGACGTGGCCCGCTCAATCCCAATTCACCGCAGATTGATCCGCAAGGCGGCTGCCGTGGCAAAGGGTAGCAGCGCAAAACAGCCCAGCGTGATGACCCCCACCAACATCAGGGGGGCCGTGACCCCGCTGCCATCCGCACCGCGCCGCACCGCCTCGGCCCCGAACATCAGCGTGGGGATATACAGCGGCAAGACCAGCAACGACAACAACAGACCACCGCGCCGCAAACCGACCGTCAGTGCAGCGCCGAATGTGCCAATCATCGACAGGGCCGGCGCGCCAAGCGCCAGCGACGCCAGCAACCAGACATAGGCACCGGGCGCCATGTTCAGGAAAAACCCCAGCAGGGGTGCGACGCATGTCAACGGCAACCCGGTGGTGATCCAGTGTGACACCGCCTTGGACAGGGCCACGCCTTCCAGCGGGATCGGTGCCGTGGCCAGCAATGGCAGCGAACCATCCTCGAAATCCAGCGCAAAGATCCGGTCCAGCGACAAAAGAGCCGCCAGCAATGCCGCGACCCACAGGATTCCGGGCGCGATGGGGGTCAGAATGACCCGGTCAGGCCCGACGCCGAACGGCACCAGAACGACCACGATCAGAAAAAACGCGAGTCCAAGGCCGAATCCGCCGCCTGCGCGGACCGACAGCCGCAGGTCACGCAGCAACAGCGCAATCACAGGAACGCCGCGTCCGCGCCGCCGTCAGCATCCGCCGCCGCGATATAAGGCGTCAGATCAAGCGCAGGCACGTCGAGTCCGAGGTCGATATGGGTGGCGATCACCGCACAACCGCCCTGCCCCAGATGTGCGTCACGCATCCAGTCGGCGAACATCCGGACCGAAAAATTATCCAGACTGACCGTCGGTTCATCCAAAAACAGCACGGACCGGCCGATCACGGCAAGACGGGCCAGACCCAGCCTGCGTTTCTGTCCCGCTGACAACGTGCCCGCCAGCCGGTCACGCAGGTCATGCAGGTCGAATGCCGCATAGGCCGTCTCTGGCACGCTGCGGTCGTGAATCTGCGCCCAGAACGTCAGGTTTTCCGTCACCGTCAGCGCGGATTTGATCCCGTCGGCATGACTGGCATAGGCACCGCTACCCTCGGGGTAGTCCACCGACCCGGACAAGGGCGGTTGCAATCCGGCCATCGTGCGCAGCAGCGTCGTCTTGCCGACACCGTTTGGGCCGCGCAGGATCAGGGCCTCTCCCGGGTTCAGCGCGAACGACACCCGTTCCAGAACGGGCACGCCCCCACGGGCGCAGCGCAGGTCGGTGACCTGCAACACGGCGATCAGACCGGAATCAGCGCAAGGGCGACGCGGCGCCCCTCGCTTAGCAAAATATTGAATGTGCGGCAGGCCGCAGGTGACGCCATCACGTCCAGCCCGACCCCTGCATCCTCAAGCTGTTGGCGAAAGGCCTTGGGGGCATGCGCCACCTCGGCCCCTGTGCCGACAAACAGCACGTCGATCGTGTCCGCCTCGGCCAGCAGCGTCGCGACATCGTCGAAACCGCCCCAACTGGCCACGCCCGACGGCAGAACTGTCACAGGCCCCTCGATCACCTGACCGCCAATCCTGAAAAACCCCGGGCCATAGCCGTCGACGGGTTTGGATTTGTCGTAGGTGATTTCGGTCAGGCGCATCAGCTGTCCTCGATATCCGCGTAACGTCCGCCCGTGGCGGGGTTCTTTTTCGACCAGTCGCGTTTGACGCCCAGCATCAACACCACGTTCTTGGCCACATAGATCGATGAATAGGTGCCGACAATGATGCCCCAGGTAATGGCGAAAACAAACCCGCGGATCACGTCACCACCTAGCGCCAGCAGTGCCACGAGCGCCAGCAGCGTCGTGCCCGATGTCATCATGGTCCGCGCAAGGGTTTCGTTCGCGGACAGGTTCAGCACATCGACCAGCGGCATGACCTTGTACTTGCGCAGGTTTTCCCGCACGCGGTCGAACACCACGACCGTATCGTTGATCGAATAGCCGACGATGGTCAGCAGGGCCGCGATGATCGCGAGGTCGAACCGGATTTGCAGCAGCGAAAACAACCCGATGGTCAGACCGATATCATGGACCAGCGCCACGATGCCACCGACGGCAAATTGCCATTCGAACCGCAGCCAGATGTAGATGATGATTGCCGACAGCGCACCGATCACAGCAAAGACCGCCGACCGAATGAGTTCGCCGGACACCTTGGGTCCGACACTCTCTACAGAGGTAAAGTCGACCTCGGGATCAACGGTCTGCAAGGCTGTGCGGACACTGTCAATGGTGCTTTGCGCGACGCTTTCCGCATCGTCCTGCGCCTGAATACGCACGGATGCGACGAATTGATCCGCGCGGAATGTCGGGTCAAACACCTCGGTGATGCTGACATCGCCCAGCTCCAACGCCTCCAATGCAGTCCGATAGGCGCTGACATCGACGGGCTGCGTGCTTTCCGTTCGGATCGTCGTGCCGCCACGGAAATCGATCCCGTAGTTCAGGCCAAAGGTCATGAAGGCCACGATCGACAGCACCAGCAGCACCATGCTGCCGCCAAAGGTGACGCTGGCGAATTTGAAGAAATTGATATTCGTGTCGTCGGGGATCAGGCGCATACGCATGGGATCAGACCTCGATTGTCTTGGGACGCTTGCGCGAGAACCACAGCACGATCAACGCGCGCGTGACGAAAATGGCGGTGAACACCGACGTGATGATGCCCAGCCCCAGCGTGACGGCAAAGCCGCGCACGGGACCAGACCCCAGCCAATACAGAATGCCTGCCGTAATCAGCGTCGTGATGTTGGCGTCAATGATCGCAGACAGTGCGCGTTCATATCCCAGCTCGATGGCACGGGCGGGACCCTTGGCAGTTTTCAACTCCTCGCGGATGCGTTCGAACACCAGCACGTTGGCATCCACGGCCATGCCGACGGTCAGCACGATGCCCGCAATGCCCGGCAATGTCAGGGTCGCCCCGATCAGCGACAATACGCCAAAGATCAGGCCCAGGTTCACGATCAGCGCGATATTGGCGAAAATACCGAACAGGCCGTAGGTCATGCCCATGAACACGATGACCAGCAGACCGCCCACCATCGCGGCCCGTTGGCCTGCGTCGATGCTGTCCTGACCCAGCTGGGGGCCAATCGTGCGTTCTTCCAGAAATTCAAGCGAGGCCGGAAGCGCACCGGCACGCAACAACACGGCAAGGTTGGTCGATTCCTCGACCGTGAAATTACCCGTGATGATACCGGACCCGCCCGGAATATGGGACTGGATCACCGGGGCGCTGATGACCTCGGAATCGAGGACGATGGCGAACTGCGTGCCGATATGATCCAGCGTATAATCACCGAATTTGCGTGCACCGGATACGTTGAACCGGAAATTGACGGCCGGACGACCGTTCTGGTCGAACGCGGGCTGTGCATCGACCAGTTCCTCGCCGGTGACGACCGGCACGGAATCAAGGATATAGAACACCCCCGGTTCGTCGATGGACGGCAGGATTTCCTGACCCACGCCGGGGGTCGCGTCTGCGCCTGCCGGGCCGATCACCTGCTGGAATGTCAGCTGTGCCGTTGTTCCGATCAGTTCGATGATCTCGGCGCTGGACCCGACACCGGGCACCTGGATCAGGATCCGGTCGGTGCCCTGACGCTGGATCGTGGGTTCGCGTGTGCCGACCTCGTCGATGCGGCGGCGAATGATCTCGAGGCTTTGCTGCATCGTGCGGTCGTCAACCGCCTGTTTTTCGGCGTCCGACAGTTGGATCGTCAGCACGGGGCCGCTGGTGCTGACCTCGATGTCGGTTGATCCTGCACCGGTCAGGGTCTGGATCGGGCGGGCCAGACCGCGCACGATTTCTGCGGCACGTGCCGCGCCGGCGGGTTCGGAAATCCGCACGACAAGGATATCGTCAGGGCTGTCCTCGCGGGTGACGAAACCGACCGTATCGCGTTCGGCGGCCAATGCGTCACGCACCTCGGGCCATGTGGCGTCCATGATGGACGCGTAGACATCGGGGGTGTTCACCTCTGCCAGCAGATGCGCACCGCCCCGCAGGTCAAGGCCAAGGTTCACCAGATTGGATGGCAGGAACGATGGCCAGCCTGTCGCGTCTTCGCCGGTCGCAACCGCGTCGTTGTAGGTTTCAACCCGGTCGTAGAACAGGTTCGGCAGGGCCAGTAGCAGCCCCACCGTCACCGTGAGCCAGATCAACGCTTGCCGGAACGGCGAGATATTCAGCATGGACAGGCCCCCTTGGCCATCAAGCGCGGTCGCTTACTTGGCAGGTTCGGTCTTGTTGATCACGGTCGCGATGGTGGACTGGATCACGCGCACTTTCACGCCAGCGGCGATTTCGACTTCCAGTTCCTTTTCCGCCTCGCGCACGGCCGTCACCTTGCCGACGATACCGCCCTGCGTGATGACCTGATCGCCGCGGCGCAGCGCGCTGACCATGGCGGCATGTTCCTTCAGCTTTTTCTGCTGCGGACGGATCAGCAGGAAATACATGATACCAAAGATCAAAAACAGCGGGACGATGGATGCGATGCCTTCCATGGCGGCTCCTCAGGGTTGGCGGCGCAAAGCACCGGGGGTCAAAGTCGCGGCACACTAGAAGCGAGGTGCCGCAATGGCAACAGGCTCGCTTGTGCCTCGCCGCGATATAGTAAGGATGACCGGATGCGCCAACCGGGTGGCGACCCGAATTTGATGAAAACCGCGATATTGCCCGGGTCTGACAGGTGCTGCACGCTAGCCCCTTCACCATCGTCGCGTGATCGGGCATACCGCGCGCAGCACAAGTGAGGACCCGACATGCATGATATTCGCCTGATCCGTGACGACCCCGCCGGATTCGACGCGGCCCTGTCCCGGCGCGGTGTCGCGCCACAGTCCGAGGCCATCTTGCAAATCGATTCCGACCGCCGCGCCGCCATCAAGGCGGCCGAGGTCGCACAGGCCGCCGCAAATCAGGCGGCCAAACAGGTCGGTGCCGCCAAGGCCAAGGGTGACGAGGACGAATTCCAGCGTCTGCGCACCCTGATGGCCGACAGCAAGGCACAAATTGCCGACCTCAACGCCAAGGCTAAGGAGCTGGACGCGCAGTTGAACGCGCACCTGCTGGGTCTGCCCAACCTGCCCTATGCCGATATTCCCGACGGCGTGGACGAAGCCGACAACGTCGAGCTTCACCGCCGCGGTGCGCCGCGCAATTTCGATTTCACCCCGGTCGAACATTACGAAATCCCCGCTGTCGCAGGCGGTATGGATTTTGAAACCGCAGCGAAACTGTCCGGCAGCCGTTTTGTCATGCTGACCGGGGCCGTGGCCCGTGTTCACCGCGCGCTGGCCCAGTTCATGCTGGATACACATGTCGACGAACACGGCCTGACCGAGGCCAATGTCCCCGTCATGGTCCGTGAGGACATGATGGTGGGCACCGGTCAGCTGCCGAAGTTCGGCGAAGACAGCTATCAGACCACAAACGGCTGGTGGCTGATCCCGACTGCCGAGGTGCCGCTGACCAATACGGTGAACGGTGACACCGTAGACGGCGCGACCCTGCCCCTGCGCTATGTCGCGCATACCCCCTGTTTCCGGTCCGAGGCCGGAAGCGCCGGTCGCGATACCAGCGGCATGTTGCGCCAGCACCAGTTCGAAAAGGTCGAAATGGTGTCCATCACCCATCCGGACGAAAGCGACGCGGAACATGCGCGCATGACCCGCTGTGCGGAAACCATCCTGGACAAACTCGAACTGCCCTACCGGACGGTCGTGCTGTGTGCAGGTGACATGGGCGCCGGCGCACGGCGCACCCATGACATCGAAGTGTGGCTGCCCGGTCAGAACGCCTATCGCGAAATTTCGAGCATCTCGACCTGTGGCGACTATCAGGCCCGGCGCATGAACGCGCGGTTCAAACCCACCGACGGCGGCAAGCCTGCGTTTGTTCACACGCTCAACGGGTCCGGTCTGGCCGTCGGCCGCACACTGATCGCCGTTTTGGAAAACGGGCAGCAGGCCGACGGTTCGGTGCATCTGCCGGCAGTGCTGCACGGCTATCTGGGCGGGAAATCACAGATTAGCGAGAACGGCGTTCTGGTCTAGTTTGACTGCAACCTTTGCAGTCCGCGCCGCGTTGGATAGCATGAACAAATCACTCGCCCCCCTGACGCTGATCCTGACGCTGGCCTTTGCGCTGTCGCCGCTCTTTTCCTCGTTCAGCGGGTTCCAGTCCGACCAGCTGCCCATCCCGCAGATCAACCCGCCGGTTCAGCCTGCGGGTTATGCCTTTGCGATCTGGGGGCCGATCTATCTGTGGTTGACCGCATCCGCGATCTACGGCCTGTGGAAAACGCGCAATGATCCGACGTGGGACACAGCCCGCAAGCCGCTGTGCGCCAGCCTCGCCGTGGGTGTGCCATGGCTGTGGGTTGCGAACCAAAGCGCGGTTTGGGCCACGGTCATGATCTGGATCATGCTGGGCTTTGCGATTGCCGCACTCATCAGCAGCCCCCCGCTGACGCGCTGGACCTTTCGCGGGCCTGTCGCGCTTTATGCAGGGTGGTTGACGGCGGCGAGTTTCGTGTCGCTGGCCACCGTGCTGGCGGGCTATGGCATCGGGTTTGGTGCCTACGGCTGGGCCTTTGTCGGCATCATCGGCGCGCTGGTCGTGGCCATGTTCGTCTATCGCAGGCAGCCTGCGCCGGTCTATCTGCTGGCAATCATCTGGGCGCTGATCGGTGTCTGCGTGAACAACGGTTTTGATCGGTTCCTGATCACGGCAACAGCCATCACCGGGATCGTTGTTCTGATCTGCGTGATGGCTGTCTGGTTTCCCCGCGCCCCGGCAACCTGACGGTCAGCGGTCGCTGCCCGGCTTTTTCTTGTGCTTTGACAGACGTGACGGCTGGGACGACTTGCGATCCTTGTAGGGGTTCTTGTCACCCTGATCGCGCAGCGTCAGCCGGATCGGCGTGCCGGGCATGTCGAAATCCTCGCGCAGGCCATTGACCAGATACCGGTTGTAGCTGGCCGGCACGAGGTCGGGATGCGACGTCATCACAACGAACCCCGGCGGGCGCGTTTTCACCTGCGTGGCATAGCGCATCTTGATCCGCTTGCCACCCGGTGCGGGTGGCGGGTGCTGTTCAAGCATACCTGTCAGCCAGCGGTTCAGCTGCGCCGTGGTCACACGGCGGTTCCAGGTTTCGTAGACCCGCATCACGGCCTGTTGCAGCCGGTCCAGCCCCTTGCCCGTCTTGGCCGAAACCGTCACCAGCGGCGCACCGCGCAGCTGCGGCAGCAGACGGGTGAATTCCTCTTTGAGTTCGCGCAGTTTGTCCTGCTTGTCCTCTTCGACGTCCCATTTGTTGACACCGATGACAACGGCACGCCCCTCGCGTTCGGCAAGGTCTGCGATCCGCAGGTCCTGCTGTTCAAAGGGGATATCCACGTCCAGCAACACGATCACGACCTCGGCAAATTTCACCGCACGCAGGCCGTCACTGACCGACAGTTTTTCCAGTTTTTCGTTGATACGCGCCTTTTTGCGCATGCCGGCGGTGTCGAATATCCGCATCGGGACACCGCCCCAATCGGTCTGGACCGAAATGGCGTCGCGCGTGATGCCTGCCTCTGGGCCGGTCAGCAGACGGTCCTCTCCGATGATCTTGTTGATCAGGGTGGATTTACCGGCGTTGGGCCGTCCCACAACCGCAATCTGAAGCGGGCGCGTCCGCGTCGGCACCCGCACGGCGTCGTCGTCATCCTCGGAATCCGCGTCGATGTCGATGTCGGTTTCAGGGGCGTCACGCTTGTCCCGTTCGGCAAATGCTTCGGACAGGGGGCGTAGCGCATCCATCAGCTCGCCCATGCCCTCGCCGTGTTCGGCGGACAGGCGGATCGGCTCGCCCAACCCCAGTGCATAGGCCTCGAGGATGGTCGCATCCGCGGCCTTGCCCTCGCCTTTGTTGGCCGCAAGGATCACGTTCGCATTCTTGCGCCGCAGGATATCGGCGAAAACCTCGTCCGCGGGCAGCACCCCGGCACGCGCGTCGATCATGAACAGGCAGACGTCGGCCATTTCCACGGCGCGTTCCGTCAGGCGACGCATCCGACCCTGAAGGGATTCGTCCGTCGCCTCTTCCAGACCGGCGGTGTCGATCACCGTGAACTTGATGTCGGCAATGCGACCCGGCCCCTCGCGCAGATCGCGCGTCACACCGGGTTGGTCGTCAACCAGTGCCAGCTTCTTGCCGACCAGCCGGTTGAACAGCGTGGATTTCCCCACGTTGGGTCGGCCCACAAGGGCAAGTGTAAAGGTCATTGCGACGACTCCGGATAGATCAAGTGCCGGGTCTTACACCGGACTTGCGTCAACGGAAAGCCAGCAGTTGACCATCCTTGTTGACCACGTACAAAACACCATTGGCAATCGCCGGGGTCGATGCGGCACCGCCGGGAATGGCGATGGACGACATCAGCGCACCGGAACGCGGATCGAACGACCGCAACTGGCCGTCAGAGGATGCAACGACCAGCCGGTTACCCGCCATGATCGGCCCGTAATGGGCAAAAACCGTCCGCTTGCTGCGCAACCAACCGCCGTTGTCGACAAAGTCAGGCAGGGCCACGCGCCAGATCGGTGTGCCCGTGTCAGCATCCAGACGGATCAGCTGGTTCAGGTCATTGACCATGAACAGCGACCCACCCGCAGGCCAGACCGGGCCGGTGGCCCCTTCTTCTGCGGTCCAGATCCGATCGCCGGTCGCCTTGTCCAGCGCCACAGTGCGGCCCGAGAAATTGCCCACGTAAACACGGTCGCCGTCAATCACGGGATCGCCCGAAATATCCGAAATCGCGGCCACGGCCTCGCCCACGCGGTCACCAGAGATGACCTGCGACCAGCGCTGAATGCCGCCTTGCGGGAACACCCCGACCACCTCGCCGGACGGGAACGGGAAAACAGCCAGATCGGACGTCACCGCAGGCCCGGCGCCGCCGGAAAAGGACGACACCGACGGGATACCGCCCAACTGGTAGCGGATGCGCCCATCGGCCGTGTCGATGGCCCAGCCCGTGCTGTCGCGGCTGACGACATAGACCAGGTCACCAAAAACAGTCGGCGCAGAGGTGCCGGGCGCATCCAGGTCCTGCGTCCAGAATGTGCCGCCCGTCGCCGGATCAAGTGCGGTCAGACGACCAAAACCGGTAGTCACGAACAACCGCCCGCCGCCAAAGGCCAGACCACCGCCGGAGGCATCCGTGCGGCTGTCGGTCGGCGGCGTCAGTTCCACGGACCAGACGGCTGCGCCCCCCGTTGTCGTCGCCGTCACCCGCGACAGCGCGTCCAGCGTGTAGACGATCCCGCCTGCCACAACCGGATCAGCGGTGATCCGTGCGGATTTGCTGTCACCCGCGCCGATATCCACCCCAAAGGCAAGTGTCGGAGAGGTCGAGAACACGGGCTGCGGGAACATATGGTCCGCGTCGCCGTTGCGATGGGTCCAGCTGCTATTCAGCTGCGGGGCCGCAAAAGAGATCGGAAGCGCCTGATTCACCTCGGCATTGCCGGGCCGGATCGGTTCGCGCACGCCGGGCAGAATGATGTCGTCCTCGCCGCAGGCTGTCAGGGTCATGACGGCCAAAAGGCCGGCGCAGATAATCTTGGCTGTCACGGCATCTGCCCCTTTGGCTCTTATTCGCTCTGGATCGTGTCGGGCAGCGGTGCCCCCAGCGCAACCATTAATGTTTGGGCGCGGTCACGCAACCCTCGCGTGGCACCGGCGTCCTCGATCAGCGCGGTCAGCTTGGCCACGGCGGCGTCACTGTCACCGTCGGCCAGATCCATCAACGCAAGTTGTTCCTGCGCCAGCAGGCTGAACGGTTGGCCGGGAGACGCAAGGTTTTCCAGTGTCTGACGACGGGTCGCCATGTCCAGTTCGCCACCGATCACGGCCGCCTTGAACGACGCAAGATCGCGGTAAACCTGCGGCACATCGCCATTCAGCGCCAGCGCCTGAAGGGTTTGCGTCGCAGTGACGGCCTCATCGTTTTCCAGTTGGGTGGCGGCCTCCAGCAGGTCGACAACGGCACTGGCGGGGCCCTGCCCCTCGACCTGCGCAAGTGCTGTCGCGCGGGCGGCGGGATCGTCCTCTTCCAATGCGGCCAGCACGGCATCGCCCTTGGCCTGTGCCGCTGCCATGTCGCGTGCCTTGGTGTATTCGATCCAGGCGGCACCCCCGACCAGCAGCACGACACCCAGGATGGCAATCCAGCCATAACGCTTCATCAGGCCATACAGCCGGTCGCGGCGGACCTCTTCGGTCACCTCGTTGATAAAGCTGTCAGTATCGCTCATCTTGTCTTCCCCCGCAGATCGGCTGGCCTGTTCCACCAGACCGACATTTGCGGGCTACATAACGTGAAGCAGACCGCATTGCCAAGGCCAACCCGCCGTTCAGACGCCGCAAGTGGCAGCGCGTGGCGCAAACGTGAAAACGGCCGACCATGCGCCCGCCGTTTTCAATCAGGCTGTTACCGCGCGGTCAGCTGACCGCAGGCGGGGTCGCGGGGTCCAGGGTGATGCGCCGCAGGGTCAAAAGCGCGAGCACCAGCGCCGCGACACCGCACATCGCGATTGCCACGATCATCGGCAAGGCCGTGCCGTCCACGAACAACGAGGTGATCGCGATCATCACGCCGCCGGTCAGCATCTGCAACGTGCCGCCCAAGGACGACGCCAGCCCCGCGATGCGACCATGCGCCTCCAGTGCGACCACCATCGAGGTCGGAATGACGACGCCCAGACAGGCGTTGGCACAGAACAACATGCCGACAATCACATAGAGGCTGGCCGCACCCGACAGGGCCAGCAGCATCAGCGCCACCGTGAAACCCGCAAACCCGAACACGCCGAACCCCATCAGCCGCACGATACCGACACGGGCGCCCAGTGGTCCCGCGACCTGACTGGCACCAAAGAACCCCAGCGCGTTGATGGCAAAGGCCAGCGAAAACCCGGTCGATGTCAGGCCGAACTGCCCCTGATAGACAAAGGATGCATTGGCGATAAAGACAAAGAAACTGGCCATGCCAAAGCCGCCGATCAGCGTCAGCCCCATAAAGGCGGGGTCAGACAACAGCACCTTGGACCCGGCCCAGAGCGAGCGCAGATTGATCGGTTGACGGTCAGCGCGTGCCAGCGTTTCCGGCAGCGCCGTGCCCGTCAGCACCAGCGACAGGATCGCCACACCGCTGAGCGCCCAGAACAACAGGCGCCAGTCGCCCAATTGCACCAGGGCCGTACCGACCAGCGGTGCCAGCATCGGCGAGACGGAAATGACCAGCATCACCAGCGCCATCAGCTTGGTCGCCTGCGTGCCGGTGTGCATGTCGCGGATGATGGCGCGGGGCACCACCATCAGCACTGCCGCCCCGACACCCTGAAGCGCCCGCGCGGCCAGCAACCAGCCGATGTCGGGGGCCACCGCACAACCGACGCTGCCGATGATGAACAGGGTCAGACCTGCATAGAGCGGCATCTTGCGCCCCGACTGATCCGACCAGGGACCGTAGAACAACTGCGCCAGACCGAATGTCACGAAATAGGCGGTCAGTGTCAGCTGCGCGCCCGCCTCGTCGATGCCCAGCGACGCGGCCAGTTGCGGCATCGCGGGCAGATAGAGGTCGATGGCAAACGGGCCGACCGCAGACAATAGGCCCAGCACGAGGGCGGCGCGAAACAAGGTCATGGTGTCAGTCTTTCGTTTTATTTGGCCGAGGACCTAGCCCCGGGCCGCCGTATGGACAATCCGCAGTGACCGCGCAACGTCCCCCCACATTTGCGCACAGCTATTGGGCCGCGTCACGCGCCGCATCGCTCAGCCCGGACCACCATGCGGCATAGGACGTGTTGCGAGGGTGTTTGCCGCCCTGGTCGGGGGCCCCGTCGTCCCACCAGACCGGACCGCGTTCGCCCAGATCACGCTTTGCCGCATCGACAGCGGCGCGGGCGGTCGCCACGGCCTCGGGGGTGGCGGCCTGACCCACGGCGCGGCGCGCCTGCATCAGCCGTTTGATCGCGGCGCGGCGCGTGGTGTCGTCCAGTGCCGGGTTCGTCTTGCGCCACAATCGCCCCTTTGCCACGAAATACCGCCCGTCCGGGGTCGTGGGGTAATCGCGACCTGTCACGCGGCGTCGTCTTCTTCGGACTGTCTGTTCCACAGCTGCGCATAGCGCCCTGCCTGTGCCAGCAGCGCATCATGATCGCCCTGTTCGACGATTTCCCAGTTTTCAAGCACCACGATCCGGTCTGCGTCCTGAATCGTGGACAGCCGGTGCGCGATGGTCAGCACGGTGCGCCCCTGCCCCATGGCCCGCAGTTCCGACTGGATCTCTCGCTCGGTGTCGGTGTCCAGCGCGCTCGTCGCCTCGTCCAGCAGCAGGATCGGGGGGTTTTTCAACAAGGTCCGCGCGATGCCGACCCGCTGTTTTTCACCCCCCGACAGCTTCAGGCCCCGTTCGCCCACGGTCGTTTCATATCCATTGGGCAGGTCCATGATGAAATCATGGATCTTGGCTGCGCGGGCGGCCTCCCGGATTTCGGCCTCGGTCGCGCCGGGACGCCCGTAGGCGATGTTGTAGTGGATCGTGTCGTTGAACAGCACCGTGTCCTGCGGGACGACACCGATCTGCGCGTGCAGACTGTCCTGTGTCACGTCGCGCACGTCCTGACCGTCGATCAGCACGGCACCACCGGTCACATCATAGAACCGGAACAGCAGCCGCCCGATGGTCGATTTGCCCGACCCCGACGAGCCCACGATGGCCACCGTCTGGCCCGGCGCGATATCGAGGTTCACCCCCTTGAGGATCGGACGCGCGGCATCGTAGCCAAAATGCACGTCGCGCAGTTCCACGTGCCCGCCCTGCACGCGCAGGGCCGCGGCACCGGGTTTGTCCGTCACCTCGGCGGGCTGTTCCAGCAGGTCGAACATGTCACCCATGTCGATCAGCGCCTGCCGGATTTCACGGTAAACCGTGCCAAGGAAATTCAGCGGCATGGTGATCTGGATCATATAGGCATTGACCATGACGAAATCGCCAACGGTCAGGGTGCCATTGGCCGCACCGATGGCGGCCATGACCATGACCAGAACCAGCCCCGTGGTGATGATCAGCGACTGGCCGAAATTCAGAAACGCCAGCGAATAGTTCGTCTTGACCGCCGCCGCCTCGTATTGGCGCATCGCGTTGTCGTAACGCCCCGCCTCCCAGCGTTCGGCACCAAAGTATTTGACCGTCTCGAAATTCAGCAGGCTGTCGATCGCCTTTTGGTTGGCGTCGGTGTCCTGTTCGTTCATCACCTTGCGGATCTTGACCCGCCATTCCGTCACCCGAAACGTAAAGGCGACATACAGCACGATCGTGCCGACCACGACGACCAGATACCACACGTCGAACAGGAAAAAGAGCACGACCGAAATCATCAGCAGTTCCAGCAGCAGCGGACCGATACTGAACAGCAGGAACCGCAGCAGGAAATCGACGCCCTTGACCCCGCGTTCCATCACGCGGGACAGACCGCCCGTCTTGCGCGTGATGTGATACCGCATCGACAGCCGGTGAATGTGGGTAAAGGTTTCCAGCGCCAGCGCACGCAGCGCCCGTTGTCCCACGGGGGTAAAGATCACGTCGCGCAGCTGTTGCAGCCCGACGTTCCCCAGACGCGAGACGCCATAGATGACCGTCAGTGCGACCGCACCAAAGCCGATCAGCAGCGCGTCATCGCGCACCTCGCCGGACAGGGTATCGACTGCGGCCTTGTAGAAAAACGGTGTACCGACCGCGATGACCTTGGCCAGCAACAGCACGGTGATGGCAGCGACGACGCGCCGTTTGATCCCGGCCTCGCCTGCGGGCCACAGGTAGGGAATGACCCGGCGGATGACGGCCATGCCCTGAATGCGGGCGTCGGGATCGAAATTGCTGTCGGTTTTGGTCAGTCTGCGCATGGGGATCCCGTATCAGTGAACCCCATTCGTAGCCGCCCGCCCCCGGAATGTCAGGGGCTACATGTCGGGAATGACAAACACCTGTCCGGGATAGATCAGATCGGGATCGCGGATCTGGTCGCGGTTGGCCTCGAATACGGCGACGTACATCCGCCCGTCCCCGAAACGGTCGGTCGCAATCGCCCACAGGCTCGCCCCCGGTTGCACGGTGCTGGTGGCAATCTGCTGCACCGTCTGTGCGTCATCACGCAGCGCGCGGATCGCGGCGGGATCTTCCTTTTGGAACGGGGTTTCGACCCGGCTGGCGACGGTGCCATCTGCCGCGATTTCGTCGATGCGCAGCGTATAGGTGCCCGCCGCGACATCGGGCAGCGCGATCCGGAAATCACCAGCACCACTGACCGGCGCATCGCTGACCGGCGCATTGTCCAGATAGACCCGCAGGTTGCCGTCCTGCGGCGCACGCCCCGCAAGCTGGACCTCGCCGCTGTCGTCATAGGTGATGGCATCCAGCGCGACCTGCGCGCTGGGGGCTGCGTTGGGTGCCACACGCGCGCCATCTGCCGTCACGATGATGTTCGCGGCCGGTGGGTCCGCCTGCACGCCGCTGTCTTGGGCCAAGGTTTCCTGGGTCAAGGTTTCTTGGGCCACGGGGTCCTGCTCCACGGGCGGCATCGCAGGTTCTGCGACCTGTGCCGTTTGTGTGTCAACGTCCACAACAGCCGCAGGACCGCCCGTCCCGGCCTGCACCAGAATCGTATCCCCGCCTGCCGCAGCACCATCAACCTCGAACGTCAGCGCGCGGGTCTGATCGGCTGACGCAATTTCGGCCGTGCCGGCAAATGCGCCGCTGGCATCGGAACGCGCCTGACCAACCGCGACGCCGTCCAGCATCAGCGTGACCTCTGCGTTGGGTTTGGCCCGTCCGGCCACCACCGCAACACCGTCAGGGCCCAGCAGGAATGTATCGACGCTTGTCACCTGCGCAGGTTTTGCCGGCGCGACTGGCGCAACATTGTCAGACACCGCCACCTGCGGAGCGTCAGACACCGTTGCCACGTCCACTGGGGCAGAGGGAAACATCCACACCACAACCAGAGCGAGCACCACGGCACCTGCGGCACCGCCAAAGAGTTTCGCATTGTTGCTGGCCATCTGCATCCCTTGCCAAATATGCGCCATCCGCGCAGGCTGTGGCACATTAACAAGGGTTTGGCCCACGTCAAAGCCTGCAACACCAAGAGGCGTCAAATGGCATCAGTCACCCATTCCATCTGTGTCTATTGCGGCAGCCGGGACGGCCATGACCCGGCCTTTGCCACCGCAGCCGAGGCAACCGGCCAGATGCTCGCCGCGAACGGATGGCGTCTGGTCTACGGGGCGGGTGATGTAGGCTTGATGGGGCGCGTCGCGCGGTCAGCACAAACGGCGGGCGGTGCCACCATGGGGGTCATCCCGCAGCATCTGCTGGACTGGGAGGTCGGCAAACGGGATCTGGATACCTTTGTCGTGACCGAAACCATGCATGAACGCAAAAAGGTCATGCTGATGAACGCCAACGCCGTGATCGTGCTGCCGGGCGGTGCGGGATCACTGGACGAATTTTTCGAGGTACTGACCTGGCGGCAATTGGGCCTGCACGACAAACCCATCATCGTCGTGAACGTGGCCGGCTACTGGGATGCGCTGGTGCATTTGCTGGATCACGTCGTGGCACAGGGCTTTGCAGGTCAGGACACCCGCGATTACGTGACCGTCGTCGACAGCACCGCCGCCGCCGAGGCGCCCTGCGCCGCGCCCTGTCCTGACGGTATGCGGCGACCGAATAGATCACCAGCGCAGCCCAGATCAGCGGAAACGCAATCCCGTGCCATGGCGTGATCAGGTTTCCGAAAAACAGGACGGCACAGGCAAATTGCAGCGACGGGTTGAGGTATTGCACAATCCCCACCGTGGACAGTCGCACGTGCTGTGTTGCGTATGAAAACAGGATCAGCGGCAGCCCGGTCAGCGGACCCGACAGCATCAGCAGGGCATGTGTCCCCAGATCCGCACCCTGCCCCGGCCATGTCGTGCCGCGCAGTGCCAGCCAGCCGATCGCCAGCGGCGCGATGATCGCGACCTCTGCGGTAACGGATGTGACGGCCCCCAGCGACAGCCGCTTTTTCAGCACGCCATAGGCGCCAAAGGTGCCCGCCAGCAACAATGCGATCCAGGGCGGCACACCCAGCCCCAATGTCAGAACGCTGACCGCAACAGCGGCCAGCACCACCGCGGCCAACTGGGCACGCCCCAGCCGTTCTCCGAAAAAGACGGCCCCCAGCACCACGGACACCAGCGGAAAGATGTAGTAACCCAGCGACGCCTCGAGCCCGTTGCCCTGCGAGATCGACCAGATGAAACCAAACCAGTTAACGGAAATCATCACGCTGGCCGCGATCAGGATCATCTGCGTGCGCGGATCACGCAACGCCTGCCCCACCCGGTGCAACCGACCCTGCACCGCCAGCAACCCGGCAAAAAAGACCAGTGACCAAAGCGTGCGATAACTCAGCACCTCCAGCGGGGGAATGTCCGACAACAGCCAGTAGAAAAGCGGCGACAGGCCCCAGACCGTGCAGGCCAGCACCAATGCGGATATTCCCTTGACCATGACACGGGTTCCCTTTGCTGATGCCGCCATGACTGACGACAATCATGGACCTGCGCAAGCAAAAGGCCGCCCCGGCTAGGACGGCCCTGTTTCTGCAACCCGATCGTTCAGGCCGCGAGGTCTGATTTCACGATCTTTTCAATGTCGCCGACGGTATGATTGGTCAGCGTCTTGTCGATCTCGCCGATGACCTTTTGCGTGACCTCCTGATGAAGCTGGTCGCGCAGCTCGCCCAGGATATGCGGTGACGCCACCAGCACGATACTGTCGAACTGGCCCTTGTGCGCCCGCGCATAGAGCATGTCGGCCAGATCGGCGGCGAAACGATCCTTGGCCAGTTCGTGCCAGTCGGTGTCGTCATAGGCGCTCTTGCCGGGGTTCGCACTCTGGCCGACACGACCGGGTCGGTTGGCGGATTGGTCGATGTCCTTGGGGTTGTCCTGTTCTTCCTTACGGATCACCTCGAGGTTGGGGTTCTCGCCGTCCGTGATGTTGCGCAGGAACAATGCTTTTTCACCGTCGGCCACGACGACCCATGTGCCATTCTTGATCTTAGTCATTGCGCGTATCCGTTCCTGTTGCGATCTTGTCTGACTTCTGCGCATCGGTATGCGTGTCGGGGCTCTTGGTGACGCGCTCTTCTTCGTCGCGCTTGCCGACCCGGCGGGCCAGTGCGCCGCCATCGGTTCCGGACGCCGTGGGGGCATCACCGGGTTCACCGATCAGTTCGGACGTTTCAGAGCGACCATCGCTGGATTTCTGACGTTCTGCCATTTGAAATTCCTCGCTTTCTTGTTTTCACAAGGTCAACGAGGGGACGCAGACAAAGTTCCGAAATCAGGACAGAATCTGCTGATAGCGCTCTAGCGAAATGTTCGACCCGCAGGCGATGATTCCCACATGCCGCCCCGCCAGATCGTCGCGCAACGGACCGCAAATCGCGGCGAGCGAGGCCGCACAGGCGGGTTCCGCCAGTATCCGCAACACATCCATGTAGTGCCCCATCGCCGCACGCATCTGATCGTCGGTCACATGCACCATGCGGTCGACATGCGCCTGCGTCGCGGCAAAGGACAGAGGCATCGCCATCGGCGCGCTCAGACTGTCGGCGATCGTGTCGATCCGGTCCAGCCGGACCGGATGCCCCGCGGCCAGCGAACGGGTCATGCTGTCGGCACCCACAGGTTCCACGCCGATCACCTGGATTGCTGGATTGCGCCGTTTCGCTGCCGTGGCCATGCCGCTGATCAGGCCGCCACCCCCCACCGGCACGACCAGCGTGTCGATTTGCGGTGCCTGATCCAGATACTCGTCCCCGCAGACTGCCGCACCCAGTGTCATATGTGCGCCTTCGAAGGGATGCATGATCGCGCGCCCTTCTTCGGTCACGACGCGGTCCATTTCGGCGAATGCGGCTGGCATGTCCTCGTGCAACGACACCTCTGCCCCCAGGGCCCGGCAACCGTCGATCCGCAGCGGGTCAACCGTGCGCGGCATGGCGATACGTGCAGCCACGCCCGCGGCCTGTGCCGCCCAACTGACGGCCAGCGCATGATTGCCGCCCGATGCGGCCACGACACCTGCCGCACGCTGATCTGGGGTCAGTTGACGGATCCCCAGATAGACCCCGCGCGATTTGAAACTGCCAGCCTGCTGAAACAATTCCAGTTTGACCGTGACACTGGCCGCCTGTGGCAGGATCGCGTCCCACCGGGCAGAACGCAGCGCCAGAACGGGGGTGCGGATCAGCGCGTCCCTTGTCACGTCACGCGCGTCTGAAATCTGGTCTCGGGTCGGTCCGTGCATTGCATCTTCCATGAAAAAGGGGCCCGTGCGGTCTACACAGGCCCCTGATAGATCAACACAAGTCCGGATTACATCCGGCTTGCGACGTTTTCCCAGTTCACCAGCTCGTTCAGGAAGTTGTCCAGATAGGCCGGGCGCGCGTTGCGGTGGTCGATGTAATAGGCGTGTTCCCACACATCACAGCCCAGCAGCGCGGTCTGGTTGTAGCACAGCGGATTGATGCCGTTGGCGGTGTTCGTGACCTTCAGGCTGCCGTCGGTATCCTTGACCAGCCAGACCCAGCCGGACCCGAACTGACCGGCACCCTTGGCCTTGAATTCGTCCATGAACTTGTCGGTGGAACCAAAGCTTTCGGTGATCGCCTTTTCCAGCTCGCCGGGCATCTTGCTGTCGCCGGGCGACATCATTTCCCAGAACTGGCAGTGGTTCCAGTACTGCGACGCATTGTCGAACAGGCCGGACTGCGTGACAGAGCTGGCATCGAATGTGCCCTTGACGATCTCGTCGATCGACTTGCCTTCCCATGCGCTGCCCTTGACCAGATCGGTGGTCTTGGTCGCATAGGCATTGTGGTGCTTGTCGTGGTGGTATTCCAGCGTTTCCGCAGACATCCCCTTGGACGCCAGTGCGTCGTGGGCATAGGGCAGATCAGGAAGTTCGAAAGCCATGGGTGGTCCCCTTTATTCTCTTGGTCTTTGACGCGTCAGATAAGAGCGCGTTTCGCTGCGGGGTCAACCCATGCGCGGGGGTTAAGTTCCACGCGCAAAATGCCCGACCGGCCCCGCCTTGGCCGAGGCGGCCAACAGATCAAAGGCATAATCCGCAACCGACCTGAAACAGATGACCTGCACCGTCGCCTCATCCACCAGCCAAAAGGCCGCCGCGACCTGCCCCAGCCGGGACCGGATGATCTGGCCGGGCTGCCAGACATCAGGATGCAGATCGACAGGGGCCAGTTTGGCGACAACCTCGCGAACAAAAGACCCCTGCAGCAGCATCACGCTGCGCGCGTCAGACACGTTCACCGCCAGATGGTGCTGGCCCGACAGGGCCTTGGCGATCTTGTCCAGCGCCTCTGGGACATCGTCATATGCGACCATGACCAGCAGTTCGTCGGGGGACATCCAGGCGATGCCCGTGTCGCCGTCCTGCACGACGCCGTTGCAGGCGGGCAGCTTCAACCCTGTCACCGATTTCACGACAGAGGCAAGTTTGCCGTTCGACAGATCACCGCGCAGGGTGATCATGCCGCGCAGGCCAGCATCGCGGACCTGCACCGACCCACCCGTTTCGCGGTTGCGCAAGGCGCTGACACGTTCAGACATTCTGCTTTTCCCCGTCCTTGTCGTAAAACACCGGATCAACGATCCGCGCGTCCTGCGTGCCGCCGCCTTCTTTGGTAAAGGTGATGACCTCGCCCATGCGGTTGGGACCGTTGCGCACCAGCCCCATGGCGATCCCCCGCCCCAGCGTCGGCGAATGATAGGTGGACGTCACCCGCCCCTGCACGCGGCGTTGGCCGTTGGCGTTGGCGCCATCCTCGGGCGCATAGGCCCCATCGGCCAGGACCGACCCGTCAAGCGTTTCCAGCCCCACCAGTTTCCAGCGGCCCGGGTCCTGCATGTGGTCGCGCAACTGGCCGCGTTTGCCCAGAAAGTCGGTCTTTTTCTTGCTGATGGCCCAGTGCAGGTTCAGGTCCTGCGGGATGACCGTGCCGTCGGTTTCATCGCCGATCATGATGAAACCCTTTTCGGCGCGCATGATGTGCAGCGCCTCGGTTCCATAGGGCATGACGCCAAGCGGCTCTCCGGCCGCCAGCAAGGCATCCCAGAATGCAGGCCCCTGCGATGCCGGCACGGCGACCTCGTAGGAGAGTTCGCCACTGAAACTGATGCGGAACACACGGGCGTCGAAATCGCCCAGGCGGCCTTCGGTCCACTGCATGAACGGCAAGGCGTCCTTGGTCAGGGTCATGCCGCCGATGGTCTGCAACAGACGCCGCGCCTTGGGTCCGACAACCGCGAACTGGGCGTATTGCTCGGTCACATTGGCGACATAGACCTGCCAGTCCCACCATTCGCACTGCAACCAGTCCTCCATATGGGCATGGATGCGGTCCGCACCGCCGGTGGTCGTGTGGCACAGCCATGTGTCATCGTCGATTCGCGCCACGACACCGTCGTCGATCAGAAAACCGTTTTCGCTGCACATCAGCCCGTAACGGCATTTGCCCACAGCGAGGTTCGACATCATGTTGGTGTACATCATGTCGAGGAATTTGCCCGCATCCGGACCCTTGACGATCAGCTTGCCCAATGTGCTGGCGTCCAGCAGACCCACGTTCTCACGGGTGTTCGTCACCTCGCGCATCACGGCGTCATGGACCGTCTCGGACCCGCGCGGATAGGCGTAGGGCCTGCGCCATTGGCCAACGGGTTCGAAATCGGCACCGTTGTCGTCGTGCCAGTCATAGATCGGCGTCTTGCGCACCGGTTGGAACAGATGATCGCGCGCAACCCCCGTGATCGCCGCCAGCGGCAGCGGCGTATAGGGCGGCCTGAATGTCGTGGTGCCGACCTCCGGGATTGCCTTGTCGAGTGACGCAGCAAGGGTCGCAAGGCCATTGATATTGCTCAGCTTACCCTGATCCGTCGCCATTCCCAGCGTGGTGTATCGCTTGGCGTGTTCGACGCTTTCAAAGCCTTCTTGCGCGGCAAGTTGCACATCCGTGACCTTAACGTCGTTCTGATAGTCCAGCCACATCTTGGCGCGTTTGTCATAGGATGCGTTGGCCGGCATCAGCCAGACGGGTTCCATCGGGTCTTCGACGGCGCAATCGCCCTGCGGGACGGCACCGACCTTTTTGTCAAAGCCCAGGGCGCGGGCGGCCTGTTTGCCGGCGGCGAACCCGTCCGCCACGGATTCAGCTGTATAAAGGTGCCCATTCGCAGTGCCCGCAGCGCGCACGAAACCCGCCCCGTCCGCACCCAGCGGCGGGCGATTTGGGTCGGGGCGGAACATGGCTTGCGTGTCGTCCCAGATCAGCTTGCCGCCGCAGTGCGACCACAGGTGGACCACCGGCGACCAACCACCCGACATGGCCACGCAATCGCAGGCGATTTCCTCGGTCACGGTGCCGTCACCGACCTGATCGCAGACCCTGACACCCGTGACACGCTTGCCACCCTGAACAGCCGCAATCGCCTTGCCTGTCTCGACCCGGATGCCGCGCGCGCGGGCACGCTCGACCAGCTCTCCACCTGCAACGGCGCGGGCATCCAGCACGGCCGGCACGCTTAGCCCCGCATCGACCAGCGCAATGGCGGTGCGATAGGCGTCGTCGTTGTTGGTTACCAGCACCGTGCGTTCGCCCACGGCCACGCCGTAGTTCACCACGTAGTCCCGCAGTGCCGACGCCATCAAAACGCCCGGCACGTCATTGTAAGCAAAGGACAAAGGCCGCTCGATCGCGCCCGTGGCTGTGATGATCTGGCCCGCACGCACGCGCCACAGGCGCTGCCGCGGCCCGTCGGATTGCGTCAGGTGGTCGGTCAATTGTTCGTTGCACAGCGCATAGCCGTGGTCATAGACGCCCGCACCCTGCGTGCGATTGCGCAGCGTCACGTTGGGCATGGTCGCAAGCGCGGCCAACGTGTCGTCGATCCAGTCCTGCGCGTCCTGGCCGTCGATACGTGGCTGATCCACCGTGGCGCGGCCGCCCCAGGCGGCGGTCTGTTCAACCAACAGCACCCGTGCACCTGCGCGCGCCGCAGCCAAGGTCGCAGCCAGACCTGAAATTCCACCACCAATAACAAGCACATCCACGGTGATGTTAAAGTGTTCGTAGCTATGGTCATCCGCTGTTTCCGGTGCCGCACCAAGCCCGGCGGATTTGCGGATGATCGGCTCATAGACGTGTTTCCAGAAGGCGCGCGGCTGGATGAAGGTCTTGTAATAAAACCCGGCGGGCAAGAAACGCGACAGTTTGGAATTGATGACGCCCACGTCGAATTCCAGGCTGGGCCAGTGGTTTTGCGACCGCGCCACCAGCCCGTCGATCAGTTCGACCTGTGTCACCCGGTGGTTGGGTTCCTGCCGGTCGCCCCGCCCCAGTTCGACCAGCGCGTTGGGTTCCTCTGCGCCAGAGGCGACCAGCCCGCGCGGGCGGTGATATTTGAACGACCGGCCCAGCAGGATCTGGTCGTTGGCCAAGAGCGCGGATGCCAGCGTATCGCCGCGATAGCCGCGCATCCGCTTGCCGTTGAAGGTGAAATGCACCGGCCGGTTCTTGGCGATCAGGCGGCCGTGGTTGGTCAGTCTCATGCCTGCGCCTCTTTGATCGCGTCCAGAATGTGCTGTGGGGGTTCGGTGGTCTGTGCGGAATAGGTCCCGTAAACCTGCAACGTCGCGGTGTTGCGGGCGGCCAGAAACCACTTGCCGCAGCCATAGACATGCCGCCACCGTTCAAAATGGACCCCCTTGGGGTTTTCGCGCATGAACAGGTAATGTTCGAATTCGTCGTCCGATGATCCGGGGCCAAAGCGTTTCAGATGCGCCTCGCCACCGGCGTGCAGATCGGTTTCGTCCACGTCGCGACCACAATAAGGGCAGTTCAAAATCAACATGTTACAATGCCCTCTTAATGCGCCACACCGGCGGCGACGCTTTCGTCGATGAATTTGCCGTGCCGGAAACGGTGCATGGTGAATTCCTCGGTCAGCGGCGAATGCCCCTTGGCCACCAGTTCGGCCATGGCCCAGCCGGACCCCGGGATCGCCTTGAACCCGCCCGTGCCCCAGCCGCAATTGACAAACACGCCTTCGACGGGTGTGGCCGACAAAATGGGGGACCGGTCGCCCGTCACATCCACGATGCCACCCCATTGGCGCAGCATTTTCAACCGCCCCAGGATTGGAAAAGTCTCGACCAGCGCGCGCACGGTTTCCTCGATATGATGAAAAGACCCGCGCTGGGTGTAGTTGTTGTAGCCATCCGTGCCGCCCCCGATGACCATCTCGCCCTTGTCCGATTGCGACAGGTAGCCGTGCACCGTGTTGGCCATCACGACCACGTCCATGCAGGGTTTGATCGGCTCTGACACCAGCGCCTGAAGGGCGACGGATTCGATGGGCAGCTGGAAACCGGCCTTTTGTGCCAGCACCGAGGCGTGGCCTGCGACCACCATGGCAAGCTTGTTGCACTTGATGTCGCCGCGCGTGGTGCTGACCCCGGTGACCTTGCCACCATTTGTCTGCACACCCGTCACCTCGCATTGCTGGATGATATCCATGCCCATGTCGGCGCAGGCGCGGGCATAGCCCCAGGCGACCGCATCATGGCGCGCCGTGCCGCCACGGGCCTGCCACAAGGCACCCAGCACCGGATAGCGCGGCCCGTCGATATTCATGATGGGGCACAATTCCTTGACCCGCTCCGGGCTGATCCATTCGGTCGTGACACCCTGCAGGCTGTTGGCATGGGCCGTGCGCTGATACCCACGGATTTCGTGCTGTGTCTGCGCCAGCATCATCACGCCGCGCGGACTGAACATCACGTTGTAGTTCAGGTCCTGGCTCATGGTTTCGTACAGGCTGCGCGATTTTTCATAGATCGCGGCAGACGGGTCCTGCAGGTAGTTCGACCGGATGATCGTGGTGTTGCGGCCCGTGTTGCCGCCACCCAGCCAGCCCTTTTCCAGCACGGCGACATTGGTGATTCCGAAATTCTTGCCCAGGTAGTAGGCGGTCGCCAGACCATGCCCACCTGCGCCCACGACGATCACGTCATATTGCGACTTTGGCTCGGCCTGACCCCAGGCGCGCGTCCATCCGGTATGCTGGCGAAAGGCCTCTCGGGCCACGGCAAAGGCAGAATAGCGTTTCAACAGGGACCTCTTTGCGCTGGTGTCCATCTGGGGTTTGGACCCAAGCGGCTTAACTTACGTCATCAACAGCGGCAAGTGAGGCCAAGTTTGCGACATTCCCCTGCGCGCCAGCGCCGCAGGGCGCGGGTCCCTCTGGCAAGTCTGTGGTGGCATCGCTAGATAGGCTGCATGTTTTGGCTGATCTGTATCCTGATGACCCTGTGTGTGGCCGCCTATGTTGCGGTCCCATTGATGCGTTCCGATCCCCTGCCCGAGGAATCGCAAGACCTTGCGATCTACAAGGGACAACTGGAAGAGGTCGACCGCGACGTGGCCCGCGGCGTGCTGATTCCCGAAGAGGCGGACCGCGCCCGTACCGAGATTTCGCGCCGTTTGCTGCTTGCGTCACGCGCGATCCGCAAAACCGGAAACGCCTCGGTGACTGTGAACCGCGGCGTTGCAATTGCGACTCTGGCGATGCTGGCCGGCCTTGGCGCGTGGATCTACACATCCATCGGCGCGCCGGGACTGCCGGACCAACCGCTCTCGGCGCGGCTGGCCATGGCTGACGAAGTGCGCGCGAACCGCCCCGATCAGGCAGCGCTCGAGGCGGCGACACCGCCGCGTGCGCCCGTGGATGCCCCCACCGATTATATCGAACAGATCGAACAACTGCGCATCATCGTGCCCACCCGTCCCGACGACCTGCAAGGCTGGACTCTGCTCGCCTATCACGAATCGCAGCTGGGCAATTTCGGGGCCGCAGCCCGTGCGCAGGCGCGCGTTGTCGCCCTTCAAGGCGAAGATGTCCCATTGGCCGATCTGGAACGGCAGGCCGATCTGCTGGTGATTGCCGCCGACGGCATCATCTCACCCGAGGCAGAGGCCGTGACCGAGGCCATCCTTGCCCGTGACCCGGCCAATGTGCCGGGCCGCTATTTCATGGGTGCGCTGTATTACCAGATCGGGCGTGCGGACACCGCGTTCCGCATCTGGCGGCCGCTGGTCGAAAGCGGTGAAACCGGGTTTCACGCCGACATGGCACGCAGCCAGATCGAAGACGCGGCCCGGCGTGCGGGTGTCGAATACAGCCTGCCCGAACGCCCCGGCCCCAGCCCCGCCGATATCGCCGCCGCCGATGACATGTCTGAAGAGGACCGGAACGCCATGATCGGCGGCATGGTCAACCAGTTGGCAGAACGGCTTGGCTCTCAGGGTGGGCCGGCGACCGACTGGGCGCGCCTGATTTCAGCCTATGGTGTGTTGGGTGAAACCACCGCCGCCGCAGAAGTCTGGGCCGAAGCACAGCGTGCATTCGCAAATAACCCCGAGGCGATCGAAACGCTGCGCGCCGCCGCACAAGGCGCGGGTGTCGCGGAATGATCTGCGCCGATATCGCTGATTTCACCGCTGCGGTGCCGCCGATGGGGGCGCTTGCGGGTCTGGATCTGGGGACCGTGACAATCGGGCTTGCGGCCTCTGACGTGCTGCGCGGCGTGGCCACCCCGGTCGAGACGATCAGGCGCAAGAAATTCGGACTGGATGCCGCCAAGCTGTTGGAATTTTGTGAAAAACGCCAGATCGGCGGGATGGTGCTGGGCCTGCCGCTGAACATGGACGGCAGCGAGGGGCCGCGCTGTCAGGCCACCCGCGCCTTTGCCCGCAATCTGGAACGTCTGACCGATCTGCCAATCACGTTCTGGGACGAACGTCTGTCCACGGTTGCCGCCGAACGCGCGCTGATCGAGGCGGACACATCGCGGGCAAAACGCGCGCAGGTCATCGACCACGTGGCGGCAGCCTATATCCTGCAAGGCGTGCTGGACCGTATGACCCATGTGAGGCACCAAGCATGAGTGATCGCATCTGGAAACGCGACGAGATCGACAGCCCCTGCACCAAGGTCTGTGTGATCGAACCCAAGAGCCGCCTGTGCACGGGGTGTCTGCGCAGCATCGACGAAATCGGCAGCTGGTCGTCGATGACGCCAGAGGTGCGCCGCGTCATCATGGATGAATTGCCCGGCCGCCGTGGGCAATTGACCCAGCGCCGTGGCGGGCGCGCTGGACGTCTGCGCTAACCCATCAGTCGTTTGCCAATGCGTGGCAGACGCGCCTTTTTCATCAGGGCGCGGATGGTCCACGGGTCGGGCGACAGGCGGTTCGCCTCTGTCAGCACCCTGCCCCCGACGCCTGCGACAATGTCAGGATGTTCATCGTGCAGACGCAACAGCAGCCCGTCGGGGTCTGACCGGAACAGCCCTTCTTCGGCCAAGAGGTTGCCGGGAAAATCCTTGGCGTTGACCGTCACGATTCCGTCGCAATGGCCCGCCACGGCCGCGGCAAGGACATGGATATCGTCAGGGTCCGGCAGCCACAGCTGTCGCAGCATCTCGGCCGGGTAACGGACCTCTGCCGCTGGATGGCGCGCGCGCAGCATGGCGATCTCGCTCCGGGCAAAGACCTCGGCCTCTGGCCCCAGTTTCAGCGTGGCGCGCGCCCATTCCTCGAGGATGCGGTCGGACCAGCGCGGCTGGAACAGGCCCGCGTCCGCACAGCCCATCAGCATGGCGCGCATGACGGTCGGATACAGAACGCAGGCGTCCAGCAGCAGCCTCATAAACGAAACGTGACAGCCTTGAGGTAGCCGCTTTCTGCCAGATGCGGCAGCAACGGATGATCCGGCCCGGCAAAGCCCGTGTGCACGATCTGCCCGCGCCGTCCGGCCCGGCCAATGCCGCGCGCGGATGCGTTGCGGAATTTTGTCAGATCGGCTGCGTGACTGCACGAACACAGCGTCAAATACCCGCCATCAGCGACCAGTGGCGCGGCCAGCTTTGCCACACGTTCATAGGCGCGCAAGCCCGGTTCCAATGCGGATTTCGACGGCGCAAAGGCGGGCGGGTCGCAGATGACCACATCGAACTGCGCGCCCTCTTCGGCCAGGGCAGCCATCACGTCAAAGGCATCCCCCTTGCGGGTTTCAAACCTGTCAGCCACGCCCATCGCGTCAGCGCCCTGCCGTGCGAGGCTCAACGCAGGATCGGACCCGTCCACCGCCAGTGCCGATGCTGCACCCTGCGCCAACGCCGCCAGCCCGAAACCACCCACATGCGCAAACACATCCAGCACGCGCGCATCCCGCGCCAATCCGGCGACAAAGGCGTGGTTCGGGCGCTGATCGTAGAACAACCCGGTTTTCTGACCGCCTGTCAGGTCGGCCATATAGGTAGCCCCGTTCATCTGCACCGGCACGGCAGCAGTCGGGGTTTCGCCCAGCAGGGTGCCTGACCGGTCCTCCAGACCCTCCAGCGTGCGGGCGCGGCCGGATGCGTTCATCAGGATCGTGGTCACGCCCGTCACGCGCGCCAGGGCCTCTGCCAGCGGGGCGATCAGCGTGTCGGCCCAGGCGGCGTTTGGCTGGATCACCGCATGATCACCAAAGCGATCGATGACGACACCGGGCAGGCCATCCGCCTCGGCGTGGATCAGCCGGTAGAACGGCTGATCGAACAGCCGCGCACGGTGGGCCAATGCGCGGGTCAGGCGGGCGGCAAACCAGTCAACGTCGATCACGGCGTCCGGGTCGCGGTCCAGCATCCGGCAGATGATCTTGGAATTGGGATTGACCGCAACAAGGCCCAGCGGCACGCGGTTCGCATCCTCGAGCACGGCCAGCGATCCGGGGGCCAGCCCGCGGGTGCGACGGTCGGTGACCAGTTCATTGGCGTAAACCCAAGGAAACCCGTGCCGGACGGCACGGGCATCGCCCTTGGGCAGCATTCTCACGGTGGGGTATGGTGCATCTGTCATGCACATCCCCTACCCCGGCGGCGGGTCCGCCGCCAGTGGGTTTAGCGGCTTGCGGTCTGAACCGAACCGGACAATTCGTCAGACAGAACCAGCGTCAGGAAATCGGTCACGCGCACCTTTTCGGTTTGCCCCGATTGTTCGGCAATGATCGCGGCGGTGCCACCGGGGGCCGGCAGATTGGCCACGACCTTGCGGGCGGGTTCGATCACCGCGCCGGTTGTTGCATCACGCACCGTCATGTCAAACACGATGTTGTAAACACCACCGACCGAATAGCGCACCCGTTCGGTCACGCCGTGGAACCGGCGCAACTGCACATCGACGACCACCGGACGGCCCAACCCGTCTGCATCCATGTTCCGCGTCGCCGCGGTGCGGAACAGCTCTGCGATCTGCGCCTTGCGATCACCGATCCGGTCGCCGCGCCAGACAATGTCAGCCATCGGGTAGTAACCGTTGCGTTCGGACACCGACAATTCCGCAGGGGCCACGAAATTCAGGTCCACGATCTGGTAGTCACGCTGCTGGATCGTCTGCCCGGCCTCGATGCCCGGGCCCAGGTCCAGCGGTGCGTTCCGCATCGCCACCTGATCAGGGGTGCCGCAGGCCGTCAGAATGGCGCAAACCGCACCGAGCGCAATAAACTTTACAAATCCCATCGTCTTACTCCAAACGCTTGCGTGACACCTGGCCACTGTCGTCGATTTCGTCTGACGGGATGATTAATCATGAAATGGGGTCAGAATGTGGTCGCCTGATGGTTGCGACGCCACGTCAACGAACACTTGCGTCTCTGTTGCCGATTTCACACTGGATGAGTTGTTAGCGCTAACTAGACATGCTAGAAGACCGGTAACTCGTAAAACCAGAGGTTCCAATGGCCCTGCATCCCAAAATCGCAGAAGTAACCGACCGTATCCGCGCCCGATCCGAAGGACCGCGCAAGACATACCTCGACACAATGGCACGCGCCGCCGCCGAAGGTCCGCGCCGGTCGCACCTGACCTGCGGCAACCAGGCCCATGCCTATGCCGCGATGGCCGGGCAAAAGGACGCGCTGGTCGGTGATGTGGCCCCCAACATCGGTATCATCACGGCCTACAACGACATGTTGTCGGCGCATCAGCCCTTTGAAACCTATCCGAACTTTATCAAGCAGGCGGCCAATGCGGTCGGTGCGACAGCACAGGTGGCGGGCGGTGTGCCTGCCATGTGCGATGGTGTCACGCAGGGCCAGACCGGCATGGAACTGTCGTTGTTCAGCCGCGATGTGATCGCGCTGGCGGCCGCCGTCGGCCTCTCGCACAACACCTTTGACAGCGCGATCTATCTGGGTGTCTGCGACAAGATCGTGCCCGGCCTCGTGATGGCCGCCGCGACCTTTGGCTACATCCCGTCGATTTTCCTGCCCGCAGGCCCGATGGTCAGCGGTCTGCCGAACGATGAAAAGGCCAAGGTCCGCCAGCAATTCGCCACGGGCGAAGTCGGCCGCGAGGAACTGATGAAGGCCGAAATGGCCAGCTATCACGGGCCAGGCACCTGCACCTTTTACGGGACGGCCAATTCCAACCAGATGCTGATGGAATTCATGGGTCTGCATCTGCCGGGTGCGTCATTCGTGAACCCCAACACACCATTGCGCGATGCCTTGACGGTTGCAGGCACCGAACGGGCGGCCCAGATCACGGCGCTTGGCAATGATTTCACGCCGGTCAGCGACATTCTGGACGAACGCGCCTTTGTAAACGGTCTGGTGGGTCTGATGGCCACGGGGGGATCGACCAACCTTGTGCTGCATCTGCCGGCCATGGCGCGTGCGGCTGGCGTGATCCTTGATCTTGAGGATTTTTCGGATCTCTCGGACGTGACGCCGCTGATGGCCAAGGTCTATCCCAACGGTCTGGCCGATGTGAACCATTTCCACGCGGCGGGCGGTCTGGGCTACATGATCGGAGAGTTGCTGAACGCAGGTCTGCTGCACGACGACGTGCGCACCGTGGCAGGCGACGGGCTGGATTTGTACACGCAGGAACCCAAGCTGGACAATGGCCGC
This sequence comes from Loktanella sp. 3ANDIMAR09, assembly GCF_001420005.1. Lineage (GTDB taxonomy): Bacteria > Pseudomonadota > Alphaproteobacteria > Rhodobacterales > Rhodobacteraceae > Loktanella. Next base: position 354,788 of record NZ_LJAK01000002.1, on the reverse strand, counting down.
ATCACCTACGTCAAGGGCGAGGGCAAGACGCAGAACGACAAGATCCTGCGCCCCGCCAGCGATCCATTCCAGCCCACAGGCGGCCTGCAACAGCTGGCCGGCAATCTGGGCCGTGGTGTGATGAAAACCTCGGCCGTGGCCAGGGAGCGTCACATCGTCGAGGCCCCTTGCCGCATCTTTCACGATCAGGACAGCGTCAAGGCGGCGTTCAAGGCGGGTGAATTCACATCCGACACGATCATCGTCGTCCGGTTTCAGGGACCGAAATCCAACGGCATGCCGGAACTGCATGGCCTGACACCTGTGCTGGCGGTGTTGCAGGATCGCGGGCTAAAGGTGGCACTGGTCACCGACGGGCGCATGTCGGGTGCATCGGGCAAGGTGCCGTCCGCCATTCATGTGTGTCCAGAGGCGGCGGCCGGTGGCCCGATTGCGCGACTGCGCGACGGCGACGTGGTGCGGTTGGACGCCGTAAACGGCACCATCGACGCCGTTGGCGTGGACCTCGACACACGCGATCTGGCGGTGGCCGATCTGTCCGGCAACGGCACGGGTGTGGGACGAGAGCTGTTTGAAACCTTTCGCAGGAACGTCGGCCTTGCCACTGACGGCGCTGCTGCCATCCTCTGATCCGGCTCTAGAATAGGAACAAAAGACATGACCCCTGAACAAGCCTCTGAGCTGAATCGCAAACTGTGCGAACTGGCACCCGTCGTCCCCGTGCTGGTGCTGCATGACGCGGCCAAGGCCGCCGATCTGGCCCGCGCGCTGATCGCAGGTGGCCTGCCCGCGCTGGAGGTGACATTGCGCACCCCCGCGGCACTGGACGCCATCCGCGAAATGGCAACCGTGCCGGGTGGTGTGGTCGGTGCAGGCACGCTGCTGACCCCCAAGGACGTGGAAAACGCCAAGGCGGCAGGCGCGCAATTCGGTGTGTCGCCGGGTGCGACGGACCTGCTGCTGGACGCCTGCGAGGCAAACGAACTGCCACTGCTGCCCGGTGCTGCCACGGCATCAGAGGCGATGGCCCTGCTCGAACGCGGCTACACCGTGCAGAAATTCTTTCCGGCAGAGGCAAACGGCGGCGTGCCTGCTCTCAAGGCGATCGGCGCGCCGATCCCGCAGGTCAAATTCTGCCCCACCGGCGGCGTCAGCCTGAAAAACGCGCCTGACTATCTGGCGCTGTCGAACACGCTGTGTGTCGGCGGCAGCTGGGTCGCACCGGCGGATATGGTCGCCAGCGGCGACTGGGCCGGGATTGAGGCCTTGGCCCGCGAGGCAGCCCAACTGGCCCGCTAGGACATGCGGCCCGCGCGTCCGCCCCGCCTGCCGGGCCGGGGCGCGCGGGCCAGCCCCTCACGCAGGGTCTGGATCATCGGGTGGTTGTCCGGCTGATCCGCGTGGCGTTCCAGCAGTTCGGGGATGACCGACTGACTGTCCTGCTGCACGGGCAGTTTCAGGGCCCAGTCCAGAAAGATATTCCGACATTCCGCCTGCGTGATGCCTTCGATCCGAAAGGATTCGGCGATCAGGCCGCTGGGGTCGCGTGTGTCGCCCTTCATCGGGGACCCTCCAATAATCTAGCGAATGCCGCATCCGCGGCCCGCGATACCGTTGCGATGCGATCGGCCAGCGCGTCAAGGTCGTCACATCCCACCTCGCGCAGAACGAACCGGCGGCCGCCCTCACCCAGTGCATCTGGGTCCAGAATCGCGCCAGTCAACAGCCGGGCCGCCGCCTGCAACGACCAGAACAGATCCTGCGCCGCACACAGATCGGTGATGGTCGCATCCGAAACGCCAGCCAGCGACCGTCCTGCATCAATCTGGTCAGGTGCCGCGCGCGCCGGTGCCCCCGCCAAGAGCGCGATGGTCTGCGCCGCCAGATCGCTGTCCATCAGGCGACCCGCACCGTTCTTGGCATCCCAGACAGCCCCCGTCGGCTTGGCCTCTTCCAGTCTGCGCCGCATGTCTGCCACGTCCACCAGAACGGTTTTGCCCTGCCCCTTGGTCCGCAACAGATCACGGCGAAAGGTCTCGACCCCATGGGCCAGATCCGCCGGTCCCGCGATGACCCGCGCGCGCGTCAGGGCAAGATGTTCCCATGTCCAGGCATCTTGCGTCTGATAGGCCTGAAAAGCGGTCCAGGATGTGGCCACCGGCCCCTTGCGGCCCGAGGGCCGCAGGCGCATGTCAACCTCGTACAGCCGACCGTCGCCCATCGGTGCGGACAAGGCCGTGACCAGCGCCTGTGTCAGCCGGGCATAATAGGTCCGCGCGGGCAAAGGCCGTTTGCCGTCTGACATCGCATCGCCGTCCGCATCGTAGATCACGATCAGGTCCAGGTCGGACTGCGCGTTCAGCCGCCCCGCCCCGAGTGATCCCATCGCCACGACCACAGCACCGCGCCCCGCAACCGTGCCGTGTTTGCGCGCGAATTCGGCACAAACCACCGGCCAGAGTGCTGTCACGACAGCGCCTGCAAGGTCGGCATATTGCGCCCCGCTGGTGGGGGCGTCGATCAATCCGCGCAGATGATGCACACCGATGCGGAAATGACGTTCCCGCGTCCACAGGCGCGCGCGGGACAAGGCCGCCTCATAATCCTGCGCCTGCGCCAGATCATCGCTCAGGCCCTGCGTCAACGCGTCCTGACCGGGCCAGGGCGCAAAGAAATCGCCGCCGATCACCGCATCCAGCACGCCTGCGTTGCGCGACAGATATTGCGCAAGCGCCGGTGCCGTCGCGCAGATATCAACGATCAGCTGGGTCAGCTGGGGATTGGCATCGAACAGCGAAAACAGCTGCACGCCCGCCGGCAGCCCCGCCAGAAAGGTATCGAACTGCGCCAGCGCCTCTTCGGGGCGTGCCGCATCCTGAAGCCGTCTGAGGATGACAGGACGCACCCGGCGGAAAATCTCGACCGCGCGTGCGGACCGCAAGGCGGGATAATCCAGCCAGCGCGCTGTCAGCTGATCCCCCCATTCCGGGGCCGGTTCGGGGGTGTCGGGGGCAAAGAATCCTTCGGTCAGATCATGCACGGATTCCAGTCGTTCCGTCAGGTCGCGTCGCAGGTCGTCCACGTCCCGGTCCATCATGGCGGCCAGCCGGGCAAAGCCGTCGCCATCGTTGGGCAACGCATGGGTCTGGGCGTCCTGCACCATTTGCAGACGATGTTCGACCGTGCGGTGGAACGTGTAATGATCGGACAGCTGGTCACGCACGTCGTCGGGAATCCATCCGGCATCCGCGAGGGCTGCAAGCCCCGCCAGCGTGCCACGCACCCGCAGGCCGGGATCCCGCCCGCCCGCGATCAACTGCCGTGTCTGGGTAAAGAACTCGATCTCGCGGATGCCGCCGCGCCCCAGTTTCATGTTGTGCCCCGGCAGGGTCAGCGGCCCGTGCAAACCCTTGTGGTCGCGGATGCGCAGACGCATGTCATGAGCATCCTGGATCGCCGCGAAATCAAGGTGCCGCCGCCAGACAAACGGGCGCAGCGTTTGCAGGAACCGGTGGCCCGCTGCGATGTCCCCGGCGCAGGGGTGCGCCTTGATATAGGCCGCACGTTCCCAGGTGCGTCCGACGCTTTCGTAATACCGCTCGGCGGTATCCATCGCGATGCAGACAGGTGTGACACTGGCATCGGGCCGCAGGCGCAGGTCGGTGCGGAACACATAGCCGCCCGCGGTCACATCCGACATCATCGCGCACATGCGCCGCGTGACCCGCACGAAACCGGCACGCGCCTCGGCCACATCCTCGGGGGCGAACCGGGTTTCGTCAAACAGGCAGATCAGGTCGATATCGGAGGAATAGTTCAGCTCTCCGGCACCCATCTTGCCCATGGCCAGCGCGGTCATTCCGCCTGCCGTGGCCGCATCATCCGCCGTCAGCCCCGGCAGCTTGCCGCGCGCGATCTCGGCCTCGGTCAGCGCAACAAGTGCCGCATGTGTGGCGGTGGCGGCCAGATCGGTCAGCGCCTGCGTGACCTGCCCCAATGACCAGACGCCACCCAGATCGGCCAGCGCCGTCAACAGCGCCACACGCCGCTTGGCCTGTCGCAGACCGTCGGGCAGATCGGACAGCGACAGCGACGCCACCGCAGTCAGGGTATCGGCCAACGCCTGTTCGGGGGCCGCCTCTGCCCCTGGCAACCAGTCGGCCTCGCGCGCGATCAGGCCCGCAAGATACGGGCTGCATCCCGCAGTGCCCGCGATCAGGTCGCGAAACGGACCCGTTGCGTCCGGCAGGCGTTCCAGCGCATCGGCGCCGCGTGCCGCATCATGGGCGCGTGGCACCCGGATGATACGATCCCCCAGACGGCCTGTTGACGGGACTGGATCAGCTGTCATGGCGCAGATACCCTTTGTCGATTGCAGCCCAACCGTGTCAGGAGCCACCCCGATGAGCAAGAGTCTGAAACGCGTCACACAGGCCCTGACACAGGCGGGGCTGGATATCACGCCTGTCGCGCTGGCCGAAGGGACAAGGACCGCACAGGCAGCAGCCGATGCGCAGGGCTGCGCGGTCGATCAGATCGCGAAATCCATCATCTTTCAGGGAAGCGATACAGGTAATCTGGTGCTGTTCATCACAGCAGGCGGTCAGACCGTCGATCCCGCGGCAGCCGCCGCCCTGACAGGCGAGCCGCTGACCCGCGCCGATCCGGTCGTGGTGCGCAAGGTGACGGGGTTTGCAATCGGTGGCGTGTCACCCGTGGGGCATCTGACACCGCCACGGGCCTTCATGGACCCGCGCCTGATGACGTTCGATGTCGTCTATGCGGCGGCCGGAACACCCCACCATATCTTTGCGGTGGCTCCCGCCGACCTGTTGCGGATATCCGGCGCACACCCCGCGCCATTCACCGCGAAGAACGACCTAAGCCACTGATCCTGAAGCCCGCTTTCGATTTATGTAAAAAACATTCACATCAAGACTTGCACAGGAAAGGTCCCACACCGATATGGGTAATGTGAAAGGCATTTACATAAACCCGAACGGAGAGACATCATGACTGCAACCAATACCTACCCCGTCACCACGACCGGTCCCATCGCCTGGCTGCAACGCGCGGAATCCTGGCTTGACGCCCGCGGACGCGGCGCATGGATCGCTGCGACCGTCGCGGCCTTTATCTTTGTCTGGCCGGTTGGTCTGGCACTGCTGGCCTACATGGTCTTTGCCGGTAAATTCGCACGCGGTGCCAAGACATGCGCCCCGCGCCGCGTCAATGTCATGGCGTCCTCTGGGAACCAGGCATTCGACGCCTACAAGGCAGATACGCTGCGCCGCCTGCAAGAGGAACAGGACGAATTCACAGCATTCCTGGGCCGCCTGCGCGAAGCCAAGGACAAGGCGGAATTCGACCAGTTCATGGCCGACCGTGGTCAGACCAAGGACGAAGAGCCGTCCGACAAGACCGCCTGAACCAAACCTCCGGCCCCCGACAACGGGGGTCGGCCCCAATCTGAATGACATGATAGGATGACCATGACGACGCTGACCGCCCTGCCCGATCCGGACCTGATGCCGGAATTCTACGACGGTGTCCGCAGCCGCAGGCTGTTGGCCTGGCTGGTGGATGTGACCGTGGTTTTCCTGATGTCACTGATCCTGCTGCCGCTGACGTTGTTCATCGCGCTGTTCTTTTTTCCGGTGCTGATGATGGTCGTTGGTTTTCTGTACCGGTGGTTCACCATCGCCAACCAGTCGGCCACCTGGGGGATGCGCCTGTTCAACATCGCGTTGCGCGATACACAGGGCGCGGCGCTGACATCGGCAGGGGCGCTGGTGCATACCGCAGGCTACGCCATCAGTGTCGTGACATTCCCGCTGCAACTGATTTCGGTGGCCATGATGGCCGTCACAGCCAAAAGGCAGGGATTGACCGACATGTTCATGGGCACGACCGCCATCAATCGTCCGGCATAAATACGCGTGACCCGGCACAAGTTGCATCGGCGGGGGTTGTCAGACACGCCGATGCGCACCAATCTTTGATCATGCGCCACGATCTACAAATCGCCCCGCAGTTCTATGTGACTGCGCCACAGCCCTGCCCCTATCTGGAGGGGCGGATGGAACGCAAGCTGTTCACCGCACTACAGGGTGAACAGGCGGCCGAACTGAATGATGCCCTGTCCAAGCAGGGGTTCCGCCGGTCGCAGAACGTGTTGTATCGTCCGTCCTGTTCGGAATGTGCCGCCTGCATGTCGGCGCGTATCCGGGTTGCGGATTTCGAACCGACGCGCAGCCAGAAACGGGTGCTCAAACGCAACGCGCATCTGGAACGCCGCCCGACCTCGCCCTGGGCGACCGAGGCACAGTACGATCTGTTCCGCGAATACCTTGATACACGGCATGCCGACGGCGGAATGGCGGACATGGACATGTTCGAATTCGCCGCCATGATCGAGGAAACGCCCGTCAGATCCCGCCTGATCGAATATTCCGACCGCAACGCCCCCGATGATGGTCCCGTGGCGGCCTGCCTGACCGATATCCTCGATGATGGTTTGTCGATGGTCTATTCGTTCTTTGCGCCTTCGCTGACGCGCAACAGCCCCGGCACGTTCCTGATCCTTGACCACGTCAACGTGGCCCGCGAATTGAACCTGCCCTATGTCTATCTGGGCTATTGGGTGCCCGGCAGCCCCAAGATGGGCTACAAGGCGAATTTCGACGCGCTCGAGATTTTTCGCGACGGGTCATGGCAGCCGATTGGCGATCCGAATGGCTATGACAGTGCGCTGCATCCACTGTCCACCGACCCGATTGCCGAACAGGTCGCGCGGATTTCGTTACCCGGCGGGCGCCCCGTCGGACGCTGACCCTTGATCCGTAGCCCGTAGGGCTAAATGGTCGGTGGAAACGCATTGATCAAAGGTCTGACCATGTCCGATTACACCCCCCCCAAGGTCTGGGAATGGGACGCCGAGAACGGCGGCAAATTTGCCAGCACGAACCGCCCCATTGCAGGCCCCACGCATGATGCACCGCTGCCTCAGGGTGAACACCGCTGGCAGTTGCACAGCCTTGCCACGCCGAACGGGGTCAAGGTCACCGTGATGTTCGAAGAACTGCTCGAGGCCGGGCATGACGCGGAATACGACGCCTGGCTGATCGACATCGGCAAGGGCGACCAGTTCGGCAGCGGTTTTGTCGCCGTGAACCCCAATTCCAAGATCCCGGCCCTGCTGGACACGAAAACCGGCATCCGCCTGTTCGAAAGCGGGTCAATCCTGCTGCAACTGGCACAGGAATACGACGCCTTTTTGCCGCACGATCCGGCGATGCGGTCTGAAACACTGAACTGGCTGTTCTGGCAAATGGGCAGCGCGCCCTATCTGGGCGGTGGCTTTGGCCATTTCTATGCCTATGCGCCAGAGCCGATGGAATACCCCATCAACCGTTTCACGATGGAGGCCAAGCGTCAGCTGGACGTGCTGGACCGCACCCTTGCTGATCGTCCCTTCATCGCCGGCGACAGCTATACCATTGCAGATATCGCCATCGCGCCCTGGTATGGTGCCGTGGCAAACGGGTCGGTCTACGACGCCAAGGAATTTCTGCAGGCCGACAGCTACAAGAACGTCCAGCGCTGGAGCGCGGAAATCATGGACCGCCCCGCATACAAACGCGGCCGCATGGTGAACCGTCCCTTTGGTGATCCGTCCGAACAGCTGCACGAACGTCACAGCGCGTCGGACTTTGACACCAAAACGCAGGACAAGATCGGTCGGAAATGACCGATCTCCGTTCGGCACCGCGTGGCCCGCACGCAATCCGAAAGGGACAGGATGACAGATAGCACCGCGCACCCCGGATCGCTGACGGCCAAAGGCTGGATCGCGGTCGTCAAACGCATCTTTGCAAACATCGGCCGCGATCATCTGACGTTGATCGCGGCGGGTTGCGCGTTTTACGGCCTGCTTGCTGTTTTTCCGGGGATCGTCGCAGCAATGGCGCTGGCCGGGTATTTCACCGACCCGTCGATGCTGGTGAACCAGATGCAGACGCTATCGGCATTCATGCCGCAAGAGGCGGCGCAGATTGTGCTGGATCAGGCCAAATCGGTGGCAGGCTCTGACAGCGGTGGCTTGGGGCTGGCCGCGATCATCGGTGTGCTGACGGCATTCTATTCGGCATCCGCCGGCATGTCGGCGCTGATCGAGGGACTGAACGTGGCCTTTCGTGTCGAGGAGGCGCGCAGTTTCCTGCGCAACCTGATCGCGCGTATCGTGCTGACGCTTGCCATGGTGATCGGGTTTTTCGTCATCGTGGCAGCACTCGTGCTGCTGCCGGTGGTGTTGAATTTCATCCGGCTTGATCCGAATGCGGAATGGATCATCATTCTGGTGCGCTGGCCGATCGTGCTGCTATTGGTCGCGGCGGGCCTGGCAATCCTGTATCGCTACGGTCCTGCCCGCAAACCGCGCAAGTGGCGCTGGATCACCCCCGGTGCGCTGGTGGCTTGTGTGCTGTGGTTGGCCGGATCGGCCGGGTTTGCCTTTTACGTGCAGAATTTCGCCAGCTACAACGAAACCTTTGGGGCGCTGGGTGGCGTGATTATCCTGCTGATGTGGCTGTGGCTGTCGTCGTTCATCGTGTTGTTTGGCGCCGAAATCGATGCCGAGCTCGAGGCGCAGGCAAAACAGAATCCTGCACCCACCAAGGGCGGTCGCAGCACGGCTGACAGCGACGATCTGCCCGATGCAACCCGTGCGGAATGATCCCGCCACATCGCCCACTGAAAGAAAGTTACCAAAACCACCCGTTTGGCGACATTTTATCCAGCAGGCCTGTTGACCCTGTGAAACCCTGCGCATAGTGTCCCCACATACCAAGGAAATTCGCATGAACACTGTCGTACTAATTGTAGGAAAGACGCGCATGGGCCGGTAACGGTTGACCCATCAGGTTCCCATGCGCCCTCGTGTCACGCCGGGGGTTTTTTTATGCCAGACGACAGCATTGAACGGACGAGACAATGACAAAAACGATGACCGGCGCAAAAATTGTGGTTCAGGCCCTGATCGATCAGGGGGTCGAGGTCGTGTTCGGCTACCCCGGCGGGGCCGTGCTGCCGATCTACGACGAGATTTTTCAGCAAAACAAGATCCAGCACGTGCTGGTACGCCATGAACAAGGTGCCGTTCACGCCGCCGAAGGCTATGCACGGTCCACCGGCAAACCCGGTGTGGCGCTGGTCACATCGGGCCCGGGTGCCACAAACGCGGTCACCGGCCTGACGGATGCGCTGATGGACAGTATCCCGATCATCGTCCTGACCGGGCAGGTGCCGACATTCATGATCGGCTCTGACGCGTTCCAGGAGGCCGACACCGTCGGCATCACGCGCCCCTGCACGAAACACAACTGGCTGGTCAAGGAAACGGACAAGCTGGCGGGCACCCTTCACGAGGCGTTTCACATCGCGACCGCCGGTCGTCCCGGCCCCGTGCTGATCGACATCCCCAAGGACGTGCAGTTCGCCACTGGCCAATATACCGAAAAATCGAAACGCACCTCTCACTACAACCCGCAGATGAAGGGCGACATCGACACGATCACCGAACTGGCGCGTGCGATGGAAACGGCGAAACGCCCGGTCTTCTATACCGGTGGCGGCGTCATCAATTCTGGTCCCGCGGCCAGCCAATTGTTGCGCGAACTGGTCGAGGCGACCGGCTTTCCGATCACATCCACGCTGATGGGCCTGGGCTGCTATCCCGCATCAGGTGACAAATGGCTGGGTATGCTGGGCATGCACGGCACCTATGAAGCCAACATGACGATGCACGACTGCGACCTGATGATCAACATCGGCGCACGGTTCGACGACCGGATCACGGGGCGCGTCGATGCCTTCAGCCCGAAATCGAAAAAGGCGCATATCGACATTGATGCATCCTCCATCAACAAGGTCATCCGCGTCGACATGCCGATCCTGGGCGACGTGGCCCATGTGCTGGAGGACCTTTTGAAAGTCTGGAAGGCCAACGGGCGCAAGACCAATACCGAGGGCCTTGCCAAGTGGTGGAAACAGATCGACGAGTGGCGCGCGATTGACTGCCTTGGGTATGAACAGACCGGGACGATCATCCGCCCGCAGCACGCCATTTCCCGCCTCGAGGCGCTGACAAAGGGCTATGACCGCTACATCACGACCGAGGTCGGCCAGCATCAGATGTGGGCCGCGCAATACATGGGGTTCGAGGATCCGAACCGCTGGATGACGTCCGGTGGCCTTGGCACCATGGGGTATGGCACGCCCGCGTCCATCGGTGTGCAGATGGCGCACCGCGACGCGCTGGTCATCAACGTCGCAGGCGAGGCATCGTGGCTGATGAACATGCAGGAAATGGGCACGGCCATGCAGTATCGCCTGCCGGTCAAACAATTCATCCTGAACAACGAACGCCTTGGCATGGTGCGTCAGTGGCAAGAGCTGCTGCACGGCGAACGGTATTCGTCCAGCTGGTCAGAGGCCCTGCCCGATTTCGTCAAACTGGCCGAAGCATTTGGTGCCAAGGGCATCAAGGTCGATGATGCGGCCGATCTGGACGACGCCATTCAGGAAATGATCGATTACGACGGTCCGGTGATTCTGGATTGTCTGGTCGAGAAACACGAAAACTGTTTCCCCATGATCCCGTCGGGCAAGGGTCACAACGAAATGTTGCTGCGGAACGCGAAAACGCAAGGCGCGATCACGGCCACTGGCGCGGTGATGGTCTAGGACCGCAGCCCAAGGACTTGGAAAGATTACAAAATGTCAGCACTCAAGATCAAAAAAGGCTCTTCCAGCCATTCCGCCTATGACCTGCGGTCGCATTTTTCCGACGTGATCGAACGGCACACGCTGGCGGTCATCGTGGAAAACGAACCGGGCGTTCTGGCGCGGGTCATCGGCCTGTTTTCCGGTCGCGGCTACAACATAGAAAGCCTGACAGTCGCGGAAATCGACCATACGGGTCACCGCAGCCGCATCACCGTCGTCACCTCCGGGACGCCGCAGGTGATCGTCCAGATCAAGGCGCAGCTGGGCCGGATCATTCCGGTCCACGAGGTGCACGACCTGACCGTCGAAGGTCCAAGCGTGGAACGCGAACTGGCCCTGCTCAAGGTCCGTGGCAAGGGCGATGCCCGCGTCGAGGCACTGCGTCTGGCCGATATCTTTCGCGCCAGCGTCGTGGACAGCACGCTCGAAAGCTTTGTGTTCGAGATCACCGGAACCCCGGAAAAGATCGACGCCTTTGCCGAGCTGATGCGCCCTCTTGGCCTGCAAGAGGTCGCACGCACGGGTGTGGCCGCACTAGCACGGGGTGGCGACAGCATCGTGTGAGCCATGGGTGGCCCGTCCGATCAGGGCGGGCCATTGTCGTTTCAGATCTCGTCGTCGTCGAGACGTCCTAATGTGCCGGTAATCCCGTTGGGGTTCTGGGCCTGACTGAACAATTGCTGCTGTTCGAAACCACTCAGCAGGCCGTCGCCATCACGATCGAACCGTGCAAACAGCTCTGGCGTGATGTCGGGGTATTGGTCCTGAATCGACTCGTATGTTTCGGTCAGACCCGGCCCGCCGTTTTGCTGGGCGGCATCGCATCCGGCCAGCGTCAGAACCGCGGCGGGGATCAATAGGGCAAATTTCATGGCATGTCCTTTCAAGGTGTGATGTTGCCATCCCAACCGCCAGAGCCGCGCAAGTGTTCCACACCTTGCAAAGGTCCGCCGTCCCGGCGGTCCCTCCTTGCCCCGCTGGCACTGGCGGGCCACATAGGGACAAAGAAAAGGACAGACCATGGCACGCAAGATCATCATCGACACAGACCCCGGTCAGGACGACGCCGTCGCCATCCTGCTGGCGCTGGCATCGCCCGAATTGGACCTGTTGGGCCTGACCTGTGTCGCGGGCAACGTGCCACTGGCGCTGACGGCGAAAAACGCGCGCATCATCTGCGAACTCGCCAACCGGACCGACGTGCCCGTCTACGCAGGCTGCGATGCGCCCATCGCCCGCAAACTGGTCACGGCGGAACATGTCCACGGCAAGACGGGATTGGACGGCCCGACCCTGCCCGACCCCGTCATGCCGGTGCAGGACCAACATGCGGTTGATTTCATTATCGACACCCTGCGCACCGAACCTGCCGGCACCGTGACGCTGTGCCCGCTGGGACCCCTGACGAATATCGCGACAGCCTTTGACCGCGCGCCGGATATCGTGGACCGCGTGCAGGAAATCGTGCTGATGGGTGGCGCCTATTTCGAGGTCGGCAACATCACACCCGCAGCCGAATTCAACATCTATGTCGACCCAGAGGCCGCCAAGGCGGTCTTTGCCGCCGGTGTGCCGCTGGTCGTTCTGCCACTCGACGTCACCCACAAGGCGCTGACGACACAGCCCCGCGTGGATGCGTTCCGCAACCTCGGCACGCCCGTGGGTCAGGCGGTCGCGGACTGGACGGGGTTCTTTGAACGGTTCGACAAGGAAAAATACGGATCGGCCGGTGCGCCGCTGCATGACCCTTGTGTCATTGCCTACCTCTTGCAACCCGACCTGTTCAGCGGACGCCACATCAACGTTGAAATCGAAACTGCATCGGACCTGACGCTGGGCATGACGGTCGCGGATTGGTGGCGCGTCACCGACCGGATCCCCAACGCGTTGTTTATCGGCGATGTGGATGCCGACGGGTTTTTTGCGTTGCTGACCGACCGTCTGGCCCGGCTATGAGCACCGCCATCACCCTGGCCGGACCTGACGCGGCAGACCGCGTTCTGGCGTTGATGGCCCGCTACCACGAAGAATCCGGCCTGCCCTTCGATGATGCGCATCGCGCGATGGTTGCGGGTCCCCTGCTGGACGGCTCGCCGCTTGGCGCGATCTGGCTGATCGGCCCCGCGCGTGCGCCGCTGGGCTATGTCACGGTGACATTCGGCTGGTCTGTCCCGCATGGCGGTCTGGTCGGCTGGCTGGAAGAGGTGTTCATCCGCCCCTCGGTCCGGGGGCGCGGGATCGGGACAGAGGTGCTGCACGCGGTGACCGTCAACCTGCAACGGGCGCAATTGCAGGCGATGCATGTCATCCTGCCTAACGATGATGCAGGACTGGCCCGGTTCTGCACACGCACCGGGTTTCGGCCCGTTCCCAGCCCCAGGATGATGACTGACCCGCTATGACGATACCGTTCGACAACAGTTTCGCGGCCCTGCCGGGTACGTTCTATACAACGATCGCACCCACGCCGGTCGTGGCACCGGGTGCCATTGCCGTGAATGACGATCTGGCGGAGCTGCTGAGAATTGACCGCGCATGGCTGCATACGACCGACGCGACGGCTGTGTTCGCAGGCAATACACTGCCGGACGCGGCGTCCCCTCTGGCGCAGCTCTATGGTGGGCATCAGTTCGGCAATTGGTCGGGACAATTGGGCGATGGTCGCGCGATCCTGCTGGGCGAGGTGATCGGCACCGACGGCATCCGGCGCGATATCCAGCTCAAGGGGTCAGGCCCTACGCCGTATTCTCGGGGCGGCGATGGCCGGTCGTGGCTGGGTCCGGTTCTACGCGAATATCTGGTTTCAGAGGCGATGCACGCCATGGGCGTGCCGACCACCCGCGCGCTGGCGGCCGTCACGACCGGGGAACAGGTCTACCGTCAGACGATGCTGCCCGGTGCTGTCCTGACCCGCGTCGCAAGCAGCCATATCCGCGTCGGCACATTCCAGATCCACGCTGCACGGCAGGACACGGATGCACTGCGACAGCTGACCGACTATACGATCCAGCGCCACTACCGGGATGCGGATGGCCCGGCGGGCCTGCTGGATGCCGTGGTTGCAGCACAGGCGGAACTGGTCGCCAAATGGATGGGACTGGGGTTCATCCACGGAGTGATGAACACCGACAATTGCAGCCTTGCGGGGGAAACCATCGACTATGGTCCCTGCGCCTTCATGGATGCCTATGATCCGCAAAAGGTGTTTTCCAGCATCGACCGGATGGGGCGCTATGCCTATGCCAATCAGCCCGGAATCGCGGTCTGGAACCTCGCACAGCTGGCAACCGCGCTGATCCCGCTGATGCCGGATCAGGATGCAGCGGTCGCAGATTTTACCACGCGGATCAATCGGTTCTCGGACATCTATCAACAGGGCTGGGTGCGGGTATTCGGGGCCAAGCTGGGGTTGGACAACCCCGTCGCCGAGGATGCAGCACTGATTCAGGATCTGCTGACGCTGATGGCGCAATCGGGTGCCGATTTCACTGCAACCTTTGCGCGGATGACGCAGGGGGATGATCCGGACGATATGCCCGGCTGGCAGGATTGGGTCACCCGCTGGACAGGAAGGCGCGCAGAGGACCACCGTGCGATCATGGCGCAGGCCAATCCGTTGGTCATTCCGCGCAATCACCGCGTCGAAGAGGTCATTACAGCCGCAACCGACGGTGATTTCGCGCCGTTCCACCGCATGTTGAAGGTCGTCACAGCCCCCTATGCGCCACTGGACGCGGCGCGCGCCCCCTATGCGCTGCCGCCTGAACCGTCCGAGGAGGTCCGTGCCACGTTCTGCGGCACCTGACGGGTTGAACTGGCATCTGGCGCCTTGCGCCATGCGATCCGCCTAGCCGCACGACCTCTGGTCCGCTGCAGGGGATACTGAATGGCCCCCTCACCCTGCGATGAAGGGGCCGTTGGTTTATTCGGTGACCGTGACAGTCGTCATCACGTCGGGATCAGAGGTGACCGACCCGTTGGGACCATCACCGCGTTTGATCTGGTCGACGACATCCATGCCGGATGTGACCTCGCCCACGATGGTGTATTGCCCGTCCAGAAACGGGCCCGGTTCGAACATGATGAAAAACTGGCTGTTGGCCGAGTTCGGGTTCTGGCTGCGCGCCATGCCGACAACGCCGCGTTCGAACGACAGGCTGTCGCTGAATTCGGCAGGAATGTCGGGCAGATCGGACCCACCGGTGCCGGCACGGGACAGATCGGACCCGGCCACGCCGAATTGCACGTCGCCGGTCTGCGCCATGAATTCGTCGATCACACGGTGAAACACCACGCCGTCATAGCCGCCGGCGGCCGCAATGGACGTGATCTGTGCGACATGCAGCGGGGCCACGTCCTCGAACAGGTTGATGCTGACGGTGCCGTTTGCCTGGCCTGCAATTTCGATGTCCAGACCGGTGGCCAGCGCGGGGCTGGCCATCAGAGCGAGGGGAATGGCGAATTTAAGCATCGGCAGCCACCACGACCTTGATCATGCGGTCGGGGTTCGCGGGCGGCTCGCCCTTGGCGATGTTGTCGACATGGGCCATGCCCGAAATCACCTGACCGTAGACGGTGTATTGACCGTTCAGGAAATCGTTGTCCTTGAAGTTGATGAAAAACTGGCTGTTGGCCGAGTTCGGGTTCGCGGACCGTGCGGCACCCAGGCTGCCACGCGCATGGGGAACCTTGGAAAATTCCGCAGGCAGATCGGGCAGATCGGATCCACCCGTGCCAGCGCGGCCGGGGGCATAGTTGTTTTCCATGTTGGCGTGCTGCACGTCGCCTGTCTGCGCCATGAAGCCGTCGATCACGCGGTGGAATGCGACATTGTCGTATTTGCCGGCGCGGGCCAGTTCCTTCATCCGCTCGACATGCTTGGGTGCCACGTCGGGCAACAGCTTGATGACGACATCGCCGTCCTTGAGTGTCATGATGATCGTGTTTTCGGGATCGTCGTAATCGGCCATGTGGGCGCACTCCTGTTTATTTCTGGCACTGACATATGGTGCAGCGGCGTGATTGCCAACCGGGCACCGTTGACGCTAGGCGGCGGTTGGCACAGGTATGACGAAACCAATGACAGGAGGCCACGATGGGCTGGAAAACACTCGACGATATGGATCTGGACGGCAAACGCGTGCTGGTGCGGGTGGATATCAATGTCCCCGTGGCCGATGGACAGGTCACGGATACCACGCGGATCGACCGGATCGTGCCGACGGTGCGCGACATCAGGGCCGCGGGCGGCACCCCCATCCTGCTGGCACATTTCGACAGGCCCAAGGGCAAGGTCGTCCCGGAAATGTCGCTGGGCCAGATTGTCCCGGCACTGGAAAAAGCACTGGGGTGCAAGGTGACATTCCTGGACGGCAATTACGGCGCGGGTGTCGCGGCGCTGGGTCAGGGCGACGTGGCGCTGCTGGAAAACCTGCGGTTCAACCCCGGCGAGGAATCCAATGACGACGGTTTCGCGACCCGTCTGGCCAGCCTGGGCGACGTCTTTGTCAACGATGCGTTTTCCGCAGCCCATCGTGCCCATGCCAGCACCGAGGCGCTGGCCCGCAAATTGCCGGCCTGCGCAGGTCGCCTGATGGCCGAGGAACTGGGCGCGCTGGACCGTGCCCTAGGCCAGCCCGACCGCCCCGTGGTCGCCGTCGTCGGCGGTGCCAAGGTATCGACCAAACTGGACCTGCTGTCGAACCTCGTGGAAAAGGTCGACACGCTGATCATCGGCGGCGGCATGGCGAACACCTTTCTTGCGGCGTCGGGAATCGACGTGGGCAAATCGCTGTGTGAACACGATCTGGCCGACACCGCCCGCGCCATCGCGCAAAAGGCCGCCGACAGGGGCTGTGAAATCCTGCTGCCCCGTGACGTCGTCGTCGCCCGCGAATTCAAGGCGGGTGCCGACAACGAAACCGTCAAGACCGAAGATTGTCCAGCGGATGCGATGATTCTGGACGCAGGCCCGGATTCGGTGGCCCATATCGAACAGGTGCTGGAACGGTCGAAAACGCTGGTCTGGAACGGCCCGCTGGGTGCGTTTGAAATTGCGCCCTTTGATGCGGCGACAAACGCCGCAGCGCAATCCGCGGCACGTCTGACAAAGGCAGGCACGTTGATTTCGGTGGCCGGTGGTGGCGACACCGTCGCGGCGCTGAACAAGGCAGGTGTGGCCGATGACTTTTCCTATGTTTCGACCGCGGGCGGCGCGTTTCTGGAATGGATGGAAGGCAAGACCCTGCCCGGTGTGGCCGCACTGAGCGACTGATAGCGTTAACTAAATTACGGTTTGCGCTATCAGAATTGTCTATCGTCGGGGTCTTGCCTAACCGTAGGGCAATGGATCACAGGAGGCCCCGACGATGAATCAGGACATGGCAAACCAGATGCGCACGGCAAAGGGATTCATTGCCGCGCTGGATCAAAGTGGAGGGTCAACCCCCAAGGCCTTGGCCGCCTACGGCCTGTCCGAAAAGGACTGGTCGAATGACGACGAGATGTTCGACCTGATCCACGCCATGCGGGCCCGCATCGTCGCAGCCCCGGATTTCAGCGGCAGCAAGGTGCTGGGTGCGATCCTGTTCGAGCAGACGATGGACCGCGCATTCGAAGGCAAGCCCGCGCCCCGTCACCTGTGGGAAGACCAGCAGGTCGTGCCATTCCTGAAAATCGACCACGGGCTGGAGGAAACGGCAGACGGCGTGCAGCTGATGAAACCAATTGGCGGGTTGGATCACACGCTGCAACGCGCCTACATGCTGGGCGTGTTCGGGACCAAGGAACGGTCGGTCATCCATGCCGCAAGTCCTGCGGGGATCGAGGCGATCGTCGCACAGCAATTCGACATTGGCCGGCAGGTCCTGTCGCACAAGATGATGCCGATCCTGGAACCTGAAATCACCATTTCGATCCCGGACAAGGCAGCGGCCGAAGCATTGCTGCTGGATGCGATTCTGCGTCATCTGGACATGCTGCCCGATGGCACCGAGGTCATGATCAAACTGACCTTGCCCGAAACACCCGGACAATACGATGCGCTGGTCAACCACCCCAAGGTGATGCGCGTCGTTGCCCTGTCAGGCGGCTATGACCTGAACGAGGCAACCGCCCGTCTGGCGCGCAATCCCGGGATCATCGCCAGTTTTTCGCGTGCCCTGACCGAAGGTTTGTCTGCCCGCCAGGAGGACACGGCATTCAACGCCGTCATCGGACGCAACATCGCGTCGATTTACGCAGCATCCGTCACGGGCTGAGTCCAACACGCCACGCAGCAGGGTTTTTCCACGCCGGGGATTCACATTCCCGGCTGCCGTGTTAATGTCATGTCAATCGCGGTCAACAACGCGACCCAAGAGGCGAGCATGACACGACAAAAAAGACCCGCAATCGGGACCTTGATCTATTTTCTGGGCGCTTTGGCCTTGGGGTTCTATTTCACCTTTGCCGCGATCCAGGGCGACTACGGCGTTCTGAAACGCAGTGGCATCGCCGCCGAAGGCCGTGCGCTGGAGGTCGAGCTGCAACAGCTGCGCGCCGAGGTCGCCCGCATGGAAAACCTGACCATGCGGCTGTCGGACAAATACCTCGACCTTGATCTGCTGGACGAACAGGCCCGCGACGTGCTGGGCCTGATCCGCACGGACGAGATGGTGATCCGCTGACCCACAGCTTTTTGCGGCGATCGCGTTGCGTTACCCTGCGTCCCGTTCTATGTTCGGGGAATAGTTTAACACTAAACAATTCTCTGGAACCACGAGGGGACCCGCGATGCCGCCAAAGAAAAAGGACGCCCAGCCGAATGTGTCGGCGGAAGAGCTGAAAGGCTACTACCGCGACATGCTGATGATCCGGCGTTTCGAGGAAAAGGCCGGACAATTGTACGGCATGGGCCTGATCGGTGGTTTCTGCCACCTCTACATCGGCCAGGAAGCTGTTGTTGTCGGCCTCGAGGCCGCCGCCAAGGAAGGTGACAAGCGCGTCACATCCTATCGTGACCACGGTCACATGCTGGCCTGCGGCATGGACCCCAAGGGCGTGATGGCCGAATTGACCGGCCGCGAAGGTGGCTATTCCAAGGGCAAGGGCGGGAGCATGCACATGTTCTCGAAGGAAAAGCATTTCTACGGCGGTCACGGGATCGTCGCGGCACAGGTGCCGTTGGGTGCCGGTCTGGCCTTTGCCGACAAGTACAAGGGCAACGACAACGTTACATTCACCTATTTCGGCGATGGCGCTGCCAACCAGGGGCAGGTCTACGAGACCTACAACATGGCCGAACTGTGGGATCTGCCGGTGATTTTCGTGATCGAAAACAACCAGTATGCCATGGGGACATCCACACAACGGTCCACGAAATCCCCCAGCTACTGGGAACGCGGGGCCGCCTACGGCATTCCCGGCGAAGAGGTTGACGGCATGGACGTGCTGGCGGTCAAGGAGGCCGGCGAAAAGGCCGTGGCCCACTGCCGCGCCGGCAAGGGCCCCTATATCCTTGAAATCAAGACCTACCGCTACCGTGGGCATTCCATGTCCGACCCCGCGAAATACCGGACCCGCGAAGAGGTCCAGAAAATGCGGGACGAACGCGATCCGATCGAACAGATCCGCGATCTGCTGCTGACCGGCAACCACGCAACCGAGGACGACCTCAAGGCGATCGACAAAGAGATCAAGGCAATCGTCAACGAATCCGCCGAATTCGCCAAGGAAAGCCCCGAACCCGCGCTCGAAGAGCTGTGGACCGATATTTACGCAACCGAAGTTCCGCAGGAGGCTTGATCGATGGCAACCGAAATTCTGATGCCCGCCCTGAGCCCCACGATGGAAGAAGGCACGCTGGCCAAATGGCTGGTAAAGGAAGGCGACACCGTCGCATCCGGTGATATCCTCGCCGAGATTGAAACCGACAAGGCCACGATGGAATTCGAGGCCGTCGACGAAGGCACCATCGGCAAGATCGTCATCCCCGAAGGCACCGAAGGCGTAAAGGTCAATGATGTGATCGCCGTGCTGCTGGAAGACGGCGAGAGCATGGACGACGCCGTGATCGACGACAGCCAGGCGCAACAGCCAGTGGCCGCCGACAAGGAACAATCGTCCGAAACGGCCCCCGCCGCTGCCAAGTCGCACCCCACGCCAGCCCCGTCCGACCGGACCCCGGACTGGCCCGAGGGCACTGAGGTCAAGAAAACCACCGTACGCGAGGCCCTGCGCGACGCCATGGCCGAGGAAATGCGCCGCGACGAAAACGTGTTTCTGATGGGCGAAGAAGTCGCCGAATATCAGGGCGCCTACAAGATTTCCCAAGGCTTGCTGGACGAATTCGGCGCGCGCCGCGTGATCGACACGCCAATCACCGAACATGGTTTTGCCGGGATCGGTGTGGGGGCGGCCTTTGGCGGTCTGCGTCCCATCGTGGAATTCATGACCTTCAACTTTGCCATGCAGGCGATGGACCAGATCATCAACTCTGCCGCCAAGACATTGTATATGTCCGGCGGCCAGATGGGCGCGCCCATGGTATTCCGTGGTCCCAACGGTGCCGCTGCCCGCGTAGGCGCGCAGCACAGCCAGGATTACGCGGCATGGTTCATGCAGATCCCCGGCCTCAAGGTCGTGATGCCCTATTCTGCGGCCGACGCCAAAGGTCTGATGAAAACGGCCATCCGCGACCCCAACCCGGTCATCTTCCTGGAAAACGAAATCCTGTATGGTCGGTCCTTTGATGTGCCTGTCATGGATGATTTCACCATCCCCTTCGGCAAGGCCAAGATCGAACGCGACGGTGATGATGTCACCATCGTGTCCTTTGGCATCGGCATGACATATGCGCTGGAAGCGGCTGACAAACTGGCCGAAGAAGGCATCAAGGCCGAGGTCATCAACCTGCGCACCCTGCGCCCGATGGACACCGCCACGATCCTTGAATCCGTGCGCAAGACAAACCGCTGCGTCACCGTCGAAGAAGGCTGGCCGCAAGGCAGCGTCGGCGGATATATCAGCAGTGTGATCATGCAAGAGGCGTTCGACTATCTGGATGCGCCCGTCATCACCTGCACCGGCAAGGACGTGCCCATGCCCTATGCCGCCAACCTTGAAAAGCATGCCCTGATCACCACCGACGAGGTGGTCGAGGCCTGCAAACAAGTCACCTACAAATAAGGATTTTAGGACATGCCCATTGAAATCCTGATGCCCGCCCTGTCGCCCACGATGGAGGAAGGCACGCTGGCCAAATGGCTGGTCAAGGAAGGCGACACCGTGCAATCCGGCGACCTGCTGGCCGAAATCGAAACCGACAAGGCCACCATGGAATTCGAAGCCGTCGACGAAGGGGTCATCGGCAAGATCACCGTGGCCGAAGGCACCGAAGGCGTAAAGGTCAACGACGTGATCGCGATCCTTCTGGCCGATGGTGAAACGGCTGACGACATCGGCAGCGCAGACGCCAAACCCGCACCTGCGTCATCAAACGCTGCCCCGGCAGAACCGTCAGATGCGACCGAACCCGCCGCCGGTTACGGCCGGTCCGGATCGGCTGCACAAGAGGACAAGCCCGCCACCCCGGCAGCGGGTTCCAAGAACGGCGAGCGCATCTTTGCCTCCCCCCTCGCCCGCCGGATCGCGGCGGACAAGGGGCTGGACCTGGCTGATATAACAGGCTCCGGCCCGCGCGGGCGCATCGTCAAGGCCGACGTCGAAGGCGCCACATCGCAGCCCAAGGCGGCGAAAACCGAAGCAGCGGCCCCCGCCGCCAAGGCGGACGCCCCCAAGGGGGGTGCAATGGCAACCGGTCCATCAACGGATGTCATCCTCAAGACCTACGAGGGTCGCCCGTTTGAGGAAGTCAAACTGGACGGTATGCGCAAGACTGTCGCCGCCCGCCTGACCGAGGCCAAGCAGACCGTGCCGCATTTCTATCTGCGCCGGGATATCCAGCTGGATGCGCTGATGAAATTCCGCAGCCAACTGAATACCCAACTCGAAGCGCGCGGCGTCAAGCTGTCGGTCAACGATTTCATCATCAAGGCCTGCGCGCTCGCCCTGCAACAGGTGCCAGAGGCGAATGCCGTCTGGGCCAACGACCGGACGCTGCGGTTTGAAAAATCCGACGTGGCCGTGGCCGTGGCCATCGAAGGCGGGCTGTTCACCCCGGTGCTGAAAGACGCCGAGATGAAATCGCTCTCGGCCCTGTCGTCCGAAATGAAGGACCTGGCATCCCGCGCCCGCGACCGCAAACTGGCGCCCCATGAATATCAGGGCGGCAGCTTTGCGATTTCGAACCTGGGGATGTTCGGCATCGACAACTTTGATGCCATCATCAACCCGCCGCACTCTGCGATCCTCGCGGTCGGCGCGGGCGTCAAGAAACCCATTGTCGGCAAGGACGGTGAATTGTCCGTGGGCATGGTCATGTCCGTGACCCTGTCGGTCGATCACCGGGTCATCGACGGTGCGTTGGGGGCAAACCTGCTGGCAGCAATCAAGGACAACCTTGAAAACCCGATGACGATGTTGGCCTGAACCACCGCAACCAAAACACAAAACGCCGGGTCACTGACCCGGCGTTTTCGTTTCGCTTTGTGTGTGTTCAGTCCATCGGACCCAGCATGTGATCCATCAGGATCGACGGTTGTGAACACCCCGCCTCGCCCACGATCTTGGCGGGAACGCCTGCAACGGTTTTCATTGCAGGCACATCGTGCAACACGACAGACCCAGCCGCCACACGGCTGCAATGGCCCACAGTGATATTACCCAGAACCTTGGCACCCGCACCGATCAGCACGCCGTTTTCGATGGTCGGATGCCGCTTTTCCTCGTCCTTGCCCGTGCCGCCAAGGGTCACGGAATGCAGCATCGATACATTATCCCCGACGATGGCGGTTTCACCAACCACGACGGAATGGGCATGGTCGATCATCAGACCCTTGCCGATCTTGGCACCGGGGTGAATATCGACCCCGAACACCTCGGATGCACGCATCTGTATGAAATAGGCCAGGTCTGCCTGTCCGTCGCGCCACAGGAAATGCGCCAGCCGGTGTGACTGAACCGCCTGAAATCCTTTGAAGAACATCAATGGCTGCATCATGCGGTGGCAGGCCGGATCGCGTTCGAACGTCGCGACCAGATCTGCACGCGCATCCAGCGCCAACCGTGGTGCGCGACCATAAATATCGTCTGCGATCTCGCGCACGTTTTGCGCCGACATCTCGTTGGATGCCAGTTTCAGCGCAAGCCGGTAGGCCAGCGCATCGTTGAATGTGTCGTGTTGCAACACCCCGGCATGGAACATCGCACCCATCGCGGGTGTCTTGCGCACCGCACGTTCCGCATCACCCCTGATCTCATCCCAGACCGGGTCGATGCTATGCAGCTGTGATCTTGATATGGCCATAGCGGCACCCTCGCGTGATCTTTGGTCACCATATAGAGCGACGCACCGAAAAGCAAAAGCCGCGCCTTGCGATCAGCACATCGACCACGATGCGTAGCGCGGCCAGATAGGTCTGTTCCGCCACACGCCCGCGCGCGGTGGCATATGGCGCAGTCGCCGCACTCAGCGTGCCATCGCCATAAAGGGCGTGTCGCCGCCCGAGGCGCTTGCGATACCTGTCAGCCACATCGGCACGTGCGACAATCTCGCGGGCCAGATCATGTTGTTCCTGCGCGGTGACGACGCACAAGCAACGGGCCGTGGCATCGAGATCCAGCAAACCAACAGGTCGCATCAGCCACCCAACGCAATCGACATGAACGGGCCGGTGCCATAGCGTTCGGACAATTGTGCGACTGCAACGACAAAAGCCGCGTTTCCGACCTCGGCCAGCCCATCATCGCGCGGATAGGTCCACGCCGGTGCAGGTACCGTGTCTTCGCGCAGGATCAGGTCGCCCTGGCGGACCTGCACCACATAGCGTTCGCGTTCCTCGCCCAGCGGCACATCACCGCGCCCCCAATGGTCACCGTCGATCCGCGTCTGCCTGATCCACGCGACGTTCAACCCCGCTGGAGCGAAATCCGCCCTTAGATGCACAACGGGATATGGACGATAGCCGTTGCCTTTGAACGCATGGACAACATGTCGATAGCTGCGGTCGGTGTAGGGACGCTTGACCGGGCCAAACCTGAAATGTCGCCGCTGCCCGCGTGCGTAGGTGGGGATCGTGACCTGCTCTGGCCGGCCGTCCATCAGCACCACCTTGGACCCGACAGGCCAGCTGTCACGGATCATGGCATGACTGCCAGCCTGTCCGCGCAACAGCTCTGTCAAGGCAAAGGTCCGGTCCCCGACCACCTGCGCCTGCGCAAATTGCACGATTTCCCAGTCATCCGCGCTGCCGTCACCGATCGCCAGCACGTTGCGACCGAATAGTACGTCCTCCGGATCAACGGCATAGAGCGCACCGTGCACCAGTTTGACTGTCAGGGTCTGACGGTCCCACAATCCCGTGCGACCACGGGAGAGCGGGGACGTCAGTTCTCCGATGACGCTGCGCCTGCGGAAGACGTCCTGCAGGACATAGCCATTGTCAGACGGGGCCGAATAGAGGGCCACCGCTGGCCCCCAGTCTTTTGACGTCGTGGCAAAATGCGGCTCATGCGGGACCTCATCACCCCGGATCAACGGCAGGTCCATGAACAATCCGACCACTTTGCCCGGTGCCTTGTAGCTGCGCAGGCGTGTGCCTTCCTCCAACCGGCGCTGCGGTTGGAATACCTCCGGGTGCAACCGTGTGGCCTCGATGCGGCGCATCCCGATCTCCTCGATCCGATCGATGCGATAGCGGCCAGTCAACCCCGCGTCGTCCAGTTCAATGACATCGCCCGCGCCCAGCGCCCCGCGCGATTGCGGAACCGAAAATGCCACTGTGTCGCGGCCGGTCCGCGCCTCGTTAATCCAGCGATGTGCGATCAGTGCCCCCTCGGTCCGGGTCAGAACCAGCGGAAATTCGGTCCGTGCCGTGGTTGTCGTCGGTTCCGACGCGTGAACGGCCTCGGCCACACTGACGGCATAATCAGCCTCGCTTTCGACATAGCCAACCTGCACGCGTCCGGTAACCTCGGCCTCCGGGGCGCGGGCATGCAGGATATCGGCTCCGCGTTCGTCATCCAGTACCAGATCGTCGCGGATAACCCGACCCACGGCGACCCCGTCACGATTACGGAACACCAGGACACCGTCCTTCTCGGCCACGTCCACGCCATAGGCCAGCAGCAAGGGTTGCAACGCCGCACGGGCCGTACCGACACGGTCGATCACATAACCGCGCACCACCCCGTACAGACGTGAGACATCGACACGGGTCAGACCGACCTCTGCACAGATCTCCGCCATGACACCGGCCAGCGTCCGCGCTGTCGCACGTCCGTTCAGCCAATGCCCACGAGCATAGTTGTCACCGTCGGACCACAAGGCGGCATTGGCAGGAAAATGCGGGAATGGACGCGCGTCCCAGCACCAGACATGCGCCCTGTCCATATCCAGCATCCGCCCCCGGTAGGGGCCGGTTTCAGACAACGGGTTGTTCTGCGGCACGGCATAATGCCCCCAGATCGCCCGCAAGTACTGCATCTGCATGAAATCATCCCGCGCCCCGCTGGAATATCGGGGCAAGAGCGATTCCGACGATTTGGGGTCCAGAAACTTGTTGGGTTGGTTCGTGCCCTTGTCGATGGCCGCGCATCCGAATTCCGTGAACCAGATCGGCTTGCTGCCCGGAACCCAAGGCGTCGATGCAGCAGACCGGACCCCCCCGATGCGATCATGATGCCGGTTCTGCCACCACCCCGAGAGATCCTTGTACCGCCAGACCCAGGGTTCACCATCGCCATCAGTGATCGGAACACGCCGTTGGGCCGCGCGGGCCTCGGGCGTCGGGTAATACCAGTCAAAGCCTTCGCCACCGGCGACATTCGCACGCAGATAATCCAGATCGTAGATGGACCCGGCAGACGCGTCGCTGTGCTCCTCGCCGTCGCGCCAATCCGACAGCGGCATGTAGTTGTCTATACCAATGAAATCGATGTCGTCGCTGGCCCAGAGCGGATCGAGGTGAAAATACTTGTCCGCCGTCCCGGCTGGTTGATAGCCATGATACTCTGACCAGTCCGCAGCATAAGAGATCTTGCAGCCTGGTCCCAGAATCCCACGCACATCGGCGGCCAATTGCCTGAGTGCGGCCACCGCAGGGAAACTGTCACCTGCCCCGCGAATCTGGGTCAGCCCTCGCATTTCCGATCCGATGCAGAATGCCTTGACCCCACCCGCGATCCTGCACAGATGCGCGTAATGCAGGATAAATCTGCGATACCCCCAGCCCGCGGGCCCGGTATAGCGCACGACCTCGCCATCGCGGACAAAGTCATCGGCCTGCGCCGTACCCATGAAATCCGCGACTTCGCCCGCTGCGGCGGCACTGCGATCAGGGCCTTGCGCCTGCCCCGGTGCCCGGCTCAATGTGATCCGCCCTCGCCATGGCAACCGAGGTTGCCCCATCTCGCCCGTCCAGGGGTTTGGCAGATCGTTCCCCGCCAATTGGGTCATCAGGATAAAGGGATAGAACATCGGCTCCATCCCGCGTGCTGACAGATCACGGATCGCCTGGATCACGGATGCATCCGAAGGTGTGCCACCATAGACAGGACGCCCGTCAACGCGCGGCACGCGCTGCGCGAAATAGCGGTTGGTATCGCAGACGATCCACGGGTCGTCGCCCTCGGACTGATATTGCTCGACCATCGGGCGGACATCGCAGTGACCGCAACGCAGATCGGTCCCGAACCAGGACACCACCAGACTGACGGACTGGCACCTTGGCAATTCCTCCTCCAACGCCAGGGCCGATGTGCTGAAATCGGTCCCGCCGCTGGGTGAATTGACGTTGATGGCCCGGCTGTCGCCGAATCCGGCGCTTAACTCGACCTGCCGCGTGCCCAGCGCGTATTCGCCCGTGCCGGGGATCATCGCAACCGCCCGCACCTGTTGGGACAGATCGGCCAGCGCCTCTGGTGTGCCCGGCTCTGCCGGGCGCATCACTTCGAATGTGAATTGCGGCACGCGGTTGCCGAATTGTCCCAATGGCAGGTCTTCGAAAACGACGTAGGCGATCCCGCGGTAGGCTGGCGTATTGGCAGCCCCCTCCACGACCGCAATCTTGGGATCGGGTTGTTGCGTCTTGCTGCCACGGTAGACCCGCATGTTCAGATCGACGGGTGACACCTCGACCCCGTCTGCCCAGACCCGCCCGACCCGCGCAATCTGACCTTCGCACAACGCCAGTGCCATGCTGACGGTATAGCTGTATGTGGTCACCTCCGGATCAGGACTGCGCGGCGCACCCTTGCCGCTGCCGCCACCCGTGACGGTGGTATCTTCTTGAAATGCCGTGGCCCAGATCACATGGCCGGCCAGACGCATTCGCCCATGCAGCCGCGGAATCGCCGCGCCCTCGCTTGCGCCCATCAGGCGAAACCGGTCGACCTGCCCGACTTCGACAGGCTCACTCCCGGTCCCGAGAATGCGCTGGTCAATCTGCCGCCCAATGGTTGCCCCGACGGCACGCCCGATGACCGCTGTCGACAGCCCCAGAACGGACCCGCCAAGCGAGCCACCCGCGGCCATTCCTGCCGCCGATAGAACCAGAGTAGCCATAGCCGTTTATCCTTTGTTGAATGCGAAACGCGCCGCAATCCGGCGCTGCCAGGGGGCAGACAACGGGCTTTCAGTCACGGCGTGACCGCTGTAGGCGTGGACAAAGGTCGGGCAGTCCCCCACCTGTGCGACGATGCCCAAATGCTTTGCCATTGCGCCATCACGCATCCGAAACAACAGGACCTGACCCGCTGCAATCGACACATCGTCCGCCGGGATCAGATGCCTGGCAGCGGCTTGCAACAATCGCTCGTCACCCTGCGGCTCGGCCCAGTCTGGCGAATAGCGCGGCACGGTCTCGGGCTCTTTGCCATACATGGTCCGCCAGACCCCGCGCACCAATCCCAGGCAATCGCATCCATGTCCCCGCACCGACGCCTGATGCACATAGGGTGTCCCGATCCAGTCTCGGGCTATCTCAGCCGCAAGGCTCATCGCACCAGGCTCCCGCCATCCGCGTCCCCATCGGCGCGCGGCACAGCCATCAGCCAATCGTCACCCGGCATGTCCGGGAAACCCTGAAAGTTCACGAGGTTCGCAAATTTTTCCCGACAGGTCTCGGCACGCTTGTCGCACCCGGCAATCAGACGCACACGGTCACCCGCCACGACATCAGCGCGCAGCGCGTCCCACAGGCGAATGCGTTGCAGGCTCCCTTCTGCGCGATGGTCCTTGATGACTGCGGTCAGACCGGCCCCGGCCCCGTCCAGAACCCGCACGAACCCGTTGGTGAACCAGTGATCGTCCACGCCGCTGGCCATCACGGTCAATGTCGCGGCATCGGTGACCGCGTCGATCCTGCGCTCCTTGTGCAACCTGTCATCGGCCATATCGACACCGCAGGCATGGTCACCCAGAACCGCCGTACAACTGCGCAGAAAACTGCGCCCGACAGGCTGGTTCAACCGCTCTGCCAGCCCGCGCAGTGCCACCTTGAATTGCCCGCCTTCGCGGGTGATTTCCCCGATTTCGCCCCGGAACCGAATGGCGCGTTCTGTCACATTGTCCCATCGCACCAGCCAGTGCGTGATTTCCGCACCGTCCAGACGACCCGCCACGATATCCGCTTCCCGGATCATGTCCGATTGCAGCAGCCCCACAGCCTCTGAGTTGTCAACACTCAGGCCCGTGCTTGTCGCAAGCGCGCGCGCGCTTAACCCGCTATTGGCGTGAAACAGAATGCCGTCGAATGTCAGGTCGCAATCGTGGTCGGTAAACCCATAGGTGCGTCCGTCCTTGCGGGTGATCGACCAGGCTTGGCAAACATGGGCCGATCCGGTCGCCAGATGTGCAAACAGCCCCGACGCGCTCATAGCCGCACCTCGACCACGGGCACGCTGGGGGCCTGACCCGCCTGAAAATGGGACACCGCGGTTTCGATCCTGTCAGTGTCAAACCGTACTGCCACGTCAAATTCGAAACCGGCACGCACCTCTGCACCGGTGTCAGGGGCATCGCGAAAAGTCACGATCCCGGTCGCGAGATCGATGTCGAAATCGACACCCTCCTGCACTTCGTCCCCACCCACGGCCACCCGCACGGTTCCCGCAACAGGTTTCGCAATGGGCCGCAGATAGGTCTGCTCACCCGAGGTATAGCCTTTGACCAGCTGGATCGCATGGGTCCGGTCATCGCCCATGGCGATCAACTGATCCAGCGGCGTGATGGCTTGCGACGGCAGACTGGACTTGAAATCGGACCAGTCTTTCCAGCGGAACGCGTGCAACTGTCCCTCACGCGCTTCAAAGAACGCGATCAGCTGTTCGATATCGTCCAGCGACCGCAACCCCATCCCCGCATCATAACGCCTGCGCGCATGTTTCCAGGGCGATGATCGCTCTTCGAACCCATTGGCCAGTGTCACGATGTCGGTGCGCCGCTCCGGCCCACCCATCGCACCAAAACTCAGGTTGGCGGGAAAACGTATGTCGTGAAAGGCCATGCGCCTGTCTCCTCAACGGTTGCGGTTGCCAGCCCCCAGCATGCGGCTCATCTGTGCTGCGATCTGGCTTTGACTGCGCTGGAATCCCTGCACGTCAGGGGTCGTGATGTTCATCGTGACGCTGACATGGCCGCCACCGGATGCGCGCACACCCAGACTGCCGTCTGCGCCACGGGTCAGCGGCATGATGGCCTCTGGTCCGGCCTCACCCATCAGGCCCGTGCCACCGCGCATCGGAAAACGGGTCGCACCACTGACGACACCGCCCTTGGCAAAGGGCATCACGCGGCCCTGGCTGAATGCGCCACCCTGCGCAAATGGCATCAGACCGGACACCGCCGCATTGACCCCGTCCGACAAAAGCCCCCCGGCGTGTTTCATCACGGGGTTGATTGCGGCAGCATAGGACGTGTCGATCATCGACTGCGCGACACCCTTCATGGCGTCCGACAGCTTGAGGCCGTCAAAGACAACGCCATCAAATGCGCGCCGCAATCCCTGCGAGAACCCGGTCGTCAGGTTTCCCAGATCACGCGTCGTCTCGCCCAGCGTGCCCTGCATGCCGCGCAACGTCTGGTCAAAGGTCCGTGCCATCGCACTCGCATCACCCAGCGTGCGCTCCAGCGCGTCGATATCCGCCTCCAGGCCGTCGATCTGATCCAGTTCAGTCATCCTCACCCTCACCTTCGGTCTTGTCAGGAAATGCCGCCAACAGCGCATCCAGGCCGCTGCGATCCATCGGCCGCTGCACGTCAGCAATGCCCAGCATCAGCGACAGCTCTGCCGGGGTCAGCCGCCAGAATGCGTCGGGTGCCATTCCCAGCTGGCAGATCCCTGCACGCAGCAATGCCGCCCAATCCAATCGCGTCATGACGGCGGCGCAAAGGCGCGTGCCAGCAACTGGGCCGCAACAGTCGCGGCACCGACAGGCCCACCCGCAATATCAGCACTCAGCAGGTCATCGGCCTGTCCGCGCCAGCCACCGCCACGCAGCCCGGCCACGATCAAGGCCAGAACATCGCGCCCCCGATAGCGCCCGCTTTCGAACCGCTCGACGAGCGTGATCAACGTGCCCTCGTCCAGCTCTGCCTCCAGCGCGGCCAGCGCACCCAGTGTCAGTTTCGCGCGATGAGGTATCCCGTCGATCGTCACCGCCACTTCTCCGGCATGGGGATTGACCATCATGCCGCGGCAAAGCTCAGCTGACCCGCACTCGACAGCGACATTTCATACGTCGCCTCGCCGTCAAAGGTGCCTGCGTATTCGATGGAACTGATCTGGAACGGTCCCTCGACCACGCCGAAATCGGGAATGACAACCTGGAATGCTGGGGTCTCACCCGCGAAAAACACCTGACGCATCCGCTCGTCAGTGGCCGCATCGCGGAAAATACCCGACCCGCTGATCGCGGCCGTCTTGACCCCTGCACCCGCCAGCAATTCGCGCCAGCCGCCTTCGCTCTCCAAAGAGGTCACATCGACGGCCTCTGCGTTGAAACTGATGCGTGTCGCACGCAGGCCGGCGGCGCTCTCGAACGTGCCGTCACCGCTCATGTCCACCTTGACCAACAGGTCCTTACCACTTTGGGCTGCCATGTCGTTGCTCCTTGTTGTGAAATCTGCGGTGTCAGTCGTCTGACAGCCGCGCATGAAAAATCAGATCGATCCGCCTGCGGTCGGCTGTTCCGATCCGCGCGGCAGCAGCCTTGTGAAACCGCAGCCCCAGCACGCGCCCCCGGCTCAAGACCAGATCGTGCCCCGTCACCGCATCGCTCACGGCGGCGGCTGCCGCCTTTGCACGCGCAAAACCCGCCGCTTGCGTCAGCACGGACACGGTAAATTCATGGATGGCACCGGCCCCGCCCGCATCAGAGGCATCGCGCACCTTTTCAGCCCCCAGAACAACATACAGATCCGGCAGCACACCTTCGGGGACATTGTCGTAGACATCTCCACCAACCAGCGCGGTCAGTTCAGGGTCCGCAGACAGGCGGTGATAAATGGCCTGTTGCAGAGACAGCGACATTGCATAACTCATGCCGCGACCTCCTCTTGGGCGCGGCACGTCAGGTAGTGCCCCGCGCCATCGCGTTCCGTCACCGCCAGAATGGCGAATATCCGTGCCCCCTCGCGAAACCGCTGCCCAGCCACGGGGCGTGCATCGTCACCCACGGCAGCGGCGCGGACCGTGATGGTCAGGGGCACACGGCTTAGCCGCGCTTCGCCCTGAAACCGGAACCCGCCGGAACCCGCCTTGATGTCCGCCCACAAAAGGCCCCGCGCGGCCCAGTCCGTCACCGTCCCACCCGATCCATCCGGCAGGGCGACAGGTGCTTCCAGTGTCAGCGCGCGGTTCAGAACAGGCGGCTTCATGTCCGCCCCCCCATGAAGAGCCGGACAGTGCGATAGCGTTCGATCAGCGCTGCAACACCCTGCGGCAAAGACGTGTCACGCGCATCGCCACCGATCCGGTATTCGTAAAAATGCGCCGCCAGCAGCATGACC
This sequence comes from Loktanella sp. 3ANDIMAR09, assembly GCF_001420005.1. Taxonomy (GTDB): domain Bacteria; phylum Pseudomonadota; class Alphaproteobacteria; order Rhodobacterales; family Rhodobacteraceae; genus Loktanella. Next base: position 322,894 of record NZ_LJAK01000002.1, on the reverse strand, counting down.
GCCTGTGCCAAATCTGCAGGCAGGTCCGTCCATTCCGGACCAAATCCCGCCATCAGGACAACTTCGATCCGGCCCCCCTGCGGCACCCGTGGCAAGGCTGCCCCAGTCGCATGCAAGGTCGGGCGCTGTGCATCACTCTCCAGCGCATAGCGTGCGCGCGCCACCTCCTCGGGTGGTGTCGCAACACCAAACCGGGTGACGCTGACGATTGCATTGACGGGGGCCAGCGGCAGGGGCTGGCGCACTGGATCACGCCATTCACGCAATTCCCAACGGAATTCCCGCTCGATCAATATCTTGCCGGTGCGCGCCTCGATGGCCGCAAGGGCCGCACGCAGATAGGTTTCCAGGCCAGTGTCGTGGGCGTCGTCGCTCTCAAACCCCGACCCCAGCCGCAGATGCGCCTTGAGGGCCGCAATCGGCAGTGAGGCCGTGGGCACGCTGGTCAACTCGACTAACATCATTGATGGGTCTCCGGTCATCATCTGGCGCATCATGGAATTGTGTCGGGACGCAGCGCAGGCAGGATCTGAAACGCGCCCGAGGCTGGTGCGACAACGCAGGTCGTCGCACCGTCAGGATCAGCTGGTGCCGAACTTCAGCAGCTTGATCGCTGCAAAATCGCTCACACCGCCACCCACGCGCTTGGTGGCATAGAACAGCACATGCGGCTTGGCCGAAAACGGGTCGCGCAGCACACGCAGGTCGGGACGTTCCGCCACGGTATAGCCTGCGTTGAAATCGCCGAACGCGATTGGCGTCGCACCAGTGCCGGCATCCGGCATGTCCTCTGCAATCAGCACTGGATAGCCCATCAGACGTGCCGGCTCGCCGCTGGCCAGACCATCGGACCACAGAAAACGCCCGTCCGCGTCCTTCAGCTTGCGTACCATGCCCGCCGTGCGGGAATTCATCACGAACGCAGCGCCCGCGCGGTATTCGGCCCCCAGCGCATAGACCAGGTCGATGATCGCATCCGCATCGCCCAGCGACCCGTCGACGCCGGTCGGCACATAGCCCAGGTTGCCCCACTGCCACAGCTCATTGTCGACCGACGGATAGGCCAGAATGCCACGCGGCTTGTCGATACCGTCACCGTTGACAAAGGCGGCCGCCTCCGACCGTGCGAACTTGTCCGCGATACGTTGCGCCAGCCAGCCCTCGATATCAAAGGCACTGTCGTCCAGCAGACGTTGCGACGCCTTGGGCAGGGCCGACAGCTCGTGCAACGGGATGGTGATACGATCGATCTGCGGCGCGTCGGTCTCGGAGGTGGGGTCACTTTCGGTGGCCCATCCCGCCCCCATCTCGGTGTGATCGATCAGCACGTCGAACGACGTGGCGTCGACGTTCACGATATTGGCGATCGCACGGATCGAGGCTGTTGCGCTCAACGTGCTTCGGATCGTGTCGGCTGTCTGCGGGTCCACCAGATAGCCACCGTCGGCAGCAACAGCCGTGCTCATGCCCTTGCCTTCCAGTGTCAGACCACGCAACCCGTCGTCGTCCCCCGACCGCAGATACGCGGCAAAGGCCTTATGATGCGGCGCATCTTCTGCCGCAGCCGTTGCCAGTGCCGGCCGCTGCGCCATCATTGATTTGCGATCAAGCTTGTTCATACGGTCTTCCTGTTTTTGCAAAGTGGCGTGAACGCCGGTTGAAAAGGTTTTGAATTCCGCCACGAAATCGCCAATCGCGATCCGCAGGTCCTCGGCCGGAGACAGATCTTTCCCGGCCCGAGGGATCACCTCGGTTTTGTCCATGTCTGGTCCTTTCTGGTCAGTGCCTGTGCCGGGATCAGTCCCGGCGCAGCGCCTCGCGCGCATCGACAAAGAGGGTCGTCAGCACGCGCAGCGTGGTGTCGGCGGGATCGTCGGATTTTGCGCCAACGCGGGCGTCCTGCAGCATCGGAAAGGTCACAAGGGATACCTCCCACAACTCCAGCTCGGCCAGGTTCCGACCGCCGTCAGCCGCCTTGGTGGCCCGCACCGTGCGATACCCGATCGACAGCCCGTCAATCGCCCCCGCATCAATCAACGCCGCAGCCTCGCGCCCGCGTGCCACGTCCCGCAGGATACGTCCCTTCACGTGCAGCCCGTGCGCATCCTCCCGGATCTCGTCCCAGACGCCAATCGGCTGCATCGGGTCGTGTTGCCACAGCATCTTGATCCGGTTCCCCGAGGCCGCGACCTTTTCCAGGGACGCACGATAGGCACCGCGCAAGACACGGTCGCCACCTTGGTCCGCTTGTTCGAACAAGGACGCATATCCCGAAATCTCGCAACCGTCCGCCACCTCCAGCCTGGCCTGTGGCGGGCAGAATTTGTGTTCCAGTGTCATTCGTTTCTCCCTTTCAGGGGGCTGTTTCAATGGACCTGCAGGAATTGCGCCAGGTGCAGACCCAGCACGGCCATTGCACCACAGCACAACGCCCAGATCTGCCATTCCAACCGACGCAACATCCGCTCGATCGCGGCCAGACGTTGGTTGATCTGCGCGTGCCAGACATCCGCCGCCTGCGGCAACACGGGTTGAACAACGCGGTTCTTCAGCGTGACGACCTTGTCCGGCATCATTCGACATCCTGTGCGGGCAACCCCAAGAGGCTGCGTTTTTCAGCGTTGGTCAGGAATGCGGCCTCTGTGACCCGCCGCCACTGGGCGTCCCGTTCGGCGGCCAATGCCGGCACCTGATCCAGGTCAGGCCGCAGATCCAATCGTTCCGTCGTGAAATCCGACAGCCAGTCGGCAATCGCGCTCGTCACCCGCATCGCCAGTGGCAGAACCGTCAACCGATAAAAGGCACGATTGGCCTCTTGGTAATTGGCGTAGGTCGCGTCGCCGGGAATGCCCAGCAGCATGGGGGGCACGCCAAACGCGACCGATATCTCGCGCGCGGCGGCCTCCTTGGTCTTTTGGAATTCCATGTCGGACGGGGAAAATCCCATCGGCTTCCAGTCCAGCCCGCCTTCCAGCAACATCGGCCTGCCCGCGTTGCGCGCGCCCTGATGCTGATGTTCCATCTCGTCGACCAGGCGGTTGTACTGATCCTGGCTCAGCTGCGACTGGCCGTCTCCGCCCTTGTAGACGATGGCACCGGACGGACGCGCGGCGTTATCCAGCAGGGCCTTGGACCAGGCCGAGGCCGCATTGTGCACATCAATGGCATTGGCGGCCGCCTGCATCGGACTGAAACCATAGTGGTCGTCCTGCGGGTGAAAACTCTTGATATGACAGATCGCCGATCCTTCGGGCCCGACGGCAAACCTGTGTTTGTTGGCACCGACCGCATATTCATAGGCCTCGGCCCAGCCGTTGCTGCCCGGCACCAGACGCATGCGATCCGACCGCAAGACATGCAACTCGACCGGCAGCCCGCCGTCCCCCACCGCCTCCAGATAGGCGTCCCCCGTCAGCAACAACTGACCATAAAGCGCCTCCAGCAGCTCGGCCCGCCCCTGTGCTGCATTGGGGCGATTGATCAGCGTCTGCACGGGATGGGCATCGTAGCGTTGCAGGCGGTCCTGCGTGACCAACGGCAGTGCGGCAGCGGCTTCTGCAATCAGCTTGACCGCACGAAATCCGATCGGGTTCGACGCAAATCCCGCCCGGGTCAGCGATGCGTTGTCCCGCGCGCTCCAGGCGACACGACCCTGCGTCGCCCAGCTGACGACCTTCCCCGTGGCCGAGGCCTTCACCTCGGTGGCCGCAGGCCCGGTCGCCTTGTTCCAGAATTCAAACATCTCGCACTCCTCGGGGACGGACTGACTGTCCTTGGAAAAACGTTCTGAACCCGAAACCTTGCCAAAGACCGATTGCACCGCGCGCTGTCTGCGCAACACCTCACAACCGGCGCAGGCGCGGTGCCTGCCATGCCTTGGCCGGCGCGATCATCAGCTCGTGCATGGCCCATACCAGCGCATCGACACGGTCCGGCGATCCCTGCCCCACGAAACCAGCCCGCGTCATCAGACACATCTGGTCTTCCAGTTCACCCAACCCGCGCGCATGCTTGATGCGCATCTGCTCATAGAGCGCGGCCACCGGTTCCGCCCTAGCAATCTTGCCCCGACGGGCATTCACGCCGCGGTAGGAAATCAGCGGATCAATCTGGCGGACGATGGTTTCGACCATATCGCCCCCCTGATTGACCTCGGCCACCAGCCGGTCCGCACCATGCCGATGGTAGGCTGCGACGGCGGCCTTGGCCCAATCCAGCGGTCGCGCCGCCTGCACACTTGCGTCCTCCAGCACATAGCCGCGCCAGGCATGCGGCGGCCCCTTGCAGACGACACCCGCCACGATGATCCCGCAGGCATCAGACCCCTTGTGACCTGTGACCGGTGGATCGACAGCGACGACAATGCGCTCCAGGCTTTCGATGTCCTTGCGGATCAGCCCGTCCAGCTGCGCGGTTGTCCACAGCGCACCCTCGGCATCATCCAGCAACACACCGTCCAGTTCCTGGCGCCCCAGCCGGGTGCCGCCATAACGCCGCCGGACCTCTGCCAGAAACGACGGCGCGAGGTTCGCCACATTGTCAAACGTCGTCGCATGGGTGACCACGGTGCTGGACCGGGCCAGCATCTCTTTCAGCACAGGCGCATTGCGCGGCGTCGTCGTGACCACCGCCTGCGGACAGGCCCCAAGCCGCAGACCGAATTCCACCATGTCCCAGGTGGCGCTGCCGTTTTTCCACTTGGCAACCTCATCCGCCCAGACGGCGTCGAATTGCGGGCCGCGCAGCGCCTCTGGGTCGAACGCCGAAAACACCTGCGCCTCGGCCCCGTTCGGCCAGCGCAACAATTTGCGCCCCGCAATCCACTTTGGCCCCCGGTCATCGGGGGAACAGGCAACGATACCGCTATCCCCCATGACCATGACCTCGCGTGCCTGATCGTAGGTTTCACCGATAATCGCGATCCGCCGTGCACGGCCCCGCGTCAGAGGCATCGGTCCTTCGGCCATCGCCCGGACCCACTCGGCCCCCGCCCGTGTCTTGCCTGCGCCACGGCCGCCCAGCACCACCCAAGCACGCCAATCACCATCGGGGGGAACCTGATGCGCCATCGCCCAGAAATCGAACAGATACGGCAACCCGGCAACGGCCCTGTCACTCAGCCCCGCCAGAAACGCCTTCTGTTGCGAGGCTGGCCCTGATGCGATCAAGTGCGCACCCGATCTCAACGCGCAATGCGTCGTAGTCGGGGATATTCGCATCGTCTTGGGCGTATTTCTCACGAAAGGCCTCCTCTGCTTTCAGTAGGATCAGATGGGCCGCCGACAACTCGCCGATCTTGCCAACCAACAGTTTCGGCGAGGCCCCGTCAGACGCGCCCAGCGTTTCGATCTCTTTCAGGATCGCGGCGCGCAGCGTCGCATATAGCCCTGCAATTTCGTGCTGCCGGGACAATGCCGCAGCACGCCCGTCCCCGTTCGGGTCGTCATTATCTGTCATCTGCTTCCGCCAATCAGGTCTGGCCAAGCCATTCCGACAAACGGCGGCATGACGGCGCAACCGGCACGTCAGAACGAAATCGGCCCGCCTCCAGCTAGAAGGCGAGCCATTAATTTTACAATAAATACAGTGCCCTGACAGGCCGGAGCCCCTAACGGTCCGTTAGATCAGCGCGCTTAACCATCGTTGGCTGCGCGCTCTGCCTCGATGACACGCCAGGCGGCGACATTACGATTGTGGTCATCAAGGTTGGTCGCGAATGCATGCCCACCCGTGCCATCGGCGACAAAGAACACATAGTCCGTTGTATCGGGATCAAGTGCGGCCTCGATGCTTGCCCGCCCGGGGTTGGCGATGGGCGTGGGTGGCAAGGCCGGGATCGTGTAGGTATTCCACGGCGTCGGCGTATCCAACTCGCTACGCCGCAACCCGCGATCAAGCACGCTACGCCCCTCGGTGACACCATAGATGACGGCAGGGTCCGTTTGCAGACGCATGCCGCGTTCCAGGCGGTTGACGAAAACGCTGGCAACCTGACGACGCTCGTCGGCAACAGCGGTTTCCTTTTCGATCAACGACGCAAGGATCAGTGCCTCTTCCGGCGAATCCAGCGGCAACCCGTCGACACGCGCAGCCCAGGCTTCGGCCAGAATATTCTCTTGGCGCTCGGTCATCCGGTCAATGATGCTGCCCCGCGTAATGCCTGCGGTAAACTCATAGCTATCGGGTGCCAGACTCCCTTCTGCCGGAATGTCGTCCAAGGGGCCTTCCAGCACGTCAATCGCATTCAGCGCCTGCACCACCTGCCAGGCGGTCGTGCCTTCGGCCACGGCCAGTCTCAGGCGCGTGTCCGCGGCATCCAGCACCGCAGTGTATTCAGACGGCACTTCACCTTCGCCCGGCGTGAATGCGGCAACTTCCTCATAGCGACCGGTGGCAGGGTCCAGTTCCCGCACCTGCACCTCGTTAACCCGCACACCGACGCGGTAGACGATCTCGGTACCGCATGTGCTGGCCCCGCCGCGCGTCACCGTATCCACGATCTCGGCCATTGATGCGCCTTCGGCAATCAGGAAACTGCCTGCCTTTAGCTCGGATGCCTTTTCGGTGTAATCCGCGCCCATGCGAAAAATGGCAGCCGAACTGACAGCGCCCTGCGCCTCCAGATCCTCGCTCACCCGCCGCATGTTCGACCCGCCGGGCACCTGCAGACAGATCCCTTGCGCCAATGGGCCGGGGTTACTGTACTGCTGCGTGCCCCACGCCACGACGCCTGCACTGACAAACAGCGCCACGACCATGAACGTCAGTGCGTTGGACGCGATGTGTCGCCACATTTATTCGACCTTCCCCAACACCAGACTTGCGTTGGTTCCGCCGAATCCAAATGAATTCGACAAGGCAATGTCGATCTTGCAGGGGCGTTTTTCGTTGGCGCACAGATCGACCTGCGTTTCGGCATCGACCTGATCCAGGTTCAACGTCGGCGGTGCCACCTGATCACGGATCGCCAGAATGCTGAAAATCGCCTCGATCGCACCCGCGGCACCCAGCAGGTGACCGGTTGCGGATTTCGTCGACGACATCACCAGTTTGGCCGCAGCTTCCGGCCCGACCATACGTTCCACGGCACCCAGTTCGATGGTGTCGGCCATGGTCGAGGTGCCATGCGCGTTGACATAGTTGATGTCCTGCGGGGTGATCCCGGCATTCCGGCAGGCCGCACGCATCGCACGCTCTGCCCCTTCGTGATCAGGGGGCGGTGCAGTGATGTGATGCGCGTCGCCCGACAGACCATAGCCCTTGACCTCGGCATAGATCTTGGCCCCGCGCGCCTTGGCATGCTCGTATTCTTCCAGCACGACGATACCCGCACCCTCGCCCATGACGAAACCGTCACGGTCCTTGTCCCAGGGGCGCGACGCCTTGGTGGGATCGTCCGCACGGTCCGTGGACAAGGCCTTGCAGGCGTTGAACCCCGCGATACCGATCTTGCAGATCGCGGCCTCGGCCCCACCTGCGATCATCACATCCGCATCCCCATACTGGATCAGACGGCTGGCGTCGCCGATGGCGTGCGCACCGGTCGAACAGGCGGTCACGACCGAATGGTTCGGCCCCTTGAACCCGTAGCGGATGCTGACCTGCCCGGAAATCAGGTTGATCAACGCCCCCGGCACAAAGAACGGCGACACACGGCGCGGGCCTTTTTCTTCCATCATGATCGCAGTGTTCGCGATGGAATTCAGACCACCGATCCCCGACCCGATCAGAACGCCGGTGCGTTCCAGATCCTCGGTCGCGGTCGGTGCCCAGCCGGAATCCTCGATCGCCTGCTGTGCTGCCGCGATGCCGAACATGATGAATGTATCGACCTTGCGCTGCTCTTTCGGCTCCATGTACGCGTCGGCATTGAACGTGCCGTCGGTCCCGTCACCGCGTGGCACCTCGCAAGCATAGGTGGTTGCCAGCCCGGTGGGATCAAACTGGGTGATCGGACCGGCACCAGACTGCCCGTCCAGAATGCGGCTCCAGCTTGCCTCGACCCCATCGGCCAGCGGCGTGACAAGTCCCAATCCCGTAACAACGACCCGGCGCATAATTCGTACCTTTCCGACAGAGAATTGCCGACCTGATACCGTAACATCGTCAGCAGGGGCAAGTGCCGCAGGGCAGCGATGCAGTCACCTGCACGGGTCACCCCGGCAATCCGCGCGATTCAGCCGATCAAAGGCCCCATCACAACAAAAAAGACCCCCGGCTGAACCGGGGGTCTTTTGTATCAGAAGGTCCAAGAGGACCGGAACGCTGGCTTACAGCGCGCCCTTGATGAACTTGACCGCATCGCCGAACGTCTGGATGGTCTCGGCTGCATCGTCGGGGATTTCGATACCGAATTCCTCTTCGAATGCCATCACCAGCTCGACGGTGTCGAGGCTGTCTGCGCCCAGGTCGTCGATGAACGACGCGCTTTCGACGACTTTGTCTTCTTCAACACCAAGATGCTCTACAACGATCTTGCGTACGCGGCCTTCGACGTCGCTCATGAAATATCCTCACGTTCTGTATGGGGCATGCCCCGGTTTTGAAACGGACCAAATGGCCCGTTTATTCGTTTCCGCCCGGCCTATAGCAGAGAAACGAGAGCACGCAAACGCTTTCGCACTCAGACCGGTCACGGCTCAGAGCATGGCCATTCCGCCATTCACATGCAAGGTCGCACCGGTGACGTAGGCAGCCTCGGGGCTTGCCAGATACAGAACAGCGGCTGCAATCTCGTCTGCCTCGCCCATCCTGCCTGCCGGAATCTGGCCCAGAATACCGCTGCGCTGTTCGTCGTTCAGTGCGTCTGTCATCGGTGTGGCGATGAAACCGGGTGCCACGCAGTTGACCGTGATTCCGCGACTTGCGACCTCGTAGGCGATGGATTTGCTCATGCCGACCATACCGGCCTTGCTCGCTGCATAATTCGCCTGACCGGGGTTGCCGGTCGCGCCAACGACGGAGGTGATGTTCACGATCCGGCCCCAACGCGATTTCATCATGCCGCGAATGGCCCCTTTGCACAGCCGCATGCTGGATGTCAGGTTGACGTCCAGCACGCTGGCCCATTCATCATCCGACATCCGCATAAAGATGTTGTCGCGCGTGATCCCGGCGTTGTTCACCAGAATGTCCAGCGACCCCATCGCCTCGATCGCCTGTTTCGGCAGTGCCGTGACGGCCTCTGCATCGCTCAGGTTGCAAGGCAGCACGTGAACCCGTTCGCCCAGCTCGGCCGCAAGCGCCTCCAGCGGTTCGACCCGTGTGCCGGACAGACCCACCGTGGCCCCCGCCCCATGCAGCGCGGTCGCAATGGCCCCGCCGATCCCGCCAGAGGCACCCGTCACCAGCGCATTCTTACCTGTCAAATCGAACATCTCTTATCCCTTCATCGCGGCTGCAACCGCCTTTGCCTCTTCGGGCGTGCCGACATTCGCACACGCCGCGTCTTTTGCGATCCTGCGGATCATGCCGGACAATGCCTTGCCTGCACCGATCTCGGTAAATGCCGTGACCCCCTGATCGGCCATCCACGCAACAGACGTGGACCACCGCACGCGACCCGCAACCTGCGCAACCAGCAGGGCGCGAATCTCGTCAGGGTCCGTCACAGCAGTTGCTTTGACATTCGCCACAACCGGAACACGCGGGGCGCGGATTGTCACGGCAGACAGCGCCTCCTGCATCACCTGCGCTGCGGGTGCCATCAGCGCACAATGAAACGGGGCCGAAACCGGCAGCATCAGGGCACGCTTCGCACCGGCCTCCTTTGCCAGAACAGCCGCACGTTCCACCGCGGCCTTGGCCCCGGAAATCACGGTCTGGGACGGATCGTTTTCGTTCGCCACCTCGCAGACGCCCGCGTCAGCGGCGGCGGCGACCACCACCTCGACCTGCGCGATGCTCAGCCCCAGCACCGCAGCCATGGCACCCTCGCCGACGGGCACGGCATTCTGCATCGCCTCGCCGCGCGTGCGCAGCAGCCGCGCGCAGTCTGCAATGTCCAATGCGCCAGCCGCCGCCAGTGCCGAATATTCACCCAGCGAATGCCCCGCCACATAGGCCGCATCGGATATCGTGATCCCCTCGGCCTCGAGTGCCGCCATGGCAGCCAGCGACGTCGCCATCAGCGCGGGTTGGGCATTGCGGGTCAATTGCAGCGTGTCGGCGTCACCGTCCCAGATCAGCGCGGACAGCTTTTCGCCCAAGGCGTCGTCCACGGTGTCGAAAACGGCCTGCGCCGCCGGATAGGCCTCCGCCAGCGCCTTGCCCATCCCTATGGTCTGGGCCCCTTGGCCGGGAAAAACGAATGCGCGCATGAGGTCTCCTGTCATTTGTCAATTGACGGCTTGGATAGCCAAAGCCCCCAAGTCGCACAATGCCTCTGCGTCAATGCAAATTGCGACCTTGCTTTGGAACAGGCTATATCTGCACCAAATTGAAAGGATTTGCGCCCATGTCCGACACCCCGACAACCTACAGCACGGTGACCAAGACGTTTCACTGGCTGACGGCCGTACTCATCCTCGCCCTGCTGATCCTCGGCACGTTGGCCAATGACTGGGCTGCGGATACCGATTCCGCACTCGCGATCAAGACAACGCTCTTTTCGACCCACAAGACCTTGGGCGTGCTTTTGTTTTTCGTGGCCCTCCTGCGTATCGTCTGGGCAATCGGCCATCGCAAACCCGGCCCCCTGCACCCTGAACGCAAGACGGAAACGCTGCTTGCGGAAATCGTGCACTGGACGCTTTACGGCAGTCTGGTCCTCGTGCCGCTGACGGGCTGGATCGACCACGCCGCCTCGACCGGGTTCGCCCCGATCTGGTGGCCGTTCGGACAATCCCTGCCTTTCGTCCCCAAGGACCCCGATGTCGCGCATCTGTTCGGCAGCATGCACATCATCCTGACCAAGGTGCTGATTGGCGCGCTTGCCCTGCATATCGCAGGTGCGCTCAAACATCATTTCATCGACAAGGACGCCACCCTGCGCCGCATGTGGTTCGGGAAATCGCAGATGCCGGATGTCGCCTATCACCGCACGCCAATCGCTGCTCCGGCGCTGGCCGCCGCTGCACTGGCAATCGGTGCAGGCGTCGGCGCTGGCATGGCCGCAGGCACAACCGCGGCACCCGCAACCGAAGCACTGGCCGAGGTCGCATCGGACTGGACCGTTCAGGACGGAGCACTTGGCATCACAGTGGTGCAGATGGGCGACGAGGTCACAGGCAGCTTTGCCGACTGGACCGCATCCATCACCTTTGACCCCGACGCCACAGCGGATGCAGGCGCGGTCGAGGTCACGGTCTCCATCGGGTCACTGACGCTGGGCTCGGTGACGGATCAGGCCATGGGGCCTGACTTTTTCAATCAGGCCAATTTCCCGACAGCCACCTTTGCAGCGCCCATCACGGTTCAGGACGACGGCAGCTATGTCGCGGACGGAACACTCACGCTCAAGGGGATCGAGGCACCCGTCACCCTGCCATTTTCGCTGACGCTTGACGGCGACACGGCCACGGCTACCGGGCAAACCACGCTGAACCGCCAGACATTCAATATCGGCGAAAGCATGGAAGGCGAATCCAATCTGGCTTTTGACGTGATCGTCACGATGGACCTCACCGCGACACGCAACAACTGACGAAAACCCCGCATCACGCGGTGAAAACAAAGGGCCCGCTGCGTCATGCAGCGGGCCCTTTGTTTTGCATCGACCGTTCAGGCCACCGCATGGAAAAAGGGCCGCGCCAGAATACCCCGGCGCGGCCCTCGTGCGGTCGATCAGTGCGCCGCTTATTCGGCAGCTTCAGCTTCGATCGAGATCATCACCTGCACTTCGTCGCTGACAAAGGGGGCGAATGCGCCGACTTCGAAATCGGACCGCAGCAACGTTGTTGTCGCGTCAAAGCCCAGCCATGCCTTCTCGGCCATCGGGTGCTGACCGGCCTGGTTCAGGACGGTGTCCAGAACGACTTCCTTGGTGATGCCGTTCATGCTCAGGTCACCGGTGATCAGTGCGGTGTTCTCACCGGTCACTTCGATCGCGGTCGAGGTGAATGTGACCATGTCGTCTTCAGCGGCGCCAAAGAAATCCTCAGACATGAAATGCTCGAAACGGGCTTCCCAGCCGGTCATCATGCTGCGCACCGGGAACGACACCGACACGCTGGATGCAGCGGGGTCTTCGGCATCAAAGGAAATTTCGCCGTCAAAGCCCGAAAACAGGCCGTAGGTCGTGGAAAAACCCAAGTGATCGTAGCTGAACAGAACCTGGCTGTGGCTTGCGTCCAGCGTGTAGGGCGCAGGTGCGGCCAGAACGGGCGTGGACAGCAGGGCAAGTGCGGTGGCGGTGCCGAAAATCGTTTTCATGGTGGTACTCCGTGTTGATGTGTCTGCACGGCGATAAATGTGATCTGCCCCACGAAAAGCAATTTCACATTTTTGAACACTCCATGTTCACGGGTTCCGTTGCACCACGCCCAGCACCATGTCGCGACGCAGTCGCACAGACAAAGGTTCCAGATCCTCGGGCGTGCCGCTGGCGACAACGATGCGACCGGGACCATTGCGGAAACGCACACACAGCCGCGATGTCTGGTCGTTCACGGCTTCGACGTAGACGTTTGCAATACTGTCGAAACTATACTGCGCCTGGATCGTCAGCAATCCGGTGCGGTTCAGAACCACGCGCCGCAGTTCCGACCGATGTGTGTCGATCTCATAGCGTGACGACAGCCCGCGCGTGGCATACCACATCAACAGCAGCGAAAACGCAAAACACCCGAAAATCAGCGGCGACCGGAATACGATATCCGACACAGGTGACAGCAACAGCAACGTCATCCCTGACGCCGCACAAAATGCCCCGATCAGCAACACGAGGAATTGCACGAGCACCAACGCCAGACGCGGGCTGCCCGCATGCGATATCGTATAGCCCCAGAACGACTCTTCGACGTCAAATCCGCTACTGCTCATGGGCACGAGCCCGTCGGGCATCCATCCGCGGATACGCACCACCTCACGCCGGTCAGTTGCAAGATCGCTCATCTGTACTCCTTGAGGGGTGGTTACGGTCCGCTTTTCGTCGTGCAACCGGACTTGGGCAAAACGGTGACCAATAATCGTTAATTCGGGGATTCTGCATGACCGGTGCCACTATATGTACACAGGCTTGCGCCCTGCCCGTCCCCGTGTATAAGCGCCGGACTTCCGCGCGACTTTTGACCTGCGCAGCCTCTCGTGACCGGGACGCGGAAGTGGAACCACCCGGTCTTTGAAGTGCGCCGAACATGTAAGGAATACCATGCCGCTGTATGAGCATGTGATGATTGCGCGTCAGGACTTGTCCAACACGCAAGCCGAAGCCCTGATCGAACACTTCGGGACAGTCCTGTCCGACAACGAAGGCAAGCTGGTCGACTCCGAATACTGGGGCGTCAAGACCATGGCCTACAAGATCAACAAGAACCGCAAGGGCCACTACGCCTATCTGCGCACCGACGCCCCCGCGGCCGCCGTGCAAGAGATGGAACGCCTGATGCGCCTGCATGAAGACGTCATGCGCGTTCTGACGATCAAGGTCGACGCACACGAGGACGGCCCGTCGGTCCAAATGCAGAAACGTGACGAACGCGACAGCCGTCGCGAGCGCCGCTAACTTCACAAAAGGATTGTAAGACATGGCTACCAAACCGTTTTTCCGTCGTCGCAAGTCCGATCCGTTTGAGGGCGAAAACGCTCCTGCGATCGACTACAAAGACACCCGCACCCTGCAGCGCTACATCTCCGAGCGCGGCAAGATCGTGCCTGCCCGCATCACCGCCGTCGGCGCCAAGAACCAGCGCAAGCTCGCCCAGGCGATCAAGCGTGCACGGTTCCTCGCCCTTCTGCCCTACGCAGTGAAGTAAGGACCCGCATCATGGACATCATTCTTCTCGAACGCGTCGCAAAGCTGGGCAACATGGGCGAAGTCGTCTCTGTCAAGGAAGGCTATGCGCGCAACTACCTGCTGCCGCAGAAAAAGGCGCTGCGCGTCAACGCTGCAAACCTCGCTCGCTTTGAGGCCGAAAAGGCCGCACTCGAGGCACGCAACGCTGAAACACGCGCTGCCGCACAGGCCGAGGCCGACAAGATCGACGGCAAGCAGTTCATCGTGATTCGTTCCGCTTCCGACGCCGGCTCGCTCTATGGGTCCGTCACACCGCGTGACGTGGCCGATGCTGCTGCCGCCGACGGTTACAAGGTCGACCGCAATCAGGTCGTGCTGCAAGGTCCGATCAAGGATCTGGGTCTGCACGATGTGACGCTGAACCTGCACCCCGAGGTCGAGGCAACGATCACCCTGAACGTCGCACGTTCCGCCGAAGAAGCACAGCTTCAGGCCGCTGGCAAATCCATTCAGGAACTGGCCGCCGAAGAAGAAGCAGCAGCTGAATTCGAAATCCAGGAACTGTTCGACGATCTCGGCTCTGCCGCATCCGACGACGACGGCGACGACGCGCCCCGCGCATCCGACAACGCCTGATAAAAATAAGACGCCCGCCCCTTTTCGGGTTGGCGGCCATCACGACGATAAAGGCCGGATCAGCAATGATCCGGCCTTTATTTTTTTGCGGTTTTCATCGCAGCAAAGTCAGAAATTCCATGCGCACCCGGCAACTGCGGTCGTCTTGGGTGCCGATCCAGACCTTGAGCGCGCCCGTGCCGGGGTTGGACAACATCATCGGCGGCATGAATCCATTCAGTCCCGGTCCACGATAATACCACGACCCATCGGCCGTCTGGACCAGCATATCGCGCGCGCATCCGGTGTCCGCGCTCATCTGCAGTGCCAGCCCCATCATGCCGACCAAGTTCAATTCAAAGGTTGGTGCATCGGTAAAATGGGAATCGCTGCCGCGCGCGACGCTGGCCTGCGGGCAATCGCCCAACGGGCGCATCCCCCCCGCCGTCATCCGAACGGATTTCCCGCGGCGCAGACTGACGCCACTTTCGGTCAACTGCGTGAACGACGCCATATCCGGGTTCGGACAGGCTTGCGCTGCCAACGGTAGACCGCTGAACATCAGACCACTCAGGATCAACGCGAATTTCAATGTTTTCCGCACGGGGTAAACTCGTCCCAACTGGTAGCATGCGCGCATGCCCCCTCTGTAAATAATGTGGGGCTTCCAAACGTTTGGACAAGGCCACAACGAAAAATGGCGCCCCGAGGGGCGCCATTTCAAACAATGTTGATCCTTTGGATCAGTCTTCGGCTTCCATCGCTTCGACTGCTTTCTGAAGGTCGTCCTTGCTGACTTCCTTCTCGCTCACATCTGCTTTTTCAAGGATATGATCGACGACCTTATCCTCGAACAGCGGCGCCTGCAGCTGCTGGCGGAACTGTGCGTTCTGCTGCACAAATTCAAAGAACTGACGCTCTTGACCCGGGTACTGACGCGCCTGGTTCATGATCGCCTGCGTCATTTCCTGATCCGTGACCTTGATCTCTGCCTTCTGGCCGATATCGGCCAGCAACAGACCCAGCTTTACGCGACGCTTGGCCAGCGTGATATGCTCTTCGGTCGGGTTGATCTCGGGGTGGTCATGGCCCTGGACGTCGGGGTTTTCCTCATGCCACAGCTGGTGGGCGATCTGACCGGCTTCGGCATCGACCAGGCTGGGGGGCAGTTCGAAATCGACGGCCGTGTCCAGCTCGTCCAGCAACTTGCGCTTGGCAACGGCACGTGATGCACCCTGATATTCGGCTTCCAGACGATCACGGATCTGACCCTTCAGGGCCTCCAGATCCTCGGCACCGAACTTCTTGGCCAGCTCGTCGTTCAATTCCGGCGTGACGGGCTCGCGGACTTCTTTGACGGTCACATCGAACACGGCTTCCTTGCCGGCCAGATGCTCTGCCTGATAATCATCGGGGAAATTGACCGTCACGGCCTTTTCCTCACCAGCCTTGGTTTTCAGCAGCTGTTCCTCGAAACCGGGGATAAAGGAGTTGGACCCCAGCACCAGCGGGTAATCTTCGGCCGAGCCGCCGTCGAATGCCTCGCCGTCGATCTTGCCGACGAAATCGATCACCACCTGATAGCCGTCCTTGGACAGACCGTTCTTTTTCTCGAACGTCTGGGCCTGCGGGCTCTCTGCCAGGTTGTTCAGTGCTTCTTCGACAGCAGAATCATCTGCCTTCACGATTAGCTTTTCCAGTTTGATCGCGGAAAAATCGGTGTCCGGCACATCGGGCAGCGCCTCGTAGGACACTTCGACAACAACGTCGTCGCCCTCTTTCCAGTCCGGATTGGACATCTTCATTTCGGGCTGTGCAGCCGGACGATCGCCGGTGCTGTCCAGGTGGTCGCGCAGGGCACCATCGATGCTGTCCTGCATGGCTTCGCCCATCAGGCGCGGACCGAACTGTTTGCGCAACAGGGCCATCGGCACCTTACCTTTGCGAAAACCCTTCATTTCCACGCCAGGGCGCGCTTCTTCCAGCTTCTCGACAACTTTTGCATCCAGCTCTGCCGCTGTGACAGTGATGGTATAGCCGCGCTTGAGGCCGTCGTTCAGGGTCTCGTTGACCTGCATGGAATGTCCTTCTTTCATTCGAATATGGTGCGGGTGAAGGGACTTGAACCCCCACGCCTTGCGGCGCCAGAACCTAAATCTGGTGCGTCTACCAATTCCGCCACACCCGCATTGTTACGGGGGCACGTTTCCGCGCCCCCGGTGTTTGGCGGCTGTCTAACAAAGGTCACAGGGGGATGCGAGAATAAAAAGCATCCCAGAAAAAGCATGACTGTGCCAGAATCTTGCCTTAGTTGTGAAAGAACTATTGAGGCAGACACAAGCTAGAGCGGGAAAAACGCCATGCAGACCAAGACGATCGAACGCAGCGTTGCTGCGCCCAAGAAAGCTAAACTCAACGCAGGCGTTTGCGCCGGCACAACCATCATGACGATGGAAGGCGAAATGCCCGTCGAACACCTCGAACCGGGCATGCGCATCATCACCCGTGACAGTGGCATGGCGATCCTGCGCAAAATCGACGTCGCGACCCAGAAAATCGCGCCGATCCGCATCAAGGCGGGTTCACTGGGCCACACACGCCCCGACCGCGACATGATGGTGACGCCCAACACGATTCTGCACATTCGCGACTGGCGTGCCGAGGCATTGTTCGGAACCCAGACCGCCAACATCGAGGCCGCCCGCCTGGTTGACGGCGAATACCTCGCACCGCAGGCCGCACAGAAAATGACGACCTACACACTTACCTTCGATCGCCAGCATATTCTCTATGCTGACGGCATCGAAATGGCATCCGCCGCCGTCTGACGGCGCGATGCGGCCGCATGGCCGCACATGACTATAAAAACAGCACGCGCAGTGCTTTCGGGACGTGTCTATGCCGATCTTATGATCGTCTTGGCCCGAAAGCACGGCGCGTTTTTGCGTTTTTCACCCAAAATTCCCCGAAAAATGGCTGATCGCCAGACGTGCGATCCCAGCACATCCCGGCAGTTCTCATTTTGCACATTTATTGACCAGACAGCGCAAAAAGTAACCTGTTGCGTATTTTTCAGTCTGTTCCCACGCCCTTCGATGCCGGGATGAATTGTAGGTCTGCCATGAAAATGATCTCACCTCGGAGGTAAGCCATACGGGGGAGTCTGCGTGAAAAAAATCGAAGCCATCATCAAGCCGTTCAAGCTGGATGAAGTAAAAGAAGCGCTGCAAGAAGTCGGCATTCAGGGCTTGTCCGTGGTCGAAGTCAAAGGTTTCGGCCGCCAGAAAGGTCACACCGAATTGTACCGCGGCGCTGAATACGTCGTCGACTTCCTGCCCAAGGTAAAGCTCGAGGTCGTCCTTGCTGACGATCAGGTCGACGCGGCCATCGCCGCAATCGTCGAGGCTGCCAAAACCGACAAGATCGGTGACGGAAAGATTTTCGTCAGCACGGTCGAACAAGCCATCCGCATCAGAACCGGCGAATCCGGCGACGACGCGCTGTAAACTATAAGACACGAACCGAAAGGACAGCTCATGAGCACCAAAGACTTTCTGAAAATGATGAAGGACGAGGAAGCCGACTACGTCGACATCCGCTTCACCGATCCCAAGGGCAAGCTGCAGCACGTCACCATCGTGTCTGATCTGGTCGACGAAGACTTCCTCGAAGAAGGCTTCATGTTCGATGGCTCCTCCATCGCCGGCTGGAAATCGATTGACCAGTCCGACATGAAACTGATGCCCGACACGGCAACGGCCTATGTCGACCCCTTCTACGCTGAAAAAACCATCTGTCTGCATTGCTCCATCGTCGAGCCGGACACGATGGAACCCTACGACCGCGACCCGCGCGGCACCGCCCAAAAGGCAGAGGCCTACCTCAAGTCCAGCGGCATCGGTGACACCTTCTACTGCGGTCCCGAGGCTGAATTCTTCGTCTTTGACGACGTGCGCTACTCGGTCGCCATGAACAAGGTATCTTTCCAGGTCGATGCAATCGACGGTGCCTGGAACACCGACACCGAATACGAAATGGGCAACACCGGCCATCGTCCCGGCGTCAAGGGCGGCTACTTCCCGGTCAACCCGATCGATGACGCGCAGGACATGCGTGGCGAGATGCTGACCACCATGAAACGCATGGGCATGAAGGTCGACAAGCACCACCACGAAGTGGCCTCCTGCCAGCACGAGCTGGGTCTGATCTTCGGCACGCTGACGCACCAGGCCGATGAGCTGCAGAAATACAAGTACGTCATCCACAACGTGGCCCAAGCCTACGGCAAGTCGGCAACCTTCATGCCCAAGCCGATCGCAGGCGACAACGGCACTGGCATGCACGTGAACATGTCGATCTGGAAAGACGGCAAGCCCCTGTTCGCCGGCGACAAATACGCCGACCTCAGCCAGGAGGCCCTGTATTTCATCGGCGGCATCCTCAAGCATGCCAAGGCGCTGAACGCGATCACGAACCCCTCCACGAACAGCTACAAGCGTCTGATCCCCGGCTTCGAAGCCCCGGTTCTGCGCGCGTATTCCGCCCGTAACCGTTCGGGTTGTGTCCGTATCCCGTGGTCCGAATCCCCCAAAGCCAAGCGCGTCGAGGCACGTTTCCCCGATCCCGCGGCAAACCCCTACCTGTGCTTTGCGGCCCTGCTGATGGCCGGTCTTGACGGCATCAAGAACAAGATCGACCCCGGCCCCTCCTCGGACAAGGACCTCTACGACCTGCCGCCCGAAGAACTGGCCGCCATCCCGACGGTCTGCGGCTCGCTGCGCGAAGCCTTGGAATCGCTCGAGGCCGATCACGACTTCCTGCTGCAAGGCGACGTGTTCACCAAATCCCAGCTCGAAGGCTACATGGCCCTCAAGTGGGAAGAGGTCTACCAGGTCGAGCACACGCCGCACCCGGTCGAATACAAGCTGTACTACAGCTGCTAAATCGCAAAAGGGCGCCCCACGGGGCGCCCTTTTCGCATCAACAAACGATATCCCTGATCATCCGGCCGGACCGACAGCTGATTTCGGACCTGACGGCCCGAAACGGGTAAATCCCCCCGCATCATCTTGCTCAAAATACTCCCGCCGGAGGCTCCCGCATGCGCAACAGGCGCGCCGCGCGATCATCTGTGACCGTCAGTCCAGCTTGCCGAACCGACTGGCTTGCGTCTGTGTCCAGAACACGTCGATGACATAGCCATCTTCCGTCTGCCGTTCACCCGTCACCACGCCCTGATCGAACAACCACGCCCGCGCCTTGCCGGCCCCGAATCCCAGCGTCAATTGGTCTGCGGTCCGCGGGTCCTTCAGAACCTCGCTGATCGCGTCCAGCAGTGGGTCCAATCCCTCGCCGGTGATCGCGGAAATGGCAAAGATGTCTTCTGTTCTTGCCGCCTGGGTGACGATTCCATCGTGATCATCGCTGGGCAGCCGGTCGATCTTGTTCCAGACCTCCAGCAGCGGCGCATCATCGGCCACCCCGAGCGACGTGAGGATTGCCATCACATCCTTGGATTGTTCCTCGGTCTGCGGATGACTGATGTCACGCACATGCACGATCAGATCGGCATCCAGCACCTCTTCGAGCGTCGCACGGAAGGCCGCCACCAGCTCGGTGGGCAAGTCGGAAATGAAACCAACCGTATCCGACATGATGATCTTGTCGCCCTCTGGCAATTCGATCTGGCGCATCGTCGGGTCCAGCGTCGCGAACAGCATGTCCTTGGCGAACACATCCGCACCTGTCAGCCGGTTGAACAGCGTTGATTTTCCCGCGTTGGTATAGCCCACCAGCGCCACGATCGGATAGGGCACCTTGGCCCGTGCCGCGCGGTGCAGCGTCCGTGTCTTGACGACCTTTTCCAGCTGCCGCTTCAGCGCCTGCAACTGCATATCGATGGCACGGCGGTCGGCCTCGATCTGGGTTTCACCGGGACCACCGACGAAACCAAGTCCGCCACGCTGACGTTCCAAGTGGGTCCAGGCCCGCACCAGACGGGTGCGCTGATAGGACAATGCCGCCATTTCAACCTGCAACACGCCCTCGGCGGTGCGCGCCCGATCCGAAAAGATTTCGAGGATCAGCCCGGTCCGGTCCAGCAGTTTGACGTCCCAGGCCTTTTCCAGGTTGCGCTGCTGCACCGGCGTCACGTGGCCGTCGATCAAGACAAGCTCGACCTCTTCCGCTTTCATCCGGTCTTTCAGCTCTGCGATCTTGCCCTTGCCGAACAAGGTCCCCGGCAGCAATTTTGGCAAACGCACCACTTCTGCGCCGACGACCTGCAAATCCGGCAGGGCGGCGGCCAGCGACACGGCCTCCTCCAGCGCGGGGTCAGCCGCGCGGCGGGTACGGTCGGTTTTCAGATCCGGGTGCAGAACGTAGGCCCGTGTGATGGGCCGGTCATGTTCAAGCAATTATTCTTCGCCCTCGTACAGGCTAATGGGTTGGGCTGGCATGATCGTCGAGATCGCCGATTTGTACACCAGCTGGCTCTGGCCGTCGCGGCGCAGCAGGACGCAGAAACTGTCGAACCACGTGATGACGCCCTGAAGCTTGACACCGTTCACCAGAAAGATCGTGACAGGTACCTTGACCTTGCGCACGTGGTTCAGGAATGCATCCTGCAGGTTGGCCTTGTCAGACGCCATATCGGGTCTCCAATTATTCTTGCGGGCCGCGGACCGGCCGTAAACATCAGTTAGAAAGTATGGAGACAGTCTTTCGGATGATCCAGCCCTAAAATCAACCCACTACCGCCGCCAGATTTCAGGATTGAACAGTGCGATCAGGGCAAGTGTCTCCAACCGCCCCAGCACCATCGCAGCCCCAAGCACGGCCTTGGCCGCATCCGGTAGACCAGCATAACTGATCGGCGTCTCTGCCCCCACGATGGCCAGCGGTCCGGTGGTCGACAACGCCGCCACCGTCAGCACCATCGTGGTTTCGAACTGGACCCCCGTCAGGGCCAGCAGCAACATCACCGCTGCAATCGACAGCGCGAACAACATGAAGAATACCCATGAAATATAGGCCCCCTGACGTCGGATCGTGCGGGCCTCGCGCCCGCCACCACCGACCGATGACGGATGCAGCAGGCGTTCGACCTCGCGTTCGGAATGGCGGAACAGCGCATAGACGCGCAGCAGTTTCACGCCGCCCGCCGTGGTCGCTGCACCGCCACCGATCAGAGCGATCCCCACCAGGAACAGACCCGGGGTTTCCAGACCGGACCAATCTGCCGCGCCGTCCCAGAACCGCGATTCGAACCCCGTGGTCGTCAGGAATGAAGTGACCGTAAAAATACTGCCCCAGAGTGACGAAAACAGCGCGGGCAGCGTCGAAGTCGTCCCCTCCTCGATGCTGCCCAGCCAATGGCGCAGGAAAAGCATTGCCGTAACGCCCGCGACCAGAATCAGTGCCATATGCACCTCGGGGTCACGGGCCAGCCGCGCATCACTATCCCCGAACATGCCCCGCGAAAACGTCAGGCGCGAAATGGCAAAGGCAAAGAAGCAGAAAATCAGCAGCTCACCCCAGAATCCCGACACGGCATAATAGACGCCGCCAATCGGTGAAATCCCGGATGTCGATAGCACCGACATCGCGTGGCACAGCGCGATATAGGGCACTTCACCCAGCAGCACCAAACCGATCCACAACACAAAGGTCAGGCCGACATAGATGGGGGCGAGCGTGGCCGTATGCCGGGCCAGCCGGTCCTGTAGCCGCGCCACCTCACCGATCTGACTATAGCGGCCCGCCGTAAACTGCGCCGATCCGCCAGCGGTCCGTACCTCGAACCCGCCCAGATTCATCGGCGCAAAGATGGCGACAGCCACGATCCAGGTCAGCATGCCGCCCAGCCAGCCGACAGTCGCACGCCACAGATGCAGCGATGGCGGCAGACGCCCGGCATTTTCGTACAGCGTCGCACCCGTCGTCGTGAACGACGACACCATCTCGAACCAGGCGTCGCTGAACCGGATGTTTTCACCCGCCTCGTAGAACGGGACGGCGAACATGATCGGCAACAACCCAAAGGCCAGCACGAGCGTCATCAACTGACTGAGGGCGGCATTGCGCGGCACCCGCCCGGATGTCGCAAGCCCCGCCAGCAGCGTCAGCGTCAATCCCAGCAGTGATGCATAGAAAAACGTCTGCATGACGCGCGTGGCACCCAACGCCGTCGCATGGATCGCCGGCACCAGCATGGCAACCGATCCGATCCCCATCAGCAGCACGAAAAAAGGCAGGGACCGAATAATTGCCATCAGAAAAAGTCGATCGACACCTGCAACAGGCGCTCGACCTCTGGCACATCGTTCGCCATTGCAAAGATCGCGACCAGATCACCGTCATCAATGCGTGTATCGGCGACCGGTTTGATCATCTTGCCATTCTTGGAGATACCGCTGACCACGGCCCCCTCGGGGAACTGGATATCGCGGATCTTTTGACCTGCCATCGGCGATGTGGACAACACCTGCGCTTCGATCAATTCAGCCTCGGCATCGCCGATCGAATAGACCCCCCGCACCCGCCCGTGGCGTACGTGCCGCAGGATCGACGACACGGTTGTCGACCGCGGGTTGATCCAGGCATCCACGTCCAATGGCCCCATCAGGGGCACCAGCGTGGGATCGTTGACCAGACAGATCGACATCTTGCAGCCCATCTCCTTGGACCGGACCGATGCCAGCAGGTTCACCTTGTCATCGTCAGTCACCGCCAGAACCGCATCCGCTGTCGCGATACCCGCCTCGTCCAGCAGTGCTGCATCCAGACCGTCGCCATGCAGCACGATGGTGCGATCCAGCGCATCCGCCGCTGCCTCTGCCGCCTCGCGCGTCCGTTCGATCATGCGCACCCGCAGGCGTTCGGTCTTGGCCTCGAGCGCGCGTGCGACGGCCAGACCGACATTGCCGCCACCGATGATGACGATGCGTTGCTGTCGGGTCTGATGTTTGCCGAAAATCTCCAGCGTTCGGTTCACGTCATCCGTATGCGTGAAAATATAGGCGTCATCCCCGGCAAACAGCTGATCCTTGGCCGAGGGCACGAACATCACGCCATCGCGCCGTACCCCCACCACGATCGCCCGCAACGTCGAAAACAGGTCGGTCAGTTGGCGCAACGGCGTATTCACCACCGGGCAGTCCGCCTCGATCGAAATACCCATCAAGGTGCCCTGATCGTTCAAGAATTGTTCGGTGTCGAATGACGCAGGCGAGGCCAGCCGTTGCAGCGCCGCCGCTGCCACCTCTTTTTCGGGGCTGATGACCACGTCGATCGGCAAATGATCGCGCCGGTACAGGTCGGAATAGATCGCATCCAGATAGCTTTGCGACCGCAGACGCGCGATCTTGCGGCGGATCGAAAACACGGAATGCGCCACCTGACAGGTGACCATGTTCACCTCGTCGGAATGGGTCGCAGCGATGATCATGTCAGCGTCGCGCGCCCCTGCCCGTTCCAGAATGTCGGGATAGCTGGCAAAGCCGCTGATGCCCTGCACATCCAGACTGTCTGTCGCGCGCCGCACCAGTTCGGGATTGTTGTCCACAACCGTCACGTCGTTCTGTTCGCCCGCCAGATGCCGGGCGATTTGCCAGCCGACCTGACCAGCCCCGCAGATGATGACCTTCATCGATGTTCTCCTGCCGACCTACGCTCCAGTGACATGGCCGGTGCCGCGCGTCAATTCACGCGCCTTCTTCGACATAGGCCACGCGTGCGCCCGCCTTGTTCGCCGTCGCGACACCCAGCGACTTGAGCTTGCGGTGCAACGCGCTGCGTTCCATCCCGACAAAGCTGGCAGTACGGCTGATGTTCCCACCGAAACGGTTGATCTGGGTCAGCAGATATTCGCGTTCAAACAATTCGCGCGCCTCGCGCAGCGGCAATGTCGCAAGCCCGCCAGACAGCACGATCCGTCCCTCGGTCGCAGGCGCCTCCTCAGAGCTGGGCAATTCCTTGGCACCGATGGGATGGTTGCCTTCGCCCAGGATCAGCACGCGTTCCACGACGTTTTTCAACTGACGGACGTTGCCCGGCCACAGCATCGTCTGCAACAGCGCGCGCGCATCCTCGGCCAGTTCCCGCAGCGGCAGACCCTGCGCCTTGTTCAGTTGCGCGATGAAATATTCGGCCAGCGTGGGGATATCCTCGCGGCGTTCTTCCAGGCTGGGCACCTCGATCGGAACAACGTTCAGACGGTGGAACAATTCCTGACGGAACAGTCCCTGTTCGATCAGTTTTGGCAAATCGCGGTTCGTGGAAGAGATGAAACGCAGATCGACCTGCACTTTTTCGGTGCCGCCGACGCGCTGGAACGATTGATCCACCAGAACCCGCAGCATCTTGGCCTGTGTGCCCATCGGCATCTCGGCCACTTCGTCCAGGTAGATGATCCCGCCGTTGGCTTGTTCCAGCAGACCCTTTTCAATGCCCTTGCCGGCACTTTCACGGCCGAACAAGGCTTCTTCCATGTGGTCTGGCTCAACGCTGGCGGAATTGATCGTGACAAAGGGTGCGCCCGCCCGGTTGGAATTGGCATGGATATAGCGCGCGGCGATTTCCTTGCCGGCACCGGCGGGCCCGGTCAGCATCACGCGGCCGTTGGATTTGGTCACCTTGTCCAGCTGCGCCTTCATGGCGCGGAACGCCGCACTGTCACCCAGCATGTCGGCCGGGGCGCTCTCGCCGCGCTTGAGTTCGACATTCTCGCGCCGCAGACGGCTGGTTTCCATCGCGCGCCGGATCACGACCATCAACTGGTCGATGTTAAAGGGCTTCTCGATGAAATCGTAGGCCCCCTGCTTGATGGCCGCGACCGCAATCTCGATGTTGCCATGCCCGGAAATGATGACGATCGGCACCTCCGGATAATCACGTTTTACGGTTTTCAGAATATCGATCCCGTCCATGTTGGAATCCTTGAGCCAGATATCCAAAATCATCAGCGCCGGCGTTTCCTTGGCGATTTCGGCCATGCATTGATCGGAATTCGCAGCCAACCGCGTGGTGAAACCCTCATCCTCGAGGATATCGCCGATCAGTTCCCGGATGTCGCGTTCGTCGTCGGTGATCAGAATGTCGCCCATAGTCAAAACCTCATGCTGGAATTTTGTTGGCCGCAACCCCGACAGGGGCCAACGGCAGTTCAATCACGGCACAGGCCCCCACGTGGGTGTCCGTGCCAAAAGGTTCGGCATCCACGAGTTGCAGCGTGCCGCCGTGTTCTTCGATGATCTTGCGCACGATGGGCAGGCCCAGGCCCGTCCCCTTGTCGCGCGTCGTCACATAGGGTTCGAACAGTCGCGCGCGGTCCTGCGGCAGACCGATCCCGTTGTCGGAAATCGTGATCCGCACACCATGATCCCCCACAACCATCGCAACCCGGATCAGTGGGTCGGCAACCGGCATACCCTGCTGTTCGGCGCGGGTTTCGATCGCCTCGCCTGCGTTCTTGATCAGATTGGTCAGCGCCTGCCCGATCATCGTCTGGTCGATATCCGTCAGAACCGGCTGCGCTGGCGTATCCGCGATGATCCTGACGTCCGGCTGACCTGCTTCTTGCAGCGTCACCACATCGCGCAACAGTGCCGACAGGTCCGAAACAGCCAGTTCGGGTTCGGGCATGCGGGCAAATTTCGAAAATTCATCGACGATGCGGCGCAGATCGTTGGTCTGACGCACGATCACATCGGTCATCTGGTTCAGTTTGTCGGTATCTGCGACCTCTGCCGCGAACTTGCGCTTGATGCGCTCGGCCGACAGCTGGATTGGCGTCAGCGGGTTCTTGATCTCGTGGGCGATGCGCCGGGCGACATCACCCCAGGCGGCCATGCGCTGTGCGCTGACCAGATCGGTCACATCGTCGAACGCGACCACGTAGCCATCCAGCGCCCCGTCATTGCCGGCACGCGGTGCCATGCGGACCAGCAGGCTTTCTTGTTTGCCACTGCGCACGAGGTTGACCTGTTCCTGCACAAAGGGCCGGCCATCGGCGCGCAGTTTCTCGAACAATGACCCGAATTCGGGCACGGCCACCGACAGCGCGGTCGTGGTCTGGCCACGCCCGACATTCAGCAACCGCACGGCAGAGGGGTTCACGAAACTGATCCGGCCATCCGCGTCCAGACCGACCACGCCGGATGTGACCGATGACAGCACGGAATCGAACAGGCGGTTGCTGCCGACCAGATCGTCGCGCTGCGTTTTCAGCCGACTGGTCATCTGGTTGAAATAATGCCCCAACTGGCTGATCTCGTCGTCGCCGTCATCCTCGATCACGCGCACGTCCAGATCACCGGCCCCCACCCGCTGCGAGGCCGTGACAAGCCGCCCCACAGGTCGCGACAGGCGTTCTGCAAACCACAGCCCCAGCCATGTCGCCGCAAGGATCAGGATCACCGCAAATCCCAGATACAATCCACCGAACTGGAACAGCAACGCACCCCTGTCGCGTTCCAGCTGTTCATACAAGGCGACCGTCGCCTCGGTTTCGTCCAGCAGCGCCAGGATTTCCCCATCGACGGGACGGGTCACCAGCAGGAAACGATCTGGAAAGGTTTCAACCGACAAAAGCGCGCGAAATTCATTGTTTGCCGCATCTTCGATCACGACGGCACCGCTGTTGCGGGCCTTGTCGAAATCAGTCGGATCGGGGCGTTCATAGTTGAAATCATACGACCCGCCGCCGCGCGTCATGATATCCCCTGCCCCGTTCAGGAAAAACACCTCGGACAATCCCCGGTCGATTTGCGGCTGCACGACGGCAATGGCCTGCCGCACGTCACCGTCATTCATAAAGAAATTGGCCTGCCGCTCGGTATTGAGGTATGCCGCAAGCGCATTGCCATCGCGCAGCACCTCTGATCGTTCTTCTTCTTCGTAGGCCTGCGCGGTCGACAGCGATGTGCCCAGGACGTTCTGCACCCGCTCTGAAAACCAGCCTTCGAACCCCAGATTGATGGACAGCACCGCAAAAACGGCGACCAATACCGTCGGTATCAATGCAAGTGCCACGAAAACGCCCGTCAGGCGCAGGTGCAGACGCGATCCTGCCGACTGGTTGCGGCGCGCCACGATCAGATAGAACACCCGGCTCAGCACGAGCCCTGCGACGATGATGATGTAAACAAGGTCAGCCAGCAGCACCAGACGCAGGACCGGCGAGGCGGATCCGGCATCCAGCGGACTGCGCAGGATCAGAAACGTCACGACAGCCAGCACCGGGCCCAGAACAACCAACCCCAGGGTCGTGAAATTCTGGACGGCACGCTGCCGCCGCCAGCGCTTGATACGCTGGTAATTCAAGCTCAACCGGGACCGCTGCACGCGAATTGCCCTGTCCATTGCGACGGGAGTGACCCCGCCAATACCGCCGTTTTATGTGGTCCTTGCCGTCGGATGTTCCGTCGGGGCCACGCTTATGTTGCGGTTTTACATCAATTTGCGGCGGCGTGTCACCTGAATATCGAGGTCCGTGATCTTCTTTCTGAGTGTATTGCGGTTGATGCCCAGCAAATCAGCACATTTCGCCTGATTTCCAGCAGTCGCGTCGAGGGCGATTTCGATCAGCGGGGCCTCCACCTCGCGCAGAATGCGGTTATACAGACCCGGCGGTGGCAGCATGCCGCCGTGCAGGTCGAAATAGCGTTTCAGGTGGCGTGCAACGGCGCTCGACAACTTGTCCGTATCGCCACCGCGCAGCGGCTCCATTGCGGGCTGGTTGCCCAGCACCGCCTCGACCTCGGTCTTGCTGATTTCTTCGCCGGCGGCAGTAAACACCAGACGCCGCACCGTATTTTCCAACTGGCGCACGTTGCCGGGCCAACTGTAGGTGCGCACCAGTGCCGTGGCCGCATCCGAAATGCGCCGCAACGGGCCGCCATCGCGTTCCGCCTTGGCGAGGAAATGCTCTGCCAGCAGCGGGATGTCATCGACCCGTTCCCGCAGGGACGGCACGGCAATCGTCACCCCGGACAGGCGATAGAACAGATCGTCGCGGAACGCGCCTGCCTCGATCTTGCTGCCCAGATCGGTCTGCGATGTCGCCATGATGCGCGGTGCGCTATCACCCAATTGGTCCAGCATGCGCACGATCCGCCCCTGCGCCTGCGCATCCATATCCCCGATTTCATCGAACAGGATGGATCCGCCCCGCGCACGCGACAGCACCGATTGCGGCCCGTCCACGCCGTCCAGGTCGGCCCCGCCCACCGTGACGAATGGCAACGACCTGCGGTCAGAAAAATCGTGGATCGCACGTGCGATCAGCGATTTTCCGGTGCCGCTTTCGCCCGTGATCAGGACGGGCATGGTTGTATTCATGACCCGTGCGACCAGCTTGTACAGGGCCTGCATCGCGGGGGTCCGGCCCACCAGCGGCAAATCCGATTGTTCACTCGACGCTTCGCGCCGAACCGGCTGCGATGTGCGCTTGACCTCCAGCGCGCGGGCCGCGCGTTTCATCAGGTCCGGCAGATCGAACGGTTTCGGCAGA
This sequence comes from Loktanella sp. 3ANDIMAR09, assembly GCF_001420005.1. GTDB lineage: Bacteria > Pseudomonadota > Alphaproteobacteria > Rhodobacterales > Rhodobacteraceae > Loktanella. The sequence goes on along the minus strand of NZ_LJAK01000002.1, from coordinate 293,873 downwards.
TAGTCGTAGGCGTCAGCCTCTGCCGCCTGGATCGCGGTCATGATGGTGTTCTGTGCCGAAATCACGATGACCGGCAAACCGGGACGCAATTCCGCGATCTTGGGCAATTGATCCAGCCCGTTTCCGTCGGGCATGACCACATCAGAAATCACCAGATCGCCCTTGCCCTCTTCGACCCAGCGCATCAGCGTCACCAGCGACGATGTCGCATGCACCTTGCAGCCAGCACGGGTCAAGGCTTGCGTCAGGACCGTGCGGATCGTGCGGTCATCATCCGCAACCAGAATCGTGCCATCCATCAGTCGTCTCCGTCGTCTGTGTCTGCGCGTGGCAGGGAAATCCGAAATACCGTCCGGCCCGGGGCGCTATCGACTGTGATCCAGCCACCGCCGTCCTGAATGAGTTTGCTGACCAGTGCGAGCCCCAGACCGGTGCCGTTTTCACGCCCGGAAACAAAGGGTTCGAACACGTTGCTGGCGATATCGGGCGGCAGGCCCGGCCCGTCGTCGATCACCTCGATCTGCAAGGGCAGCCGCGCATGCGATCCATCGGCCTGCAACACCCGCAGGCTTGCATCATAGAATGTCCGCAGCGTGATCTTGCCGCCCGGACCACCCGCCTCTGCGGCGTTCTTGATCAGGTTCTGGAAAATCTGCTGCAACTGATCCGCATCGGCCAGCGCACGCGGCAAGGACGGGTCATAATCCGTGACAAACATCATATGCGCGCCAAAGCCGACCGAGGCGGACTGACGCGCCCGGTCCAGCGTGTCGTGGATGTTGATGGACTTGCGGCTGGGCTGGCGCAGGTTACCGAACTGTTCGACCTGCTCCAGCAGTTTCACGATGCGGCGCGATTCCGCGACGATCAGGTCCGTCAGCTCCTGGTCTTCGGGCGACAGGCCCATCGACAGCAATTGCGCGGCACCCGTGATCCCCGCCAGCGGGTTCTTGATTTCATGCGCCAGCATTTCCGCCATGCCGATGGCCGATCGCGCCGCCTTGCCGGTCACCGTGTTCTGCACGAGGCGCGACACGATCTGCTGTGGGCTGATGATCATGATCATCACGCCGTCACGGTTTTGCAGCGGCGAAAACTGCAGATTGCAATGCTGCGGCGCGCTCATGCCCGAGCCCACGAAAACATCATTGATGAACAGGGATGTCTGCTGTTCCCGCGCCCGTTCAAACGGACCATCCAGGGGTGAATCGATCAGGACCTTTTCCCAGACGACCTGATTTTTCAGCGCCTTTTCCGATAGGTTCAGAAAACTCTCTGCCGCAGGATTGGATTCCAGGATGCGGTCATTGGCATCCAGCAACAGCGCGGGCGTCGGCAGCGACACCCACAGGGCGATATCCTCGATCATGCGGCCACCGGTGCGGTCCGGGACATCGCATCCGGGATCAGCGACAGAACGGTCTGGGGCGATGCTGCCGTCAGCACCGCGTGCCGCAGTCCCGACAAGGTGCCAGCCGTATCCATATACCACCCCAGATGCTTGCGTGCGACACGCAGGCCCAATGTCATGCCATAAAACCTCAACATCGCCTCGTAATGCCTTGAAACCAAATCAATAAATTCAGCTTGATCCGGCGACTTTGGCACCGGTGCACCGGACATGCGCGCTGCAATCTGGGCCAGCACCCAGGGCCGGCCCTGCGCCCCGCGTCCGATCATCACACCGTCAGCGCCAGATTGGTCCAGCGCCTGAACGGCCGTGGCATGATCCACGATGTCGCCATTGGCGATCACCGGGATATCAACAGCCTCGCGCACGGCACGGATCGCGGCCCAATCGGCACGCCCCTTGTAGAACTGGCAGCGGGTCCGGCCGTGGATCGTGACAAGCTGGATGCCTGCATTTTGCGCCCGCCGCGCCACATCGGCCGCGTTCAGACTGTCGTCATCCCAGCCCAGACGCGTCTTGAGCGTGACAGGCACATCCACCGCCGCGACGACCGCCTCGATCAGGCGCAAGGCATGATCGGGTTCACGCAACAGGGCCGACCCCGACATGCCGCCCACGACCTTTTTCGCAGGACAGCCCATGTTGATGTCAATCAGCGCCGCCCCGTTTGCGGCAACCATGCGCGCGGCCTCGGCCATCCAATACGGATCGCGCCCCGCCAGTTGCACCGCAGTCGCCCGCTGGTCGAACCCCAGCTCAGCACGGTCACGCACGCTTGCCTTGTCCTGTACCATTTCTTGCGATGCGACCATTTCCGACACGACCCAGGACGCGCCGAACCCCGCCACGACCTGACGGAACGGCAAATCCGTGATCCCCGCCAACGGCGCAAGAGCGACCGCCGGGCGGTCGGTCAAAGGTAGGTTTGCCGCAGCATTCATCGTTTGCCTAAAGCCTGTGCGTTACGTCCGAACATGTGTCTACCTACGCGGCGCAGGCCCGGACGCCAAGGCCAGTGCACTATCTACACGCATATCGCCCAAATTTTAGGCACACCTGCGGGCACTTGCGCGGACCCTGTCCGTTCAATAGTCACTTTGTAGACGCGCAAAGTGAGTATGACCGCCGATGCCAGGAACCGCCGCCATCATCGTTGCAGCCGGACGTGGACTTCGCGCGGGCGGCGGTGTGCCGAAACAATGGCGTGATCTGGCGGGGGTTCCCGTGTTGGAACGGACCGTCAAGGTCTTTGCCACACACCCGATGATCGACGAGGTCGTCGTCGTCCTGCACCCTGATGACATGGACCGTTGCGCGACACTGGGCGTGGTCTGCGCAACCGGCGGTGCCACGCGCCAGGCCTCTGTTCTGGCAGGGCTTCTTGCCACGCAGGCCGACCGCGTGCTGATCCATGATGCCGCCCGCCCCTTGGTGCGGGCCGCGCTGATCGACCGGGTCTGCACGGCACTGGACAGCCAGGTCGGTGCCGCCCCCGCGATAGCCGTCACCGACGCGCTCTGGCGTGGCGACGCCATCGTGACAGGTTTGCAGGACCGCACGGGTCTGCATCGCGCACAGACGCCGCAGGGGTTCGACCGCGCGGCCATCCTGGCTGCACATCGGGCGGGCCCCTCTGATGCCGCGGATGATGTGGCCGTGGCCCTTGCCGCCGGGCTGGACGTCGCCATCGTCGCGGGCGATGAAGACAACATCAAGATCACGCATGCGGACGACTTTGCCCGCGCCGCACAACTGCTGGAGATGCGCATGGATGTCAGATTGGGCAACGGCTATGACGTGCACCGGTTCGGACCGGGCGACCATGTCATGCTGTGCGGTGTGAAACTGCCGTTTGACCGCGGGCTACAGGGGCATTCCGATGCCGATGTGGGCATGCACGCGGTCACGGATGCGATCTATGGCGCATTGGGTCAAGGCGACATCGGCGTGCATTTCCCCCCGACCGATCCGCAATGGAAAGGTGCTGAAAGCCATATTTTCCTGCGGCACGCGGCCCAAATGGCCCGCGACATGGGATTTGCCATTTCAAACGTCGATTGCACGCTGGTGTGCGAATTCCCCAAGGTCGGGCCGCATCAGGCTGCCATGCGCGCTGCCATGGCAGGCATTTTGGGCATCGCCCCCGACCGGGTCAGCGTCAAGGCGACAACCTCGGAACGGTTGGGGTTCACCGGGCGGGGCGAAGGTATCGCAGCCCTTGCCACCGCCGCACTGGTGTCCGCATGACCCGCCTGATCGCTACATTTTTCTACGTGGGCTATCTGCGCCCCGCCCCCGGCACCTGGGGATCGCTGGCGGCACTGCCAACGGGCCTTGCCTTGATGATGCTCGGCGGCCCCTGGTTGCTGGTTGCGGGCACCGCCGCAATCTTTGGCGCGGGATGGTGGGCAACCGCCCGGATGATCGCAGGTCAGGCGAACCATGATCCTTCTGAAATCGTCGCGGACGAGGTTGCGGGCCAGTGGATCGCGCTCTGGCCACTGGCCTTTGGTGCCGCCAACGCAGGCGCGGCCTATACCGCGCTTTGGCCCGGCTGGTTGGCGGCGTTCCTGCTGTTTCGCCTGTTCGACATCACAAAATGGGGCCCAGTCGGTTGGGCTGACAGACGCGGTGACGCGTTGGGGGTGATGCTGGATGATGTGATTGCCGGCCTGTTCGCAGCCCTGGGCGTCGTCATCCTTGCAGGGCTGTTCCACGCCGTGCTGATGGCATGAACGACGCAGCGCATCTCATTGATCTTGCAAAGGAACGGGGCATCATGATCGCCCTGGCCGAGAGCTGCACCGGCGGATTGATCTCTGCGGCATTAACCGCAGTGCCCGGCAGTTCGGCCGTCTTTGACCGTGGCTTTGTCACCTACACCAATGCGGCCAAACAGGCGATGCTGGGTGTCCGTTCCGCGACGCTGGATGCGTATGGTGCGGTGTCGGAACAGGTTGCCTGCGAAATGGCCAGCGGCGCATTGGCGCGGTCACAGGCGGCAATCACGCTGTCGGTCACGGGGATCGCAGGCCCCGGCGGGTCGGACCACAAACCCGAAGGCCGCGTGTGTTTCGGGATCGCCACACAGGCGGGCACGTTCAGCGAAACCCGCGAATTCGGGGCAATCGGGCGGGATGCGGTCCGCGCGGCCACCGTCGCCCACGGATTGAGCCTGCTGTCACAGGCCATCATTCAATTTCCGCCGCATTCTTAGGCGTTCCGCCAAAAAAGCGCGCCAAATAAGCGCAGTTCGAGAAACGCCCATTTATTTTGCGGCATACACGGCAGTTGCCACTTTCTTTACCGCCACGAATCCGGCCTCTGGGCCGAAATTTTCGTGAGGAGAAAACAGATGAACGGAGCGGATACCGCTTGGATCATGGTGGCAACAGCGCTGGTGCTGTTCATGACACTACCCGGACTGGCCTTGTTTTACGGAGGCCTCGTGCGGGCGCGCAACGTGCTCAGCGTGTTCATGCATTGCTATGCAATTGCCTGTTTGATGAGCATTCTTTGGTTTGCCTTTGGTTATTCCATCGCGTTCGGGGGCGGCGCGACCGGCTATTGGGGCGGTCTGGACAAACTGTTCCTGGCGGGCATCGACGCGGACAGCCTGGCCGGCAGCCTGCCGGAAATCCTGTTCTTTGCGTTTCAGATGACCTTTGCGATCATCACCCCTGCCCTGATCGTCGGTGCCTATGTCGAACGGATCGGGTTCGGATTCGTGCTGCTGTTTTCCGGTCTGTGGATGCTGCTGTGCTATGCGCCTGTCGTGCATTGGGTCTGGGGCGGCGGGATGCTGGCCGACGGCGGGATCTTTGGCGACACCGGGGTGCGCGATTTTGCGGGCGGCATCGTCGTCCATGAAACCGCAGGTCTGGCCGCATTGATTCTGGCCGTGATGCTGGGCGCGCGCAAGGATCGCAGCAAGCCGCCGCACAATCCCGGTCTGGTGATGATCGGTGCGGCGATGCTGTGGGTCGGCTGGTTCGGATTCAACGGTGGCAGCCAGTTGGCCGCTGACGGTGGTGCAGCCATGGCGATCACCGTCACGCATCTGTCCGCAGCCGCCGCATCGCTGACCTGGGCCCTGTGGGAACGGATCAAGTTCGGTCGCGCCTCGCTGGTGGGCCTCGTGACCGGCACCATCGCAGGTCTGGCCAGCATCACACCCGCCTCCGGGTTTGTCGGCCCGGTCGAGGCGCTGATCATCGGTGGTGTCGCGGGCATCCTGTGCCAAGAGGCCGTCGCCCTGATCCGCACCAAACTGTCGATTGACGACACATTGGACGTCTTCGCCGTTCACGGCGTCGGTGGCATCTTTGGCACCATCATGATCGCGGTCTTTGGCGCAGGCACTTGGGCCGCACAGCTGGGATCACTGGCCATCGTCGGTGTCTGGACCACCGTCGTGACCGTGGCGCTGATCTACATCTGCCGCGCCGTGACACAGTTCCGCGTGTCCGAGGAAACCGAAATCACCGGGCTGGACCTGACCACCCACGGTGAACGCGCCTACGATCTGAACACCTGAACGCAAAACGGGGGCCGCAGGGCCCCCGTTTCACGTCCGAAATCACGTCATGCGGTGCCGTATAGCGCCGCTGCACGCCGTTCGAACGCCTTGACGATGGTCTGCATCGCCTGATTGAAAAACATGCCCGCCGCCCCCTGAAGCAGGCGATTTTTGAATTCGAAATCGACGTGGAAATGCACCTTGCAGCCCTCTGGTGCATCCGAAAATTCCCAACGAGAATTCAGATGCTTGAACGGGCCGTCAATATATTGCGTGTCGATCGCCTTTTGCGCGGGCCACAGTGTGACGCGGCTGCCAAAGGTTTCGCGGAATACTTTGAAACTGACCACTAGATCCGCCAGAATCTCGACCCGGTCATCGAACGTGGTGCGGTCGCGCAGGCGCGCCGCCGCTGTCCAGGGCAGGAATTTCGGGTAGCTTTCGACATCGGCGACAAGATCGAACATCTGCTGCGGTGTATAGGGCAGAACCCGTGTCTCGTCGTGAACTGGCATTGGTGACTTTCGGTTGTGTGACTATACCACTGAATGTCGTATGTAGGCCCCTGAAATCAACCCCGGTGCGACAGGTGACCCCATGAGCCAACCCTATGTCATTGACCAGATGATCAGCGCAAAAGCGATTGCCGCGCGAATCGAGGCGCTGGCCGATGAAATCCAGACCACGTTCGCAGGCACGGACAAACTGCTGGTCGTGGGCCTGCTGCGTGGATCATTCGTATTCATCGCCGATCTGGTGCGCGAACTGGATCTGCCGGTCGAGGTCGATTTCATCGAGGCCAGCAGCTATGGCGACGGCATGGAAAGCAGCCGCGAGGTGCGAATCCTCAAGGATCTGCGCGGCACCGTCGAAGGTCGCGATGTGCTGATCGTCGAGGATATCGTCGACACGGGCCATACCCTTGCCCGGGTGACGGATTTCGTCATGGCACGGAATCCGGCCCGTCTGAAAACGATTGCCTTGTTGGACAAACCCGCCCGTCGCGAGGTCGATTTCAAGGCCGACATGATCGGGTTTGAAATCCCGGACGCCTTTGTCGTGGGCTACGGCATCGACTACGCGCAGCGTAATCGCAACCTGCCCTATATCGGCTGCGTGCGGTTCACATCATGAACCCGCGCTGGCTGCTGAACGCCAGTCGCTGGGCGCGCAATCCGCCATCGGCCAAGCGGGTCTGGCTGGGCCTTGCGGTGATTGCGATCTGTCTTGCGCTGGCAGGGGCCGAACACCTGTTCGGCCTGAGTGTGGAGGCGGACCCGGCAGGTCCGCGCCCCATCACGCAACCCTAGCCCAGTTTGGCCAGCCGCGCCGCCTGAAGCCTAGCGAAATCATCGCCCGCGTGATAGCTGGACCGCGTCAGAGGCGAGGCCGATACCATCAGGAACCCCTTGCCGAACGCGGCCTTCTCGTAGGCTGCGAACTCTTCTGGGGTCACGAAACGATCAACGCGGTGGTGCTTGGGCGTCGGTTGCAGATACTGACCGATTGTCAGGAAATCGATGTCAGCGGCGCGCATGTCCTCCATTACCTGGATGACAGCCTGACGGTCCTCGCCCAACCCGACCATGATACCGGATTTGGTGAACATGGTGGGGTCCAGCTCCTTGACCCGCTGCAACAGACGCAGGCTGTGGAAATATCGCGCACCGGGCCGCACCTCGGGGTAGAGGCCGGGCACGGTTTCAAGGTTGTGGTTGAACACATCCGGTTTCGCCGCGACCACGACCTCCAGCGCCTCTGGAGCACAGCGAATGAAATCGGGCGTCAGGATTTCGATTGTCGTGCCCGGGGCCTGACGGCGCACGGCACGGATGGTCTGCGCGAAATGCTCTGCCCCGCCATCCGCGACGTCGTCACGGTCAACGGACGTGATCACGACGTGTTTCAGACCCAGTTTCTTGACCGCATCCGCGACGCGGCCCGGCTCGAACACATCCAGCGCCTCGGGCGGTTTGCCTGTCGCGATATTGCAGAACGTACAGGCGCGGGTGCAAACCTCGCCCATGATCATCATGGTGGCGTGGCCCTGACTCCAGCATTCGCCGACGTTGGGGCAACCCGCTTCTTCGCAGACCGTCGTCAGCTTGTGGGTGCGCATGATATCGCGCGTGGTCTTGTACCCCTCGGACGTCGGTGCCTTGACCCTGATCCAGTCCGGTTTCTTGGGCTGGACGTTGTCGGGTCGCTTGGCCTTTTCAGGATGCCGCTGAGCCGGAATTTTCAGGTCGCGCATGATGACCGCCTTGGTTCGCCATTGGTTCCCTTGCACTTAGGCGCTTGCGCAGCAAAAGTCCATGAACCCGCCGCGCAGTCCCGCCATGCACATCGGCGCCTAGCCTATCATGGGTGACTGTTTGCCGTTAGCACTGTCATAGTGACGCATCAGGCGTTGCAAGGCGATGCGCAGCACGATCTTGCCCGACCGCGAGGACCAGCCCATCGCACGCTCGGTCACTTCCAGGCCTTCCAGCAGACAGCAACACCGCAGGACCGCGTCCTGCAATCCCGGCCCCAGGTCATCCAGCGCATCCGTCACCCGTTTCCGCGCGGCCAGGGCACCCCGCGCCAATGACCTGCGCGGTTCAAGCGAAAGTGCGGCGCGCCAGTCTTCAGTCACGTCCGGGCCTGCGTCAGCGACGACGAAATCCTCTCGCAGACGCTCTCCGGCCTGCACCAGTTCACGCGACAGGAATGGTTTTCCCGCCTTGTCGCGCCGGCGTGACAGCCCCATCAGCGGCGTTTCGGTCGCGATGAACCGTGATGCGATCTGCCGTCCGTTGGGGGCAATCCAGTCCGCATGCCCCGCTGCCGCATCCGCAAACCCCTGCGCCCGGTTTTCGTCACGCGCCGTCAATCGGCGCAATTCGGCCCGGCCCGTCGATGTCACGAAATAACGCGCAATCCGTGCGCCCGGATCGGCGCAGGAAATCCAGTTCTGCAACGCAAAGGCCTGTGCCAATTCAGCCGCAACCACAGCCGTGCGCAGCGTTTCACCCTCTGCGTCCTCTCTGACGATCACCGCGCTGTCCATGTCACGGGCCACGGCCATGACCGCACCGGGTTCGCACAGACGTCGCAGGATATGACCCGCCTCACGTTCCATGCGCGCCTTGCTCAGGGTGCGCGACGGCATCGCCGCGATCGGCGACATGGGCGTGATCGAAGATGCCTTTTGTTCGAGATGCGCATCTGTTTCGGACAACGCACGCAAGGCCGCGTCAACCAGCGGATCGTCACGACGCGCCTCGCAATTGCGCACCTGCCGCAGGATCGTTGACGGATGAACCGCCCGTTTGCGCGCCAGTGCACGAATGGACCGTCCCTTGGTCGTGTGGGCAATATAGTCTTGGACTGGCGACGGCACCCAGTCCGCATCATTTGCGTTTTGTGTTGAATTCATCGTTGCGCCCCCTTCCCGGCTACGCAGGTTTGACCAAGGCCAACCTGTCTATTTCGAACAACCTATGAGTGTCTAATTAACTAGACGTTAATATTAACACACTCGTAACTTTCTGCTCTGAAAGGATTTATTTTCACCTGAGGGATCGCGCGATGAAATCGGCTGCGGCGCAACACCGCCCAAGATTGTGAAAAACTGACATCCATTGCGAGACGAAAATGCAAAGGATGACACGATGCTCGATCTTCACACACAGATACGCAGGCTCAATCGACCACAGCTTTTGGTGCGCGCTGCACGCTTTGCGCTGACCGATTATCAACGGGGTCGCGACCTGTCGCGTTTGCTCGACGGGCGGGTGCCGGCGACGCCCGGTCCGACGTTGATGATCCTGATGGAACGAGAGGCCGAAATGGATGCTGCCCGCCGCGCGCAATCCTACGATTACCGGATCGGCGATCACATCACCGCGTTATGTGCCATCATGTCAGAGGCGCGCGACCTTGCAGCAACGCGCCCCAGCCCGGTGCCACCCCCTACATAAAGCTGTCGGGCATCGACGCCTTCTTGTCGGCGACATAGGCACGCAGCCGTGCCTCGATCTCGGGATCGAGGGGCGGCTGCCGGTATGTGTCCAGCAGACGTTTGACCCGCGCACTGGCCAGGGCCTGCGTGTCGCGCGCGCCCTCCTCGTCCCAGGTCTCGAATGGCTTGTAGTCCAGCAGTTCTGACCGCCAGAACGCGGATTTGAAATTCTGTTGCGTATGCGCGCAGCCCAGAAAATGGCCACCCGGTCCGACCTCGGCGATGGCATCCATGGCCTGCCCGTTTTCGGACATGTCCACGCCCTTTGCGAAATGGTGCAATGCCCCCAACTGGTCGGCATCCATCACGAATTTCTCAAAACTGGCAACCAGACCGCCTTCCAGCCAACCACAGGCGTGCAACATGAAATTCACGCCGGACAGCAGGCCCATGTTCAGGCTGTTCGCCGATTCATAGGCGGCCTGTGCATCGGGCAGTTTCGACCCGCAGAACGATCCCGCCGACCGGTATGGCAGATTCAGACGCCGCGCGAGCTGACCCACACCGTAGGTGATATGGCTGGCCTCTGGCGTGCCAAAGGTCGGTGCGCCCGAGTTCATGTCGATCGAGGTCACAAAGGCCCCCATCACCACCGGCGATCCGGGCCGGACAAGCTGGGAATAGGCAATGCCGGCCAGCGCCTCTGCCAATACCTGCGTCAGCGTCCCCGCCACCGAGGTCGGTGCCATCGCACCGCCCACGATGAACGGACTGATGATGCTGGCCTGATTGTTGGCGGCAAAAACCTCCAGCGCGCCCATCATCACCGAATCGAATGTCAGCGGGCTGTTGATATTGATCAGTGACGTCATCACCGTGTTGTTCTGCACGAAGTCCGCGCCGAACAGGATGTTGCACATGTCGATGGAATCCTGTGCGCGGCTGGGTTCTGTCACCGACCCCATGAACGGCTTGTCCGACAGAATCATATGCGCCAGCAGCATATCCAGATGCCGCTTGTTGACCGGAATGTCGGTGGGTTCGCAGACCGTTCCGCCGGAATGGTGCAACCATTTCGACATATAGCCCAGCTTTACGAATTTCTCGAAATCATCCAGCGTCGCATATCGGCGGCCACCCTCTGCGTCGCGCACAAATGGCGGGCCGTAAACCGGGGCCAGCACCAGATTCTTGCCGCCGACGACGACGGACCGTTCAGGGTTGCGGGCATGCTGGGTGTATTCCGACGGGGCCGTGCTGCACAGCTTGCGTGCCAGACCGCGGGGAATCCGCACGCGTTCACCCTCGATCTGCGCACCCGCAGCGCGCCAACGCTCCAGCGCCGCCGGGTTATCGACGAAATTCACACCGATCTCGGCCAGAACCGTTTCGGCGTTACGCTCGATGACCTCCAACGCCTCTTCGGTCAGAACCTCGTAGTTGGGGATGTTGCGTTCGATATACCTTGCGGTTTCGACGCTGAAGGCAGTGCGTTCCGCACGCCGGGCGGCCCCACCGCCACCACGGGCCCTGCGGCTGGGGGAAATTGTTTCTGTCATGTCGGGCCTCATCAAGCTTGCGTTGGCCCTTCATACGCCGGCAAATCATGTCGGGCGGGGTGACAAACGCCATGCCGCGCACGAAAGCGACATTGCAGCGCCGCCTGTGACAGCATAATCAGACCCCATGGATATGATTGAACATGAACGCCTGTTGATCGTCGACTTTGGCAGCCAGGTCACCCAGCTGATCGCCCGCCGGCTGCGCGAGTTGAACGTCTACTGCGAAATTCACCCCTACCAGAACGTCACGGACGCTTTTCTGGCTGATTTTGCCCCCCGCGCCGTGATTTTTTCCGGCGGACCGGACAGCGTGACCCGGCCGGGATCACCCCGACCGCCCAAGTCAATCTACGACCTTGGCGTGCCAATTCTGGGCATCTGCTATGGCCAGCAGGTCATGATGCAGGATCTGGGCGGCCACGTTGAGGGTGGCAAGATTTCGGGCGGTGGTGGCACTGCCGAATTCGGCCGCGCATTCGTGACGCCCACGGGTCGTCTTGACCTGCTGGATGGCTGGTTCACCGAAGATCGTGAACAGGTCTGGATGAGCCACGGCGACCATGTCGCCAAGATCGCACCGGGGTTCGAGGTCTACGGCACCTCCCCCAATGCACCCTTCGCCATCACCGCCGATGCCGCACGCCATTTCTATGCCGTGCAATTCCACCCGGAGGTGCACCACACCCCCAACGGCGCAAAGCTGTACGAGAACTTTGTGCGGCTGGCCGGGTTCAGCGGCGACTGGACGATGGAAGCCTACCGCGAACAGGCCATTGCGGCGATCCGCGAACAGGTGGGCGACAAACAGGTCATCTGCGCATTGTCCGGCGGCGTCGACAGCTCTGTCACCGCGATCCTGATCCACGAGGCGATCGGCGACCAACTGACCTGCGTCTTTGTCGACCACGGGCTGCTGCGTCAGGGCGAGGCCGAACAGGTCGTCACGATGTTCCGTGACAACTACAACCTCAACCTGATCCATGCCGACGAATCAGATCTGTTCCTGGGCAAACTCGATGGCGTCAGCGACCCCGAGACCAAGCGCAAGATCATCGGCGGGTTGTTCATCGACGTGTTTCAGAAATACGCCGACGGCATTCAGGGCGCGGAATTCCTGGCCCAGGGCACGCTGTATCCCGACGTGATCGAATCGGTCAGCTTTTCCGGCGGCCCGTCTGTCACCATCAAGAGCCACCACAACGTCGGTGGCCTGCCCGAAAAGATGGGTCTGAAACTGGTCGAACCCCTGCGCGAGCTGTTCAAGGACGAGGTCCGCGCACTGGGCGTCGAACTGGGTCTGCCGCCGTCGTTCATCGGACGCCACCCCTTTCCCGGCCCCGGCCTTGCGATTCGCTGCCCCGGTGAAATCACCCGTGAAAAGCTGGAAATCCTGCGCAAGGCAGATGCGGTCTATATCGACCAGATCCGCAAGCACGGCCTCTATGACGAAATCTGGCAGGCTTTTGTCGCGATCCTGCCGGTGCGCACCGTCGGCGTGATGGGCGACGGACGCACCTATGACTTTGCCTGCGCCCTGCGCGCGGTGACATCGGTCGACGGCATGACCGCGGATTACTACCCGTTTACCCACGATTTCCTGGGCGAAACCGCGACGCGTATCATCAACGAGGTGCCGGGCATCAACCGCGTTACCTATGACATCACCAGCAAACCTCCGGGCACGATCGAGTGGGAATGATCCACCTGACGGGGGCAATGACCTGCCCGCCTGACCGCCGTGATGCGGTCCGGGCGGCCTTGCCTGCGCATATCGCGCTGACCCGTCAGGAAACCGGCTGCATCACATTCGACGTGGCCGAAACCACTCCGGGCGTTTTCACGGTGTCTGAAACCTTTGCGGATCAGGCCGCATTCGACACCCATCAGCAACGCGCTGGCGCGAGCGAATGGGCAGAGGTGACGGCCGGTCTGCCACGCAATTACACGGTGACCAAGGGATGAACCCGACCCTGCGCGCTGGTTTGTGGATGATCGGTGCCATCGGGTCTTTTACATCCATGGCCGTTGCAGGCCGCCAGATCAGCTTTGCCCTCGATACCTTTGAAATCATGCTGTTTCGCAGCCTGCTGGGTATCATCATCGTGGTCACGGTTGCAGGTTTCGCAGGCACGTTGAACCAGATCGACAGGCGTGATCTGCACCTGCACGGGATGCGCAACCTTGCGCATTTCACCGGCCAGAACCTGTGGTTCTTTGCCGTCGCCAGCATCCCGCTGGCACAGGTCTTTGCATTGGAATTCACGACCCCGATCTGGGTGCTGTTGTTGTCACCGCTCTTGCTGGGCGAACGCATCACGCAGGCGGGCGTCATCGCGGCCATCATGGGATTCCTGGGCATTCTGATCGTCACCCGTCCGGGCACGATCCCGCTGACACCCGGTCTGGCAGCCGCCGCGGCCTGTGCAATATTTTTCGCCCTGACCGCGATCTTTACCCGGCGGCTGACCCGGCGGCACAGTATAACCTGCATCCTGTTTTACCTGACCGTCATGCAGGCCGTCTTTGGCATCATCTGCGCCGGTTGGGACATGGACATCGCCATGCCCAATGCCGCGACCCTGCCATGGCTGGTCGTGATCGGATGCGCGGGCCTGCTTGCGCATTTTTGCCTCACGAACGCCTTGTCGCTGGCGACCGCAACGATCGTCATGCCGATGGATTTCGCCCGGTTGCCGACCATCGCGATCATCGGTGCACTGGTTTATGCAGAACCCCTAGACCCGTGGTTATTCCTGGGTGCAGCGTTCATCATCGCGGGCAATTACATCAACCTGCGCCGCAAGGCAGCCGCCTGAACCGTCCCCCGCGTCAATCAAGTCACATGGACAAATGTGACGTCTGTGTAACGTAAGGTCAAACATTGACCGAATCGTAAACGCTTCCCAGACATGAACGAATGCAACTAATTTCATGGATGGGATGGAGACATGAAACTTTCACTATCGACGGCCGCAGCACTGATGCTGACGACCGCCGCATCTGCCGGCGGTATCGACCGTACGCTCAACAATTACGCAGTCCTGTTCGAAGATGGAAACTACGTTGAATTGGGTTTTGCGACCGTGCGCCCGGACGTATCGGGCGACTACCCGACAACCGCGCCGATCTTTGAAGGCGGACCCAGCGTTTTCAACGGTGGCAGCACCGGTGGCATGGCCGAGGACTATTCCACCGCATCGCTGTCCCTGAAATACGCGCTGAACGAAAAACTGGACCTGGGCCTGTTCCTGAACCAGCCCTTTGGTGCCAACGCATTCTACCCCGACGGTGACTACACCGGTCTGGCCGCAGAATGGGATTCGTCGCAAATCGCGCTGGTTCTGAAATATCAGGCAACGCCGAACATCAGCGTCTACGGTGGTCTGCGCAGCATCGAGAGCCAGGCCAACATCGTGATCCCCAACAAACTGGTCGCACTGAACACGGTCGTGCCCCAGTCCGCAGCGCAGGCCACTGCCGCACAGGCACAGGGTGCAGCAGCCCAGGCACAGGGTGCACAGGCGCAGGCGCTGGGTGCTCAGGCACAAGCTTTGGGTGCTCAGGCACTGGACATTCAGAACAACCAGATCCCCGCGGCCATTGCGGCCCAGCAGGATCCGACGCCATTGATCGCACAGGCTCAGGCCCTTGGTGGGCAGGCTCAGGCATTGGGCGCGCAGGCGCAGGCACTGGGTGCCGATGCACAAGCCCAAGGTGCAGCAGCGACGGCGCTGGGTGATCAGGCCCTTGCAGGTTTTGCTGCCGGCTTTGGCGGTGATCCCATCGATGGTCCGTACTCCTATACGGCCACCACCGAAAAAGACCGCGCCACCAGCTACCTTGTCGGTGTCGCATACGAGCGTCCCGAAATCGCGCTGCGCGTCGCACTGACCTACGAGGCAGGCTATACGCATTCCTTCGTCACCACCGAAAACGTGGATGCGCTGCCCGCCGCACAGCTGACCAGCACAACCGACATCGAAATGCCGGATGTGTTCACGCTGGATTTCCAGTCCGGTGTTGCAGCTGACACGCTGGTGTTCGGTTCGATCCGCCACGCAAAATGGTCCGATTGGGAGGTCCGCCCCGCAGGCTATCAGGCCATCACCGGCGACCGCGTGACGGGTATCGACGACGACGTGACCACCTACCGTCTGGGTGTCGGCCGTCGGATCAACGACCAGTTCTCGGCATTTGCCCGCGTGACCTATGAAAAAGGCAACGATGACGTGCTGTCGCGCCTTGCGCCCACGGACGGTTCCACCGCGTTCGGCATCGGTGGCACCTACACCAATGACGCCTTCAAGATCACGGGCGGCATCGAATACGTGACCTTTGGTGACGGCCTCGACAGCGCGGACGAGACGCTGGCCACCAACTTCAGCGATAACAAGGCCATCGCTGTTGGTCTGTCGGTCGGCTATCGTTTCTGATCGCACAAGCGTCCGAACAACAAATGGCCCCGCCTGTCACAGGCGGGGCCATTTGCATTTTCGGGTGCTGTCTGGATCAGGTGTTCTCAGCGACGGCAATCAGCGCACGCGCGGCCCGCAGGCCGGGTGCCTCACCACCACGCCCAAGCCGGTCCATCGTGAGGTCCATCGCGATCTGCTGCGCACCCGGTGCGGCCAGCGTGTCGCGCAGGCCGGCACTGATCTTGTCCGCCGTGCAATCCGCGGCAATGTATTCGGGCACCGCACGCGTGTCGGACACCAGGTTGACCAATGTGACCGTGTCGATCCGCACCATGCGCTGCATGATGACCCGCGACAGCCACGCCATGTCATAGGCAATCACCATCGGCGTTCCGGCAGCCGCCAGTTCCAGCGACACCGTGCCGGATGCTGCCAATGCCACGTCAGCCGCACGAAACGCCGCACGTTTCACCGCACCGTCAGGGTCATCCGCAGGATCAATCAAAACCGGCGTCACAGGCCAATGCGCGGTCAGATCCCGCACCAATCCAACAACCGATGCCGCGCAGGGAATGACCACCGACAGATCGGGATGACTGTCATGCAGTTGTCCCAATGCGGCACCGAAACGCGCGGTCAGGCGCGTCACCTCGCCCTTGCGCGATCCGGGCAAGGCCAGCACCAGTGGCCCGGCACCATTGCGATACTGCATGCGAAACGCCTCGGCCTCGGTCTGACTGGCCTGCGGCTGTGCGACGACCGGATGGCCGACGAAATCGCACCCCATGCCGGCTGCGGTCATGTAGGGCGGCTCGAACGGCAAGAGCGCCAGCACATGATCGACATGATGCGCCATACGATCTGCCCGCTTTGGTCGCCACGCCCAGACCGAAGGGGCCACGTAATGCACGGTCGTGATCTCGCTGCCTGCCTTGACCAGCTTGGCGACGCGCAAACAGAAGTCCGGGCTGTCGATCGTCAGCAGGACATCGGGTCGCGTGTCCAGAACCGCCTGCGCGCATTCGGCAATCCGCCGTTTGAGCCCGCGATATTTCGGCAGCACCTCGGCCAGGCCCATCACGCTCAACTCGTCCATCGGGAAACGACTGACCAGACCCTGCGCCTGCATCAAAGGCCCGCCCACACCGTCAAAGCTGACGTCAGGCCGCAGTTGCCGCAGCCCTGCCATCACGGCCCCACCCAGCGCGTCGCCAGACGGCTCTCCTGCGATCACGAAAACCCTCATCGCGTCACCTCGCGCACCCAGAGAAATTTCTGCGCGGCATCCAGCGTGGCGACAACCGCGTCGCGGTCCAAAACCATCACGCCACCGGCCTCGATCACGATACCGTCGAGACCTGCCGCGATCACGCCCCGTGCCGTGCCCGGCCCGATGACCGGCAGATCAACACGCCGATCCTGACCGGGTTTTGGCCCTTTGAACAGAATACCGCCCGCGCCCCGATTGCGTCCGATCAAGGCGTCCGTGCCCTGACGGTCCTCCTCGTCCACGACCCTGCCATCGCGCAGGATGCAGGCTTGCCCGCTGTCGCGCCGTCCCATGTC
Organism: Loktanella sp. 3ANDIMAR09; assembly: GCF_001420005.1. Classification (GTDB taxonomy): domain Bacteria; phylum Pseudomonadota; class Alphaproteobacteria; order Rhodobacterales; family Rhodobacteraceae; genus Loktanella. The sequence continues at coordinate 276,454 of NZ_LJAK01000002.1, read as the reverse complement.
ATGCAGGCAACGGTCCCCCACCAGCGCATCGGCCCGATGGGACGGCCCCGGATGCGTCACGGTCAAAACATCAGCCACAGGCAACAGCCCCGGCACGATGTCATGGGCTGCGACAACCCGCAGCCCGTGGTTTTCAAGAACGGCGATGAATGTCCGCAATGCGCCATCGTCACCTTTGGACAGCGCGCGCAGCATCACCGGCAGCAACCGCACTGTCGGCCAATCGAGTTGCCGCCATGCGATACCGGGACGCTGGATGCCGCCAGCCATACAGACCTGCGTTATCCCACGCGCCCGCAGATCCCGTAAAAATCCCCCGATCCGTTCCAGCCTGAACCACAGATCAACCGTCACACGCGGCTCGGCCCCGTCAAGGGCGCAGATCAAGGGGCGCGCAGGCAGCCTTCCCAACAGCGCCACCGGCAGGTCACCGGCACCCGCGATCAGCGCCAGCGTCATTTCGGGATCAGAAAACTGCGATCCGTATCACCCAGCACGAAATCGACCAGCTGTTTCACATAGGCGCTATCGGTGTCCTGCAAGGCCTCGACCCGCGCATGGAATGTGCCTTCACCGGACTTCAGACTTTCGAACGCCCGGCGCAGCGCAGAGATATCGTCGCGCGGCACGCCACGACGGCGGAGCCCGACCAGGTTCAACCCTTCCAGCCCGGCACGTTCGCCCATGACCAGGCCATGCGGCAACACGTCGTTTGTCACCATCGACAGCGCACCGATGATCGCACCCTGCCCGATCCGGACGAACTGGTGAATCCCCGACAGCCCACCGATGATCACATCGTCTTCGATGATACAGTGACCAGCGATGGCAACAGAATTGACCACCACGATCCGGTCGCCCAGTTGCGCATCATGGGCCACATGACAGCCCGCCATCAGCAGGCAATCGTCGCCGATCCGCGTCACACCCCCGCCACCGGCCGTGCCGGTGTTGATCGTCACACTTTCGCGGATGCGATTGCGTTTACCGATCCGCAGACTGGTTTCCTCGCCCGCGAATTTCAGATCCTGCGGAATTTCACCGATCACGGAAAACGAAAACACGGTGCAATCGTCACCGATATGGGTGTTACCATCCACAACCACGTGGCTCTTGAGCCAGACACCGTCGCCAAGGACGACCTTGGGCCCGACCATGCAGAATGGCCCGATGGTGCAATTTGCGCCGATTACCGCGTGATCGGACACCACCGCAGTCGGATGAATGTCGGCACTCACCCCTTGAGGTCCAGCATGGCCGAGAATTCGCATTCTGCCGCCAGCTCACCGTCGACTTCGGCACGGCCGTGGAATTTCCAGACCTTGCCGCCCGGCTTGCCGCGCGTCGTGGTCACATGCATCAGCATCCGGTCGCCCGGAATGACCTTGCGGCGAAACTTGGCCTTGTCGATCGACATGAAATAGATCAGCAGGTCGCCGTTCACCAAACCCATCGACGCGCCCACCATCACACCGGCCGTCTGCGCCATCGCCTCGATGATGGTCACACCGGGCATGATTGGCGCACCGGGGAAATGCCCCTGAAAATGCGGCTCGTTCATGGTGACATTCTTGATCCCGGTCGCAGTTTCGGTGCCATTGATGTCGATCACGCGGTCAACCAGCAAAAACGGATACCGATGCGGCAGGATCGCCTGAATCAGATGAATGTCAGCGACGGTGATCGGGGTCTGTTGAGTATCGGACATCTGGGCTCCTGCGTGTCTGGGCGGCTTAGGCCACGAGACTGACTAACAACTGGCCTCTTGATCGACAAGTCACTCAGGGATTCAGCGGCACCGCCGGTGACGTATCAAGGGGGGTGTCATCGGTAGATTCTGGCTCGGTCCCGCCAATCAACGGCTGGTCGGCATCGGGCGCCTGCCCTGATTGCATCATCACCGCGTCGATCCGGGCCACGGCCTCGTCCGTGATATCGGACGCCGCCAGTGCGAGAAAGACAGAACGCCGATCCAGAATAAGCGATGCGCCGCGTTCCAGCATCAGCTGCCCGACCACATCCCGCACCGACACAAAGAATTCATCGCGCGCGGCGGACCGCGCGCGTTGCAGCTCGACCTCCTTGGCGTCACGCGCGCGCCGGATGGCCTGCACCTTGGTGTCGAATGCATCTGCCTCGGCGCGGAATGCCTCGGCGGTCATGGTCGGTCTGCGCAGGGTCAGTGACCGTTCTTCGTCGGTCAGGGCCGCCACGATGCGGTCGTTCTCGGCCTTCAACGCCTCGGCATCCGCGTCCAGTGCGGCGCGGATCTGCTGGGCGTATGCGCTGTCGATATACAGCCGGTCGTAGTCGACGATCAGGATCGGCAACGCCTGCGCATCCTGCTGTGCGGCGGCCGGGCCAGCCCACGCCGCAACTGCGACGCACATGGCCAGAACCGCCGCCCGCATCAGAATGCTGTCGAAATCGTCAGGTCAAACGAACGGGTTTCGTCGAATTCCTCGGCCTTGAGCGCGTCGGTAAAGTTGAACCGCAGCGGCCCCAGCGGCGTTGTCCAGAAAATCGCGAAACCGATGGTCGAACGCCCGGTAAAGTCGTTGTAGATCGTCGTCGCATTCGGCTGGCGTCCGATATCCCAGACCGAACCGTAATCGACGAAAACACCCCCCGTGATGCCGTATTCCTCGGGCAGGCCCAGCGGGAATTCCGCCTCGAGCCGGGCCACGGCAAAGCTGTTGCCACCCAGCGCGTCGTTCACGTCATTGGCCGGGTCCAGATCGCGCGGCCCCACACCGTTGGCATCAAACCCGCGCAGGGTATTGCCGTTCAGGAAATAGCGGTCGGTCACACGGCTGAATCCGTCCTGATAGGACAGATGCCCGCCCTCGATCGTGGCCCGCAGCGTGACGTCCTCGTTCAGAACCTTGGTTTCGGCCGCAGCCAGCGCAGATGTCTTGATGAACTGCGTGTCGCCAAATCCGAATTCCTGACCGAAGCGGAACACGAAACCCGTGGTCGGGTCCAGCCCGGTGCGCCGGTTGTCAAAGCTGTAGGCGTAACCCAGCGATTGCGTCGTGACACCGTCCAGTGCGGCCTCTTCCTGGATGATCGAACTGATGCCTGTCGCGTCTTCCAGACCGGTCAGATCGTCATAGCTGAGTGCGACAAAGGTCGTCAGACGCCCGTTTTCGCTGACGGGGAACGTCAGGTTGGGGCTCAGACGGAAATTTTCAGTGTCGTAATCGGCGTTCTGATTATCGGTGACCCGGTAGGACAGATCGATACCTGCACGCAGATCACGGCCCAGGAAATTCGGTTCCGAAAAATTGAAATCGAACACGCGGTTGGAACTGGCGGTGGATACCTGCACGCCCACGGCCTGTCCGCGGCCCAGGAAATTCGCCTCGCGGAAACTGGCAACCAGTCCCACACCCACATCGCTGTTGTAGTTGGCACCGAAGGACAGCGAACCGGTCGGCTGCTCCTCGACGTTCACATCGACGACGACCTGATCCGGGCTGGACCCTTCGCGCGCGTCAACCTCGGCATTCGCGAAAAAGCCAAGGGCGCGGATACGTTCGGCGGCCTGACGGATTTCGCGCGGGTTGAACGGGTCACCCTCGACGACGCGGAACTGGTTGCGCACAACCCGGTCCAGCGTGGTGGAATTGCCTTCGATGTCGATACGTTCGACAAAGATGCGCGGCCCGCGCACCAGCTCGAAATTCACGTCCAGCGACAGGTCGCGGTCGTTGCGCGTAATCCGCGGTTCCACGGCAACGAACGTCAGACCCTGCTGGATTGCAAGCCGTTCAAGACGCGCGATATCGCGGTCGACCTGACCGGGCGAATAGGTCCGCCCGCTGCGCGTGCTGAGTGCGGCCTGGAATGTCGCGACATCCACCTCTGGCAGGGCAGAACTGGCGGACACATTGCCGAACGTGAACTGCTGACCTTCCTGGATGTTGTAGGTGATCAAATAGGCGTCGCGTTCGCGTGTCAGCGCCACATCGACGTTTTGCAGCGTGAAATCGGCGTAACCGCGCGACTGGTAGAAATCGGTCAACACCTGCCGATCGAAGGCGATCCGATCCTCGGAAAATGTATCGCGGCTGATGATCGCGCGCAAAAGACCGGCTTCCTTGGTTTCCAACACGCCACGCAGGCGCCTGTCAGAAAAACTGCGGTTGCCGACAAAGGTAATGCGCTCGACCTCGGTCACACCTGTTTCGCTGACCTCAAAGACCACGTTCACGCGGTTTTCGGACAGGCGGATGATGCGGGGGGTCACGCTTGCGTTGATGCGACCGTTGCGCGCGTAGATCGACGTGATCGTTGCAACGTCACGTTCAACGGTTTCAGGCGAATAGATGCGGCGCGGCTGGCTTTCCAGCAGTGGCAGAAACTCGCCATCGGCCAGACGCCGGTTTCCGTCGATCGCAACCTGGCTGACTGTCGGGAATTCCACCACGTCGATGACCAGCGTATTGCCCTGCGCCCGCACCTCGACGTCATCGAACAGGCCCGACGCACGGATATTCTGGCCTGCATCGTTCAGGGCTGCCGCATCGACCGTTTCGCCGCGCGCAATTCCGCCAAATGTCAGGATGGTGCTGTCGGCCACGCGCTGGTTGCCGTTGATGACAACGTTATTGAACGTAAAGCTCTGTGCAAATGCTGGTGCAGCTGGCAGAACCGCGACCGCAAAAACCAGCGTCGCAGTGCGACACATTCCCATCAGCCCGGACGCACGAACGCCCCCCGTTGTCAAAGTCATGTCAGCGCCTGCTTTTGTCATCCCCAGTTGTAAACGGATTAGCCATTCCCAAGCAGGATGTCAAAAGCAAGACGCGCCCGCAAACCTGCGAGCGCGTCAATATTCGGTAGGTTCGAAGGCTGTTGCTACAACAACGCGACGTAGCCGCCCAAATACAGGGCAAGCATCAGGATAACGGTCATGATCGCGCGGTCCCAGTTCAGGGACACGATGGTGCTGACGCTACGATAACCTTGCTTTATCGTCTGCATGTCAGGGCTCCTTTCACAAGTTGAATGTGAAATACCGCCCAAATGTGGCGAAACTATGCAGCGAGTCTGGCCGATCATGGGCAGAACCAGATGTCGTTGAGAATGGCAAAGATCATGAACGTCAGGATCAGCGCCAGCCCCGCCGCCATCAGCACCCGCAGTGCAGCATCCGTCGGCTTGCGGCGGAAAACCGCCTCATAGGCATGAAACACCAGATGTCCGCCGTCTAGGATCGGAATCGGAAACAGGTTCAGCAGGCCGACAGCCGCCGACAGCGACGCGATGAACAGGATGAAATTCCCTGCACCCTGACTGGCCATCGTGCTGCTGGTTTCCGCAATTCCCACAGGTCCCGAGATGTTGCAGGTCGAAATTGCGCCGGTCACCACATGCCACAGCCCCGACAGCGACACGGTCAGGGTGCGCCACAACTGCTGCACACCGATCCAGAGCGCCTCGAACGGGCCCACTCGGTCTGTGGCGGCGCTAAAGAACAGATCGCCGTTCACACCAATCAACCAGCGCGTCTCGAACCCGCCTTCGGGTAGGGGCAGATCGACGCGCCGGGGGGCAAGTTCTACGTCGATCATGTCACCACGACGCCAAACCTCGAGTGACAGTGCGTCGCCGTCACCGGCCGTCACGATATCAACCAGTTCGCGAAATGCGATGATCGGCTGTCCGTTCACTGACGTGATGACGTCACCGATCCGCAGGCCCGCATCATCGGCCGCAGACCGCGGCGTCACCCCCGATGCGCGCGGCGGCACCGGATAGGGACCGGACACCACGATTTCAGCGCCGTCGCGGACCACCGTATAGTCAACGCTGGCGGCAACGGGAATGGAATCGAACTGCACCCCCTCTTCGTTCAGATCCAGACCACCAACGGCCACCAGCGCGTCACCGGGCTGAATTTCGGTGGCGAATTGCGGCGGCAGGTCGAACACCCGCTTGACCGTCGTCGGATCGGACGGCGTCCCGACCCACATCAGGTAGCCCGCAAAGATCAGGATCGTCAGCGCAAAGTTGAACAACGGCCCCGCCGCAACGGTCGCGGCCCGCGCCCAGAGCGGGGCACCCAGCATCGTGTGGCGCGCATCCCGACCGGGCACCTCCTTGCCGTCGCTGCCGACGGATGCAGCGTTGGCGTCCCCCAGAAACTTGACATAGCCGCCCAGCGGCAGGGCTGCGATCTGCCAGACCGTGCCGCGCTTGTCGGTTCGCGATAACAGCACCGGCCCGAACCCGACCGAAAACACCTCGGCATGGATACCGGACCAGCGCCCGACGATGTAATGGCCGTATTCATGGATCGTCACGATGATCGACAGCGATACGACAAACGCCAAAAGCGTAAACAGGCCACCACCCAGCGAGGGCAGAAGTGTCGTCAGATCCATGATGTCATCCCAGTTTTGCCAATGCCGCGTCGGCGCAGATACGCGACAGGCGATCCGTTTCCATAACCTCTTCTAACGAAATCGGGGCGTTTTGCAGACCCGATTGCGCTGACATTTTGGCGAGCGTTTCCGCCACCGCCACAGGCATGTCCATGAACCCCACCTGCCCAGCGATGAACGCATCAAGCGCCCGCTCCTTTGCCGCGTTGAAAACCGCACCCATCTTGCCGCCCGCGGCCATCACCTCTCGGGCCATGCGCAGCGCGGGCCAACGCACCTCGTCGGCGGCACGGAACGTCAGCGCGCCGACAGCCGTCAGATCCAGCCGCGCAACCGGCAGGTGACTTCGGTCCGGCCAATTGAGCGCATAGCCGATCGCATGGCGCATATCAGGCGGTCCGACATGGGCCATCAATGCGCCATCGTTGAACCCCACCAGTGCATGGACCAGCGATTCAGGGTGCACGATGGCTTCGATCTTGTCCGGCGAGATGCCAAAATACTCTTTGGTTTCAATCAGCTCCAGCGCCTTGTTGAACATGGACGCGCTGTCGATGGTGATGCGCTGCCCCATGTCCCAGTTCGGATGGGCAGAGGCCTGCGCCACGGTCGCGGACTTGAGCTGTTCCAGCGGCCAATCACGGAATGCGCCGCCGGACGCGGTGATGATGACCCGTTCGACCGCATCCATCGGTTCCCCGACCAGCGCCTGAAACACGGCGGAATGTTCACTGTCCACAGGCAGGATACGTGCGCCATACCGCGCAGCCGTCGCCATCAAGAGTGGCCCGGCAGTGACCAGCGATTCCTTGTTGGCCAGGGCCAGCGTGCTGCCCTGTTCAAGGGCGGCCATACCCGGCGGCAGACCAGCCGCACCCACGATCGCGGACATGATCCAGTCGGCGGGCCTGCGTGCGGCATCGGCGATGGCCTGCGCACCGCAGGCAGCCTCGATCCCGGTGCCGGACAGCAGATCCCGGAGTTCGCCATAACAATCGGCACTGTCCACGACCGCAATTTCAGCACGCAAGGCGATGGCATCGGCAGCCAGCTGTCTGGCATTGCAGCCACCTGTCAGGGCAACGACATCAAAATCGTCGGGGCGTCGCTTGATCAGATCAATGGTGCTTTGTCCGATCGACCCCGTGGCACCCAGTATGGTGATCCGCCTCAAAAGTTCACGCCCGGCACGTTGAATGCGCTGGCAATCAGCAGCATGAACAACGATGCCCCCAGCAATGCGTCGAACCGGTCGAACAAACCGCCATGACCCGGGATCAACGTGGAACTGTCCTTGACCCGCATCCGGCGTTTGAACGCGCTTTCCATGATGTCGCCCAACTGGCTGGCGAAACTCAGCACCACGCTCAGCGCCACGATGGTGAAACCCGCATTTGTCAGCATCGCAAAAACAACCCCGACCAGGCCGGCCGCAGCCCAGCCGCCTGCGGTCCCGGACCAGGTTTTCTTGGGGCTGACCTTGGGCCAGAATTTCGGACCACCCACGATCCGGCCCACCAGATAGCCGAACACGTCAGTGGCGACGACGACGCTGACCAGCCACAAGATCCACGTGAAACCATAGTCCGCGCGGAACGTGAGCAACCCCCAGCCCGCCACTTGCACGCCAAAGGCAAAGCAAAAGAAATACAGCCGTTCGTGTTTGACCATATAGGCGCCGACAATTGGCACCACCAGAAACAGCAGCAATATCAACGCACTTTCGTGGGTCAACATGCCCGACAGCACCGACGCGGTCAGCGCCGCAAGGATCATGCCTGGGGTCGGCAGATCGGGCGCGATCATCATCCAGATTTCCCAGATCATCACGGCAACAGCGAAAATCACGAGGATCTGGAACCAGACGCCGCCCAGGACGACAGCCACGGCACCAACCGCGACCATGGCCGCGCTTGACGCCATGCGGACAGTCAGATCATCCCATTTCCCGGGGTTGGTTTGCGGGTCAGATCCAGCCATCTTATGCTGGAACAGCCCCGAACCGGCGTTCGCGCTGGCCGTATCCGGCCAGCACTTCGGAGAACACCTTGCTTGTGAAATCAGGCCAGAGCGTGTCGATGAATTCATATTCCGCATAGGCGGACTGCCACAGCAGGAAATTGCTGATCCGTGCCTCGCCACTGGTCCGGATGACCAGATCCGGGTCCGGCAGGAACCGTGTATCAAGGAAACGCGACAGCGTTTCCGCATCCACATCCTTGTGGGTCAACCGGCCCTGTTCGATCTCGACGGCCAGACGCTGTGCGGCGCGGGTCACCTCGTCACGACCGCCATAGTTCAGGGCGATCGTCAGGTGCACCTTGTCATTATGGGCCGTCAGCAGTTCGAGGTTATCCATCAGGCTGACCAGTTTGTCGTCCAGTTTGATCCGGTCGCCAATGAACCGCACCCGCACACCTTCGGACAGCAGCGCCATCGCCTCGCGTTGGATGTAACGGCGGAACAATGCCATCAGACCTGCAACCTCGGTCTGGGTCCGTTTCCAGTTTTCGGTCGAAAAGGCAAAGATTGTCAGATACTTGACGCCCTCATCGGGGCAGGCCCGCACGATTTCGCGGACACGCCGCGCACCGGCGTGGTGACCGAACAACCGGGGCCTGCCCCGCTGCTGCGCCCATCGCCCGTTTCCGTCCATGATGACCGCGACGTGATGCGGTCCCTGTGGTGTCTGCTCGTCCTGGGGCATGGTGGCCCTTTCTGATTTTAACATGGCGGATCATCTTCCGCCCGGTCACTACGCCCGCGTTGATGCGGTCGCAAACAGCGCTGACCCAGGTTGGCGGATCAACGCCCAACCCGGGCAATTGGCGTCAAACCTGCATGATCTCGGCTTGCTTGGTTTCCAGCGTCTCGTCCACCAGCTTGATATGGCTGTCGGTCAGTTCCTGAACGGCGGCCTCCCAGAATTTCTGGTCATCCTCGGACATGCCGTCCTTTGCCTTCTTGATCTGGTCCATGCCGTCGCGCCGCAGGTTGCGGATGCTGACACGCGCGCTCTCGGCGTAAGAGCCGGCCACCTTGGTCAACTCGCGGCGACGTTCCTCGTTCAGTTCTGGGATCGGCAGCATGATGATCGTGCCGTTCAACTGCGGATTGATGCCCAGCCCGCTTTCGCGGATCGCCTTTTCGACCTTGTTGACCAGACCCTTGTCCCAGACGTTGATCGTGACCATCCGCGGTTCTGGCACGTTCACGGTGCCGACCTGGTTGATCGGCGTCGGGCTGCCATAGGCATCGACCATGATGGGTTCCAGCATCGAACCGGACGCACGCCCGGTCCGCAGGGACGCAAGTTCCACCCGCAGGTTCGCAATCGCGCCGTCCATACGGCGGCCCAGGTCGTCGGTATCAAGTTCGAAATCGTCTGCCATGTCTTGTCGCTCTCTTATCGGAGTATCATCCGGTTTTGCCTGCACTTACGTCAATTTGTGCTGCGTGTATAGATCACCGTTCGGATCGCCTGTGGCCCGTTCGGATCGTTTTGCCTGTCAGTCGTGCACGATGGTATAGGTTCCGTCGCCTGCAAGGATGCCCTTGAACCCGCCGGGTTCATCCAGCGAAAACACGATGATGGGCAGGTGGTTGTCGCGGGCAAGCGCGATCGCACTCGCGTCCATCACACCCAGATGCTGGGCCAGCACCTCGTCGTAGGATACCCTGTCATAGCGCTTGGCGTCGGCGTGTTTGGCGGGGTCCTTGTCATAGACACCATCCACCTTGGTCCCCTTGAAAATGGCCTCGCAGGCCATTTCGTTGGCGCGCAGGGTGGCGGCCGTGTCGGTGGTGAAGTACGGGTTGCCGGTGCCCGCGGCAAAGATGCAGACGCGCTTTTTCTCCAGATGGCGGACGGCGCGACGGCGGATATAGGGCTCTGCCACCTCGTTCATCGTGATGGCGCTGATCACGCGGGTATGGATGCCCAGCTCTTCCAGAGCGGATTGCATCGCCAGCGCATTCATCACCGTGGCCAGCATCCCCATGTAATCGGCCGTGGTGCGTTCCATCCCCTGCGCACTGCCCTGCAACCCGCGAAAGATATTGCCGCCACCGATCACCATGCAGATCTCGACCCCCATCTGGTGCACGGTCTGGACCTCTTTGGCGATCCGCTGGACGGTGGGCGGATGCAGGCCGAACGCCGTATCGCCCATCAGGGCCTCGCCGGAAATCTTGAGCATCACGCGGCTGTAGGTCGTCGCTTTGTCCGGCATTTGGGGCATCCTGTTCGTCGGGGTTTCACTGCCGCGCAAATTGTCGCAAAAAGACCCAAGGTTCAATTGCAGAAAGGCCCGCCGTGGCACCGATCACGATCCACAGCGGCAGGCCCGTCCTGATTGCAGGCCCCACGGCATCCGGCAAATCGGCGCTTGCGTTGCACATTGCACGCACCCAAGGCGGCGTGATCGTCAATGCCGACGCCATGCAGGTCTTTGATGGCTGGCGCATCGTCACCGCCCGCCCGGACGACGCCGATCTGGCGCAGGCGGATCACGCGCTATACGGCCACATTGCATATGATGCGCCCTATTCCGTCGGTCACTGGCTGCGGGATGTTGCCCCTTTGCTGGCAGGACCACGCCCCATCATCGTGGGCGGGACCGGCCTGTATCTGACCGCCCTGACCGAAGGGCTGGCCGACATCCCCCCGACCCCCGATGATGTGCGCGCGGATGCGGACAGCCGTTCACTGTCGGGCCTGCTGGCGGACCTCGAGGCCGCGACGCATGCGCGGATCGATACGGCCAACCGTGCCCGCGTGCAGCGCGCGTGGGAGGTTCAGAAAGCGACCGGCCGCAGCCTGATCGACTGGCAGGATGCAACACCACCGCCGCTTTTGCCGCTTGCGGGTGCAACAGCCATCGTGGTGGACGCGCCAAAGGACTGGCTGACACCGCGGATCGCACGCCGATTTGATGCGATGCTGGAAGCCGGCGCATTGGACGAGGCCCGGGCCATGGCCCCGACATGGGATCCGCGGCATCCTTCGTCCAAGGCCATCGGCGCACCAGAGCTGATCGCCCATGTCACCGGCCAGCTGTCACTGCCCGAGGCCCGGACATCGGCGATCATCGCATCGCGCCAATACGCCAAGCGGCAGCGGACATGGTTTCGCAAACGGATGCGGGACTGGCAGGTCGTCCCCACGCTATCCACAGATCCATCCACAGCTTTACAATTTGTTTCCGATTAAATCTGTTGTTTTTGAACAAACGGGCAGGCACTTTTGTCCAAATCGAACATTGGACCTGCCCATGTCGCATATCGCCAGCCTGATCCCGTCCCAACCGCCTGACAGCGCGCTTGCCTTGCAACCCATAGGCGGCGCGACACAGGCGAACCGCTGGCGCACCGAGGCCATGCGCAGCCATGCCACGCCGCGCCTGCTGTTCATCGCGCGCGGTCAGGGGCGCATCATCATCCAGGGCCTGACCCACGGGTATTTTGCCAACAACCTCATCTATATCCCGGCACGGACCATGTACGGTTTCGAGGCCGGCCCGACCGTATACGGCCATCTGCTGACCCTGCCGCGCGCCATGGCATCCGAATGGCCGTCCGAGGCGGTGCATCTGCGCCTTCGGGACGTCATGGCCCAAAAGGAATTTCTGACCCTCTTTGACGGACTGGAAAGAGAGCTGTCGTCGGACAGGCAGCACGCGCGGCGCGCGGCCCATTACCAGGCCGGGCTGTTGGCCGTGTTCTTTGCCCGGCAGATCGACAATCAGCGCAATACCGGTCCTGACGTGGATCGGCGCAACTCCAGTGCGGCGCGACTGGTCGCGGCCTATACGGACCTGATCGAGCGTCATTTTCCAACAGACAAGGGTATTGCGGATTATGCGGCCTCGCTGGGTGTCACAGCCACGCATCTGACAAGGTGCTGCCGTCAGACCAGCGGTCAATCCGCACTGACGCTGCTGTCGGATCGCAGGCACTACGAGGCATGCCGTATGCTGCGCGACACCCGCGCGCCCATCGCTGATGTGGCGCAGGTCGCGGGCTATGGGTCTGCGGCCTATTTCAGCCGCGTGTTTCAGGCGCGTTCCGGCCAGACCCCCAGTGCATTTCGCAAATCCGTCCCGGACCAGCGTCGCGCGGGACAGCATTAGGTCGCGGGCAAGGGTCGGATTCATGCCTGCACAGTGACAGCCGCGTTGCGCCCCTACAGGCTCTGGGGCATAGCGAACAAGGTACGACAGCCGCAGCCACGATTGGATCGGAGACCATGATCGACCCGACATCGCAGCCCGTCCATCCCGCAGCACTGATGTATGCCCAAGAGGTGCGGTCCGGGCAGATGGATCGACGCGCATTCCTGACCCGGAGCACGGCACTGGGACTGACGGGCACCGCCGCCTACGGCCTGCTGGGCCTGACCGCGCCAGCGCAGGCACAGGCACCGGTGCGGCCGGGCGGCACGTTGCGCATCCAGATGGGCGTGCGCACCCCCCGCGACCCGCGCACCTTTGACTGGACCGAACTTGCCTATTTTACCTCTGGCTGGCTGGAATATCTGGTCGAATACAACAACGACGGGACCTTTGGCCCGATGTTGCTGGACAGCTGGACCGTGAACGCCGACGCGACACGATACAGGCTGAATGTCAGACCCGGCGTGACCTGGAACGATGGCACGGCCTTTACCGCGTCAGATGTCGCGCGGAACATCACAGGATGGTGCGATACCTCGGTCGCGGGCAACTCTATGGCCGCCCGCTTTGGCGTGTTGATCGACGATGCGACCGGTCAGATCAGACCGGATGCGATTGAGTTGATCGACGACCTGACGATCGCACTGCATCTGCCGTCACCCGACATCTCGCTTGTTGCCAGCATGTCCGATTATCCGGCCGCCATCACGCCTGCCGGATTTTCGCCCGAGACAATGCTGGAAAATCCTGTTGGCACCGGACCGTATCTTCCGACCTTCTTCGAGGCCGGCACGCGCGCCGATCTGGTGCGCAACCGCGATCACGTCTGGTGGGGCGATGCCGCTGGCAAGGGTGCCACGCTCGACCAGATCTCATTCATCGATTGCGGTACCGATCCGGCCGCCTGGGCGGCTGCCGCGGTCGCAGACGAGGTCGACATGCTGTTCGAGACCGTCGGCGATTTCGTCGAGGTCATGGATGCGCTGGGTTGGCAAAAATCACAGATCGCGTCAGGGGCCACCATCTGCATCCGCACCAACGCGCAGGCCGAGGTTGATGGCGTGACACCCTACGCCGATGTCCGGGTCAGACGGGCGATTGCGATGGCCGTGGACCCTGCCGTCTGCCTGGAACTGGGCTATGCCGACCGGGGCATTGCCGCGCGCAACATGCATGTCGGCCCCATGCATCCCGAATGGGCCGACATTCCCGCCCTGCCCCATGACCCCGCTGCCGCCTTTGACTTGCTGACCCAGGCCGGGATGGCCGATTTCGACATGGAAATCACCTCGATTGATGACGACTGGCGCAGGAACACCGCCGATGCGGTGGCGGCACAACTGCGGGACGCGGGCTTCAAGGTCAGCCGCCGGATCGTCCCGGGGTCGACCTATTGGGCGAATTGGAACAATTATCCGTTCAGCGCGACGAACTGGAACCACCGGCCACTGGGCATTCAGACACTCGCCCTTGCCTATCGGTCCGGTGCGGCATGGAACGAAAGCGGCTATGCCAATCCCGCCTTCGATGCAGCACTGACCGAGGCAGGCGCCATCGCCGATGCGCAGGCACGCCGCGCGGTCATGGCGCGACTCCAGACCTTGATGCGGGATGATGCCGTGACGCTGCAACCCTACTGGCGCATGCTCTACCGACACGCAAAGCCCGATGTCACCGGCGCAGACATGCATATCGCGTATCTGCCCCAGCTCTACAAACTGGGTCGCAGCATCTGATCCGAATTTTCGCGAAAATTCAGGGACCGCCCGATTTTTCGCGAAAAATCGGCGTATCAGATCACATCTGTCCGATCTGACCCTGTGCTGGACGGGCAGCCGCGGCGATCTCCTCGGACATCTGGCGCAATCGATCGATGTCCGTGCCGATCAGCATCGCATCTGCCGCATGCGCCAGGGCGCGTTGCGATTGCGCGACCGCGGCCGGCCCGAAAACAGGCGGCTGCAAACGGGTCAACGCAAGCAGTGACCGCTGGACCGCGATCTGCACCTCTATCAGCGCGGCCCCGTCCCGCGCGATCGCCTGAAAGGCATCCACCAGCACATCCTCGGCCTTCAATCCCCGCACGAAAAGATGCGAAAGCGTCACTTCGGGATCGGCCGGTGCGTCCCATTGCGACAGGATGCGCGTCATGCGGCGAATGACGTCGATGCCCGTGCCCGGATCGTTCACCGCCGGCGACAGCGCGCGGCTTGCGATTTCGGACATCACGATCAGGCCAAAACGCGGATCCTGATCGAAACTGCGGTCCGCGCTGATCTCGAAGCACGACAGGGCGTCTTGCAGCAGGCCGTCATAGTCGGGACCGACCGGGCCGCCGGCGATATGGGCCAGCGGCATGTCGCGTGTGGCGAAACCGCCTGGCAGCACCGCAAGATAAATCGTTGCCGCGTGTGTCTCGGCCAGTTTGTCCAGGCGGTGCAGATCAATGAACCTGACGTGTCCGATGTCCGTCGCACGCATCGGCACCGCATCATCCGGCACGGTGCCAACCAACGGCCGCCCGCCCAGAAACGGGGCCGCCAGCCGTGCCGCCATCGCATCACCGGCCGCGCGTTCCACCCGAGCCAGTGTATCGCCCAACCGTCCGAAATCCGTCAGATGCCCGATCCACCGGACCAGATTGATAATGATCAGAGACAGCACCAGCAATGTCGCCCCGAACAGGATCACGCGACCGCCCTCGCCGTAAAGGCCGATCTGCAAACTGATGATACCCACAAGGCTGAAGATGAACGCGCCGATGAAACTGGCCAGAACCTGTTGCGCCGTCTGGTCCGTCTTGAGCAACAAGAAAGCGCGCGGCGTGGCCGTGCTGGACGCCGTGTTGAAGGCAGACAGCATGATGGACAACGAAAAGGTCGTCACCGCCAGCATCGAAGAGGCCATGATATTCAGGATCGCATCGATCGATTCCGCGCCGATCTGAAACGCCAGCGACGATGGGATCACGTCGGCCAGCATCGACCCCATCGCAGCCGCGATCACGCCCAGCAGGCCGTAGGCACCGATCGGCACCCAAATCCGCTCGAACAGCCGCTTCAACCGGAATTTCAATGATGACATGCAGCACCCCTTTCATGCACGCGGCGACGACAGGGGCAAATCCGCGTCAACTTCCCCAGATGCGCGCCACGTAGTTCTGTGTTTCGCGGTAGGGTGGGATGCCACGGAATTTTGCAACGGCGCCGGGACCAGCGTTATACGCCGCCAGCGCGTGTGGCCAGTTCCCAAACGTGACATATTGCTGTTTGAGGTATCGTGCCCCGCCTTCAAGGTTCTCGGCCGGATCGTGCGGATCAACCCGCAACATACGCGCGGTATCCGGCATCAACTGCGCAAGACCGATGGCACCCTTGTGCGAAATCGCACCCGCATTCCAGTTCGATTCCTGCTGAACCAGCCGCGCAAACAGATCCTCGGGGATGCCGTGGCGGCGCGCGGCAGCACGCGCAAGCGCGAGATAAGGCCCCTCATAACGCCCCGCATAACGCGGTGTCGGCGGTGTCAGACTTGGCACTTCCACGCGCGGTGGCTGCAAGCGGATCGAATTGTTGTATTGCTGCGAGGCCCGATTATCGAGCACTGACAACTGGTTCTGGAACAATTGCATCCGGTTCGACGTCGAAACGCTTTGCGCGGATGCAACGGTTGCCGTCACAGCCAAACAGACTGAAATCGCAAGACTGGCTCTGATCATCGACGCCCCCAGGATACGCGTGAGTACTCAGTCTATCCGATTCGACGGCCCTGACCACCCCAATGGTCTTCAGCGCCTGTTAACCTTGGGCCGCAAATCTGTCACAACGACACGAACATCAGAATCGCAGGGGGACTTCATGGCGGGTTCAGTGAACAAGGTCATCATCATCGGCAACCTGGGGCGCGACCCCGAGGTGCGCACGTTCCAGAACGGTGGCAAGGTCTGCAACCTGCGGATCGCCACCTCTGAAACCTGGAAGGACCGCAATTCGGGCGAACGCAAGGAACGCACCGAATGGCACAGCGTCGCGATTTTCAGCGAACCCCTGGCCAAGGTGGCAGAACAATATCTGCGCAAGGGGTCCAAGGTCTATATCGAAGGCCAGCTGGAAACCCGCAAATGGCAGGACCAGTCCGGCCAGGACCGCTACAGCACCGAAGTCGTGTTGCGCCCCTACAATTCGACGCTGACGATGCTTGACGGTCGTGGAGACAACGCCGGCGGCGGCGGTGGCTACGGTGGCGATTCCGGCGGTGGCTATGGCGGCGACAGCGGCGGCGGCTACGGTGGCGACAGCGGCGGCGGTTATGGCGGCGGCAGCTCTGGTGGGGGCTACGGCGGTGGCGGCAATGGCGGCGGCGGCGGTGGCGGCGGTGGCCGCGACATGGACGACGAAATCCCGTTCTGATCCAACAAACGCCGCCCCACGGGGCGGCGTTTTCCGTTCCGCCTTAGAACGAATCCGCCAGCACCGACAGCACCGCATCGCGTGGCACATCGGACGTGACGAACGCCTGGCCGATACCGCGTGCCAGCACGAACCGAAGCACACCGGCCTGCACCTTCTTGTCCTGTCCCATGAGGGAGAGCAGCGCCGCGGGGTCGGGCAGATCGCCGGGAATGTCGCGGATGTCCTTTTTCATGCCAAGCGCGGCCAGATGGGCGCGGACACGACTGGGGTCCTCTTGTGGGCACAGACCCAGCCTTTGCGACAGCTCGAACGCCAGTGCACAGCCGATCGCCACGCCCTCGCCATGCAGCAGACGGTCCGAATACCCCGTCGCCGCCTCTAGCGCGTGACAGAACGTATGACCCAGGTTCAACAGCGCGCGGTCACCCTGTTCGGTTTCGTCGCGCAACACGATTTCGGCCTTCATCTGAACGGACCGCGTGACGGCGCGCACCCGCGCGTCCACATCACCTGCGGCCATCGCAGCGGCGTTCGCCTCCAGCCAGTCAAAGAATGCGGCATCCCCCAGCAGGCCGTATTTCACGACCTCGCCGTAGCCCGCCAAAAAATCCCGGGCGGGCAGCGTTGCCAGCAGGTCCGTATCAGCCAACACGAGGCTGGGTTGATGAAACGCACCGACCAGATTCTTGCCTTGCGGTGCGTTGATCCCTGTCTTGCCCCCGACCGAGCTGTCGACCTGCGCCAAGAGGCTGGTCGGCACCTGTACGAAACGAACACCACGCCGCAGGATCGCGGCGGCAAAGCCGCCCAGATCCCCGATCACGCCACCGCCAAGTGCCACGATCACATCGCCGCGTTCGACCTTTTGATCCAGCAGCCATTCGACGCTGCGCGACAGCTGCGCCCAGCATTTGGTCGCCTCGCCGGGCGGCAGGGCCAAGGCCTCTGACGTGAGCCCCGCGTCAGTCAGCGCCGCCTGCAAACTGTTCAAATGCAGTCCGGCCACGGTTTCATCCGTCAAAATGGCGACATGGCGACGCCCACCCAGTGCTGCAATGCGCGCACCGGCATCCGCAAGCAACCCCGGACCGATCACCACGTCATAGGCACGCCCCGGCAGATCCACGGTGACGGTTTCGGTCATCGGCGGACCTCCAAGATGTCGGGGCGTGTGGCCAGCAAATCGATCACGGCACTTGTGGTGTCTTCGATTGTCGACCGGGCCTGCACGTCCAGTTTCAATTCAGCCTGCGCATAGACCGGATTGCGGTCGGCAAAGAGCTGCGCAAGCGTGCCATAGGGATCGGCTGTCCGCAGCAGCGGCCGCGTATCCTTGTTTCTGACCCGGTCCCACAGCACGCTTAGCGGTGCATTCAACCAGACCGCGATGCCGTGTTCGTGGATCACGTCACGGTTCCGTTCTGCCAGATAGGCGCCGCCCCCGGTGGACAGGATCGCGGGACGGTCCGTCATCAACCGCGCGATGACCTCTGATTCACGGCGGCGAAAAAACGCCTCGCCGTCACGTTCAAAGATTTCGGCGATCGTGGCAGCGGCGGCCGTCTCGATCTCGGCATCGCTGTCGGTGAACGGCACCCCCAGTCGCGCCGCCAATGCGCGGCCGATCGCCGTCTTGCCCGACCCCATCATGCCCACCATCACCACGGTGCGATGCAGGATCAGGGATTCAGAGCCGGTGGTGCGTGTCTCGGACCCCACTGGTCACCCATTTGTCTTGCGCGGCAGGCTATCTGCCGCCAGTTTCAGATTTCCTGCCTTGAATGGCGTGATCTTGCCAAAAAGGCCATATATAAACATCTCAAATCCGCGGCGACCAATCGTCCGGCGACAAATCGGCAGGGGCCCAGACAGATGTGGCGATTGATGAAATTCTTGTTTTTCCTGATCCTGGTCGCAGGGCTTGCGTTGATCGCATACGCCTATGCGGGACCGCTGCTGTTTCCCGACGATTTTGCAGCACCCAGCACGCAGATCACGCAACCCGTGACGTTGGAAACCGATTGAACAGGCATGCAGCCATAGCGGCGTTGGTGCTGCTGCCTGCAACAGGCCTGTCGCAAACAGCGAACGAACCCTTGTCCGCAATCGACTGGCTGTCGCAATCGGTGGCGATCACGGCACCGGTGCCGCCGGTGCGACGCGATGAACCATCCGTGGCCAGCAGAATCGATGTCCCCCAGGTCACCGTCACCCCCCTAGGGGCATCTGGTTTCGGCGCTGTGGGCATCCTCGCCCCGCGCATCAGCGGCCTGCCCGCAGACCTGTGGCAGGCCAGCACGGGTGACGACGTGACAACCCTGATCAATGCACAGGCGTCGCCCGGTCTGCCTGCGCTGCACGGCCTGTTGTCCGCCCTGTTGCTCACCCGCGCAGAGGCACCCGCCGGCGCGGAACTGCCTGTCCTGATCGCGCGGATCGACAAATTGCTGGATCTGGCGTTGCTGCCGCAGGCGCAGGCGCTGATCGACACCTTGGACGCCACCCGTGACCCGGCCCTGTTCCGGCGTTGGTTCGACGTCGCACTGCTGACCGGATCCGAGGATGACGCCTGCCGCGCCATGCAGGCCAGCCCATCGCTCGCCCCCACGGTATCGGCGCGGGTGTTTTGTCTGGCGCGCGCGGGCGATTGGTCAGCCGCGGCCCTGACCGTCAACACCAACGCAGCCCTGGGCGATCTGGATGCAGACGAAGAATTGCTGTTGTCGCGCTTTCTGGACCCGGAATTGTTCGAAGCCAAAGGACCGATGGCGGCCCCGGACCGTATCAGCCCGCTTGTGTTCCGCCTGCGCGGTGCCATCGGAGAAGGACTGGCGACGGCCCGCCTGCCGCTGGCCTTTGCCTATGCAGACCTTGGCGACACGGTCGGCCTCAAGAGCCGTCTGGACGCAGCCGAACGGCTGGCCATGCACAATGCCCTGCCGGCCGCCAGCCTGTCCGACCTGTATCTGGCGCGCACGCCCTCGGCGTCGGGCGGCGTCTGGGACCGCGTCGACGCCTTTCAGGAATTTCACGCGGCTACCCGTATTGCCGATGCATCAGCAATGGCCGCGACCCTGCCCGCTGCCTGGGACGCCATGCAGGCCATCCGCGCAGAGACCCTCTTTGCCACGCTCTATGCCGACGATCTGGACGGTCTCGACGATCCAGAGGTGTTCGACATCGTCCGCAAGATCCGGCATCTGGCCGGTCAACCAGCCCCCGGCGGCAGCGCATTGGTGCAGGCGCTGCTGTCGGGCGATCCGGCGGATGTGCCGACGCGCACCACTGTCGAGGCTGCGATCAGTGCAGGTTTTGACGGCGCGCCACCCTCCGCGCAGCTGGATGCACTGCTTCAGGATGGCCGCACCGGAGAGGCGTTGCTGCGCGCCATTGCGATCTTTGACGCCGGTGCGGCAGGCGATGGCCCTGCGATCACCGATGCGCTGCGTGTGCTGCGCGCCGCGGGACAGGACCGGGTGGCACGTCAGGCCGCGATCGAATTGCTGCTGCTGGACCGCCGCACATGACGGCGCAGCCCATGACGCGCTGGGTGCAGACCTTTGTCGCGGCACAGGCGGCGGAACTGGACGCGGCACAGAATACGCAACTGGCCTACGCCCGCGATCTGGCCGATTTCGCGGATTGGCTGGCCGACAAGGGACTGCATTTCGACACCGCGACACAGGACCACGTCGAAAGCTATCTGATCGACTGCGACGCGCAGGGCCTTGCCCGCGCGACCCGCGCCCGCAGGCTGTCGGCGATCCGGCAACTTTATCGTTTTGCTTTCGAAGAAGGCTGGCGCGCCGACAACCCGGCGATCCGGATCAAGGGGCCGGGCAAGTCCAGAACCCTGCCCAAGACGCTGACCGTCGAAGAGGTCGGCAGGCTGTTGCAGGCGGCCCGTGACACCGCCCCCGACGCGACACGCAACACCTGCCTGATGGAATTGCTCTATGCGACGGGGATGCGCGTGACGGAATTGGTCAGCCTGCCCGTCAGCGCCGCACGCGGCGACCCGCGCATGCTGCTGGTGCTGGGCAAGGGTGGCAAGGAACGGCTGGTCCCGCTGTCGCCCCCTGCCCGCATGGCCGTGCGCGACTGGTTGCAGGTCTGGGACGCCGAACAGGACGCGCGCCGCGCACAGGGCAAGCCGGTGTCGAAATTCCTCTTTCCGGCCCGTGGCAAGGCCGGGCACATGACCCGCCAGCGGTTTTTCACATTAATCAAGGAGCTGGCGGCAGCCGCCGGTCTGGCCCATACGGATGTGACACCGCACACCATGCGTCATGCCTTTGCTACCCATCTGCTGGCGGGCGGTGCCGATCTGCGTGCGATCCAGATCATGCTGGGTCACGCCGATGTCGCCACGACCGAAATCTACACCCACGTCCTGGACGAAGCGCTGTCTGAACTGGTGCTCAATCACCACCCCTTGGCACAAGCGGCCAAAACCACTTGAAGCGACTGTGCCAGACCCCATATCCTCGCCTTGATCAACAATTGGAACTGACCTGATGGACCCCCTTTCGAGTGCGCCCGCGCTCTTTGACGCCGCTTTCTGGATTACCGCAGGGGGCATCGTGTTGTTGCTGTTCATGTCGGGGTTCTTTTCGGGGTCGGAAACAGCTTTGACCGCTGCATCGCGCGGGAAACTGCGCGCCGCCGCCGACCGCGGCAACAAGGGCGCATCGCGTGCGCTGGACCTGACCGAGGACAACGAACGCCTGATCGGGTCGGTCCTGCTGGGCAACAACGTGGTCAACATCCTGGCGACCTCGCTTGCAACGGCATTGTTGACGCAGCTCTTTGGCCCCAACGGCGTGGCCTTGGCCACCCTCGTGATGACCACGCTGGTGTTGATTTTCGCAGAGGTGCTGCCGAAAACCTACGCCATCACCAACCCCGAAACCACGGCCAGCATCGTGTCGCGGCCGATCAAGGTGGTGGTGATCCTGTTTTCGCCCATCGTGGGCGCCGTGCGGTTTTTCGTGCGCGGTGTGCTGCGCGTCTTTGGCGTGCAGACCGATCCCGACAGCAACATCCTCGCCGTGCGCGAGGAAATCGCCGGTGCGCTGCAACTGGGTCATTCCGAAGGCGTCGTCCAGAAAGAGGACCGCGACCGTATCCTGGGCGCGCTGGATCTGGCGGAACGCACCGTCGAGGAGGTGATGTTGCACCGCTCCGGCATCGAAATGGTCGACGCCGACCAGCCCGCGGCGGACATTCTGCGCCAATGCCTTGAAAGCACGCACACCCGCCTGCCGCTGTTCCGTGACGATCCCGAAAACATTGTCGGTGTCATCCATGCCAAGGACCTGTTGCGCGCCATGCATGACGTGCAGGACGACGGCACAAAACTGTCGGATGGCGTCACCCGCGTCGACATCATGGACGTGGCCATGCCGCCCTATTTCGTGCCGGAAACCACCACGCTGAACGACCAGATGCGCCAGTTCCTGAAACGCAAATCGCATTTCGCGCTGGTGGTGGATGAATACGGCGCATTGCAGGGTTTGCTGACACTCGAGGATATCCTCGAGGAAATCGTGGGCGAAATTGCTGACGAACACGACGACGAAGAAGACTATGTCTTTGAGACGACGCCCGACGGTGGCTATATTGTTGATGGCTCCATGACGATCCGCGACGTGAACCGTGCGCACGACTGGAACCTGCCTGACGAAACCGCGAATACCGTCGCTGGTCTGGTGATCCACGAGGCCCAGATCATCCCGTTGGTCGGTCAGGTTTTCAGCTTTTACGGGTTCCGGTTCGAAGTCATGGAAAAGGACGAAAACCGAATTTCCGTCCTCAGCATCCGTCCGCTTTGACCGGGTGGCGCGGACGGATTGTCCGCGCCCTCGATCACTCCATCAGATGCGGCGCGCAACAATATAGTGGCGCGGCGGGCGCGTGGGCTGCACATCCGCGTCGATGATGTCAAATCCGGCAGCTCTGATCCTGGTTTCCAGACGCTCCGCAGTGAAAAAATCGACATTGGACGGCGCCTTGCCCAGTCGCTTCATCGGCCACATGACCAACTTGAGCGCTGACCATATCCCGCCAAGACAAGGTGTTTTTGAAATGAACAGGCCACCCGCCGGCAGCATGTGATGTATCTGACGCAGGCCAGCGTCCAGATCGGGCAGCAAATGCAGCAGACTGAAACACAAAACGACGTCGGCGTTTTCGTGCGAAAGCTCCGAGAGGTCGGCCACGCGGTAGTCGATATTGTCGGGGCCGTTTTCACTGTCCTGCAGTTTGCGCGCATGGCCGATCATGGCGCTGGACAGGTCGGTCGCCGTCAGATGAGCGACATGCGGTGCCAGCCTGCGGGCGGTCATGCCCGACCCACAGCCAATCTCAATCGCGCGCATGTCCTTTGACAGATGGGGGATCGTGCGGCGCAGCCCTTCTTCGTAGGCCTCCATGTCCGCAATCGGATCACTGATGTATTTGTCCGCCGCGCGATCCCAGAATGTTTTGTCGTCGGCCATCAGCGACCCTTGAACAACCCGCCCAGGATGCCGCGCACGATACGACGACCGGTGGTGCCCTTCAGTTCCTTGACCACGACGGATGCGATTGCCCCCCCGAAACCGCCGTCGTCCTTGGCCCGGCGCGGGGTTGACCGCCCGGTCTGCTTGCCTTCGTAGCGACGCGCCATCTTGAATTCGCGTTCTTGTGCTTCGGCCTTTTCCTCGGCGGCTTCGGCTTCTGCTGCGGCCTTGGCCGCGTCGCCTGCGCGTTTGCTCAGCATTTCGAATGCGCTGTCGCGGTCCACGGCGGTGCTGTATTTCGCGTGCATCGGGTTCTGCCCCATCATCACGGCGCGTGTGCTGGGATCAATGGGGCCCAGTTGCGACGACGGCGGGCGGATCAGCGTCCGCTCGACGATCATCGGGGCACCCTTGTTGTCCAGCATCGACGTGACCGCCTCGCCGGTGCCGACCTGCTGGATCGCCTCTGCCGTGTCGAATGCAGGGTTCTGACGATAGGTTTCGGCGGCCTTTTGCAGGGCCTTGCGGTCGCGTTCGGTAAATGACCGCAGGGCGTGCTGCACGCGGTTACCCAACTGCCCCAGCACATCGTCCGGCACATCGTCGGGGTTCTGCGTGATGAAATAGACGCCAACCCCCTTGGACCGGATCAGGCGCGCGACCTGTTCGACCTTGTCCACCAATGCCTTGGGTGCGTCGTCAAACAGCAGATGCGCCTCGTCAAAGAAGAAAACCAGTTTGGGTTTGTCCGGGTTGCCGACCTCTGGCAGTTCCTCGAACAGTTCCGACAACAGCCACAACAGGAACGTGGCATAAAGCGCGGGTGACGCCATCAACCGGTCAGCTGCCAGAATGTTGATCATGCCGCGGCCGTCATCGGCACAGCGGATAATGTCCGACAATTCCAACGCGGGTTCACCGAACAACTGGTTGCCCCCCTGATTTTCCAGGACCAGCAATTGCCGCTGGATCGCGCCCACCGAGGACGCGGCCACATTGCCATAGCGCAGCGACAGATCCTTGGCATTCTGCCCGACCCAGACCAGCAGCGCCTGCAGATCCTTGAGGTCCAGCAGTGGCAGCCCCTCTTCGTCGGCCACGCGGAATGCGACGTTCATCACGCCTTCCTGCACGTCGGTCAGGCCCAGCAGACGGCTGAGCAACAGCGGCCCCATTTCCGCGACGGTTGCCCGGATCGGATGGCCCTGCTCCCCCAGCAGGTCCCAGAACGTGACGGGAAAGGCGCTGTATTGCAGGTCCAGACCGATGGTTTCGGACCGTTTCATAAAGGGTTCGTGCAGCTTGAAATCGGCTGATCCGCTGACCGCAAGCCCCGACAGATCGCCCTTGACGTCGGACAAGAACACAGGGACGCCAGCGGCGGAAAATCCTTCGGCCAGAATTTGCAGCGTGACGGTCTTGCCGGTGCCAGTGGCACCCGCGATCAGGCCGTGGCGATTGGCCTTGTTCAGCAACAACTCCTGCGGCGCGGCATAGTTTTCACCACCCCCCCCGATGAAAATACGATCCGTCATATCAGCCCCCAAAGCGTTCTTTCGCAGCGAAACTCTATGCGCCCGCTGCGCCTGATAAAAGCCTCAAACCGGGCGTGGTTCGATTTGTCGGCAAGGCAACGGGACCCAATGACGCGCTCCTTCATTTTCGCGTTGACGCAACAGAAAGCTTGCCCTAGCGTTCGGTCAATTCGTCGGCAACGTCCGGCAGGGAGAACGGAAAAGGGTCCTTTGCGGGGCCCTTTTTTGTTGTCGGCGGTGTCGTGCGTGGTCGTAAATTTGTCACTGACAGTCCTGCGGTTGCATGCTACTTCAGGGCCAAATTCTATACCAAGAGGTATCCGATGTTCGAAACGACCAAGACAACGCTGCTGGCACTGCTGGTTGCCGCCGCGCCGCTGGCTGCCGCCGCACAGACCACAGAAGAAACCCCCGCGACGGACACCCCAGCCGAGGCACCCGCAGCAGAAGCCCCCGCAGCAGAAGAGCTGCGCATCGGACAGCCCTACATCCGCCAAGAGTTCAACGATTGGTCGCTTCGCTGCCTCAAGGCCGAAGAAGGCACCGACCCATGCCAGCTGTATCAGCTGTTGATGGATGACGACGGCAATGCCGTGGCCGAGGTCAGCACCTTTCCCTTGCCCGCCGGTGGCGAAGCTGCGGCTGGCGCGACTTTCGTCGTGCCGCTTGAAACGCTTTTGACCCAGAACCTGCGCGTCACCATCGACAGCAACGAACCCAAGGTCTACCCGTTCACGTTCTGCAACCAGGCGGGATGCGTGGCGCGTGTCGGGTTCACCGCAGAAGAGGTCAACCAGCTCAAGCGGGGCAATAACGCCGTTGTGCGCATGGTGCCTGCCGCGGCCCCCGACCAAGAGGTTGTTCTGGACATGTCGCTGTCGGGTTTCACCGCCGGTTTTGACAGCGTCGATCAGCAGTAATCATAGACGATAATCTGCGACCGGGCCGCCCGCCATCGCGCAGGGCGGCCTTTTTCATGCCTCAGGCACGGGTCAGCGCCACCACCGCATTCAATCCACCGAATGCAAAGGCATTGGACAGCACTGCCGATACCTCGGCCCTGCGTGCGGTATTGGCGACGATATCCAGGTCGCAATCGGGGTCAGCCGCACGGTGGTTGACCGTGGGCGCGATCACCCCTTCGGTCAGGGCCATCAGGCAGGCCAGCAATTCGACGGCGCCTGCGGCACCGATCAAATGGCCATGCATGGATTTGGTCGATGATATCAGCAGGTCCCGGGCGTGTTCGCCGAACACCTCGTGGACCGCTGCACATTCGGTCCGGTCATTCGCCGCAGTCCCGGTGCCATGGGCATTGATATAGCCCACCTGCGCAGGGGTCAGCCCGGCATCGGCCATCGCACCGCGCATCGCGCGTGCGGCACCGTCCTGGCTGGGGCTCACGATATCGCCCGCGTCAGAGGTAGCGGCAAATCCCGCAACCTCGGCCATGATCGTCGCACCGCGGGCCAGTGCGTGATCCCGGTCCTCGAACACAAACACTGCGGCCCCTTCGCCCTGCACCATCCCGGTCCGGTCCGCCGAGAACGGGCGGCAGGTGTCGCGCGCCATGACGCGCAGCCCTTCCCAGGCCTTGATCCCGCCAAAACACAGCATGGCCTCGGCCCCGCCAGTCAGCATGACGTCGGCCTGCCCCCCGCGGATCGTCGCCAATGCCTGCCCCATCGCATGATTGGAGGACGCGCAGGCCGTGGACACGGTCGTTACCGGTCCGCGCAGGCCGTGCGTCATCGACAGATGGCTGGCGGCGGCATTGGCCATCAGGCGCGGCACGATGAACGGATGCACACGGTCGCGGCGGTCCTCATACACAGCGCGGTAATTGTCATCGAGCGTGTTCAGACCGCCCCCCGACGTGCCCAGCACCACGCCCGCCCGATCAGGATCGACACCGACCAGCCCTGCTTGCGTCACGGCCTGCGCGCCCGCGATCAGCGCAAATTGGGTGAACCTGTCGTACAGCGTTAACTGCTGCCTGGTGAAATGATCGGCCTCATCGTAGTCGCGCACCTGCGCACCGATCCTGACCTGCAGGCGGTCCACGTCGCGAATATCCAATGGACCGATGGCACAGGTTCCTGCCCGCATCGCGTCAAAGGTTGCGGCAACAGATGCGCCCAGCGGGTTGATCGTGCCGGCCCCGGTAATGACGACCCGCCGCATTCCCGTCAGCCCTGCCGCTGGATCAGATCCTGGACCGCCGCCACGATGGACCGCACCGAGGACACGTCAAACCCGCTGTCCTGCGGCGCGTTCGCATTGAACGGCACCGTAATGTCGAACGCCTCTTCGATGGCGAAAATCGTCTCGACCACGCCCATGCTGTCCAGACCGAGGCTGTCCAACGTGTCGTCCATTGTCACATCGGCACTGTCCAACAACGCCTGATCCGCCAGGATCTGGATAATCTTGTCTGCAACAGTCTGATCGTATTGCATCTGTTGTTCTGACATGGCTCAGCCGGCCTCACCCGGATTGGTCAGGCGGGCACGCAGGTCCGCCACGATTTTTTGCAGTTGCGGCAAACCGCGCAGCGCCTTTTGCTGGGCGCGGTGGTCCGGCATGTCCAGCGCCGGACTGCCCATGACAAAGGCACCGTCGGGGAAATCGGAATAAACGTTTGCCCCGCCTCCCATCACCACATCATTTCCAAGGGTAACGTGATCCTTAGTCCCGACCTTGCCCGCAAACACGCAGCGGTCGCCAAAGGTGCCGGACCCAGCAAGACCCACGTGACCGCAGACGATGCAATCCTCGCCCACCACGCAATTATGACCGATATGGACCTGGTTATCGATCTTGGTTCCGCGACCGATCCGGGTAGGTCTGATCGTGCCTGCGTCAATCGTCGAATTCGAACCGACCTCGACATCGTCCCCCAGCACGACCCCACCCAGCGAATGAATCCGATGGCGCGTGCCGTCCTGCGGCGGGGTCAGCGGCGTCCGCCCCATGGTCTTGATCGCGCGTTCCTCGTTGGCGAGGTCGGTGGTCACATAGGAAAATCCGTCGGACCCGATCACGGCATTGGGTTGGGTAATGACCCGCGCACCCAGATGGCAGTCGCGACCAATGCGCGTGCCCGCCCCCAGCCAACACCCGGCCCCGAGGGTGGCGCGGTCGCCGATACTGACATGGCTATCGATGCGGCACCCGTCGCCCAATGCGACACCCGGCCCGATCACCACGAATGGTCCGATATGCACATCCGCGCCGATCCGCGCCGCAGGATCGATCACGGCCGTGGGATGAATGCCAGCCCCCGCAGGACGCGGGTCAAAGGCCTGCGTCAACTGCGCCATGGCAAGGCGTGCGCGTGGCACCGTAATCGCCGCCGCAAGGCCAAGATCGTCCAGATCCGCCCCGTCCCAGACAATCGCCGCGCGCGCCTGACTGCTGCGCAGCGCATCGGCATAGGCCTTGGACATGGCAAGAGCGAGATCATCAGGACCAGCGCTGCCCGGCTCGGCGGGGCGCTGCACCACCAGTGCCGTGTTGCCATGCGCCGTGGTCCCGAGGGCCTGCGCGATTTCGGCGATCGTCAGGGGCATGTCATTCTCCGCAGCGGGTGTCTGACGTTGATTTAGCCCTGCACCGCCCGGATCGCTACCCCCTCGCGGGCCAAAGCATCCCAGATCTTGGCGTCGCGGCCGTAGATATCGTTCCGGAACTGCAACTTGCCCGTCACATGGGTAAATGCGGTGCGATAGACGATATGCACCGGCACGGGTTCGTTCAGGTTCACACGGGTCTCTGCACCGGTCGCAAGCCGCGACTGAAAGAAACCTTGGGGGTCGCTCTCTTGTTTTGACAGCAGGGCATAGGCGAAATCAAACGGATCGTTCAGACGGATGCAGCCGTGGCTAAAGGCACGCACGGACCGGCTGAACAGGTTCTTGGCCGGGGTATCGTGCAGATAGATGTTGTACTGGTTGGGAAACATGAACTTGACCAGTCCAAGCGCGTTGTTCGGGCTGGGCCCCTGACGCATCGCATAAGGAAAGGTGCGTTCGGTATAGGCACTGGCATTGACCGCACCGCGTGGCACCACGCGCCCGTTGCGGTCGGTCACATCCAGATGGCTGACCGCATTGGCGTTCCGCTGGAGCTGCGGCAGATATTCCCCCACCACGATGGAACGCGGCACATACCAGCTGGGATTGATCACCATGAATTCCATCACATCGGAAAATTCAGGCGTGCGGCGATCCATGTCCTGCGCCCCGATGACCGACCGCGTCGAGAACGTGGTCCGGTCATTGTCCACGATAGCGGCGGTGAAATCGGTCAGGTTGACCCAGATGTGACGCGCACCACGCGGCCGGTTGATCCAGCGTTCACGTTCCATCGCAACGATCACGGACTGCATCCGCCGTTCCATGGAAACGTTGATCTGGGACATGGTGCCTTCACCCGCCACACCGTCAACCGCAAGGCCCATCGCCTGCTGGAAACGCTGCACGCCAGCCTGAATGGTGCTGTCATAGGTCTGGGTCGCCGTGCGTTCGAGGTGCCCCATCGCAATCAGACGATCCCGCAATGCCACGACCGCAGCGCCCGACGCACCGGGTGCGAGGCTGCCGGCCGGCACACTGGGGCCATAGCCGCCCTGCGCCAGCTGGCGTTCCATGCGCAGCTTTTCGGTCATCAGACGTGCGTATTCGGGGCTGCTGGGCGGCAATGACCGCAGAAACGCTGCCGGGTTCGACTGGACAAAGGCGTCAATCGTTCCCGCACGCGACCGCAGCGGAACCTCGCGTTTGATCAGCGGCACGATATTTGCGGGCGTCAGGATACCGGTCTGCACATCGCGGGCATATTGCAAGAAGATCTGGCTCAGCCGGACTTCCATCTGGCCTTGCTGTGCGGGTGTCTGGGCGGCGCGCAGCTCTGCCATCAACTGATCGGAATCATAGGTCGATGCTGGCAAACCATGGGCGGGCGCACCGGCCAGCGCCGCCAGCAATGCGTTGCGGCGCTGTTTCGCGGCGTTGTCCGACCCGGTCCAGATCCCCTCGAAATCGCGGGCACGATAAAACGCGGCAAGATCCGTGTCCCGCGCTGCGGATTCAGCGACCGCCTGACGGAATGCCGTCACCTGGGCCTGTGCCAATGTCGGCAGACTGAACAGCAACACAAGAAGAACACCCGCGACAGCAGCAGCGCGCGAAACAAGAGGCATGAACCCCACAGGCAAAGCGTTTGACAAGAGTTTTCCCCGGACTTGACGTGACGCCCCGGCAGCAGGGCTTTGTCCGACTTGTCCGGTCTCGGGGTCATCCTGTCCACCGATATTGGCGACAATACGCCGCCTTTCGCATCCCTGTTGCATCTGGGCCGCGACGCACGAACGATGGAATCACGGGGTCGTGCGCGAAAATTTGCCGAGATGTGGCAAAATTATGGAACAAATTCAGAGGGGGCTTGGTCCGTTCAGACAACTGTGCAACACAGTCTACGTATCTGATGATCGTTAGCGTGGATCAACCACGCATCGGCAGACTGGGACAGGTGATTATGGGAACGAACAGCTCTTCGGGCATGACCCGGCGTGGACTACTCGGCGCGTTTGCTGCAACGGCACTGACAGCGGCACCGACCTATTCCAACGCGGCAGGATTTCTGCGTGGTGGCGGTGATATCCGCAGGATCAAGATGTATTCGGGACGCACGGGCGAACGTCTGGATACCATCTACTGGATCGAAGGCCAGTACATCGGCGAGGCCATCAACGAAATCAACGTCTTCATGCGCGACTGGCGCAACGGCAAGACGATCAACATCGACACCCGCACGGTCGACATCATGGCAGCCGCCCATCGCCTGCTGGACGCGACCGAACCCTATATGCTGTTGTCAGGCTACCGGTCACCGGAAACCAACACGATGCTGCGCAGGCAGTCGTCCGGTGTTGCCCGCAATTCCCTCCACCTCAAGGGTCAGGCCGCGGATCTGCGCCTGTCCAGCCGGTCCGTGCGCCAGATCGCACAGGCCGCAGCGTCCTGTCGTGCAGGCGGTGTCGGTCGTTATTCCGGTTCGGATTTCGTCCACATGGATTGCGGTGACGTGCGCACCTGGGGCAGCTGATCCAGCACCCTCCTCCCTGAAACAAAGCGCCTTCGGGCGCTTTTTTCATGCCCACTTGCAGCAGCACCGGACCGCGTGTAAGCACTGATTTGCGCGGGTATGGTGAAAAGGTATCACGAAAGCTTCCCAAGCTTCAGTTACGGGTTCGATTCCCGTTACCCGCTCCACCCTCCATCGCGCAGGAGCATCCCCGATGACCATCACCCGTATTCAATCCGGCCCCCGGATGTCGCAAGCCGTTGTGCACAACGGTATCGTTTATCTGGCCGGTCAGGTCGGTGCGCCCGGTCAGGACGCCACGGCCCAGACACAGGCCGTGCTGGACAGCATCGACGCCCTGCTGGCCGAGGCAGGCACGGACAAGACCAAGATCCTGACAGCACAGGTCTGGGTTGCCGACATGGCCGATTTCGCGGCGATGAATGCAGTCTGGGACGCCTGGGTCGCCCCCGGCCACGCCCCTGCCCGCTGGACCGGCGAGGCAAAGCTGGCCACACCAGACTACAAGGTCGAAATCATCGTGACCGCGGTGCAATGACGGATCTGCCGTTTCTGACCCCGCTGAACGCCGATCAGCTGCGCGCCGCAGGTATTCCCGAACCCTGGCGGTTCGGAATGGCCGACCAGGTCCGTTTTGGGGAAATCGACGCGTTGCAGCACGTCAACAATGCGGTCTACCTCAAATGGTTCGAAAACCTGCGCATCTTGTACTTTCAGCAGTTCAGCCTGTGGCACCAGCGCGATAACCGCCCGAAATTCGTGCTGCGCGCGGTTGATCTGGACTACCGGTCCGAGGTCAAACTGACGGATCGCTACATCCTGACCGGTCGCACCATGAAAATGGGCACATCCAGTTTCACCATGGAATACGGTGTCTGGGTCGGTGACAGGCTGACCACGACCAGCCACGCCGTGCTGGTCATGCTGAACCCCGACAACACCAAGGCGGCCCTGCCCGAAAGCCTGCGCACAGAGCTGCGCGAGATCGACGGTGTGCCGGACTAAAGCCCTTGCGCCTGCAACGCGGCGACGAGGGCTGCGGTCGATCCGTCCTTGTCGTCGGCTGACGCCTGCCCTTCGACCACGGGTTGCAGCGATGTCGCCAGTTCCTTGCCCAGTTCCACGCCCCATTGATCGTAGGAATTGATGCCCAGAACGACACCTTCGACAAAGACACGGTGTTCATACAGGGCAACGATCTGGCCCAGCACCGCGGGGGTCAGTTTGGGATAGATCAGCGTCGTGGACGGGCGGTTGCCCGGAAACACCCGGTGACGGGCCTGACGATCCAATTCGGCACCGTCGAATTTGTCAGCGACCTTGCCGCGTGCGGTGTCCAGATCGCGCCCCATCATCAGCGCCTCTGACTGGGCCAGACAATTGGCCACCAACAGGCGGTGCTGGTGGTGCAGTGCGTCATCATGGCCACGCGCCGCAACCATGAATTCACACGGGATCACCCGCGTGCCCTGATGGATCAGCTGATAGAATGCGTGCTGGCCGTTGGTGCCCGGCTCGCCCCAGACGACAGGGCCGGAATGATAGGGCAGATCCACCCCGTCCATGCTGACGCCCTTGCCGTTGCTCTCCATTTCCAGCTGCTGCAGGTAGGCGGGCAATCGCGCGAGGTTGTTGTCATAGGGCAGCACGGCACGCGTGGCATAGCCGCAGATCTGATTGTGCCAGATCCCTGTCAGCGCCAGCAAGGCAGGCAGGTTCTGGTCCCAGGGTGCAGTGCGGAAATGGTCGTCCATCGCCTGCCCGCCGCGCAGAAAGGCGCGGAAATTGTCAGGGCCAATGGCGATCATCAGCGACAGACCGATCGGTCCCCACATCGAATAGCGGCCACCGACCCAATCCGCGAACCCGAACACCCGGTCCGGTGCAATGCCGAAATCCGCGGTCTTGTCAGCGGCCGTCGACAGGGCTGCGAATTGTGCGCCCGTATCGCTGACCGCAGCGGCCATCCAGTCCCGTGCCGTCTGCGCGTTGGTCATCGTCTCGATCGTGGTAAAGGTCTTGGACGCCACGATCACCAGCGTGGTCGCCGGATCGCAAACCGCCAGCGTCTGCGCGATATCGGCAGGATCGACGTTGGACACGAAATGGCAGCGCGGCCCGTCATGATAGGGCTGCAACGCGCGGGCGGCCATCGCAGGTCCCAGGTCGGACCCGCCGATCCCGATGTTGATCACATCGGTGATCACCCCGCCCTGCCCCGTATAGCTGCCGTCGCGGACCCGCGTGGCGAAATTGGCCATGCGGTCGAGCGTGGCCAGCACATCCGGCATCACGTCCTGTCCGTCCACCATGACCGGCGCGCCATCCAGATTGCGCAATGCCGTATGCAATACGGCGCGGCCTTCGGTTTCATTGATGGCCTGACCGCCGAACATCGCGTCGCGGCGGTCAGCGACACCGCGTGCATCCAGCAGAGCGAACAACAGCGCGCGGCCTTCGGCGTCAATGTTGGTCTTGCTGTAGTCGAACCGCATGTCGCCAAGTGTGGCGCTGAAATCGGCGGCACGTGCCGCGTCCAGCATGTCGGCAAACCGACGGTCCGCGATTTTGGCGTGGTGGGACTTGAGCGCATCAAACATGGAGATCAGCCTTTTGCCCAGTGCACGGTCGATCCATCCAGGATCGCGGCGACCGGGGCCTCTTTGGGTGTCAGGGTGCGGGCACGCTCAAGTGCGTCACGCTTTTCGTCACCGATGATGACGATATGGCGGTGCATCGCGGCGCGCAGCACTTTGGCAGACAGCGTGATCCGCGGCTCCGGCGCGCCGGGCGCGCGCATGGCGACCAGCGTATCATCACCCGTCAGGGCGCGGTCCAACTGGTCCGCCCCCGGAAAAATCGACGCGGTATGCATGTCCGCCCCCATGCCCAGCAGGCAGACGGACAGGGGCAGCGTCGTCGCAAGGCTCGCCTGAAGATCGCCGAGCTTGTCCTCGGGTGCGGGCGCATCGGCGTAGAGCGGAACATAGGTCGCAGCAGCCGCGCGGCCCGTCAGCAAACGACGGCGCAGCAGTGCGGTGTTGGACCTGTCGCTGTCCTCTGGCACCCAGCGTTCATCGGTCAGCATCACGTTGATCCGCGTCCAGTCCAGATTGGCATCGCACAGATTGTCAAAGATCGGCCCCGGCGTTGTCCCGCCCGGCACGGCCAGCGTCGCGGAATCATGGGTCAGCAGATGTTCGCGCAGCTGCGACGACAGTTTGCCGGCCAGCTGCATCATCAACGCCTCGGTGTCGGGATAGGTGACGAATTCCATTTGCTTACCCCTTGATATCGCGCCAGCGGCGCCCGTCGCGATGCATCAGCATCATGGCATCATCCGGCCCTGCGGACCCCGCATCATACAGTTTCGGCACGTCGTTGCGCGCCTCCCATCCTTCGATGATGGGATCAGTCCAGGCCCATGCGGCCTCGACCTCGTCGCCGCGCATGAACAGCGTCTGGTTGCCCCGGATCACGTCCATGATCAGGCGCTCGTAGGCGTCTGTCGCATCCTCTGCGTCATCCCCCAGCGCATCGGCAAAGGTCATGTCCAGCGGCACGTCGATCAAACGCATGCCCCCCGGACCCGGTTCCTTGATCGTGACCTGCAAATCCATGCCTTCGTTCGGTTGCAGACGGATCGCCAGAATGTTGCGGTGCCGGGCCGAATCGCCCTCGAACATCTTGTGACCCAGATCCTTGAACACCACGGCGATTTCAGAGGTGCGCGCCTTCATCTTCTTGCCAGTGCGCAGATAGAACGGCGTATCGGACCACCGCCAGTTCGACACATGGCATTTCATCGCGACGAAACTCTCGGTAAAGCTGCGCGGATTTTCCACATCGGCACGGTAGCTGGCCGCATCGTCGCTGGCGTCATACTGACCGCGCACGATGTGATGTGCCTCGACCGGTTGCAGCGCGCGGATCACCTTGAGTTTTTCGTCGCGCACCTCGTTTGCGCCAAAGACCGAAGGCGGTTCCATCGCAATCAGACAGAGCAGCTGCATCAGGTGGTTCTGAACCATGTCCCGCATCGCACCGGATTTGTCGTAATAGCCGCCGCGCCCGCCGACACCGACCGTTTCGGCCACGGTGATCTGGATGTGGTCGACATAATGACTGTTCCAAAGCGGCTCGAACAGGACATTGCCGAACCGCACGGCCATCAGGTTCTGGACCGTTTCCTTGCCCAAGTAATGATCGATCCGGTAAATCTGCCGTTCGTCGAAATGTTCGGCCAGCGTCGCATTGAGCGCCTGCGCCGAAGCAAGATCCCGGCCAAACGGTTTTTCCACGACGATCCGGCTGTCTGCATCCGCAATTTCATGGGCGTGCAGACGTTCCGCCAGATCACCGAACAGCGACGGTGCCACGGAAAAATAGAACGCCTTGATGACCTTGTCACGGATCAGGGACTTCAGCTCGGACCAGCCACCTTCACCCTTGGCGTCGATTGCCACGTATTCCAGCGCGTTCAGAAACTGGTCCAGCGTGTCGGTGTCGGATTTCTCGTCGCCGCCGAATTCCACGATCGCCTCGCGGATCATCG
The DNA here is from genome assembly GCF_001420005.1 of Loktanella sp. 3ANDIMAR09. Lineage (GTDB taxonomy): Bacteria > Pseudomonadota > Alphaproteobacteria > Rhodobacterales > Rhodobacteraceae > Loktanella. The sequence continues at coordinate 240,776 of NZ_LJAK01000002.1, read as the reverse complement.
CACGATAACCGGATGTATCCAGCTCGGACCGCGCGGCACCGATGATCCGACTGTCTGCCGGCATCTGGCCACTGCGGAACCGCCGGAACAGGCCGGGCAGGATCTTGCGGCGGGCCAGATCGCCCGTACCGCCAAAAATCACGAGGTCGAAATCATCGACCGGAATAACGCGAGATACCATTGCGGCTCCAATTCCTCGACTGACGCGTTAGCGCTAACGAGTGCGTGTTACCCAGCCGCTGTGCAAAAGTCTAGCACGGGTGCCGCAATCAGGCGTCCAATTCGGCATCCCAATACAGAAAATCCATCCAGCTATGATGCAGATGGTTGGGTGGGAATTTGCGCCCCACATTTTGCAACTCTGCCGGCTGCGGTTGATGTGGTTTGCGCCGCAAGGACAGGCCCGAATGTTTCAGCAGCTGCGATCCCTTGCGCAAGTTGCAAGGGCTACAGGCCGCCACAACATTGGTCCAGCTGGTCACCCCGCCCCGCGCCCGCGGCAACACGTGATCAAACGTCAGATCACCACGCGCACCGCAGTACTGGCAGCTGAATTCGTCCCGCAAGAATAAATTAAAGCGCGTGAAGGCCACGCGCTTTTGGGGTCGAACATAATCCTTGAGGACGACAACAGAGGGTATCCGGATCGTGGTGGACGGGCTGTGCACAACCTCGTCGTATTCACTCACGATCTGGACCCGGTCCAGCCAGGCCGCCTTGACCGCGTCCTGCCACGGCCAAAGACTGAGCGGATAGTAACTGAGTGGCCTGTAATCCGCGTTCAGCACAAGCGCGGGAAAATGTTTCAGCCCCGCCGGGTCACGCACAAATTCCGTTCTGAAATCACCGTCCATGTCGTCCACGTCCCTGTCGGTCAAGGATGGCGCGATGCCCGGTTCATGTGGCGCGCCACCTGTTGATTTCGACTATATCTAGTGGCTGACAGATTCCAAATGAAATTTGGATGACAGTTTGCCGCGTCAATCCATCCCCAGCCTGTCGGCCATGAATGCCAGTGCGACCTGCAACCCGTCGGGCGCGATCCCGTGCGCCGTGCCTTTCATCACATGGGCATAGACTTCTTTCCAGCCCGCGTTCTGCAAGGCCTCTGCCGCCAGCGGCAGGGACTGCGGCGGCACCACGTCGTCCTGGTCGCCATGCACCAGCAGCACCGGCGGGCGACTGACGACCTCGTCCGCCAGCAGTTCCGGCTGCAACAGACGGCCGGAAAACGCGACCAGACCCGCTACCGGGTCCTCGCGCCGGGGCAGCACGTGCAGCGCCATCATCGTCCCCTGGCTGAACCCCAGCACCATGACCTGTTCGGGAAGCAGATCCTCGTCGATCATCACACCATCAATGAACGCGTTCAGATCGTCGGCAGCGCGGCGCAGGCCGGCCTCTTGCTCTTCTTCGCTGGACCCGTCGATCCAGGGAATGGGGAACCACTGGTAACCCATGGGTGATCCTGCACAATCCTCGGGTGCGTCGGGTGCCAGAAACAGCGTGTCGGGCATGTGATCCTCCAGCGGATCAGCAAGCCCCAGCAGGTCAGCCCCATTGGCCCCGTATCCATGCAGGAAAATCACAGCGGCGCGGATCTCGCCCGATTTCGGTTCCTTGCGGCCAGCGTTCAGTGCACGTGTCATCGGATTCCCTCGCGTTTTTTCTGATCAGCGTAGTAGGCCCACAGGATGCGCGCCGCAACCGACCGCCATGGCGACCAGCGTTGCGCGATGTCCCGCAATGCGCGTTCCGTGGGCCGGGCGGGCAGATCATAAAGCATCCGCGCGCCCTCTTGCAGGGCCAGATCGCCGGGGGCAAAGACATCGGCCCGCCCCAGGCTGAACATGGCATAGATTTCAGCAGTCCAGATCCCGATACCGGGCACCTGCACCAGCCTGGCCGTCACATCATCGGTCGTCATGCCCCGCAGCGCATCAAAATCGATTCCCGCTTGCGCCAGGGCGATGGCGTATCGCGCCTTGGGCCTGCTCAGACCCAAGGCGCGCAGCGTTTCCACATTACTGGCGGCGACCTCGGCCGGGGCGGTCATGCCTGCCGCATCCAGCCTTGCATAGATCGCATTGGCCGAGGCCACGCTGACCTGCTGGCCGCAAATCGCAGACAGCAAGGCCGGAAATCCGTCGTGCTTCAGCCGCAACGGCAAAGGACCAACCTGGCGCAGGGCGGTGGCCATTTGGGTGTCGTGCGCCGCCAGCCATGCGGCCCCCTCGGCCACGCAGGCGTCGCCCTTGATGATCCGGCCGACGCTCATTGACGCTTGGCCCAATCCAGCGCCTCGGCCAGATCATCGCAGATCGGCGCATCGGGCGGCGGCGGGCGACGGATCATCAGCACCGGCAACCCCAGATCAGCCGCCGCCGTCAGTTTGGTCCGGCTGGCGCTGCCGCCTGCGTTTTTCACCACCAGCACGTCGATGCCCAGTTCCGTGAACAGGTCGCGTTCATGCGGCACCGAAAACGGCGGCCGCCCGATCAGGAACTCTCCGCCTTCGAACGGAAACGGCGAGGTCGGCGGATCAATCTGGCGACAGATCACGCGGCGACCCTCAAGGTTGCTGAACCGGTCCAGCGTCTGACGTCCGGTCCCCAGAAACACCGTCTGGTCTGGCCCGATATGGCGCGCCGCATCTTCCTCGCGGTCGATCATGGTCCAGCGGTCCTCTGGCCCCGGTGCCCAGGGCGGCCGCAGGTGATAAAGATAGGGCAGGCCCATGTCCCGGCAGACCGCTGCCGTCCGCAGGGTGATCCGGCTGGCAAAGGGATGGGTCGCGTCCAGCACGGCCCTGATTCCTTGTGCGGCCAAGTATTCACGAAACCCCGCCTCGCCGCCAAAGCCGCCGATGCGCGTCGGCAACGGCAATGCGGCCGCCTGCCGGGTGGCCCCGGACAGGGACGCAATCGCGGGCACGTCGCTGTCGGCCAGACCCTGCGCCAACCGCCGCGCATCGCCGGTTCCCGCCAGCAACAACAGCGTCATGCGCCAGCACGGGCGATGATCTGCCCGTCCCTGTCGATGATCACGATGTCAAAGCGCATGCCAGAGCCCCCGAACCCGCCTGTGACCGCCGCCAGCGCACCTTGCGCGACCGCCTCTGCCATGGGTGTGCCGACCATCTGATAGGCCTGCAAGGCCGTATTGGCCCCGGCCACCTCTGCATAGCCGGTCAGCGCAGCAAGAGCGGTGAAATCGACCTGCGACCGGGCCGAATGCAGATCGCGTGCGCCCTGCGCCAGCTTGGTCATCTTGCCGATGCCACCGCCGATGGTCACATGGCCGACAGGATGCGCCTTGAGGTATTTCAGCATCCCGCCCGCGAAATCCCCCATGTCCAGCATCGCGTGGTCGGGCAACCCGTAGAGGCCCTGCACCACCCGTTCGCTCGTGGCCCCGGTGCAGCCGGCCACATGCGTGAGCCCCGCCGCGCGCGCCACATCCACGCCGCGATGGATCGATGCGATCCACGCCGCACAAGAGAACGGCCGCACCACCCCCGTCGTGCCGAGGATCGACAACCCGCCTGCGATGCCCAGACGCGGATTCCACGTTTTCTGCGCGATCTCGGCACCGCCCGGTATCGATACCGTGATGGTCACGTCTGGCTTGCGTCCGTGGTCGCGTGCCATCGCTTCAACCACGTCGGTCATCATCTGACGAGGCACCGGGTTGATCGCGGGCTCTCCCGGGGGGATCGGCAGGCCCGGCTTGGTCACCGTGCCGACCCCGGTGCCGGCCCGGAACACGACGCCCCCCGCCGAGACCGCAACCCGCACGATGATCAATGCACCATGGGTCACATCAGGATCGTCACCCGCATCCTTGGTGATGCCGACCTCGGCCCAGTCAGGTCCCGCCTCCATATGCGCCAACGCGAATACAGGGGTTTCGCCACGCGGCAGCGTGATCGTGACCCGGGCAGGAAACGCACCGCCCCACAACCGTGCAAGGGCCGCCTTGGTGGCGGCCGTGGCACAGGCACCCGTGGTCCAGCCACGGCGCAGGGGACCGTCGGGTTTACGCGTCATGACCGGACTATAGGCGCGCCATCGCCTGTCGCCAAGGTGCCGCAGATCGCCGTTCTCGGCCCTTTTCAACGCATCACGGCTGGGCCATAACGACCGCATGACACAGACGCCTGACCTTCCTGCATTCGACTGGCCCGTGATGGAACCGGGCTGGGTCTGGCTGTGCGGCGCAGGTCCCGGCGATCCGGGTCTCTTGACCTTGCACGCGCTGAATGCGCTGCGGCAGGCCGATGTCGTGATCTTTGACGCGCTGGTCCAGGAGGCGATCCTGGACTGGGCACCGCAGGCCGAACATATCTATGCAGGCAAACGGGGCGGCAAACCCTCGGCCAAACAGCGCGACATCTCGCTGCGGTTGGTGGACCTCGCCCGCGCGGGCAAACGCGTGCTGCGTCTCAAGGGCGGTGATCCCTTTGTCTTCGGTCGCGGCGGAGAAGAGGCGCAAACCCTCGTGCAGCACAATGTGCCCGTGCGGATCATCCCCGGCATCAGCGCTGGCATCGGCGGGCTGGCCTATGCAGGCATCCCCGTCACGCACCGCGACGTGAACCAATCCGTGACATTCGTCACCGGCCACGACCAAAGCGGCGCTGCCCCGTCGTCACTCGATTGGGCAAGTATTTCCAAAGGATCGCAGGTCCTTGTAATCTACATGGGCATGAAACACGCGGCACAAATCGCCGGTCACCTGATCGGCGCGGGCCGTAAGCCGTCCGAACCCGTGGCAGTCGTCACCTCGGCCACGACCGCCGACCAGCGCGTGCTGGAAACAACGCTCGGCACGATGGTCGACGATATTGCCGCCACAGGAATGGAACCGCCCGCCATCATCTGCGTGGGACGCTCGGTGCTGATGCGTCAGGTCCTCGACTGGCAGGGCATGATCGCAGGCGAGGCCCCGCGCGATCTTGACCCGCTGGGCCGCGGCCTGCCTGCCGAAATCGCCTGAGACCTTGCGCCGCCCTCGCATCATCTTGCCAAAAATACTCCCGCCGGAGGCACCCGCCCGATGTCACCGCCGCGCGGCCTGATCATCGCCGCACCCGCGTCGGGCAGCGGCAAGACGACGGTGACGCTGGGACTGCTGCGCGCCCTGTCGCGCGCTGGCATCGACGTGCGGGGGGCCAAATCCGGACCCGACTACATTGATCCTGCCTATCATGCGGCGGCCTGCGGTCGGCCCTGCCTGAACCTCGACGCTTGGGCCATGTCGCCCGACCTGCTGCGCGCAAGGGCAAAGGACGACGGTCTTTTGCTGATCGAAGGCGCGATGGGCCTGTTCGACGGCGCACCACCCGATGGGCGTGGGGCCACGGCGGACCTTGCCCGGCTACTGGGCTTTCCCGTCGTTCTCGTTGTGGATGCGGCCCGCATGGCGCAATCCATCGCACCGCTTGTCGCCGGTTTTGCGACCTTTGATCCGGCCGTGCGCATCGCGGGCGTGATCCTCAACAATGTGGGCTCCGACCGCCATGCCACGATGTTGCGCCAGGCTCTGGCCCCCAGCGGGCTGCCGGTTCTGGGCTGCCTGCCCCGCAGGGACGGCATCGCACGCCCCTCACGCCACCTCGGTCTGGTGCAGGCCCAGGAGGATCCCGCGCTGGACGCGTTTCTCGACCGGGTCGCAGACACCGTCGCAACCCGGATCGACCTTGCCGCCCTTTGCGATCTGGCGACCTCTGCGCCCGACGCAGCACCTGCGCGCAGCATCCCGCCCGCCCAGCGGATCGCCGTGGCCCAGGATGCGGCATTCAGTTTTTTCTACCCCCACCAATATGCGGACTGGCAGGCTGCCGGCGCCGAGGTCATCGCCTTTTCGCCGCTTGCGGACGATCCCGTCCCACAGGCCGACCTGATCTATCTGCCCGGCGGCTACCCGGAGCTGTTCGCCGCGCAGCTCAGCCGTGCCAGCCGCTTTGTCTCCAGCCTCAGGAACGCCGCCCAGACCACTGACATCTATGGTGAATGTGGTGGCTACATGGCCTTGGGGCATGCCATCACCGACGCGGATGGGGTCACCTATCCCATGGCCGGCCTGCTGGACCTGCACACCTCCTTTGCAAGCCGCAAATTGCATCTGGGCTACAGGCACCTGCATGCCGCGCATGGCCCGATGGCAGGCCGTTGGGCCGGACACGAGTTTCACTATGCCACGACGCTGCATGCCCGCGGACAACCACTGTTTGCGGCCCATGACGCTACAGGCACCGCACTGCCCGACATGGGGCTTGTGGCGGGGCGCGTTGCAGGGTCTTTTGCACATCTGATCGACAGGACCGAAACGCCATGACCGCGACAACAACACATACCCAGAACAGGACCGCCCTGCGCAATGTCGCGATCCTCGTGGCAGCCCAGGCGATCCTCGGCAGCCAGATCACCATGATCTTTGTGGTGGGCGGACTGGCAGGGCAGCAGCTCGCCCCCATCGCCTGTTTCGCAACCCTGCCGATTTCCATGATCGTCTTCGGGTCGATGACGACGGCCCCCTGGCTGTCGCACATGATGCAGCGGTTCGGGCGCCGCGCGGGTTTCATGACAGGTGCCGCAGGCGGTCTGATCGGCGCGGGCCTGTCGGCCTACGCCATCACCATCGAGAATTTCGCGCTGTTTCTCCTGGGCAGTTACCTCACAGGCATCTACATGAGCGCGCAGGGCTTTTTCCGCTTTGCCGCAGCCGACACCGCGTCGGAGGATTTCAGGCCCAAGGCGATTTCCTACGTGCTCGCCGGCGGGCTTGTGTCTGCCATTATCGGACCGCAACTGGTGTCCTACCTGACATTCGACAACCCCGATGCGACGGTGGCCCGGTTCCTGCCGGTCTACTTTGGTGCCATGGCTCTCAATCTTGTGGGCATCGCCTTGTTCCCGTTGCTGCGTATCCCTCGCCCACCCAGGCCGGTCGCCGGATCAGATCTCGGGCGCAGCACCGCTCAATTGCTGCGGACCCCGCAGATCGCCGTGGCGATCATCTGCGCCATGGTCGCCTATGCGCTGATGAACCTGGTGATGACCTCCACACCGCTGGCGGTGGTGGGCTGCGGATATACGGTGTCCGACGCCTCCAACATCGTGACAGGCCACGTGCTGGCCATGTTCGCGCCCAGCTTTTTCACCGGACACCTCATCGCGCGGTTCGGCGCACCCAGGATCGTCGGCACGGGTCTTGTACTGCTGGGCATCGCCGGGATCGTCGCGCTGTCCGGGATTGCCTTGGGGAATTTCTACGTGGCGCTGATCCTGCTCGGGCTTGGCTGGAACTTTGGCTTTATCGGGGCCACGACGATGCTGGCCGCCAGCCATTCACCGGCCGAACGCGGTCGCGTGCAGGGCCTCAACGACATGATCGTCTTTGGCATGGTCACGCTAGCCTCGCTCGCCTCTGGTGGCTTGCTGAACTGCGCCGGCGGATCGGCCGTGCAAGGCTGGTCCTACGTCAATATCGCAATGGTCCCGTTTCTGCTGCTGGCGGGTGCAGCACTCGTGTGGCTGTCGCGCGGACAGACCCGGCGCACCGCCTAGACGCGGCCCCTCAGCGCGCTCAGGGTCAACCGCCAGCGGTCCGCCAGCGGCGAGAGCGCAAGGCCCCCACCCGCGACACGACCCGGATCACGAACCGCCTGCACCAAGAGCGGCCGCGCCTGCCAGGCAGGCAGCACCGCTGCACGTGCGAGGGCGGGCAAATCTCGCTGCGCCGCGCGCGCCCGGTTGACACGTGACAAGGCCGCCCGCGCCAGCGCCGCGACACCATCACGGGTCCCATCCACGAGGGGTTTGCGTCCGGCCTGTTCCAGCGCCGGAATAGCCTGAAAAAACGCGGCCACACCTGCGCCGAACGCCAGATCGCGGACAGACGTTTCCGCCGTTGCCCCCAACAGGCGTGCCCCCGTCCACATCAGACTACCCGCCGTCGCATCAATGTAATCCGCGAAATGCTCAGCATCCTCGAATGCGTCGGTGTAGACATCCCAGCGCCGCGCGGCAATCAATCCATCCAGATCCCGCGCGCCCTGCACATCCAGCACGTCAGACAGCGCATCCGTCACTTCATGCCGCCGCACCGGCCCGCCTGCGACGACCTCGGCCAGCACATCACGCCACCATTGCAGCCGCATCTCTGCGATCATCGGCTCTTTCGTGACCCAGGGTGCCCGCGCGACTTCCAGATTGAAGGCATATAGCGGGAACAAGACCCGGCGCGCGGCCAGCGGTGCCGCCATCGCGGCGCGAAACCGCAGCGGGTCGCCCCGTTCAACCAGTGCTGCGCAAGCGTCAAAGCTCATATCGCATCATCTTGCCATAAATACTCAAAATCAGACCTCTGCCCCATCGCGCAAGAGTTTCCAGTTGATCGCATCCAGCAGCGCATCGAACGAGGCATCCACGATATTGGCAGAGACACCCACCGTCGACCACGTCCGGCCAGCGGCATCGGCACTGTCGATGATGACACGGGTGACAGCCTCGGTTCCGCCATCGGTGATACGCACCTTGAAATCCACCAGCCGCATGTCGTCGATGATGTGCTGATAGGGGCCCAGGTCCTTGGCCAGGGCCCGCGACAGGGCATTGACCGGGCCACGATCGCGACCGTCCTCGCCCTGGCTTTCTGACACGTTCAGAACCTTGCGACCGTCGATTTTCACCACGACCACGGCCTCGGACAGGGACACCATCTTGCCGCGCTTGTTGCGGCGACGTTCGACGGTGACGCGGTAGCGTTTCACCTCAAAGAAATCGGGCAAAAGCCCCAGTTCACGGCGTGCCAGCAACTCGAAGCTGGCCTGTGCCGTGTCATAGGAATAGCCACGCGCCTCCTGTTCCTTGATCCGGTCGAGGATCCGGGCCAGCCGCGGGTCGCCCGGTGCGACCTCCAGCCCGGCCCGCAAAAGGCGTTCACGCAAATTGGACTGCCCGGCCTGGTTCGACATCGGAATGATGCGGCTGTTGCCGACCAGCGCGGGGTCGATATGTTCGTAGGTTGCGGGGTTCTTGGCGATGGCGCTCGCGTGCAGACCGGCCTTGTGGGCAAAGGCACTGGACCCGATATAGGCGGCCTGTTTCGCAGGCACCCGATTCAGCACGTCATCCAGAACCCGGCTTGCGGCCTTCAGCCCCTTCAACGCATCCAGCGTGACGCCGGTTTCATAGGCGCTGGCATAGGGCTCCTTGAGCAGCAGCGTCGGAATCAGGGTGATCAGATTGGCGTTGCCACAGCGTTCGCCCAGCCCGTTCAACGTGCCCTGGATCTGTCGCGCACCGGCGCTGACGGCAGCCAGCGAATTGGCGACCGCATGTTCGGTATCGTTATGGGTGTGAATGCCCAGACGGTCACCCGGAATGCCGCTGGCAATCACGGCACGGGTGATACGGCCCACCTCTTCGGGCAGGCTGCCGCCATTGGTGTCACACAGCACGATCCAGCGCGCCCCTGCGGCATGGGCCGCATGGATGGCTTCCAGCGCATAATCCGGGTCGGATTTGTAGCCGTCAAAGAAATGTTCCGCATCAAACAGCGCCTCGCGCCCCTGTTCCACGATATGGGCGATCGAGGCACGGATATTCTCGGTATTTTCGTCGTTGCTGATCCCCAGCGCGGTGCTGACGTGAAAGGCATGGGATTTGCCGACGATGCAGACGGCAGGCGTATCGGCGTTCAGGACGGCGGCCAGAACATCATCGTTTTCCGCCGAACGTCCCGCGCGTTTGGTCATGCCAAAGGCCGCGAGGGTCGGTGTGATGTGACCCACGGTTTCGAAATATTCGGAATCGGTCGGATTCGCCCCCGGCCAGCCGCCTTCGATATAGTCGACGCCAAGATCGGACAGGACCTGCGTGATCCGCAATTTTTCGGTTGTCGAAAATTGCACGCCCTGGGTCTGTTGTCCGTCGCGCAGGGTCGTGTCGTAGAGGTACAGGCGTTCCTTGGTCATGGCATCTCCCTCCGGGCCCCAAACTTTCGCGAAAGTTTGGCCACACCCGAATTTTCGCGAAAATTCGGCATCACAGGTCCTCCAGCTTGGCGGCATCGAATGCAGGTCCGGGTGTCCAGGTCGCCTGCCCGCCCACATCCGTCACCAGCACACCGGCCGCCGTCAGGATATCGCGGACCTGATCGGCCGCGTCCCAATCCTTGTCCTGACGTGCCTGCGCGCGGCGGGCCAGCAGCGCATCGACCTTGGCCGCGGCGTCCACCGACACACCCGCACCGCCCTCGCCACCGTCCAGATGCGGCAGCTGCGCCCAGTCGGCCACCAGACCCAACATGTCCAGCCCATGCGCAAACCCCGCCAGTTGCGCGGGCGTCTTGCCCTTGGACAGGACATGCAACCGGGCAATCGCACCGGATGTGTTCAGATCGTTTGCAAGGACCCCGATGAATTCGGCGTCCGGGTTCCACAGGCCATCCGCCTTCAGCGCCGCGACCAGCGCAGGATTGAACCCATGCCCCGCAAGAATCCCGTACCAGCGCCGCAGCGTGGCATCGGCATCGTCACGCCGCTTGGCCGTCCAGTCCATGGGCTTGCCGTAATGTGTGCCCAGCATGACAAGGCGGATCACTTCGCCGCTGACGCCCTGATCCAGCAGGTCGCGCACCGTGAAGAAATTGCCCAGACTCTTGGACATCTTCTTGCCCTCGACCTGCAACATCTCGTTGTGCAGCCAGACCTGCGCGAAATCGCCCTCCGGATTGGCGCAGCAGCTTTGGGCCACCTCGTTTTCGTGGTGCGGGAACATCAGATCGTTGCCACCGCCGTGGATATCGAATGTGTCCCCCAGCAGCGCCTTTGACATCGCAGAGCATTCGATATGCCAGCCGGGGCGACCATAGCCCCAAGGGCTGGTCCAACCGGGCTGACCGTCGCCCGACGGTTTCCACAGCACGAAATCCATCGGATTGCGCTTGTAGGGTGCAACCTCGACCCGTGCACCCGCAATCATGTCGTCCAGCGACCTGCCAGACAATTTCCCATAGTCGGCAAAGCTTTCGACCGCGAACACCACGTGGCCTTCGGCAGCATAGGCGTGCCCCCGATCAATCAGGGTTTCGATCATCGTGATCATCTCGGGGATGAAATCGGTGGCACGCGGCTCATGCGTCGGCCGCAGCGCGCCCAGCGCATCCATGTCATCGTGATACCAGCGGATCGTTTCTGCCGTGATATCGCCGATGGCCCGGCCCGTTTCGGCGGCGCGCGCGTTGATCTTGTCATCGACGTCGGTAAAGTTGCGCACATAGGTCACGTGATCGACCCCGTAGACCTGCCGCAGTAGACGGAACAGCACGTCAAACACCAGGACCGGCCGCGCGTTGCCCAGATGCGCCCGGTCATAGACCGTCGGCCCGCACAGATAGAGCCCCACACGCGACGCATCGCGGGGAATGAATTCCTCTTTTCGGCGGGTTTTCGTGTTGTGCAATCGAATTGTCGTCATGGGGCCCTCGCGGCAGCAATACGCGGCGGCAGACCTAGCGAGTTCAGTTCAGGGATGAAACGTGAAAAAGCGGCCTGCCGAGCGGATCAGCAGGAAATAATGCAGCAAATGTGGATGCAGCGCTTGTTCATGAGGACTGCGTAGCAGTCTGTTGCTCACTTGCCAAGCTTTAAGACCTGTCGCAATCTGCCGACATGAGCCGTGACACCGTAAATGCGCTCTGCGCCACCTTTGCCAATGCGACCTGCGACGATGCGCTGGGGCCGGGCCATGACAGCTGGAAAATTGGCGGCAAGCTATTCGCAAGCCTGGGCCCCGATGCCACAAGCGTGTCGGTGAAGACTGACGGGATCGAGACGGCGCAGATGCTGATTGATGCAGGTCTGGCCAGCCGGGCGCGGTATTTCCATAAATCCTGGGTTGCCGTCCCGCTGGACGCCGATCCCGCCGAACTGGCGCACAGGATCGGCGTGTCCTACGACATCATCCGCGCAAGCCTGACTCGCGCGGTCCGCGACAGCCTGTCGGGCTAGGCCAGAACGCAAAACGGGCACCAAAGGGTGCCCGTTCCGTGATCCAGACTGTGCGGGATCAGAAGTTGAACGAAACGCGTGCCGACAGCGTGTCAGCGTCCGTGTCGCCCAGCACTTCGAAATCATCGAATTCGTGCTGGAGGTATTCGACCGACAGATCGATGCGGTCGCTGGCGGCATATGTCGCGCCAACACCGTAGAAACCGCCGTTGCCGCTCAGGTCGCCAGCGGCGCCCGCGTCAACTTCCAGACGTGCGATACCAGCGGTCACATAGGGCATGAAACGGCCAGCGTCGTAACCGGCAACGGCCTTCAGGCGGGCGACGGTCGCGTCATCGGGCAATGTGTCAACGTCCAGACGATCGACGTCGATTTCCGCACCCAGCACATAGCTGCCAAGGTCATAGCGGTAACCTGCGTGCACACCAAATCCATCGGCGTCCAGCTCTGCGCCGCCAGCCTCGACGTCACCCATGGTCAGCTGACCACCGGCATAGAAACCGGTCCAGTCATTGACGGCCTGGACGGGGGCAACGACGACGGGGGTCGGTGCGGGCTCCATTGCGGGCTCTGCCATTCCGCCTGCATAAGCAGCGCCTGACAGACCCATCATGATCGCGGCGGTGGAGACAACGTATTTCATTTTGTGAAGTCCTTAATTTTTGTTTGCTTCATACCGCGAACGCGCGGGATCGCGATCGGGTCCATCAAATGTAAAAATTACGTATACACGATTTCGTTAGAGCATCGGTGCGGCAGTCATCCCCTCTCAGCGAGAGGTATCTGGCACCGACAGGGTTCCGCCCGAAACGGCAGCGCGCACACCCGTCGTACCGGGGCAGGACGTGGGCAGTCCCCGTGCGACACGCACGGCCAGATAGGCAAATGCCTGCGCCTCGAGCATGTCACCGTCCAGCCCCGCATCCTCGACCGGGCGCACGCGGGCACCTGTGGCTGCGTCAATCATCTGCATCATTGTCGGATTGTGACGCCCCCCGCCGCAGACCCAGATCGTCTGTGGAGGTGCGGGGCAATGGCGCAAACCTTCGGCAACGCTCAGCGCGGTGGCCGCCGTCAAGGTCGCCGCCGCATCCGCGTCCGACAACACCGCTACGGCCTGCGCCAGATGTTGGAATGTGTCGCGGTCCAGTGACTTGGGCGGGATCTTGTAGAAATAGGCGTGCTGCAAAAAGTCTGCGACGATGGCGTCGTCGATTTCGCCTTGTGCCGCCAATCGGCCACCCTCGTCCCGGGGCAGGCCGGTGCGGGTCAGCATGGCGTCATCCAGCAGCGCATTCGCAGGTCCGGTATCAAACGCCAGCAGCGCGCCGTCTTCCTCGGGCTTTTGGTAGGCAGGGTCGATCCATGTCAGGTTCCCGACACCGCCCAGGTTAAGAAACGCCAACGGGCGGTCCGCCTTCATCCATTTTGCCAGGGCAAAGTGATAGAACGGGGCCAGTGGCGCGCCCTGCCCGCCCAGTCGCACATCCGCACTGCGAAAATCCCAGACCACAGGGATGCCCAGCGCCTGTGCCAATGCTGCACCGTCGCCCAGTTGATGCGTGCCGCGTCCGGCGGGGTCATGGGCCAGTGTCTGACCGTGAAACCCGACCAGGTCCACGTCCGCAAACCCCGACAGCAGCACGTCATGCCCCTTGGCCACCACCCGTGCGGCCGCGGCCACATCGTCGTCCGGCCACAGCCCCAAGGCGGCCCGCAAGGTGGCGCGTTCGCGATCCGAATATTCGCGGTAGTCGCTGTCGCCAAAGCTGCTGATCGTTTCGCCGTCGGTCACAAGCACGGCTGCATCGATCCCGTCCAGCGACGTGCCCGACATGGCCCCCAGTGCACGCACCGGCCCTTTGATCTTCATGGTCTTTCCCTCGGACAAGCTCGCGGCTATTGATGCCAATTCAACGCCAAGGGAACAAGCCATGACCTATCACCCCAAATCGGATTTCATCGCCACGATGATGGAGCGCGGCTTTCTTGCCGATTGCACCGATTATCAGGGCCTTGATGACGCGCTCAGCAAGGGGGTCGTGCCCGCCTACATCGGCTATGATGCCACGGCCGCATCGCTGCATGTGGGCCACCTGATGAACATCATGGTCCTGCGCTGGCTGCAAAAAACCGGGCACAAGCCGATCACCCTGATGGGCGGCGGCACGACCAAGGTGGGTGATCCGTCATTCCGCAGCGATGAACGCCCCCTGCTGGGCCCGGATCAGATCCAGTCCAACATCGACGGCATGGGCCAGGTCTTTGCGAAATACCTTGCCTATGGTGACGGGCCGACCGATGCGATCATGCTCAACAACGCGGAATGGCTGGACCAGCTGAACTACCTCGATTTTCTGCGCGACATCGGACGGCATTTCAGCGTGAACCGGATGCTGGCGTTCGAGAGCGTGAAATCACGGCTGGACCGCGAACAATCGCTGTCGTTCCTCGAATTCAACTACATGATCCTTCAGGCCTATGATTTTCTTGAACTGAACCGGCGCTACGGCTGCCTGTTGCAGATGGGCGGATCGGACCAATGGGGCAACATCATCAACGGGATCGACCTGACCCGCCGGGTGGCCGATACGGAAATCTACGGTCTGACCACGCCCCTGTTGACCACCAGCGACGGGCGCAAGATGGGCAAATCACAAGGCGGTGCGATCTGGCTGAATGGCGACATGCTGGCCCCCTATGGGTTCTGGCAGTTCTGGCGCAACACGACGGATGCGGACACGGCCAAGTTTCTGAAAATCTTTACCGAACTGCCCGTCGATGAGTGCGACCGACTGGGTGCCTTGCAGGGGTCCGAAATCAACGCGGCCAAGATCATCCTCGCCAACGAGGTGACGGCATTGCTGCACGGACGCGCTGCCGCAGAGGCGGCAGAGGCCACCGCGCGCGAGGTGTTCGAACAGGGCGGCGTGGGTGATGATCTGCCCACGCTGGATCTACCTGCCGCGGATCTGGGCGACGGCATGTCCGTCGTGCAGTTGATCGTGCGCAGTGGTCTGGCCGGGTCCGGCAAGGAGGCCAAGCGCCTGATCAGTGAAAGCGGGGCGCGTCTGAACGACGAACCCCTGTCAGACGCAGGCCTGATGGTCACCGCCGACATGCTGACCACCCCGATGAAACTGAGCGCGGGCAAGAAACGCCACGCATTGGTCCGCCTGACCTAACCCAGCGTCCAGACCACCAGCAAAGGCAGGCAGGCCATTGTCGCGACAATGGCCGCCGCCAGTGGCGTCGGGCGCGGTGCCTCGGCCCTGATGCCCAGAACTGTTTGGGATTTCGCCAAGGTTCCCCCTTTCTGTCTTGGTGCGATTAAGCAGACCTTAGCTTTCGATAACGTTAATCGGACTATGAAAGTGGCTGCCCATCTTGCGCTGATGCAATCCCCCGATATGGGCCGTGCACTGACGGCGCTGGGCTGTGGCGCGGACCTTGTGACCACGGATGCAGGTCATGCGCTGGTGATCCGCCGCGGGATCGGACCCTTGGGTGAAATCCGTTTTTCCTCGCAGGGGCCGGTGTTCGCGGACCAGTCCACGCTGGCGGACCGGGTGGCACTGCTGCGGGCTGCACGGCTGCATCTGTTGAACGCGGCAAGTGGGACGCAGGCCGTCTGCCGCACTGCAGGCTTTGCCCTGTTGATGACCCCTGCGACGACCGCGATCCTGCCGGTGGCCTGTGATACCGACGCGCAGATGCGCATGACACACGGCAAATGGCGCAATGCGGCCCGCGCGGCGGTCCGCGCCGGGCTGACGCTGACGCGATCACCGCTGGGCTGCGAACACGCATGGCTGTTCGCGCAGGAGGCCGCACAACAAAAATCGCGCGGCTATCGCGCCCTGCCGCCCGCGCTGACACGGGCCTATGCGCAGGCAAATCCCGGTCAGGCACAGGTTTTTGCAGCACATCAGGATGGCGCACCTATCGCGGCCATGCTTGTTCTGACGCATGGTGCATCGGCCACCTATCACATCGGCTGGTCCGGCGACGCAGGCCGGCGCGCGCGGGCGCATCACGCGGTCCTGATGGCCGTCACGGATTGGCTGCGTGCCACGGGGGTCGCCACGCTGGATCTGGGCGGCCTGGACACGCGGCATGCACCCGGTCTGGCACGGTTCAAACTGGGATCAGGTGCTGCGCCGCTGACCCAAGGCGGCACCTGGATCAGATGCCCCGGACCGTCTGATGCGTTTCGGCGGTGGCAGCGTCCCCGCCAATCATTGTAGGCTGTTCCCGACACAAGGATGGAGCAGGCCGATGACCCGATATGTCGTCTATGACGTGTTTACGGACACCCCCTTTGGCGGCAACCAATTGGCCGTGTTCCCTGACGGCGAAGGTGTCAGGGACAGCGATCTGCAAAAGGTCGCGGCGGAATTCAATTTCTCCGAGGTTGTTTTCGTCTATCCGCCGGATGACCTGCGGCACACGGCGCGGCTGCGGATCTTTACCCCGACGATGGAAATCCCCTTTGCCGGCCACCCGCTGATCGGGAGTGCGGTGGCCCTGTCAAAACTGGGATTCCCGTCGGACATGACCCTCGAGACCGGCGCAGGACCCATCATCTGCGAGGTGACGGGTGACCGCGCGGCCTTTGTCACGACGAATCCGCTGACCCGCGCGGATGAACCCGCGGTCGATCTGGTCGCAAGCGTGCTGGGCATTGCAGCGTCCGAGATCGACACGCAGACGCATCGCCCAGTGCAGGCCGGTGTCGGCCTGACGTTCACATTCGTGCGGCTGACCGACAGGGCCGCCCTGTCCCGCTGCGCCCCAGACACCACTGCGATGAAACAGGCAAGAGACATGCATCCCGCCAGTCTGGATTTCGCAACATTTGCCTATGTCCAGGACGGCGATAACATCCATGCGCGCATGTTCGCACCACTGGACAACATTCCCGAGGACCCCGCTACCGGCAGCGCAGCTGCCGCATTGGCCGCGCTCTTGCGTGATGTGACCGGAACCGATCAGACCCTGACGATCCACCAGGGCGACGATATGGGCCGGCCTGCGATCATTCATGCGCAGGCCGATGCCAGCGCTGTGCGGATCACCGGGGCCGCGTGCCAGACAATGGAGGGTCGCCTTGTCATCTGAACCACCCAGCCTGGTGCCACTGTGCGCCTATGACATCTGGTCGGATGGCACGGCGCAGCCCTGCGACAGCTTTGGCATTATTCCGGCTGCAGGGGCGTCCTATCGCTGGTTGCACCTGGATCTGTCGGATGCGGCACTGCGCGGCTGGTCGGCTGAAAACCTGCCACCGCTGGCCCGACGCACCCTGCTGGCCGACAAGACGCGGCCACGCACGGATCACGGCGACGGCGGCCTGACCGTCACCCTGCGCGGGATCAATCTGAACGAAAACGAAGAAGATGCCGACATGGTATCCTTGCGTATCTGGCTGACAGGCACCCTGATCGTCACCGTGCGCCGCCAGCGCGTTTATGCCGTCGAGGAATTGCGCGACCGGATCGCCCGCAACGACGCACCACACAGCACAGATCACATGCTGGCCCGCCTGACCGAGGCACTTGTCGCGCGGGTCGAACAGATCGCATTCGACCGCGAGGATCTGGCCGACGACATGGAAGATTCGGTCTACGAGGAAAACCGCCAGCCGCTGACCGACCTCGCCCCCCTGCGCCGCGAGATCATCAAGCTGCGCCGCCATGTTTCACCCCTGGCGGATACGCTGCACCACCTGGCACAGCTGGACACGGAGCTGATCGCGGACGATCTGCGTGCGCGGATGCGCGATACCGCCAGCCGGTGCCGTTGGTCGCTGGAAGAATTGTCAGAGGTGCACGACCGGCTTGAGGCAATGGCCGATCATCTGGACGCCGTTGCTGCGGCCCGTCTGGAACGCAACGGGTATCGGCTGTCGATCGTGGCCGCGATTTTCCTGCCGCTGGGGTTTCTGACGGGTTTGTTCGGGGTCAATGTCGCGGGCATCCCCGGCGTGGCCTACGACCATGCCTTTGCGATCTTGTGCATCGGCATGGTCGTGATCGGCGTCCTGTCGGCTGCCGTGATGCGCTGGCTGCGCTGGTTTTAGCCGAACAGCACCGGCGCGCCGGTCTGGCGATGGATGTCGTTGACCGTTTCGGTTTCCAGCTGCAACTGGTCTGCGAAATCGCGCAGGAACTCGGCCTCCTTGATGTGGTCGAGGTCGATGGCGGCCAGCGCCATCGCATAGACCTGTGCCTCTGCCCCGACCGGGACCATTTCGGCCAGCTGCGCAACACCGATGTCGGCCGCCATCGCCTGTTCGACAAAGGCGCGTTCCTCGGCTGTGGCATCCTCCAGATGTTCCATGATGCGGTGGCGTTCGGTCTCGTCCATCTGTCCGTCAGCCTTGGCCGCCTGCACCATCGCCACCAGCATCACCGCGGCCAGACCCTCTTGTTCTGCGGTCGGCTCAATCGGGTCCTCAGGCGTTTGCTGGAATTGGGAATTCAACGTCCTGCCAAACCCGCCACCGCCATTGCTGCTGGCCCCGGCCAGACCGCCCAGCAGGCCACCCAGACCACCGGCACCGGCCAGACCACCCAGACCGCCCAAGGCACCGCCACCTGATCCGCCGCCCGTCAGACCGCCCAGCATGCCGGCCAGACCGCCGCCGGACCCTGCACTGCGCGTGCCGGTCTTGGCCCCTTGCAGGCTTTCAAGCAGGCTGCCAAGACCACCGGACCCGGTGTTGCCGCCCGCCGACCGGCTGCCGCCGCCCAGCATGTCGTCCAGCATGGTCCCAGATTTGCCCTGTTTCGCGCTGCGCGTCAGCGAGGCCGCACCCTTTGCAACAGCAACACCCACAGCCACGCGGGCCAGTGTTTTCATCAAACTCATGTCAAATATCCCCAAAGTTGAAACGGTTCTGACAAAAGCTGGCACATCTTGCGGCAACTTGCCATGCAAATGGGCGGACGTGGTAGCCCACCGGCGAAAATCTGGCTAAGGGTAGCCGCACAACCGGCGGAGAAGTCATGACCCAATCCATCCAGTCCCGCGCCGCGGCCGCCGGTTTGCGCATGACCGGTCAGCGCCGCACCATCGCAAAGGTGCTGGACGCCGCCACCGACCACCCGGATGTCGAAGAACTGCACCGCCGCGCCATGACGCTGGATGCGCGCATTTCGCTGGCCACCGTTTACCGCACGGTGAAACTGTTCGAAGAAGAAGGCATCCTGGAAAAACACGATTTCGGAGATGGGCGCGCACGCTACGAACACGCCGATGGACCGCATCACGACCATCTAATCGACATGACCACCGGGCAGGTGATCGAATTCGTCGACCCCGAAATCGAGGCGCTGCAGGAACGAATTGCCCGCAGGTTGGGATACCGCCTGCAGGGTCATCGTCTCGAACTTTACGGTGAACCCATTTCCCCCGAAGAGAACGCCGAGTGACCCGCGGGGCTGGTCCCTGCCGCTGCGGCAGCATAGTCATGCGCGCAGATCAACGGAGCATCCCATGAACAATCTACGCGGCGGCGGGCTGATGGTGCTGGCGATGCTGGGCTTTGCCATCGAGGACATGTTCATCAAACTGCTGGCCGACACGATGTCGGTCGGTGCGATCCTGATCTATCTGGGCTTGGGTGGCGCGCTGGTGTTCGGCGCGCTCAGCCTCAGGCGCGGAGACCCCCTGCTGTCGCGCGACCTGCTGCATCCGATGGTGCTGCTGCGCAACGGATGCGAGGTGCTGGGCACGGTCGGCTTCGTCACGGCCGTCGCCCTGACGCCGATTTCATCGGCCAGCGCCATCATTCAGGCTATACCGCTGTTCGTAACCGCGGGCGCAGCCCTGTTTCTGGGCGAAAACGTCGGCTGGCGGCGCTGGGTTGCCATCGCCATCGGATTTTGCGGTGTCATGCTGATTATCCGGCCTGGCCTGGACGCATTCCAGCCCGCGTCGCTGTTCGCCCTGCAAGGTGCCATTTTTCTGGCGGGGCGTGATCTTGCCACGCGCGGCGTGCCGCGCAGCGTCAGCAGCATGCAACTGTCCACCTACGCCTTTGCGGTGATCGTGCCCACAGGGCTGGCTGTCGTGCTGGCCACCGATCAGACGCTTTCTGCCCCGCATGGCGGTGCCATCGCGATCGTGGGATTGACCGTCATCGTCGGCGTACTGGCCTATTATGCCATCGTCGCCGCAACCCGCATCGGTGACGTGTCTTTCGTGGCTCCGTTCCGCTATTCCCGGCTGGTGTTCGCCCTGATCGTCGGCACATTGGTCTTTGGCGAACGACCCGATGCCTGGGTGCTGACCGGATCGCTGATCGTGGTCGGCTCCGGGCTTTATACCCTCCTGCGCGAGGCGCGGCGCGGCCGCGCTTCCCTTCGACAACCACCATTGGTATGACCCCGATAACGCTAACATCACTGAAAGGCCCACCCATGAGCAGCATCATCGACATTCACGCCCGCGAAATCCTTGACAGTCGTGGCAACCCCACGGTCGAGGTTGATGTCACCCTCGAGGACGGCACGATGGGCCGCGCAGCGGTGCCGTCAGGTGCCTCGACCGGCGTGCACGAAGCACACGAACGCCGCGATGGCGACAAGAGCCGCTACATGGGCAAGGGCGTAACCGAAGCGGTCGCCGCCGTGAACGGCGAAATCGCCGACGAACTGCTGGACTTCGATGCCACCGATCAGGTCGGCATCGATCTTACGATGATCGAACTGGACGGCACCGACAACAAGGGCCGTCTTGGTGCCAACGCCATCCTCGGCGTGTCTATGGCCGTGGCCAAGGCGGCCGCCGACTACACCACGCAGCCGCTGTTCCGCTATATCGGTGGCACATCCGCGCGCACCCTGCCGGTCCCGATGATGAACATCATCAACGGCGGTGAACACGCCGACAACCCGATCGACATTCAGGAATTCATGATCATGCCGGTCGCCGCGGACAACATCCGCGAGGCCGTGCGCATGGGCGCAGAGGTATTCCACACCCTGAAAAAAGAACTGTCCGCCGCAGGCCACAACACAGGTATCGGTGACGAGGGCGGCTTTGCCCCCGGCCTCAGCTCCACCCGCGAGGCGCTTGATTTCATTTTGAAATCCATCGAAAAGGCCGGATTCAAGCCGGGCGAGGACATGTACCTCGCACTCGATTGCGCTTCGACCGAATACTACTGCGACGGCAAGTACGAGATGAAGGGCGAAGGCAAATCGCTGACCTCTGCCGAAAATGTCGACTACCTCGCGCAGCTGGTGTCGGACTATCCGATCATCAGCATCGAGGACGGCATGGCCGAAGACGACTGGGATGGCTGGAAGGCCCTGACCGACCGTCTGGGAGACCGCATCCAACTGGTCGGTGACGATCTGTTCGTCACCAACCCCAAGCGTCTGGCCGAAGGCATCGCCAAGGGCAGCGCCAATTCCATGCTGGTCAAGGTCAACCAGATCGGCACGCTGACCGAGACGCTTCAGGCGGTCGAGATGGCGCATCGTGCACGGTTCACCAACGTCATGTCCCATCGTTCGGGCGAAACCGAGGACGCGACGATTGCCGATCTGGCCGTTGCGACCAACTGCGGCCAGATCAAAACGGGTTCGCTGTCGCGCTCCGACCGTTTGGCAAAATACAACCAGCTGATCCGCATTGAGGAAATGCTGGGCGATACGGCCATCTACGCCGGTCGGTCCATCCTGCGGTCCTGATCGCAAACGCGGTGCCTTCCCGCGCGCAGGCACCGCAACACCCCAACGGACACGACTGACGTAAAGTCATGTCGTCACTACGCTTTACGTAGGGTTATTCAGACGGCTAAAGATACACCCGCAGGGAGAGCAACGTCACACGTGCAGCGAGTTGAGGGAGATGACCGCGCAATGGAGGGATCACCGGATCGGCTGATGCACATGAGCACGGCGCAATTGATCAGCTATCTTGATCTTGCCCCGCATCCCGAAGGCGGCTGGTTTCGCGAAACATGGTCCCACGGGGATGGCCCAAGGGCCAACATCACCGCCATATATTTCCTGCTGGCCAAGGGCGAATCCAGCCATTGGCACCGCGTGGACACGCCCGAAATCTGGCTGTTTCACGCAGGCGCACCGCTGGTCCTGTCGCGTGCCGCAACCGACGCCGGCCCCGCAGAGGATGTGATCATGGGGCCTGATCTGGCGTCTGGCCATATTCCGCAGGTCGCCCTGCCACCAATGGAATGGCAATCAGCCCGCACCACGGGCGACTGGACCCTGTGCACCTGCATCTGCGCGCCGGGGTTCGAATACGCGGGCTTTGAACTGGCGGCCCCCGGTTTCGACATTCCGCGTTACTGACAGGTCTCGACGGCACCTCCTGCGGTCGGCCATAAGCATGCCATGAATGACATCACCCAAGGATTGGCAGAGGCCGCACGACTGGTCGTGACGCGCGACCCCGATCTCGTCAACATCAGCCTGCTGTCCCTGCGTGTCACGTTGACAGCACTCGTCATCGCCAGTGCGATTGCCATTCCGCTGGGCACCATGCTCGCTATTCAGCGGTTCCGGTTCAGACGGACGGTGATCGCGGTTCTGAACGCGCTCATGGGACTGCCGCCCGTTGTCGTGGGATTGGTCGTCTATGTGCTGCTGTCGCGCGCCGGGCCACTGGGCGTGCTGGGTCTGTTGTTCACGCCTGCGGCCATGATCATCGCACAGGTCATCATCATCACGCCGCTGATCGCATCGGTCACCCATCAGGCCATGCGCGACCTCTGGGCGGAATATCACGACCTGCTGATTTCGATGAACACGACCAAGGCGCAGCGCATCGCGACACTGATGTGGGACGGTCGCCGTACGCTGCTGACGGCCACGCTGGCCGGTTTCGGTCGCGCGATCGGCGAAGTCGGTGCAATCATGATCGTGGGCGGCAACATCGACAATGCCACCCGTGTGCTGACCACCGCCATCGCACTGGAAACCGGCAAGGGGAATTTCGCGCTGGCCCTCGGTCTTGGCTTTGTCCTGATCGGGCTGGCCATCGTGGTCAACCTTGCAATCCATGCCCTCAGCCGGACCGAACGCGAGGGCCGCTGGTGACCCGCCTCCTGCCCCTTCACCTGTCCGGTGCGACGGTCCGCCGCCGCGGCAAACGCCTGCTGGGGCCCGTCGACCTGAAACTCGACGCGGGCCGGTTGACCGTCCTGCTTGGCCCGAACGGATCAGGCAAGACGACCCTGCTGCGGGTCATGCACGGCGTGGAACGCCTGAGCGAGGGCAGGATCAGCTGGGCCGGCCCCGATGACATCGTCGAACGCGATCAGGCCTTTGTCTTTCAGACCCCGATCATGTTGCGACGGTCGGTGCTGGCCAATCTGGCCTACCCGCTCAAGCTGGCAGGCGTTGGTCGTGCCTCGCGCAACGAACAGGCAAGGGACTGGGCGCAGCGCATCGGCCTTGGCTGCGCGCTTGATACGCCCGCCCCGCGTTTGTCGGGCGGGGAACGGCAGAAACTCGCCCTTGCGCGTGCATTGATCCGCAAGCCGCAGGTTCTGTTCCTCGATGAACCCTGCGCCAGCCTCGACGGTGCGGCCACACGCGACATCGAGGATCTGTTGCGGCAGGCGCGCAGCGATGGAATCACGATACTCATGGCAACCCATGACATGGGTCAGGCCCGACGCCTTGCGGACGATGTCATCTTCATGGTTAGTGGTGCTGTCCATGAACGGGGCGATGCGCAAACGACGCTCTCATCCCCCGAAACCACGGCCCTGCGCGCTTTCTTGAACGGAGACATTCTACCATGACACGTCACATTCCCCTGCTGGCCCTTGCCACACTGATCGCCACCCCCGCAATGGCAGAGGACCTTCGCCTCGCCGTCACGACCTCATTCGAAAATTCCGGCCTTGCCGATGTGCTGCTGCCCGCAATCGCCGAGGATACGGGCATCAACGTGCAACTGCTCGTCGTGGGCACCGGACAGGCGATCCGACTGGGAGAGGCCGGCGATGTCGATGCAATCCTGGTGCACGCGCGCGCCGCAGAAGAAGCCTTTGTCGCCGATGGCTACGGCACCGCACGCCAGCAGATCATGTACAACGATTTCGTGCTGATCGGACCAGCAGCAGACCCCGCGTCCATTGCCAGCGCCGAAACCGCGGCCGCTGCCCTGGCCGACATCAGCACGGTGCAGGCACCCTTTGTCAGTCGCGGCGATGACAGCGGCACGCACAAGGCGGAACTGGCCCTATGGGCTGCCGCCGGAACCGATCCGGCCACCTTTGGCGATTGGTACAACGCCGTCGGCGCAGGCATGGGGGCCGCACTGAATACGGCGTCCGGCCTCAATGCCTATATCCTTGCCGATCGCGCAAGCTGGCTGAATTTCGGCAACAAGGGTGATCTGGCGCTGCTCTTTGCAGGCGATCCCGCGCTGTTCAATCAATACACCTTCATCCCTGTCAACCCGGACGCACAGCCAGGCACCAACATCGACGGCGCAACGCGCCTTCAGGACTGGCTGATCTCCGACCGCGCAGCAGACCTGATCAACGGCTACACCATCGCGGGTGAACCACTCTTTGTCTTCAACGCCAACGCAGCCCCTTAAGGGCTGCAGGCATATCATCTTGCCGAAAATACTCGCGCCGCAGGCATCGGGTTTGCACAGCAAACCCGACAGCCCGCTCAGTCCTCGGTCACATGGATCGCGAATTGTTCCAGTCCCGCGTCCTGCGGGGCAATCGCGCGGTAGCCTTCGCGCACACCACCATCGGTCAGCTCGCGGCTGACGGTCAGCAGCGTGTTTGGGTCATGTTCGTCACACAGATCCAACATCTGCGCGATTTCCTCGGCCGCGACGGGGCGCGCTGCATCCAAGTCCGGGGCACCGTAGACACTGACGAAATGCGCGGCCAGCGCATCCGTCAGGGCTGCCACCTCGGCCTGTTCAACCGTCGTCACCGCAACGAAACTGCTGCGACCCGCGGTTTCCAGACCAAACCACCCATTGGCAAAGGCCTGCCTGGCCTTGCCGACCAGATCGCCCTCGGTCCAGTTTGAAAACTCGAATCCGCCGGAAATGCACCATTCCCCGGTGCGCGCGGGATTGTGGAAAACGCGTGTGTCGCTTTCGTCGAAATGAATGGCGCGGGCCAGTTTCATGCGGTGTCCTTTATCAGGGTGGTCAGGGGGACAAGCGTGGTATCATCACCGGACCGGAGCAAAGCGCCAAAGCCTTCGTCCAGTCCCATCAGTCGTGCCGACCGGCCCGCCAGCGTCACGTCCTCGCCCATGCCATGCACGAGTCCGACATAGTAGCGGTGCAGCGGGGCCGGTCCGTCATGGGTCCATGTGTCCAGCCAAGACAGGCTATGGCGCACCCATGCCGACAAAAGGTCCGGGGCCGACACCTCGGCGCAGCCTTCGGCATAGAGGGCGGTCTGGTCCGGTGCAGCGCCGCCTTCGGTGTCGCGCGGCCACAGATCCAGCGTCAGACCGATCACCAGCCAGTCGGGGGGGACGTCATCCGCGCAGCGGGGCGCATGCAGCGTCAGCTGCCCGCAGCGCCCCCCGTTGACATAGATGTTACCGTCCCAGCCAAGGTGGATCGCCACGACCGGCGGTGCCAGCGTGCCCAATGCGTTCTGGAACCCCACCGCACACAGCGGCAGCATGATCGCCGCCTCGGCCAGCGGCACCTCTGGCGCGAACAGAATCGCCGCCCGCAGCCGGTCGCCGGCCAGATCATAACAGACCAGACCGGGATCATCGCCGGCCTGCCCCGCCGCAATCGCGGCGGTGGCGGGACAGGTGCCCGCACAATCCTGACCTCGGAACAGCGGCGGGAAATCAGGCATCAGGCGCGGCCGTCGGCAATCAGCGCACGGGCGACATCGCGGAATGCAGTCGCCTGGGCGCTGTCGGGGTCAGACACGACGATCGGCGCACCGCTATCGGCGGCTTTGCGGATCGACAGGTGCAGCGGCACCTCCGCCAGCAGCGGCACACCCAGTTTCGCAGCCTCGGCCGCGACGCCGCCGTGACCAAACACATGTTCTTCGTGACCGCAGTTGGTGCAGATATGCGTCGACATGTTTTCGATCATGCCTAGGATCGGCACATGCAGCTGGTTGAACATGTCGATCCCCTTGCGGGCATCCAGCAGCGCGATGTCCTGCGGCGTGCTGACGATGATCGCACCATCGACCTGCGCCTTTTGCGCAAGCGTCATCTGCACGTCCCCCGTTCCCGGCGGCAGATCCACCAGCAGAACGTCAAGCGCCCCCCATTGCACCTGCGTCATCATCTGCTGAAGCGCACCCATCAACATCGGGCCACGCCAGACAACGGCCTGACCCTCGTTGGTCATCAGGCCGATGGACATCATCGTCACGCCGTAATTGCGCAGCGGCAGGATCGTCTTGCCGTCGGGGCTGGCCGGACGACCGGAGACACCCAGCATCCGGGGCTGGCTGGGACCGTAAACATCGGCATCCAGCAGGCCTACCCGCCGCCCTTCGGCGGCCAGTGCACAGGCAAGGTTCGCCGTGACCGTCGATTTGCCCACGCCACCCTTGCCAGAGGCAATGGCGATGATGCGGTCCACACCGGGGATTTTCTGCGGCCCCTGCGGCTGGGACGCGCGCTGTGGCTTCAGGTCCGGCGGGGCGGCGGGCGTCGCATGGGCCGTCAGCACGACACTGACCGTGTCTATGCCGTCCAGCGCCCTGATCCCGGCCTCGGCCTCGGCCTTGACGGCCTCGTAGTCAGCGGCACGGCTGGGCGGGATTTCCAGCACGAAACGCACGGTGCTGTCGTCCACGTTCAGCGCCTTGACGGCACCTGACGCATTCAGCGGACCACCCGAGACCGGATCGGTGATGCCGGCCAGAACCTTTTGGACGTCGTCGCGGGTTGCGGTCATTGCGGGCCTTCGATCTTGCCGGTGACGACGTGTTCGAAATCCAGACCATCAATGGTCAGCACGACCTTGGCGTCGAACGTCTTGCCTGTCGTCTGCGCGTTGCGCATCGCTTCTTCGATCGCCTGCTGGCTGGTCACGCCCACCTGCTTGAGAAACTTGCGCATCGACATGTTGAAATTCTCGTCGCTCATCGGGTTCTCCTAGTGATCTTTGCGTTTGGAAAAATAGTCTTCGCTGCTGCGGGGCTTGGGTCGTTCGCCACCGCCCAGCGGGTTGTTCTGGCTATGATACTGCGCATTCACGCGGCAATTGTCGCACATCTGGATCATCCGCAGGGCGTCGGGGTTCGGGAACATGGAATGCCCCGCCAGCTTGGCCGTCACCGCCTCGATCGTGGATTTCACGCCGAACAGGCTGCCGCAGGAAATGCAGGCAAAAGGTTCTTCTTCGTGCACGACCGTCTGGGTCAGCGCCGCGTCGGTCAGGTTCAGCCGTGGTTGCAGCGTGATCGCCTGCTCGGGGCAGATGTTGGCGCACAGCCCGCATTGCAGGCAGGCGTCCTCTTGAAAGCGTAGCTGCGGATGGTCGGGATTGTCCCCCAGCGCACCGGACGGGCAAAGCGAGACACACGACAGACAAAGCGTGCAGGCCTCGGTATCGACCAGCACGGCACCATAGGGCGCACCGGCGGGCAGATCGATGACCGCGGCCTCCGGGTTCAGCGTCTTGGCCGCCAGCCGCGCGACCTGACGCCGCCGTCCCATCTGCAAGGCGGGTGTTTCCACCACGGGCCCCGCATCCGCATCAAAGAGCGCATCCGACAATGCATCGGGATCATTAAGGTCCAGCAAGGTGACAGCCGCGCGCCCGGCAATGGCATTCGCCAGTGCGGTCTGCGCCACGGGTGCCTCGCGTTCGGTCTTGGGCGACAGCAGGATCGCCACATCGGCAAATCCCGCACCCAGCGCCGCCAACGCCTCGGCATGGCCAAAACCTGCAAGGGCTGCGACCTGAAGCGGGACGACATCAGCGGGCAGACCCCGACCGAACCGCGCCGCAAGGCCGATCATCTGCGCGCCATGATCCCCGTCATGCACCAGCAGACGGGGGGCCTGCCCCCCGGCCTTGCGATAGGCGCTGGCCAGGGTGTTCAGGCGCCGGAACGTATCGTCGGCGCTGGGGGCGTCGAAACTGATCGCACCGGATGGACATACGGCACTACAGGCCCCGCACCCTGCACAGATCGCGGGATCGACGGTGACGTGATCCCCATCAGGCGTGATCGCCCCCGTCGGACACAGATCCAGGCAATTCGTGCAGGCGGTCTGTTCCGCCCGGCTGTGTGCGCACAGCGATTCCTCCATGCGGACATAGAGCGGTTTTTCGAATGTCCCTGTCAGCTGCGACGCGGCGAGCACCGCATCAGCCACGGCCGTCTGGCTGCCCGGGTCGGCACGCAGGTAACCGTCCCGCTTGGCGTCGGCGGCAAACAGCGCCCCCGCCCCGCGCAGATCGAGGATGATGTCGCAGCCCGACCGCGCACCGTTCAGCGGCGGGGTCAGGGCAACGGAACCACGACCGCCGGGGATCGTCTGGCGCAGGCGGTCGAATTTCGTCTCGAACCGGCCAAGCGACCCGGTGGCCTGCGACAATTCGCCCGTCACCGTATCGTAGCCGCTGTGCAGATCCACGTCCCAACCATCGGGCATCAGCAGGGTAACACCCAGGATCGGTGCCAGTTGTTCCGCCGCGCGGACGGCCACATCCGAAACCCCCAGGATGAGGCATGTGCCGTCGCTGACCACATCCATCGTCCGCACTTCGCCGCGGGGCAGAACGCCTTCGGCCAGCAGTGCGGCCTGTTTCGCCGTGGCCATATCGTCAGCCGTCCAGCCAGCCCGGTCGCGCAGGTCCACGAAGGTCGGCACATCGGCCCCGATATCATCGGCAAGTTCAGTAAACCTTGGGGCTTCCTGCTGGCAGGCAATCACCACATCGCCCTGACGTATGGCGGCCTCGGCAAGGTCGATCTGGGCATCGCACAGACTGGTATGACAGGCCGAACAGGACAGCCCGGTCGCGGCCGTCAAGGCGGTCCCGTCAACGCGCTGACTGCCCAGGCAATCGCAGATCAAAACTGTCTTGGTCATGGCTCTCTCCCCGGCGCAGGGCACCTGATACCAGCGAAAGCAAGAGATCGTAAACACCCATACTTTCGGCAAATTTTTGCAGCGTACTTGCTGCGCCGCAGCATGGATCAAACGCACCTTGCATGCCATTGGATACCATTTTTTGCTTGCAGACCCCGTCGACCTGCTGCGACAGTGGACCCAGCCAAGACTGCCGGAGGTATCTCCGGACCCAGCCAAAGAGACCGGGACCACCATGACCGTTCGTCGCAAATTGCGTCTGACAACGCCTCATCAAGAGTCGATGCCAATTGGCGTCGTGGTGCGTCGTGCGCCGGGCGTGACCCGTTGGGCAAAATGGTCGTGGAAAGCAACCGACGTCCTGCCGGGTGCCGGGCCGGCAGACTGGACAACGCTTCGCACCGTCGATGGCGTGACATATTTTCATATCGCGACGCTGGACGTTGATCTGCATGCCTCTGACACCGAGGCCTATGTGCATGAATTGCAGACGCGCTGCCCATCGCTGTATATCATCATGCGGGCGGACACGGCGCGCAGCGATGCCCCGCTGCGGCTGGTGTCGGTCACGGCATCTCCTTACGAGGCGCAGGACTATGCCGATAACGGTGAGGACATCGTCGAAAAGGTCGCGATGCCAGCCGCCGTGCAAGACTGGGTCGAGGCCTACGTCGCCCGGCATCACGTCGAGGTGCCATTCGTGAAACGCCAGCGGGATCGCCAGCGTGTTGACGCGACCCAGGACGGGATTGGCGATCACCGGATCAACCAGACGACAGATGTTTACCGTGCGCCCACAACCCACGAGACGCAGTCGTGACCGCGGTTGCATCCTTTTTTGCCCGCAGGCTTGCGGGCCTGCGCGCCGAGGCAGAAGCGGAGGCAGAAGCAACGCGCGCCGCTGATGTCGCAACCAGCGAAGCCCCCCCGATCGACCTTGACGCGCTGCCCGAGGAAGAGGTTCTGCGTCTGCTGGACCTGCCCGATCCCGATACGCTGCATGCGGGGGACGATTTTACCGCCTTCATGGCGAAAACGGTGCCCGCCTATCTGCGCAAACGTGCGCTGCGCACGCTGTGGCGGTCTAACCCGGTGCTGGCCTGTGTCGACGGGTTGAATGACTATGACGACGACTACCTTGCGATGGCGCGCGATCAGGGGCCTTTTGAGACCAGCTATCAGGTCGGCAAGGGCCTGCTGAAGCATATCGAACGGATCGCCGCGCAAAGCGCCCCGACAGAAGAGACGGCCGATACCGTCGCACCAGTGGCCGAGCCTGCCCAGGACGATGTGCAAACGCCCGAGGTGCCCCAGCCGGTCGCCTACGCCGAGGCAGACACCGAGGCTGACGCGCAGTCCCACGACATACCACCCGCACCGCGTCGGATGCGGTTTGCGTTCGATGAGGGGGCGACATGACCGATCTGTCAGCAGAGGACCGGCTGCGCGCCGATCTTTATAATTTTCTGGGCCTGATCCTGTCGGGACCGCCTGATCAGTTGTTGCTGGACCAGACCGCACAATTGTCCGGTGACGACACGGGGCTGGGATCGGCGATCAACGGGTTGGCCGCAGCAGCACGCAAGGCCAAGCCAAAGGACGTTTCGCGTGAATACAACGCGCTGTTCATCGGTTTGGGCCGTGGTGAACTGCTGCCCTACGCGAGCTATTATCTGACCGGATTTCTGAACGAAAAACCGCTGGCGCGCCTGCGGCGCGACATGATGGATCTGCGCATCGTGCGGGCCGCCAATGTCTTTGAGCCAGAGGACAACGCCGCATCGCTGATGGAAATGATGGGCGGCATGATCGTGGGGCGCTTTGGTGCGCCCGTGACCCTGTCCGCGCAAAAGGATTTCTACGCCAAGCATGTGGGCCCCTGGGCCGGACATTTCTACAACGACCTGCGCGGCGCGAAATCGGCAGACCTGTACACCCATGTCGGTGCCGTCGGCGCCGCATTCATGACCATCGAAAAAGAGGCGTTCCGGCTTGCTGCCTGAACGCAATGACCCTGCGGGGACGCCCGCACCAAACTGGGAGGACGACCAATGACGGAAGATACCAAAGGCACCAACCGCCGCGGATTTCTGAAACTTGCCGGGACTGCCGCGCCTGCCGCCATTGCGGCGGTGGCAATCGCAAAGCCCGATGCGGCCCAGGCAAATCCGGTCGACCTGTCCTCGACCACCATTCAGGACACCGAGCATACGCGCACCTATCTGGCCAGCGCCCGCTTCTGATTTCAACGCCGACCGCCCATCGGCGGATCGAAGGAGGATACCATGCTTCGCAAAAAGACAGATAACAGTCGCCGCGCCCGTCCCGGCATCGCCACCGAAAAAGCCCGTGGCACGATCGACCGTCGCGGGTTCCTGCGCGGGTCCGGTCTGGCCATCGGTGGACTGTCGGCCATTGCCGCGACCGGCGGTGCCGTGACGCCAGCCAGCGCACAGCAGGTCAGCAACGCCAACGTCCAGACGATCAAATCGGTCTGCACCCACTGTTCGGTCGGTTGCACCGTTCTGGCAGAGGTCGATAACGGCGTCTGGATCGGTCAGGAACCGGGTTTCGACAGCCCGTTCAACCTGGGCGCTCATTGCGCCAAGGGTGCATCCGTGCGCGAACACGCCCACGGTGAGCGCCGCCTGAAATACCCGATGAAAAAGGTCGCAGGCGAGTGGATCCGCATGTCATGGGAAGACGCGATCAACGAGATCGGCGACGGCATGATGAAGATCCGCGAAGAAAGCGGCCCGGACTCGGTCTATTGGCTGGGATCGGCCAAGCACAACAACGAACAGGCGTACCTGTTCCGCAAGTTCGCGGCCTATTGGGGGACCAACAACGTCGACCATCAGGCGCGCATCTGCCACTCGACCACCGTGGCCGGCGTGGCAAACACATGGGGCTACGGCGCCATGACCAACAGCTACAACGACATCCACAATTCCAAGGCGATCTTTATCATCGGCGGCAACCCCGCCGAGGCGCATCCGGTGTCGCTGCTGCACGTGCTCAAGGCCAAGGAAGAGAACAACGCGCCGCTGATCGTTTGCGACCCGCGCTTTACCCGCACGGCGGCCCACGCCGACGAATTCGTCCGCTTCCGTCCCGGTTCTGACGTGGCGCTGGTCTGGGGCATCCTGTGGCACATCTTTGAAAACGGCTGGGAAGATCAGGAATTCATCCGCACCCGCGTCTGGGGCATGGACGAAATCCGCACCGAGGTCGCAAAGTGGACCCCCGAAGAGGTCGAGCGCGTCACCGGTGCCCCCGGTGAGCAACTCGAACGCGTTGCCCGCACGCTGGTCAACAACCGTCCGGGCACCGTAATCTGGTGCATGGGTGGCACACAGCACACCAACGGCAACAACAACACCCGCGCCTACTGCATCCTGCAACTGGCACTGGGCAACATGGGCACCGCCGGCGGCGGCACCAACATTTTCCGCGGCCACGACAACGTGCAGGGTGCCACCGATCTGGGCGTTCTGGCCGATACGCTGCCCGGCTATTATGGCCTGACCGAAGGCGCCTGGGCCCACTGGGCCCGCGTCTGGGACGAAGACCTTGAGTGGCTCCGGGGGCGTTTCAGCCCGGCGATGGTCGGTGAGACCGCGATGATGAACCTGACGGGTATTCCCGTCAGCCGCTGGATCGACGGCGTGCTGGAGGATGCAGCCAACCTCGACCAGCCCGACAACACCCGCGCGATGGTGCTTTGGGGTCATGCCCCCAACAGCCAGACCCGCCAGAAGGAAATGGTCACGGCCATGGAAAATCTGGACATGCTGGTGGTCATCGACCCCTTCCCCACCGTGTCAGCTGTCATGCAGAACCGTCAGGATGGTGTGTGGCTGCTGCCGGCCACGACGCAGTTCGAAACGCGCGGATCCGTCACCGCATCCAACCGGTCGTTGCAGTGGCGCGATCAGGTCGTCGATCCCCTGTTCGAGAGCAAGCCCGATCACACGATCATCAAGCTGTTCGCGGACAAGTTCGGTTTCTCGGATCGTCTGTTCCGCAACATCGCTGTCGAAGGCGACGAGCCGAACATCGAGGACCTCACCCGCGAATTCAACCGCGGCATGTGGACCATCGGCTACACGGCACAAAGCCCGGAACGCCTGAAGATGCACATGGCAAACCAGCACACCTTTGACCGCACGACACTGCGCGCCAACGGTGGTCCTGCTGACGGCGATTTCTACGGCATGCCGTGGCCTGCATGGGGTACGCCGGAAATGAACCACCCCGGTTCGGCCAACCTCTATGACATGTCGCTGCCAGTCGCCGAAGGCGGTCTGCCGTTCCGCGCCCGGTTCGGCGTGGAACGCGATGGCGACAACCTGCTGGCCGAAGGCGTCAGCAACCCAGGGTCGGAAATCGAGGACGGTTATCCCGAATTCACCATGGCGATGCTGATCGAACTGGGCTGGGACAGCGACCTGACCCCCTTTGAGCGTCGCATGATCGAATGGGTCAGCGGGTTCAGCGATACCCGTCCCGGCACCGAAGAGGTCGGCGAGACCAGCCAGACGGGCGAACTGCCGTCCGACTATCTGGACAAGGTTGGCGGCGTGAACTGGAAAACCGACCTGTCGGGCGGCATCCAGCGGGTCGCGATCCTGCATGGCTGCGCGCCCTACGGCAACGCAAAGGCCCGGGCCGTGGTCTGGACATTCCCTGACCCGGTGCCGATCCACCGCGAACCGCTGTACACGAACCGGCGCGATCTGGTCGCGGAATTCCCGACCTATGACGACAAGAAGTTCTGGCGCGTGCCGACGATGTATTCGTCCATTCAGGAAAACGACTTTTCGCAGGATTATCCGATCATCCTGACGTCCGGTCGCCTGGTTGAATACGAAGGCGGCGGCGACGAAACCCGGTCCAACCCCTGGTTGGCCGAGCTTCAGCAGGAAATGTTCGTCGAGATCAACCCGCGCGACGCCAACAACCTGGGTGTGCGCGACGGTGCGCAGGTCTGGGTCGAAGGCCCGGAAAAGGGCCGCGTCAAGGTGGCCGCTATGGTCACCGAACGCGTGGGACCGGGTGTCGCATTCATGCCGTTCCACTTTGGTGGCGTCATGGAAGGCGAGGACCTGCGGTCGCGTTATCCCGAAGGGGCAGACCCGATCGTGCTGGGTGAATCGACCAACACCGCACAGACCTATGGTTACGACAGCGTCACCCAGATGCAGGAAACCAAGGCCACCCTCTGCAAAATCAGCGCAGCGTAAGGAGAAATATTATGGGACGCGCAAAATTCCTCTGCGACGCCGAACGCTGCATCGAATGCAACGCCTGCGTCACAGCGTGTAAAAACGAACACGAGGTGCCCTGGGGCATCAACCGCCGCAAGGTGGTGACCATTCAGGACGGCAAACCGGGTGAACGGTCCATTTCCGTGGCCTGCATGCATTGTTCCGATGCGCCCTGCATGGCCGTGTGTCCGGTGGATTGTTTCTACCAGACCGCCGACGGTGTGGTGCTTCACTCCAAGGATCTGTGCATCGGCTGCGGTTACTGTTTCTACGCCTGCCCCTTTGGCGCGCCGCAGTACCCGCAGGCCGGCAACTTTGGCAGCCGTGGCAAGATGGACAAATGCACCTTCTGCGCCGGCGGCCCCGAGGAAAACCACAGCCAGGCCGAATTCCAGAAGTATGGCCGCAACCGCATCGCAGAAGGCAAACTGCCGATCTGTGCGGAAATGTGTTCGACCAAGGCGCTCTTGGCCGGTGACGGCGACGATGTGTCGGAAATCTACCGCGAGCGGACTGTCGCACGCGGGTTTGGTTCCGGCGCATGGGGCTGGGGCACAGCCTACGGCGAAAAGCAGGGCTGACCCCTGCCGTGGGGCGCGCGTCAGCGCGCCCCCATCACCACAATTTCTGACCGGGAGCGATCCATGTTGAAGGCCTTAGCCGCCCTATTCCTGACCCTTGGCCTGACCGGTCCGGCGTTTGCACAATACGTCGATCCGGCCGTCACTGGTGCCGCGCTCGCCGATGAAACCCCGGTTGACGCGGAAACCAACATCGGCGACCGCGCGGCCACAGGCGGTGCACCCACGCTGGAGGACATCCTGCGCCGCCAGCAAGGGCTGTCCGTTGACGACAGCGACAGGCGCGCAAACACCGGTTTCGACGGCGATGTGCCTGCATCGGGTGTTCTGGGGCCGTCGGGCACCGCATCCGACAGCGATCAATGGCGCGCGCTGCGGTTCGATACCGCCGACATCACCACGGTCAACAACGGCCCGGCCGCTACGACCCTTATTCAGGATGGTGGCATGGTCTGGCTCGAGGCCCGCGACGGGCCACTGCCGTTCTGGGGTGCCGTGATCCTGCTTGGTTCGCTGGCACTGCTCGTGATCTTCTATGTCCTGCGCGGCAAGATGCGCATGGATCATCCCCCGACCGGGCGTCGTGTGGAACGGTTCAAGGCGATCGAACGGTTTGGTCACTGGCTCTTGGCGACCAGCTTTATTGTCTTGGGCGTGACGGGCCTGCTGTCGCTGTTCGGACGCAAGGTGTTCATCCCGATCTTTGGCCACGATTCCTTTGCCGCCGTGGCTGCGGCCAGCAAATGGGTGCATGACAACATCAGCTGGGCCTTCATGCTGGCGCTGGTCATGATCTTCTTCATGTGGGTGCTCAACAACATCCCCGACAAGACCGATCTGAAATGGCTGGCCCGCGGCGGTGGCATGTTCGGCGGCGGTCATCCGCCCGCCAAGAAATTCAACGCAGGTCAAAAGCTGATCTTCTGGGCGGTTATCGTGTTCGGTGGCACCATCTCGCTGTCGGGTCTGTCGCTGCTGTTCCCGTTCGAGCTGAACCTCTTTGCCAAGACCTTTGGTTTCATCAACGACACCGGCGTATTGGGCTGGGTCGGCCTGCCTGCCCTGCCTGCCGACCTCGCCCCCCAAGAGGAAATGGCACTGGCGCAGATCTGGCACGCTGCCATGGCGCTGATCCTGACCGCGATCATCTTTTTCCACATCTACCTCGGCACCGTCGGCATGGAAGGCGCGTTCGATGCCATGGGCAAGGGCGACGTGGACGAGGAATGGGCCCGAGAGCACCACAACCTGTGGCTGGAACAGGTCCGTCAGGAAACCCCTGAAAAGATCACGGAGGGACGCGCATGAAATCGTTTCTGGCCGCATTGGTCTGCGCCGGTGTCATCACCGTCGCGGCCAACGTCATCCTGACCGAAACCACACCGCTGTCATCCCAAGAGGCCTATACCAGCGGGACCTTTGTGCGGGTCGGCGACAACTAGGTTATTTCGGTATACGTTCGTATACGATCTTTCGGGTGGGTTTCATTTGCGCTATGCAATGTGAAACCCACCCAATTGCGCCGGAGTGACCATGTCCAAAATCAAGGTAGCCAATCCGATCGTCGAACTCGACGGTGACGAGATGACCCGGATTATCTGGGATTTCATCAAGAAGAAATTGATCCTGCCCTACCTGGACGTAGACCTGCTGTACTACGACCTCAGCATCCAGTCGCGTGATGCGACCGACGACCAGATCACGATCGACGCCGCCCACAAGATCAAGGAAATCGGCGTTGGCGTAAAATGCGCGACGATCACGCCCGACGAAGGCCGGGTTGAGGAATTCGGCCTGAAAAAGATGTGGCGCAGCCCCAACGGCACGATCCGCAACATCCTGGGCGGTGTCGTGTTCCGTGAACCGATCATCTGCAAGAACGTCCCGCGTCTGGTCCCCGGCTGGACCCAGCCCATCGTCATTGGCCGCCACGCCTATGGCGACCAGTATCGCGCCACCGACATGAAATTCCCCGGCCCCGGCACATTGTCGATGAAATGGGTCGGCGACGATGGCAACGTCATGGAAGAAGAGGTGTTCAAGGCACCCTCCTCTGGCGTCTACATGGGCATGTACAACCTAGATGACAGCATCGCGGATTTCGCCCGTGCGTCGTTCAACTATGGCCTGAAACGCGGCTACCCTGTCTATCTGTCGACCAAGAACACGATCCTGAAACAATACGACGGCCAGTTCATGATGTTCTTTCAGCACATCTATGACACCGAATTCCGCGAACAGTTCGAGGCCGCTGGCCTGTGGTATGAACACCGCCTGATCGACGACATGGTCGCATCCGCGATGAAATGGTCCGGCGGTTATGTCTGGGCCTGCAAGAACTACGACGGCGACGTCCAGTCCGACACCGTGGCGCAGGGCTTTGGCTCGCTGGGCCTGATGACCTCTGCCCTGAT
Source organism: Loktanella sp. 3ANDIMAR09 (assembly GCF_001420005.1). Lineage (GTDB taxonomy): Bacteria > Pseudomonadota > Alphaproteobacteria > Rhodobacterales > Rhodobacteraceae > Loktanella. Next base: position 203,435 of record NZ_LJAK01000002.1, on the reverse strand, counting down.
GACGCCCGACGGCAAGATCGTCGAGGCAGAGGCCGCGCACGGCACCGTCACACGCCATTATCGCAACCATCAGGCCGGCAAGGCCACGTCGACCAATTCCATCGCGTCGATCTTTGCCTGGACCGGCGGTCTGAAGCACCGCGCGAAACTGGACGACAATGCCCAGCTTCAGGCCTTTGCCGAAAAACTGGAAAAGGTGGTCGTCGATACCGTGGAATCGGGCCAGATGACCAAGGATCTGGCCCTGCTCGTTGGTCCGGACCAATCGTGGCTGACGACCGAAGGGTTCCTTGAGGCGATTGATAAAAACCTGCAAGCGGTCATGTAGGCGCAAATTTCATGCATCTTGGGGCCGTCCCGACCGCGGGGCGGCCTTTTGCATGGACAGGTCAGGTTTGTTGTCCTAATTGCACCGCATGACACCATCAGACAAACATTCGCTGGCAGAAGACGTCCAAGGCATGACGCTGGGGGTATTCCTCTGCGCGCTTGGATTGACGTTTTTGACCCATCTGGGGCTGATCACCGGCCAGACCGCGGGTGTGGCCGTGATTATCGCCTATCTCAGCGGCTGGTCGTTCGGACCGGTGTTCTTTGTCATCAACCTGCCGTTCTATCTGCTGGCCTGGCGACGGTTGGGCCCGGCATTCACGATCAAATCCCTGATCTCGGTGACGGCCCTGTCGGTGCTGACCGAAATCATTCCACAGAACCTGGTGTTTGCAACCCTGTCCCCGGCCCTGGGGGCCATTGCATTCGGATCGCTGACCGGTCTGGGACTGCTGGCCCTCTTTCGGCACAATGGCAGCCTTGGCGGTCTGGGTGTCGTGGCCCTGCTGGTGCAGGACACCACCCGGTTCAAGGCGGGCTACGTCCAGCTTGCCGTGGACGCCGTGATCTTTGCCGCGGCGCTGCTGCTGTTCCCGGCGACAGTCGTCATGTGGTCGCTGCTGGGGGCCGTTGTCCTGAACCTGATCATCACCTTCAATCACCGCCGCGACCGCTATATCGCGACGTGACACGCGGCCCCTGCCGGGGTAGGTCGGCGCCATGCACTATCTCTGGCTCATCATCGCGATTGCACTCGAAACCATCGGCACCATGTCATTGCAGGCCAGCCAGCAGTTCACACGGCTCTGGCCATCGGCACTGTGCCTGTCCACCTACGCCGCGTCGTTCTACTTCATGGCGCTCGCGCTCAAGGTCATGCCGGTCGGCATCGTCTATGCCATCTGGTCCGGCCTCGGAATCGTTCTCATTGCAGGTTTCAGCTATCTGATCTTTCATCAACGGCTGGATGGCGCAGCCGTTGCGGGAATAGCGCTGATCATGTGCGGAATCATCGTCATTCAGGTGTTCTCGGACACCACGACGCACTAGGGCTGGCCTTTGGACGCTTGGCGCTGTATGGCGCGCGCAACTCCGTACAAAGGCAGACCACATGGACATTCGCAACATCGCGATCATCGCACACGTTGACCACGGCAAAACCACGCTGGTGGACGAGCTACTCAAGCAATCCGGCATCTACCGCGAAAACGAGGCGACGACCGAACGCGCGATGGACAGCAACGACATCGAACGCGAGCGGGGAATCACCATCCTTGCAAAGTGCACGAGCGTCGAATGGAAAGGCACCCGGATCAACATCGTCGACACCCCCGGCCACGCCGATTTCGGTGGCGAGGTGGAACGCATCCTGTCCATGGTGGACGGTGTGGTCCTGCTGGTGGATGCCGCCGAAGGTCCGATGCCGCAGACGAAATTCGTAACCTCCAAGGCACTGGCCCTGGGCCTGCGTCCCATCGTGGTCGTCAACAAGGTCGACAAGGCCGACGGTGAACCCGATCAGGCCGTGGACAACGTGTTCGACCTGTTCGCCGCACTCGAAGCAACCGACGAACAGCTGGATTTCCCCGTCATGTATGCCTCTGGCCGTGCTGGCTGGTGCGATCAGGAATTGGACGGCCCGCGCGAAAACCTCGACGCCTTGTTCGACCAGATCCTCGACCATGTCCCCATGCCCAAGCAGATCGAGCGCCGCGACGAGCCGTTCCAGATGCTGGCAACGACCCTGTCTGCCGACCCGTTCATCGGCCGCATCCTGACGGGCCGGGTCGAGGCAGGCACCCTGCGCGCTGGTGAAACCGTCAAGGCGCTGTCCCGCAAGGGCGACAAGATCGAACAGTTCCGCGTCTCCAAGATCCTCGCCTTCCGTGGTTTGGGTCAGCAGCCCATTGACGTCGCCGAGGCCGGCGATATCGTCACCCTGGCCGGCATGACCAAGGCAACCGTGGCCGACACGATCTGCGACCTGTCCATCGAAACAGCCCTGCCCGCGCAGCCCATCGACCCGCCCACCATCACCGTGACCTTTGGCATCAACGACAGCCCGCTGGCGGGCAAGGACGGCAAAAAGGTGCAGTCCCGCGTCATCCGTGACCGTCTGATGAAAGAAGCCGAAGTCAACGTCGCGATCAAGATCGCGGACACGCTCATGGGCGACGCCTTCGAGGTCTCTGGCCGCGGCGAATTGCAGATGGGCGTGCTGATCGAAAACATGCGCCGCGAGGGGTTCGAACTGTCGATCTCGCGTCCGCAGGTGATCTATCGCGACATCGACGGCGTGCGACATGAGCCGATCGAAGAAGCCACGATCGACGTGGATGACGAATACACCGGTGCCGTCGTCGAAAAACTGACCGGCCCGCGCAAGGGCGAGCTGGTCGAGATGAAGCCCGCAGGTGCCGGCAAGACCCGCATCATCGCACATGTCCCGTCGCGCGGCCTGATCGGCTATCACGGTGAATTCCTGACCGACACCCGTGGTTCGGGTATCCTCAACCGCCTGTTCCACGGCTGGGCCCCTTACAAGGGCAAGATCCAGGGCCGTCGTCAAGGCGTTCTGATCTCCATGGAAAACGGCACGTCGGTGGCCTTTGCGCTGTGGAAACTCGAAGATCGCGGCAAATTCTTCATCGGTGCCCAAGAGGCCGTCTATCAGGGCATGATCATCGGCGAACACAGCCGTGAAAACGACCTCGAAGTGAACCCGCTCAAAGGCAAGCAGCTGACCAACGTGCGGGCCTCCGGCACCGACGAGGCCGTGCGCCTGACAACACCTGTCACCATGTCGCTGGAACAGGCGATCGCCTATATCGACGACGACGAACTGGTCGAGGTCACGCCGAATGCGATCCGTCTGCGCAAACGCTACCTCGACCCGCACGAGCGCAAACGCCAGTCGCGCGCAAGCTGAACGATCAAAGGCCCGCCTCACCCGGCGGGCCTTTTTCATCTTCTTCTGGTTTCAAATATCCCGGGGGTGAATGGCCCCGCAGGGGGCAGAGGGGGCAGCGCCCCCTACCCGGCCACGACCGCATCGCCGACAGCGATCGTGCCCGGCACCACGACCGACGCATACCAGCCGCCATGCCCGCGCACGGCATTATAGCCGCCAGGACCCAGATATTCCTCCATCCGGGAACAGGGCGGACAGGGACCTTCGATCATCAGCGTGACCGCACCGATGCGCACTTGCCCCTTGCGAAGGGCGGCCAGGTTTATCCCTGACACCACCAGATTGCGCCGCAGTGTTTCGGGCGCAATGACCGCATGCCCGGACAGCGCGGCAATGACCGGCAGATGTTCCGCCTGAACGAGCGTCACCGCCCGCTTGCCCGGCCGCGCGTGGTCATTGGTTAAACCGTCCGGCGTAACCGTGGCTTGTGCGACGGACCGGACGTCGGCGCGCCGCTCCGACCGCAATCCGATCCAGTCCAGCCGCCCGACCTGCGCATGACGCGCCATCATGGTGGCAAGGCCGGAAGGGTTCACAGCTCTTCGACGATGCTCAGCTCGCGCACCGATGCACCTTTGGCATGGCTCAACGCTTCTTGGTACGCGTCCGAATAGTAGCAATCATGCGCCGCCTGTTTCGACGGAAACCGTGCCACGACGTTGCGGGACCGGTCCGGCCCTTCCAGCGTTTCGTAGTCCCCCCCACGGGCAAGGAATACCCCGCCATGATGCGCAATCGCCCCGGTCGCGAGGGCCGCGTATCTGGCATAGGACTCCTCGTCCGTTACCGTGACATGGGCAATCCAGAGTGCGGTTTTCATGCTTTGCCCTCCAGAATGGTTCTTGCAGCGGTCAGCGCGGCCTCGGCGTTGTCAATGCTGGCACCGCCACCCTGCGCCATGTCGGGGCGGCCGCCGCCCCCCTTGCCGCCCAATTCAGCCACAGCCGCACGCAGCACATCCACGGCAGACACCCGGTCCGTCAGGTCAGCCGTGACGCCGGCGGCAACCGCCGCCTTGCCGCCCGCATCCGCGATCAGCAGCACCACGCCAGAACCGGCGCGGTCCTTGAATTGGTCGATCAGTGCGGGCAGATCCTTGCCCGACACGCCCGCCATGACCTGCCCGATGAACGGAATGCCGTTCACGACCTCGCTTTCGGACTCAGCGGATCTGCCGCCGCCCATCGCCAGATCGCGGCGCAGCTGCGCGACTTCGTTTGCCAGCGCCTTGCGTTCATCCATCAGCGCCTTGACCCGTGATGCAACATCCGCCGCCGGCACCTTGAGCACGGCCGCCGCCTGCGCCAATGCCGCATCCTGAGTCCGCAGGTGATCCAGTGCGGCCTGCCCGGTCAGCGCCTCGATCCGGCGCACGCCAGCACTGGACGCACTGTCGCCCAACAGCACAAAGGCACCGATCTGACCCAGACGGCTCACGTGGGTGCCACCGCACAATTCCAGCGAATAAGTCTGACCATCGACGCCCTTGCCGGACCCCGGTTTGCGTCCCATCGAGACCACGCGCACCTCGTCGCCGTATTTTTCGCCAAACAGCGCCTGCGCACCCAGCGCACGGGCATCATCCGGCGTCATGATCCGGGTTTCCACAGTGGTGTTCTGGCGGATCATCGCGTTGACCGCGCGTTCGACCGCCGCAAGTTCATCCGCCTCGACCGCCTTTTGATGGCTGAAATCGAACCGCAGACGGTCCGGCGCATTCAAGGACCCACGTTGAGCGATATGATCGCCCAGCGTGTCGCGCAACGCCTCGTTCAGCAGGTGGGTTGCGGAATGGTTGGCCTGAATATCGGCCCGCCGGTCTGCATCGACCGCCAGAACAGCGGCCTGCCCGCGCCGGACCTCGCCCGTGGTGACGTCACCAATGTGAATGAAAACACCGGCGACCTTTTTCGTATCTGTGATCCGCACGGTCCCGGTTTCGGTTGTCAGCGTGCCTGCATCGCCGACCTGGCCACCGCTTTCGGCATAGAACGGCGTCTGGTTCAGAACGATCTGCACAGCACCGGTCCCTGTGTCCGCAGGTGCGCCATCGACGATCACCGCCGCGATCTGACCTTCGGCATTCAGCGTCTCGTAGCCCAGAAAATCCGTGGTGCCGGACTTGTCTGCGATGTCGAACCAGACGCTTGCATCGGCCTGTTCGCCGCTGCCGGACCAGGCGGCGCGCGCCTTTGCCTTTTGGGCGGCCATGGCGCTGTCGAACCCGTCCGTGTTCACGGCCCGGCCCTTTTCACGCAGTGCATCCTGCGTCAGATCCAGTGGGAAACCGTAAGTATCATAAAGCTTGAACGCGGTTTCGCCCGGCAGGTCCGCGTCATCCGGCAGTTGTGCCAGTTCATCGTCCAGCAATTTCAACCCACGGTCGAGGGTCTGGCGGAAACGGACTTCTTCGTTCTTGAGCGTTTCTTCGATCAGCGCTTTGCCCTGCCCCAGTTCGGGATAGGCCGCGCCCATTTCCTGCACCAATGCAGGCACCAGACGGTGCATCAGCGGATCGGCAGCACCCAGTTGATGCGCATGACGCATGGCACGGCGCATGATCCGACGCAGCACGTAGCCGCGTCCTTCGTTGCTGGGCAGCACGCCTTCGGCGATCAGGAATGACGTGGCCCGCAGATGGTCTGCGATGACACGGTGGTGCACCTTGCCCGGACCATCGGGATCGCTGCTGGTCGCATGGGCCGACGCCTCGATCAGGGCGCGCATCAGGTCAGTGTCATAGTTGTCATGCTTGCCCTGCAGCAGCGCACCGATACGTTCAAGGCCCATGCCCGTGTCGATCGACTGCATGTCCAGCGGCCGCATTGTGCCGTCCTCGAACTGTTCGTTCTGCATGAACACAAGGTTCCAGATCTCGATGAACCGGTCACCGTCCTCTTCTGCGCTGCCCGGAGGGCCGCCCCAGATGTGGTCACCGTGGTCGTAGAAAATCTCGGTGCAGGGGCCGCAGGGACCAGTCGGGCCCATGCGCCAAAAGTTGTCGTCGGTTGGAATGCGAATGATGCGATCATCGCTGAAACCGCCGACTTTTTTCCAGATATCGGCGGCCTCGTCATCGGTGTGATAGACCGTGACCAGCAACTTGTCCTTGTTCAGACCGAAATCACGGGTCAGCAACTCCCAGGCAAATGCGATGGCGTCATCCTTGAAATAATCGCCAAAGCTGAAATTCCCGAGCATCTCGAAAAACGTATGGTGCCGCGCGGTGTATCCGACATTGTCCAGATCATTGTGCTTGCCGCCTGCGCGCACGCATTTCTGAGCAGAGGTCGCGCGCTGGTAATCGCGATTTTCCAGACCAGTGAACAGGTTCTTGAACTGCACCATGCCCGAGTTGGTGAACATCAACGTCGGATCATTGCGCGGCACCAGCGGGCTGGAGGCCACGACCTCGTGGTTCTGGCGGCCGTAGTAATTCAAAAAGGTAGAGCGGATATCGGCAAGAGAGGTCATATCGGGCGCTTTCGGATCAACAGGTTGCGCCTGAAATAGCCCCCCACAGCCCAAGGGTCCAGCAATAACCCCAAAGACAAAACAGGGCGCGCACCGCAGTGCACGCCCTGTTCGCTGTCCTGTCCGTGTTTATCATCCACACGTCCAGTCATGCCGGTGACCAGGGTCCTACATTTCGACCAGATCGTCGTCGTCCGATCCGCCAGAGGCACCAAAGTCGAGCCCGTGCGACGCACGGATCTTGTCCTCGATTTCCATTGCGATTGCCGGATTTTCCTTGAGGAACGTCTTGGAGTTTTCACGCCCCTGACCGATGCGTTCATCGCCATAGCTGAACCAGGCACCCGATTTCTCGACGATCCCGGCCTTGACGCCCAGATCGAGAAGCTCGCCCATCTTGGAAATGCCCTCGCCGTACATGATGTCGAATTCCACCTGTTTGAACGGCGGTGCAACCTTGTTTTTGACGACCTTGACGCGGGTGGCGTTGCCCACCACCTCATCGCGATCCTTGAGCGCGCCGATGCGGCGGATATCCAGACGTACCGATGCGTAGAATTTCAGAGCGTTGCCACCCGTCGTCGTTTCGGGCGAGCCGAACATGACGCCGATTTTCATGCGGATCTGGTTGATAAAGATCACCATGCAACCGGACCGGTTGATCGACCCTGTCAGCTTGCGCATGGCCTGGCTCATCAGGCGGGCGTGGACGCCCACGCTGCTGTCGCCCATGTCACCCTCAAGTTCGGATTTCGGTGTCAGCGCCGCAACCGAGTCGACAACCACAAGGCTGACCGCACCCGACCGCACCAGCGTATCGACGATTTCCAACGCCTGTTCACCGGTGTCAGGCTGCGAAATCAGCAGCTCGTCCAGATTGACGCCCAGCTTTTTCGCGTATTGCGGGTCCAGCGCGTGTTCGGCATCGACAAATGCGCAAACACCGCCCTTTTTCTGCTCTTCCGCGAGGGTGTGCAGTGTCAGCGTCGTCTTGCCCGATGATTCCGGCCCGTAGATTTCGATAATCCGCCCCTTGGGCAGACCGCCGATCCCCAGGGCGATGTCCAGCCCCAGCGAACCGGTGCTTGTCGCCTCGATGTCAGGCATCTGATTCTTGCCGCCCAGGGTCATGATCGACCCTTTGCCGAACTGCCGTTCGATCTGTGCCAGCGCGCTATCGAGTGCCTTTTGCTTGTCGGCGGTTTTCTTGTCAGCCATTTTGAGGAGTTCTGCCGTTGCCATGAGTTTCGTCCTTATGTCACGTACCTGAAACAGCGGCAATCACCGCTCTTTGTTCTTATTGTGTTCTCGTCACCCTATATGGGACCGAAACAAGAACATTGCAATCTCTTTATCAACAGCCTCAGATTGTGTGGATGGTGGTTAATACTTCGTGCATGGCGTAGGATTATTTCGGACCTGATCAGCGGAGGGCAGCCATGCTCGTGTTTTGGAAACAGAATCTGGTGTTCCTCGCGGTGCCGAAAACCGGCACCACCGCCATCGAGGGCGCGCTTGCCCCCAAGGCCGCGATGGTGATGCGCGACCCGCCCCAGATCAAACACGCGCCCGTGTACCGCTATCGCCGTTTTTTCAAACCGCTGTTCGTGCAGGCCGGTGGCAAGGAGCCCGAGATCATGGCCGTGGTCCGCGATCCGGTCGATTGGCTGGGCAGCTGGTATCGCTACAGGTCGCGCGATGATCTGATCGGACACCCCAACAGCACGCGCGACATCAGTTTCGACGATTTCGTGCTGGAATACTGCAAGGGCAAGCCTGCCGATTTCGCGAATGTCGGGTCTCAGGCCAAATTCGTGCTGGATGGTGATGGCAACATGGGGATCGACCACCTGTTCCGCTACGAGGATCAGAGCCTGCTGATCGCCTTTCTCGAGGCACGGCTGGACGTCACGCTCGACCTCAAGCGATTGAACGTCTCGCCCAGCAAACCCACCCCTCTCAGCCCTGCGGTCGAGGCCAAGCTGCGCGAAAAACGCAGCATCGAATTCGAGGTGTGGGACATGGCCGGGCGTCAGTCGCTGATCTGACCCTTGAACCCGGTGGCCACGACGAATTTTTCCGAACTGTCGGACCGCGACGCGGGCGGTTTGACGTTGGCGACCTTGGTGAACCGCGATTTGAGCAGCTTTTGCAGGTTCCCTTCTGCGCCACCAGCCAGCACCTTGGCCACGAAGGTGCCGCCTTCTTCCAACACGTCGAACGCGAAATAGGCCGCCGCCTCGCACAATGAAATGATGCGCAGATGGTCGGTCTGTTTGTGGCCCGATGCGCTTGCCGCCATGTCGGACATCACGACGTCTGCGGAACCGCCCAGCCATGCCTTGACCTGCGCATCCGCGCCCTCGTCCAGAAAATCCAGCTGATAAATCGTGGCCCCTGCCACCGGTTCGACCTCTTGCAGGTCAATTCCCAGCACGGTTCCCACGGATTTCGACGTGCGGTCGCCCAGAGCATTCACCCGGCGGGCGGCAACCTGACACCAGCCGCCGGGGGCGCAGCCCAGATCGACCACACGCGCACCGGGCACGAGAAAGCGGAACTTGTCGTCCAGCTCGAGGATCTTGTAGGCCGCCCGACCGCGATACCCCTCGGCCTTGGCCTTCTTGACATAAGGGTCGTTCAGCTGGCGTTGCAGCCAGCGGGTCGACGACGTGGACCTGCCGCGTGCGGATTTGACCTTGACCGTCAGGTCCCGCTGACCCCGCCCGGATGAATTCTTTGTTGGTTTGTTCGCCATCGTCGCGTCCTACTCATTGCCGTGGGCCGGGGCCCCCGATTTTTCGCAGAAAAATCGGCCCCTTCAGTAGGGGGCGTCTTCCAGCACCCCATCTGCCGACATCTGCGCATAAAGCAACCCCTCGCGCAGTCCGCGATCCGCGACCGACAGACGGTCCGTCGGCCACAGCCGCATCAGCGCCTGCAGGATCGCGGCCCCAGACATGATCAGCGCCTGCCGGTCGCGCCCGATACGCGGATCATCCCGCCGGCCGTCAGGACCCAGCTTCAGATAGCCGCGGATGACCGCATCGATCTGGTCCGACGTCATGCGCAGACCGTCCACCTTGGTCCGGTCATACCGTTTCAACCCCAGATGCGAGGCAGCGACCGTGGTGACAGTGCCGCTGGTGCCGATGATCTGGAAACCGTCACGTGCCTGTTCCGCAGCAGAGGGCGCGAAATCCGACAGGTTTTCCTCGAAAAACCAGCTCATCAGGGCGAAACGTGCGGCGTCGTCATCCACATCCGCGAATTGATCGCGCAGCGTGGCCACGCCCAGCGGCACGGAAATCCAGTCCACCACCTTGGCCGCGGCAAAGGGGCCGGGATCCGCGACAAACCCTGCGTGCAGCCGCATGATCGCCCGCGGGCGTTCGCGTGCGGGGACATGACTGATGTCGATCCAGACCAGTTCGGTCGACCCCCCGCCGATATCGACAACCAGCAGCTGTTCGGTCTTGGTGCTGACCAGTGGCGCGCAGGAAATCACGGCCAGCCGCGCTTCTTCTTCGGGCTTGATGATTTCCAGCTGCAACCCCGTTTCGCGCCGGACCTGTGCGATGAAATTGGCCCCGTTGCGCGCACGCCGACAGGCCTCTGTCGCGACCAGACGCATCCGTTTGACGCCGTGGCGTTCCAGTTTTTGCCGACAGATCCGCATGGCCTGGATTGTGCGGTTCATCGACGCACGCGACAGTTTCCCACTACTTTCGAGGCCCTGCCCCAGCTGGACGGACTTGGAAAAACTGTCGATCACGTGAAACTGGCTGCCCTTTGGCTGGGCAATCAGCATCCGACAGGAATTTGTTCCCAGATCCAGCGCCGCATAGAGCTGCGCAGGGTCCGGGGCATTTGGCGCGGGGGTTACGACCGCTTTGGGGAACGCGCCCGCACCATGGGGACGCATGGGCGCCATCGTCACGCCCTCCGATTTCGAGTTGTCTCCAAGGTAGGCCCTGACGCCGCCCCACGCAAGCGACATGAGGTCCCTTCACCATAATCATGTGGGTTTCTGGCGTCCGCCGGTCTGGCGCGTGCGGGCGACAGTTGCGATACCCGTCGCGACAGGGTGCGGTTGTGTCGAAAACAGGCCGCGGCACGTCGTGCGGAATGTTAGAACGCGAATTGCGAACAAAGGATCAGGATCATGCCGGACGTCACGATTATCTATTGGCGCGATATGCCAGCACAGGTCATGGTCGGCCGTGGTCGCAAGGCCCAAAAGGTGCAATTGCCGGAACGCTTTGAACAGGCAATCGACCGGGCCGCGATGAAGTCGGGGGCCGCAGGCACCGACGACTACCTTGCAGGTATGCGCCGTGGCGACCCCTACAGCGTTCCAGGTGATGATGCCGCCGTCGCTCAGGCCGAGGCCGCGCGCCTTGATGCCGAATATACCGCAGACCGCCTGCGCGCACTGATCGCAACCGACGGCTGGGCATGACGCCGCCCCGCCCCCTGTCAAACCGATTAAAGGAAACCGCCGTGTCCCTCCTTCCCTTTCTCAAGCGCAAGCCTGAACCCGCCGTGCCGACGCCGGTCCCGGCCGTCGCGGCCTTGCTTGCCGACTATTCGATCGAGGTGATGCCCCGTACCGCGGAAAAGGTCGCGGATTTCACGCAGCTTTTGCCTGCCGGCACCCGGGTCTATATCGCCCATATCGACGGCACGCCGATCGAGGACATGGTCGCGACGGCAAAACGTCTGAATGCCGACGGCTATGCCGTGATGCCGCATTTTCCCGCCCGCATCATCAAGGACCGGGCCACGCTGGCGGACTGGATCGCGCGTTATCAGGGCGAGGCGGACGTGCGTCAGGCGCTGCTGCTGGCCGGTGGTGTCGCAACCCCGCAGGGTGATTTCAGCGATTCCATGCAGTTGATGGAAACGGGCCTGTTCGATCAGGCGGGTTTCACCCGTCTGCATGTGGCCGGCCACCCCGAGGGGAACCGCGATATCGACACCGACGGCACCCAGACCCAGGTGGATGCGGCACTGCGCTGGAAAAACGATTTCCAGTCCCGCACGGACGCGCAGATGGCGATTGCAACGCAGTTCTGTTTTGACGCGGAGCCCATCATCGCCTGGGCTGACAGCCTCAAACAGGCCGGTATCACGCTACCGATCCACATCGGCATCGCAGGCCCCGCCAAGCTGCAAACAATGATCAAATTCGCCATCGCCTGCGGTGTCGGCCCATCGCTCAAGGTGCTGCAAAAGCGTGCCGCCGACGTGACCAAGCTGTTGTTGCCCTATGAACCGGACGAGGTGGTTTCCGCGCTTGCCGCTCACAAGGCCGCGCACCCCGATTTCAACATCACCAACGTCCACTTCTTCCCGCTTGGCGGGATCAAGACCAATGCTACATGGGCCATGACCCATGGCGGCACCTCTGCCGTGCCAGCCAACCCACAGGAAGACATCGCATGACCCGCACCGTTATCGAATCGAAAACCAAAACCGCCATCATCGGATTTGACCAGCCGTTCTGCGTCATTGGCGAACGGATCAATCCCACCGGGCGCAAGATCCTCGCCGAAGAACTGGAACGCGACGATTTCAGCCGGGTCGAGGCGGACGCCATCGCGCAGGCCCTGGCCGGGGCCAACGTGCTGGACGTCAATTCGGGGGCCGTCTTTTCCAACAAGATGGCCGAAGATCCCCGCTACGCCGACAACAACTTTGTCGAACCGATGCTGATGAAACAGCTGATCGCCTGCGTGCAGCGCGTCACCGATCTGCCGCTGTGCATCGACAGCTCTGTCCCCGGTGCGCTGGAAAACGGTCTGGCCGAGGCCGAGGGCCGCCCGCTGCTGAACTCTGTCACCGGCGAGGAAGAACGACTGGAACTGGTGCTGCCGCTGGTCAAGAAATACAATGTGCCCGTCGTGGCGATCTCAAACGACGACACTGGCATCTCCGAGGACCCGGAGGTCCGTTTTGCCGTTGCGAAAAAGATCGTGGAACGCGCCGCCGATTTCGGCATTCCCGCCCATGACATCGTGGTCGACCCTTTGGTCATGCCGATCGGTGCAATGTCGACGGCCGGTTTGCAGGTCTTTAAGCTGGTGCGTCGCCTGCGCGAGGAACTGGGCGTCAACACGACCTGTGGCGCATCCAACATCAGCTTTGGCCTGCCCAACCGGCACGGCATCAACAACGCGTTTCTGCCGATGGCAATCGCGTCGGGCATGACCAGCGCGATCATGAACCCGGTCGCCCTGCCCGTCGGGCCCAAGAAATTGCAGGAAAAACTGGATGCGCTGGCGGCAGCCGGCATTATCGTGCCTGCCGATATCGACCCCGAACTGCTGGCGACCCTGACCGGCCTTGGGTCCACGAAACCGCGTGCGGGATCGGAAATGGAGGCGATCCGCGCCGCCAATTTCCTGACCGACAACGACCCTTCTGGCGGTGAATGGATCCGGTTCAATCGCGCCCCCGTCAAAGAGGGCGAAGGTCGCGCACGTACAGGACGTCGTCGCCGCAATTAACACGGGCTTTACCGCTTGGGGTGCAGGGTGCGGGTCATGATAGAAATGACCCGCATCACCGCACCCGACGCCTGGATTGATCAGGTATTTGCCGCAAAATCAGTCCGGACCGGTGGCGTCATTCGCCGCCGCATCGACTGGGTCGAACGGGAAATCGGTCGCCCCCGTTTCGAGGAAGAGGTGCGCAAACGCGGGTTTCACCTTATCGAAACTGGGTGGCATCTGGTCATCATATGCCACCCGGGTGCTGTCCGTCTGTTGTTCTGATGCCCCAAATTTTCGCGAAAATTTGGAACGGCCCGATTTTTCGCGAAAAATCGGCGGGCCCTAGCGGCCCGACTTGTCCAGCGCCATGCAGACCTGCCAGGGTCCGAGGTGCAATTTGCCGTCATCGGACACATTCGCACTGCCCAGTTCCGATCCGATGGTGCGCCAGTCGCCCTTTGGCATGTCAAACACGCTTTGCTGATCGGAAATGTTGAATACGCAGAAAATCGTCTGATCGCCGTCGGTCCGCGTGAAATAGACCACGTTGCCCGACGATTTCAGCCCGTCGTGCGTCCCGACCCGCAGCGCGCGGTTGTGATGCCGGAACGAAATGGCGCGCCGATAATGGTGCAAGATCGCCCCGGGATCACGTTCCTGCCCGGCCACGGCCAGATTGCGGTGCTCGGACGCCACCGGCAGCCACGTCACCGGCTTGGACGAGAAACCTGCGTTATGTTCGGCGTCATCCCAGACCATCGGGGTGCGACATCCATCGCGGCCCTTGAATTCCGGCCAGAATTCTATGCCGTAGGGGTCCTGCAACTCTTCGTACGCGACGTCGGCCTCGGGCAGGCCCAGCTCTTCGCCCTGGTAGATGCAGACCGATCCCCGCAGACACATGATCATGGTCGCGAACATCCGCTGGGCGGCAGGCGAAAGGTTCCATCGCGTGGCGTGGCGCACGACGTCGTGGTTGGAAAACGCCCAGCAGGCCCAACCGTCGGATGCGACCTCGTCGACCTGCTGCATTACCTCGACCACCCGCTGCGCAGTCGGCTGGTCGGCCGCCAGGAATTCGAACGCATAGCACATCTGCATCAGGTCATCGCCGCGGGTGTATTCGCCCATGATTTCCAGCCCGCGCTGCGCATCGCCCACCTCGCCCACGGCGGCTGCGCCAAAGGGCTGCATGACCGCGCGCAACTTGCGCAAGAAGTCGAGGTTTTCGGGCCGGTTCTTGTCGTAGAGGTGTTCTTGATGGTTGTAAGGGTTCACCGCCGGCGCAATCGTGGCGTTGCGCTTTTCCTTGGGCAGGGGCGGATTGTCGCGCAGTTCGGCGTCATGGGTGTAAAAGTTGATCGTATCCAGGCGGAAACCATCCACCCCGCGGTGCAGCCAGAATTGCGCCACATCCAGCAGGGCAGTCTGCACATCTGGATTGTGAAAGTTCAGGTCGGGTTGGCTGGTCAGGAAATTGTGCAGGTAATACTGCTCGCGTCGCGACGACCACTGCCAGGCACTGCCACCAAAGATTGACAGCCAGTTGTTGGGTGCTGTGCCGTCGGGCTTGGGATCCGACCAGACGTACCAGTCCGATTTGTCGTTGCTGCGGTCGGATGCGCTTTGCTTGAACCACGGGTGTTGGTCGGACGTGTGGCTGAGCACGAGGTCGATCATCACGCGGATGCCGAACCGGTGGGCGGTTTCAACCACCGCATCGAAATCCGCGATGCTACCGAACATCGGGTCCACGTCGCAATAATCGCTGACGTCGTAGCCGAAATCCTTCATCGGTGAGGTAAAGAATGGCGAAATCCAGATCGCGTCGACGCCCAGAGACGCGATGTAGGGGATCCGGTTCACGATTCCCAGCAAATCGCCGACACCATCGCCGTTGCTGTCCTGAAAGCTGCGCGGATAGATCTGGTAGATGACCGCGCCGCGCCACCAGTCGGGGTTTGCTGCGTTGTCCATACGTGGTGCATTGTCGGCGGTCATGTCTGACGGTCCCCCGGTTTCTGGTAGCGATAACGTTTCACACCGACTAGCGTTGGACCGTGCAATTGGCAACGCCCCGCAGGCCTTGTGGCTTGCCATCGGCTGTGTGATGCCGCTTGATTTGAACAACCCAATAACCGGAGGCCCCGATGAAACTGACCCGACAGGATTTCCCGCAAGATTTCGTATTCGGGGCTGCAACCGCCGCCTATCAGATCGAGGGCCACAGCTTTGGCGGGGCGGGATCCACGCACTGGGACACTTTTTCGGCCACTCCGGGGAATGTCGTGGGCTGCGAAAACGGTGCCATCGCTTGCGACCATTATCACCGGATGGATGCTGACCTGGACCTGCTGCGCGATGCCGGCATGGACGCCTATCGATTCTCGACCAGCTGGGCACGGGTTTTGCCCGAGGGACGCGGCACGCCAAACCAAGAGGGGCTGGATTTCTATGACCGCCTGGTCGACGGCTGCCTTGCGCGCGGACTCAAGCCGTTTCAGACCCTTTATCATTGGGAAATGCCGTCCGCGCTGGCCGATCTGGGCGGCTGGACCAACCCGGACGTGGCCGATTGGATGGCCGACTACGCCGAGGTCATCACGCGCCGGATCGGCGACCGCGTCCATTCCATCGCCACCCTGAACGAACCCTGGTGTGTCAGCTATCTGTCACATTTTCTGGGCCACCACGCGCCGGGTCAGCGCGATATTCGCGCCACGGCCCGCGCCATGCATCACGTGAACCTCGCCCACGGGCGCACCATGACCCGGTTGCGCGAGATGGGTCAGGACAACTGCGGCATCGTCCTGAACTTTGAGGCCACCGAACCCGCAAGCGACAGCCCCGCCGACCGCGCCGCTGCCGCAACGCAGGATGCAACGCATAACCGCTGGTTCATCGAGGCGGTCACACGCGGCAGCTATCCCCAAGAGGCGCTCGCGGGGCTGGAGCCGCACATGCCGCAGGGGTGGCAGGACCACATGGACGAAATCAGCCAGCCAATCGATTTTCTGGGCGTCAATTATTATACACGCGGATTGATCGGCGCGGCCGCGGATGGCGCGCCCTGGCCCGGCACCCGCCAGATCGCCGGACCGCTGACCAAGACACAGATGGATTGGGAAATCTATCCCGAGGGCCTGCACCGCACCCTGACGCGCATGGCGCGTGATTACGTGGGTGATCTGCCGATTTTCGTGACCGAAAACGGCATGGCCTGGCCCGAAGAGCCTGATCATGCAGATGACGCGCGGACCGATTTCATCGATCTGCACCTGCAGGCCATGCAGGGGGCCGTGAATGACGGCGTGAACCTTCAGGGGTTCTTTTACTGGTCGTTGCTGGACAACTACGAATGGGCCTTTGGCTACGAAAAACGGTTCGGGTTGGTCCATGTCGATTTCGATACGCTGGACCGCACGCCAAAATCATCCTACCACGCGCTGAAATCCGCGATCGCACGGCAGGACAATTCATGAGCACACGACAGGCCAACAGTTACAACCTGGTCGCCGATATCGGCGGGACCAACACGCGCATTGCGCTGGCCCAGGGCGCGGATGTGTTGCCCGCGACCGTGCGGCGCTATCGCAATGTCGATTTCACCGGCCTTGAAAGCGTGATCCGCCGCTACTGCGAGGACGAAGGCGACGTGGATGCCTATGCCGCCTGCGTCGCCGTCGCGGGGCCAGTGCGTGACGGTCGTGCCGCCATGACGAATCTGGACTGGACGATCGATACCGAAACGTTGGCGCATGCCAGCCGGTCGGAAAAGGTCGCCATCCTGAACGATTTGCAGGCGCAGGGTCATGCGCTCGGGCATATCGCGCACGAAAACCTGCGGCAGGTCCTGACCGGTGCCGAGGCCGGTCCCAAGGCGACCAAACTGGTGATCGGCGTCGGGACAGGTTTCAACGCAGCACCGGTCTTTGAAACGGATCAGGGCCGCATCGTCACAGCATCCGAGAGCGGCCACGCCAACCTGCCGATCCGCACCGAACAAGAGTTGCGCCTGTGCCAGTTCGTGTCCAACGCGCATGGATTTCCCGCGGTCGAGGACGTTTTGTCAGGCCGCGGGCTGGAGCGGGTCTATGCCTTTCTTGGCCAAGAGGCGGACGATCGCAAAGAGATCCTCGCACAAGAGATCATGACGGCCTTGGCCGATGGCAGTGATCCACGCGCCGCCGCCGCCGCCCGTATTTTCGTCCGTATCCTGGGAACGGTTGCCGGCAACCTGTCGCTGATCCAGCTCCCGTTCGGCGGGGTCTACCTCGCAGGGGGTGTCGCACGGGCCTTTGGCCCCTATCTGGCGCAATACGGATTTGGTGATGCGTTCCGCGACAAGGGCCGATTTGCCGGTTTCATGTCGAATTTCTCGGTCACGATCATCGAAGACGACTATGCTGCGCTGACCGGGTGCGCCTGCCAACTTATGACACTCGAACGTCAGGGCTAAGGCGCACGGCTACATCAATGCAGCAATTGCGCCTGCACGGTTTCGGTCAGCGCGTTCAGCGAAAATGGCTTTGGCAGGAAAACCGCATTTGCGATTCGGTCGTTGTCCGCGTTGAACGCATCCTCGGCGTAGCCTGAAACAAAGATGACCTTGGTATCGGGTCGCGCGACACGCGCCTGTTTGACCCAGGTCGGACCGTCCAGTCCTGGCATGATGACATCTGACAGGAACAAATCCACCTTGAGGTCCGGGTCGGACAACAGGTCCAGCGCAGCCTCTGCACAATCGGCCTCGATCACCGTGTATCCACGCAGCCGCAAGGCCCGCGAGGCGAATGCCCTGACCGGTGCCTCGTCCTCGACCAGCAGGACCACGCCGCTGCCTTGGGTGATGGGCGGGTCACCCGCCCTGCCGGGAGGGCGGCGCGTGTCGGCGACGGGACGGGTCTGGCTGGGGAACAGCATTTCAAATTCGGTGCCGCTGCCAACCTCACTATGGGCGAATATGAATCCCCCGGTCTGTTTCACGATCCCGTATACCGTCGACAGCCCCAGTCCGGTCCCCTCGCCCGTGCGTTTGGTCGTATAGAATGGCTCGAACACCTTGGGCAGGCGTTCGGGCATGATGCCACAGCCTTCGTCGATGACGCGAACCACCACATATGCCCCCGGCGGGACGGACACATTGCCCCGCACCAACGGCACATCCAGCTGCCTGTTTTCCGTGACGATGCGGATTTCCCCGCCCTGCGGCATCGCATCGCGCGCGTTGACCACCAGGTTCATCATGACCTGTTCCAGCTGCCGCTTGTCCGCCTTGATCGCCGCCAGATCGGGATCATGTTCAAGCACAAGGCTCACCCTCTCGCCGACCAGACGGTTCAGCAAATGGGTCAGGTCAGACAGGGTATCGCGCAGGTCGATCCGTTCTGGCTGCAGGTTCTGTTTACGGGAAAACGCCAAAAGCTGGCCCACAAGGCTGGCTGCACGATTCGCGTTCTGATGGATCTGGATAAGGTCGCCATAATCATGGTCACCCGCGTCATGGCGCAGCAGCAAGAGGTCGCAATGCCCCGATATGGCCGTCAGCAAATTGTTGAAATCATGCGCAACGCCACCGGCTAGCTGACCGATGGCCTGCATTTTCTGACTTTGTACGAATTGCGCTTCGAGGGTTTTGAGTTCGGTTACATCATTGAGAACGGCAATCAGATGCCGCCCCTCGGGACCATCGGCGATATTGAGGGTCACCTGCACAAAGGTTTCCTGATTTTCACCGCGCCCCCGCAGGAATTGCGACACATGCCCGCCCTGCCCGGCGATCGCCTCCTTGATCCAGTCCGAAATCGGTCGACCCAGCCCGTCCAGCACATCCTGAACCCTGCGTTCATCGTTGTTTTCGAACCCCAAGAGGATGCGGGCCTGGCGGTTTGACGCCGTGATCACGCCCTCACGGCAAATCTTGAGGAGTGGAACCGGCAGGTCTTCGATTTCGTCCCATCCGGCAGACAGACCCACCGTGCCCGTCAGACCCATCGCGTCACGCGCCGTCGGCAAGAGGTAAATCTCGCGGCGCTGTGCGGTCCTGTCGACCACACCGGCGACAAAGGTCTGCGGACCAGCGGTGGTCCTGACCTCGCAGGCGCGACCGCTGATCGGCGGCGTCGAACCAAAGATTTCCGAGAGCGATTTTGGCCTGTTTCCCAAACGCTTGCGAAAAACCTCGTTCATATACAAAACCGCGTCCGATGGACCGGCGGTCAGCATCGGCAAGGTCAGCATATCGGCAGCGCGGCCCAGGGACTGACTGTTGCGCCCCTGATCGTTCAACCGCCACATCGCCAGATCGGGTTCGATCATCATGTGGGTCAGCCGGTATTGCCCGGTGCGCGTCGCGACGTCTTGGGTCGCGGCACCGTATGCCGCGGCCTGTTCGCGCATTTGCGCCAGCAGCAGGTCAGGTGTCGCGACAATCTGCCCGATCGCAGAGGCCAGATGACCGTCGAGGATATCCCCAAACCGCGTGATGGCGGCGGGATTGCGATACAGGATGTCCCCGTCCGCAGTGGTCAAAAAGGCGATATCACCATCGTAGAGCAGCATGGTCTGCATCACGCGGCGCAAGGGGCTGATGTCCGCATCACCCCCCCGAACGGTGCGCGCGCCACGCCTATGGGTCAAAAACGCCATCAACATCAACAAGATGCCAGCGAAAATCGCCGTCAAACGTATGGCGTGATCACCGGCAAACAGGCCAAACATGCCGCAAGCCGCTGCAAGCGCAGACAGCAGCCATATCGCCTGAGACTGCCGCGTTGGCGAGACCGGGAAACTAAAGATGGTCTGACGCAAATTCCCTCCCGCACGCGCTTTGACTTCAAAGACGACCCTACGGAGGAAACGGTAAACAGGGCGTTAAAACCGATCAATTCTCCTCAAGGTTGAATTTTGAGGAGTGTGGTCAGAAAGATACCGTCATGTTCGGCGCGCGGCAACAGCCTGAGGCTCTCTTGCCTGCGGAAATCGCTGTTCTTCCGCAGGAACGCATCAACCACCGCGTCGTTTTCCGAATTCAGCACCGAACAGGTCGCGTAGGCCAGTGTCCCGCCCTGTGCGACAAACGGTTTGGCATTTTCCAAGACCTCGGCCTGCATGACGCTGAACCGGTCCAGATCCTGCGGTGTCAGCCGCCATTTCGCATCCGGCGTGCGCCGCCATGTGCCGCTGCCCGAACAGGGCGCATCGCAAAGCACCAGATCATAGGGCGCGTGGCGTATCAGGTCGGTCTGTCGCAGCGTTGTGACCTGCACCCCCGCCCGCAGCGCGCGCGGGGCAATATCCGCCATGCGTGCCGGATCAATGTCATGCGCATAGACGGCCGCATCGGTTTGATCTGCCAACGCGAGGGCCTTGCCACCGCCGCCTGCGCAATAGTCCAGCACCCGGCGACCTACCACGGGCAACAGCTGCGCCATAGCGATTTGCGATGCGGTGTCCTGCACCTCGACCAGGCCAGAGGCAAAGGCAGATGAACCCGCAACCTTGCGTTCGTTTTCAATGACTTCGATTGCGGTCTTCACCTGATCCACAGGTTTGGACACAATACCGTCGCGTGCCAATGCGGCGATCGCCTCATCTCGCGTGCCGCGTGACAGATTGACCCGCAGATAGACGGATGCACGATGACGCATCAGTTGCGCTGTGGCCATCGCTGCCTGACCCAGCGAGGCTTGCCACAGCGGCCAGAGCCAATCGGGCAAATCCGCCGATATGGCATCCGATTGTGGCAGATGCACCGGTTCAACCTCATCGGGCGAGAGTGCCGCAGGACCGTAGCCGCCAGCCCCGAACACGCTGTCCACCGGGATGCCGTCGCGGCGCAGCAGCCCCAGGATCGCCGCACGGGCGGTGGTTTCGCCACCGGCCGCGCAGAGAGACCGCCTGGCCCGCAGCACATCGTAGACGTGATCACGAATGGCCGCCCGGTCCTTGGACCCGGCAAAGCGGTTCTTGCGTGCCCAGGTGGTCAGGGTCCGTTCCGCGGGGGCCCCCGCGAAAACGTCGTCCAGAACCTCTATCGCTGCGGCAAATCTGGCGGCAGGTGTCACGGCCCCCTCAGGACCCGATGCGATAGTTGGGGGATTCCCGCGTAATCTGCACGTCATGGACGTGGCTTTCACGCAGGCCGGCACCCGTAATCTTGACGAATTGCGCGTTCTTGCGCATTTCGGCGACGGTCGCGTTGCCGGTATAGCCCATCGCGGCCCGCAGACCACCGACAAGCTGATGGACCACCGCGCTGGCGGATCCCTTGTAGGGCACCTGACCTTCGATGCCTTCGGGGACCAGCTTGTCGCTCGCCGCGTCCTTTTGGAAATAGCGATCGGCAGACCCGCGCGCCATCGCACCAAGCGACCCCATACCGCGGTAGGATTTGAACGACCGCCCCTGATACAGGATGACCTCGCCGGGGGACTCGTCGGTGCCTGCAATCATCGATCCGACCATTGCACAGGACGCCCCTGCGGCAATCGCCTTGGCAAAATCGCCCGAAAACTTGATCCCGCCGTCGGCGATCACTGGCACATCACCCGCCGCACCGGCGCAATCCATGATGGCCGTCAACTGCGGCACGCCCACGCCAGCGACCATGCGCGTGGTGCAGATCGAACCCGGACCGATGCCCACCTTGACCGCATCGGCACCGGCACCGATCAGCGCGCGGGTCGCCTCGCCAGTGGCGACATTGCCAGCCACAACCTGCACCTGGTTCGACAGCGCCTTGATCCGCTCGACCGCCTTGGACACACCCTCAGAGTGGCCGTGTGCCGTATCCACGACGATCAGGTCGACGCCCGCATCGATCAGCGCCGCAGACCGTTCAAAACCAGAATCCCCGCCCCCCGTCGCAGCACCCACACGCAAACGTCCCAGATCATCCTTGCAAGCCGAGGGGTTCAGCACCGCCTGTTCGCTGTCCTTGAGGGTCAACAGGCCCGTCAGTTTGCCCTTTGCGTCCGTGATCAGCAGTTTTTCGATGCGGCGGGCCTGCATCAGCGACCGTGCCTCGTCCAGATCGGCGGGCTCTTGCAGCATGGCCAGATCATCAGAGGTCATCATCACGCTGACAGGCGTGCTGTCATCGCTCGCAAATCGCATGTCGCGGTTCGTGACGATCCCGACGACCAATCCGTTTTCGTTGACCACCGGAAATCCCGTGACGCGGTAGCGTTCCATCAGCGCCTTGGCATCGGCCAGCGTCTGGTCGGGGCGCAGTGTCACGGGGTTGTAGACCGTCCCCGATACGAACCGTTTGACCTGTCGGATTTCGCGGGCCTGCGCCTCGATATCCAGGTTCTTGTGTACGATCCCCATGCCGCCCGCTTGGGCCATCGCGATCGCCATGCGGCCTTCTGTCACGGTGTCCATGGCGGACGACAACAGCGGGATGTTCAGGCTGATCGACTGGGTGACGTAGGTGCGGGTGTCTGCCGTCGAAGGCAGTACGGATGACGCTGCCGGAACCAGCAGAACATCATCAAAAGTCAGTGCCTCGCGAATCTCCATCACGGTCTCTCCTGATAGGGTCGTTTGGCGGTGCCGTATTGCACGAAACCCACCGGGGCAAAAGGTCAAAAGAATGACGCTTGCGACGCTGTGCCGTCGCGCCCCGCCCTTTTACCTCGGCGCAAAATGGCTAGTGTGCGCGCAACACAGCAAAGGCATCCGGACATGACCACCGATCCACTTGTTATTTTCACGCCTTCGGGCAAGCGCGGACGGTTTCCCGTGGGGACCCCTGTTCTGACGGCGGCCCGCCAGCTGGGCGTCGATCTGGACAGCGTTTGCGGCGGACGCGGCATCTGTTCGAAATGTCAGGTCGCACCGTCCTATGGCGAATTTTCCAAGCATGGCGTGACGGTACGCGAGGGCGCGCTGTCAGACTGGAACAGTGTGGAACAGCGGTATGACGACATCCGCGGGCTAAAGGACGGTCGCCGTCTGGGCTGTCAGGCCACCGTCCAGGGCGACATCGTGATCGACGTCCCCCCCGAAAGCCAGGTCCACCGCCAGGTCGTCCGCAAGGCCGCCGCCGTGCGCGACATCGTCATGGACCCCGCAACCAAGCTCTTGTTCGTCAAGGTGCAGGAACCGGACATGCACGAACCCTCTGGCGATCTGGAAAGGCTGGCAGCGGCCC
This sequence comes from Loktanella sp. 3ANDIMAR09, assembly GCF_001420005.1. Lineage (GTDB taxonomy): Bacteria > Pseudomonadota > Alphaproteobacteria > Rhodobacterales > Rhodobacteraceae > Loktanella. The sequence goes on along the minus strand of NZ_LJAK01000002.1, from coordinate 180,004 downwards.
TGCGTGATGAATGGGGGATCACGGATGTGCATGCCCCCCTGCCCGTGCTGACCAAGCTGCAAAAGGTCCTGCGCAAGGGCAACTGGGAGGTCACGGTCGCCCTGCATCGCGGGTCGCTGGACGGTCGTCATCAGGTGATCGACGTCTATCCCGGTTTCCACGAAGGTCGGATCTACGGGCTTGCCATCGACCTTGGGTCCACCACCATCGCAGCCCACCTGTGCGACCTGCGCAACGGTCAGGTCGCCGCTAGTGCAGGTGTGATGAACCCGCAGATCCGCTTTGGCGAGGATCTCATGAGCCGCGTCAGCTATGCGATGATGAATCCCGGCGGTGAGGTCGAAATGACGGCAGCCGTGCGCGCCGCCATCAATGACCTGACCGTGGATATCGCGGCAGAGGCCGGCATCACCCCCGACCAGATCATGGAGGCCGTGTTCGTCTGCAACCCGGTGATGCACCACCTGTTGATCGGGGTGGACCCCGTGGAGTTAGGCCAGGCCCCGTTTGCACTGGCCACATCGGATGCGATGGGTCTGCCCGCGCGCGATCTGGACCTGACCCGAATGAATGACGCAGCACAGGTGTTCATCCTGCCATGTATCGCAGGTCACGTCGGTGCCGATGCCGCAGCCGTCGCACTGTCAGAGGAACCCGGCAAATCCGACGACCTCGTGCTGATCGTCGACGTGGGCACCAATGCGGAAATCCTGCTGGGCGACAAAAGCCGCGTTCTGGCCTGTTCGTCCCCCACAGGTCCCGCCTTTGAGGGTGCGCAGATCAGTTCCGGTCAGCGCGCCGCCCCCGGTGCCATCGAACGCGTTGAAATCGACCCCGCGACCAAGGAACCCCGGTTCAAGATCATCGGCAGCGACAGCTGGTCAAATGATCCCGATTTCGGCACGCCGCAGATCACGGGGATCTGCGGGTCCGGCATTATCGAAGCCGTCGCCGAAATGCGCATGGCCGGCCTGCTGGACGACAAGGGTCTGATCGGTTCGCCCGACCAGACCGGCACGTCACGCTGTATCGTCGCCGGGCGCACACATTCCTACGTCCTGCACGACGGCACCGCCGATGGCGGCCCGTTGATTGCCGTGACGCAGGGCGATATCCGCGCGATCCAGCTGGCAAAATCGGCGCTTTATGCCGGGGCGCGGCTGCTCATGGATGAAATGGGTGTCGATCATGTCGACCGCATCACGCTGGCGGGTGCCTTTGGCGCGCATATCAGCCCGAAACATGCGATGGTGCTGGGGATGATCCCGGATGCGCCGCTGGCGAATGTGCGCAGTGCAGGCAACGCGGCTGGCACAGGCGCACGCATTGCGCTGTGTTCCGTGACCGCCCGCCGCGACATTGCAGCAACCGTGCGCCAGATCACCAAGGTCGAAACGGCGATTGCTCCGAAATTTCAGGAGCATTTTGTCAATGCAAACGCCATTCCCCACGCCACCGATCCATTCCCCCATCTTGCCAGCGTGACCACGCTGCCATCAGTCAGTTTCAACCTTGGGGGTGGCGGAAGTGTCGACGATCAGGGCCGCAGACGCAGACGCGCCCGCAAATAGCGGGATACCAACCCGCGCCAGACCCCTGTCTGGCTGGGTTCAGCTGCCCTTGCCCGTAAACACGGTGACGATGGTGCGCCATGTAATCCACAGATCCAGCGTGACAGACCGGTCACGGATATAGGTCAGATCGGCCGCGACCTTGCGGTCCAATCCTTCGCGCCCGTCGACATAGCCGACTTCGGTCTGGGCCAGGCCCGTGATGCCCGGTTTGACAGCGTGGCGCGCGCGGTATCCCGGCACGGTATCGACATAGATGCAGGCATGGTCGATAAAATCGGGGCGCGGGCCTATCAGGCTCATGTTGCCGATCAGCACATTCCAGACCTGCGGCAGCTCGTCTACACGACATTTGCGCAGCAGACGCCCCAACGGCGTGATCCGCGACACCTCAAGATCGTCGAACGCACCGCGCCGGATATTTTCAGCGCAGAGCATGGAGCGGAATTTGTAGGCACGAAACGGCACGCACCCCTGACCCATGCGGTCCTGAACGTAAAACAGGGGCCCCGGATTGTAGAACCTGTTGATGATCAACAGCGTGATGGCCACCAACACCAATGGCACCAAAAGGATTGATGATATCACAATATCAAAGCAACGCTTGAAGACGGCAAAACCAAGCTTGGGGGACGCAGGTTTCGTCTCTGGCACGGCATCATGGTCGTGCCGCAAAGACGTAAATTGTCTAATCTCGACCAAAATTGCCCCCGAAACTTCGACTAGCCGTACCAGCACCATCGGCGCAAGACACAGATTATGACGGCCGTGTAATCACAACCCAAAAACTTACGCAGAAAAACAATTCATAACAGGACTTAACACGCACCGAATAACAGGCGTGTGACATGCTGGTCCCGCGCGAAATACCAGATCGGCATAGGCGGGCGGAACCAGCCGGTGATTAGTTGGTGGTGGTGTCCGAGGTCGCACCATCGTTGTCGCCATCATTGGTCGCACCAATGATGAAGACTGCGCCCATCAGTGTCAGAAATGGCACGACGGTCGGGATGTTCGTCGACAGGCCGGGAACGGCAATGCTGTCTTGGGCAGATGCGGCCATCGGCATTGTCGCAGCGATGGTCAGTGCAAGAATGATTTTTTTCATTTTATATATCCCCAAATGTGCGCAACGCGTGCGTTCATGTCAAACGACGTAGCGTCAACGGTTTCAATCAACAATCGGTTACCGCTTCCACGCCTTGTTTTCAAGATTAATCTCGGATGGTGACCAGACCGCCAACAAAAGATCGCGACTAGGCCTATATCCAGGAACTGCCCTAAATTCAGGCACAAAGGCTGTGGCCGCTGCCAGATGTGGGGCGGTATCTGTATCAAAAACGGTGTCTCAGTTGGTATCGGGCGTCGCTGCACCTTCGTCGTCATCCGATGAAAGAAGGGCGAACAAGCCCACCATACCAGCACCGATTCCCAGGATCGCACCGGTTGACAGTCCCTGACCCGTCGTCAGCGCGGGGGTCATCGGATCAATTACTGGCGCAGGCGGTGCCGCTGGTTCGGTCACGATCAACCCCTGGGACTGGGCCAAGGTCGGAAGCATCAGAGCCACTGTCGCGGCCAAGGTCGTCATTTTCATCACGGAAAATCCCTTTGTATTTCTGTTTTCATGATCACCATAGTGTCACGCCCAGATCGCGCAAGCGTGATGCGCACCCCAAATCCGCGGCTGTGCGCGGTCAGGACCGGACGTCTGGCGACCAGATCGGTCTGCGCGTCATGATGCGGGCAAAATCTTGCGACTGTGTAAACACATCCAGCCACGCCCGCAGATCAGGCCAATCCTGTGCATCAAACCAGGTCCGATCAATCTGTGCGAACTGACGCACGAACGGCAGGATCGCAATATCGGCCAATGTCACCCGGCCAAACAGCCAACCGGCCTGTAACCGCCTGTTCAGGTCATGCAGGATTTCAGCCGCGATCTCGCGTTGCTGATACGGATCGCTGTCAGGGTAGCGGTTTGCGTATTTCGTGCGGTCGAGGGCCTGTTTGAACGGCCCGTCATTGCGCGCAATCAGGTCATGGCCCTCTGCCGGCATATCCAGCCAATCCTGCGGATCATGCTGCTGCAAGGCCCAGACCATGATGTCGCGGCTTTCGTCGATCACGCGGTTGGCCAAGACGAGGCACGGCACCGTGGCCGAGGGTGAGACCGCCAAGAAGGCGTCGGGTTTGTCGCGCAGCAATATCTCGCGCGTTTCGACGACCTGCCTCGCGGCTGCGATCGCGAGCCGCGCACGCATGGCATAGGGACACCGCCGAAACGACCACAGGACAGGTGTCATGGCGCGCGCATGCCGGCCAGCAGATCGTCAGAGGCACGCGCCAGCAGCGTGGCGTCGATGCCACAAGCGACAAAGGTAAACCCATCAGCCAAGAGTGACCGGGCAAAGGTGACGTCCTGTACCAATGTTCCTACGGGCACACCGGCCGCCATCAGCGCAGCCGCGGCCGGTCTGATCGCGTCCCACACGGCGGGGGCCATCGGCTGGCCCGGCAGACCCAGATCGGCTGCGATATCTGCCGGCCCGAAAAACACGCCGTCCACACCGTCGACCGTGCCGATCGCCACGGCGTCCGCCAGTGCCTGACGCGATTCAACCTGCACGATGATCGCCGTCTCTGCCTCGACCCGGTCGAGGTAGTCGCTGATCCGACCATAGCCGTTCGCGCGGGTGCCACCCGCAAAGCCCCTGATCCCCCTTGGCGGATAACGGCAAGCGGCGACCGCCGCACGCGCCTCTTGTTCCGATTGAACCATCGGGAACAACAACGCAGGCGCACCCAGATCCAGCAACCGCTTGACCTTGACCGGGTCGTTCCAATCCGGGCGCACCATCGGTGTCGTCGTGTAGCCGGCAAAGACCTGCAGCTGATGCATCACATCGCCCAGCGACGTTGGCGCGTGTTCCATATCCAGAACGGCCCAGTCAAACCCGGCACCGGCGATCACCTCGGCGGCGCCGGCATGGCAAAGCGAGACCCAGATCCCGATTTGCGGCTTGCCCGAGCGGATCGCAGCCAGAAATGCGTTTGGTTTCAGGTTCATGATCCTGCTCCTTCGTCGCCCTGCACACTGGCCGCCAGAACGGCCTGCACGTCATGCGCGGACAGGCCATAATCGCGCTGTGCCACCTCTGGCGTGATATAGCCCAGCGCCAGATCGCGGCGGACCGCATCTGCATCGCGCGCAGCGGCGTCGCCATAGCCACCCCCGCCGGGGAACCCCATCACCGCGCGGGTGCCGTCCGGGATGTGCTGTCGTCCCTTGCCCCGCAGCGGCGTGCCATCACTTAGCGCCACAGTCGTGGCCCCACCCGCTGCACCACCGCGTCGGCCGCGTGCCGGATGTGCGACGCGGTCGAACATGGCCGACAGATGCATGTCGTATCCCGCGCGCGGCCCGACCTCCATCACCTGCCCCAATCCGCCGCGATATTGCCCGGCCCCGCCGGAATCAGGACGCAGTTCCTTGCGCCAGATGATGACCGGGCCGACCTGTTCGGTCGCCTCGACCGGCATGGTCATGACGCCGGATGGAAATGCCGTGGCCGACATCCCGTCCAGTGTCGGACGCGCGCCCGTGCCGCCGGAATTGAACACCAGCACCTCGGCATCGCCAGCGCCCCCGGTTCCCGCAAGCGGCCGCAGCGACATCTGGAAATTACACAGACAGCCCGCGCCTTCGGCTGGAACGACGCCCGGCATCAACTGATCAAGCGCCCCAAAGATCGTATCCGGCAGCAGGTGGCCGATCACATGCCGCAGCGCCACCGGCGCAGGATGCAGGGCGTTTACGATCGTGCCCGGCGGTGCGGTCACCTCGAACGGCGCAAGGCTGGCGGCATTGTTGGGAATATCCGGCGCGATGGCGCATTTCAGCGCATAGCAGGCATAGGCCTTGGTATAGACCATCGGCACATTGATCCCCTTGGGATCGGGGCCGCTGGTGCCGGTCCAGTCGCACAGCACCCGGTCCCCGGCAAAGGTCACGCTGACATGCAGGTCGACGGGTCGGGTATAGCCGTCAATCCGCATGTGTGCGGCCGCTTGACCCTGTGGCAATGCCGCGATCCGGTCCAGTGTCGCCCGGCGCGAATGATCGAGGATAAAGTCGCTGATCCCGTCCAGATCATCCAGCCCGTATTCGTCAAGCATCTCGGTCAGGCGTGCCCTGCCGATATCGTTGCAGGTCGCCAGCGCATAGAGATCACCGACCAGCTGATCGGGTGCGCGCACGTTTGCGCGGATGATCTGGATCAGGGTCGGATCAACCGTTCCGGCGGACGCAAACCGCATGATCGGCAGATGCAGCCCTTCTTCGTAGACCGAATCCGCATCGGCCCCGAACCCGCGACCGCCGATGTCCGTGACATGGGCGGTGCAGGCGAAAAAGCCGATCAGGCGATCCTTGTGAAACGCAGGTGTGCAGACCGTGATATCGTGCAGATGACCAGTGCCTTTCCACGGGTCATTCGTCAGATAGACATCGCCCGGGCGCATGGTGTCCAACCCGATGTCGCGGATGAAATGGGGCACCGCATCAGCCATCGCGTTGACGTGGCCGGGTGTGCCGGTGACAGCCTGCGCCAGCATCTGTCCCGTGGCATCATAAACCCCGGCCGACAGATCGCCCGCCTCGCGCACCGAGGTGCTAAAGGCTGTCCGCACCAGGGCCTGCGCCTGTTCCTCGACAATGGAAATCAGGCGGTTCCACATGATCTGATAGGCAACCTGACCGGGCATGATCACTCCTTGCGTTGCAATGCGATACAGCCGTCGGACAGCACCACAGCGCAGCGACTGGCAGGCACGATGATCGAGGTTTCGTCCTCGGTGATGACGGCGGGCCCGATGACGGTGGCCCCCGGCGCAAGGTCTGTGCGCGCATGCACCCCGGCTGTCTGGCTGATGCCCTGCGCCGCGTCGAACAGGTCGCGCTGGAGGCGCGCTGCGACAGGTGGTGCGACCGTCACGGGTGCTGCGGGGGCGACGGCTGCCTTGGGCGTGTTGGCATTGACGGCCCAGACCGTGATCTCGACCTCCATCCCGGCGACCGTCCGACTGAACAGGGCCGCATAGGCCGCCTCGAACAGCACAAGGAAACGGTCAGGATCGGGCTGTTCGGCATCCTGCGCGGGCAGCGTCACGGGGATTTCCCAGCCCTGCCCGCTGTAGCGCATGTAGACCTTGTAATCGGCGGTGATCGGCGCGTCTGCATCGCAAGACCTGACAAAGGTCGTCGCCTGCGCCGTCAGATCGGCGAATATCCCTGCCACCGCAGCCGCATCGAACGCGGACAGGCGCATGAACACCGACCGCGTTGCCTCGAAACTGAAGGGCGCGCGCAAAAATCCGATGGCGGAACCGACACCCGCACCGCTGGGAACCAGACAGCGGTCGATCCCCAGCTTTTCGCACAAACGCGCGGCATGCAGTGGCGCTGCCCCACCAAAGGCAATCATGGTGTAGCCTGCCAGATCCTCGCCGTTTTCGACAGCATGGACACGCGCGGCATTTGCCATGTTTTCATCCACGACTTCGGCCAGCCCATGCGCCGCATCCTGAACGGACATGTCGAGTGGCGCACCCACGGCGGCGTCCAGCGCCTGCGCTGATTGCGCGGGGTCGAGCGGGATGCGACCACCCGCAAATCCGGCGGGGTCCAGTTTACCCAAGATCAGGTCGGCGTCCGTGACGGCAGGTCGCTGCCCGCCGCGACCGTAGCACGCCGGACCCGGTTCGGACCCAGCGCTTTCGGGACCGACGCGAATTTGGCGCAGCGCATCGACATGGGCCAGCGATCCACCACCAGCACCGATTTCGACCATGTCGATCACGGGGATCGAAATGGGCATGCCCGACCCCTTTTTGAAACGGTAGGTGCGTGCGACCTCGAACACGCGGGCGGTTTTCGGGGTCTGGTCGCGGATCAGGCAAATCTTGGCCGTGGTGCCGCCCATATCGAATGACAGGACCCGGTCCAGCCCATGCCGCGCCGCGATATCGGCGGCAAAGACCGCCCCGCCCGCAGGCCCGGATTCCACCAGCCTGACAGGAAATTCGGCCGCGGTGGCCAAATCGATGATCCCGCCACCCGAATGCATCAGGAACACCGGGCAATCCGCCCCGGCCGCGCGCAGACTGTCTGCCAGGCGACCAAGGTAGGATTTGATCAGCGGCTTGATATAGGCGTTGGCGACGGTGGTGTTGAACCGTTCGTATTCCCGCATCTGGGGGCTGACCTCTGACGACAGCGACACCATCGCCGCAGGCATACGTTCCGCCAGCACGTCGCGGATCAGCGTCTCATGCGCGTCATTCACATAGGAATGCAGCAGGCCGACGGCGACACTGTCATACCCTGCATCGCGCAATTCATCCGCAAGGGCCGCGACCGCGTCGCGGTCCAGCGGCACCAGCACACCACCATCCGCATCGATGCGTTCATGCACCACGTAGCGACGATTGCGCGGCAGCAGCGGCGCGGGCAGCTTCAGGTTCAGATCGTATTGTTCAAACCGCGATTCGCTGCGCATCTCGATGACGTCGCGAAACCCTGCCGTCGTGATCAGCGCCGTTTTCGCGCCGCGCCGTTCGATCAGCGCATTCGTCGCAAGCGTGGTGCCGTGAATGATCTGGCTGATCCGCGCGGGCGAAATGCCCGCATCCGCGCAGACCCGCTGCATTCCTTCGACGATCGCATCCTCTGGTGCCGCATAGGTCGTCAGCACCTTGGTGGAATATCGACGATCAGCGGTTTCCAGCACCACATCGGTAAAGGTGCCGCCGATATCGACACCCAGTCGCACTTGACCGCCTTGCATCCGCCACTCTCCCTGTTGCGGTGCCATGCAGCGCCGGAACGCGGGGAATGTCAAACCGGTGGCATCAATCCTTTTGGTGAAAATCCGCGACGATCTCGCGGCGGGCCAGCATCATCGCATCCGCCACATGCTGAAGCGGTTCCACATCGACATCAGACTGACCGGTTTCGATCAGTTCGGCAAAGCGGTGATAGACACCTTCGTATTCACCATGTTCGGCCACGTCATGCGGCTGGCCGTTGACCAGCATCTTGGTTGCGGCATCCAGCAGTTTCAGCGTGCCGTCGGTCGTGTCGACCTCGATATCCCAGGTGGGCGGATCCTCGTGGCGCCAGTCGAACTGTGCCTGCACTTGTATGCCACCTGCCCCGACAAAGGTCAGATCGGCGGCAATCGGCATATCGCGGTTGCCGGGGTATTTCAGAACGGAATCGCGCAGATGCACGGGGTTCGGCAGGATTTCCGTCATCAAGGACAGCGCATTGATACCCGTATCAAAAACGCCCTGCCCGCCGGGTTCCCAGATCCAGTCCTGACCCGGGTGCCAGTTGTGCACGTCCTCGCGCCAGTTGATCCGCATCCCCTTGACCGTGCGGTCGCGCAGCCAGGCGCGGGCCGCAGCCACGCCAGGCGCATGACGCAGGTGCCAGGAGGCGTAGAGTGTGACACCCTTTGCGCGCGCCAGCTTTTCCAGCTTCTGCACCTCGGTGACGGTGGCACCGGGGGGTTTTTCCAGCATGGTATGTTTGCCCGCCATCAGCGATTTCACCGCGATGTCGTAGCGCGGCATCGCGGGCATGGTCAGGCTATAGATGTCGATATCGGGCCTTGCGTCGATCAGCTCTGCGATGTCGCCATGGTTTTCGACGTCGTCCACCCCGCCCGAACGGCTGACCGTTGCGGCCAGGTCAAAGGCACTGCTGCCCGATATGGCGGGCATGTGCTGATCGCGCGCGATCTTGCCTATACCCAAAAGGGCGATTTTCGCGTCGGTCAACTGCCGGCCGGAGGAACTGGTCGCTGTCATGGTCTGCCTCAAGTTTTGATCTGGCGTCAGACATAGGGCGTTTTGCCCTCAGGACATGCCCAGCGCGGCCATGTACATTTCCAGCACGGCCTCTTCTTCGGCCAGATCGTCCTTGTCGCGCTTGCGCATGGCCACGATCTTGCGCAGCACCTTTACGTCGTAGCCACGCCCCTTGGCCTCGGCCATGATTTCCTTCTGGCCGTCAGCGATGTCTTTTTTCTCTGCTTCCAGACGTTCGTAGCGTTCGATGAACTGGCGCAGCTCCTCGCCGGCTACGTTTTCGGTCGGGTTGGTGGCGTTGTCGGACATCGGAACACTCCTGCGGCTGGGTCAGGGGCATGTCCTAGCGAGCCTGCCAAACCCTTGCAAGGTGCGCCGTGTCAGGTTAGCGGATCGGGGCGCAATCATGGGGTATGTCATGCAAACATTGATCTGGGTCGGGGCAGTCGTATCGGTGTTGGGCCTGTGTGGCGTGGTCTATTCCATCATCATGGTGGCACGCGCAAAACGTGCCGATCTGACTGACACGGAATTGCGCGCCCGCATCGGTGCGATGATGCCGGTCAACCTGGGCGCGTTCTTTTCCGCGATGCTGGGGCTGATGATGGTCGTGGTCGGCATCCTGCTGGGCTAAAGCGACAGCGCATCCAGCACGCGATGGATCCGGTCATCGGCGATGGAATAGAAAATGATGCGCGCGTCGTCCGGACTGCGGTCGGACCGCACCAGACCGGCCGCGCGCAGGCGGCGCAGGTGATTTGACACCAGCGCCTGCGGGACATCCACAGCCCCCTGCAACTGGCTGACCGTCCGGGGCCCACCACGCAGTGCACACAGCACCGACAGGCGTACGGTGCCCCCCATTTCGTGCAGAACGGTCGCAGCCGCCGCAAGTGCGTTTTCGTCCATGATCATGCCCGCGACGCTAAACCTGCATGCCGCCCTGCGCCAGACCTGTTGCCACTGGACCGCGCCGCAGGCCGCGCGTAGTCTGCGCCGCATGCAAATCAATCAGATCACACCCGCCTATTCCGCCGCCCCCCAGATCGAGCCCGCCGATGCGGCAACGCTCGCACAACAGGGTTTCACGACGGTCATCTGTAACCGCCCTGATGCCGAGGTGCCGCCGCCCTTGCAGGCCGAGGCCATGCGGATCGCGGTCGAAGCCGCTGGCATGACCTTTGTCGTCAACCCGGTGACGCATCAGGGGCTGAACATGGATATGGTGCATGCCCAGTCCGACGCGGCCGCCACCGGCAAGACGCTGGCCTATTGCGCATCCGGCACCCGGTCGACCATCGTCTGGGCGCTGGGACAGGCAGGCAAGATGCCGGTCGATGACATCATCGCAGCCGCAGCGCAGGCGGGATACGATCTGAACGGCATGCGCAGCCAGCTCGAAACGCTGTCCTGACGGTCAGGCAATCAGGGTCGCATCACGAATTGCCGTGCTTCCCTTGGGTTGGGCCAGCGCATTATGCGGCAGATCCACAAGCTGCGGCGGTGTATCACCTGCGATCCTGACCGCGATACGACCACTGACGTGACCCAGGCGGCCCGTGGCAACCAGCTGGCCGCCCGGTGCCTCGACCCGGACGGACCCGACTGCAAACCCGGTCAAGGGCAGGCAATCGCCCACGGCAAGCGATGTCAGACGGCGCAGCGGCACAGGCATGCGGTGCACCACCACATCCAGTCGCGCAGGCGCGCCCATGACCGACGCGGCCAACCGGTCGGCCCAGTCAGCCGCGACCTGCGATTGCGGCACACGATCAGGAACTGGGCAAGCGGTGTCCGGCAAAGCGATGGATACGCAAGGCGCACGGTCGGTTTTCTGATCCGATACCGTGATGGCGATGATCCGGTAGGATTGTTCGCGCAGCGCGAAACAGGCCGCCCGCGTATCGCAAAACCGCACCGACAGCCGACACCCGACGGCCCAGCCATCCAGCACCGTCCCCGGTGTGGTGGCGGCCAGATCATCCAGCAACGCCTGCAACAACGGGCGAACCAGATCCGCATCCGTTTCGGTGATCGCGCGCGTGGGCGCAGGCTGTGCAGACACCCCACCGGTCGTGATCGTCTCAAGCGTGGCTGCAATCAGGCTGGCATCACAGACCATCATGCCGATACACGCGCCATCGCGTTCAATGCCAAGCATCAGCGTGTCGGGGGCAAGGTCGGCGGTGACACCGTCCAGATCACAGGTGCGATCCGCAACCCCGGTCACGTCGACCACGAGGCCGACACTGGACTGTGCGGCCCGCGTCACCGCCAGTTTGACCGCCCGTGTCGCCGTCAGCGGCACATCAGGCGCATCCGTCTGTTGTCGCCGGACCATCCTGTGCAACACGCCCGTCATACTGGCCACCCCGCGTTTCGTTGCGCTTAGCTAACGCCGCAGAGGTAAACATTCCCTCAACCGCAGTGCACCTATTGGGCGGCGATTGCGACCTGCGCGGGCAGCGACACGCGGAACGCCGCCCCGCCCTGTCCGGGCAAATACATGATTTCGCCACCCAGACGGGTCATGATCTCGCGACAGATCGCAAGGCCGAGCCCTGCACCACCTGCACGCGCCGCATCCGTCAACCGCGAGAATTTTTCAAAGATCACCTGCGCATCGGCGGGTGCAATGCCGCTGCCGTTATCGATGAAATCCAAAACCGTGCCATGCTGCGACTGCCAGACCTTGATGGTCAGACGCGGCTGCGGCGCGTCACAATATTTGCGCGCGTTCGCGATCAGATTGATGAACACCTGCCCCAGCCGGTCAAGGTCGGTGGTCAGCACGACCTGTTCCGCCTTTCGGTTGCGCCTGATGGTCAAATCATCCCCGGCGACCCCGGCGGATGCAATCGCCTGATCCAGCAGGTCGGCCAACACCCCTGTGTCAGTCTTGAGGGTGACCTGTCCATGTTCCAGCACGGCCAGATCCAGCAAATCGTCCAGCAGACGCGTCAGCCGTTGCGATTCAGTACTGATGATGCGCGCCATGCGCTGGCTGTCCGCCGCGCTCAGGTCCTGTTGCATCAGAATATCGGAAAACGACCGAATCGAGGTCATCGGCGTCCGCAACTCGTGGCTGATCTGGGACAGAAACGCATCCTTTTGCACCGAAAGCGCCATCAGCTTGGCGTTTGCATCGCGCAAGGCGCGTGCCGTTTCCTCTTGCTGGCGGCTCTTGGCTTCCAGCTGGCCAGAATATTCGAGGATCTGCGCGGTTTCATCCGCCAGCGCGAACAGATCGTCGACTGTAACGCTGACACCTTCGGTCAGCTGCCCGATCATCGCATGGGCCGTGGCAGCGCCCACCGACCCCGACAGTTCGCGTTCCAGTGCCGCGAGGAACGCCGGTGACACATCCGGCAAGAAGCCGGATTTCTGCTGGGCCGCCGCCTCGGCCTGAAAAATCGCCTGCGCCTCTCGCGGGCCAAGGATGCGTTGCGACATGATCAACAGGTCCTCGGCGGTGGCCGCGGATCGCGTCCATGTCCGTTCGCCACCCGGGCCTTCGAAAATATTGACGAATTGCGCGCCCTGAAGCCGTTCCAGCGGTGCCGGAAAGCTGAAAACCGACCCCAGAAAGAACAGACTGGCATTGACCAGCAAGGACCACAGCAGACCGTGCAGCACCGGGTCGATCCCGCCGATGCCGAACATCGCCTCGGGGCGCAGCCAGCCGATCCCGTAGGGTCCATCGGTCAGAACCTGCGCTGACAGGACGGCATCGGGACCAAAGCTGGGCAGGAACAATGTCCACAGCCACAGCACCGACCCCGACACCAGCCCCAGGATCGCCCCGGTCCGCGTCGCCCCGCGCCAGAAAATGCCGCCCAGCAGCGCCGGAAGAACCTGCACGACCCCCGAAAAGGAGATCAGCCCGATCGCGGCAAGTGCTGCCCCGCCACCCGACAGGTGATAGTAAAGGAAACCAAGCGCGAGGATGCCGGCGATGGACAAACGGCGGGTGATCTTGACCACGGACCGCACATCGCCGGAAATGACCGCCCGCCCTTGGGTCTGGCTGCGCATCCAGACGGGCAGAACGACGTGGTTCGACACCATCGTGGACAGGGCGATGGTGCTGACGATCACCATCGAGGTCGCGGATGAAAATCCCCCCAGAAACGACAGGATGGCGAGACTGGTCTGCCCTTCGGCCAATGGCACTGTCAGCACGAACAGGTCGGGGTTGGACCCCGGCGGCATGACCTGCAATCCGGTCACGGCGATCGGCACCACAAAGAGGCTCATCAACACCAGATAGAACGGAAAGGCCCATGAGGCCGTCTTGAGGTGCCGCTCGTCCGCGTTTTCGACGACCAGAACCTGAAACATGCGCGGCAGGCACAGAAAGGACGCTGCCGACAGGAATATCAGCGCCGCCCAGCGCGTGCCCGACTGGGTCCAGTCCGCGACCGGCGATGCCTCGATCGCGGCCAATGTGGCGGCGGGGCCGTCCGACAGCCCCCAGACGACAAAGATCCCGACGGCCAGCAGCGCCACCAGTTTGACCACGGCCTCGATGGCGATGGCAATCACCACACCGTGCTGGCGTTCATTGGCATCGACGTGACGGGTGCCGAACAGGATGGTGAAAATCGCAAGCCCCGTGGACACCATGATCGCGGCACGGCCCAGCTCTGCGGAGCCCCAGTTCTGGCCGCCCGCCTGGGCAAAGACCTGAAAACTCAGCACGACCGACTGCAATTGCAGCGCGATATAGGGGGTGGACGCGATGATCGCCATGATCGTGACGATCATGCCCAGCGTGGTGGATTTGCCGAAACGCGACGAAATCAGGTCAGCAATTGACGTGATCCGCTGCGCCCGCCCGATCCGAACCAGACGCCGCAGGACCAACCACCACCCGATCATCACGAGCGAGGGACCAAGGTAGATGGTCACGTATTCCAGACCCGACCGCGCGGCATAGCCGACCGCGCCGTAGAACGTCCAGGCCGTGCAATAGATCGACAGCGACAGCGTGTAGACCAGCGGCATCCGAAGCCAATCGCCCTTGCCACGGCGCGCCTGCCGTTCGGCCAGGGCTGCGACAATGAACAAGAAGGCGACATAGACGACAGCCGCCAACACCAGCCCGTTGAACGACATCAGTCGGACCCCTCCTGTGCGGGGGACGGTTCGACATCATCGGTGGTATCAATCCGCCGTGCCACGACAAAGGCCACCCCGATCAACACCATCCAGACGACAAAGACATAAACGACCGTTCCGGCCAATCCGCCCGGGTCACCCTCGTCACGCACCCACAACATCGGCAGGACCCACAGGATGAAACCGATGATCGGCAACATCCGCGCCCCGTCGCGCAAGCGTCTTTGCCGGTAGCGTTCCCGCGCAAGGAACAATCCACGTTGTCCTTTGCGCCCGTCCTGCGTCATGCGCCGATCATGGCGCGGACCTGCGCGCAGACCTCGTCATTGGCAAAGGGCTTGGTCATGAACTGGTCCGCCCCCAGCGCCTCGGCCAGCGCCCTGTCCTTGGCCTGACCGCGCGCAGTCAGCATCATGACAGGCAGATCACTGGTGCTGGGGTCCGCGCGCAAGTCGCGCAGAATGTCGAATCCTGACCGCCCCGGAAGCATCACGTCCAGCAGGATCATGTCGGGACGCTGATTGCGGATCTTGTCCATGGCGGTCGTCCCGTCCTCGTGCGTGTGGACCGTGTAACCGGCACGGCTGAGGATGAAACTGAGCGCCTCGATGATGTTCGGCTCGTCTTCGATCAACAAGACACGTTTTGCCAACGCCCGGTCCCCCCTGTGGTCGCTTGCCATATACATGGCCCACCCTCCCCGATGCGCCACCCGGCACACTATTGTCCGCGCCCCGTCACATGTCAAAGCCCAGCTGTCACAGCTGTGTCGCCGGAACCGCAGGTTCACGACGTGCCGCGCAGTCGTCACGCGGGCACATCCGGCAGGCCAATCCCACCGGCAATGACAGCGGGTCAGGCGGCTCTGGCAGTGAACGCACCAGCATCGTCGACGTCATGACCGGTGGCGCATGCGGGCCCAGCGGGTTGGGCGCGGCGACGGCCACCGCGTGACATTGCAGATGCCGGTCGTTCTGGCCGTGCACGGCCACACGCGCGGTCACACAGCGCCCCGCCTGCCCCAGGGCGGTATAGACCGGCCATAAGGCACAGTCGCTGCCGCGTGTCATGTCGAAACCCGCAGCCTGTTTCAGCAGCAGGACCGCACCGGACGCCGTGACCTGCATCAACCCGTGATCCGGCAGGCCCGCCTTGGCAGGCAGGCTTGCCAGTCGCCGCATCACCCGGTCCAGAGGTTGCCCCAGACGCGCCGCCAGTCCGACCGGATCACAGTCAAGCGCGCGGGCAGCCGTGACAAAGGATGCAATCGGCAAGGCCGCCACATCGGCCGCATAGACCTCGTCATACCGGGCCAGCAAATCCGCGACCCCCTGCCGCGCCGGCGGCTCTGGCTCCAGCTGAGCGGGATCTTCGAGATGCGGCCGGTGATAGCCCGACGCATTCAATATCGCGTCGCGCGCCTCCAGCGGCGACAGGCGGGTGCGTTCCAGATCATCGGGCGCGTCCAGATAGGCCACCAGTGCGCGGCTTGTGGCCGCCAGTTTGCCCGCGTCGTCACGGATATTGGCATGGAACCGCGCTTGCCAATCCGCATCGACCGGACCGTCGCCCGTCAGGATCGTCGCAGTCGATTGAATGGCCGTCACGGCGGTGATGACGCCGTGCAGCGCCTTTGCCAGATCGGGATCGTAGGTCAGCCGGTCATTCAACATCTGAAGCCGGTCATCCAGCGACATGATTTCCTGCGCCTGCGCGGTGATCAGCCCGGTCCAGCCGGGGAACCGGGCGGCCAGGTCCTCGACCTGCGCCACCTCGGTCGGAACCTGCGGCAACCGCGCCGAGGCCGCCAGCAACCGGTCGATCAAGGACGGATCCGCAGGCCGTTCCAACAAGGCCAGATCAATCCCGAGGGTCGCCGCGATCCGCCGCAACAACTGCCCGCCCACGGGGCGTTTGCCATGTTCGATCAGGTTCAGATAGCTGGCCGATATATCGACCGCAGCCGCCAGGTCGCGTTGTGCGACACCTGCATCCATCCGGCGCGCCCGGATTCTGTCACCCGTCCTGTCCATGCCAATTCATTCCTAATCTGCTGCTGGCAAATGCAATTTACACAACAGGTGGCGACGCTGTTTACAAATTTACAAATTCATCCAGGCGACGCAAGGGAATGTTGTTTGACAGGTTGGCCTTCTGCAAACTGACGGCAGCACGACCAAAGTGCAGTTGTCCAGACGGGAGGGTCCGGGCAGCGTTCATAGGGAGGAATCTAATGACGAAAACGACGTATTCACGCCGTCGGGTCCTGAAAACCGGTGCCGTTGCGGGCACCGCGGGTCTGATGATGCCCACGTATCTGCGTGCGGCCGCCCACGAGGGCTTTACCAATGCGCCGACCGGCGACACGGTCACGCTGGGTTTCAACGTGCCGCAAACCGGTCCTTATGCCGAAGAAGGTCTGGACGAGCTGCGCGCACAGGAACTGGCTGTCGAACACCTGAACGGCATGGGTGACGGCGGCATGATGAACACCTTCTCGTCCAAGGTTCTGGACGGCACGGGCATCATGGGCAAGAAAGTCGAGTTCGTCACCGGCGACACGCAGACGAAATCTGACGTTGCCCGCGCATCCGCGCAGTCGATGATCCAGAAGGACGGCTGCATCATGATCACCGGCGGTTCGTCCTCTGGTGTGGCAGTTGCCGTGCAGGGCCTGTGCCAAGAGGCCGGCGTCATCTTCATGGCGGGTCTGACCCATTCCAACGACACCACCGGCAAGGATCGCAAGGCCAACGGTTTCCGTCACTTCTTCAACGGCTACATGTCCGGTGCCGCGCTGGCCCCCGTGCTGGTCAACGCATACGGCGCGGATCGTCGCGCCTATCACCTGACCGCCGACTACAACTGGGGTTGGACGCAGCAGGAATCCATGGCTGCCTCGACCGGTGCCTTGGGTTGGGAAACCGTCGAGAACGTGCTGACACCCGTCGGTGCCGGTGACTTCTCGTCCTATATCGCACCAATCCTGAACTCTGGCGCGGATACGCTGGTCCTGAACCACTACGGTGGGGACATGGTCAACAGCCTGACACAGGCCGTTCAGTTCGGCCTCAAGGATCGTCAGGTCAACGGCAAGGACTTCAAGATCATCGTGCCGCTCTATTCGGAACTGATGGCCAAGGGTGCCGGATCGAACATCGAAGGCGTGTTCGGCTCCATGAACTGGAACTGGCAGCTTGAAGACGAAGGCACAAAGGCATTCGTGCGGTCGTTCGGTGAAAAGTACGGTTTCCCGCCGTCGAATGCCGCGCATACCTGCTACACGCAGATCATGCTCTATGCGGATGCCGTCACCCGTGCAGGGTCGTTCAACCCCTGCGCCGTCGTCGAGGCCCTCGAGGACTACGAATTCGACGGCATGGGCAACGGTCCGGTCCTGTACCGCGGCGCGGATCACCAGTGCTTCAAGGACGTTCTGGTCATGGAAGGCGTCGCAAGCCCCTCGGGCAACGCCAACATGGTCGGCTACGACACCCTGCGCATCGTCGAGCAGACGCCGCGCGCACAGGTCGAATACGCACCCGATCACCCCATGTTCGCCGGTGGCGCGCTGGGTGAATGCAACCCGGGCGCATAAACGCACCATCCGGGGCGGCGCATGATGTGCCGCCCCACACACCCCGGGGAAATTCCGCACTGCCCGGCCTTCTGAACAATCTGTCCTGACGCGGCGCTCTGGCCTGCTGTAACCATTGAGGAGTGGTGACTTGGATTCCTTTATCCTTCAAATCTTGAACGGGCTGGACAAGGGGTCGGCCTATGCGCTGATCGCGCTTGGTCTGACCCTCATTTTCGGCACCCTTGGCGTGGTCAATTTTGCGCATGGCGCATTGTTCATGATCGGTGCCTTCTGCGCTGTCACGATGCAGCGCATCCTCGGCCTGTCGCGCACCGTCGTGGATGAAACCCAGACCGATTTCCTGGGCAATCCGTTGCAAATGCAGGTGCCATATGTACAGGACTGGTTCGGTCCTGTCGCAGGTGCGGCCATTCAGGACTGGGCGGTTCCGCTTGCGATTTTCCTGACGATCCCCGTGATGCTGCTGGTCGGCTGGGGCATGGAACGCGGCCTGATCAAGCATTTCTACAAGCGTCCGCACGCGGACCAGATCCTGGTGACATTTGGTCTGGCGATCGTCATCGGCGAGATCATCAAGGCATTTTACGGTGCCAACCCGATCCAGACGCCGATGCCGTCCGCATTTGTCGGCACGGTCGATCTGGGTCGCTATCTCGGCCTTGGCGAAGGCGCTGTCGCTTATCCGACCTGGCGTCTGGTCTACTTCTTCTTTTCTGCTGCAATCATCGCCGCCGTCTTTGCGTTCCTGCAGTTCACGACCTTCGGCATGGTGGTCCGCGCCGGTATGGCTGACCGCGAAACGGTCGGCATGCTGGGCATCGACATCGACAAGCGGTTCACATTCATGTTCGGCCTTGCGGCATCGGTCGCGGGTCTGGCCGGCATGATGTATGCGCCGATCCTGTCCCCTCACTACAACATCGGCATGGATTTCCTCGTCCTCAGCTTTGTTGTCGTGGTCGTCGGCGGCATGGGTTCGCTGCCGGGTGCCGTTCTGGCCGGTTTCCTGCTGGGCATCACGCAAAGCTTCTTCTCGAACCCGGCGTTCAAAGGCTATTTCGTCGAACTGCTGCGCCTTGAGGGCACATTCGCAGGCACCGTGATCACCGGTCTGGACCAGATCATCATCTACCTCGTTGCCATCATCATTCTACTTACGCGTCCGCGCGGCCTGCTGGGTCGCAAGGGCGTGATGGAGGACTAAGACATGCTCGGTCTGAATTCGCGCGATTTCAAATTGCTGATGATCGTCATCTTCATGACGCTTGCAGCACCCATCCTGCTGAATCCGTTTCCCGTTGACAGCGCATTGGGCGAAAGTTTCAACGCAGGCTATCCTGCCCTGATGCAACGGTTCGTGATCTTTGGATTGCTGGCTGTCGGGTTCAACATCCTGTTCGGCCTCACCGGATACCTGTCGTTCGGCCATGCGGCCTTTCTGGGGGTCGGTTCCTATGCCGCCGTCTGGATGTTCAAGCTGCTCAGCTACAACATCGTCCCCGCCATGCTGGCCTCTGTGATCGTGGCCGCGCTGTTCGCGGTGGTGATCGGATATGTCTGCCTGCGTCGGTCCGGCATCTATTTCTCGATCCTGACACTGGCCTTTGCGCAGATGTCCTATGCCCTCGCCTATTCGGTGCTGTCACCGATCACGAACGGTGAAACCGGGCTTCAGGTCTATTCCGACGACCCACAGGTGTTGATGCGTGCGGGTGATCCCATCGTGCCGCATCTGTTCGGCCTGGAGATGAACAGTTCGGTCACGTGGAATGTTGGCGGCTGGCAGTTCGTGTTCCAGAACGGCTACTACCTTTCGGCGATCTGCATGATCATCGGGTTCTACATCTCGATCCGCATTTTCCGGTCGCCCTTTGGCCTGATGCTGCGCGCGATCAAGTCGAACCAGACCCGCATGAGCTATACCGGCATGAACACCAAACCCTACATGCTGGCGGCCTTTGTGATCTCGGGGATGTATGCTGGCGTGGCTGGTGGCCTGATGTCCGCGATGGACCCATTGACCGGCGCGGAACGGATGTTCTGGACGGCCAGCGGTGAAATCGTTGTCATGGCGATCCTGGGTGGCGTCGGCACGCTGATCGGTCCGGTCCTGGGTGCAGGCATCATCAAGTATCTGGAAAACATCATTTCCAAGATCAACAGCGACATCCTGCACAACTGGTTCGCGTTCATGCCCGATTGGATGGACAACCTGCTGGTCAACATCCTGTACCCCTTCGTGGGCAAGGGATGGCACCTGACACTGGGCGTTCTGTTCATGGTCGTCGTCATCTTCCTGCCCGGTGGTCTGGTGCAGGGCGGTCAGAAACTGGGCGCATTGTTCAGCCGCAAGTCCAAGTCGTCAAACAGCGACGCGACGACGGCTGGCACAGCCAACACCAACACCCCGGCGGAGTAAGATCATGGGCATTCTCGAAGTCAAAGGCGTCAACAAGCGCTTTGGTGGTTTGCAGGCGCTGGGTGATGTGAACCTGAGCGTGGCCGAAAACACCGTACATGCAATCATCGGCCCCAACGGTGCGGGGAAATCCACACTGCTGAACGTGCTGGTGGGCAAGCTGATCCCGGACTCCGGCTCTGTCATGTTCGACGGTCAAAGCGTTCTGGGGCGCAAACCGCATGAAATCAACCAGATGGGCATCAGCCGGGTGTTCCAGACGCCGGAAATCTTTGCCGATCTGTCGGTGATGGAAAACGTGATGATCCCCTGTTTTGCCCGGCGTGACGGCGCGTTCCGCATGCATGCCATTGGCAGTGTCAGGAACGAGGGCGATATCATCGGGCAGGCCGAGGCGATCCTCGCCGACGTGAACATGCTGGCCAAACGCGACATGCTGGCCTCTGCGTTGTCGCGCGGTGACAAGCGGCGTCTGGAAATGGCGATGTGTCTGGTGCAGGAACCCAAGCTGCTGCTGCTGGACGAACCCACTGCCGGCATGGCCCGGGCCGATACCAACAACACGATCGATCTGCTCAAAGAGATCAAGGAAAAGCGCAACATCACCATGTGCATCATCGAACACGACATGCACGTCGTGTTCAGCCTGGCCGAACGGATCACCGTTCTGGCGCAAGGCACGCCATTGGTCGAGGAAACCCCGGAAAACATCAAGGGGCACCCGAAGGTCCGCGAAGCCTATCTTGGCGAAGCACAGGTCTGACACCCCGATTTTTCGCGAAAAATCGGACCCGCCCGCATTTTCGCGAAAATGCGGCACCGCGAAGGAAACAGAGATGAACGCCCCATTCGACAAGAACCGCAACAACGCAGCGACCAGCCCGAAATTCCTCAGTGTCTGGGAAATCGAGGCTTACTACGGCGAAAGCTATATCGTCCAGAATGTCAGCTTTGACATCCACGAGGGCGAAATCCTCGCCTTGCTTGGCCGCAATGGCGCGGGCAAGACATCGACCCTGCGCGCCATCGCGCGGCTGGACAATCCCGAACTGAAGCACGGCGAAATCTGGCTGGACCACCAACCCCTGCACCAGATGAAAAGCCACCAGGCCGCCGCCGCCGGGATCGCGCTCGTGCCAGAGGACCGTCGGATCATCGCGGGCCTGACGGTCGAGGAAAACCTGCAACTGGCGCAGATCGCCCCACCGATCGGTTGGTCGCTGGACCGCATCTATGACCTGTTCCCCCGCCTGCGGGAACGCCGCAAGCAAGAGGGCGTCACCCTGTCAGGCGGCGAACAGCAGATGCTGGCCATCGCCCGCGCACTGGCGCGCGACATCAAGGTGTTGTTGCTGGACGAGCCCTACGAGGGTCTTGCCCCGGTCATCGTGCAGGAAATCGCCAAGACACTGAACATCATCCGTGACCAGGGCATCACGACGGTCATCGTCGAACAAAACGCCGTTGCCGCCCTGAAACTGGCTGATCGCGCGGTGATCCTGGACACCGGAACCGTTGTCTATGACGGATCGGCCCAAGACGTGCTGGATGACGAAAAACTGCGCGCGGAATACCTCGCGATCTGAACGGGGCCTGCGCTGAAACGCAGGGAGAGTCGTATTTGCAGGATCATCAGCGCGGGCGCTCCATGCGACCTTGTTGCTCGCGCTGGTCACTGCCCCCGACAGCGCGTGTTTGCGCCGATCGGTGCTATTAATCGAACTTAACGGCAGACAGCGTTTCACTTGCGCTTTCCCCCTCGCGCGCCTTGCCCTATACGTCTTGCCAATGCAGTGACGGAACGTCACGCGATCAAGTAGAATTAGGCAAGGACAGTTTGGTCATGGGCAACAAGACTTCTCAGGATAGCGACGTCAGCTTTATCCAGGCCTTGGCAGAGCTTTTGCGCGCCAACGACCTGACAGAGCTTCAGGTCAAGCGGGATTACGCAGAAAACGACAGCCTGAACGTGCGCGTCAGCCGTATGACAGCGCCGGCGGCTCCCGCAGCGGCCCCCGCCCCCGTGCAGGTCACGTCCGCCGCCAGCCCCGCACCTGCTGCTGCACCCGTGGCCGCGGTGTCGGACCCCGCAGCGCACCCTGGTGCCGTGACATCGCCGATGGTCGGCACGATCTACATGGCCGCAGAACCAGGCGCAAAGCCCTTCGTGTCTGCCGGTCAGACCGTCGCCGAAGGTGACACCCTGCTGATCATTGAAGCCATGAAAACAATGAACCATATCCCGGCCCCCCGCGCAGGCACGGTCAAACGTATTCTGGTCGAAGACGGCGGTCCCGTCGAATTCGGCGCACCACTGATGATCATCGAATAAAGGCCAGTCCCATGTTCGATAAAATCCTGATTGCGAACCGTGGCGAAATCGCGCTGCGGGTTGTGCGCGCCTGCCGCGAGATGGGCATCAAGAGCGTCGCCGTCCATTCGACTGCCGATTCCGATGCCATGCATGTGCGCATGGCCGACGAGGCCGTCTGCATCGGCCCGCCGTCCTCGACCAATTCCTACCTGAATTTCCCGGCCATCATCTCGGCCTGTGAAATCACGGGGGCCCAGGCCATTCATCCCGGCTACGGGTTTCTGTCGGAAAACGCGGCATTCGTGCAGGTGGTCGAGGACCACGGCCTGACCTTTATCGGGCCGACCGCAGAACATATCCGCATGATGGGCGACAAGATCACGGCCAAGGACACGATGAAGGCACTTGGTGTGCCTTGTGTGCCGGGGTCCGACGGCGGTGTGCCCACGCTCAAGGATGCGCAGCGCATCGGCGCGGAAATCGGCTATCCTGTCATCATCAAGGCCACCGCCGGCGGTGGTGGTCGCGGCATGAAGGTCGCGCAGAATGCCGATGAGATGGAAAAGGCGTTTCTGTCCGCCCGCCAAGAGGGCAAGGCCGCCTTTGGCAACGACGAAGTCTATATCGAAAAATACCTGACCACGCCCCGCCACATCGAAATTCAGGTCTTTGGCGACGGCAAGGGCAACGCGGTCCATCTGGGCGAGCGCGACTGTTCGCTGCAGCGGCGTCACCAAAAGGTGCTCGAAGAGGCCCCCGGCCCCGCCATCACCCCCGAATTGCGCGCGCGCATTGGCAAGGTCTGCGCCGATGCCGTGGCCAAGATCAATTATATCGGTGCCGGCACGATCGAATTCCTGTTCGAGAATGACGAATTCTATTTCATCGAGATGAACACCCGGCTTCAGGTTGAACACCCTGTCACCGAGGCGATTTTCAACGTCGATCTGGTGCGCGAACAAATCAATGTCGCGGCAGGTCAGCCCATGTCGTTCACACAGGACGATCTGGTGATCGACGGCCACAGCATCGAAGTGCGGATCAACGCTGAAAAACTGCCCAATTTCCAGCCCAGCCCCGGCACGATTTCCCAGTATCACGCGCCGGGCGGGTTGGGTGTGCGGATCGACAGCGCGCTTTATCAGGGCTACCGGATCCCGCCTTATTACGACAGCCTGATCGGCAAACTGATCGTGCATGGTCGCGACCGGCCAGAGGCGCTGGCACGTCTGTCCCGCGCGCTGGGAGAGCTGATCATCGACGGTGTGGAAACGACGGTGCCGTTGTTCGATGCCCTGCTGGCCGAGGATGATATCCAGACCGGCAACTACAATATCCACTGGCTCGAACACTGGTTGGAAACCAACCTGGGCTAGGTTGCGTGACGGATCATTTGACACCGGACCTGTTGTTGCATGCCTACAGGGCCGGTGTTTTCCCGATGGCAGAGGACCGGGATGCAACTGATGTGTTCTGGGTGCAGCCCAGAAAACGGGGCGTCCTGCCGCTGGATCTATTCCACGTGTCACGTTCGCTGCGCAAAACCCTGCGCCGGGGACATTTTCAGGTCACTGCGGATGCGGCCTTTGTCGATGTGGTGCGTGGATGTGCTGATCGCGCGGAAACCTGGATCAACGGCCCGATTTTCGAAGTCTACCGCCAACTTCACCTCCAGGGACATGCCCATTCCATCGAGGTCTGGCAGGACCGTGACCTGGTGGGCGGCGTCTATGGCGTGAGCATCGGTGGCGCTTTTTTCGGGGAAAGCATGTTTTCCACCCGGACGGATGCGTCAAAG
The DNA here is from genome assembly GCF_001420005.1 of Loktanella sp. 3ANDIMAR09. Taxonomy (GTDB): domain Bacteria; phylum Pseudomonadota; class Alphaproteobacteria; order Rhodobacterales; family Rhodobacteraceae; genus Loktanella. The sequence goes on along the minus strand of NZ_LJAK01000002.1, from coordinate 155,305 downwards.
GTTGCGTTGCTCTGCGCGGTCGACAGGCTGCGGTCGCGTGGGTTCATCCTGTTCGATACGCAATTCGTGACCGACCACCTTGCAACGCTCGGGGCCATCGAAATTCCGCGCAAAGCCTACGAAGAAAGGCTGGCCGCCGCGTTGGAAATTGCCGCAGATTTTGGCGCGCCCGGACCGATCCCGCTGGATCAGGCGGCTGTGCAGCGGATGACCCAGACGTCGTAGCGCGGGTGATCCATCGCATTCAGCGCAGGGGCTGATGCAACCATCCACCCTGAAAACACAGGGGTCGCGTCGTCGCCATAAGTGACCGACATTTCTGCAAATGCATCGCCCGATGGATTGTCCGCAGGCACGCGGCAGTCGTTCAGCTGGATCATGACCAGTCCCGACACCGCAGCGTCGCCAACCTGTATCGCAACATCGGCGACCTGCCCCGTCACCTTGTCCAGCACGCGCAATTCGGCGCCGGGCTGCGACACGGCCTGCTGTGCGGTGGCCCCCATCGGAACCAGCGCAGACACGAACGCCAGTGCGCGGATCATTCGGGCGTCCATGCCTCGTAATCACTCTTGGGTTGGGGGTCTGCGCGGCGCAGCGACCCGGCAGGCGCATAGGCCTGCGGCGTGCCTGTCAGGTTCGGCAAATGCGGTTTCTCCCAAGGCTGTTTCACCAGCGGCACCTCGGTCGGGGGTTCATCCCAGGTACGGTGCAGCCAGCCATGCCATTCCGGTGCAACCTTCGACGCCTCGGCCTCTCCGTTAAAAATGACCCAGCGACGGCTGTCGTCGGCATTGCGGTAAAAGATGTTTCCGCCGGCGTCTTCGCCCACGCGCTCGCCCTTGCGCCATGTCCAGAACTGGGTGGCAAAGGTCTGCCCGTCCCACCAGGTGAAAATGCGTGCGATGTTGCGGGCGATACCCATGGTCGTCTCCGGTCTGTGGCTGTGCCTGTCATGCCGCAATCGCATGAAAAGGTCCAGCAGGTTCAGCGCGGCAGGCGGGCTGTCGCCTCGATCTCGATCTTCATTTCGGGGTTTTGCAGCCCGGCTATGAACATCGTTGCAGCGGGCCGCGCGTTACGAAACGCCTCGGCAAGCACTGGCCAGCAGCTTTCCCATTCCGCGCGATCAGGCAGAATATATGTGACGCGCACCACGTCATCCAGACTGCTGCCTGCCTCGACCAGCGCGCGCCCGATGGTGGCCAGCGCATTGCGGCACTGATCCACGATATCGTCGGGCATTTTCATCGTTGCGTAATCATAACCGGTGGTCCCTGCGACATGGACCCAGCCATCGGCCACGACCGCACGCGAATAGCCGATCTGCGCCTCGAACGGGCTACCGGTGGTGATATGTCTGACTGTCATGTGACCCCCATGAGAAAGGGCCGCTGCATCCGCAGCGGCCCTGTTCTGATCCCGAGAACCCTCAGGCGCTGGCGGTCTCTTTCTCTTTTTTCTTGCCGTCGTCGTGGATCATCAGCGGGCTGGCGTCTGGGCCAACCGCTTCTTCGTTCACGACGACCTCTGTGACCGTATCCATGCCGGGCAGCTCGAACATCGTGTCCAGCAAGATGTCTTCCATGATGGACCGCAGGCCACGGGCACCGGTCTTGCGTTCGATGGCGCGTTTGGCAATCGCCGTCAGCGCATCATCGGTAAACGTCAGTTTGGTGTCTTCCAGCTCGAACAGGCGCTGGTATTGTTTGACCAATGCGTTCTTCGGCTGTGTCAGAATGATCATCAACGCCTCTTCATCGAGGTCGGTCAGCGTCGCAATGACGGGCAGACGGCCCACGAATTCGGGGATCAGACCGTATTTCAGCAGATCCTCGGGTTCGAGATCCATAAAGGTTTCACCGACACCGCGTTCATCCGTATCCTTGACGTCAGCACCAAAGCCCATGGCAGAGCCTTTGCCGCGCTGCGCGATGATCTTGTCCAGACCGGCGAATGCCCCACCACAGATGAACAGGATGTTCGTGGTGTCCACTTGCAGGAATTCCTGCTGCGGATGCTTGCGACCGCCCTGCGGCGGGACCGATGCAACCGTGCCTTCCATGATCTTGAGCAAGGCCTGCTGCACGCCCTCGCCCGACACGTCGCGGGTGATGGACGGGTTGTCGGACTTGCGCGTGATCTTGTCGACCTCGTCGATATAGACGATGCCGCGCTGCGCGCGTTCCACGTTGTATTCGGACGCCTGCAGCAGTTTCAGGATGATGTTTTCCACATCCTCGCCGACATAACCGGCCTCGGTCAGGGTGGTGGCATCGGCCATCGTGAACGGCACATCCAGAATGCGGGCCAGCGTCTGGGCCAGCAGAGTCTTGCCGCAGCCGGTCGGCCCGATCAGCATGATGTTGGATTTCGCCAGCTCGATGTCGGATTTGTCGGAATTGTTCAGACGTTTGTAATGGTTGTGCACGGCCACGGACAGAACCCGCTTGGCGTGCATCTGGCCGATGACGTAATCATCGAGAACCTGACAGATTTCGCGCGGGGTCGGCACGCCGTCACCCGATTTCAGCGACGCGCTCTTGGTTTCCTCACGGATGATATCCATGCAGAGTTCGACGCATTCATCACAGATGAAAACAGTCGGGCCCGCAATCAGCTTGCGCACCTCGTGCTGACTCTTGCCGCAAAAGCTGCAGTAGAGGGTGTTCTTGCTGTCGCTACCGGTGGTGGTTGCCATGTCGTATCCTTTGGCGCCGGGGCCAGTTTGGTGTCGCGCTGTCCTTGGTTCGTCAGAGTAGGACAGCGCGTTCCGGGTCACAACGCCAAAAAGACGCAATCGGTGACCCTGTTCAGGTCTGTGTGATCATGGCACCCGCGATGCGTGATCAATCGTCGGATTTATCGCGGTTTGTCACGATTTCGTCGATGTGGCCCCATTCCAGGGCCTCTTCGGGGGACATCCACTTGTCACGGTCCAGCGCCTTCTGGACCTCCTTATAGGACTGACCCGTGTGCTTTTGATAAAGCTTGTACATGCGTTCGCGCGTATTTTCGATGCTTTTGGCCGAAATCAGGATGTCGGCTGCCGTACCGCGTGCGCCGCCGGACGGCTGGTGCACCAGAAATTCGGCGTTCGGCAGCGCATAGCGCATCCCCTTTTCGCCGCCGATGGCGATGACCGATCCCATGGATGCCGCAAGCCCGCAGACCAGCGTCGACACCTTGGGGCGGATATATTGCATCGTGTCATAGATGCTCATGCCCGCAACGACGCTGCCGCCGGGGGAGTTGATATACATCGAAATCTCTTTTTTCGGGTTCTCTGCCTCGAGGTGCAGCAGCTGTGCGACGATCAGCTGGCTCATGCCGTCATGCACGGGACCGTTGACGAAAATGATCCGCTCTTTCAGCAGGCGGCTGAAAATATCGTAGGCGCGTTCACCGCGTGCGGTCTGTTCGACCACCATCGGGACGAGGTTCATGTGGGTTTCGATCGGATCTTGCATGGAAAGGCCTTATCTGGGGGACACCGACGGGCGGTGTCTTTCAAAGTCCCCCAGACACTATGCAGCCCGGCCAGCAGCTTCAAGAGCCGACGGCAGCGCGTGATCGCCGCAGCCCCCGGTCTGTCGGGTGACACGTCCCTGCCCTGCCCGCCATTCCAGACCAGTCGGTCCGTTCGGTCTGCCACACACAGGCACCTGGGGCGCGTGACTGTTTCGTGATCGCCGTCACTGGCCGACCCTGGGCGATCCTGTTCACCAAACGGTGACACATTTTCGGTGACCGACGGCAAATATGACCAGATCGCCGTATTTACCGGATCTTGCCGCGAAATGACCACGAACTCCTTGGTTCCGCCAACCTTCAGTCACAGATCGGCCACCACCACAAAATAGCGAACCATTGGACGAGTATCAGCTGCGTTACTGGCTGAATAATTGAGGTGCAGCATGCCGAACGGCTATCAGATCAATCTTGGCGGCAATAACGCCCTGAACAGCGGCGATACCGGAAATACCGGCATCACCACATTCACGACCGATCGCGTGATCGGCACGGGATCGGTCACGGTGAATTTCACCGCCAACATTTTTGATTTTTTCGGCAGCACGACCACCCGGACCGGCACCTATTTTCTGGGGACCAACGGTCAGGTCTATTTTGTTCCAGACACGGCTTTTCCGAACAACGTCAACGGGGTAACGGTCCAGTCCGGCCCGCAATTCAGTCTGTATCGGGGCACGAACCTCAATGACATCGCGCTGAACGGTAGCGATGCGTCTGATCTGATCTACGGTGGATCCACCACCAGCGCGACAGGCACCGCCAGCGATACGATCAGCGCAGGTCGCGGCAACGACGAAGTCTATGCCGGCGACGGAATTGATACGGTTTTCGGTGGTTCCGGAAACGATACTATTTTCGGCGGTGCCGGTTCGGACCTGCTGAACGGCAACGGTGGCAATGACACGATCTTTGGCGGTGACGGGGATGATTCGATCATTGGCGGAATCGGCAATGACAGCCTGTATGGCGGCATTGGCAACGACAGTGTTTCGGGTGGCTATAACAACGACCTGATCGATCTGGGCGAAGGTAACAACAGTGCCACGGGTGGAACCGGCGACGACACCATCACGGCAGGGTCGGGCGTCGACCGGCTGGCCGGCAATGCAGGCCGCGACAGCATCAATGCGGGTGGCGGCAACGACATCGTCTACGGCGGAGACAGCAACGATACCATCGACGGCGGCGCGGGTGCCGACACGATCTACGGCGAAGCCGGAAGCGACACCATTCTGGGCGGTGATGGCAATGACGCGCTTTACGGCGATGACCCGCTGTCGGCGCCGATTGCCACGGAAACGATGCGGTGGTCCGACCTCGGCTTGCTGAATGCAGACGTGCGCAACGGCTTCACGCAAGATACCGGCAACATCAATGTCAGCGTGTCATTCCGCGATGATGGCAGCCTCGGCTCGGCGCTGACCAGCAATCTGGTGACCTTCAACAACGGCGACGGAAACTACAACCCGACGTCCTCGGTCCAGATCCTGGGTACGGGTGGCACGACCTCGACGACGGTTTTCGAATTCGCCGCCGACACCCAAAGCGGTGTTTCCGATGCCGTGGCCAACGTCGGTTTCTACATCACGGACATCGACGCGGTAACCGGCGACGGTGTGAACAACTTTACCGATCAGATTGTCGTCTTTGCCTACGGGCCTGACGGGAATGTCGTTCCGGTCAACATCACGGCCTTTGGCAACGACGTCGTATCGAACACCGGTGCCGGGACAGGCAACAACACCATCACGGCAGCTGCATCGAATGATACGCAGGATTCGCCGGCCGGCGCAGCCTTTGTATCCGTCGCCGGACCGGTCACCGCAATCGAAGTGCGGTTTATCAACGCCAATGGCGGCACCACGAACCACGGCGTCAATATCGGCGACCTGCGGTTCACGACGATTGCCCCCACACCCGGCAACGACACGGTCGACGGCGGCGCAGGCGACGACGTTCTCTATGGGGGCGGCGGAAACGACGATCTGATCGGACGCGACGGGAATGACATCGTCTTTGGTGGCGATGGCGACGATTACCTTGACGATGATCCCGGCGGCCCGGATCTGATCAGCGACGACACCTTTTACGGCGGTGCGGGGAACGACACGCTGTGGATGGCAGGCGGCAATGACAGCGCCTTTGGCGGCGCGGGCAATGATTTCGTCAGTGGCCAGCAAGGTGACGATACCCTGTTCGGTGACGCCGGTGACGACCGCGTCTTTGGCGATATCGGCAACGACAGCGTATATGGCGGAACAGGCAACGACACGGTCAACGGTGGCAGCGGCAACGACCTGGTTCAGGGCGATGACGGCGATGATTTTGTCGCAGGCGAGGATGGTGACGACAGCCTGCTGGGTGGGGCGGGCAACGACACGCTGTATGGCGGTGACGGCAACGACGTTATCGGCGATATCGAACTCGAAGTGGGCGATGACGTTCTGTACGGCGACGCCGGCGATGATGGTTTGGCCGGTGGTATCGGCAACGACACCCTCTTTGGCGGCACGGGCAACGATGTGTTGTTGGGCGGTGGTGGAAATGACTCGCTTTATGGCGATGCCGGAAACGATATTTTTTCGGTCGGCGACCAGGACGATTCCAATGTGGTTCAAGGTGGCGAAGATGTCGGCGACACCGATGTCGATTCACTCAACCTTTACAACACGTCCTCCACCGACGGTGTGACCGTTGTCTACAGCAGCGCAGAGGCAGGCCGTGTTGATTTCAACGCCACGACAGCCAGCGTCGATTTCACACAAATTGAGCGGCTGGAAACAACGTCCTTCGACGACACGGTCGATGCCTCGGCGGCGGCCAGCGGCATCAGCATTGGAACCGGAACCGGTGACGACAGCGTCATCGGCAGCAGCGGCAACGACACGATCGATGCAGGTATCGGTGCCGACAGCATTCAAGGCGGCGCGGGCAACGACCTGATCGATCTGGGTGTTGCCGACCTTATGGACGACACCGTGGTTCTGACCAACGGGAGCGGCGACGACACAATTCTCGGTTTCGAGGCGCCGCTCGACAATGGCGACGGCACATTCTCTGGGCGCGATCAGCTGAATGTGTCGGGGCTGCTGGATGCTGGTGGTGATCCGGTCAACCATCACGATGTCAGCGTCACCGATGACGGCGGCAGCGCCCGGCTGACCTTTCCGAACGGGGAAACCGTGCTTTTGGCAGGTGTGTCCCCCACGGATGCGCAAAATCCGTTCTTTCTGGCAGCGACGGGTATTCCGCTGTCCGATGGCACGGTCAGCGGCACCGCAGGGGCTGACACGATCGGCCTTGGCTATGTCGACGGCGACGGTGACACGGTTGACGACAACGATGCGATCCTCGCTGGCGATACCGGCAACGACGACCTGATCGAGGCCGGTGGCGGCGACGATTCCGTGTTTGCCGGCCTCGGCAATGACGCGGTCTTCGGCGGTTCCGGTAACGACACACTGGACGGTGGCGCGGGCGACGATACGCTGTCGGGTGACGCGGGTGACGACACGTTTGTCGTGACCGCAGGTGGCGGCAACGACACAATTGTCGGCGGCGAACTGGGTGAAACCGCCGGTGACACGCTGGATGCCACAGCCCTGACCGATGACGCCATTCTCTATCTGGACGGAAACGAAGAAGGCGACCTGTCCTACGCGGCCGAAGTCACCACGTTTTCCGAAATCGAGAACTTCTTGCTGGGGTCTGGCGATGACTTGGTTGCCGTCGGAGTTGGCGACGAAACCGTCGATACCGGCGCGGGTGATGACACCGTCCTTCTGTTTGACGATTTCGGGGATGCGACCATTGCCGGCGGCGACAATACGCTTCCGGTGGGCGATCTGCTGACGGCGCAACTGGTCACGCAAGATCTGACCGTAACGCTTGGTCCCGATGGCAGTGGTACGCTGTCAGACGCCGACAACACCCTGACGTTCAGCCAGATTGAACGGGTCGAGACCGGCACCGGTGACGACAGCGTCATCGGCAGCGCCGGTGATGACAACGTCAGACTGGGTGCGGGCAATGACAGTATGGCCGGCGGCGCGGGCAACGATCAGATCGCGGGCCAGGCCGGGGCCGATACCATCGACGGCGGCGCAGGCAACGACCAGATCGACCTGGGCCTGAACGATGCGGCCAATGACACGGTTGTCTTGCAGGACGGGTCCGGTGACGATGTCATCACCGCCTTCGAAGGTCCGATCGACAACGGCGATGGCACCTTTACCGGTCGCGACCTGCTGGATGTCTCGGACCTGCAGGGCCCCGACGGCCTGCCGGTCAACACCAACGATGTGATCGTCTCCGATCAGGCTGGCAGCGCGTTGCTGACCTTTGCCAATGGCGAAACGGTCCTGCTGGACGGCGTCACCGCGGCAGAGCTGAATTCGCCTTTCGCGCTGGCGGCAATCGGTATCCCCCTGCCCGACGGCACCGTCAGCGGCACCGCTGGCGACGACATCATTGATGCGGCCTACACCGGTGATCCCGACGGCGACCGCGTGGATGCCGATGATGCGATCCTTGCGGGCGACACCCAGAACGACGACCTGATCGAGGCCGGCGACGGCAACGATAGTATCGACGCGGGCGATGGCAACGATCACGTTCTGGCCGGAACCGGAAACGACACGATCCGCGGTGGCACGGGCGACGACAGTCTGTTTGGTCAGGCTGGCAGCGACGAAATCTTTGGCGGTGACGGCAACGACATCATCGACGGCGGCGATGGCGGGACTGACGCAGACACCCTGTTCGGCGGCGCAGGCAATGACGAACTCATCGGCGACGACGGCAACGATACGCTGGTCGGCGGTAGCGGTGACGACCAGCAGTTCGGCAATGGCGGCGACGACAGCTTTGTCGTGGGCAATGATTTCGGAAACGACCTAATCATCGGTGGCGAAACGCAGGAAGTGACAGGCGATGTTCTGGATGCGGCTGCCACGGATCAGAACCTGACGCTGGACCTGACGCAGGGCGGTGCGGCCAACGGCGAAAGCGGGACGCTATCGAACGGTGCCCAGACACTGACATTCGCCGAAATCGAAGCCGTCCGTCTGGGGTCCGGCAATGATACCGTGCTTGGATCCAGCGATGACGACAGCGTCGCATCCGGGGCAGGCAACGATACGCTGACGGGCGGTGCTGGCAACGACAGCCTGTCCGGCGAGTCTGGCGACGACAGCTTTGTCTTTGATGACGGTTTTGGCCAGGACAACATTGACGGCGGGACCCAGACGACAGCCGACCGACTGGATGCCACTGCCGTGGATGCCGACACGACATTGACGCTGACAGGCACCGGCACCGGCACCCTGACGCAGGCGGCGAACAACGTCAGCTTTACCGAGATCGAGGAATTTTTCCTCGGGTCCGGAAACGATACCGCTTTCGGTGGCGAAGGTGACGACGTGGTCGACCTTGGCGCGGGCGACGACGTGTTTGCGCTGTTCAACGGTTTTGGCAATGACGACATCACCGGCGGCGAGACCGGTGAGACCACGGGCGACGTGCTGGACGGCAGCGCCCTGACCGAAGATGTTGATGTGACGCTGACCACCCCCGAAAGCGGCAGCATCACGAACGGCACCGACACGACGTCCTTTGACCAGATGGAACTGGTCCGCACCGGCGCTGGCAATGACACGGTCAGCGGCAGCGCGGGCGACGATAGCGTGGCAACCGGTGCGGGCGACGACACGATCATCGCAGGTGCCGGCAACGACAGCATCGATGCAGGCACCGGGGCCGATACCGTCGCGGGCGGCGCTGGCAACGACACCATCCGCCTTGGGGCGGCCGACGGGGCCGAGGACACCATCGTCCTCGAAGACGATGGCGGCGACGATACGGTTTTCGATTTCGAAGGGCCCGTCGACAACGGCGACGGCACCTTTACCGGGCGCGACCTGCTGGATGTGACCGGCCTGACAGGACCGGATGGCCTGCCCGTCAATACCAATGACGTGACCGTCAGCGATCAGGGCGGCAGCGCCCTGCTGACATTCGCCAATGGCGAAACCGTCCTGTTGTCGGGTGTCGCTCCGGCGACGCTGCAATCGCCTTTTGCCCTGGCTGCCATCGGCATTAGTCTGCCTGACGGCACCGTCAGCGGCACAGCGGGCGATGATACGATCGATGCGGCCTATACCGGTGATCCCGATGGCGACCGCGTTGATGCGGGCGACGCGATCATTCCGGGCGATACGGGCAACGACGACCTGATCGAGGCCGGGGCCGGAAACGACACCGTGTTCGCAGGTCTGGGCGATGACGAAATCTACGGCGAAGACGGTGCCGACGAAATCTATGGCGGTGCGGGCAACGACACGATCGACGGCGGGGCCGGCGGCGATACGATCGACGGCGGAGACGGCAACGATTATCTGATCGGTCGGGGTCAGGGCGACACCTTCTTTGGTGGGGCCGGTGACGACTGGATCGACGACGTTCCCACCATCCAGGAACTGCCCAGCGCCGACACGGCCTACGGCGGCGACGGCAACGACACGCTGTGGATGAGCGGCGGCAATGATGTGGCCTATGGCGATGCGGGCAACGACCGGCTGGAGGGTCAGGCGGGCGAAGACGCGCTGTTTGGTGGCACGGGCGATGACCGCCTGTCAGGTGGCAGCGACAACGACACAATCGACGCCGGAACCGGTTCCAACACCGTCTTTGGCGACGAAGGCGATGATTTCATCACCGCAGCCAATGGCAGCAACACGCTGTTCGGCGGCACCGGCAATGACACGATCGAACACCGATCAGCCGCAGTCAGCGTGTCCGGTGACGACGGTGATGACCGGCTGGTCAACATCGGCGGGACGAATGTCGCCCAGGTCACCACGATCGACGGTGGTGCCGGCAACGACACCTACGTGCTGGACGGATCGCGCGGCACATTCACCCAGGATCACACGGTCGATCTGGGTGCAGGCAACGTCACCTTTGACGGTGCGGTGCACGACACGATCAGCAATGTCGAAAACGTCGAGATCATCGACAGCGATGCCAATGCGACAGGCGACGCGGCGGACAACATCCTGACGGGCACAGGGACCGGCGACAACCGGTTCGACGGCGGCGCTGGCAACGACAGCGTCTATGGCGGCGACGGCGACGATGATCTGGTGCTGAACGACGGGTTCGGAAACGACACCCTCGTCGGCGGTGAGACTGGCGAAACCCGCGGCGACGTCCTGGACGGCAGCGGCCTGACGCAGGATGTGACGGTTGCCTTTGACGGGGCGGAATCGGGCACAGTGTCCAATGGCCCGGATCTGGCGACGTTCTCCGAGGTCGAGGCGGTCAGCACCGGCGCAGGCGACGACACCGTGACGGGGGACACAGGCAGCCAAACGGTCAGCACGGGTGCCGGCAACGATACCATCGACCTTGGCGCGGCGGGCGACAGCATCGACGCGGGCGCTGGCAACGACATCATCACAGTCGGCGAAGGCGATACCGTCAGCGGTGGCGACGGCGACGATACCTTTGTCATCACCGACCAGCCCGGCACCGAAACAATCAACATCTTTGGCGGCGGCGGTGACGAAACAACTGGCGACCGGCTTGTGCTGGGCCGTCTGGGCAACCTGAACCAGATCCTTGCCGATGCGACCATCGATGCGAATGGCAGCTATTCCGGCACCGCGACGCTGGATGACGGCACGACGCTGAATTTCAGCGATATCGAGGAAATCATCTGCTTTACTCCCGGTGCGATGATTGCCACGCCGCGCGGTGCGCGCGATGTGGCAACCCTGCGGGTGGGCGATTTGGTGGTGACCCGTGATCACGGCCTGCAACCCATCCGCTGGATCCAGTCCCGCACGGTGCCCGCACGCGGCCGCTTTGCGCCGATCCGTATTCGTCCCGGCGTGGTAACCGGCCAAGAGAGTGATCTGCTCGTGTCGCCACAGCATCGGATGCTGTTCCAGGGCTACCGGGCGGAACTCCTGTTCGGTGAGTCAGAGGTTCTGGTCCCTGCCAAGCATCTGCTGGACGGTCAGGATGTCACGCAGGAGGCAGGCGGCGACGTCACCTACATCCACATGATGTTCGACTGTCACGAGGTGATTTTCGCCAACGGCGCGGCAACCGAAAGTTTCCATCCCGGCGACGTCGGCATGAACGGCATCACGGATCGCGCACGTGCGGAACTGTTTGACCTGTTCCCTGACCTGCGTGCTGATGTGCATCACTACGGCGATACAGCCCGGCGCTGCCTGCGACGCCACGAGGCACAACTGCTGTTGGCCGGCAATCTGCGCTAGATACCGATGAAATAGAATTGACGGTCAGGCAATCTGCCTGACCGGACTGCGTTTGCCATTGGCCCAGTTGGTCGCCGCATCGCCAAAGGCGGCAAACAGCGGACGTGACACGGGGTCGATCCCGGCCTGATATTCCGGGTGCCACTGCACGCCCAGCGCAAATCCGGGCGCATCTGCGATATGGACGGCCTCTGGCGTCTGGTCGGGGGCCCAGCCCTCGATCACGACGCGGGCGCCGGGTGTCTTGATCCCCTGCCCGTGCAGCGAATTGGTGACGACCTGTTCCGCACCCATCAGCCGGTGGAACACCCCGCCGGGGGTGAAACTGATAGTATGCCGCATGGCAAACTTTTCCGCGATGGTGCCGTCAGGCGGCATGCGATGGTTGTCGCGCCCCGGCAGGTCACGGATTTCAGGATGCAGCGACCCGCCGAATGCGACGTTCATTTCCTGAAAACCACGACAGATCCCAAGGATCGGCAAACCAGCCTCGACACAGGCGCGGATCAAAGGAAGCGCGAGCCGGTCGCGCGCCCGGTCGAATTCGCCATGCGCCGGGGTGGGGTCTTCGCCGTATTCCTCGGGGTGGACGTTCGGACGCCCACCCGGAAAGATGAACCCGTCAAAATTGTTCATCAGATCAGGCAGGGCGACGATGTCCGGCAGGGCCGGGACAATGATGGGCAAGGCGTCACAGACCGCGGCAATCGCCTCGAGGTTCATGTCACCCACGGCCTGCACCGCATAGGTATCATTCAGCAAATGCGAATTGGCGATAACGCCGATGACGGGACGGGACACGCGATGCAATCCTTTCGGTCAGGTTTGGCAAAGCGTAACGCGAATATGCTGCGACTGCAAAGCGTGACCTGCCTTGTCAAACTTCGGCCGACAGACCCGCAGCTTCCAGACCGGCAACCGCGCAGATCGCGTCATTGTCAGAGGTATCGCCGGTCACACCGACGGCGCCGATGACCGCACCGTCATGGCGCGCCAATACGCCCCCCGGAACCGGCACGACCTGTCCGCCAAACACACCGTTCACGGCGGCCATGAAATAGGCCTGATCCTCGGCCCGTTTCATCTGGGCGGTCCCGGCCATGCCCAGCATCACCGCACCGTAGGCCTTGCCATGGGCAATCGCAAAACGTCCGGGTGCGGCACCGTCCGCACGGCTGAACGCCAGCACATGCCCACCGGCATCCAGCACCACGACGGACAGCGGTTTTAGCCCCAGGGCTTCACCTTTTGCGAATGCCGTGTCGATGATTGTGCGCGCCTGCGCCTGGCTGATCTGCGTCATGGCAGTTCCTGTCATGTTTGGGCTGGATTCAGCCGGATGTGCGCCGCGTCGCACGGCATTTGTCAGAACAATATTTCACATCGTCCCAGACCTTGGCCCAGGCCTTGCGCCAGACAAACGGTCTGCCACAGGTCACGCAGACCTTGGATGGCAGATCCGATTTCTTGCGCATCTTGGGCATTATTCGGTCTCGGCCGTCACCTCGGCGCCGGTGCGACCATCAATCTGCACCTCTGCGCCCTCGGGTTCGTTACCATCCGCCGACAACAAAAACAGCAGTCCCGCCAGCAACAGCAGCGCGAAAATCACGACCGTGCCGATCCCTGTCAGGGCACCGCGATGGCGTTTTTCTTGTTTGTCCAGATCCGTCTTTGGGGCTGACATGGTCAGGCTCCTTTCCTTTCAATTCCGTGTTCTGCATGGAAATAGCGCGTCTTGCGACTATTCAATGTTGAACATACCGTGGGCGCGAAACCCAGCCAATCGTCAGGACAAAGTCATGAAAGACAGCGCACCGCAAACCGTCTACCTGGCGGATTACGCAGCCCCCGGTTGGCTGGTCGACAGCGTGCATCTGACATTCCGGCTGGATCCCCAGGCCACGCGGGTGGTGTCGCGCGTGGCATTCCGGCCAAACCCCGAAGGCAGGCAGGATCGGTTCTATCTGCACGGTGAAAACCTCAAACTGATCGGCGCAACCATCGACGGTCAGCCCGTGACGCCCGAAATCACCGCCACGGGCCTCACCTGCCCTGTCCCTGACGGCCCGTTCGTCTGGGAGGCCGAAGTCGAAATCGCGCCCGCCGCCAATACCGCGCTGGACGGGCTTTACATGTCGGGTGGGATGTATTGCACGCAATGCGAGGCCGAAGGGTTCCGCAAGATCACTTATTATCCCGACCGCCCTGACGTGATGGGTGTCTTTTCCGTCCGCATCGACGGCGACATGCCCGTTCTGCTGTCCAACGGAAACCCGGTTGCATCGGGCGATGGCTGGGCGGAATGGCACGACCCCTGGCCCAAACCGGCCTATCTGTTTGCCCTCGTCGCGGGTGATCTGGTCGCGCACAGTGATCGTTTCACCACGATGGAGGGGCGCGAGGTCGCCCTGAACATCTGGGTGCGCCCCGGCGATCTGGACAAATGTGCCTTTGGTATGACCGCGCTCAAGGCGTCGATGGTCTGGGACGAACAGGTCTATGGCCGTGCGTATGATCTGGACCTGTTCAACATCGTCGCCGTTGACGACTTCAACATGGGTGCAATGGAAAACAAGGGATTGAACATCTTCAATTCCAGCTGCGTTCTTGCAAAATCCGACACCTCGACCGATGCGGATTTCGAACGGATCGAGGCGATCATCGCACACGAATATTTCCACAACTGGACGGGCAACCGCATCACCTGCCGCGACTGGTTTCAGCTGTGCCTGAAAGAAGGTCTGACCGTGTTCCGCGATCAGACCTTTACCGGCGATCTGCGTGGTCATGCCGTCAAACGGATCGACGACGCGCTGACCCTGCGTGCCCGCCAGTTCCGCGAGGATGCGGGCCCCCTGGCACACCCGGTCCGGCCCGCCAGCTTCGTCGAAATCAACAATTTCTATACCGCGACCGTGTACGAAAAAGGTGCCGAACTGGTCGGCATGTTGAAACGACTGGTTGGCGATGACGGCTACCGCGCGGCCCTGGCGCTGTATTTTGACCGTCACGATGGTCAGGCCGCCACGATCGAGGACTGGTTGCAATGTTTCACCGATGCGACGGGGCGTGACCTGACGCAATTTGCACTGTGGTATGCGCAGGCAGGCACGCCGCAGATCACCGTGACCGATGATTTCGCGGACGGCACATATCAGCTGACACTGACCCAGATGACGCCCCCCACGCCGGGGCAGCCGGACAAACAGCCGCTGCATATTCCCGTGGCCGTGGGTCTGCTGGCACCCGATGGCACCGAGGTCGTGCCGACCCGGATGCTGGAACTGACGCAGGCGCAGCAGACCTATACCTTTTCAGGTCTTGCGGCGCGGCCGATCCCGTCGGTTCTGCGTGACTTTTCCGCCCCCGTCATCGTGAACCACACACAGTCTGCGGCGGACCGGGGTGTCCTGCTGGCGCACGACAGCGATTCGTTCAACAGATGGGAGGCCGGGCGCATGCTGGCCCGCGATGTGCTGCTGGCCGCGGTGCGCGATGATACCGCACCCGATCCGACCTATCTGGACGGGTTGCGCGCGACGCTGGCCGATGATCGGCTGCATCCGGCGTTTCGCGCCCGCATCCTGGCCCTGCCCAGCGAACAGGACATCGCCGATGCGCTGGTGCGCGCAGGTGAAACGACCGATCCCGACACGATCCACAGCGCGCGTCGGCGGGTGCGGCTCGCCATCGCGACAGCCCTGGATGCGCAGATGGATGCGGTTTTTGCCGCGATGCAGGTGCCCGGCCCCTACGATCCCCGGGCCGAGGACGCAGGCCGCCGGACATTGGGCAACACCTTGCTGTCCTACCTTTCGCTGCTGGACGCGGGGCGCCGCGCGACGGCCCAGTATGCGGATGCCGACAACATGACCCAGCAGATCGCGGCATTGGGCTGTCTGCTGGACATCGGTTCCGGACAAGAGGCGCTGGCAGCATTTCGTGCGCAATGGCAGGGCGACCGGCTGGTGATGGACAAATGGTTCGGCCTGCAGATCGCCCGGTCCGATCCGGCCGAAACGGTCGCACGCGCGCAATCCCTGACCCGCGACCCGGCCTTCGATTGGAAAAACCCCAACCGGTTCCGCAGCGTTTTCGGGGCGCTCGCCGGGCATATGGCCGGGTTTCACCGCAAGGATGGGGCCGGCTATGACCTGATGGCAGACTGGCTGATCAAACTCGATCCGTTGAACCCGCAAACCACGGCGCGCATGGTCACGGCCTTTGACGCGATGACCCGCTATGACGCGTCCCGACAGGACCTGATGCGCGCGGCCCTGACGCGCATCGCAAGCACCCCGAACCTGTCGCGCGACACAACAGAAATGGTGGAGCGAATCTTGGGGTAGGTTCCACTGACAGGTGGACAAATCGCGCATAACGGCTATGTCACTCGCGAAACGGCATCGGCTTATTTGCGGGGTTTGCGCATGACCGAGATCAGAGATCGCATCACCCCACTTATCGTGGAACGTGCGCCCTGGATGTATCGGCCCGTGCCAGGCATGCGATACATTCGCGGTCTGATGCACCTCGCGTTGGCCTACGACAAGACGGTCGCAATCGGCGAGTCGCTGGAACATGCCACGTCACAACAGATCATGGACACGATGGGGGAACGGCTGGCCAAACTGGTCACCGTATTCGGTCTGTCCCACATCCCGACGCGTGGCCCCGCCCTGATCGTGGCGAACCATCCGACGGGTATCGCAGACGGGATCATCCTGTGGCACCTTATTTCACGGGTGCGACCGGACCTTTATTTCTTTGCCAACAGCGACATCCTGCGTGTCATGCCGCAGATGATCGACATGATTTGTCCCGTCGAATGGCGCATGGACAAACGGAGCCGCGAAAAAACCCGCGAGACAATGCAATACGTCCGCGAGGCAACGGCCGCGGATCGTCTGGGGGTCATCTTTCCCTCTGGCCGCCTGGCCAAGCGGGTCGGGCTGAAACTGCATGAACGCGAATGGATGCCATCGGCTGCGATGTTGGCGCGCAAATTCGACCTGCCCGTGATCCCCGTGAACCTTCAGGCACGCAATTCGTCGCTGTTCTATCTGTTCGACAAATTGCACCCGACGCTGCGCGACGTGACCCTGTTTCATGAAACGCTGAACAAGGACCGTCAGCCTTATCGCGTGACGATTGGTGAACCGATTCCCGCCGACCAGATCGACCGCAACAGCGAGGACGGTATCGAGATGCTGAAAAAGGCGACGCTGGATCTGGGCGGCGTCGATGCGCCCAACGTCAGTCTGCTGCGGATGTCACGGCACCCATTGTCGAAATCGTGGGGCTAAGATCGCGCAGCACGGGACGCGGCGCGCCTGCGTTTTGCGCCACAAGGGTTTCGGGCCGCAGCAATGGCCGGGGCCGGGTCTGTATCACACAATAGTCCTGCTTGCGCGTCCAGGCCGACATTTCTGCGATCTTTGCACGATTGCTCATCGGGCCCCAGTCCGCGGCAACACCGCGCCATCGGCCATCACGAACGGCAACCGCCCGGTCGCGGGCAACCGTATGACCCATGATCCGCGCCGCACAGGCAAGGTTCGCAATCGGATCCTTGAGAGCTGCACCGGTGGTGGCCCTGCACCCATAGCCACGCGCCGTTGCGGGCAGGATCTGCAACAGACCATACCAAAGCCCGCCACCGCCCACGGCATCGGGGTTATGGGTGCTTTCGTGTTTGGTCAGGGCAGACATCATGCCGACCCAGAACGCACGCCGCAACGTCGGAGAGTTCTGGGCATAGGCCGGACACCAGGCCTCGATATCGCGCGGCACCTGGGTATCCAGACCGTGCGTCGCGACGGCGGCCATCGTGGCGCGCGTCCACATGCGGGCGGTGTTGCTGTTTCCCCAGCGGGTATCGGGAATGAAATTCGGACGGATCGCGGGCCGCAGGGGCGGTGCGCCCGTGATGACCTCGACCGGATAGCGCACCATGTGGACGGGACGCGCCAGGGGACGCACCGATTGCAAGGCTTTCAGGCGCGCGGCTTGTTTTTGTGCGGCCGCATCCTCGCGACCAAAGGGCCGCACCTCTGAGCTGATGGGCGCAACCGTCGCCGTTCTGTCGGCCAGCACGGCAGCGTCGGTCGCTGCACGCGCATCCGCCCCGACAACACCGGCCAAGAGACCCGCAGTTATGAAAACCCCCCTGAGCATGGCCGTCAAACTGCCCAGATCGGATCAATCGCACAAGAAATGAATCGCAGGCATGGGCAATCCGCCGCCCAATGCAGCAAAAGCCGGTGCCGATGGCACCGACTTTTCATGTGACGGCAACGGTTTAGGCGTTGGGTCGTGGATGAGGACCTTCTTGCACTTCTTCGACGATCTTGGCGACGAAAGCCTTGAGGTCGGTCGGATTTCGGCTCGTGATGATTCCATTCGAAATCGCGACCTCTTGGTCGACGACCTGCGCACCGGCATTTTTCAGATCCGTGCGAATGGAGGCAAAGCTGGTCATTTCGCGCCCTGCGACGACCTCTGCCTCGATCAGCAGCCAGGGTGCATGGCAGATTGCGCCGACGATTTTGCCTGCCTTGACCGCATCCTTGATCAACTGGATCGGCGCTGCCTCCACGCGCAGCAGGTCAGGATTGATCTGGCCACCCGGCAGCACCAAGGCGTCATAGTCGTCGATATTGGCGTCCTCGATCCTGAGATCGGCTTCTGCGGTATCGCCCCAATCGTTGCCTTCCCATCCCTTGATCGGCTTGCCATCCAGCGTGGCGACATGGACGGTGGCCCCCTTGGCGCGCAATTGGTCGCGCGGAAATTCCAGTTCGGATTGCTCGAAACCATCGGTTGCGATGATCAGTATTTTCGCGTCATTCATCTGTGTCATCATGCGGTCCTTTCATCGGGGTCTGCATTTCGTCTCTGCCGCACCAACGGGGCGTCCCGGCCCCTTGTTCCATCCACTGTGCTGGCTTAGAACACCGCGAACGAAAGAGGTGCCCCATGCTTGATCTGGAATACACAGCCCCCGCCCCCAAGGTGATCGCCGGTGCGAAACACGACTGGGAACTGGTCATCGGGCTCGAGGTTCATGCGCAGGTCGCCACGCAGGCCAAGCTGTTTTCAGGGGCATCGACGCTGTTCGGGGCCGAACCCAACAGCAACGTCGCCTTTGTGGACGCAGGCATGCCCGGCATGTTGCCCGTCATCAACGAAGGCTGCGTGGCACAGGCGGTGCGCACGGGGCTGGGACTGAAGGCGCAGATCAACCTGTTCAGCGCATTCGACCGCAAGAACTATTTCTACCCGGACCTGCCGCAGGGCTATCAGATCAGCCAGCTGTATCATCCCATCGTGGGCGAAGGCGAAGTGCTGGTCGAACTGGGTGACGGCACCGCGCGGCGCGTGCGGATCGAACGCATCCACCTGGAACAGGACGCGGGCAAGTCGATCCACGACATGGACCCGAACATGTCGTTCGTGGACCTCAACCGCACGGGCGTCGCCCTGATGGAAATCGTCAGCCGCCCCGACATCCGTGGCCCGGAAGAGGCCGCCGCCTATGTCGCGAAACTGCGCCAGATCATGCGCTATCTGGGCACCTGCGATGGCAACATGCAGAACGGCAACCTGCGCGCGGACGTCAACGTGTCGATCTGCCGACCCGGCGATTACGAGAAATATCAGGAAACGCAGAATTTCAGCCACCTGGGCACCCGCTGCGAGATCAAGAACATGAACTCCATGCGGTTCATCCAGATGGCGATCGAGGTCGAGGCCCGCCGTCAGATCGCGCTGGTCGAGGACGGCAAGGAGGTCGTGCAGGAAACCCGCCTGTATGACGCGGACAAGAACGAAACACGGTCGATGCGGTCCAAGGAAGAGGCGCATGATTACCGCTATTTCCCCGATCCCGACCTCCTGCCGCTGGAAATCGAACAAGCCTGGGTTGATGACATCGCAGCCTCCTTGCCCGAACTGCCGGACGCGAAAAAGGGTCGTTTCATCAGTGAATTCGGCCTGTCCGACTATGACGCCAGCGTGCTGACGGCCGATGTGGCCAACGCCGCGTACTTTGAGGAAGTCGCCGCCGGAAACGATGGCAAGCTTGCCGCCAACTGGGTGATCAACGAATTGTTCGGCCGTCTGAAAAAGGACGGCGACAAGGGCATCGCCGACAGCCCGATTTCAGCCGCGCGCCTGGGCCAGATCGTGTCCCTGATCAAGGCCGAGACGATCAGCGGCAAGATCGCCAAGGACGTGTTCGACATCGCCTACACCCAGGACCGCGACCCCGAAGAGGTGGTCGAAACCGAAGGCATGAAACAGGTCACCGACACCAGTGCCATCGAGGCCGCCGTGGACGAGATCATTGCCGCCAACCCCGCGCAGGTGGAAAAGGCCAAACAAAACCCGAAACTTGCAGGCTGGTTCGTCGGTCAGGTGATGAAGGCGACGGGCGGCAAGGCAAACCCCGCCGCCGTCAACACGCTTGTCGCGGCAAAACTGGGGCTTTAGGCCCCACAACCGCGGGCAATGGCAAAAGGGATAGCATGATGCATTACGAATATCTGGTCGTCCCCGCCCCGCGTCGCGGGCTCAAGGCAAAGGGTCTGAAGGGAGCCGAGGCGCGCTTTGCCAAGGCGCTGTCAGATGTGATGAACGCCCATGCTGCGGATGGCTGGGAATATCAGCGCACCGACACGCTACCGTCGGACGAACGCGACGGGTTGATGATGAACAAGGTCACCGTGTTTCAGAACATGATGGTGTTTCGCCGCACAGCACAGCCCGCGGCTGACACTCCGTCAGAGCCAATGCCCCTGATCGAGGATCTGACCGACGACGCAGCCGTGGCAGAGGACACCCCTGCCCCGGCGGATGACACCCCAGCGGCAGAAGCGCCCACCGAGGATGCCAAACCCGCGCCCTAGTCGAAGCTGATCGCCAGCGCGTGGATGCGACCGATGATCGCGGGACCAAGGGCTGCGTGCACGGCGCGGTGTTTCGCGATCCGCGACTGACCGTCCAGCGAAGATGCCGCGATGACCACACGCCAGTGGCTTTCGCCCGATCCGTCGTCACCGGAATGGCCTGCATGCAGCGCGCTTTCGTTCACGACATCCAGACGTTCGGGATTTAATCCCGCCATCAGGGCCGCGCGGATTTCTGCGTCAAGGGCCATTATTTTCTCCATTGCTCTTCACCTGCCGAACCAATGGTTTAGAGTGCTGTCTCCGAGTCGGAAAGGGCCACCATGAACAAGAAAGATCCCTTCGGTTTCGACATGTCGGTGTCGAGCAGCAAGAAGAAGAACCCGCGCGGACGTCGCGGGATGTCAGGCGCGTCCGAAACATCGACGCGCGTGTGCGAACACGAGGGTTGCGAGGAGGCCGGCAAGTACCGCGCGCCGAAATCACCAGATACGCTGGATGACTACATCTGGTTCTGCAAGGAACACATTCGGGAATATAACCTGAAATGGAATTTCTTTGACGGCACGTCAGAGGCCGAACTGATGGCGCAAATGGACAAGGACCGCGCCACCTGGGAACGGCCGACCAAGCCGATGAAACGATCGGTCGAGGAACGGGCCTGGGCGCGGCTGGGCGTGCAGGACCCGCACGAGGTGCTGGGTGACAATGCCACGCGCAACCCCGGGCGCAATGCGGCTGCTGCGGGCGGCACGCGGCGCCTGCCGCCGACCGAACGCCGCGCGATCGAAATTCTGGACGCCAAGGACAGCATGTCCAAGGCCGAGATCCGCAAATGCTACAAAGCGCTGATCAAGGTGCTGCACCCCGATATGAACGGCGGTGACCGCAGCCAGGAAGAACAATTGTCAGAGGTCGTCTGGGCGTGGGATCAACTCAAATCCAGCCGCAACTTCCGCGAAAAGGACTAAGCCTAAGAAGGCGCGGAACGCGTTAGCTCTGCGCCCGAAAGGACGAGAGCGCGAAAATGCTTTCGCGCTCTCGCCGCCAGTCGCGGATCAGCTTGTCGGCAAGCAGCAGCATTGCGATCCATGTGAACGCCAGAACAGGTTTTTCGATCAGCATGAGCACGAACAGCATCGGCCCGAACATCGTGCCGTAGAGCGGCAGCATAAGCGATCCGCCGACCAATGCTGCCATGAAGGTGACGATGATCATGCCGCAGAACGCCCGACAGGGCCCAAAGCGACCCGTCGATCCCATCCAGCGTCGCGCAAAATAGAGCCCTGCCAGGGAACCAAAGATTCCACACAGCACGAACCAGCCATCTGACGTGGTGAACACGCGCAGCATCGATTGTTCGTAGGAAATGTTGCTGACAAGGATGTGGGCCAAAATCCCACCCAGCAGGGCAACGCCGATCCACGCCGTCAACAGACGGCGTTCGCCCACCGAAGGACGCAGCGGATAAAGAATTCGGTCGCGCATCACAGTCAAAGATCCATGTTTCCGGCCACCCTAACCGGATGGCCGGAAATGACCCATCTGAAACGCGTCAACAGATTGTTTCTAGAACCGACTCATGCGGCGCGAAACACCAGCGAAACACCGTTTATGCAGTGCCGCTGCCCAGTGGGCGGCGGACCGTCATTGAACACGTGGCCCAGATGGCTACCGCAGCGACGGCAATGCAGTTCCGTACGTGCCACCCCGATCTTGCGGTCAACCTTGGTACCCAACGCGTTTTCGTAAGACGCGTAAAAGCTGGGCCAACCGGTGCCGCTGTCGAATTTCGTCCGCGATGGATAAAGCGCAAGATCACACCCGCGACAGTGATAGACACCTTCGGCGGTATTCTTGTCCAGCGGGCTGGACCCTGCCCTCTCTGTGCCTTCACGGCGCATGACGTTGTATTCGGCCTGCGTCAGCATGGCCCGCCACTGCGCATCGGTCCGGGTCACTTCGAACTGCTGGGCCATCAGCGCAGCGGGGGCTGCCGTGGCGGCCAGTGCCGTTGCGATAAACATGCGTCTGTTCATGTCCGGTCTCCTCTTCTTCCCGGACCCCGCCTATCACGCTGCGCACACAAGATGTGCGCAGAATGCGGAAAACCACGAGGATGTGAAAACCATGTCAGACGCGCCGCGGACCCCAAGGGCCCGCGACATCAGGCCTCGGTCATCGGACCGACCGCAAGGACACTACCCGTGGGCGCACCCGTCGTGGACCCGCCCGGCGGTTCGTCAGAAATCGCCAGCACTCCACCGGGCAAGGCCGGGATCAGTGTTGCATCGATCCCGATCTGTCCGGTTTCATCATCAGGCAGCACACCCAACGATACGGGTGGATTGTCGTCAGCGATCAACCACAGTTCCAGAACCCTGCCGTCCGGGGCCTGTCCGGCGGTGCGCTGCACCGTCAGCACCTGCGCTGTCGCGTCATAGCTGGCCAGCACGATCAGGCTGTCATCCTCGGCCGCGATCTGCGCCTGAAGCGTCGGCGCGGACAAAACGGGTGGGTCAGTGACGGTGGGTGCTGCGGGAATATACAGGTTGATCACCCACAAGACCGCCAGCGCCGCCACGACGCCGCCGGTCATCGCCGGCAACAGACCGAGACGATCCAGCCATGACCGGGCCTTTGTTGCCGTGGTCTCGGCCGCCTCCGCGCCAAAGAGGTCGGACTTGATCCGCGCCAGCATCTTTGCGGGTGGATCAACGGGCGCGATATCGTCGGTCAGGGCCGCGATCCGTTCCGCCCAGAATGCGTATTCAAGGCGCAGCTCAGGATCGACGGCCAGAACATCTTCGTAGGCCTTCGCCTCTTGATCCGTCAGCAGGCCAAGCACGTATTCGGCCGTCAGCAGACGCTCTTCGTCTTTTTCGATTTCATCCGTCATGCGACAGGCACTCTCTTAACTTCAACAGACTCCGGCGTAGCCAGGTCCGCACTGTGTTGAGCGGCACATCATAATGATCTGCCAGCTCTTGGTATGTTTCACCTTCAAGGTATGCCCGGCGCACCGCACCGGCCTTGTCGGGGTCCAGCTGGCCCATGCAATCCACGATCCGCACCCGATCCGACGATGCCATCGCCAGTGCCTCGGGTCCGGGGTTGCTGTCTGCAATCTCGGCCGCTTCGTCCATGCTCCCGGCCTGCTTTGCCTTGCGGGCCCGCACGCGATCCACCGAATGATTGCGCGTGACCGTGATCAGCCAGGTCATCGGGCTCAGGCCATTGACGCGGTAGCGGTCGGCATTGCGCCATATCTTGACGAAGGCCTCTTGCAATGCGTCCTCGGCTTCTGCCCGATTACCCAACACACGCAGGCATACGCCAAAGAGTTTCGCGGAAGTCGCATTATATAGCCCGTCGAACGCGGCGCGGTCGCCCATGGCCATCCGCGCGATCATGTCCTCGATATCGGCTGTCGTCGTCATCGTTATCTACCCTGCTTGTCGCCGCCACCTTGGCGCATCTGACAAAAAACGCAATGTTTCCCGGCGCGGTGTTTGCTGTGGTGTCGCGCCGCAACCGCTTTCCCTTTTCATTTCGGGCGATATGTTGCATCCCGCGACTATCAAAATGCACAGCGAATGCGAGAGAAGGGCTGACCCATGGCCGACGGCACGATCGACATCAACGCCACCCCGACAACCGATATTTCCGTCCGCGAGGTGTTCGGTATCGACACCGACATGACCGTCAAGGGTTTTGCCGAACCGACCGACCGTGTGCCGGACGTGGACCCGACCTATACCTTTGACCCGGATACGACCCTCGCGATCCTGGCAGGGTTCGGCCACAATCGCCGCGTGATGGTGCAGGGCTACCACGGCACGGGCAAATCGACCCATATCGAACAGGTCGCCGCCCGTCTGAACTGGCCCGCCGTGCGTGTGAACCTTGACAGTCACATCAGCCGGATCGACCTGATCGGCAAGGACGCGATCAAGCTGCGTGACGGCGTGCAGGTCACCGAATTCCACGAGGGCATCCTGCCCTGGGCGCTGCGCAATCCGGTCGCCATCGTTTTCGACGAATATGATGCAGGCCGCGCCGACGTCATGTTCGTCATCCAGCGCGTGCTGGAGGCTGACGGCAAACTGACGCTGATGGACCAGAACAAGATCATCACGCCGAACCCCTATTTCCGCCTGTTCGCCACGGCCAACACGGTGGGTCTGGGTGACACGACGGGTCTGTATCACGGCACGCAGCAGATCAACCAGGCGCAGATGGACCGCTGGTCGCTGGTCGCCACGCTGAACTATCTGCCGCACGACGTGGAAACCGAAATCGTCATCGCGAAATCACCCCATTACCAGAACGACGCGGGCAAAAAGACAGTCAGCCAGATGGTGACCGTGGCCGACCTGACCCGCACGGCATTCATGAACGGCGATCTGTCCACCGTGATGTCGCCGCGCACCGTGCTCGCCTGGGCCGAAAACGCGCGCATTTTTGGCAACGTGGGCTATGCATTCCGCCTGTCATTCCTGAACAAATGCGACGAGTTGGAACGCCAGACGGTGGCCGAATTCTATCAGCGCTGTTTCGACGAGGAACTGCCCGAGAGCGCCGCAAGCCAGAGCCTGCGGTGATCGCGCGCCACGTCATCGCCGGCGGTATCGTGCTGGGGCTCGCGTCTTGCGGGGCCAGCATGCCGTCGCGCGGCTATGACGTGACCCTGTCCGACAGCGGCAAACTGGCGCTTGTCACGCCCACCACGGATGCGCCGACAATCGCGGGGATCGAACGCGCAGCGGAACGCGCAGCCCCCTGGGGCTGCGATGCGACAGCGGCACCCGTGATCTATGATCTGGCGGGCGGTGATCGGTCCGCTGTCCTGCCCGCCTCTGCTGCCCTGCGATTTGCCGGGCGCATCCCCGCAACCCTGTCCTGCGGCTAACCCAACCAAGGCCACCCCATGAGCAAACCGAGCGATAACCCAGCCGATCCGTTCAAGAAGGCCCTCGCAGAGGCCACCAAGGTCATGGCGGACGATCCTGACCTGACGGTCAGCTATTCCGTCGATCCCGCAGGCCAGACCAACGACACGATCCGCCTGCCCCAGATCAGCCGCCGCATGAGCCGCGAAGAAGTCCTGCTGGCGCGCGGCACCGCCGATGCCTTTGCGCTGCGCCATAAATTTCACGACGCCCAGACCGATACGCGTTATGCGCCCCAAGGTCAGATGGCGCGCGACATCTATGATGCGATGGAAACCGCAAGGATCGAGGCCGTCGGCGCGCAACACATGCCCGGCACCGCCGGCAACATCGACGCCAAGATCGGCAATGACGCCGCGCGCAAGGGTTATGACCAGATCAAATCCGCTGCCGACGCGCCGCTGGCCGTTGCGGCAGGCTATCTGATCCGCCACCTCGCAACGGGCCGCGACCTGCCCGCCGGTGCGGACAACGTCATGGAACTGTGGCGCGGGTTCATCGAGGAACAGGCCGGCGGCACCCTTGAAAGTCTGCGAGACACACTGGGCGACCAGCGTGCATTTGCGAAATTCGCACGCCAGATCATCAGCGATCTGGGCTATGCCGATCAGCTGGGCGATGACCCCGACGGACCCGACGACGATCAGGACGACGAGGCCGAAGAAGGTCAGGACGAACAGCAGGAACCGGATTCCACCGGCGAGGACGACAGCGACGGTGACGAGGCAGAGGCCTCGCCAGAGCAAAGCCAGGAACAACAGCAGGACGCGGCACAGGCCGAGGTCAGCATGGACGATCAGGCCGAACCCGAGTTGGGCGAGGAAATGGAAATGCCCGACGGCGAGGCCCCGATGGAGCCGCCGCAGCCGGCCCCCGTGTCTGACGCCGACAAGGATTACCGCGTGTTCAGCACCGCCTTTGACGAGGAAATCAGCGCCGCTGATCTGGCTGAACCCGCCGAGCTGGAACGCCTGCGCGCCTACCTTGACCAGCAGCTTGACCCGCTGAAAGGGGCCGTCAGTCGCCTTGCCAACAAGCTGCAACGCCGTTTGCAGGCGAAACAATCCCGCACCTGGGAATTCGACCTGGAGGAAGGCATTCTCGACGCTGGCCGTTTGGCCCGGATCGTGGCCAGCCCCACAACACCGCTGTCGTTCAAGGTCGAAAAGGACATGGAATTCCGCGACACCGTCGTGACCTTGTTGCTGGACAACTCTGGCTCCATGCGGGGGCGCCCCATTTCCATCGCGGCCATCTGCGCCGATGTCATGGCCCGCACGCTGGAACGCTGCGACGTCAAGGTCGAGATCCTGGGCTTTACCACCAAGGCGTGGAAAGGCGGCCAATCCCGCGAGGCCTGGCTCAAGGAGGGTCGCGCACCGGGACCGGGCCGTCTAAATGACCTGCGTCACATCGTCTATAAATCAGCCGACGCCCCCTGGCGTCGTGCGCGCCCCAATCTGGGCCTGATGATGAAAGAGGGGCTGCTGAAGGAAAACATCGACGGCGAGGCGCTGGAATGGGCCTATCGCCGCCTGATGGTCCGTCAGGAACAGCGCAAGGTGCTGATGGTGATCAGCGACGGTGCCCCCGTCGATGACAGCACCCTGTCGGTCAACCCCGCGAATTATCTGGAAAAACACCTGCGCGACGTGATCGCCATGATCGAGAAACGCAAGGCGGTCGAATTGGCCGCCATCGGCATCGGCCATGACGTGACGCGTTATTATGACCGCGCCGTCACGATCACGGATGTCGAACAACTGGCCGGGGCCATGACCGAACAGCTGGCCGGCCTGTTTGACAGCGATCCGCGCAAACGCGCCCGCGTTCTGGGTCTGCGCCGCGCAGGCTGACCCGGATTGCCACTTGAAAACCTGACGCGCGCGGTGAAACTCGCCGCGAACGCGAACCTATGGATACCAGACCCATGTTTCAGACCTTTTCTGCCAGCAGCGCCCCCGAACAGGGACCCGCACGCCTGTCCGCCCTGCGCGAACAACTGGACAAAAGCGGTATCGACGGTTTGCTGGTTCCGCGCACCGACCGGTGGCAAGGCGAATATGTCGCGGCCTGTGACGAACGGCTGGCCTGGCTGACCGGGTTCACCGGATCTGCCGGTTTTGCCGTGGTTCTGCCGGATATCGCCGGTGTGTTCATCGACGGACGCTACCGGTTGCAGGTGCGTGACCAGACGGCCGATGTCTATACCCCGGTGCATTGGCCTGAAACCAGCCTGTCTGACTGGCTGATCGCGCATCTGCCCAATGGTGGCACCGTGGCCTATGATCCCTGGCTGCACACTGTCACGGAAATCACCGACCTGACCGACAAGCTGGCGGCGAACGGCATCGACCTGCTGGCCGCCCCCAACCAGATCGACGCGATCTGGACCGACCGTCCGGCGCGGCCCGACGCCCCGTTTTTTGCGCAACCGCTGGAACTGACCGGCGAGAGCCACGCGGACAAGCGTGCACGCCTGACAGCTGACGTCGACACCGGGCACTGGATCATCACGCTGCCGGACAGCATTGCCTGGCTGTTGAACATCCGGGCAACCGATATCCCGCGCAACCCGGTGCCACACGCCTATGCGATCCTGCATCACGATGGCACGGTTGACCTGTTCGCGCCCTTGGGCAAATGCACGGATATCGCCGAACACCTGGGGCCTGATGTCACCGTTCACCCGCCCGAAGATTTCGACGACGCGCTGACCCAACTGGTCGGCCCCGTACGCATCGACCCACGGGTCTGCGCTGATGCGATCGCCACGATCCTGTCGGATGCCGAAGCAGAAGTCGTCCATGCGAACGACCCCTGCATTTTACCCAAGGCCTGCAAGACAGAGGTCGAGATTGCAGGAAGCCATGCCGCACACCTGCGTGACGGGGCAGCGATGGTGCAGTTTCTGGCCTGGCTGGATGGTGCCGCCCCGATGGGCGGATTGACCGAAATCGACGTGGTGCAGCAATTGGAAACCTTTCGCCGCGACACCAACATGCTGCGCGACATCAGCTTTGAGACGATCTGCGGTGCGGGTCCGCATGGTGCCATCGTGCACTACCGCGTGACCGAAGACACTGATCGCCCCGTCCGCCCGGACGAACTGCTGCTGATCGACAGTGGCGGCCAATATGTCGACGGCACGACGGACATCACCCGCACCGTAATCGTGGGCACCCCCAGTGCAGAACATCGTGACCGCTATACCCGCGTCCTGCAGGGCATGATCGCCATCAGCAGGCTGCGGTTTCCAAAGGGGCTGTCAGGACAACATCTGGACGCGCTGGCGCGTGCGTCGCTGTGGTCTGCGGGTCTGGACTATGATCACGGCACGGGACACGGTGTCGGCAGCTATCTGTGCGTCCATGAGGGGCCACAAGGCATTTCGCGCCGATCGACCGTTGCGCTGGAACCTGGCATGATCCTGTCGAATGAGCCGGGCTACTACCGCGAAGGTGCCTATGGCATCCGTATCGAAAACCTCATTGTCTGTGTGACCGCACCGGATCTGGTCGGCGCGGATGACCGGCCGATGCTGTCATTCGAGACGCTGACGCGCGTGCCATTCGACAGACGGCTCATCGCTGCGTCAATGTTGTCGGCAGGGGAATTGGACTGGATCAACCAATACCATGCCGATACACTGAAACTGATCGGGCCGCTCGTGGAGGGGGCAGCACGTGACTGGCTTGCACAGGCTTGCCAACCGCTCTGAACAGGGCATTTCCCAAAATACTTCGCCAAAAGAGGAGGTCGCCATGGCCGATCACATCACGATTTCCCCCGCAACTGCCAGCTGGGTCGTCCGCGCCGGGGGTGCTGTTCTGGGCGAAAGCACGAACGCCATGATCCTGCACGAAGCAGGTCATGACCCCGTCGTCTATTTTCCGCGCGAAGATATCGCGATGACGTTCCTTGATGCGACGGATCACAGCACAACCTGCCCTTTCAAAGGCACGGCTAGTTATTTTTCCATCGTCAATCGCAGCGCAACCCTGGAAAACGTCGTCTGGTCCTACGAGACCCCCAAGGATGATGTGGCCCAGATCGCGGGCTACCTGGCATTCGACACCAGCGTGGTGACGGTCGAAGAAGTCTGACACCTATCTTCAGGAATGTTCTTCCTGGGCGCGGTCGGCCAGGGCGCGGTTGAAGGCCCGCAAGGCATCGACCTGAAACAACGCACCTTGCAGTGTTGGTTCTTCGCCCTTTTGCGTGATGACAACCGGAACAAAGGCATAGGCCCCCCGGTCAAATATGGGCATGGCCTGTTCCAGCGTCGCGCGCGCGTCGATATAGGTCCCCGCAGCGATCATGTCGCGGCAGGCCTTTTCTGCCGCGGCACGCGGGTCTGACATGGGACGCATCACGTTGCCGACTACGAATGTCCCAAGCAGGTATGCCTGCGGCCCCGCGGCCAGATGCACGCCACGGCGTTCCAGCTGGTGCAGGAAATACGAATGCTCCACCAATCGCGACGCAAGGGCTGTCGACATGGACACGGCCACCATGACGGCCAGACCCGTCTGCCAGTCGCCGGTCAATTCGAACACGATTAACGTGGTCGAGATCGGCGCGCCCATCACCGCTGCGGCCACGGCCCCCATGCCAGCCAGCGCATATAGGGTGCCCTCGCCGGATACGCTGGGGAAAATGCCTGTCGCCACAACGCCGAATGCAAGCCCGGTCAGCGCCCCCACCATCAAGGACGGTGAAAACACCCCGCCCCCCATGCGGCCGCCGATGGTGATTGCAACCGCTGCCACCTTGATCGCGACGAAAACCAAGGCCTCGTGCAGCAGGAACCCGCCCGTCAGCGCTGCAACCGTCGTTTCATATCCCACGCCGATGATATGCGGAAACCAGATTGCGATCAGGCCCAGCAGCGCGCCGGCGGCCGCCGGGCGCAGATAGGCGGGAATACGGTAGCGGTACTGGATACGGCTGCCGATGTTGTCCGCCCAAAATATCGACCGCATCAGCACGACGGCCACCAGACCACACATCAGGCCCAACAACAGGAACGCGGGCAATTCGATGTAGAATCCCAGTGCGTTTTCCCGGTCGATGACAAATTCCGACACATCGCCAAAGGCCAACCGATTAACCACCGTCCCCGCCACAGAGGCGATCACGATGGGCGCAAAGGCATGCACCGCAAAGTGCCGCAAAACCACCTCGAGCGCGAACAGCGCACCGGCGATGGGCGCGTTGAAACTGGCCGACACGGCGGCGGCGACAGCGCATCCCAGCAGGTCGCGCCCGGTCACACCGTCAGCACGGATACGCACGCAGATCCACGTGGAAATCATTGCAGCGATATGCACCACCGGCCCCTCGCGGCCTGATGATCCGCCCATGCCCAGCGTCAAGAGACTGGCCCCTGCCGATCCAAGACCTTCGCGGAAGGAGACACGGCCCTCGCGCAGTGCCGCCCCTTCGATGACGTCGGCGACGGATCGCACGCGGTTGTCGGGGACGAACCGGTTCAGGATCAATCCCACGATCAGGCCGCCGATGATCGGAACGATCAGGACTTGCGACCAATGCAGGCCGGTGACGAAACTGTGCAGGCGATTGGGATCGGGCGTGCCATAGGCAATCCGGCTGACCAGATCGATGCCCATGCGAAACAGCACGGCGGCACCGCCGGATGCGATCCCCAGCACAAGCGCGATGAACCAGAACTGTATCTGTCCCGGCCCGCGCAGCCGCATCACCATCCAGGCGCGACGGATCTGGCCAAGCCAACCGATGCGATCCTGTTCCTCTGCCCCGTCCATTGCACTGACCTTTGCCGCTGCCGCATGTCCCGGCTAGCGTCTGCATGCCCGGTATTGCAACCACCTTTGCGCGCAAGCGGGCGCTTGCCCCGATTGTTTCGCGCGGCTGACCCCTGCGCAAGACATACCGTCGTTACATGTGCAGTTTATGGATGGGATAATTTCAGCAGTCTCGGCGGGTGGTCCAACGGGGCACCCGCCAATTCAGACAGCCGGATCAGCTGTCCATCAGGGCCATCGCAGCCGCGCGGGCCGCATCGGTGATCGTATCGCCGGACAACATCCGCGCGATTTCCGTGACGCGTTCGTCTGCCCCCAACGGCACGACGGTCGAAGTGGTCTCTGTCGCGTCCTGCCGTTTTTCGACACGCCAGTGATGGCCACCCAACGCGGCAACCTGGGGCGAATGCGTGACGACCAGAACCTGACCACCGTCAGCCAATGCCGCCAGCCTGCGCCCGACCGCATCCGCTGTCGCGCCGCCCACCCCGCGGTCGATTTCGTCGAAAATCATCGTCACACCGCCCTGCCCGGCCTGCGCCAGACAGACCTTCATCGCCAGCAGGAACCGGCTGAGTTCGCCACCCGACGCGATCTTGTTCAGCGGTCCCGGTGGTGCGCCGGGATTGGTCGCCACGGTAAAGGCCACGGCGTCGCGCCCCTCGGGTCCGGCAGGCGCATCGGTCATGTTGGTGCGGAAAACGGCGCGTTCCATTTTCAACGGCGCCAGCTCTGACGCCATTGCGGCATCCAAACGACCCGCGGCAGCAGCCCGTGCCGCACGCAAGACATCAGCGGCGCTGTCATAGGCCGATTGCGCGGCGCGTTCGGCACGCAGCAGATCGTCCAGATCCTTTTCGCTGTCATCCAGCAAGGCCAGCCGCGCCCGCAGATCATCGGCAAAGGGGCCCAGTTCATCGGCCAGCACGTCATGTTTGCGCGCCAGACCACGGATCGCGAACAGACGTTCCTCTGTCGCTTCCAATTCGGCGGGATCAAAGGTCAGCGCGTCCAGCGCGTCCTGCACCCCGCGCTGCGCCAGATCCAGTTCGACCAGCGCACGTTCTATGGCCGACAGCGGCTCGTCCAGACGCCCTTCGGCCCGGTCGGCGGCGCCGATCAGCCAGCGGTTCGCGTCGGACATCATGCCCTCGGCCCCCTGTAGACCCAGCGCCTCGCCCGCACGGGCCACGTCGGTCTTGATCTTTTCGGCGGCCTGCATCGTGCGGCGGGCAGCGTCCAATGTCGCCTCTTCGCCGGCCTGCGGGTCCAGCTTGTCCAGCTCGCCCACCGCGTGGCGCAGGTATTCCTCTTCGGCGCGGACCTCTGCGATGCGCAGGGTGGCTGCCTCGCGGGCCTTGGTGGCGCGGGACAGGGACGTCCAGGCCGCACGCACCGCGGATAGTTCGGCATCCACACCCGCATAAGTGTCCAGCATCTGACGGTGTCCGCGCGGGTTCAGCAGCCCGCGATCGTCGTGCTGGCCGTGCAATTCGATCAATGTATCGGACAAGGCGCGCAGCACCTCGCCGCTGGCCCGACGATCATTGACCCAGGCCGTCTTGCGCCCGTCGCGGGAATTGACGCGCCGCAGGATCAGTTCGTCACCGCCCGGCAACCCCGCCTCTGACAATACGGTATGGGCGGGGTGGTCGGGGGGCAGATCGAAACTGGCCGTGACTTCGCCCTGATCGGCCCCCTGGCGCACCAGCTCGGCGCGCCCGCGCCACCCCAGCACGAACCCCAGTGAATCCAACAGGATCGATTTGCCGGCGCCGGTTTCACCGGTCAACACGTTCAGACCCGGCTGGAACGTCAGTTCCAGCTGGTCGATGATCAGCATGTCACGAATGTCTAATGTGCGCAGCATGTCAGATGCCTGACACCCCTAGAGCCATTCGCCGCGGATGACCTGACGATAGATCGACGCAAGCCAGCTGTCGCCCTGGGCGCGGGCCTCCAGCCCCTGCCCCGTCAACAGGGCAAAGCTGTCCTGATACCACGAGGTTGCAGGATAGTTCGCCCCCAGGATCGCGCCTGCGGTCTGCGCCTCGTTCGTCAGGCCCAGCGACAGGTAGGATTCCACCAGGCGGTGCAGTGCCTCGGGGGTTTGCGACGTCGTCTGGAATTCCTCGACCACGACGCGGAACCGGTTCACGGCAGCCGCATAATTCTTGCGCTTGAGGTAGTAGCGCCCGATTTCCATTTCCTTGGCCGCAAGGTGATCGAACGCGAGGTCGAATTTCAGGATCGACGCGCGGGCATATTCGCTGTCGGGATATTGTTCGATCACGGTCCGCAAGGCCTGAAGCGCCTGGAACGTCAGCCCTTGGTCGCGGCCGATCTCGTCGATCTGGTCGTAATAGGACAGCGCCAGCAAATATTGCGCATAGGCCGCGTCAGGCTGGGCCGGATAGAAATCCAGAAACCGCTGCGCGGATGCGCGGCTGTTGGGGTAATCCGCATCGCGATGATAGGCAAAGGCCTGCATGATCAGCGCACGTTCAGCCCATTCGGAATAGGGGTAAAGACGCTCGATCTCGCCGAAAAAGAACGCGGCCTCACCGGGATCGCCGGTTTCGACCTCGACCTCGCCCAACTGGTAGATCTGCTGCGCGGACAGTGCTTCCATGGCAGCGGAATCGCGCGGGTTGAAGCTTTCGCTACAGCCGACCAACAGACCAAGCGATAGCACCAGCGTTGCCGTCCCAGACCGAATAAATTTGCCCGACATCGTTACGCCCCCGCGTCGTCTTTCACGTCCCGCACCTTATCGGCCGGGTTCGCGCAAACGTCTAACAGAAAAAACAGGCATGCAAAACGGCTTATGTCAGGGTTTGCCAAGATGTGAGACACGCCCCGCCTGCCGTCAGGCAACAGCAACCATATCCGCGGCAGACACGCCATGACCCGGCAGGCGTGCCGCAATCTGCGGTGTACAATCCATCCAGCGCCATGCAGCCGTGTTGTCGAACAAGGCACGCAGCAACGCATTGGTCAGGTTGTGACCTGCCTTGTGTCCCGTGTAGCGCCCCAGGATGGGCGCACCGGCCGTATAGAGATCACCCAGTGCATCCAGCATCTTGTGGCGCACGGCCTCGTCGGGATGACGCAATCCGCCTGGTGTCAGCACATCGGCACCGTCGACGACGACCGCGTTTTCCAGCGTACCACCCAGTGCGAGGCCGCGCTTGCGCATGTCCTCGACATCCGAATTCCGACAGAACGTGCGGCTGTCACACAGCGTGTGGACAAAGCTGCCGTTCGCCATGTTCAGCGTCTTGGCCTGATGGCCGATCGCCGCATCGGGGAAATCGATCTCGAAATCGATTTGCAGACTGGTCGCGGGGCGCAGACTGGCCCAGGCGTCGCCCTGGGTCACGCGCACCTCGTCCAACAGCTTGATCGCACGCAGCGGATTGCCCTGACGGGACACACCGACACCAAGGATGCCGCGCACAAATTCGGCAGAAGACCCGTCCATGATCGGAACTTCCGGGCCGTCGATTTCGATAAGCACGTTGTGCACGCCACAACCGGACAAGGCCGCCATCAGGTGTTCGATCGTCGAAACAATCGTATCACCCACACGCAGACGGGTGTTCAACGGCGAGATTTCGACGTGATTCCAGATTGCAGGAAGTTTGACGCCGGACCCGGCGACATCGGTCCGCTGAAAGACGACACCGTGACCAGCAGGCGCAGGACGCAGACGCAAACGGGCCGGACGGCCGGTATGGAGGCCCACACCGTCAAAGATCAGTTCGGTTTTCAATGTCGTCTGCATGGCTGCACCTAACGGTTACATCACTGTTACGAAGTGTTAACGCAGCAATAATACCAATGGGTTCACAACGACAATTCACACATTGCAACAAGCTGAAACAATGTCAGTCCGGCAATGTAACCTGCTGTTTCAAATGAAAAAGCCGCCCACTTTGGGGCGGCTTTTTGGTGACGATAATCGTCTTTAGTTCGCTTGGCGCCGCAAGAAGGCGGGAATCTCGATCCGCTCCTGATCGGGATCGATGTCAGCCTCGGGGCGCTGATGCGTCATCGGCTGTTCCCGCCGGGCGCTGACCTGCGGCTGCTGACGCGGTGCTGCGGGGGCCGCCGGCTTCTGGTCGCCCGTCATGCGGTTGATCAGCGAATTGATCCCGAAACGCGGCTTTTCGGCTTCGGTTTCCTGGGGGGCGGCGGCACGCACCGGCGCTTCTTTGGGTTGACGCTGCACGGCGGCCTGCAGACGCGCAAGCGCCTCTGCCGACGGCTCACCCGGACGGGCGGCGCGCGGTGCGGTGAACTGCTCGGATGCGTCGATTTCGGGTTCGACGCGCGGACGGTAGGCTGGCGGCGGCAGATCATCGTCAAGATCGGCGGCTTGCGGGGCTGCGGGACGACGCGCCTCTGCGGCGTGGCGATCCTCCATCTCGTCCAGCAGGCTGCGCTCTGCGCGCTCTTCGCGGCGCGGTGCCTCGACACGGGCTGCGGGCTGCTCATAGCGACGCGGCTCTTCGCGGACGGGGGCCGGTTCAGCGCGGGCGACTGGCTCTTCACGGCGCTGTTCGCGGACAGGTTCACGTACCGGCTCGGACACACTGCGGCGCGGCTGCGGTTCTGCACCCGACTTGACGGCCGCATCGATGCCGGTGGCGACCACAGAGACGCGCATCCGGCCTTCCATGCTGGTGTCAAGCGTGGAACCCACGATGATATTTGCCTCGGGGTCGACCTTTTCGCGGATCTCGTTCGCGGCCTCGTCCAGTTCGAACAGGGTCAGGTCATACCCACCGGTGATGTTGATCAGCACACCACGCGCACCCTGAAGGCTGATTTCGTCCAGCAGCGGGTTCGCGATGGCCTTTTGCGCAGCCTGCTTGGCGCGATCTTCGCCCTCGGCCTCGCCTGTGCCCATCATCGCCTTGCCCATCTCGTCCATGACGGCGCGCACGTCGGCAAAGTCGAGGTTGATCAGGCCCGGACGGACCATCAGGTCGGTGACACCCTTGACGCCCTGGTACAGCACGTCGTCAGCAAGTGCGAAAGCTTCGGTAAAGGTGGTGTTTTCTGTCGCCAGACGGAACAGGTTCTGGTTGGGAATGATGATCAGGGTATCGACGACCTTTTGCAGGGCCTCGACGCCTTCTTCGGCCTGACGCATGCGGCGTCCGCCTTCGAACTGGAACGGCTTGGTCACGACACCGACGGTCAGCACACCCAGTTCACGCGCGGCCTGTGCGATGATCGGGGCAGCACCGGTGCCCGTACCGCCGCCCATGCCTGCGGTGATGAAACACATGTGGGCACCGGCCAGCATATCGACGATCTGCTCGATGCTCTCTTCGGCGGCGGCCGCACCCACGGTGGCGCGTGCGCCTGCACCCAGACCTTCGGTGACCTTGAGGCCCATCTGGATCTTGGCTTCGGACTTGGACTGTTGCAGCGCCTGCGCGTCCGTATTCGCGACAACGAACTCGACACCGTCGAGCTCTTTTTCAATCATGTTGTTGACTGCATTGCCACCGGCCCCGCCGACACCGAAAACGGTGATGCGTGGTTTCAGGTCCTCGTGGCCCGGAAGGGAGAGATTCAATGTCATGCTCGGTCCGCCTGTTTTTATGTTGCACCCGTCCCACCGGGCAGAAATCACCTAATTCCCTTTATAGTAGCGGCTCTGCGCGCATACGTCACCCGAAAACCACACTGGGACCACAAAATGTGGCATGAATCCGCACAATTTTTTCACGATATGGCGAGTCGCGCCAAATCTTGATTCTCACCAATTGTCGCGAAACCATTTCACGGCCCGTTTCAGCGACCGTGCGGGATAGGTTTCCGCCGGCACGTCGAAATCCCACCATTCGTCCTGCGGGTTGGCCGCAAACAGCGCAAGGCCGACCGACGACGAAAATGCAGGTCCCGTCGCCGCCTGTGGCAGACCCTGAACGCGCAACGGACGCCCCAGACGCACCTGCTGCCCCAGGATTTTCGCCGCAAGCCCGTCCAGCCCCGGAATCTGGCTGCCACCGCCGGTCAGGACGATCTGCTGGCTGGGCAGATATTCGAACCCCGCCGCATCCAGACGGGCGCGCACCTCTTCGAGGATTTCCTCGATCCGCGGCCGCATGATGCCGATCAGTTCGGCCCGGCTGACGGTGCGCCTGTCACGTTCCCAGTCCCCGGTATCGCCGCCGATCTCGATCATCTCACGGTCGTCCATGCCTGTGGCGACCACGCCGCCATAAAATGTCTTGATCCGTTCGGCCGTCTGCATCGGCACTTGCAGACCCATCGAAATATCGCCGGTGACGTGATCGCCCCCCATTCGCACCGCGTCGGAATAGATCATGTGTTTTTTCATGAAAACCGACAGGCTGGTGGACCCGCCGCCCATGTCGATACAGGCGGCGCCCAGTTCCTGTTCGTCCTCCACCAGGCTGGACACACCGGACACATAGGCAGAGGACGCGATCCCGGCCAGTTCCAGATCACACCGCTTGATGCAGAAAAACAGGTTGCGGATCGCCGTGGCGTCCACCGTCAGCAGGTGCAGGTCGGTTGCAAGGGTCGATCCCATCTGGCCACGCGGATCGGCCAGACCGCTGCGGTGATCCAGTGCAAAGTTCACAGGCTGCGCGTGCAGCACGTCACGGTCTTCACCGAAATCGGGAACATCGCAGGCGGCCAGCACACGGCCGATATCGCCTTCGGTCACGATGTTGTCGGCCACCTCGACACTGCCATCCAGACCGTAGGACCGCGGGCGGGCACCGGCAAAACAGGCGATCACGTGATCGACACGGACCTCGGCCATTTTCTGCGCGGCCTGCACGGCAGTGCGGATGGCACGTTCGGTTTCCTGCATCGCGTCGATTTCACCAAAACGCACACCGCGCGACCGCGTGGTGGCCGCCCCGATCACCCGGAAACGGGACTGTCCCGCCAGGGACCCCACGCCGTCATTGTCGCCCAGGCGGTCAGGACCGTCAAAACGCAGCACAAGACATGCGATCTTGGACGTGCCGACGTCCAGAATGGCGATCACGCCCCTCTGCATCGCCGCCTTGCGCACATTCCGCATAGCCCGTTGCGTTTCGTATAAATCCCGCATCACTGCCCCACCTGTTGAATTCTGCCTGTCGTCGCGGCGTTACGCGTTGCCGCCACCGCCTCTGGGTTCATCCGGACCGTCGGTCGCTGCGGCATGCGCATGTCGACGATTGCCACGTCGCGATCCAGAAGATCCTGCGCCTCGTGCAGCGCGATGATCCGGTCCAGTGCCGCGACCGGTGCGTCAGCGGGCAACAACAACTGCTGACCGTCCTCCAGCACCATGTTCCAGCGCCGACCGCTGACCCGCACCAACCCGCGCATGCGATCCGCGATGGGACCCGCACTCCGGAACAGGGTCAGCGCCTCGTCGATATGGCCCTGCACACCGTCACCACCGATCAGCGGCAAATCCAGCCGGTCGACCCGCGCGGCCAGATCGCCCGCGAACACACCCTCCGCATCGATCATCCGCAGCCCGTCGGGCGTGCGCCAGATCGCGACCGGCACACGCGGTGTCACGTTGATTTCCAGCGCACCCGCGTCACCGACCCGCACGCGGGCCTCGGCCACCGCATCAAGTGCGACGACATCATCGCGCAGCTTGTTCAGATCCAGGTCAAAGGATGACACCGGAAATTCGGTCTCCACGAGGCTTGCAACCGCGTCGGCCAGTTCCTCGTCGGTGCCGTTGATCGCAAGGCCCGACACCATGAATTGCGGACGTTCCTGAAACGCCTGCTGTGCCGCGGTGATCCGTTCAGCCAGCAGTGCCCGGTTGCCCGCGTTCATCGACCAACCGCCAGCGATGGCCGCGATGATCAGGGCCGGCACACCCAACCGCAAACCGGTGCGCACACCGGGCGTCAGCATCCAGCGCTGCCAGCGATAGCCCCATTTCGACGGAGCGGGATCACGGATCGGTCGGGTCACCGGTCGCATGACGCATCCTCGACCAAGGTGCGGCACAGGGTCGGGAAATCGATTCCGACATGGGCCGCCTGTTCAGGGGCCAGCGATGTGGGGGTCATACCGGGTTGCGTGTTGGTTTCCAGCAGGATCAAGCCATCCAGATCGCGGGTTTCATCCCAGCGAAAATCGGTGCGGCTGATACCGCGACACCCCAGCAGCAGATGTGCCTTGAGCGCATAGTCCATGCAGGCATCGAAAATGTCCTGCGGCAGATCGGCGGGGATGACGTGGCGCGAACCACCGGCCTTGTATTTGGCATCGTAGTCATACCAACCGTCCGTCAGGATATCGGTCACGGTCAGGGACCGGTTGCCCAAAACGGTGACGGTCAGTTCACGCCCCGGCGCAAAGGCCTCGACCATCACGCGGTCAGGCATGTCATCCGACAGCGGCGGCGGTGCATCGGCCATATCGTGCACCAGATAGATCCCGACACTGGACCCTTCGTTATTGGGTTTGACCACATAGGGCGGTGCCATGACGTGACCGGCGCGCACATCGGCGGAGGCCGCAATCAGGCTGGGCACAACCGGAAGTCCCCCGTCCACATAGGCCGCCTTGGTCCGTTGCTTGTCCAGTGTCAGCGCCGAGGCCAGCACACCGCTGTGGGTATAGGGAATGCGCATCCATTCCAGCAGACCCTGCACGCAGCCGTCCTCGCCCCAGCGACCATGCAGGGCGTTGAACACCACATCGGGTGCGATATCTGCCAGACGCGCGGCCAGATCGGGGCCTGCATCCAGTTCTGTTACGTCAAATCCTGCCTCGACAAGCGCCGCCGCACATTCGCGGCCCGTTGACAGCGAGACCTCTCGCTCTGCCGATGGGCCGCCCATGAGGACAACAACTTTAGAGGGTGCCACTGATGACATGCCCTTACCGCCTCGCTCGCGGGTCGTTTGCGACCCGTCATTATGAAATGGCCCTTGCCCGGGGCCGCCCCTTTTCGGGGATTATGTCTTGGTGTCATGCGGGGCCCGTTCGCCGACCCGCATGATTTCCCACTCTAGTGTGACGCCCGATTCGGCGTAAACCCTCTTTCTGACCTTTTCACCCAAATCTTCGAGGTCTGCGGCAGTGGCACCACCGGCATTGGTCAAAAAGTTGGCATGCATCAAGTTCATGACAGCACCACCAAGGGTCGCGCCGCGCATGCCGGCGTCCTCGATCACCTTCCACGCCTTCAGTTCGTGGGTGTCGTCATCGCGCCCGGTGGACGAATGGCCCACCGGATTGCGGAACGTGCTGCCCGCCGTGCGGTCCCTGGTCGGTTGGGTCTGGTCCCGTTTTGCCAGCTGGTCCGCCATGCGCTGCTCCAGCTCTTGCGGATCACCCATGGGGCCGCGCAGCGTCGCGCCGACCAGCACGGCCCCATCGGCCAACGTGCTGGACCGGTATTGAAATTGCAGATCCTCGGCCCGCAGGGTGGCCCGCGTGCCATCGCGCAGCACGACATCCGCGCTGACAAAGACATCCGCCACATAGGACCCGTAACAGCCCGCATTCATCCGCACGGCCCCGCCGATACTGCCGGGAATGGTGCGCAGAAATGTCAGATCGACGCCCGCCTCGGCCGCGCGGCGCGCCACGTGGGCATCAAGGGCAGCAGCCCCGGCCGTCACCGTATTGCCGTCCACCGTGATCGCGTTGAACCCACGCCCCAGCCGGATCACCACGCCGCGCACGCCGCCGTCGCGCACAATCAGGTTCGACCCCACGCCCATCGGGAACACGGGCACCGCCGGGTCGAGCGCGCGCAAAAAATCCGCCAGATCATCGGCATCGGCAGGCTGGAACAGCACATCGGCAGGACCACCGACGCGCAGCCAGGTCAGGCTGTCCAGCGGGCGATCGGGTGTCAGCGTGCCGCGCACGGATGGAAGGTCGATCATTCGGCAGGCTCCTGCGGACGACGGGCACGTAACCAGCGGCCCAGATAGATGATGGGCCAGCGCAGGACAGAGCAGCCAGCCGCCATGAACAACAGCCCGATCAGCGGACCATTCACCCAGGTCACCCACCCAAGCAGGGGGATGCCAAGGGCGATCATGCCATAGGCAAAGCGCCAGTGATTGTCACGTGACGGGAACATCGCGACCACATTGGCGGCGATCAGCCACAGCAGGCCAAGGATGATGGGCAGGCTCATTTTGGCACCTCCGGGTGGTGGCCTCGCAGCCGCGCGATCAGGTAACGCAGCGGATTGCGAAACATCGAGACAAAGGCCAGCGTCGCCACCAGCCCCACGATCCACCCCAGATCAACGGCCAGCCAGACGATCAGCACGGGTGCCACCAGCAACAAGGCCACCCCCGGCACATATTGGTATCGCATGGAAAGGAAGGCGGTGATGGTCGCTGCAATGACCCAAAGCGCCGCGATGATGAGGGAGGGGGTCATGAAAGCATCCCCGGAAATCCATTTTCGCCAAGATACTTAAAGTATCCGTCGACCCAAGGCGCGCTTTCTGCGACCGCCTCCTGAAGAACATCGACGAACTTATCACCTGCCACTGCCATATCAGACACGTCCTTAAGACGCTTTCCAAGGTTGGTTTTGTCCGCCCCAACCTCTTCCTCGTAGCTCTTGATCGTCGTCGCGGCGTTGGCACCCATGCGATAGGCGAACTGCCACGCCATTTGCTTCTCTGTCTCCGTTGCATCAGGATCGACCAGCGCCTTGACCGCCAAACCGGCAAATAACTCCATCTCATCTGTGCCGTCGGTCATCATGCCGAGGCAATTGCGGATCGCTTGCAGTGTCTGGGCTTCAGTCGCCTTTTCGACTGCAATCGCGGTGCGCAGTTTTTCCTTTGCGCGCACCTCTTCCGACATCAGGCAAATTTCGGACTGTGCGGCACGCATGTCGTCGATCAGGCTGGCAACCTCGGCCGCTGGCGGCAAATCCTGATCCTGCAAAACACGCATGACGTGTTTTTCGTATCTTATGATTTCATCGTGCAGGGCCTGTGGGTTTTCCTTGTACTTGCTAATGACCTTTCGAAAATCAGCCAATTCAGGTTCCAGCGTATCGTAGCACATCGCGTTGAGCTGGTTGTCCGAAGTCCCTCGATTACTGCGCCGCTTATAGTCGCTCAACGCGCCTCGCAATTTTTTCACAATCTCAGACAGATCGACGGCTTTGACCGCAATCAGATCAAGCCGATCCTTTTTGCGGTTAACCAGCGCCCGCAAACCGTAAGCATGGCCTGCCTCAAAATCCTCTGCGCGATAGCGCCCCAGCACAGCGTCAAACATCGGATTGACGTGGGCGGGGCCTTTTTTCCAGTCATCATGGCCCAGCTTGTTCAAAATGTCGGCCATGTCTGCCGCCAGAAAATCACGGCCAGACAGGACGCGTTCATACCACGCGATCCAGAACGACCAGTCGGCGGATGTGTCATCGCACAAAATCTGCTTTACCGTCGCCCAATCGTCGCGCAGATCGTCAGGCTGAGGCAATGCCGTCCAAAGGCCTGTCATGTCCGCCTTTGGCAGTTCGACCTCTGCTGTCAGATCGGCTCTGACAGCCAGCCATAAATCAACTATTTTAGCTCCGCCAGCCGCCATGGCCGCGCCGCCGCCAGCTGCGTCGACTTCAGCGCCTGGGACACTGGTGTATGCGGCGCTGGCGGCTGCAAAAGCGGCATAGGCGACCGCGGCACGGACTGAGTCTGCATCGGTCCCGACGACATATGCAGCAGCAGCAGCAGACGCGGCAGCAGAAGCGGTGGCGGTAGATGGTCGGCTAGGCCAGACTGCCGCTGATCCGCCGATTGCCGATGCACCAAAAATTGACAGACCGAGATATTGTGTGTGGCCATTCTGCGGAAGTTTTTCGAAGCATTTCGCACCAAGTGGTAACACCCTTGCTGCCGCGCGGAACGCAACACGGCGCGCCGTAATCAGCCGCACATCTTCTGGCAGCGCGTCCAGATACCGCTTTAGGCTCTCCTTGTCCTGAACCTCTGCAACTTCCACTGCCCTAGCCTGCCAGCCGGTCTTTCAGGGCGTAGGCCCAGGCGGAAATCGTCCCGGCGCCGAGGCAGACGACCATATCGCCCGGCACGGCTTGTTCGCGCACGAGGCGTTCGAGGTCTTCTTCGGACGACACCGCCCGCGCGTGGCGGTGGCCGTGGCGGATCAGCCCTGCGACCAGATCGTCGCGCGATGCGCCGGGGATGGGGTCTTCGCCTGCGGCATAGACGTCCGAAATTCCCACGACATCGGCGTCGTTGAAACAGGCGCAGAATTCATCGAAATGATGCGACAGGCGCGAATAGCGGTGTGGCTGGTGAACGGCGATCACGCGGCCCTTGGTCGC
Organism: Loktanella sp. 3ANDIMAR09; assembly: GCF_001420005.1. Taxonomy (GTDB): domain Bacteria; phylum Pseudomonadota; class Alphaproteobacteria; order Rhodobacterales; family Rhodobacteraceae; genus Loktanella. Next base: position 111,485 of record NZ_LJAK01000002.1, on the reverse strand, counting down.
CTGACGCGCGGCCTTGAGCACGGCCGTAATCTCCACCGGGTGATGGCCGTAATCGTCGATGATCGTGATGCCGCCGACCTCGCCCACAAGTGTGAACCGGCGGTTCACGCCGCCAAAGCCTGCCAGTGCCGCGCGGATCTGCGCCTTGGTCATGCCAAGGTGCCGCGCGACGGCAACGGCGGACAGCGCGTTGGATACGTTGTGATCGCCGGGCATGGGCAGCACGCAGCCCGTGATCACGTCGTCCTCGGATTGCAGGGCGATGTCGAAATGCGCCTTGCCCCCCTCATAGGTCAGGTTGATCGCACGCACGTCGGCCTGCGCATTGAACCCGAAGGTCACGACCCGGCGGTCGGTGATCTTGCCCACCAACGCCTGCACCTCGGGGTTGTCGGTGCAGCAGACGGCAAGGCCGTAGAACGGAATGTTGGACACGAAGTCGAGGAAGCCCTGACGCAGGTTTTCGATCGTGCCCCAGTGGTCCATGTGTTCGGGGTCGATGTTGGTGACGATGGCGATGGTGGCGGGCAGGCGGTTGAATGTCCCGTCACTCTCATCCGCCTCCACGACCATCCACTCGCCCTGCCCCATGCGGGCATTGGACCCATAGGCATGGATGATGCCGCCGTTCACGACCGTGGGGTCAATGCCCCCCTCGTCCAGCAGCGCCGCGACCATGGTGGTCGTCGTCGTCTTGCCGTGGGTGCCCGCGACAGCCACGTTGGATTTCAGCCGCATCAGCTCGGCCAGCATTTCGGCCCGGCGCACCACCGGCAGCCCGCGCGCGCGCGCCGCGTCCAGTTCGGCATTGCCCGGTTTGATGGCCGAGGAAATCACCACGACCTGCGCATCGGCAAGGTTTTCGGCCACCTGACCGATGAACACCTGGGCACCCATGTCCGACAGGCGTTTGGTGATTGGCGTGGCCTTCAGGTCGGACCCCTGCACGGTGTAGCCATGTTTCATCAGCACCTCTGCGATGCCGGACATGCCGATCCCGCCGATGCCCACAAAATGAATGGGACCTACGTCCAGTGGCAATTTCGTCGGTGCCATATGCTGCAAACTCCCGTCCATCATCTGTGTTCACCCGCAAGGTCCAAGACCAGCGCAGAAAGACGCTCCGTAGCGTCCGGTATCCCGCAGGACAAGGCCGCCTGCGCCATTTGTCCGGCCCCGGTTGGGTGCAACAGGACAGTTTCCATGTGCTCGGCCAACGCCTCGGGCGTGAACTTGCTCTCTGGCATCAGAATTGCGGCCCCCGCATCGACCATCTGACGGGCGTTGGCCGATTGCTCATCCCGTATGGCACTGGCAAGCGGGACGAACACGGCTGGCCGCCCGATCACACTGAGGTCTGCCACCGTGCTGGCACCGGACCGCGCGATGACCAGCTGCGCCTCGGCCATCAGTGTCGGGATGTCGTAAAAGAACGTCTGCACATCAGCCGCGATCCCGGCCTCGGCATAAAATGCGTCCACGCGGGCGACGTCCTCGGCGCGGGCTTGCTGATGCACGCGAATGTTGCGTCTCACCTCAGCCGGCAAGGCCGCGATCGCCGCAGGCACGACGTCGGACAGAATACGCGCGCCCTGCGATCCGCCGATCACCAGCACCGACATCGGGTAATCACCCGGCGGAATATAGCCAGCCCCGGCACGATCAAGGATCGCCTGGCGCACGGGATTGCCCGTGTGGATGCCCGCAACCCCTTCGGGCAATTCCGTAGGCCAGGTGCCGCAGGCAATGGCGTCAACCCGTTTGGCAAACATCTGGTTCACGCGGCCCAACACGCCGTTTTGTTCATGGATCATGCGCGGGATGCCCAGCACGGTCGCGGCCGTCATCGCGGGAATGGCGGGATACCCGCCGAATCCCACGACCACATCGGGCCGGTCACGCCGCATGCCCATGATGGCCTGAAGCGCACCCCCCGCGATGCGCAGCGGCACACCCAGTTTGGCCAGCACACCGCCACGCGCGAAGGTGGCGCTGGCAACCGTCGTCACCTCAACCGCGTCCGGAAAGCCACCGGCATAGCGCGCTCCACGCTCATCGGTAGACAATTTGACCCGCCACCCGCGCGCCAGCATCGCCTCGGCCAGGGCCTGTGCGGGAAACATGTGCCCGCCGGTGCCACCGGCCGCGATCATCAACAGCTTGCTCATCGTGTGGCCCGCCGCATCAGGATGTCACCGATTTCGCCCTGCGGACGGCTGCGGGTGAAAGCCAGCAGCATGCCCACGGCGATCCCGGTCGCGATCAGCGACGATCCACCATAGCTCACGAACGGCAGGGTCATGCCCTTGGCCGGCAGCAGCCGCACCGCCACGCCCATGTTGATCATGGCCTGTACGCCGAATGCGCAGGCAAGCCCGGTCCCCGCCAGCCGGATGAACGGATCGCGTTCCCGCATCAGGCGCGACAGGCTGCGCACGACGATCACGGCATAAAGCGCAATGATCACCACCACGCAGATCAGGCCGTATTCCTCGGCTGCGACGGCGATGATAAAATCGGTATGCGCGTCGGGCAGCGACCATTTCACCTGACCCTCGCCCACGCCGACACCGAAAAACCCGCCCTCGCGGATGGCGTTGGTCGCATAGCCCAGCTGGGTCGTGGGATCGACATCGGGCGACAGGAAACCGTTGATACGGCGGGCAAAGTGTTCGGAGCTGTTGTAGGCGAAGAACCCGACGCCCACGACGCAGGCCGCGAGCCCCATCAGCAAGACCATCGGCGCACCGGCCACGAAATACATCACGCCCCAGGCGAACAGCACCAGACAGGCTTGACCGAAGTCAGGCTGGAGGGCGAGAAAGGTCACGATAATCAGCGTCAGCGCAAAACTGTACAGCCGTCCCGGCGGGCCGCCCACGCTCATGGCGGCCGCCATCATCCAAGCGGACATGATCACGAACCCTGGCTTTAGAAATTCTGACGGCTGGACCGAGGCAAACCCTAGTGAATACCAGCGCGTGGCCCCCTTGCCGAAATCGGTGCCAAGGATCGGCAGCAAGGCCAGCGCGACAAAGGCCGCGAGGAATCCCAGAACACCCAGACGGCGCACCATCACCGGCGACATCAACGAAAACCCGAACATCGCGGCAATGGCCATCCCGCCAAAAAAGGCCTGGCGCGTGACATAATAGAACGGCGGCAGCCCGTTTTTCGCAGCCAGCGGCGGTGAGGCCGCCAGTCCCAGCAACATGCCGATGCCGAACAGCACCAGGATGCAGCACATCGTCCATTTGTCGATCGTCCGCCACCAGCGCGGCAAGACAGGATCACCTGTCACCACGCGTGGCGCGCCATACACCATCTCGGTCATGCAAATTCCGCCCGAATTGCCTCGTTTCGCCCGGTTTCTCCGGGTCTGAGGGAAACGTTAACCCGATTGCGGCGCTGATTCTACTTCTAATTGACGCAGGCCCCTGCGCAGGCAGGCTCTTGCAAACGCCGCCATTTCGGGCGAACCCGCCGTCATGCAGGTGAACACGTTGATATTGGGGGCCGGTGCTGCCGGAATGATGGCCGCGGCCCATGCGGGACCGTCGACGATTGTGGTCGATCACGCACGGGCACCGGGCGAGAAAATTCGCATCTCCGGTGGCGGGCGCTGCAATTTCACCAACCTTTACGCGGAACCAGCCAATTTCATCTGTGCCAATCCACATTTCATGAAGTCGGCGCTGTCGCGCTATACCCAGTGGGATTTCATCGATCTGGTGAACGCCCACGGCATCGCACGGCACGAAAAGACGTTGGGGCAGCTGTTTTGCGACGACAGCGCAAAACAGATCATCGCAATGCTGCGCGCCGAGATGGATCGCGCCGGCGCACAGCTGTGGTTGCAGACCACCGTGGGCGAGATCACCCATGACGGCGCATTCCGGGTCAGCCTGATGCGCGAGGGGCGCGAGACGCGGATCACCGCGCGCAACCTCGTTCTGGCCACGGGCGGCAAATCCATCCCCAAGATGGGGGCGACCGGACTGGCCTATCAGATTGCCGCACAATTCGGACTGCCACTGGTCACGCCCCGTCCCGGCCTCGTGCCACTGACCTTCGGCGATACCTTCAAACCGCTCGCCGGTGTCGCGCTGCACAGCCGGGCGCAGGGACAAGGGCCCGCCTTTGAAGAGGCCACCTTGTTCACCCACCGTGGCCTGTCCGGGCCCGCGATCCTGCAAGCGTCAAGCTATTGGCAAGAGGGCGAGAGCATCACGCTGGACCTGTCGCCGCAAACCGCGCTGTTCGATCTGCTGAAATCCGCGCGGCAGACCGCCGGTCGCCGTGCCCTGACCACTGTCCTTTCACAACATTTGCCCGCCCGCCTTGTCGCGTATCTGGCCGATGACTTGCCAAAATCGAACCTTGCCGATCTGTCTGATGCCAGGCTGGCCGCCATCGCGCAACGTTTGCACCACTGGCAACTGACCCCCGCCGGGTCAGAGGGCTACCGCACCGCCGAGGTCACCCTGGGGGGCATCGACACCGATGCGCTGAACTCTGCCACGATGGAGGCCAAGGACCTTGCGGGGCTTTATGCCATTGGCGAGGCCGTGGACGTCACCGGCTGGCTGGGCGGTTACAATTTTCAGTGGGCCTGGTCGTCGGGATGGGCCGCAGGCACCGCCATCGCCAAGGCCGCGCATCATCTTGCCTGAAATACTCCGGGGGAGGCGCGCAAGCGCCGGGGGGAGCGCCCCCTGCAACACCCGGTCGCAGCTCTCCACGGCACGGGTCCGCGGCTGTTAGCGCAATGCGTCCGTGACCAGTTCCGCGAAATGATCGCCACGCGCGGCAAAGCTGTCGTATTGATCGAATGACGCGCAGGCCGGTGCCAGCAGGACCACATCGCCGGGTTCAGCCTCGGCCATGGCCTCGGCCACCGCCCGGTCCATCGTCGTGCAGATCGACGCCGTGACCCCCGTCAGCTGGCGGGCGAAATCCTCTGCCTCGCGGCCGATGACATAGGCCTTGGCCACGGAACCCAGATGCGGCAGCAGCCCGTCCAGACCGCCTTCCTTTTGCAATCCACCACAGATCCACCGGATTCGGCCAAAGGCCTGAAGTGCCTGAGCCGCGGCATCCACGTTCGTGGCCTTGCTGTCGTTTACATAGGTCACACCATCCCGTTCGGCCACGACCTGCGACCGGTGCGGCAGACCGGGATAGCTGCGCATCGCAGCCTCGATCCCGCGCGGCCCAAGGCCCAGCGTTCTGGCCGCAGCGTAGGCGCAACAGGCGTTCTGGTGGTTATGCGCCCCCGGCAGTCCGGCGATTGCACGCAGGTCGATGGACGCCACCTGGCGGCCGCGCCTGTTTTCGGTCAGGAACCCCTTTTTCGCGCAAACCGTCCAGCCATCCGCCAGCTTGCGCGTGACAGACACGCGGATCAGCCGGTCATCACTGACATCGGCAACCAGCTGGTTGGCCAGATACCGTCCCTCATCCTCGTCCACGCCGATCACCGCGCGGTCCGGGCCACCTTCGGAAAACAGCCGCCGCTTGGCCGCGAAATAGCCGCCCAGACCTGCATGGCGGTCCAGATGATCCGGCGAGATATTGGTCAGCACAGCCACATCCGGGGTCAGATGCCGCGCAAGTTCGGTCTGGTAGGACGACAGCTCCAGCACGACCACCTCTCCGTCGTGGGCGGGTTCGATATCCAGCACACCACGCCCGATGTTGCCCGCCAGCTGCGTCGGTCTACCGTTTTCAGCCAGAATGTGATGCAACAGCGCCGAGGTGGTGGATTTGCCGTTGCTGCCGGTGATCGCTATCACACGTGGCTGCGTGTCGAACCCATCCCAATCGTCGGTAGCAAAGGACCGGAAAAACAGGCCGATGTCATTGTCGACCGGCACGCCCGCATCCCAGGCGGCCGCGATGACGGGGTTGGGGGCCGGATACAGATGCGCGATGCCGGGGCTGACGATCAGCGCCGCAATTCCGTCAAATGCGCCGGGCCGTGTCAGGTCGCGGACCTCGAAACCCTCCAGCTCTGCTGTCTCGCGTCCACGCGGGCTGTCGTCCCAGACGATGGCCCGCGCCCCGCCCGCACGCAGCGCTTGTGCTGCCGCAAGGCCGGATCGCCCCAGGCCAAGAACCGCAACGGATTGGTCCGCAAAACCCTGAACGGGGATCATGACAATGCCTTTCGCTGGGGCGGGTCTACCGCACCTTGAGTGTAGCAAGACCGATCATCGCGAGGATCAGGGCAATGATCCAGAACCGGATCACGATCTGCGGCTCGGCCCAGCCCTTTTTCTCGTAGTGATGGTGGATCGGGGCCATCAGGAACACGCGTTTGCCTGTCCGCTTGAAATACAACACCTGGATGATCACCGACAGCGCCTCGACCACGAACAGGCCGCCAACGATGGCCAGAACGATTTCGTGCTTTGTCGCCACGGCGATTGCACCCAGCGCACCGCCCAGGGCCAGCGACCCGGTATCCCCCATGAACACGGCAGCCGGCGGCGCGTTATACCACAAGAACCCCAGCCCCCCACCGATCAGACCCGCACAGAAAATCAGGATCTCGCCGGAATCCGCCACGTAATGCAGGCCAAGCGAATCCGCGAAATCCACACGTCCAACAAAATACGCAATGATGCCAAAGGTGCCAGCCGCGATCATCGCAGGCATGATGGCCAGCCCGTCCAGCCCGTCCGTCAGGTTGACGGCGTTGGCGGCCCCCACGATCACGATCATCGCGAAGGGCACGAAAAAGAAACTGAGGTTGATCAGCACATCCTTGAAAACCGGCACCGCCAGCTGGAATTGCAGGGTCTCGGGGTGAAAATACGATGCCCAGAGGGCCGCAATTGCCGCAATGGCAAACCCCAGACCCAGACGCACCTTGCCGGGGACGCCGTCGGTTTTCTGTTTGCTGACCTTGGCGTAATCATCGGCAAAGCCGATCGCCGCAAAGCCCAGCGTCACGAACAGCACCATCCAGATGTAGGGGTTGTCCCAGCGCGCCCACAAAAGTGTCGAGGTCGTCAGCGCCCCCACGATCAGCAGCCCACCCATGGTCGGGGTGCCCGCCTTGACGAAATGCCCCTCGGGGCCGTCACTGCGGATCGGCTGGCCCTTGCCCTGCGTGCGGCGCAGAACATTGATCAAGGGCAGGCCAAAGATGAACCCGAACACCAGCGCCGTCATGAATGCACCACCGGCGCGGAAGGTGATGTAACGGAAAAGATTGAAAAAATCGCCGCCGTCTGACAGGGCTGTGAGCCAGTAAAGCATAATGTGGTTCCCTTGCTGGACCGCGCGTCAGCGATGCCCGAGTTTTCGGATGGCGTCAACGACGCGAGAGACCTGCGATCCCTTGGACCCCTTGACCAGCACGACATCGCCTGCGTCGATCAGGCCCATGACGGCATCCGCCATGTCATCGGCATTCGGTGTCCATTGGCCACGCTGATCAGCCGGGAGGGCGTCGAACAAGGCGCGCATGCGCGGCCCCGCACAGTGAACCGTGGTCAGCGCAGCCAGATGCGGGCAAGCCGCAAGGTCCGCGTGCATCTGCATTTCGTCCGGTCCCAGTTCCAGCATGTCCCCCAGGATCGCGATACGGCGGCCCGTCTGGATCAGGCCCACGCCATCGCGCGGTGTGCTGGCGGCCAGAACTTCCAGCGCTGCCGTCATCGACGTGGGATTGGCGTTAAAGGCATCGTCGATCAGGTCAATCGTGCCACTTTCTTCGCCTTGGTCGACGATCACCTGTTCGCGCGTGCCGCGCCCCTGCGGCGGCAGCCATTGGCCCAGGTTCATGGCCGATTGCGCGGGGTCCGCGCCCAGTGCATCGGACACGGCCAGAACCGCGACGGCGTTCATGGCGAAATGGCGGCCAGGCACGGACAGTTTGCACAGATAGTCTGTTCCGGCATGCCGGGCCGCGATGATCGTGGCCGCATCCGTGATGCGCACATCACCGACCTGCCAATCGCCCGAGGTTCCAAATGTGATAATTTCAGCGCCGGATTGCGCGGCAACATCGCGCAAGATGTCGGATGTGTCCAAGTCCGCATTCAGAACTGCGGTGCCACCCGTGGCCAGACCCGCGACGATGGACGCCTTTTCATGGGCGATGCCCGCCAGATTCTCGAACGCCTCGAGGTGGGCTGCGGCAACCGTGGTGACCAGGGCCACATGCGGCCGCGTCAGCCGCGACAGCGGTGCGATTTCGCCGGGATTGCTCATGCCGATCTCGATCACCGCATAGGTGCAATCGGCAGGCATCCGGGCCAGTGTCAGCGGCACACCCCAGTGGTTGTTGTAGGACGCCTCTGCGGCATGGGTCGTCCCCTGCGGGGCAAGTGCTGCACGCAGCATTTCCTTGATCGACGTCTTGCCCACCGATCCGGTGACAGCCACGATCCGCGCAGCCGTGCGCGCGCGCGCAAAGCGCGCAAGATCAACCAGCCCGCCCAGAACATCATCCACAATCAACAAGGGCGCGTCATCGGCAACCCCGGCGGGCCGATGGGTGACAAGGGCCGCAGCGGCCCCTTTTTCAAGCGCCTGGGCCACGAAATCATGACCGTCACGGGCAGCAGTCAGCGCCACGAACAGATCGCCCGGCCGGATCGTGCGGGTATCGATCGACACGCCCTGCGCCTGCCAGTCTGCCGTCGTCGTGCCGCCGGTGGCCGCTACCGCATCGGCACTGGTCCACAACACGGTCATATCCGCCCCTCCAGTGCGGCGACCGCGACACTGGCCTGTTCGGCATCGTCGAATGGCAGCACCGTGTCGCCCACGACCTGACCTGTCTCATGTCCCTTGCCGGCGATCAGCAGCGCATCGCCGGGGCCAAGCGCGTCGATCCCGCGCAGGATCGCCTCGGCCCGGTCACCCACCTCGATCACTTCGGCGCTGTTTTCTGCGGTTGCCCCTGACAGGACAGCCGCCCGGATATCGGCGGGCCTTTCGGACCGGGGGTTGTCGTCGGTCACCACCACCAGATCGGCATTGGCGGCGGCCGCCTGCCCCATCAGCGGGCGTTTGCCCTTGTCGCGATCACCACCGGCCCCCACGACCACGACGATCCGACCCATCACATGTGGCCGCATCGCGCGCAGGGCCGTCTGGATCGCATCCGGGGTATGCGCATAATCGACAAAGACCGGCGCGCCGTTTTCACGGGTCGCCACCAGCTGCATCCGGCCCCGGACGGTCGTCAGCCTGTCCAGCGTCGCAAACACATCCCCGGCAATGGCACCCGCCGCGATCGCCAGACCACAGGCCACGACGACGTTGTCGGCCTGAAATCCGCCGATCAGGTTCAGACGCGCCCGGAACGGACGATCCTGCCACATCAGCTGCAGATCCTGGCCGGTATCATCGAAACGCTGGCCCACGATCCGCAACCGCGCATCGGGGCTGCGGCCCGTGCCGATCACCTCGATCCCGCGGGCGGTGCACAGGCTGGCGACCTCTTGGCCGCGTGGATCGTCAAGGTTGATGACCGCCACGCCGTCCTGCGTCAGCACCCGGGTGAACAGGCCCATCTTGGCCTCGAAATAGGCGTCAAAGGTTTCATGATAGTCCAGGTGGTCCTGGGTAAAGTTCGTGAAACCGGCAGCCGCCAGCACGACGCCGTCCAGCCGCCGCTGATCCAGTCCATGCGATGATGCTTCCATCGCGGCATGGGTCACGCCGTCCTCTTCGGCCTCGGCCAGCACACGGTGCAGCGTGACCGGATCGGGGGTGGTGTGATGCAGGGGTGCTGTCCATGCGCCCTCGACCCCCGTGGTGCCCAGGTTGATCCCCGCATAGCCCAGCAGTTCCCAGATCTGCCGGGTAAAGGTCGAGACCGAGGTTTTCCCGTTCGTGCCAGTGACGGCGACCATGACCTCGGGGTGGGCCCCGAACCACAGCGACGCGGTCTGCGCCAGCGCCTGACGCGGGTCCTGTGCGACGATCAGCGCCACATCGCTGGCAGCCAGCGCATCGGCAGCAAGTGCCGCACCTGCGGCATCCGTCAGGATGGCAGCGGCCCCTTGGGACAGCGCCTTTTCGACGTAGGCCGCACCGTGGACCGTCGTGCCCGGCAGAGCTGCGAACAGATAACCGCGCTTGACCGCGCGGCTGTCGGTTTCGACACCCAGAATACGGGGGTTCCGACCACCTCGCGCGTGCAGCCCGAGGTCCAGCAGGGTCTTGATCTCGGACATTGTCGTTCTCCGGCGGGCGTCAGTTCGAGGAGAGTGTTACACTAGCCTGCACGGTGGGTTCAATCTGTGGTCTGATCCCCATCAGCGGTGCGACGCGCCGTATCATTTCCGCCGCGACCGGCACCGCGGTCCAACCGGCCGTGCGCCGGGGATCGTCGCCCGCACTTTCGACGGGTTCGTCCAAGGTCACGACCACCACATACTGCGGATCAGATGCGGGAAAGAGCGACGCAAAGGTCGTGATGGTCTTGTCGTCGTAATAGCCGCCGCCGTTTGCTTTTGGTTTGTCGGCGGTGCCGGTCTTGCCCGCGACCTGATAGCCCGCGACCTCGCCCATTGATGCGGTGCCCCGAGTCACCACCTGTCGCAACATGTCGACGGATCTTTGGGCGACCTCTGGCCGCATGACGCGCGGACCGACCTGCGCCGCATCACGCCGCAACAGGGTCGGTGTCACCCGCGTGCCGCCGTTGGCGATAATCGCATAGGCCTGTGCCAGATGCAGCGGCGAGGTCGAGATTCCGTGACCGAATGAAATCGTGGCCGTGTTCACCTCGCCCCAGCGCGGTGGCAGCAGGGGACGCCCTGACGGGGCCTCTGACAATTCGATCAGCGTGGGTTCGGTCAGGCCCAGGTCTGCAAGGAAATCCTTTTGCCGCTGGCCGCCGATCTGAAGCGCGATGCGGGCCGTGCCGGTGTTGGACGATTCCACGATCACGTCGGTCGCAGTCATGGCGGGGTCCATGCGGTGAAAATCGCGGATCCGTTGGCGACCAAAGGTCAGCGGTCCCGTGGTGTCGATCATCGTCGCAGGATTGATCAGCCCCAGTTCCATCGCCTGTGCCACGGCAAAAATCTTGAACGTCGAGCCAAGTTCATAGACCCCCTGCACCGCACGATTGAACAGCGGACTGTCGGACTGGTCGCCCGTGGTCAGCACGGGCGGGCGATTGTTGGGATCGAAATCCGGCAAAGAGGCCAGCGAAATGATCTCTCCGGAATGGATATCCATGATGATGGATGCCGCACCCTTGGCATTCAGCAGGGCCATACCCCCCGCCAGAACCTCTTCGGCAGCGGCCTGCACGGTCAGATCCAGCGACAATTCCAGTGGTGCGCCTTCGTTGGCGGGATCACGCAGCAGGTCGTCAAACCGGCGTTCGATCCCGGCAACACCGATGACCTCGGCGCTGGACACGCCCTCGCGCCCATAGGACGCGCCGCCCAGCACATGCGCCGCAATCGGTCCGTTGGGATACAGTCGCATTTCGCGCGGACCAAACAACAGGCCCGGCGATCCGATGTCGTGCACCTGCTGCAATTGTTCGGGCGAAATCTGGCGGCGGACCCAGACGAATTTCCGCGCGCCGGTAAAATCCTTCAGCAGCCGTTCTTCGTTCAGATCGGGAAAGATCTGAGCCAGCTCGCGGGCCGCGCGTTCGGGTTCGATCATCTGGTGCGGCTGCGCGTACAATGCATGTGTCGCGAGGTTCGTCGCCAGAATACGGCCGTTGCGATCCACGATGTCGGCCCTCTGGCCGATGATCGGATTGCCGCTGTCCACGACGCGCGGTTCCTCTGGCATAGAGGCGGCCAGCGTGGACATCCGCACCCCGATGGTTCCAAAGGCCAAGGCAAAGGCAGCCCCGAGGAGAAGCAAACGCGATTCCGCCCGGGCGCGGCTGCGATCGGCCATCGCCTCGTGACGCAGGCGCAGGTTTTCCTTTTCGATGACAGACGGGTCCTCGCCCGTCTCGCGGGCCTTGAGAACGCGGGCAAGCGGGCGCAGCGGCGTGCGGATCACAACGGGTCCTCCTCGCTGGATGGACCGATCGAGGTCACATCGATGGGGTTGGTGATCGGCAGGATATCGGGGATCGGATAGACGATATAGCGCGCGTCACCAAAGCTGTCGGGCGACAACGGCAGCAGACCCAGCCGGTCAAAATTCAGCTCTGCCAGATCGTTCAGGCGGTCCGGGCGGTTCAGATAGGCCCATTCCGCACGCAACATGCCCAGACGTTCATGCGCATCGCCGATCTGCGCCTGAAGCCGGCGGACATCCTTGATCGCTGTCTGCGTGCGATAGTTTTCCTGATAGGCCCAGAACCCAAGCCCCATCACGGCCAGGGCAGCCGCAATATACATCACGAAACGCATCATCGTTCTGATTTCCTCAACGGCATGCCCAGATCGGCGCGGGCGATGGATTCGGCCGGGGCGTCGGTGCGGGTGGCGACCCGCAATTTGGCAGAGCGTGCACGGGGGTTGGCCGCGACCTCTGCGGCATCCGCCGCGATCGCCTTGCGGGTTTTCTGGGTAAAGGCAGGTGTGACCTCTTCCAGTGCGGGGGCATAGCGGTTGGCATTGGCCGTTGTGCCGCTGCGCGCCTGGATGAACCGTTTGGCCATCCGGTCCTCGACCGAATGAAAGGTCACGACGGCCAGCTGGCCACCGGGCCGCAATGCGCGTTCAGCCGCCATCAGGCCTTCGGCCAATTCACCGTATTCGTCATTCACCGCGATGCGCAGCGCCTGAAACGTTCGCGTCGCAGGGTGCGACTGGTTCGGTTTGGCGCGCGGCAGGCAGGATTCCACGATTTTCGCCAGTTGCAGCGTGGTCGTGATGGGCCGGGCCGCAACGATCGACCGCGCGATGCGGCGGCTCATCCGTTCCTCGCCATATAAATAGATGATGTCGGCCAGTTCCGATTCCTCGGCCGCGTTCACCAGATCAGCGGCCGAAGGACCCGATTGCGACATGCGCATGTCCAGCGGGCCGTCACGCATGAACGAAAACCCGCGCTCTGCCAGGTCCAGCTGCATCGACGACACGCCCAGATCCAGCACCACACCGTCGAGGTCCTGCGCATAGGTGTCGAGTTTGGAAAATTCGCCGGCGACACAGGTGATGCGGTCGCCGTAGCCTGCGATCCAGTCCTGCGCCATTTCGAACGCCAGTGGATCACGATCCACCGCGATGACCCGGTCAGCGCCGGCATCCAGCAGGCGGCGGGTGTATCCGCCCGCCCCGAATGTGCCGTCCAGCCAGGTGCCGCCTATCGGCGCACAGGCGTCGATAATCGCGTTGATCAGAACCGGAATGTGGGGGGCGTCGCTGGCAGATGACATGCGTTCGACCTACTCGACCAGGCTCATCGGGTCGAAATCGGCACCCTGCTCTTCGATCCAGTCATCCAGCGGGGCGTCAACCTCGCCTTCAAAGTTCTCGAGCTTCCAGATCTGGAATGAATCGCCCTGCCCCATGAATTTCAGCTCACCCTCGACGATGCCCAACTTCTTGCGAAACGCCAGCGGCATCACGACGCGCCCGTCCTTGTCGACGGTCAGCTCGTCCGAATAGCCCATGAACAGGCGGCGCAGCTTGGATTTGTTGGGGTTGCTGTCGGGCATGTCCAGAATGCGCCGCATCTTGGCGTTGAATTCGGTCATGGTCATGATCTGCAGGCTCTCGCCCAGGTGATTGCCGAACAGGATCTTGGCCTGCATGGGTTTGTCGGGGGACCATTCGGGGTCGCCGGCCTCGATCACGCGACGAAATTTGGCCGGGATGGACATGCGTCCCTTCCCATCCACTTTCGACTGAAACTGGCCTGTAAAACCCAGGTCCACCGTGATCCTTCCTGCCCGCCCCAAATGCGTCCTTGAATGTGGAAACGGCGGATTGAGTTAGCTGCCACTACTCAACCCGCCGTCTCGTGCCCTTTGGAGTAAGGGCGGGACCAGCTGCGCGCGCCATCTGGGGGGATGTCTGCTCGCTCGCGCGCCGGATCGCTTTTTGCAGTAAAAACGAGGCCTGTATGAAACCTGACTTTTTGCCGGTGGGGTCTTTGGCGCCCCTTGTTTGTCTGCCCGTCGTTACCGTGAGCCAGTTGTGCCATGTCACTCATCATCCGGCAACGCCTAAAATGGGAATTCTGTGAATCACGCTGAATCTCACGCCGATTCACGCGGCTGTGACCGGCAGGTTATCCACAGGCTGAAAAATACATTTGCGATACCTGTGGATAAAAAACACTACATCTAGTTAAAAACTGATCGGTTCCATAAAGTTCACAATGGCTGAAAAAAGTTTGCATTGTCTCTGCGAGTCGGGGCGCAGCCGTGTCGATCACGCATCAGTCAAGACCCTACAGAGGGCAAAATCGTAGAAAATTTCCAGCGCAAAATCGAGAATCGGAAACGCCCCTGACGCTGTCCGGGGCGATTCACAGAGATTCAGAATGGATCGGCGAATCTGGGCCGCAGTGTTCTGTCAGGCCATGCCACCGTCGATGAACCGCCGGGCCAGCGCGGCATAGGCATCTGCAACAGGCCCCTCGCCTGCCGCGACAGGCACACCCGCATCACCTGAGACCCTGGTCTGCAGATCAATGGGCAAAGCCCCCAAGAACGGCAGCCCCAGCGCCTCGGCCTCTTGGGCAACACCGCCGTGGCCGAATATCTGGGTTTCCTCGCCGCAGTGCGGGCAATGAAAGGTGCTCATGTTTTCCACCAGACCCAGGATCGGCGTCTTGAGCGTGCGGAACATGTCCATCGCCTTGCGGGCGTCCAAAAGCGCCACATCCTGCGGTGTACTGACGATCACGGCACCGGTCAGTTCGGTTTTCTGTGCCAGCGTCAACTGCACGTCACCCGTGCCGGGCGGCAGGTCGATGATCAGGACATCCAGCTCGCCCCATTCCACCTGCCCCAGCATCTGCTGCAGCGCCCCCATCAGCATCGGCCCACGCCAGACAACTGCCTTGGCCGGGTCAACCATCAGACCGATCGACATCATGGTGACACCGTGGGCCTGCAGCGGAATGATACGTTTGCCGTCGGGACTGCCGGGACGTGTGTTCACGCCCATCATGCGCGGCTGGCTGGGACCATATATATCGGCGTCCAGCAGACCGACACGCCGCCCTTGCCGCGCAAGCGCCACGGCAAGGTTGGAAGAAACGGTCGATTTGCCCACGCCACCCTTGCCGGACCCGATCGCCAGGATGCGATCGACCCCTGCCACACGCGCGGGACCGGCCTGCGGCGTCGGGTGACGCCCCACCTTGAGGCTGGGGGGCGCATCGCCTGCCCCCGCTGGTGCCGCCTTGGGCGCGCTGTGCGCGGTCAGAACGGCAGACACATCCGTAACACCGTCAATTGCGCGAACGATGTTCACCGCCGCAGCCCGGATCGGCTCCATGCGCGCGGCCGTTGCAGCGTCCGGTGCCTCGATCACGAAACGGACCGTTCCGCCATCCACCGTCAGGGCACGGATCATGTCGCGCGACACCAGATCACCGCCGTCCGGCAGCCCGACGCGCCCCAGTTCCGATGTGATTGTCTGTTTATCCAGCGCCATGCGGTGCCCCCTTCAATGCGATCATGCGATACCGCGCGCACACTGGTCCCGGCGTGCCCAAGGTGCAAGTGCCCCGAAAACCCAAGCGTAAAGGATTTGTAACAGACCTAGAGTAACTTGCGCCTGCTGCATAGCAGCATTGACGAGACAGCTATTGTGCAGGTGCAGCATAATCCTAGATATTGGTCACAAGCGGCAAACAATGCTGAACACAACAAAGACGAGACACAACATGGCTTACACAAACACAAACGTCGCGCCGTCCCTGACCCAGCGTTTCGCTGGTTTGCGCAAGCAGATCGCCGACGCCGCTGCAAAGCGCCGCGTCTATCGCAACACGGTAAACGAACTGTCCGCGCTGACCAACCGCGAACTGGCCGATCTGGGCATTTCCCGCTCGATGATCCGCAGCATCGCAACCGAAGCAGCCTACGGCAACTGAATTCCAATCGGGAACGAACCAACCTCCTCCCTGGTTCCGACCTGACAGCGCCGCCCGCCACCTCCTCCCTTCAGGTGGGCGCGCAAAACACAAAGCGGCGGCCCTGACCGACCTCCTCCCCGTGTTGGGGTCGCCGTTTTGAACAACAGAATACGGGCGCTGCACCTCCTCCCGCGGTGGCCCGGATGACCCGGATAAATGGCTACCTCCTCCCAGCCGGATATTCGGGTAAAGACCTGGGTCCGCCGCTCTCCTCCTCCCTGCGGTCGGACCCATGCAGACAGCGGTGGTGGTCACCTCCTCCCGGCCATCACCGCACCCTGAATTCGCATACGGACGCTGCACCTCCTCCCGCGGCAGTCCGCATCGTCGGAACCCTCTACCTCCTCCCGGAGGGCCCGACGCCGGCGCAAGCCCGACCTCCTCCCCGAGGTTTGCGCTCACAAATGGAAAGGCGATGCGCACCTCCTCCCGCGCATCGCCTTTTTCATTTGTCAGTCTGTCGAAAAATCAGGCGCGCAGGTCCTTCGGGCTTCCCATCACCATATAGCTTGTGATCGACCGCACATGCGGCACGGTGCCCAGGGTATCGGAATGAAACGCCTTGTAGGCGGGCAGATCTGCCACCTCGACCCGCAGCATGTATTCGAATGCACCCGCCACGTTGTGACATTCCACCACGTCGGGCGCGATCGCCATTGCGCGTTCGAACGCCTGCTGCGCGGCCTTGGTGTGTTCTGACAGCCCCACGGCCACATAGACCACAAAGGCGCGCCCGGTCTGCACCGGGTCCAATCGCGCCCGATAGCCGCGGATCACGCCACGGCGTTCCAGATCCTGAACCCGCCGCAGACAGGCAGAGGGTGACAGGCCGACGCGGTCTGCCAGCTCCAGATTGCTGATGCGTCCATCCCCGGCCAAGGCACGCAATATTTCAGCGTTCATTCTGTCGATTTCGCTCATAGGTGCAAAATTAGCGATTTTGGCACCATCTTTGCAATCCAATGCAACCCGATGCGCGGTATGATTGTGGCATGGAAAATGTCACGCTCTACCTGCTCTTTCAGTTTGCCTTTGTCAGTTCGGTCACGCCGGGCCCCAACAACCTGATGCTGATGGCATCCGGCGCAAACTACGGATTTCGCCGGACGGTCCCGCATATGTGCGGCATCAGCCTGGGTCATTCGTTCATGGTGGCGATGATCGGGCTGGTTCTGTTGCGGGTGTTTACGACCTACCCGGTGCTGAACATGATCCTGACCGTGCTCGCGGTGCTTTATATGTCGTGGCTGTCATGGAAGATCGCGACGGCCGTCCCGCCAGAGGCATCACAGGTCCAGGGCAGGCCATTCACTTTTCTACAGGCCGCCGCGTTTCAATGGGTCAACCCAAAGGCATGGGTCATGGCGATCACCGCGATTACCGCATTCGCCCCGCAGGACCGCCCGGTCTGGGTCGGATCGCTGATCGTGGCAGGCGTTTTCCTGATGTCGAACCTGCCCGCGATCACCATCTGGGCCGCGCTTGGCGTCCAGGTCCGCAGGTTTCTGGGCACCGCCCGCCGGCTCCGCCTGTTCAACGTGTCAATGGCCGCTCTGCTGATGGCGTCCCTGATCCCGATGATCTGGCACTAGAACGGCACGTCGGACGCGGCGTCGGCCGCCACAACGAATTTCGCGACCACATGTTTGTCACCCGCCTTGTCAAAGGTGATAGACAGCTTGTCGCCCTCGATCCCCTTGATTTCGCCGTAACCGAACTTGGTATGAAACACCCTGTCGCCGGTTGTGAACGCGCTGACAGCCGTCATGTCGATCGTCATGTTGCGCGCCTCGGCGGGTTGCGACACGCCGCGGGTCTGGCCCCGCGCCTGCAAACGCCGCCACCCCGGAGAGTTGTAGACGTTGGCGTCATGCGCCTTTTGGTGCAGGTCCGACATGGATTCTTCGCGCAGTTTGGGCGACGCATTGGCCGCCATGCCCGCAGCACCGTATCCGCCACCATACAGACCCGGCGGCGTCAGCACCTCGACATGGTCCTCTGGCAGCTCGTCAATGAACCGCGACGGCAGCGCCGATTGCCATTGGCCGTAAACCCGGCGGTTGGCGGCAAAGGAAATGGTGCAGATCTCCTCGGCCCGCGTGATCCCGACATAGGCAAGGCGGCGTTCCTCTTCGAGGCCCTTCAACCCGCTTTCGTCCATCGACCGCTGGGACGGGAACAATCCGTCCTCCCATCCGGGCAGGAACACGGCGGGAAATTCCAGACCCTTGGCGGCGTGCAGGGTCATGATGCTGACCTTTTCGCCGTCCTGTTCGGTCTCGTTGTCCATGATCAGCGCGACATGTTCGAGGAAACCCTGAAGGTTCTCAAAGTTATCCAGTGCCTTGACCAGTTCCTTGAGGTTTTCCAGACGACCCGGTGCCTCTGGCGTCTTGTCGTTTTGCCACATGCCAGTGTAGCCGGATTCGTCCAGGATCATTTCGGCCAGCTCCTGATGGGTGTCCGATTCCTGCCTGACCTGCGCGTGCCAGCGGTCCAACCCGTCGACCAACACACCCAGTTCGCGCAGTCCCTTGCCACCCAACAGCTTTCCCTGCACCACGATGCGCGCGCCTTCGACAAGGCTGACACCATTGGTGCGCGCGGCCCGCTGGATCGTCTGCACGGCCTTGTCGCCCAAGCCACGCTTGGGCGTGTTCACGATCCGCTCGAACGCCAGATCGTCCTCTTGGCTCACGGCGAGGCGGAAATAGGCCATGGCGTCGCGGATTTCCAAACGTTCATAGAAGCGCGGACCCCCGATGACGCGGTAAGGCAGGCCGATGGTCAGAAACCGATCCTCGAAGGCGCGCATCTGGTGGCTGGCCCGCACGAGGATCGCCTGATTGTCCAGACCGACCGGGTCCTGCCCGCGCGTGCCGCGTTGCAGCGCCTCGATTTCCTCGCCGATCCAACGGGCCTCCTCCTCGCCGTCCCAATGGCCGATCAGGCGGACCTTTTCACCGTCTTCGGCGTCGGTGAACAGCGTCTTGCCCAGACGGCCCTTGTTGGACGCGATCACACCGGATGCGGCGGCCAGAATATGCGGGGTGGACCGATAGTTCTGTTCCAGCTTGACGACCGTGGCACCCGGAAAATCGGTCTCGAACCGCAGGATGTTGCCAACCTCTGCACCGCGCCAGCCATAGATCGACTGATCGTCGTCGCCCACGCAGCAGATGTTTTTATGCGCCGAGGCCAGCAGCCGCAGCCACAGGTACTGGGCCACGTTGGTGTCCTGATATTCGTCCACGAGGATGTAGCGGAACCAGCGCTGATACTGGCGCAGGATATCCTCGTGCGTCTGAAAGATCGTGACCATGTGCAACAGCAGGTCGCCGAAGTCGCAGGCGTTCAGATCCTTGAGCCGGGCCTGATAGGCCGCATAGAGTTCCACCCCCTTGTGATCGAATGCGGCGGCCTCGGCCAATGGCACCTTGTCGGGGCCATAGGCCTTGTTTTTCCAGCCGTCGATAATCCCGGCCAGCATACGCGGCGGCCAGCGTTTTTCGTCGATGCCGCCTGCCACGATCAACTGTTTCAACAACCGCAGCTGGTCGTCGGTGTCCAGAATCGTGAAATTCGATTTCAACCCGACCAGTTCGGCATGACGGCGCAGTTGTTTGACGCAGATCGCGTGAAACGTGCCAAGCCATGGCATGCCCTCGACCGTTTCGCCCATCAGTCGGCCGACGCGGTTTTTCATCTCGCGTGCGGCCTTGTTGGTAAACGTCACCGCAAGGATTTCGCGCGGGCTGGCCGTGCCCGTATGCAGCAGATGCGCGATCCGCGCCGTCAGCGCGCGGGTCTTGCCGGTGCCGGCACCCGCCAGCATCAACACAGGGCCGTCCAGCGCCTCGACCGCAGCGCGCTGCGCGGGGTTCAGCCCGTCCAGATAGGCGGCATCCCCGCCAAAGCGTGCAGCAACGCCCCCCGCCCGCGCCCGTTGCGACAGCGGCACGGCGGCCTCGAATGCGTCATCTTCTGAAAAATCATTCATCCCTCTTTCATAATGCCTCGTGCCAAACAAAGAAACCCCTCGTTCACGGTTCGTTCACGCAACACGGCGTCCCTTTTGCAAAAGTCATGCCGCAGCGACATCCGCATCGTCACGACTTCCCTCCTGTGGGGCAAAGCCCTAGCGTGGCCCGCATGAACCTGCATAGCCGCTACCCTGCCATCGCCGATCTGCGCGCCCGCGCGCGCCGCCGGATTCCGCATTTCGTCTGGGAATATCTGGATTCAGCCACCGGCGACGAATCCGCGCTGGCGCGCAACCGCGCGGCACTGGACGCGGTGCTGTTGCAGCCCTCGATCCTGCACGGTGAATTCTCCCCGGACCTGAGTGTCACCATGATGGGGGCCACCTATCCGCTGCCATTCGGTATCGCGCCGGTCGGCATGTCCGGGCTGGTCTGGCCGGGCGCGGAACGTCTGCTGGCACGCACGGCCGCCACGGCAGGCATCCCTTACGGCATGTCCACTGTCGCGACCCAGACACCAGAGGATGTCGCCCCTCATCTGGGCACCCATGCCTGGTTCCAGATCTATCCGCCCCGCGATCCGCAGATCCGCGCCGACATGTTGCGCCGCGCCCGCGACGCCGGATTCGGCACGCTGGTTCTGACCGTTGATGTGCCCGTCGCATCACGCCGGGAACGGCAGACACGCGGCGGTCTGACGAACCCGCCGCGCCTGACGCCCCGGCTGGCGGCGCAGGCGGCGATGTGTCCGGCCTGGCTGAACGGGATCCGCCAGACGGGCATGCCGCGCATGCGTTTGATCGACAGCTACAGCGACACCACCACGGCCCTGCCATCCACGGCGCACGCGGGTTACCTTTTGCGCACATCGCCCGACTGGGATTACCTGCATGCCCTGCGGGCGGAATGGGACGGGCCACTGGTGGTCAAGGGCGTGCTGGATGCAGGCGACGTCCCCCGCCTGAGCGAGGCCGGGGTCGATGCGATCTGGGTCAGCAATCACGCAGGGCGGCAGTTCGCGGCCGCCCCGGCAACAGCGGATGTGCTGCCCGCAATCCGTGCGGCCACCGATCTGCCGATCATCTGCGATTCCGGGGTAGAGGGCGGTCTGGATATCCTGCGCATGATCGCGCTGGGGGCCGAGTTCGTGATGCTGGGCCGCGCATTCCACTATGGTCTTGGCGCGATCGGGGACGCAGGGGCCGCGCATGTCATCGACATTCTCAAACAGGACATCATCGCCAACATGGGGCAACTGGGGACGCGAAAACTGTCCGAGCTTCCGTCACGGCGCGTCCGTTAACGCTAACACCAACACTGGACATCCCCGTTGCACCGCTTAACAATGCTGCAACTGCGAAAGGATCACACCATGGCCGACTTCAAGAAAATACTCATTGCCAACCGGGGCGAAATCGCGATCCGGGTCATGCGGGCGGCCAACGAGATGGGCAAAAAGACGGTCGCCGTCTTTGCCGAAGAGGACAAGCTGTCGCTGCACCGGTTCAAGGCCGACGAGGCCTACCGCATCGGCGAGGGTCTGGGCCCGGTCGCCGCCTACCTGTCCATAGAAGAGATCATTCGCGTGGCCAAGATGGCCGGCGCCGATGCCATCCACCCGGGCTATGGCCTGTTGTCTGAAAACCCCGATTTCGTGGACGCCTGCACCGCAGCGGGCATCACGTTCATCGGCCCCAAGGCAAAGACGATGCGCGAATTGGGCGACAAGGCCAGTGCCCGCCGCGTCGCCATCGAGGCCGGCGTGCCGGTCATCCCAGCCACCGACGTGCTGGGCGAGGACATGGCCCTGATCAAGAAGCAGGCAGCAGAGGTCGGCTATCCGCTGATGCTCAAGGCCAGCTGGGGTGGCGGTGGTCGCGGCATGCGCCCGATCATGAACGAATCCGAGCTGGAGGAAAAAGTCCGCGAAGGCCGCCGCGAGGCCGAGGCTGCCTTCGGCAACGGCGAGGGTTATCTGGAAAAGATGATCATGAAGGCGCGTCACGTCGAGGTGCAGATCCTGGGCGACAGCCACGGCGAAATCTATCACCTGTGGGAACGCGATTGTTCCGTGCAGCGCCGCAACCAAAAGGTCGTTGAACGTGCCCCCGCCCCCTATCTGTCCGACACGCAGCGCGAACGCATCTGCAACCTGGGCAAGAAGCTGTGCGCCCATGTGAATTATGAATGCGCGGGTACGGTCGAATTCCTGATGGATATGGATTCGGGTGAATTCTATTTCATCGAGGTGAACCCACGCGTGCAGGTCGAACACACCGTCACCGAAGAGGTGACAGGCATCGACATCGTACGCGCCCAGATCCTGATTGCCGAAGGCAAGAGCATCGTCGAGGCGACCGGCTGTGCGTCGCAATACGATGTCCAGCTGGACGGACACGCCCTGCAATGCCGGGTCACGACCGAGGATCCGCAGAACAATTTCATCCCCGACTACGGCCGCATCCAGATGTATCGCTCAGCCACCGGCCCCGGCATCCGCCTGGACGGCGGCACCGCCTATTCCGGTGCTGTCATCACGCGCTACTACGACAGCCTGCTGACCAAGGTGACGGCCCGCGCGCCGACGCCTGAAATGGCCATCGCCCGCATGGACCGCGCACTGCGCGAATTCCGCATCCGTGGCGTCAGCACCAACATCGCTTTCGTCGAAAACCTGCTGAAACACCCGACGTTCCTGAACAACGAATACCACACGAAATTCATCGACGAGACGCCGGAACTGTTCGATTTCAAGGCGCGCCGCGACCGCGCCACCAAAATCCTGACCTATATCGCCGACATCACCGTGAACGGGCATCCCGAAACGGCCAACCGGCCGCGGCCCGCCGCCGACGTGAAAATGCCAAAGGCCCCGGTCAAGACAACCTCTGATGTGCCCGACGGCACGCGCCAGATCCTTGATCGCGACGGTGCTGCCGCCGTCGCCCAGTGGATGAAGGACCAGCCGCAGCTGCTGATCACCGACACCACCATGCGCGACGGTCACCAGTCGCTGCTGGCAACCCGGATGCGGTCCATCGACATGGTCACCATCGCCCCGACCTATGCCACCAAGATGGCTGGTCTGTTCAGCGTGGAATGCTGGGGGGGTGCGACATTCGACGTGGCCTACCGGTTCTTGCAGGAATGCCCGTGGCAGCGTCTGCGCGATATCCGCGCAAAGATGCCCAATGTCATGACGCAGATGCTGCTGCGCGCCTCGAACGGGGTGGGCTATACCAACTACCCCGACAACGTGGTCCAAAGCTTTGTCGCACAGGCCGCCACATCAGGCGTCGACGTGTTCCGCGTGTTCGACAGCCTCAACTGGGTGGAAAACATGCGCGTCGCGATGGATGCGGTGATCGACAGCGGCAAGGTCTGCGAAGGTACGATCTGCTACACCGGGGACATGCTGGACCCCGACCGGGCGAAATACGACCTGAAATATTACGTCGGCATGGCCAAGGAGATGGAAAAGGCCGGTGCGCATGTGCTTGGCCTCAAGGATATGGCGGGCCTGCTCAAGGCACCGGCGGCGGCGCAACTGTTCAAGGCGCTGAAGGAAGAGGTCGGCCTGCCGATCCATTTCCACACGCACGACACATCGGGGGCCGCGATTTCGACCGTTCTGGCGGCCGCCGCCGCTGGCGTGGACTGCGTCGATGCCGCCATGGACGCCTTGTCCGGCAATACCAGCCAGCCGACCCTGGGGTCCATCGTCGAGGCGCTGCGCGGCAGCGACCGCGATACCGGCCTCGACATTGCAGCGATCCGCGAAATCTCGAACTACTGGGAACAGGTCCGCGCGCATTACCTGGCGTTTGAATCCGGCCTTCAGGCCCCCGCGTCAGAGGTCTATCTGCACGAAATGCCCGGTGGGCAGTTCACCAACCTCAAGGCACAGGCCCGCAGCCTCGGGATCGAGGATCGCTGGCACGAGGTCGCCCAGACCTATGCGGATGTGAACCGGATGTTCGGTGATATCGTCAAGGTCACGCCGTCATCCAAGGTGGTGGGCGACATGGCCCTGATGATGGTCAGCCAGAACCTGACCCGCGCGCAGGTCGAAGATCCATCGGTCGATGTGTCATTCCCCGACTCGGTGATCGACATGATGCGCGGCAGCCTGGGCCAGCCGCCGGGCGGATGGCCTGACGCGATTCAGAAAAAGATCCTCAAGGGCGAAAAACCCAGCACCGACCGTCCGGGCAAGCATCTGCCCCCCGTCGATCTGGAGGCCACGCGCAACGAACTGGCCGACAAGCTGGGCACCGCTATCGACGACGAGGATCTGAACGGCTACCTGATGTATCCCAAGGTCTTTACCGACTATGCGGCGCGTCACGATCTGTACGGCCCTGTCCGCACGCTGCCGACCAAGACGTTCTTTTACGGGATGGAACCCGGCGAGGAAATCAGCGCCGAAATCGACCCGGGCAAGACGCTGGAAGTGCGGATGCAGGCCGTGTCGGACATGGGCGAAGACGGCGAGGTCAAGGTGTTCTTCGAACTCAACGGTCAGCCGCGCACGATCCGCGTTCTGAACCGTCTGGCGGCCGCAGACCGCGTCAGCAACCCCAAGGCCGAACTGGGCAACCCCAACCACATTGGCGCGCCGATGCCGGGCGTGGTGGCCACCGTCGCCGCACAGGTTGGCGCAAAGGTCAAACAGGGCGATCTGTTGCTGACCATCGAGGCGATGAAGATGGAGACCGGCATCCACGCCGACCGCGACGCGGTGGTCAAGGCAGTGCATGTCACAGCCGGTGCCCAGATCGATGCCAAGGATCTGCTGATCGAATTCGAAGCCTGACAGCAAAGGGTGCCGGGGGCGCTGCCCCCGCGCCTTGCGGCGCTCCCCCGGAGTATTTCGGGCAAGATGATGCATCTGCGGGACGGTGGGTGGGGCGTCTTTGCGGCCTGCCGCAAACAGCGACATCCGGCGTCATGGGGACCTTTTGAAAACTTAAGTCGCCTTTGTGCAAAAAATCCACTTGCAGCCAAAAAGCCGGGACGGTAAAGCCTGCCTCACTTGATGATGCGGGCGTAGCTCAGGGGTAGAGCATAACCTTGCCAAGGTTAGGGTCGGGCGTTCGAATCGCCTCGCCCGCTCCATCAAGAACCGAACTGGCGCGCGGGCGTAGCTCAGGGGTAGAGCATAACCTTGCCAAGGTTAGGGTCGGGCGTTCGAATCGCCTCGCCCGCTCCAGTCGGACCAAAAAAGCCGCCCCACGGGGCGGCTTTTTGCTGTGCGGTGATCAGAATGCCTTGAATGTCAGGGTGGTCATCGTGCGTTCGATCCCCGCTATGCCGGCCACGCTTTCGTTGACGAAATGACCCACATCGGATGTGGCGGGCACATAGGCCTTCATCAGCAGGTCGTATTCGCCGCTGGTGGAATAAAGTTCGGAATGGATTTCGCGCAGCGCGATCTGTTCGGCGACCGCATAGGTCGTGCCGGGCTTGCAGCGGATCTGGACAAAGACGCAGGTGGTCATCGGGTTTCCTCATGTGGTGCGGGGCAAACCTGCACCACGCGGCGCGCCCGCGCAATCCGTCCCCTTGGCACTTGCCCCCTGCCCCGCCTATACGGTGTGCAAACGACAGGAGGCCGCAATGCGCAGCGCCACGATCACACGCAAGACCAATGAGACCGACATCACGGTGATGATCGAACTTGACGGGACGGGCACCTACGACAACCGCACCGGTGTCGGTTTCTTTGACCACATGCTGGACCAGCTAGCGCGGCACGCGCTGATCGATCTGCACGTCAAGGCGACGGGCGATCTGCACATCGACGACCACCACACGGTCGAGGACGTGGGCATCGCCATCGGCCAGGCCCTGACGCAGGCCATGGGCGACAAGAAAGGGATCCGCCGCTATGGCGATTGCCATCTGGCGATGGATGACGCGCAGGTACGCTGTGCGCTGGATCTGTCCGGGCGTCCCTATCTGATCTGCAACCTCGATCTGCCCTTTGGCAAGATCGGGACATTCGACACCGAACTGGTGCGCGAATTCTTTCAGGCGCTGTCGACCCATGGCGGCATCACGCTGCACATCGACCGCCTGCACGGGTTCAACGCCCACCACATCGTCGAGGCCGCGTTCAAATCGGTCGCCCGTGCCCTGCGCGACGCGCTGGACACCGACCCGCGCAAGGCTGATGCCATTCCGTCGACCAAGGGTAGCCTGTGACCACCGTTCTGATCGACTACGACAGCGGCAATCTGCATTCCGCGCAAAAGGCCTTTGAACGCATGGCCCGCGAAACAGGTGCAGGCGACGTGATCGTCAGCGGTGACGCGGACGTGGTGGCCCGCGCTGACCGTATCGTGCTGCCCGGTGACGGGGCATTCCCGCATTGTCGCGACCAGTTGTTCAGCCGGACCGCTCTTGCCGAGGCGATTGTCGATGCGGTGGAAAACCGCGCCGTGCCGTTTCTGGGTATCTGCGTGGGGATGCAGTTGCTGGCGACGACGGGTCACGAATACGAGGCGACGCCGGGATTCGGATGGATTGCGGGCGATGTGACACGCATCCGGCCCGCCGATCCCGCGTTGAAGATCCCGCATATGGGCTGGAACGATCTGGTCATGGACAGCGCGCATCCGGTGCTGGACGGGCTCGCCACGGGTGAACATGCCTATTTCGTGCATTCCTACGCCATGCGCGTGCATGACCCCGCGCATCTGCTCGCGCATGTTGATTACGGCGGGGACGTGACGGCGGTTGTCGGACGTGACAACATCATCGGCGCACAATTCCACCCCGAAAAAAGCCAGGCCGCCGGTCTGCGGATGATCGCGAATTTCCTGCGCTGGATGCCATGATGGACG
This sequence comes from Loktanella sp. 3ANDIMAR09, assembly GCF_001420005.1. GTDB lineage: Bacteria > Pseudomonadota > Alphaproteobacteria > Rhodobacterales > Rhodobacteraceae > Loktanella. The sequence continues at coordinate 84,607 of NZ_LJAK01000002.1, read as the reverse complement.
TGCAATCGATCCTCGACCGGATCGGTGAGGCGATGCAGGCCACCAGGGATCGCGGCACGGTTGCCCAGTACATCCCGCCGCTGGCCCGCGTCGATCCCGCGCAATTCGGGATGGCCGTGGCCTTTGCGGATGGGGGTCTGTTCACAACCGGCGACGCCGAGACACGATTTTCGATCCAGAGCATCTCGAAGGTGTTCACCCTGTCGATGGCACTGGGGCGCCTGGGGGATGCGTTCTGGTCCAACGTGGGGCGCGAGCCGTCCGGTCAGGCCTTCAATTCGATCCTGCAACTGGAACACGAGGCGGGTCGCCCCCGCAATCCGTTCATCAATGCAGGGGCCATCGCCACCACCGACGCTGCTATGGCGCATCATGCGCCACGGGATTTCCTGGCCGAACTGGTGCAATTCGTGCGCGCGGCGGCGGGCGATGAAGATATCCACATCGATGCCGCAGTGGCGCAATCCGAACAGGCGACAGGCGATCTGAACCGATCGCTGGCCTATTTCATGGCCTCCCACGGGCGGTTGCAGAACCCGGTCGAACAGGTTCTTGGGGCCTATTTCCATCAATGCGCCCTGTCGATGACATGCGTGCAACTGGCCCGTGCCGGTCTGATGCTGACGGGCGCGCCCGGTGCGCCACGCCTGATGTCGCCCGCACGTCGGACACGGATCAACGCGCTGATGATGCTGTGCGGGCACTACGACGCATCGGGCGATTTTGCGTTCCGCGTCGGGTTGCCCGGCAAGTCCGGCGTGGGGGGCGGTATTCTGATCGTGGCCCCCGGCAAGGCCAGTATCGCGGTCTGGTCACCTGGCCTGAACGCACAGGGCAATTCCAAACTGGGCACCGAAGCCGCCGAGATGTTTGCTCAGGCCACAGGCTGGTCGGTCTTTTCCTGACAGGTCGCCCGGGGCCGCGCCCCTTGCGCCGAAATCTGCCGACGCAGATCAGCACGCTTGCCGGGATTGCGATCGTGCGGCTAATTGCCGACAGGTCACATGGAAAACACACCGCATGCAGATGACAAGAACCGCCGTAGTGGCAATCGCTCTGGGCTTGGTAAGCGCCTGCGCAGGTCCGACTGACAAATCCCAGGAGGGGCTTGGTTTTGCCACGACAGAGGTTGCGGAGGCCTTGCCGCTGCATCCGAACGAGACACCGGAACTGCGGGCGCTGATCAACACCTACGCGGACACCTATGACATCCCGCGCACGCTGTTGCACCGTGTCATCATTCGCGAAAGCACCCACCGCCCCGGTGCGCGCAACGGTCCCTACTACGGGCTTATGCAGATCCTGCCTCAAACCGCAGGCACGATGGGGTTCACCGGCCAACCGGTTGATCTGCTGGATGCAGAGACGAACCTGAAATACGCGGGAAAATATCTGCGCGGGGCCTGGCTGCTGTCGAACGGGTCCGAGGCCGAGGCCGTCAAATGGTATGCGCGCGGCTATTATTACGAGGCCAAGCGGCGGGGCATGCTGGTCGAGACAGGGCTGCGCAAGGGCTGATGCCCGGGCGGGGGCGCTGCCCCCCGGCTACGCCGTCCCCCGGGATATTTGGAAAACAGCGATGGCTAGGGCCGGGCTGCCTTTTCCGCGATGCCGGATGTGCCTTGGCGATTGTCCAGTTCCGCCAGAACCGCGTCCAGTGTCACATCGCTGGCCGCGAGCATGACGAGCAGATGATACAGGACATCGGCGGCCTCTGAAGTGAGGGCCTGTCTGTCGCCGCGCGCGGCCTCGATGATCGCCTCGATCGCTTCTTCGCCAAATTTCTCGGCGCATTTGGCCGGGCCCTTGGACAGCAGTTTTGCCGTCCAGCTGGTGTCGGGATCGGCACTCTTGCGGGATTGGATCGTCGCAAACAGATCGTTCAGGGTCATTGCAGCCTCATGGGGATACCGGCGGCCGCCATGTGATCCTTGGCCTGCTGGATCGTGTAGGTGCCAAAGTGAAAGATCGACGCAGCGAGCACGGCACTGGCGCCACCTTGGGTCACGCCTTCGACCAGATGATCCAATGTGCCTGCCCCGCCGCTGGCAATCACGGGGATATCGACGGCATCGGACACGGCCCGGGTCAGGGGCAGATTGTAGCCCGTCTGCACACCGTCATTGTCCATCGCGGTCAACAGGATTTCACCGGCACCCTTTTCGGCGACGGTGCGGGCAAAGTCCACGGCATCGATGCCGGTCGCCCGACGCCCGCCATGAGTAAAGATTTCCCAACGGCCCGGTGCCACGGTCTTGGCATCTATGGCAACCACGATGCACTGGCTGCCGAACCGCAAGGCGGCCTCTGTCACCACGTCGGGGTTGGCCACGGCGGCAGAGTTGAAGCTGACCTTGTCCGCGCCCGCCAGCAACAGGTTGCGCACGTCGTGGTGCGTCCGCACGCCGCCCCCGATCGTCAGCGGCATGAAACAGGCCTCGGCCGTGCGGGTCGCGAGATCGAACATGGTGCCGCGATTTTCCTCGGTCGCCATGATGTCGAGGAAACACAGCTCGTCTGCACCGGCCGCGTTATAGGCAATCGCCGCGTCAACCGGATCGCCCGCATCGCGCAGACCGACGAAATTCACGCCTTTGACGACGCGGCCCTTTGCGACGTCCAGACAGGGTATGATACGTGTTTTCAGCATATGAGCGTCTTAGCGCGCGCCCTGCCCGAGGGGAACCCCGGACAAGGCATGAGGGGCGCGATCACTACGACCAATCGAATTGAGGCGCTGACCATGGACCCGGACCGTTTTGCCCAAGTCATGATCGACGACGATGCCGCGCTGTGGGACTGGCTGCATCAGCATCACGCCCAGAGCGACAGCGTCTGGCTGGTCACTTGGAAACGTGGGGCGGGCCCCACGGTCAGCCGTGATGCAGTTCTGGATGCGCTGCTGGCCCATGGCTGGATCGATGGCCGCCGGATGGCGCGCGACGACGGGCGCACCATGCAACTGATTTCGCCCCGGTCGCAGCAACGCTGGACACAGACCTACCGCGACAGGGTCACGCGACTGACAGCACAAGGACAGATGCACAGCGCGGGCCTTGCCTGCGTTGCCGCCGCCCAACGCGCAGGTACCTGGTATGCGGATCTGGATGTGGACGCGCTGATCGTGCCGGACGATTTGCAGGCAGCACTTGATACGGCCGGTGGCGCGTCGTGGTTTTCAAACGCAGCCCCATCCTATCGTCGGAATATCCTGCGCTATCTGAAATCCGCCAAGCAGGCAGCGACCCGGGACAAACGCATCACCCTGATCGCCACGACCGCCGCCCGGGGGCAGAAGGTGCCAAACTACTGATCGGCCGCCAGTGCGGCCAAGGCGGCACCCAGATCAATCGCCCCGTCATAGAGCGCACGACCCGATATTGCGCCGGCAATGACGCCGGTGTCGCGCAGGGCCGTCAGGTCCGCCAGTGACGACACGCCGCCAGAGGCAATGACCGGGATCGACACGGCACGCGCCAGATCGGCGGTGGCGTCGATGTTCGGACCCTTCATCGCGCCGTCACGCAGGATGTCGGTGTAGATGATCGCGGCAATCCCGGCATCCTCGAAGGATTTTGCAAGGTCGGTGACCATGACATCGGTCTCTTCGGCCCAGCCGCGCGTTGCCACGCGGCCGTTGCGCGCGTCCAGACCCACGGCGACCTGCCCGGGAAAGGCACGGGCCGCCTCGCGTACCAGATCGGGGTTTTCCACAGCAACCGTTCCCAGAATCACACGGGTCAGACCCCGGTCCAGCCAGCGTTCGATCGTGGCCATGTCCCGGATACCGCCCCCCAGTTGAGTCGGCACCTGGCAGGCCTTGAGGATCGCCTCGACCGGGGCGGCGTTCACCGGTTCCCCCGCAAAGGCACCGTTCAGATCGACCAGATGCAACCATGCGCAGCCTGCATCGACAAAGCTGCGCGCCTGCGCTGCGGGATCGTCATTGAATACAGTTGCCTGATCCATTTCACCGTGAACGAGGCGCACGGCATTGCCGTCCTTGAGATCGATGGCAGGGTACAGGATCATGGCAGGCCTCCGGCTGGTTTGGCGCGGTTCTGGCGCGGGCGGCAGGAAATTGCAACCGACCCAACGTCAGACTTGATTGCGAGGGCCGCCCGACCACAAAGTTCGCCATGACTTGAGGGGAGGAGACCCAAATGAAACGAATTCTGACAGCGATTGCAGCTGGCCTGATCGCAACGGCAGCATCAGCACAGGACGCCGCCGTCGGCGTCTGGCAAACCGAGGTAGACGACGGCGCATTCGCCCATATCCAGATGGAAACCTGCGGCGCTGCGGTCTGCGGCACGATCGTGCGGACCTATCAGGCCGACGGCACGCCGTTCCAATCCGAAAACATCGGCCGCCAGATCGTCATCGGCATGGCACCGAACGGTGACGGCACCTACAACGGTCAGGTTTATCGCCCGTCCAACGGCAAGACCTATGTCGGCAAGATGCAGGTCAACGGCAATGCGTTGCGGCTTCAGGGCTGTGTGGCAGGTGGTCTGATCTGCGCCAGCCAGAACTGGGTCCGCGCGCAGTAACCGCGCCTGATCGCACCAGATGGGGGGCGTGGCCGCAGGGCCGCGCCCCTATTTTCATGTCAGACGTGACGAAATACGGCCCGTGTTGAAACCGCCCATGCGCAGCTCGCCATAAAGACGCTGATATTCGATCTTGGGGCAGCGATTCTGCACGACCGTGACGCCCCGCGCACGCGCAACGGCCGCTGCCGCATCGTGCTGGACGCCCAGTTGCAACCAGATCACGGACAGCGCGGGCCAGCGGGCCAATGCGGCGTCAACGAGGGCGGGCACGGCATCCGACCGGCGAAAGATGTCGACCATGTCCACGTCATCCGGGATATCCGCAAGACTGGCATGGACGGTTTCACCAAACACCTGCTGGCCCGCCAGACCGGGATTGACCGGAATGATCCGGTAACCGCGCAGTTGCAGATAGCGGGCCACGAAATAGCTGGGCCGGACCGGGTTGGCCGATAGCCCGACAATCGCAATTGTCTTGACCCGGTCAAAGATGGCGCGGATCTCGGTGTCGGTCGGATTATCCAAGGATCTGCGGCCAGTTCGCATCAGCGGCCACGATTTCGGCGGCGCGATTTTCGTCCCAGCGGCTGCGCACGCGCAGGGAGGCATTCAGATACAGCCGACCATCAACGATCGAAAACGCCTCAGGCACCGTGTCGGCCAGATAGCCGCGTGCCAAGGCATAGGCGCAATAGCCACCGTAGGCCGGGGCATGTGCCTTGGGGTTGCGTTCAAAGGCATCGCGGTTTTCGGCATTCACGAAATGCCACGTCGCACCCATCCACATCAGCGCGTGATCGGCGCTGCCGGCGACAGGTGCATTCTGGCGGTGATATTCCAGCGGATCCATCCCGTTGATCGCGATTCCACCGGTCGCGAATGTCGGGGCCGATTGCGCCAGCGCAGGGCGGGACATCAGCGGCAGGACCGCGCAAGACAGCAGGAAATGACGACGATCAATCATGGTGGCTCCTCTCCGGGGTCACCTGAATGTGCCGCAGGTCGGTTCACATCGCCAGCCCCCTCGCACAGAGGTGACGCATTGTTTCAGTCGAATATATCCTCGACCACGTCCCACAGTTCGGACACCAGCTTGGACGTCAGGCTCTTGCGGCGCTTGGGCCGTTTGGTTGTCTTGGTCGGTTTGCTCAGGTGTTCGACGCGCAATGTCCGGGCCGGATGCGCAGGGGCAGCCCTGCGCCGCGACACCCCACCGGCGTTGGCCGGCATCATTTTCAGATCATGCAGCGGCGCGCCACATTGCGCACAGGCCAGTTCGTGACGGTCGTTCCCACGCAGCACCAAGGCGGCACGCGTGCCACAATAGCAGCAGGTCGCGACCTTCATTCCCGTCATCCGCGCACCGCGTAGAGGGCCACAGCCGCCGCATTGGACACGTTCAGCGATCCGAAATCACCCGCCGCGTCCAGTTTCACGAGACTGTTGCAGGTTTCCCGGCTCTTTTCGCGCAGCCCGGGACCTTCGGCCCCCATGACCAGTGCGATGGGGCGATCACGCAGGCCCTCGACCGCGGCCTCGATGCCCGTTTCGGCCTCGCCATCAAGGCCCAGCACGAGATAGCCCATGTCCTGCAGCTGCGTCATGGCATCGGCCAGATTGCGCACCCGCACATAGGGTTGGCGCTCAAGCGCGCCGGATGCCGTTTTCGCCAGCGCACCGGTTTCGGGCGCGGAATGCCGCTGGACGGCCACCACGGCACGCGCACCGAACACCTCGGCCGACCGCAAGATCGCGCCGACGTTATGGGGGTCCGTCACACGGTCCAGCAGGACGATTCGCGCAGGTTCCGGTCCCGCGCCCAGCGCGATATCCTGAAGCGACCCCCAATCCAGAGGTTTCACTTCCAGCGCGGCACCCTGATGCACGGAACCCGCATCAATCGGGGCTGCAAATTTGCGCGGATCACAGATTTCCGGCTCGATCCCGGCAATCGTCACGGCGTCCTGCAATTTCGCCAGCGCGTTTTGCGTCACCACCAGCCGCAGCCGTTCGCGGCGTGGATTCAGCAGGGCATCGCGCACCGCATGCAAACCGAACAGCCACACGGTCTCTGCGGCTGCCGCGCGTTTGCCCTGTTCCTTTGCAATGACCCACTTGGGTTTTTTCATGGTCGATGCCCCCGATTTCTCATCCTACCTACTTGGCTGTTAACGCCGCGCGGAACAAGCCCACCTGCCGCGCCGTTTTTCGTGTTGACGCCCCAAATCACTGCGGCTATTCCCGCCGCCAGTGGGCGACAGGCCGCAAGGTGTGGCAGGGGACTGTAACTCCCTCGCGGAGACGCACGCCTGGTTCGATTCCAGGGTCGCCCACCACTTACCACCACAAATTTAATGCCATGATTGTTCGCGTTTTCGGGCCGCCCGGGATGCAGGTTTGATGGCATGACAGATATCGCGTCATGCCACGCTGGCCCTGCGGTTTCCGTGTTCGGCCATTCAGTGCCAGACGTGGTTCACGGACGTGGCGGCGACAGCATGCCGCGATCCTGCCATCACCCGCAGCAGAAACACGAAACAATCCGGTAACTGGCGGTGGTCCGTTTCACCGCCGGAAACAGTCGAACAAAATTGCTTTGATATGGGGCCAGTTCTGCCCCTTTTTCATGTGACCTCTCAGGCCGTCCGGAACCCCGGACAGCCGAAACCGCGTCAGAGAGAGTGCCATGATCAGACTAGCGAACCATCCTGATTACCGGATCACCTATCATCCGGCACCGGCACCGACCGAAAAACTGATGATCACCTTTGGCGGGCAGCCATCGGACATTTCCGATACCGGTTTCGGGAGCGATTTCGCAATGAAAAATGGCTGGGACCATGTGTTCGTCGCACAGCGCAGACACAGCCAGTTTCAAGGGCTTCATGCGGCGGTGTTCAGGACCGCCGTGGCCCCGCTGTGCACCGCCGGACGCGATATCATCTGCTACGGGGCCAGTCTGGGTGGCTACGCGGCGTTGTACTACGGTGGGCAAATCGACGCGCGGATCATCGCCGCCGCACCGATGTTGCCCGCCTGGAAGGGCCTGGGCCTGCCCGCCTACGCGGATGTGCCGGTCCACCACAAACACCTCAAGCACAGCAGACGATCAAAGCACGCGCCCGTCGTGATCTATGACCCCGTGCAAAAACGGGATGTTCAGTTTCTGAACCAGACCGTGCGTCCAACCTACCGCGACATCCGAGAGGTCGCTCTGCCATTTACGGGCCATACGGTGTTGGTGGCGCTGTCGAACATGCGCCTATTGAAAAAACTGATCACCAGCCTCGTCGTCGACGACAAGATCCCGCCGTTGGCGTTAAAACGCAGTGGTGATCCATCGTTCCACCGCGAACGGGCCAAGGCGCTGTCATTTACGCATCCCGATTTTGCACGTCAGGAATACGAACGCGCCCTTGCCGCGCGGCCAGCAAAATCAACGATTAACAATCTGTTCAGCCTTTTGGTCCGCATGGGTGACAAGGCAGCGCTCCAAGAAATTCTCGATAGCTGCGCAAATGACCCTGATCCGCAAATGACGATTCTACCCCCGATGCTGGCCCGCGCCGAAAAACTGGGGTTGCGGGTTGATCACGGCCTGCCGCTGGCCAGCTGAAACGCCACTGACACCCGCAGGCCCGGCACGTTATCGTCCAGCGTGAGCGACGCATCATGCAGTTCCGCGATCACGGACACGAGGCTCAGGCCCAACCCGCTGCCCGGTGTCGTGCGGCTGCGGTCCAGGCGATACAATCTGCGCAACACCTTGTCCCGTTCCGTTGCGGGAATACCCGGCCCGTTATCGCTGACCTCCAGCATGACGCGCGCGCCATCTATACGCAGGCCAAGCGTTATCTGACTGCCGCGCGGCGTATGGCGTAGCGCGTTTTCAATCAGGTTGGCCAAAATCTGACCGATCAGATCGCGGTCCCCTACGACGGGTGCCGTATCACAGGCCACCTGCGTGTTCAGACTGCGGTCCGTCTGCTGCGCCGCAGGTTCATACAGTTCGGCAAATGTCTCGACCAGTGGCACGAGGTCCAGCGGTCCGAACCGCGCCTTGGGGCTGCCCCCCTCGATCTGTGCAATCTGCAAAAGTGCCTGAAAAACCGACACCACGCTGGCCACATCCGCCTGCGCCTGATCCACCAGGGTCTGTGCCTCCGGATTGAGATCCGTGCGGCCCAACTCGTCCAGCCGCACCGAAATCCGCTGGATCGGCGTCTTGAGGTCGTGCGCCACGTCAGAAGACACCTGACGCAATGCCTCGCGCGCGGTTTCCTGCGCTGCGGCCATGCGGTCGATACCATCGCCGATCCGCCGCAAATCATCGGACCATGTTTCCGTCGGGCGCACCCGCGCGGACAGATCCCCCGATGTCAGTGCACCCAGCGTGCGCCGCACGGCCGACACCTGGCGGGCGGACCGACGCGCCATGACCAGCCCTGCCCCCAGGGCGATCATCAGCGTCGGCAACAAGGACAAAAGCCCGATGGTCCGGTAAACCGACCAAAGCTGGTCGATTTCCGCGCGGCTTCGCGCAACCGTCAGCAGACCGCGATATTCGCGGGTGGTCAGCGCCAGATATTCGCCTTGAATCGGGGTTTCCGGATTTTCGAGCGTGGTCAGCACATAGCCTTCTTCGTCGCGGGCCAGACGTCCATTGCCGTAGTGCCGCCCGTCGGCAGTCACATAGGACAGCACGACACGGTTGGGGTCCGTGGCGCGCGCCTCGGCCGCGACAAGTGCCGCCAGCGCCGTAGAGGATGGTGCCGCACGAAACCCGGCCAAATCCTGGCGCAACTGCTGACGCATCTGCATGTCCAGCGCCCGGCTGGTTGCCGTATAGCTGGCCGCCAGCGACACGACGCTGACCACCGCAAACAGCGCGACAAGCCCAAGGGCAAGCCGTACCGGGCTTGCATTGATCAAACGCGGACGTCCTATCATGCCTCGATCCGGTAGCCCGAACCGCGCACCGTCTTGATCAGTTCGGTGTCAAAGGGTTTGTCCACCTTGGCCCGCAGGCGGCTGATATGGGTTTCCACCACGTTGGTCTGCGGATCGAAACTGATCCCCCAGACGGATTCCAGCAGCATGGTCCGGGTCTGGACCCGCCCCTTGCGCCGCAGCAGATGTTCCAGAATGGCAAACTCGCGCGGCAGCAATTCGATTTTCTGACCTGCCCGCCTGACCTCGCGCGACACCAGGTCCATCGTCAGGTCACCGGCCATCAGCACGGTCTCTTGTGCCAGCGTGCGTGGCCTGCGGGCCAGCGCGTTGATGCGCGCTGACAATTCGCCAAAGGCAAAGGGTTTGACCAGATAATCGTCAGCTCCGGCGTTCAGGCCCGCGATACGGTCATCGACACTACCCATCGCGGTCAGAAACAGAACCGGCGTGCGGTTGCCTGCGCCGCGCAGGGTTTGCACCAGCGTCAGCCCGTCGATTTCGGGCAGCATCCAGTCCACGATCAACACGTCATGATCGGCACCCGTGGCCTGCACCAGCCCGGCCCGCCCGTCGGCCACATGGTCCACGGTGTGGCCCTCTTCACGCAGACCGCGCGCGATATATTGACCCGTGGTCGGGTCGTCCTCGACGACCAGGATTTTCATGGCGGACCCTGTCTGCATGCATTCACCTCGCAACATGGGTGTCCTGACACGAATTCCAAGCAAAAGGGCCCCGGTCATGCCAGCAAGGGCGCGATACCGGGACCCTTTTCACCCCCGCACACAGTGCATCCGGCCGGGGGTCCGAGGCGCGACCTGGGGCAGCAGGCCGCGCCGTGGCTGCGATCAGATGTTCCGGTCGGCCAGGTTGCCGACGGTCACATCGATCGTCTGTTCGCTGCCGCGCCGCAATACGACGGCCTGCACCTGCGTGTCGGGTGCAATATCCGCCACCGCGCGGGTCAGATCACCGACGTCGCCAATTTCGCTGTCGGCAAACCGGATGATGATGTCGCCTTCCAGCAGACCGGCCGAGGCGGCGGGACTGTCGTCAGAGACGACCTCGACCACTGCGCCGATCGGGTCGTCATAGCCCAGCACATTGGCGATCTCGTCGCTCATCGGGCTGATCTGCACCCCCAGCCAGCCGCGTGCGATGGTGCCGTCATCGGCCAGATCGGCCACGACACGCTGTGCCAGATCCGACGGCACCGCAAAGCCGATTCCGACACTGCCGCCACCGGGGCTGAAGATCATCGTGTTGACGCCGATCACCTCGCCGTCTGCGTTGAACAAGGGCCCGCCGGAATTGCCACGGTTGATCGCCGCGTCGGTCTGGATGAAATCATCGTAGGGGCCGGACCGGATATCGCGCGACACAGCCGACACGATACCTGATGTGACGGTGCCACCCAGTCCAAAGGGGTTGCCGATGGCCAGCGCCTCGTCACCGGGGCGCACCTCAGCGCTGACGCCCCAGGAAACGGTCGCCAGATTCTCTGCCTCGATATCCAGCACGGCAAGGTCCGTCAGCGGGTCGGTGCCCAGCACCGTCGCTTCGTATTCCGTGCCATCGGCCAGTTTCACCGTCACGGTATCGGCATCTTCGACGACGTGATTGTTGGTCACGATCATCCCGTCCTCGGACAGGATGAAGCCGGACCCCAGACCCTGAACGGGACGTCCCTGATCCGGGAACATGGGGCCGAAACGGCGTTCCAGTTCCTCGCGCGGGAAACCGGGCGGCAGGCTGTCCTCGATCGACGGGCCACGGGCACTGCCCGACACCTCGATAAAGACGACGGCGGGGTTCAGGCGTTCGACCAGATCGCCATAGCCGCCGGCGGGCACGGCAAAGGCGGTCGCCGGCATCAGGGCAAGGGCCGTGGTCCCGGCCAGCGTTGCGGTGACTGTGCGTGACATCAGGGTTTTCATGGTGCTCCATCCTCAGTTGGTTGCTGAGACTGGAGATGCCACCGCAGGGTGTCAGGCGCCTGTCATCCTCTATACAAATTTGTCAGGTTTGCGGTGCGCCGATCCTGTCGATCATCGACACAAGCTCTTGTGCTGCGGTCAGCGCCCGGCCCGTGGCCTGCGCCATCTGCGGCAATACCATCCATTCCAGCGCCCAGGCCGCCCCGGACCGTTCCTGTTCATGCATCATGGCCTGTTGCATCAGCCCGGCCTGCCCCGCGTTGAACCGCGCAAGTGTCACCAACAGCTCGGCCAGCACGGGATTCTGCTTGTGCGGCATCGCGGATGACGCACCACCACCGCGCAGCGTCAATTCGCCCAGCCCCTGCTGGGCCATCAGTGCCGCATCCTGTCCCAGCTTGCCCAATGTGCCGGAGATCAGCGCCAGCGTACCCGCGTAGCTGACCACGCCGCTGCGGTCGCTGTGGATCGTCTGCTGCGCCGTCAAACCCAATGCCTGCGCCAGTGCGGCAGCGACATCGTTGAAATCCGTGACCCCGACCGGTCCCGCCAACGACAGCACCTCGGTCTGCGCGCGGGCCAGGTCCAGCCGTGCACGATGGTCGATCAATGGCAACCGCCACGACCGGATCCGGTCAGCGACCGTCACAGGCAGTGCGGCCTGCATCCGTGTCCGCCCCATCAGGGCCGCCTGACCCTGCGCGTCCGACAATTGCGCCAGCGCGTCGATCAGCTGCGCCAGCCGTCCGTCCAGCGCATCGGTGGTGACCTGCAATGTCAGCGCAAGGGCCGTATCCATCACGTCCTGCGATGTCGCGCCCGCATGTATCGCGGATGCAGCATCCCCTGCCCCGGATTTGAGCAAGCGCACCAGCGCAGGCACCGGCACACCGTCGCTGGCCATGCCGTCACGCAACTGGGACGGATCAATGCGGACGCCTGCGATATGGGCCGCCGCGGATTCTGCCAAGGCGGGATCGAACCGACCTGCGGCCCCCATTGCACGACTGAACGCCGCCTCGAAGGCCAGCATATGCGCAAGCTGCGCATCAGCGCCCCAATGGCCGGCAATTTCCATGTCACCGAACAGGCCGGACAGAAAACCGTGATCGAAAGCGTCCATCCTATCGCCCCTCAGGCAGCGCCGGGGATCGCCACGCGGCGGCCGCCCTCGACAAAATCATGCATCGACATCGGCCAGACCGTGCCGGGCCAGCGGACTTCCATCTGGCGCAACCGGGGCCGATAGACGGCTGTATAAAGCGTGCCGAACCCTTTGGAAAAGGCGGTTGAGTACAGCGGTGGTTTCAAAAAGGCGTCGATGAACGTCTCCTGCGGTTCGCGGTGCAGGGTCAGGCGTTGCAGCAGGAACCTTTCGCGTTCGACCGTCGCTGTGAAACGCGCGTGGCTGGCCCATTCCACGCTTTCCTGATGGTTGGTCGCAACGGCGTTATGCGTGATCAGCGTCTTGCGGCCTGGCCCCATCATCGCGGTCAGGAACTGACGGTTTTCGTCCAGCACGGTGACGTTATAGCTCATGTGCGTGGGGATACGCACCAGCACCGCGCCGGCCTGCTCGGTCGTGGTGCAGGTTTGCAGGACATAGCGCAGGATCAGCGGAACGCCGAACCCCTTGCCCACCACGTTGCGTCCGCCAAAGGTCAATGAGATCGCAAGACCTGCGTCATTCACGCCGTCCACCAGCCCCCACAACCCGTCAGAGACCCCCATCACGGTGCGACCGCCCCAGTTGGTGCGCAGGATCAGGCTGTCGAACGACCGGCTGTCATAATCATAGTTGCGCACCATGACGGGTTCCGGTCCCTGCCAGATCGCCTGACTGCATCCCGACAGATAGGCAGGCGGATTCCAGAACGACAAAAACCGCGCCGCTTTGTCACCGCCGCCCGCCAGTTCGCACAAGTGATCGTACAGATCGACCAGTTCGGGCATATGTTTGACCAAGGCCCTGCGGCATTCGGCATAGGTGGCACGCGCGTGTTCACCCTCGCGCATCCACCAATCGCGATAGGCTGGCCAGTATTCGGCGAACAGCCCGGCCCATTTCGGACCGGGCTGTTCCTCTGAAAGTGCGCGCCACAGCATGATTACATGATCTTGAACACGGGATCGGCCATCGCAGGTCCGGCTGCTGCGACAGGCAATGGCTTGCCAGTCACCTCTTTCTTGATGCCGTGAATCCACTTTTTCGCGCGTTCGTTCAGCATGAAGTTTTTCGTCATCGACCGGCCGCGCGTCACCAGAATACCGATATCGACACCCTCGTAGCGGTAATCACCGGGCTGAAGAATGCGCAAAAAGAAGCATTCGTTTTCCGATTCAACCGCGCGACGGTGATAGTCAAACCGGTCAAAGATCACGCGCCCGTCCTCGGTCATCTTGTAGATCCCGGTTTCCGGCACGGTTTCGCAGATATCGACACTGTCCTCGGTGTGCTTGATGACCATCTGGCTCCAGCCGTCGATCATGTCGGGGTCCGACCAGCGCGCGTTCAATTCATCCACGTCCAGATTGAATTTCTTGCGGCTGAATTCCAGCAAGTGAAACAGGAACAGCGGCGCATCCGCATGGGCGAAGGCCGCGTGATTGGTCATCGACGACGCGCCAGTGATACGCGGGTTCAACTCGCCCAACCACAGATCGCCGGTTTTCTTGTCGATCAGGAAATCCAGCTCGAAATAACCGCGATAGCCCTCCTTGCGGAGCTGCTCACCGAATTTGAACGTCAGATCACGCGCCTTGGCACGGACCTTGGGCGGGAAGGCCGTGGCCAGAATTTCATTGCCGCACCAGCCACCGCGATAGGGTGTCAGATCCTTGAAACCCACCAGTTCGGTCATCAAGGGGCCGACGATCGTCCCTTGCGACGTGGCACAGGCCTCGATCGCGGACCCCCGGCAGTCGATCCGTTTCATGATCTTGATTTCGCCCTCGCCCACGATCTCGTGCTCGTGGCGCCGGAAATCTTCTTCGGTCTTGATGAAAAACGTCGTGTGCCCACTGTCGCCAAAGGCGGATTGCAGCACCAGATCATGGCCCAGCCCCGCCTTTTCGCATGTCGCGCGCAGGTCCTCGTAGGATTTCACCTCGGCCAGCGTGTTCGGCACCGACGGAACACCGGCCTTGTTGCCGATGCGGACGGTTTCGATCTTGTTGTCCATCGACTGACGCAGCTTGGCCTTGGGGAACCAGACCTCGCCGCCCAGTTCCTTAACCAGACGTTCGGTTTCCGCGTCGAACATCAGGAACACGAACTTGGGTTTGCCGCCGCGCCGTTTGACGAAATCAATGACTTCCTTGTGTTGCAGCAGGTAGTTGTTGATGTCCTCGATGGACTGGAATTCGGCGTGCGGCTGCTCGGACGGGCAGAACACGTTGGGATGCTTGCCCTCGTAGCAGTCGATATAGGTGATATATTTGAAATTCTTGACCCATTCGTCCAGGCCCAACAGATTGAAGTTGGTCGCCGAGACAAAGTAGACAGGTTCTTCGTTTCGGTGAAAGAACCGCCGGATATCCGAGATATTCTGAAGTACGGCTTTGGGCATCTGGTCTTCCTTTGCTTATTCGGCAGCGGTTTTCGTGTCGGATTTCGGCTTGGTTTTTGGCTTGGCCACGGCTTTGCGCAGGGGTCGGTTGCGTTTGCCTGCAACCTCGGCCAGCGCCTCGGGGGTGAAAACCCGTAGTCCCAGATCAGCGCGGTAGCCATGAATTTCGTTCACATCCAGCGCCCGCATGAACGCCAGAATTTCGCGGCTGATGACCTGCCCGGGCACCAGGATCGGGAAACCGGGTGGATAGGGAATGATGAAACTGGCGGATACGACCTCTTGTCCGTCCTCCAGCGCGTTATACAGCGTGCCATCCAGGTCCATGTAATCACAGGACTGTTCGTCATAGGCCAGATAATAGGCCGAACGAATGTCACCTTCGGGCGAGTCCAGATCGTCCCGGAAGGCATCGTGGAACCGGCTGAAATCAGGCAGCGGCGGATAGTTCAGCGTCAGATTGGCGACACGGCGCTCGAACCCCAGTTTTTCCATCTTGGATGCATCGTCCAGCAGATCGTCCAGTGATTTGGCGATCTCGACCAGCACTTCGATCAGATAAGCGACCGAACTGCGGGTCGTGCCGATATTCGTCATGAACAGCACGGAATTGCGCGACGTCTTGTTGATCTGGATGCCGTATTTGTCCATCAGGATCTTGGTCTTGAACGTGTCCCCGTCCCAGCCGGTGCCGCCGACGGCCAGCGTCACGCGGGTGGCATCCAGCACGAATTCATCGTTCTGCCAGGCATCCAGAATATCGACCCACCCCCGGTCGGGGTCATAATACATCTCTGTCCCGCTTTCGCGGTAATCCTCGGGGATCATGTCCGCGACGGTCAGCACCTTGAAGTATTTCATCAACAGCGGATGCGTGGAAATCGCGCGGCGCATCGCCATCGCGGCCTCCAGCTGACGCTGGACGAATTCGAAACCTTCCAGTTCGACCTGACGTCGGCCCACATCAAGGGACGCGATGATCTGGTAGTTGGGCGAGGTCGAGGTATGGGTCATGTAGGCCTCATGAAAGGCCTGCTCGACTTCGCCTTTGAAATCGCTGTCATTGACGTGGATCATCGACCCCTGCCGCAGGGATGTCAGCGTCTTGTGCGTCGATTGCGTCGTATAGACCCGCACGCGGGCCTGCGGAGACGCGACCAGCCGCGTGTTCAGCAGATCCTCGTCGGTGGCATCCACCAGCAGTTCCTGCTGTGCCGCATAGGCCTGCGCGTGAGCGTCGGTCTTGAACCTTGCGCGCATCTTGTTCGCGGCGCGCATGCCCGTCCGTTTGCGGTAGGTCGGATTGAACCGGGCAAAGGCAAACCACGCCTCGTCCCACAGGAAAATCAGGTCCGGCTTGATCGCCAGACATTCTTCCATCACGCGTTCGACGTTGTAGACGATGCCGTCGAAGGTGCAGTTGGTCAGCAAGAGCATCCGCACGCGGTCCAGCTTGCCCGCAGCCTTGAGTTCCAGCAGCTGTTTCTTGATCTCGCGCAGCGGCACGGCACCGTACATCGAATATTCATTCAGCGGATAGCTATCCAGGTAGCAGACCTGCGCCCCCGCCAGCACCAGACCGTAGTGGTGCGATTTGTGGCAATCGCGGTCCACCAGCACGATATCGTCGGGCTTGATCAGCGCCTGAACGACGATCTTGTTGCAGGTCGAGGTGCCGTTGGTGGCAAAAAACGTCTGTTTCGATCCAAAGGCACGCGCGGCCAGTTCCTGCGCCTCCTTGATCGTGCCGTTGGGTTCCAGCAGGCTGTCCAGCCCGCCCGACGTGGCAGAGGTTTCGGCCAGAAAGATGTTGGGCCCGTAAAAAGCACCCATGTCCTGAATCCAATGCGACCGGGTGATCGATTTGCCCCGGCTGATCGGCATGGCGTGAAACACGCCTGTCGGCTGTTTGGAATATTCGGTCAACGCCGTGAAAAAGGGCGTCCGATAACGTGCCTGCACACCGCGCAGAATGTTCAGGTGCAGTTCGACAAAGTCCTCTTGGTTATAGAAAACCCGGCGACAATTGCCCAGATCGGTGCCTGCCACGGCCTCGACCGACCGTTCGGTGACCAGATAGGCGTCCAGTTCCGGGCGGATGTCGTCCAGCAGGCGGCAAAGTGCAGGACCGAAATCCACGGGTTCCAGACCGTCCAGATGGTCGATATTGGCAATACCCTGTAGAAACCGGCCAAGGATCGGATGATCCTGACGCGACCGCAGCGTGACGCCGGGCCGCACGACCACGGCTTGGATATTGTGGTTAAACAGCGCGGCAATCAGCGCGTCCTCGACCGAGGGGACGACAACGGCCTCGTAGATGAACGAATCCTCATGACGGCGCATCGAATGGACGTTCGATTTCAGCCAGCGTTCCTGCTGATCGTTCACCTCGTCGACGATCAGCACCTCGAAATAGGGCTTGGTCATTGCGCGCATCTCGGGGCTGAGCAGCGCCTCGTCGTCGTGTTCCTCGCGGTCGTCCGCCTCGGCCTGATCGAGTGGAATATGGCGGCGACGATAGGCACCGGTGGTCAGCGCGCGCGCCACCCGGTGCACCGCGAATGCCAGTTCGGCAAAGCTGTTGTGACTGAACTGGCGGCGCATGTGATCGAAATCCTGCATGCCCGGAAAGGCCCAGTAGGCCTCGATCTCGGCAAGCTGTTCGAACAATTCGTCAGCGCGGCTGCGCAGTGTCGGGGAAATCTTGGCCGGTGCTTCGCGGGCCAGCTGGGCTGTGACATCCCGTAGCGCACTCCAGCGGTCTGACCGCAGCTGGGTGGCGGAATAATACTCTGTCACAGAATTCATCGGTCTGTCCTCATCTCTTTGTGGCGGGACGCCGGAAATGGCGCTGCCGGCGCACCGGCAGCGCATAAGGCGCTACTGGCCCTTTACACCATGGTGCAGCAACGGCCCGCCTGCAACACCTAGCGCCGGACCATCAAGTTCAAGGGGCACATCGGCCTCGCTGACCGGATCGACGTGCAGACCCGCACGTGTACCTTGATGCGGAATCTCCAGCGGTCCCAAGGTCTTGAGGAACTCGTCCCGACCCGATGCACGGTCATAAACGTCAAAATCAACGTCCCGATCCCGGAAGGATTTGAGAACCTGACCAAGACCCTTCATCCCGGTTTCACGCTGGCGCCGCACCATGTCGAAATCGACCTCGATGGGGAACATGTCCTCTTGGCCGCCAGACTGGTGCAGGACCATCGACGTCGGATCGACAAAGCAGGATTTGCCGATCCCGCCGGATCCCAGACCGTTCACGTCGACAACGTAGCACTGGAATTGCGCCGCCGTCGCACGGGCGATGGCCAGCTCGGCGTCACGGTCGGTGGTGCCCGTCAGCACAGGGTGCAACAGCACCTCGACGCCCTGAGATGTCAGCTGGCGCGTGGTTTCCGGAAACCACATGTCATAGCAGATCGACAGGCCGAAACGGCCCACTTCTGGTACGTCGAACACGCAGAATTCGGTGCCTGCCGAAATGCCCGCCTCGTAGGGGCGGAACGGAAACATCTTGGCGTATTGGCGGATCACATTGCCATCGGGGTCGATGACGAATGACGTGTTCAGGATACGGCCGTCCTCGTGACGGATGAACATCGAACCTGGGATCAGCCAGACCCGATGCTTGCGCGCGGCCTCGCAGAACCGTTTGATCGTGTCGTTTTCCAGCGGCTGGGCGAATTTGTCCAACGGACCAAAAGGCGAGAGTTCGGAAAACAGGACCATCTGGGTCCAGGGAAAGCGCGCCATCAGCACATCGAGGCGCTGGATCATGCCTTCGACGTTCGGTTGCAGGGCTTGGACGTACATTTGCACGCCCGCGATTGCGAAAGGTGTCATGTCTATTCTCTTTGGAGACGCGGAATGCGTTCATCCCCCGCCATACAGGGACAACGCGGAAACTTAAACCGGATAGCCAATCACAAGGGGGCGGATCACGCCGATCCGCCCCTGTCCGTCGTGTCAAATGGCGCCTTTGGTCAGGCGTGCTGTTCGGCAACCGCCGCCTGAAGCGCCTCTTCAAAGATCGCCAGACCCTCTTCGATGATCGCATCGGATGCCGTCAGCGGGGTCATGATGCGCAGCGCGTTGCCATGCAGACCGCAGGACAGCAGCACCAGACCACGTTTCAGCGCATGGGCGACAACGCGTTTCGTCAAGTCCGCATCTGGGGTTGCCGTGGCGAAATCGGTGACGAATTCAACGGCGACCATCCCGCCCAGCCCACGGATGTCCCACATCCGGTAGGGAGCAGACCGTGCGCCGATTTCGGCGAAACGGGTTTTGAAATGTTCGCCCATCACGGTGGAACGATCCAGCAGGCCTTCTTCTTCGATCACGTCGATGGCGGCCAGCGCCGCCGCACATGCGACCGGGTTGCCGCCATAGGTGCCCCCCAGACCGCCGGGGATCATCGCATCCATCACCTCGGCCCGGCCGATGACGCCTGAAATCGGATAGCCACCGGCCAGCGATTTCGCCACTGTGATCAGATCGGGCACGACACCGGAATGTTCGATGGCGAACCATTTGCCGGTACGGCCAAAGCCTGCCTGAATTTCATCCGCAATCAGCATGATGCCATGCTGGTCGCACAGGGCCCGCAGCGCCTGCATCATGTCGGACGGCACCGGCACGTAGCCACCTTCGCCCAGCACGGGTTCGATGATGATACAGGCAATCCGTTCCGGCTGCGCATCGGTCAGCATCAGGTTGCGCAGGCCGGTCAGCGCGTCCTGCACGGTGATCCCGTCACGTGCGCTGGGGAACGGCGCGCGGTAAATATCGGACGGGAATGGACCCACGTCCTTTTTGTAGGGGCTGATCTTGCCGGTCATGCCCAGCGTCAGCAACGTGCGTCCATGATAGCCACCGGTGAATGCGATGACACCCGGACGCCCTGTGGCCGCACGCGCGATTTTCACCGCGTTCTCGACGGCCTCGGCACCCGTGGTGACCAACAGCGTCTTTTTCGCGTGATCACCCGGGGCCAGAGCGTTCAGACGCTCGGCCAGTTCCACATAGGGCGCATAGGGCATCACCTGGAACGAGGTGTGGGTGTACAGATCCTCTTGGGCCTTGGCGGCTGCAACCACGCGCGGGTGGCGGTGGCCCGTGTTCAGCACGGCAATGCCGCCGACGAAATCGATATAACGGTTGCCCTCGACGTCCCAGACTTCGGCGTTTTCGGCGTAGCTGGCAAAGACTGGTGCAGCAGAGGCGACACCGCGCGGCACCGCTGCCTCGCGCCGTTTCAGCAGCTCGGCGTTGGAATGCGCCTCGAACGGCATGTCACGCACGACCTTCAGATCGGTGCGGGGTTCCGTCTGTTTCACGGCGGACTTCTTGGGTGCTTTCGTCGTCGTCTTTTTCTGTGCCATGCGACGGTCCTTTCGCGGGCTGGAGGAGGCTGTGTTGAATATGACTGACACCCGTTTAATATACTTGTCAACGGATATTCCCCGCGCACGAACACCCTTGTTTTCAGGGGTCGTTTGCAGGCATTGAGATGTCGGAAACAGAAGGATTTCGCATCAATGGACATCGGTGAGAGGCTGCGCCAGTTGCGCGAGAAACACGGCCTGTCGCAACGCGAACTTGCCGCACGGGCCGGGCTGACGAACGGGACGATTTCGTTGATCGAAAAGAATCGCACCTCCCCGTCGGTGGCATCGCTGAAATCGCTTCTTGATGCCTTTCCGGTGTCGATGGGCGACTTTTTCGCCCCGCTCGAGGACGACAGCCCGCCGCGTCATTTCTATACCGCCGACCAGTTCACCGAAATCGCGCCGCAGGACGACACCCCCGGCCCCCATGTGTCCCTGCGCCAGTTGGGTCGGGCCGCGGAACATGCCCTGCAAATCCTGCACGAAACCTATCCCCCCGGTGCCGATACCGGGCCCGAGGCCCTGCAACATACCGGAGAAGAAGCAGGCATCGTCGTGCGTGGCGAAATCGAGGTGACGGTCGACGGCGAGACGCAAATCCTGCGCACAGGCGATGGTTATCTGTTCGACAGCCGCCTGCCCCACCGGTTCCGCAACCTGTCAGACGCGGATTGCGTCGTGATCAGCGCCTGCACACCGCCGACGTTCTAGTCGCAGATGCGCACCTGCGGATCCAGCCGGGCATAGTCCCGCGCCCGGATCGTATAAAGATCGTCATTGGGCACATATTGCCATTCGCGCAGGAAACGTTCCTTGATCCCGCCGCGCAGATATTTGGCGATCTGTTCGTTGCCGACAAACCCGCGGTTCACATCGGCACTGTGAAACCCGATTTTCAGATGCGGTCCCAGGCAGGCATTGGGCAGCGTGGTAAAGATCACGCAGGACGAATTGCAGTACCAACGGATTTCGACCGGGCCACCCCATTGGCGCAGCATCTCGCGGTCAGCCTCGGCGCTGATGATTTGCCCGCCGCCGTCGCCTTCGATCACATAGGTGCGGTTGCCCTGCGGTTTCGGTCTGCGATCGGTACACAACCCGGCCCCGCACAGCAGCGATGTCAGCCCGCCGGATGACTGCGCCTGACGTGTGCCACCCGTGCGCGGCGTAGGGGCGACCTCTGGGGTGGTGGCGACCTGCGCGTTCAGCGCGGCCACATCCTCGGGGCTACAGGCAGCTAAGGCCAGACCGGCAACGGCAATGCCGGCGCCCAACAGCGCGCGACGAAAATACCTGGTGATGGAACGAGAACGGGACATGGGCCTGACCTGCGGTTGGGAATCGGGGCGGCTGGGCGCCGCCCCCTGACATTACTCTGCCATATCCCAAGCGACCGTGTATTCCGATAGCACCTTCGCGATATCGTCTTTGGACGCGGATTTCGTCGCGATATGCGCGACCAGTCCCAGCTTCTTGTCCTCGGTCACCGATTCCACATGTGCGGCGATGCCCTTGTCGGTCAGGGCTGCGTCGAACACGCGTGTGATCGCCCGCTTGCGCAGGTCCGGCTTGAAGATCTTGCCGACTGCGGTCTTGGGCAGTTCATCCAGAATCTCGAGGTGCTTGGGATAGGCCGCACGTTCGTGGATTTTTGATTTGGCATAGTCCAGCAATTCGGACTCGGTGACCGATGCGCCCGCGACCAGTTCGACGTAGGCACAGGGAATTTCGCCTGCGTGGCTGTCAGGCTGGCCGATGGCCCCGCAAAATGCCACGGCGTCATGACCGGCAAGCGCCTCTTCGATTTCGGCCGGATCGATGTTGTGGCCACCACGGATAATCAAATCCTTGGCCCGGCCCGTGATCCAGACATAGCCATCGGCATCGACGCGGCCCAGATCGCCCGTCCGCAGGTATTCGTTCTGATCGGTCTCACCGGCGTAGAACAGGTTCTTGTTCTTGTCCGCCTCGGTGTAGGTGTGGCCGCTGAACACGCCCGGGTTGGACACGCAGATTTCGCCGATCTCGTCGGTGGCGCATTCCTCGTGGGTTTCGACGGACATGATCTTGATCTTGGTATGCGGGAAGGGAATCCCGATGGACCCGACCTTTTTCTCGCCGGCAGGCGGGTTGATCGACACAAGGCAAGTGGCCTCTGTCAGGCCGTAGCCCTCGCAGATGGTGATGCCCGCGGCCTCTTCAAAGCGGCGATACAGTTCCAGTGGCAGTGGTGCCGACCCGCAGAACGCCAGTTTCAGGCTGGAAATATCGGCGTCCACCTTGCGCTGCATCAGCGCCGACATCGCAGTGGGCACGGTGATCATGAACGTCACCTTGTAACGTTCGACCAGCTTCCAGAAGTTGTCGAATACGCCGTCCCCCCGGTAGCCCTGCGGCGTCGGGAACACGACATGCGCGCCCGACCCCAGTGATGCCCCCAGTGACACGATGGCCGCAAAGACGTGGAACATCGGCAGCGGACAAATCTGCACGTCCTTTTCCGTGAACAGCAGGCGCGCACCCAACCAGGCGTTATAGATGATGCCGGAATAGCGGTGCTGCGCGACCTTTGGCATGCCGGTCGTGCCACCCGTGTGGAAATAGGCCGCCACCCGGTCCGTTGGGCTGTCCATGAACTGCAATTCGGTCGACTGCTGCGACACCGACTTGTCGAACGGGATCACCTTGGCCTTGTGTTCGACGGGGTTCTTGGGACGGATCAGCGGCACGATCAGTTTCTTTGCACCGGTCAGATAGCGGTGCAGGTCGACCTCGACCACGTGCTTGACGTTGGGTGCCAGCGCCACGGCGGCGGCCGCCTTTTGGGCGACATCGGTCTTGGGGAAACTGCGCAGCGTCACCAGCACCTTTGCGTTCGTCTCGCGCAGGATCGCCGCGATCTGTTCGGCCTCCAGCAGCGGGTTCAGCGGGTTCACGATGCCCGCGACCTGACCGCCCAGATAGGTCAGCACCGCCTCTGAACAATTGGGCAGCATATAGGCGACCACGTCGCCTTCCTTGATGCCCAGGCTGCGGAAGAGGTTGGCCGTCTGTGTCGTGCGATCCTTGAGCTGCGACCAGGTAAAGGTCTCTGCCGGATCCTTGGGGCCCGAAAACAGCTGAAACGTGACCGCCGGACGGTCAGGAAATTTTGCCGCCGTGGCAGATAGCTGCGCATAGGTTGTGACCGGCATGTCCCGATCGGCCCAAGCGGATTCCTGTTCAATCGCATTGCGGTCGGCGAAGCCGGCGTATCCCATGATGTCCCTCCCAAGACGTGTGCGATCCTTAGGTGGATCGTCATTTGGCTGGTCGGGACGATGGACGCGATTGGGGGGGTAACGCAAGACTGACGCAACGCAATTTCGCTATTCCGCAGCCAAACCTTCGGTGAATTGCAGTCGCGCAAGTCGCGCATAGAGCCCGTTTTCAGCCACAAGGCTGTCGTGGGTGCCCGTGGCCACGATTCGTCCGCCGTCAAACACCACGATGCGATCCGCCTTTTTCACGGTCGCCAGGCGATGGGCGACGATCAGCGTGGTGCGACTGCGGGCCAGATCATCGACGGCCTGTTGCACCAGACGCTCGCTTTGTGCGTCCAGCGCGCTGGTTGCCTCGTCCAGCAGCAGGATCGGTGCGTCGCGCAGGATTGCGCGGGCAATGGCGATGCGTTGTTTCTGGCCGCCCGACAGCATGACGCCGCGTTCACCCACATAAGAATCGTAGCCCTCTGGCAGAGCCGTCAGGAAATCATGCGCCGCCGCGGCACGTGCGGCCTCTTCGACCTCGGCGTCGGTCGCATTCGGTCTGCCAAAGCGGATGTTTTCACGCGCCGTATCGGCAAAGATCACGGGATCCTGCGGCACCAGCGCCACTTGCGCCCGGAAATCAGCGCGGTCCATGTCGCGCAGATCGACACCATCCAGCGTGATACGGCCTGTGCTGGGATCATAGAATCGTTGGATCAGCTGGATGATCGTCGTCTTGCCCGCACCCGACGGGCCGACCAGTGCCACGGTTTCGCCCGGTGCCACGTCCAGCGACACCCCGTCCAGCGCGGCCACGCTGGGCCTGCCCGGATAGCGGAACGTGACATTGTCAAACACGATATGCCCCGTGCGCAGGTTGCCCACGGGTTCGGGATCGACCGGATCCTGCACCGCGTCGCGCGATTCCAGCAGCTCGACCAGCCGTTCCGTAGCCCCCGCCGCGCGCTGCAATTCGCCCCAGATTTCCGTCAATGCGCCCACGGCCCCAGCCACCATGACGGAATAGATCACGAACTGGACCAGCTCGCCCACGGTCATCACCTCGGTGCGCACATCGCGCGCGCCCATCCACAACACGCCCACGATCCCGGCAAAGATCAGAAAAATCACGATGGCTGTCATCCAGGCCCGCACACCGATGCGGCGGCGCGCGGCGATGAATGATTTTTCCGTCACATCCCAGAACGCCTGACGGCTGCGTTTCTCGTGCGTGAAGGCCTGCACGGTCTGGACGGACAACAACGCCTCTGATGCGGACCCAGAGCTTTGCGCGATCCAGTCCTGGTTTTCGCGGCTGAGCGCGCGCAAACGCCGGCCCAGCAGAACGATCGGCACGATCACGGCCGGCACCAGCAACAGGACCATGCCCGTCAGCTTGGCCGAGGTGAACATCATCAGGATCAGACCACCAAAGAAGATCAGCACATTGCGCAAGGCGACAGAAACGGATGACCCGATGACCGACAGGATCAGGGTGGTATCGGTCGTGATCCGGCTCAGGACCTCGCCGGTCATGATTTTCTCGAAAAACGCGGGCGACATGCCGATCATGCGGTCGAACACGGCAACACGGATATCGGCCACGACCCGTTCACCCAGCCGCGTCACCAGATAATAGCGCAGCGCGGTCCCCACCGCGAGCAACAGCGCGATGCCCAGCGCCGCCGCAAAGTACCCATCCAGCAGAACGGCGGACGACACGTCGAAATTGTCGACCACGCGGCGCACGGCCAAAGGCAGGATCAGCGACACGATGGCCGTCAGCACCAGCGCCGCCCCCGCCAGCGCCATCATCAACCGGTAAGGCCACAAGAACGGCAACAACTGCCGCAGCGCGCCCATGTTCTTGGACTTTTCGCGCTCGGTGTCGCTGGATTTGGGATGATCGGCCATGATGTTCGTCCTTTTGTCCGTGCGGACATAAAAGGCGGGACCGCCGGACACAAGCACGCGAGGCCGCGACCTAAGGTGCATTTCCCTGAAGCAAAGGAGTGGAGCGGGCGACGGGAATCGAACCCGTGTCATCAGCTTGGAAGGCTGAGGTCTTACCATTACACAACGCCCGCGCTGTGTCCTTGTCGCTTCTATATCGCGCGATTTCGGGTCAGTGCAAGCCCGACAGACGCCTTAAAATCGCCCGATTGGCCCGATAGCGGAACACAAACGCCCGGACCTCGACCGGAACAAAGCGAAGTAGGAATAAAATGCGGCAGGCTTTTCTCTTGATGATCTGTGTTCTGGGTTTCGGCTCTGGCATGGCGCATGCGCAGGCGGCAAATCAGGCCTGCGACATCAATGACGAAGTGTTCCGAATCGAACCTGACGGGATTTTCCCGCCGGAAATCTATTACGAGGAACTGACGACCGCGTGGGATTCGACCCAGGTCGATATCTGCTTTTTCAATCATTCCGACAGGAATGTGCATCTGCGCTATCAAAACGATTCCGGCGAAAAGGTGTATACCCCGCTCATCAACGACGGGACGCAATCACCGATCCTGCTGGACAAGGGACCGTCGGAAATTCGCGCCGTGAATTTGATCACCCGGACCTATATCGACCGCTATGCCTGCGGGACCGAACAGGTCAGGGTCTGTCTTTTCCTGAATTTCTTTTGCCGCTGGGAAACCCGCACTG
Organism: Loktanella sp. 3ANDIMAR09; assembly: GCF_001420005.1. Lineage (GTDB taxonomy): Bacteria > Pseudomonadota > Alphaproteobacteria > Rhodobacterales > Rhodobacteraceae > Loktanella. Next base: position 58,281 of record NZ_LJAK01000002.1, on the reverse strand, counting down.
TCTATTGCGAAGAGCAACGGACAGAGATCGAAGAACAGATCGTCACGCAGATCGATCCCGGAACGCTGATCGAAGGGCGTCCGACCCTGACCTATTGATCGACGGGCAGGATCAGGTCCGGGCCAGTGGCCCGGTTGCTGTTGACCGCCACCCCCACCCGCGTGAACCGCAGTGCATCATCGGCGCAGGGTTTCATCAGTGTCGCGGCACCGTGCCCGGCCTCGCCCAGCCACAACGGCCAATCCTGCGGCGCGAGTATGACGGGCAATCGGTGATGTATGGGGGCCATTGCGTCATTTGCCGCGCAGGTCACGACAGCGCAAGTGGTCAGCGGCGCATCACCTCCGTCCCAGTCCTGCCAGACCCCGGCGAAAACCATCGGCCCGCCGTCCGAGCGGGTAATATACCAAGGTAGCGGCTTGGCCCCCTCCTCACGTTTCCACTCGTAAAAACCAGAGGCCACGATCAGACAGCGCCGGGTCCGCGCGGCCTGACGAAACGCTGGTTTTTCCGCGATCGTTTCGGATCTTGCATTGATCAAGAGAGGTCCGCTGCCAGGTTTGTCGTACCAATGCGGAATGAACCCCCAGCGCATCGGGCGCAGCCGCCGCGTGTCCGCGTCACTGGTCACAGTATACACATCGACTGTCGGGCAAACGTTGTAGTTGGGCACAGGGGGCAGGTCGTTCGATGCCACGGCGTCAAACACCTGAACCATTGCCTCTTGGGGCAGTGTGATCGCCATACGTCCGCACATGATCCGAACCTAATCATCCCCACTCGAAACAGAAAGGGCGCAGCGGTTTCCCGCAGCGCCCCCAAGCTTGAACAGCAGTCCGACAGGATCAGTTCATCGTGATGCGACCGTCCGTGTAGGGCGTGTAAGGCCCGTTCGCGGCGATGTATTCGGCAACGACATCGGCCAGATCCGGGCCAAAGTCATAGGCGTTCTGCGCGTCCTCGAACATCGCATAACCGTCACCGCCGTTGCGCACGTAGTTGTTGCTGACCACGCCGTAGGTGGCGGCAGGATCAATCGGTTCTCCGCCGACCATCACGTCGGAAATCCGGCTGCCCGGCTCTGCCGATGCGGTCACGGTAAAGGTCATGCCGGCGACCTGCGGGAAACGACCCGCACCGTCCGCGATTGCGCTGACACCATTTTCAAGGGCGTCCAGCATCGTCTGACCGGTCACCTCGAAGGTGGACAGGGTGTTCTGGAACGGCAGCACCGTCAGAACCTCGCCTTGCGTCACTTCACCCGCGTCGATGCTGGCACGGATGCCGCCTGCATTGGCAATCGCGATCTGGATGCCCTGGTCAGCGACCCGGTCCAGCATCGCATCCGCCACCAGGTTGCCGCCCGAACATTCCATCGCACGGCAGACGTCGCGGTTGCCCTCGACCACGTCGGTCGTCTCGCCGATCACCTTCTGGCGGATTTCCTCCAGCGGGCCGGCCAGTTCCGTAACACGCGCCACCGTGGCCTCGTCCTCGGCAACAGAGGCGTCCAGCAGTTTCGGCGCGCCCGACATTGCGGTGATTTCGCCCGCATCGTCAAACGTCACGTCGATTTCGCCCAGGTATTTGCCATAGGCATAGGCCTGAAAGATCGGCACATCATTGGCCATCGTCGGATAACTGCCTTCGGCGCCTTCCATGTCACCCAGCAGCGTGTGCGAATGGCCGCCGATGATCATGTCCACGCCGGTCAGTTCCTCGGCCAGACGCATGTCCGCGTTCAGGCCCACATGCGTCAGCAGGATGATCTTGTTCACGCCGGCGTCCGTGAGCGCGTCGATTTCAGACTGCGCACCGTCCACGATGGATGAAAAGATGACCTGATCGCCGGGCGACGAGGTTTCCGGCGTATCTTCGGCCAGCACCGATACAACACCGACCTGCGCGCCGCTGGCCGTGTCGATCGTCACGCTTTTCGCGACCTTGCCGGCCAGCAGATTGCTTTGGCTGACGTCGATGTTGGCGGACAGAACAGGAAAATCGACCATGTCGAGGAACGATGCCAGCCCCTCGGGGCCATTGTCGAACTCGTGGTTGCCCACGGCCATGGCGTCATAGCCAAGCTGCGTCATGAATTCAGCGGCAAGCTCTCCGCCGTAGCGGGTGAAAAACAGCGATCCCTGAAACTGGTCGCCGGCATCCAGCAGCAGCACGTCGCCCGCCGCTGCCGCGCGTGCTTCGTTGATCGCAGTCACCATCCGCGCGATACCGCCAAAGCATTCGCCCGCCGCGTTGTCCTCGGCCGAACAGGTGCTGTCGAACGCGCTGATCGGCTCAAACCGGTCATGAAAATCGTTGGTGTGCAGGATCGTCAGGCTGGTTTCGGCCTGTGCCGCGCCAGCGACGAGCGCAACAGCGCAGGTGGTGCCTAGGATACGAGAGATCATCGGGTTCCCCAATTTGGATGTGTCTGAGAAAAGTCTGACCCCCGAAATTCGCGGAGTCAAACGATTGCGCAGCACCCGTGCTAACCGGCCCCTACGTCAGTTTGATGACAGGCGCGCTTGATTATTCCGCAGGCAAACGGCAAAGAACGCCCATGTTGATATACAAGATATTCCATGCGCCTGAATGGGCCGCACTTCAGGCAGACGGGTCCACGGCAGGCGCACCGGTCGATCTGGCCGACGGCTACATCCATTTTTCTACAGGCAAACAGGCGCGCGAAACCGCGCTGAAACACTTTGCCGATGCAACCGATCTGGTGCTGGTCGCGGTCGACGCGGAACCGCTGGGCGAACACCTGCGGTGGGAACCATCGCGCGGTGGCGACGATTTCCCGCATCTCTACCGTCCACTGCTGCTGAGCGACGTTGCCTGGCACAAACCGCTGCCGCTGGTGGACGGTTTGCATCAGTTTCCCGACGATCTATGAACGTTTTGGAACAGGCCGGACTGCGGATGCTGCGGTCGATTGATCCCGAACGCGCCCACGGTCTGGCGTTGAACGCGCTGCAACTGGGCCTGGGTCCGCGCGGCGGACCGGTCACGTCCGACAGGCTGCGGGTCAATCTGGCCGGGCTTGACCTGCCGAACCCGGTGGGCCTCGCTGCGGGATTTGACAAGAACGCAACCGCGATAACGCCGCTGTCACGCAGCGGTTTCGGTTTCCTCGAGGTCGGCGCCGCCACGCCGCGCCCCCAGCCGGGCAACCCCCGGCCGCGCCTGTTCCGGCTGACGCAGGACGGTGCCGCAATCAACCGGTTCGGTTTCAACAACGACGGCATGGATGCCATCGCCGAACGGCTGGCCGGTCATGCGGGCATCGTTGGGCTGAATTTGGGCGCGAACAAGGATTCGGACGACCGTGCGGGCGATTTCGCGCGCGTGCTGACCCGCTGTGCCGCGCATGTCGCATTCGCAACGGTCAACGTATCGTCCCCCAACACCGAAAAACTGCGCGATTTGCAGGGCAAGGCGGCGCTTGGCGCACTGCTGGACGGCGTGATGACGGCCAATGCCGCCCTGCCCCGGCCCATTCCCGTGTTCCTGAAAATCGCGCCGGACCTGACCCCCGCCGAGATTGCAGATGTGGCAGAGGTCGCGAATGCATCGGGCATCGCAGGGCTGATTGCGACCAACACGACCTTGGACCGTGACGGGCTACACGGTCCGCATGCACAGGAAAAAGGCGGGCTGTCCGGCCAACCCTTGTTCGAAAAATCGACCCGCGTGCTGGCGCAATTGTCAGGCCTGACGCCTCTGCCGATCATCGGTGTCGGTGGCGTGGGATCGGCGCAACAGGCGTATCAGAAAATCCGCGCCGGGGCATCCGCAGTGCAGCTGTACACCGCGCTGGTTTATGGCGGGCTATCGCTGGTGGGTGAAATTGTGCGCGGGCTAGACGATCTGCTGGCGCGGGACGGTTTCGACAGCGTGGCGCAGGCCGTGGGCACAGGTCGTTCAGACTGGACCTGACCTTTGGGCCGGGTCATGCAAGTCCGGTCCGCATGTGTTCAGACATAAATCAGTTCACCCGACGCCGGGATCGTCGGCGTAGATCGGCGTCCGGGGTTCCGCCCGCATTGATGGCGAAACCCCGGAGCGTTTCGAGGATGCCCTACAGCCCCTTGGCGCGGTAGCTGGCCGCGACCTTGCGGATCGACACCAGGTAGGCCGCGGTGCGCAGATCCTCGACATCGTCGTTTTCGTTCCAGACCTTGCTCATGGCCTGATAGGCCGTGCGCATCGTGTCATCGAGGCCAGAGCGGACCAGTTCGATCTCATCGGCACCGCGCAGGTATTTCTCCTTGAAATCAGGTGTCATGGACCAACGATGTTCCAGCATGTCGTCCAGACGCTCCAACTCGTCGACCAACAGCTGGTGACGCGCCTCTTCGGCCCGGCGCTGCATCCGGCCGAACCGGATATGCGACAGGTTCTTGACCCATTCGAAATAGCTGACCGTCACACCGCCGGCGTTGGCATACATGTCGGGGATGATCACGCAGCCTTTCTTGCGCAGGATTTCGTCAGCGCCCGATGTCGTGGGACCGTTGGCCGCCTCGATGATCAGCGGTGCCTTGATCCGGTCGGCGTTGGTCATGTTGATGACCCCTTCCAGTGCTGCCGGAATCAGGATGTCGCATTCGTGTTCCAGCAGCTTTGCCCCCTGCGGGTCAAAGGTTGCCGCCGCATAACCGGTCAAGCCGCCGTTTTCCACGATGTGCGCGCGAACATCCTCGACGTTCAGACCGTTCTCGTCAAACAGCGACCCGTCATGTTCGATGATGCCTGTGATCCTGGCGCCGTCCTCTTCGGACAGGAACTTGGCCGCGTGATAGCCCACGTTACCAAGACCCTGGATGATCACGCGCTTGCCCTCCAGCTTGCCCGACAGGTTGGCCCGCGCCACGTCGCCGGGGTGGCGAAAGAATTCGCGCAGCGCGAATTGCACACCGCGGCCCGTTGCCTCTGTCCGGCCCTGGATACCGCCTGCGTTCGTCGGTTTGCCGGTGACACAGGCCGCACCGTTGATGTCGGTGGTGTTCATGCGTTTGTACTGGTCCGCGATCCATGCCATTTCGCGTTCGCCCGTGCCCATGTCGGGGGCAGGCACGTTCTGGGCCGGGTTGATCAGGTCACGCTTGATCAACTCGTAGGCGAACCGTCGCGTGATCAGTTCCAGCTCGTGTTCTTCCCAGTCGCGCGGATTGATGCACAAACCGCCCTTGGACCCGCCAAAGGGCGCATCGACCAGCGCGCATTTGTACGTCATCAGCGCCGCCAGCGCCTCGACCTCGTCCTGGTGCACGGCCAGCGCATAGCGGATGCCGCCCTTGACCGGCTCCATGTGTTCGGAATGGACCGCCCGGTAGCCGGTAAAGGTGTGGATCTTGCCACGCAGACGCACACCGAACCGCACGACATAGGTCGCGTTGCAGACCCTGATCTTTTCTTCCAGTCCGGGGCTGAGATCCAACAGGCCCACGGCGCGGTTGAACATGATGTCCACCGACTCGCGAAAGGTCGGTTCCTGCGGGGCATCCTGGGGTGATGTATCGGATTGAGTCATCTCTGGTTCCTTAGGTGTGGGGCGACCAGGCCGGCTCGCCCAAGCGATTGCTATACTGATTCGTGTCTGATGCCCAATTTGTTTGCAAATCGTGAACAGCGGCCGCGCATGCCATGAACCCGCCCTAATTCCGTCACAGCAGTTTAGTTAAACATCCAGCGGGAGACGTGCGTCCAGTGACGCCCGGCAACCCATTATGGTGACCTGACACAAGAGTTTCGCGTTATGAAATGGCTGACACATCAGATCGGCATGGCGGCCGCGGCACTGCGGTTACGCCGTTTTGCACGCGACGAGAACGGCACGATCATCATGTTGACGCTCGTGCTCTTGATTCCGATGATCATCGTCGGCGGGATCGCCGTGGATTTCATGCGCTTTGAGGCAAAGCGCGCGCGATTGCAGGGCATCACGGATACGGCCGTGCTGGCTTCTGCGAACCTGCGCCAATCGACCGATGCCAAAACCCTGATCACCGATCATTTCACCAAGGCGGGTGAAGCGGCCGCACTCAAGGGCGAACCTGTCATCGTCACCGGGCGCAATGTGCGCGAGGTGACCGTCCAAAGCTATGTTCAGGTGCGGATGCATTTCCTGAGCATGTTCATGCCGTGGATCGGCCAGATGAACGGGCCAGACTACCTGACCGCCAACTCCCAATCCACCGCAATCCAGGGGTCCGGCAAGATCGAGGTGTCACTCGTGCTCGACCTGTCGGGTTCGATGGAATTCGGGGTTCCGGGGACCACTTTGAAACGCATGAAACTGGTCACCGACGCGGCAGAGGATTTTATCGACCAGCTGTTGGATCCCTCTCTGCAGGATCGTGTTTCCATTTCGATCATCCCCTATTCGGACAGCGTGAACGCTGGCCCGGAAATCCTGAACGCGCTTGATATCGATCCTGTCACGGAACACGGATTTTCGCACTGCATCGAATTCGATCCGGCAGAATACGCGACTACTGTATTTGATGACGATAGAACCTACCGGCAGACACAGCCCGTGATGACCAACTCCTTTGGTAACGTGTTCGGGCGCGACCTGAACAATCCCGCGGTGACACAGCCCATTTGCCCGCGTTATGATTTCGAACGTATGGTCATCCTGAGCCAGAACGCTGACCTGCTGAAGGGCCGCCTGTCGTCGCTTGAACCGCGCGCAGGTACGGCCATCCACGAAGGCATGAAATGGGCGACGACACTGCTCGACCCGTCGTTCAACGAAGTGGTCAAGGCTCTGCCAAACGGGTTTGTCGACAACGTCTTTCGCGACCGGCCCAGCCCCTATACCCTCGTTGCCGGGGCAAATACCTCGCCCACGCTGAAATACATCGTCCTGCTGACCGACGGCCAGAACTCTGCCTCCTGCCGCTTGAGCGATGAATTCATCGACTCGCCCAGTGAGATGTTGTTCTGGGCAAACAACAACATGCCTTTCGTCGGCAATAATCGCTTTGACCGCTTTGGGACGGGCTGTTCGACTACCGACACAAACATTGTATACGAACATGACGGTGCACAGGCAGATACCTGGCTGTCCAGCATCTGCACCGCTGCAAAGAACAAGGGGATCAAGGTCTATACGATCTCGGTAACAGGCACCGATACCTCGCAAGAGGCGGTCGACGGCCGCACGGTGATGCGCAATTGCGCCAATGATCCATCGCAGTTCTTTGCGACCACCGGCTCGAACCTGGGGTCCATTTTCTCGGCGATCGCCGATCAGATCACAGAACTGAGGCTGACCCAATGATCGCGTTCATCCGCAAGGTCATGGAGCGTCTTCGCCCAGAGGACGGTTCTGCCAGCGTTCCGTTTCTCATCGTTGCACCCGCCTTCTTTTTCATTTTCGTCAACGCTTTCGAGATTCAGGTGCATTCCGTGCGCCAGGTGATGGTGGACCGTGCACTGGACCTGGCGGTGCGCGATGTCCGTGTCGGCTATCTGAAAAAACCGACCCATGACGATCTGACCGCGCGGATCTGCTATTATTCCAAGGTCATCGAAAATTGCGAACGCGACATCAGGCTCGAGATGATCAAGGTTGATCCGCGCAACTGGGTGACACCAGCCGCCAGCGCACCCTGCCGCGACCGCGAGGAAGAAGAAACCGATTTCCCGATTGGCTCTCTTGAAAACAACGACCTGATGATCCTGCGGGTCTGCGTCCTGTTTGATCCGACGTTCAACTATGCGGGTGTCGGCCGCAAGGTCGTGGAACCGGGCCAGGAATACTACGCCCTGCGTGCCGCAAGTTCCTATGTCGTGGAGCCCTATCAATGACCCGCCTTGGACGCGCGCTACGCCGACTGGTTCAGCGCGAGGATGGCAATGCCCCGATCGAGCTGTTGTTCATGTCGCCACTCTTGCTGTGGGGGCTGTTCGGAACGCTCGTCTATTTCGATGCGTTCCGGGTCGAGGCGACCAGCATCAAGACGGGACTGACCATCGCAGATACCCTGAGCCGCGAACGTGCACTTGTGAACGACACCTACATCGATTCGATGTACGAGCTGCAAAAGTTCATGAACCTGCATGACAAGTCGCCGGGCCTGCGTGTGACCGTCGTCCGCTATCACACAAAGGACGATCTGACCGGGTTTCTGGATGCGACGCCACACTATCACGTCGTCTGGTCAGAGGTCCGTGGCACGGACCGGGCACCGCTGACGGATCAGGATATGTCCAGCCTTGTGAATGATCTGCCGATCACGAACGATGGCGGTCGCCTGATCATCGTGGAAACGTGGACGACCCATGCCCCCGCCCTGAAGGCGCTGCCGGTCACGACGATCCCGACATTCACCTTTGCAGCACCGCGCGATGTGAACGTCTGCTTCAACAACAACCCAAGCAATCCGCTGACCGATCTGTGCTGAGCTGATGTTCCGGCCTCAGGCCTCGACGGATTTGCGCACCAACGCGCAGTAGATCGTTTCGATCTCTGTCAGCGTCAGGCGGCCGGCGGGGTCATACCAATTGGTGATCCCCGTCAGTTGGGCAATCAAAGCCAGTGTCGTGATGCGCGTGTCATCCACAGCGAATGTGCCGTCAGCCACCCCGTCGCGCAGAATCATTTCCAGCCTGTCCTCATAGGCGCGTCGCTTGGCCGCGATACGGCTGAAATTCTCTGGCGCGAGGTTACGCAGTTCCATGTAGGACAGGAACACGGCATCCCGACGGGGCAGATGGAACCGGATATGAAACCGGGTAAACCCCTCCAGGCGTTGCAGCGGCGTACCGCTCAGCCGCGCCTGCGCCGCCGCCTCCATGACCTCTGACATGTGGCTGTCCAGCAGTTCGAACAGCAACGACTGCTTGTCAGGGATATAGTTGTACAGCGCCCCGGCCTGCACGCCGACCTCGCCCGCGATCTGGCGCATCGACACCGCCGCAAACCCGTGCTGCGCAATCAGCCGCAGCGCCGCGTCGCGCACCCGCGGCCCGGTCGTATCCGCATAAGAGCCTTGTTTGCGTGCCATGGGCGCATTTAAAGGAACCCGGTCAGGCTTGAAAAGCTGTTTCGTCGCAGCACCAGTCGGCCTAATGTGATCCGACAAACAAATGGACAGCCCATGCGCGCCTTCATGATCCTTGGTCTTTTGACAGTGACGGCCTGCACGCAACCGCCTGCAATGGTCGGCCAGATCACACCCCAGGCCGCCGCCGCACCCTTTCCGCAATTGCAGCCCCTGGCCCCATTGCTGGCGCAGGCGCAGGCCCCGGGTCGGGTCAATGCCCGCACCGCCGCGGATCTGGACGACAGCGCCGACAGGCTGCGCAATCGGGCCGCCGCCCTGCGTGGTCCGGTCGTCGCACCAGAGACACGCGCCCGCATGCAGCGCAACATCCGCTAAGCCGCGTTGCGGTGGCAGCGCGATTTCGCTAACAGGCTGACGAAATCCTCATCAACGACCGGAGCCCGCCATGACTGACCCACTTCGCCTTGGAATTGCGGGCCTTGGCACCGTCGGCGCAGGGATCGTCAAAATCGTTCAGGCCCATGCCGACCTGCTGGCCGCACGCGCGGGCCGACCGGTCGTCATCAGCGCGGTTTCCGCCCGGTCCAGGGACAAGGATCGCGGTGTCGACCTGTCCGCATATGCCTGGGAAAACGACCCCGTGGCACTGGCCTACCGGTCGGACGTCGACGTGGTGATCGAGGTCATGGGCGGCCATGACGGCCCCGCCAAGGACACCACAGAAGCCGCCATCGCAGGGGGCAAGGACGTGGTCAGCGCCAACAAGGCTTTGCTCGCGATCCACGGGCAGGCCCTGGCCGTGGCGGCCGAGGCCGCGGGCCGCGTCATCCGGTTCGAGGCCGCGGTCGCAGGCGGCATCCCGGTGGTCAAGACCCTGACCGAGGGTCTTGCCGGCAACGCCATCACCCGGATCATGGGTGTCATGAACGGCAGCTGCAATTACATCCTGACCCGGATGGAAGACGCGGGCCTGACCTATCAGGAGGTCTTCGACGAAGCCAATGCACTGGGCTACCTCGAGGCTGACCCGAACCTGGACGTGGGCGGCGTGGACGCAGGGCACAAGCTGGCGCTGCTGTCATCCATCGCATTCGGCACGCAGGTCGATTTCGACGGCGTCGCGCTGGAAGGCATCGGGTCCGTGACCATCGAGGACATCCGCCAAGCCGCCGACATGGGCTACAAGATCAAGCTGCTGGGCGTGGCCCAGCTGACGGGCCGCGGTCTGGAACAGCGCATGTCGCCCTGCCTTGTGCCCGATACTTCGCCACTTGGGCAACTGTCGGGCGGCACCAACATGGTCGTCCTCGAAGGCGACGCCGTCGGCCAGATCGTGATGCGCGGTGCGGGTGCGGGCGAAGGCCCCACGGCCAGCGCCATCATGGGTGACGTGATGGACATTGCACGCGGGTCGCGCCTGTCCACCTTTGGCCAGCCCGCCAGCACGTTGCGCAAGGCCCGCGCGGCACAGGCGGCGGTCCCCGCCCCCTATTACCTGCGCCTGCAACTGCTGGACAAACCCGGCGCATTGGCCAAGGTCGCGACGATCCTTGGCGATGCGGGCGTCAGCATCGACCGGATGCGCCAGTATGATCACGCCGATACCGCGGCGCCCGTGCTGATCGTCACGCACAAGACGACGCGCACAGCACTGGACGAGGCTATGGCCCGCTTTGACAGCACGGGCGTGCTGACCCAGACCCCTGTCGCGATCCGCATCGAAACAGTCTGACGCGCCGGGTCGTGGACGACTGTTAGCGTTCTCGGTCTTGCTGATGTCATGTTGCACGGGCTAGGTCGCGCCCGCACAACACAGGAAGATCCGATGACCGACGCTGCGACCTTTGACGACCAAATGCTGTCCCTTGCGCTGGCCCGCGTATCAGAGGCCGCCGCCATCGCCTGTCATCCCCTGATCGGACGCGGCGACGAAAAGGCAGCGGATCAGGCTGCGGTCGATGCCATGCGCGGCGCGCTCAACCGTCTGGCCATCGCAGGCACCGTCGTCATCGGCGAGGGTGAACGCGACGAGGCACCCATGCTCTATATCGGTGAGGATGTCGGCACCGGGGCCGGTCCTGCGGTCGATATCGCGCTTGATCCACTCGAAGGGACCACGCTGACCGCCAAGGACATGGCCAATGCGCTGGCTGTCATTGCCATGGGGCCGCGTGGGTCGATGCTGCATGCGCCCGATGTCTACATGGACAAACTGGCCGTCGGTCCGGGCTATGCCGCAGGTGTCGTGACACTGGACATGGACCCGGCCACACGGGTCAAGGCACTGGCCAGGGCCAAGGGCTGCAAGCCTGCAGAAGTTACCGTTTGCGTGCTGGAACGCCCCAGACACGAGGATATGATCCAGGCGATCCGGTCCACGGGGGCAGCCATCCGGCTGATCACCGATGGCGATGTCGCTGGCGTGATGCATTGCGCGGACAGCACCCGCACGGGAATCGACATGTACATGGGCTCTGGCGGCGCACCCGAGGGTGTGCTGGCGGCAGCGGCCCTGAAATGCCTTGGCGGGCAGATCATGGGCCGGCTGATGTTCCGCAATGACGACGAACGGGGCCGCGCCACCAAGGCCGGGATCACCGATTTCGACCGCGTCTATAACCGTGACGACATGGTGACTGACGATGTGATCTTTGCAGCGACAGGTGTCACCGACGGCAGCCTGCTGGCAGGCGTGCGCCGCGAGGGAAATTTCGTGTCGGTCGAGACCCTGTTGATGCGGTCGCGCAGCGGGTCGATCCGGCAAATGCGCTATCGTCGCCCGGTCAGCTAGGATAGGACGTCCCTGCCCGGCCCCCCGGCCGGATCACCAGATCAGGCAGGACACCGCATGACCACAACAGCCGCATACCTCGGCGTCAATGCATCCTTGACCGGACGGCGCTGGATCGGACCCGGTGCCGAAGAAGACCGCCAGTCAGAGGCGATGGCGCAGATCACATCCCTGCCGCCTGCCCTGTGCCGCACGCTGGTGCGACGCGGCGTCCCCCCCGAAGAGGCGGCAGGGTTTCTGGCACCGACCTTGCGCGAGCTGCTGCCGGATCCCCGCAGCCTGCGCGATATGGATGTCGCCGCCGCGCGGTTTCTGGCGGCGGTCAAATCCCGCGAACGCATCGCGATTTTTGCGGACTACGATGTGGATGGCGGGTCCTCCGCCGCACTTCTGCTGGTCTGGCTGCGCCAGATGGGCCTGCGGGCCACACTCTATATCCCGGACCGCATCGACGAAGGTTATGGCCCCAACGATGCGGCGATGGCGGCGCTGGCCCGTGATCATGATCTGATCATCTGCGTCGATTGCGGAACCCTGTCCCACGGCCCGATTGCGGCGGCCCGCGGCGCGGACGTGATCGTGCTGGATCACCATCTGGGGACGGACACACTGCCTCCCGCCGTGGCCGTCGTGAACCCGAACCGGCAGGACGAGGACGGCACGCTGGCCCACCTGTGCGCAGCATCCGTGGTGTTCCTGCTGCTGGTCGAGGTGAACCGCCTGATGAAGGCGGACGGCGCAAGCGGTCCCGACCTGATGGCGATGCTGGATCTGGTGGCCCTGGCGACCGTGGCCGACGTCGCCCCGCTGGTCGGGGTGAACCGTGCGCTGGTACGGCAGGGGCTGGTGGTCATGGCCCGCCGCGACCGGGTCGGCATCACGGCGCTGGCGGATGTGGCCGGGCTGGATCAGGCCCCCACATCCCATCACCTTGGGTTTCTGCTGGGTCCACGGGTCAACGCAGGCGGTCGCATCGGTGCGGCTGACCTTGGCGCCCGGCTCCTCGCGACAGATGACCCCCATGAGGCGCAGGCGCTGGCCGAACGGCTGGACCTGTTGAACACGGAACGACGCGACATCGAGGCGCGTGTGCGCGAGGCGGCCTTGGAACAGGCCACGGCACGCGGTCTGGATGCACCGCTGGTCTGGGCCGCAGGCGCAGGCTGGCATCCCGGCGTCGTCGGCATCGTGGCCGCCAGGCTGAAAGAGGCGACGAACCGCCCCGCCATCGTCATCGGGCTGGATGATGGTATCGGCAAAGGATCCGGGCGGTCCGTCAGCGGCATTGACCTGGGCGCCGTCATTCAACGCGTCGCGGCAGAGGGCCTGCTGCTGAAAGGCGGCGGTCACAAGATGGCCGCCGGCCTGACCGTGGCAGAGGACGGGCTGGAGGCGGCAATGGACAGGATCGCGACCCTGCTCGACCGACAAGGTGCGGGCGCACTGGGACCGGCCGACCTGCGCCTTGATGGCGTGCTGATGCCCGGTGCCGCGACGGTGGACCTGATCCACCAGATCGAACAGGCGGGCCCCTTTGGCGCAGGTGCGCCCGCCCCGCGCTTTGCCTTTCCCGATAGCCAGATTCTGTTTGCCAAGGCCGTCGGCACCGGCCACTTGAAAATCACCTTTGGCGACGGTCTGGGAACCCGCATCGACGCGATTGCCTTTGGCGCGATGGACGGTCCGATGGGTCCTGCGCTGACAGGCCACGGCGGTGCGCGTTTCCATCTGGCCGGCAAGCTGGAAATCAACACATGGCAGGGCCGCACCTCGCCACAACTGCGGCTCGAGGATGCCGCAGCAGCTGACGTAGGGGCCGTCGAAACTTTTTAACGAAAGGGTGCAAAATGTCTCTTGCCCCCACCCCGTGGCTTGCCTAAAAGGCCCTCACCAAGCGTGGCCCGTTCGTCTATCGGTTAGGACGCCAGGTTTTCAACCTGGAAAGAGGGGTTCGATTCCCCTACGGGCTGCCACGGTTTTCCCCTGAAATTTCAGACAGTTTGCGAATTTGTCGCAGTCCGCGGCGCGGTATATGATTGTCGTGTCGCGACACACGGCTAACTGTCTGCCATGCGCAATGATCCCAAGACATCCCGCCCGCTGTCCGTGCCTGCCCACAGGTTATCCCGGCTGGGCCGACTGGGATCGATGACAGCCGGAATAGCGGGCAACATGGCGGTAAACGGTGCTGCACAACTGGGTCGCGGCCAGCGCCCGACCTTGCGCGGACTGATGCTGACACCTGCCAACATCACCCGTGTCGCAGACCAGCTGGCCAAGATGCGCGGCGCGGCGATGAAGATGGGGCAGCTCATCTCGATGGATACAGGTGATGTTCTGCCGCCGGAATTGTCGCAGATCATGGCCCGGCTGCGCGACGATGCACACTACATGCCGCCCGCCCAGTTGAAAAAGGTGCTGAACACTCAGTGGCCCGCCAACTGGCTGGCGCAGTTCAAATCCTTTGATGTCAGGCCCATCGCCGCGGCCTCGATCGGGCAGGTGCACAGGGCACAACTGCGCGACGGGCGCGATCTGGCGATCAAGGTGCAATATCCCGGCGTGGCCGACAGCATCGACAGCGATGTTGCCAATGTGGGCGCATTGATGCGCATGTCCGGATTGTTGCCCAAGGGGTTCGAGCTGGGCCCCTATCTGGCCGAGGCCCGCAATCAGCTGCATCAGGAAACCGACTACGCCCGCGAAGCAGGCCAGTTGACCCGTTTCGGCGATTTGCTGGCGGATGATTCACGTTTCGTCGTGCCGCGATGTCATCCCGACTGGAGCACGCCACAGATCCTGAGCATGGATTTCGTGTCAGGCGTTCCGGTCGAGAGCATCATTGACCAGCCGCAACTGGTGCGTGACCGGGTTGCCGCCGACCTGATTGACCTGACATTGCAGGAATTGTTCGTCTTTGGTCAGATGCAGACCGATCCGAATTTCGCGAATTACCAATACGATCCGGACACGGGCCGGATCATATTGCTGGATTTCGGCGCGGCACAGGGCATTTCCGCGCAAACCGCCCGAAATTACGCCCGGTTGATCAGCGCAGGACTGCGCGATGACGTTGATGCAATGGCACAGGCCGCAGGCGACATCGGGTTTCTGACGACACAGACCGCTGACCACCACCGCGACCGCATCATGGCCATGATGCGAACGGTCTTTGCCGCGCTGGGTGACACACCGCGATACGATTTCAGCGACCGCAGCATGTCCCGCCAGATGCAGGCCGAAGGCATGGCCCTCGCCGAAGCGGGATTCGTGCCGCCCCCGCTCTCGATCGAGGTCCTGTTGCTGCAACGCAAATTCGGCGGCGTGTTCCTGCTGGCCGCACGCTTGGGTGCGCAGGTCGATGTCACGGCGTTGATCCGCAACAGATTGCCACCAGACCCCGAGGTTGGCACCTCATCTTGATAAATGTTTAGGCCTGCCCGCCACAGGTCCGAAAAAAGTCATAATGATCTGGCAAATCGTCTGCCACAGCCGCGCGGTATCACTACCGTAAGTTGCAACGGGACATGAGGTCCCGAAACAAGGGGTTGCGATGCAGACGTCCATTCGACAGCTGGCCATACCGGTCACGATTGCCCTGACGATCTTTACGACGTGGCTGACCTACGACCTGGCAAGCAAACGCACCGCGACCGCTTTTGAATCGATGACTGCCGACAGCAAGGCAGCAATTTTGCAACGATTTGCAGCGGTGTCATTGGCGCTGGACGGTGTCGCTGGTCTGCTGAATGCCTCGGACGAGGTCACCCAGCAGGACTGGATCGACTACGTCGCCTCACTGGATATTGCGCGCAACCTGCCCGCCGTGTCCGGCATCGGACTGATCCAACCGGTTGACCGCGGCAATCTGACGGAATTCCTGAATGCAGCGCGTCAGGACAACGTCGGCGAAATCGTGATCCATCCGATCCGTGAACGCCCCGACAAGATGGTCATTCGACACATCGAACCCTATCAACCCAATGCCAAGGCGCGTGGATTGGATATCGCCTTTGAGGTCAATCGCTACACAGCGGCCGTCAACGCCCGCGATCGCGGCCTGACCAAATTGACCGGGCCGCTCGCACTGGTGCAGGGCGGCAATGATCAGGTCGGTTTCCTGATGTTGCGGCCCCGCTACGCAGGGGGCATGCCGCGCGAAACACTGATGGAACGCCGTGCCGCGTTTCTCGACTGGGTCTATGCCCCGATCTTTGCCGAAAATCTGCTGACCGGATTGACCGCCGGTCAGGACCAGATGTTCACCATGACCATCTACGATTCCGCCGACCCCGGCACGCCGATTTTCGGTCAGCAACCCTATGCAGAGGCAACCTATTCGCGCAGTGCCAGCCTGCGGGTCTATGGGCGTCAGTGGAACATCGTCTGGGCCAGCACGCCCCTGTTTTCCCAAGCACAGGGCCACCATGTGGCATGGCTCGTGCTGGCGGGGGGCGCTTTCATCACGATCCTGCTGATCGGCTACGTATCGGCCATTACCAAATCCGAAGTTCTGGCGAACCGTCAGATCATATCGAACGAGGACCGCAACCGCGCGATCGTCGACAATGCCGTGTTCGGCGTATTGGTGCTGAACCAGCAGGGCCGGATCATTTCGGCCAACACGGCCGCCAAGGCGCTCTTGGGCATGAACGACGATACGCTGGAGGGGCAGCGCCTGCGGGACCTGCTTACCACGCAGGACCTGACAAATGACTGGACCTTTGCCGAGGCGACATATGCGCTGAACAGCGGCCAGACATTATATCTGGAATTGCAGCGAAATACCTGGCGCGCGGCGGATGGTGAAATCCGGCATACCGTCATTCTGCGCGACGTCACCGCACAAACGGAAAGCGCGGATAAATTGCGCAAGACAGAAGAACGCTGGAATCTGGCCCTCAGCGGGGCCGACATCGGTGTGTTTGACCTTAACCCCCAGACGCGACTGCATATGGTGTCGAACACGTGGCGTCGCCTGATGGAAATCGACCCCGACATGCCGATGGAACAGGTCCACGAGGCGTTCAACGCGCGCATCCACCCCGATGACCGCGCCCACCTCAACGCGGCCTATCTTGACTGCATCTCGGGCCGCAAACCACGGTCGATCGCCGAATTTCGTGTGAAATTTGCCGACGGCAGCTGGCGCTACATGAAATCCGATGCCGTCGTGGTAGAACGCGACGCCGAAGGCCGCGCCCTGCGAATGATCGGTGCACAGACCGACATTCAGGCCCAGCGCGACTTGCAGGATGCCCTTCAGGCCAGCGAGGAACGGATCCGGTTGGCACAGGCACATGCACCTGTCAGCATGGTCATCATCGACGGGGACGGCAACCTGACCGACCCGAACGGCGCGATGGCCAGCCTGACCGGGCGCAGCCGCGCCGAACTGTCTCAAATGCAGCTCAGCGACCTGTTCGGCCCCGCAGAGGGGGCAGACATCGTGCGTGCGGTCATCAACCTGCAGGGTTGCACCGAAAAGACCTATCGCGGTGAGCACAAGATCACCCAGCCCAACGGCGATGTCCGCTGGGGCGTGGTCAAGGTGTCCTGGGCCCCCAACCCGAATGCCCGTGCAGACCTGTTTGTGATGCAGATCAGCGACGTGACCCAGGAAAAAGAAGCCGCGCGCATCAAGTCTGAATTCGTGGCCACCGTCAGTCACGAACTGCGCACACCGCTGACGTCGATCAAGGGCGCAATCGGCCTGATGGCCAAGGCCGGACCGAACGCCCCCCCGCGCCTGCTGGATATTGCCCAGTCGAATGTCGACCGGTTGATCTATCTGGTGAACGACATTCTGGATCTCGAAAAAATCAGCGCGGGCAAGCTGGATTTCGATATCAGACCGCAAGTGGGCGTCGCGATGGCGCAACAGGCAATCGAACAGAATGCCCCCTACGCCGAACGCCACGGCGTATCATTGCAGGTTCAGGACGACACCCGCGGTGCCATGGTCCATGCGGATGTGGACCGCGTTTTGCAGGTGCTGACGAACCTGTTGTCGAATGCCTGCAAATACGCCCCGCTGGGGTCGCAGATCGTGCTTGGCCTCAGCCGTCGTGGGACCGATCTGCGGTTCAGCGTGACCGACCATGGCCCCGGCGTGCCCGACAGCTTTCGCGCCCACATTTTCAAACCGTTCTCGCAGGCCGACAGTTCCGACACCCGCACCAAGGGCGGCACTGGCCTGGGCCTGAACATTTCGCGCCAGATCGTCGAGAACATGGGGGGCCAAATCGGTTTCGACAGCGTTCCCGGTCACACGGAATTCTGGTTCACCTGCCCTATCGCGGATGGCCTTGCCCCGGTGAACGTTCAGATCGCCCAACCCAAGATCAATGTGCGCAAACGTATTCTGCATCTGGAGGATGACAAGGACTTTGCCGAAATCCTGAAACTCAGCTTGCAGGACTTTGCCGATGTGCAGGTCGTGCAATCACTGGCAGAGGTCCGCAAGACGATGTTCGACGGACTTTTTGATACCGTAATCATCGACTGGGAGCTGAAGGATGGTGACGCCGCCGAAGTGGTGGATGCCCTCGTCAATGCGCAGCCACAGGCACGATTTGTTGTCCTGTCATCCCACGATCGCCAGAATATCGACAAGCGGATCAGCCTGTCGCTGACGAAATCACGTAAATGCGTCGAACAGGTCGTCATGCAACTGCGCGACGTCGCCTGATGCCAATTCACTAACATGCACCTTCTCAGCCATTCTTTGGGCATATTCATTTGACAAATTAATTATAGGAAACAGCGGCGCAATTACGGCCGTTTATTCCAAAGGAATAGGGACATTCGATGCCGACTGATTTTTCGACCGTTGCTGCCTTGGGCATTTCAGCCCAGAATTATTTTTTTGGACCATCGTTGTTGTTGGACACATTACCCGATCCGGTCATCGGTTTGGCGGCGAATCGAAACACGATCATCTACATGAACGCAGCGGCGCGCGCGCTCTTTGACGCGGGCGATGTTGGCACGCGAACCCTCACATCAATACCGTTCGAGACCGGCAAGGACGCGCTGAAGGCAGCGCTTGCAAGACAGCACACCCACCGGAGTGAAGCGCATGTCAGTTTCGCAGGTCAGCTCTATTGCATCGAATCGCAACGTTGCGGCCCTTGCGACGAGGCACCTTACTTGTTGATCCTGCGCAACCGTCCTGCCGGGTCATCCGGCCTGAGTGATGATTTCGTCGCAACCGTCAGCCACGAGCTGCGCACCCCGTTGACGTCGGTCAAGGGCGCGCTGGGACTGGCCCTGTCAGGCGCATCTGGCCCAATCACCGACCAGACCCGCAAACTGCTGGATATCGCACATCGCAACGTCGGACGGCTGATGCTGCTGGTCAACGACATTCTGGACCTCGAAAAAATGTCCAGCGGCAACATGAGCTTTGACATGGTCCCCACGGATCTGCGCACGGTCATCGACGCTGCCTGCGAGGCGAACACCGATTTTGCCAAAGGTTATGGCGTGAACGTCAGTTGCGACGTGCCGGACCATCCGGCCATGGCGCTGTTGGATGCCGATCGCATGCATCAGGTCATGACCAACCTGATCTCGAACGCCTGCAAATTCTCTCATAAGGGTGGCACGATTTCTATCGTACTCACGACCTTGGGCAACGGGTCACACAAAATCCAGGTTTCTGACAAGGGTATAGGAATCCCCGCAGATGCGCTGGAAACGATTTTCGAACGATTCAATCAGGCAGGATCGATTCACCGCAATCGGTCGGGCAGCACGGGATTGGGACTGGCCATCGTGAAAACGATTGTCGAGGCGCATGATGGCAGCATTTCACTGTCCAGCACCCAGGACAGGGGCACCACCGTCACCATCACATTGTCAGGCGTAGCGCCAGGTAGCGAGGGAAAGTAGTATCATGATCAAGATTCTTCACGCCGAAAACGACCCCGATATCCGCGAGATCGCAGAACTCGCCCTGGGCATGTCGGGACAGTTCGAAATCCTGCAATGTGCTGATGGGCAGATGGCCGTGGATCATGCGGCGGGTTTTGCACCTGACGTCCTCTTGCTGGACGTGATGATGCCGAACATGACCGGCCCCGAGGTTCTGGCCATCCTGCGCAAGGACCCTGCCCTGTCCGATGTGCCTGCGATTTTCATGACTGCACGGGTGCAATCCGTCGAAAAACAGGCCTTGCTGGATCAAGGTGCCGTGGCCGTCATCGCGAAACCCTTTGATCCGATCACACTGGCAGACGACATAATGGCGGCCCTCAAGGTGTGAGAGGCCGCCATCATCAATCCCTGGTCGCCTTGCAACCGGCTAGTGTTTGACGAAACTTTCGGAAATATCCAGAAACTGGACCAGCACACGGATTGCCTGCTCTTGGTCGATTTGCTCTGATTTCAACAGATGGGCAATTCGTTCCTCGGCGCGTGATGCCTCGCGTCCCAGACGTTCGAGGCCCAAGGTGCCGGCGGTGCCGGCGGTCCGATGCAGATTGGCCTTCGCACGGTCCAGTGTCTCGCGGTCGTCGCCCGATACCCCGATTTGTAGCCCAAGCGTTATCAGCTCTGCGTGTCTTTCGCGGTATTCGGTCATGAACCGATCGCGCAGGCGCTCGATCGCCGCATTCATCGAAGACATGGATGATTGATTCATGCCGAACGCTCCAACATCCAGAACGCGTCCAGGTCGCGTTCGCGTCGTTGCGCCTCGGCCTCGGCGTTGGCATGGGCACGCGACAGGCATTCGATCGCCTGCTGACCTGGCCGCCAGAACAATCTGACCGCCTCACCGACGCACATGCGCAGATGCAGACGCTCACCCGTGCTGGCGTGCAGGTCCATCCGATGGATCGACAGGTTCAGCGCATCGGTGAAACGCTGCGCATCCAGACGCGCACCGTCCTCGAGAATACAGACAAATGTGCCGCTGCCGACATAGGACAGCAGCGGATTGAAATGCGCCAATTCATCGCTCAGCGCCTCGGACAGGTCGGCCATCAGGCAGCGAAAATCGAATTCGGACAGCGCGGCAAAGAACCGATCCGCCTCGCGCAGCGTGACACCGACGACGCTGGAACCATAAAGCGCGTTCCGCGACAGCTTGGTGATGTAATTTTCCAGCGCGGTCAGGGTGACGACCCCATCGACATCGTGGATTTCGAACGGTTGATACAGCGCAAGTGGACCCGCCGTTTCGCTGACCATGTGACCCGATGGCGTCTGCGTCAGGCGATCATGCGATATCTCGCGCGACGTGATGCGCCAGCTGGCCAGTTCCAGCTGCTCGGACAGCTCTGCCACGTCGAACGGCTTGTTGATATAATCCGTTGCACCGGCGGCAAAGGCACGGTCGATGTGGTCCTTGTCAGCCATTGCGGTCAGCATCATCACGGGCGACCGGGCAAAGCGCGGATCACGACGAATATCGCGGCACAGCTCGATCCCGTCACGCCCGGGCATCTGGATATCCACCAGAAAACATTCGACGTCCGGATTGAGCTCCATCACCCGCAGCGCATCGATCGCATCAGTTGCCGTCACCAGCTCGTGCCCATCCAGAAAACCGACAAGGCTGACCAAAAGCTCCAGGATGAACGGATCGTCATCGACCGCGAGAATTTTCATGACTTATACCCCAAAAGACAGGTTTTCCATTTTTTGGAACAACCTCGGGTCTCAGTGAACAGGGGAAATTGGTCAGAAAAGTGTTATGACGTAGACAATTCTTCGGAACCTCAGGTTGCATTGCTAAAACCAGATCAAGTTCAGGGCAACTATCAGCCCCGTAGCCGCAGCAGCAGGTCCAGCGATGGCTCTCCGGTTACGGCCAGCCCATTGCGCTGCTGATAGGCCGTGATGGCGGCTCTGGAATTGGCACCCAGAACACCGTCGGCACCTTGTGTATCGAACCCTGCCGTGGTCAGGCGCTGTTGCAACTCCTTGCGGGTGTCGCCGGTCAAACCATAGCGGTCGGGCGGGAAACTGCCGCGGATCGGACCTGCGCCGATGATCCGGTCGGACAGATGCCCCACGCCGATCGCGTAGGAATCCGAATTGTTGTAGCGCTTGATCGCGTTGAAATTCGGACCGACGGCGAATGTCGGGCCACTGGGTTGCGGCGTCAGACGACGCGTTCCGGCAGCGGCCCCGGGCGACCCGACCTCGCCACCCCAGGGCTGGCCCTGACGCCAGCCTGACCGCGCAAGATACGCCGCCGTGCTGGCCAGTGCATCCGTCGGATCCTCACCCCAAATGTCGCGCCTGCCATCGCCCGTGAAATCAACGGCATATTCCAGATAGGACGTGGGGATGAACTGCGTGTGCCCCATCGCCCCCGCCCAGCTGCCGGTCATCCGATCGGGGGTGATGTCCCCGCTTTGCAGGATCCGCAGCGCCCCGATCAACTGGCTTTCAAAGAATGCGCCGCGGCGGCCGTCAAATGCCAGCGTCGACAAGGCGGAAATCACGGGCACATCGCCACGGCGTTCACCGAACATGCTCTCGAGCCCCCAGACCGCCGTGACGACATGCGCCTCGACGCCGTATCGCGCCTCGATCCGGGCCAGCGTATCGCGGTAGCGTGCATAATTGGCGCGCCCCTTGGCGATGCGTTCCTCGGATGCAGCGATTGCCAGATATTCCTCCAGCGTGCGTGTGAATTCTGTCTGGTTGCGGTCACGTTCGACCACGTCAGGCAGGAAACCGGCACGCGCAAATGCCCGGTCCAGTGTCGCTTGCGTGATACCCGCATTGGCGGCACGACGCTGAAAACCGGCCACCCATGCGTCATAGGCCGGATTCGCAACAGCCTGCATGCCGGGTGCGGCCGCCGGACCAGCCATCACGGTGCCACCACCGCGTCCACCACAGCCCGCCAATACGCTTGCCAGCGCGCCAAGGGAAAACATGCGTCTGCTCGTCAACATTTTCGTCGCCCGTTTCTGGAGATTTTGTTCGATCCTATCGAAACGCGGCCCAACTGGTAAGGGTGTCCGGTGCAAACCCGCGGATTTCCCCTGATCCTGAATGGGAGCCGTTTTGCCCGCCGCAGGCCGCGCACCCGATGGCTGCACGCGGCTCTGACGTCAGCCCCTTTTCCAAGACAGCCAGATCAAAACAAGGGCACCCACAAAGGTCGCCGCCATAAGCAGGCCCCAGACCAGTCCTGATTGTTGATGGTAAACGATACCGGATTGGACATCAAAGCAGCGCCCCATAGCATCAAAACACCCACGCCAACGGACATGCATGGCATGAAAAAGAAAGCCAAAGAGGACGGACAAGCCCAGCAGACCCAGCGCGACCAGCCTCAGGAACATGACACGTGGTGCAATGACACCCTCCCTGCGCCTGTCTGCCACAACCTGGTGGAAAATAGCGGATCAAAGGCAGCCATGTCACGCGGCAACGCCTGATCACCGATGCCGCCATTCGGGACGCGCAGGCGATCGCGGCCCAAAGTCACGGCAGAGCAAGAGGCGACGTGCAGTGCAGGCCCACTGATCGCAGGCGTCCGGCGCAGACAGCCTGCATATCGCAAAGCCCGACAAGCGAACCGCGTCACCCGGCGGATTCCCGGCATCAAAGGGCGCCGCTGAACATACGGTGGCAACCACAAACCCGACAAGGTTTTCAGCTGCGTTCGCCCGAACTGTGGGGGGCTGGTACCTTTGAGACGACGCTTTGAGACGGGAGAGAACCTGAACCGCCTATAAAAAAGGGCGATGCGGGATCGGGGGCAAAATTGGCCGACGTGAAAGTGAGCGCAAAGTGCACCATATAAACACCACCTCTGAGACAGGTGGAACACAAAACGGCCCGTAAATGGTGGATTGATGGTGTGCGGGCGCAAAGTCAGATGGACCAATGAAAACAGGCGCTACGGCCACTGGCGTGGCGGTTGGAGCGCCTGTAACTGTCTCAAAGGTAGCGTCAAATGATACTTGAGAGGTGGAACATTCGCGTTCCACCTTAGCTTGAGTATTCCACCTTAAGAAAAACATTTAGAAACAGAGATCTAAACCGGAGGCCCAGATTTGGCGTTCATATTAAGGTGGAATACTCGATATCCGGCGATCACCACTCCTGCATCGAGGCGACGACGCGGCCGATGATCTGGACGCTGTCGCTTTCGGCGGCGAGGTCGATGGTGCGGGCGGGATAGATCGGGTTGGTGCTGATCAGGTCGATGACGCGGGCACCGGTGCGCTGGATGTGTTTGACGAGCAGCTCGTCGCCGATGCGGACGACATAGACGCGGCCATCGCTGGGATCGCGCTGATCGCGATCGACCAGGATCAGATCGTTGTCCCGCAGTTTGGGTTCCATACTGTCACCGGTCACGGTGATGATCGCCAGGCTGTCGGGTTTCAGGCCCCGCCGTTTGATCCAGCGGCTGCTGAACGCATACTGCCCGACCTGATCTTCATTGGGAACGATAGCCCCACCACCAGCCGATGCGGAAACAGTGAATTTCGCAATAGGTACATAATCAGAAGTAGCGACGACGCTCGATTGAGTGCGATTGAGGTACATTGGCTCCATTCCGGTCAGTACCCAAGATGCGGATACTCCCATCCCTGAAGTAAGCATCGACAGAAATTCAGCACCTATAGCTCTTTCACCAAGAACGTAGTTCTGAACTGTACGCGGCTTGGCACCCACACGGAGAGCCAACCCCTTGATATCAGTATTATTATCGGCAGCTAGCGCTCGTATGCGGTCAGGAATACTCATTTGTACCAATCAGTCGTTGACGCGGCGCTCATTTGGGATATATTCGCTATGAGCAGGCGAAACTTACACCCAGTTGAGGTAATCACTATGACCCAGAAAGACCAATCGTTCCACCCCGAGCCTGGCCTCGTGCTTTACGAGGTCGTGCTCGGGACCTTCAAATCGAGCGGCACGACGTTCGAGGTGTGGTGCAAACAGAACGCCACGAACGTCACGATGGCGCGCAACGCACTCAAGGGCGTGAACAGCGGGCCGACCGGCACTGTGTTGCTGGGTCGTCTGATCGACGGTGCCGGGCGCGAGGTTGTCGAACTGGCCTACCGCAAGCGGCTGGAGCAGCATGTCGCCAAGCTGAACGCGGCCAGCGCACAGACGGATGCCGCAGCATGACCCCGCTGCCCGCACCGCCCAAAGCCCCACCCACTACCGCAGAGCGCAACGCGCTTATTGCTCGCCAGGCAGAGCTGAAACTGATGTCCACCCTACCCACGCGGGTGCGCCTGATGTCGAGCGTGTCGTTCCATGCGCTGATGGTGACATCATGAGCGCGCCGCATCGCCAGTTCGAACAGGCGTTGCAGTCCGTCGCCGAAGAGGCGCTGTCGCATCTGACGGAAAAGGACCGCCTGTATTTCGCAAACCGTCTGCTGGGCCGGATCAGCGACCCACATCTGGCGGGGGAAATGCGGTTCGTCAGCAACCAGGCAGCGCAAAGGTCACGCGAGCTGACCGAGCGCGCCCAGACGACGCAGGTGGCATGATGGGGGCGTTTTCTATCAGAGGCCAGCACGGCCGGTTCTACATCACCCGCGACGGTGACGATGTCGCCGGGCCATACTGGAGCAAGGACAGCGCGGACGTGGCGCAGGACCGGCTGGAGCGTAAGGCGAAAGAGCGCGAACGGAAGTGCATCACTTGCACCGAAGCGTTCCTGTCCGAAGGTCCACACAATCGCATGTGTAACGGATGTCGGTCGCGGATCAGCGATGACGGGGTTGCAGTCTGATGACGGTCGCGAATGCCCAAGCGGGCGAAGCGCTGGTCGAGGCAGCGACGCAGATCATCAATCGCGGCATTGTCGCGGGTCGGTTCACCTATGAGCAGATCGTCGCTGCCCGCGCCATGAATGCTGCCGCGGCGTTTCTGTTCGAGCAGATCGAAGGGTCGGAGCAGATGCAGACCGCTGCCATCGGGCTGCGGCGGAGTTGTGATCTGCTGTCGAAGGACGCTCACGCGCTGCTGGCGGGGCACGACAATGTCGCCGCGTTGATGGCCGTGTTCGTGCGGCCCGACACGTACATCGAACCCGGCATGACGGTCCACGATATCGCCGACCAGATCGCCACCGATATCCAGGCAGGAGTTTCCGATGCCAGCACTTAATTTCATGTTGCGGTTCGCCGCGGACGTCGAGGACGGCACAAAGCGGCGCACGGTACGTGCGGATCGCAAGGACGGTCGGCCCCACGCGCGGGTCGGTGATCGGCTCAAGTTGTATACCGGCATGCGGACGCCACAGTGCCGCCTGCTGGGCGAGGCGACCGTGATCGCAATTGACCGGATCAGGATCGAACCGACCGAGATGTGGCTGAACGGCACGCGGCTACATTCCATCATCCATGATCGATCTGCACCGCAGACCGACAATGAGTTCGCACAGGCTGATGGCTTCGAGGGCTTCACCGAAATGGCTGACTGGTTCCACGACACCCACGGTCTGCCGTTCGAAGGCAGCGTCATCTACTGGGGTGATCCCAGCTAGGCCACCGACCGTCAAAACATCACGAAAAAGGGCCACGATATGAATGTCTGCATGAAATGCGGCAGGGAATTTGCCGAGATCGAAACTGTTGATTTCGCCTATTCGACAGAAACCAGGACTGATGGCAGCAAGACGATCCTGACCCAGCCACACAATGTAAGCCCCTGCTGCAAAGCTGAATTTGAACCCTCCGAATAAAGGACCTCACCCATGGATTACGAAGAAATTGTCGCCGCTATCGCCCAGATCGACGCCGCCCTTAACATCATGGGGTTGGTGTGTCCGCACAATGTCGATCCCGACACCTACCGCGCGCTGCGCGATGCCCGGAACGACCTGAACACCGTGCGGCTTGGCCTGCTGGGGAACGGTCAGGACCGTCCCTATCACGTGGCCGACCTCGCCCTGACCTAAGACCCCCATCGAAAGACACACCGACATGACCGACACGACAACAAACACCGCGCCCGACGACCGTACCGAAATGGTCGCCATCGCCGACATCCTGCAAGAGGGACGGTCGCGCGACGTAGACCCCGACTGGGTCGCGGCCCTTGCGGCCATGTTCCGCGACGGCGAAATGCTGAACCCGATCACCCTGTGGCGCTATGGCAAAGCGCCGGTGCTGGTTGCCGGTGCGCACCGCATCGCGGCCCAGGCGCTGAACGGGGAGACGCACATCCTGGCACGTTGGTCAGAGGCCAAGTCGTGGCCCGAAGCCAAGGTGCTGGAGATCACAGAGAACATCGGTCGGCGCGAATTGTCCGCACTGGACCGTGCACACCACCTGTCCGACCTCAAGGACGCCTACGAGGCGCTGCATCCCGAAACGAAAGCCGGCGGCGACCGTGGTAACCAGCATACCGGCGGCAAAGAGAGGCAAACGGAAATTATTTCCTTTTGCCACGACCTGTCCGAAAAGATCGGCCTGACCGACCGCGCGATCCGCTTGGCCGTCGCGATGTGGAACGGCCTGTCGCCCGCCAGCAAGTCCACCGTGCGCGGCACCTGGTTGGCCGATCACCAAGCGGGCCTGATGCAGTTGTCCAAGGAAACCGCAGCGGTGCAGGCCAAGGCGCTGGCACTGATCCTGCCCCCGAACGGCACACAGCCGAAGGCCACGAACGTGCCAGACGCGCTGTTCATCTTGGCGAATGGCCGGGTCCTCAATTCCGTCGAAAAGCGGTTCGCGGGGATCAACAAGAGCTTGCAGTCGCTGGCCGATCCCGAACTCGACGCCGTGCTGACCGCCAACGAAGAGCGGATCATGGGCTGGGTCGAACGCCGGATCGGGGGTGGCAAATGACCGAGCTGTTCCTGTCAGAGGAAGCGGTTAGCCGTGCGCATGAAGGCCAAAAGACAGTACGATCAGCATTCGCTTTGCGCGCGGTCGCGCATCTTTGCGACGAAGTCGTCCCGGAGCATTTGCAAGTCCAGCGGCAGGTTATCCAACAGTTCGAGGTTGCTGACGACGAATTCCTCATGATCACGGATCGCGGCATCTACGGAGATATTCGTGACCTCCAGCAAGAGACGCATGAACCTGCTCTCACGGTCGAGCAGGCGGACGTGGCTTTCGAGACTGACAATCCGGTCTCTAAGTTCTTCAACGCCATCCGCCATGTCGCCCGCCTCGCTTTGGGTGTGATCTACCGCATTCCACATATCATCCGCCGCGACTTCTGAACAGGACGGACCAAATGGATACTTTCATGACAGCCCAGGAGATTGCCGACGCCGCCAAGCGCCTTGGCCTGTCGTGTATGCCGCATACGAAGCAAAACGTGAACCGCCGTGCCCGAATTGATGGGTGGTCCGATCTGCCCCGGTTCGTGCGCAAGCGGTCCGGTGCCGCAGGTGGCGGTGGGACGGAATACCACGTGTCACTGTTGCCGGAAGCCATGAAGGCGGCGCTGGAAGCCGAAGTGTCTCGCGCTGTCACGGTTGAGAGCAACGCCACCCGCCGCGACGTCGAGGTCGCAAAGCGCCAGGCGCTGGACACCACCGCCCTGACCGCCCGTCAGCGCCAGGTGATGAATGCCAGATCGCTTGTCCTGGCCGCTATCGAGAATGTGCAGGTGGCAGAGGGCTACACCAGAACGCAGACCGTCCGACTGTTTGTCGCGGGTGAGATTGATCTCGACCTTGATGCAGCGACGATTGCAACAGCCAACGATCGTGCGTCAAAGACCGCCAATGTGTCGCGACCGACCCTGTTGCGCTGGTTTCAGTATCGCGATGCCGACGGGATTGGCGCATTGGCCCCGAAACCGACCAAGGAACGTGCGGACGTCCCTGCGTGGTTCTGGGACTTTCTCGGGCACTACGCGCGACCGCAGAAGCCCTGTATTACAGAGGCGCTCGACGCCTTCCTGCGGACACCGCACGGTACCAATGAGCCGATCACCTATTCCAAGGTGCGCCGTCTGATCGACAAGCTGGGCAACGTGGAAAGGCATCGCGGCCGCGAAGGTTCGCTGACACTCAAATCACGCATGGCCTACGTGACCCGCTCAACCGGCGATCTGTTGCCGACCTGTGTTTACACATCCGACGGCAAGACGTTCGACGCCGAAGTCGCACATCCACTGCACGGTCGACCGTTCCGACCCGAGATCACGACCGTGGTCGATGTCGCCACCCGCCGTGCTGTCGGGTTCTCGATCGGCTTGGCCGAGAACGCCGAAGGCGTGGTCGATGCACTGCGACACGCCTGCGAAGAGCATGGTGTACCCGCGATCTTCTATGTGGACCGTGGCTCGGGCTTCAAGAACAAGCGGCTCGATGCCCAGATGACCGGCCTGATGGGACGGCTTGGCATCACGAAGTATCACTCGCTGCCCCAGAACAGCCAGGCGCGCGGGATCATCGAGCGGTTTCATGGGTCTGTCTGGAACCCGCTGGCGCGCGAGTTCGACACCTACGTGGGTGTCGAGATGGACCGTCAGGCCCGCCAGAAATCGTTCAAGGTAACCCGCAAGGAAATCCGCGAGATCGGCGCAAGTTCGTCCCTGCCGACATGGGACGAGTTCCTCGAAGGGTGCCGCAAGGCCATCGCCACCTACAACGCAAAGCCGCATTCCGCACTGCCCGGTCGCCAGTCGCCGGACGAATACTGGCAATCGCATGTCGATACCGGGTTCGAGCCTGTCATCGTCACCAAGGCCGAAAGCGACGATCTGTTCCGCCCCTACGTGCGGCGTAAAACCCGCCGTTGTCTGATCGAGTACAAGACGAACACCTACTTCAACATCGCCTTGCAGGAATACGACGGCGACGAGGTTCTGGTCGGATACGATATCCACGACGCAGATCGCGTCTGGGTCCGCGCCATCGACACGGCAGACGGCGAGGATGTGCCAGGTCGCCTGATCTGTATCGCAAAGTTCGCAGGCAATGAAGAGCGTTACGTCCCGCTTACGATGCAGCGCCTGGCGGACGAAGGGCGGGCCAAAGGCAGGCTGCGCCGTGCGCAGGACAAGATCGACGAGATTGCCGAAGAACTCGATCCGCCACATCTGCTGTCGGGCCACCAAGCGGCACCGTTTCAACAGGTTGGACCCAGAGCGGCCCATGCGACCATCCACGCCGACGAGGCGGAGATCGCTTCGGTCGGCGAAGGTCCCGAGGTCCGCGCGCTCAAGAGCGCGAACAGCGCCCCCCGCTTCGGGTCGGACGCCGAGCTGGCGCACTGGGCCATCGACAATCCGGACAACCTGCATCCCAGCCAGTTGGGCGTGCTGCGCGAATGCGTCGCCGACGCCGCCGACCGCCAACTGCTGAAAGATCATGGCGTCGATATCGACGCCCTGCTCGCCCTACTCCGGCACGCTGCGTAGCCGGAGACGCGAGACCACAGACGACCCAGAGGAGAGCAAAACATCATGAAACAGAAGTTCGTGAAAACATCCAACGTCCTGCGCCTGGACGCCGCGTTGAGCGCGGTAAAGAAGCGCGGTGCCAGCGAGGCCTGCATCATCGTCGTGGACGGTGAACCGGGCCTTGGCAAGACGACGTCGCTGGCCCGGTTCGCCGTCCAGCAACAGGCCATTTACCTGCGGGCCAAGAAAGAGTTTCGCCCCGCGTGGTTCCTCAATGAGTTGCTCAAGGAACTGCGCCAGGACCCGCCACATGCGTTCGAGAAGAAGTTCGAGCTGGCGCTCAAGACGCTTGTGCAGCGACAGGCCGCTGCCATCCATGCAGAGCGGACCTTTGCGCTGATCATCGACGAGGCCGATCATATCTCGTCCAACGCCCGCATCATGGAGACGATCCGCGATCTGTCGGACATGATCGAGCTGCCCACGATCCTCGTCGGTATGGGTAAAATCCGTCATAATCTGACACGGTTTCCGCAAATCACGTCACGGGTGTCCCAGTACGTGAAGTTCGAGACGGCCACCAAACAGGACGTGCGCCAGTTCTTCGAGGACAAGTGCGAGGTCGAGGTCGCCGATGATCTAATCACCTACACCCACAAGGTGACGGGCGGCATGAACCGCGAAATCATCGAGGCCATGGCCGTCATTGAACGGTTCGGAAAGCGTACACCGCCCGCAGCCGGTGGCCTCACGCTGCGTGACATGGCCGGTCAGCATATCGTGAATGACCGTCTCACCGGGCAGGCAATCAACGTGCCGGAGGTCGTATGAGCGGATCAGCCAAAAATCAGAACGCGCTGTTCGTTCTCTTTGAAGCGGGGTCGGTCCATTCGGTGGCTGAATTGGCCGAAGCCAGTGGGATCAGCCTGCACGAGACGATCAAGACAGCCGGATACCTGGTCAACCGCGGCTACTTGAGCCGTACCGAAACGGGCGTCTTCACCCTGACGGACGAAGGTATCGCGGCACAGGCCGAAGGGACGGTCATCACGTCCGGTCCCAAGGGGCCCGACACCGGGCTGGGCCGCAAGCCGTTTGCCGATACGCTGCGGCAGCGGGCCTGGTGTGCGATGCGGTTCTGCGGCGTGTTCTCGACAGCGGAGATCGTCGAGGTCGCCGCAGACGAGCCCACGGAAAAGGACCACGCCAATGTGCGCCGGTATTGCCGGGGGCTGTGTGATGCGGGGTTTCTGATGGACATGCCGACCCGCGCACGAGGCGCGTCCGAGACGTCCAACGGGTTCAAACGGTACCGCCTGTTCAAAGATACCGGCGAGATCGCCCCGACCTATCGCAACACCCGCAAGGAAGTATTCGACCACAATACCCGAGAGGTTTTCCCATGTCAGATGTGACCCCCGAAGAGCCGTGGCGCGCCATCCTGCGCGCGCAGGCTGAAAAGACATCCATCACCGATGTCGCCCGCCAGTTGGGATACAGCCGCCCTGCTATTTCGCTGGTCCTGTCCGGTGACTACGCCGGGGCGACGGGCAAGATCGCGGCAAAGGTGATCGCGTGTTTTACCGACAGTGTGCATTGCCCCCACCTCACTGCGACGATTTCGCAGGCCCGGTGCGGCGATCACCAGTCACGTGCGATGCCGACGTCCGATCCAGACGCGCTACGGCACTGGATCGCCTGCCGGTCTGGTTGCCCCAACAGCCACCACGGCACCGACGACGAGGTCGATCATGCTTAGTCGATCCATCAAGAATACGGCGGATGTTCTGACGACAGAATGTGCGGACGGGATCGCGTTCGCGCCGTCACTGCAATGGCGGATCGTGGGGTTGATGCGCGTCTGGGAAGTGATCGCCGCCGGGCTGGAAGGGCGATCACCCGTTCCGGGCTTTGCCTGGCGTGGTCACGCAATTCGCCCCGTGATGCTCACACCACGGCCCGGCAATGACAACGTCGCACCACAGGAGTTGCAATGACTGACCTCGAGACACCCATCGCCCAGGACGGTACCGGCCTGCGCCGCATCGTCGCCCTCGCCAGCCGCGCGAAGACGAAGGTCAAACAACGCGGCAAGCGCGGCGTCCTCGACCTGACAGAGGATGAAAGTTTCGCGCTCGCCTACGTCGCGGACGTCTTTCTCGCAGATTACACCGGCCCGCTCACACGGGGCGAGCCGGACCTCAACCTGATCCCTGAACTGGAGACACCATGAACGCCATGACAGAAACCCAAGCCGTATCCGAACGCCTGATCGAACGGCCCGACGGCAGCACGATCCACTACGACAAGCTCAAGCCCGAAAAGCAGATCGAGCATGATGCGGCGACTGGCCTGTGCCACGCGGCGCTGACCATGAGCGCCGAGCTGATGCGTTTCAAACACCAGTCTCTCGCAGAGATGGTCGCGGCGCGTGTGATGATGTTCGAAGATCACGGCGTCAAAAAAGGCGGTGCGCAAGGTAACCTGTCGCTGCGGTCCGTCTGCGGCCGGTATCTGGTCAAGATGACCGTCGCCAAACACATCACTTTCGGCCCGCAGCTCGAAGCCGCAAAGGCGTTGATCGACGAGTTCATGACCGATGAACTGGGCAAGGGTGGATCGGAGATCATTCATGAGATCGTGACCAAGGTGTTCCGCCTCAACGGCAAGGGGCGCATTGACCGCGACGGTATCCTCGGGTTGCGCGAACACCGCTTCGAGGATGATCGCTGGACCCGCGCGATGGATGCCATCGACGAGGCCATCTGCCGTGACAGCTCAACGACCTACGTCAATTTTTACACGGTCGATCCTGCGAGCGGGGCAGAAACCCGTATTCCACTCGATCTGGCGGGGGTGTGATCATGGGATCGCGTACAACAAAGATCGCCAGCGACGGGACGACAACGACGTGCCCAGGTTGTGGCAAAATCGTTCGCGGCGAAAAGGGGCTCAAGTTTCACATGGCATCCTGCGCCGGTTCCAAGCCGGAGGATCAGCAATGAGCACCGTGCCGACATTTACCGAGGAAGGATTCTGGTGGGCACAGCTGCAGGCTGTGGACCCCGGTACGAACTACGTTGTCGAGGATGCCGCATCCGAACCGATGGAACCCGTCGAAGTCTTCGAGAACCACCATGTCGAGGGATCGCCGGAACGCTGGCGGGTGGCCGTACTTGGCATGGACAAGAGCCAAGCCCCCGAGAACTTCAACTGGGGTCCGCCGATTGCACGTGCCGTTGCGGTGTCGGCATGAAGACGATCCCGATCCTGCATGTCGCCAAACGCGAGTTCGGGTTAGGCGATGACGATTTCCGTGACGTGCTCGAGCGCGTCACGGGAAAGCGGTCTTTGCGCGATATGACCGAGAAACAGCGCTTGGCAGTGGTGGACGATTTCAAGGCACGCGGGTTCGTGGTGC
This sequence comes from Loktanella sp. 3ANDIMAR09, assembly GCF_001420005.1. Classification (GTDB taxonomy): domain Bacteria; phylum Pseudomonadota; class Alphaproteobacteria; order Rhodobacterales; family Rhodobacteraceae; genus Loktanella. Next base: position 24,738 of record NZ_LJAK01000002.1, on the reverse strand, counting down.
GCCGCGGCAAAGGCAGTGCCACAAAGCCCGGTATCTCGAAAAAAGGATATGTCCGTCTGATCCATGCGCTTTGGGCGTCGTGCGCCAGGCTGGGCGTCGTCGAGGACGGATCGGCGAAAGCGTTGCGCACGTTCGTGGCGGGTCGCGCTGACAAGAATGGAACGGCTGTCGCGGATCCAGAGTTCCTGACCTACGAACAGGCGTCACCGATCATCGAGACGCTCAAATCCATGGAAAAGCGCGGCAAGGCGAAGGCAAAATGAACATCGGCCACAACTCCCGCAATATCCCGTTAGACGCCCTGACCGGGTCAATGCAGGACGTGGCCGAAACCTTGGGCATGGGCATGGTCTTTGCCCTCGTGGAACATTTTGCCGGTGTCGAGCTGAAAGTGCCGCACAAGCTACGAGACGGCCACAAACTGATGGCGCTGGGACGCGAGCAAGCTGAAATGCTGTGTGACTTTTACGGCGACAATACGATCCATGTTCCCACAACGCTTGACCCCGGTCAGGTCAGGCGCCGGGTCCTGGAACTGGAAGCGCGCGGCCTCAAAAGGTGGGAAATCGCCCGCGAGGTCAACATCAGCCAGCGCCACGTGCGCCGACTGGCAAACAGTGCGCAGCATGACGATCGGCAGGACGATCTGTTCGGCGATCTGGACTGATCGGAGCTTGGCGGACATCTGTCCGCCCCTACTCATGCCCGCGCGCGCGCGACACAGGGGACAATCCGAAGTCCCCAGAGGTCGCCATGTACAATTTTCAAAAACCACGCCGCGCCGTCCATACGGTATTCATCCATTGCTCCGCCAGCGACAACCCAAAGCATGACAACGCTGCGACGATGGATGCCTGGCATCGCGTGAATGGCTGGAACGGCATCGGCTATCACCTGTTTATCCGCAAGGATGGCACGGTCGAGGATGGTCGCAGTCTGGAACTGACGCCAGCGGCCCAGGGCGGCCACAATCGCGGCACCATCGCGATTTGCCTGCACGGCCTCGAAGTTGACAAGTTCACCGACAACCAAACGGACGCCCTGCTCGACATCTGCGAGCAGATCGAGAACGCCTACAACGGTCAAATCCGGTTCCGGGGTCATTGCGAAGTTGCTGCAAAATCCTGCCCCGTCTTCGACTACGAGGACGTGCTGGGATTGGTCGATGGCGAGATGACTGCCGAGGGCAAGACAATTGCCAAGGAAAAATACTGGTCGGCGAAATCGGTTCAACGTGGGGACCTGTCCGGCCTAGAGCGCCCGGAAAGCCGCAAGGGGCACCCTGCAGCCCTCAATCTGCGCATGGGTGCGAAAGGCGCGCCCGTCTCGCAACTCCAGCGCACATTGACCGGACTGGGCTATCACCCTGGCAAGATCGACGGCGATTTCGGCAAGCTGACCCGTGATGCTGTTCTGGCATTCCAGGCCGACAATGACCTGATGACCGATGGCGTTGCAGGGTCGGCAACCTTCGAGGCGCTCGACGACGCCATACGGCGGTCTTTGAACGCAGCGCGAGAGACGGCGACCGTCACCGATCTGGCCGCAAGCGGGTCGCGGATCGCCAAGGCCTCTGTTGCACAAGGTGCGGTCGGCAGCGCCCTGACAGCCGGTGGCGTCGTAAGCGTCATCGAGGACAGCACGGGCATCCTCACGCGGCTGGCCGAGAGTGTGGGCGTGTACGAAGGCGTATTCAATTCCCTGGGGCCGGTGCTGGGCGGCGGTGTCGTCGTCTGTGGCGCGCTGGTTGTGTTCCAGGCTATTAAAGCAGGAAAGGCGCGGGTCGATGATCATCGCACGGGCCGCACCCTGTAATGTGGCTGATGTCGATCATCTCGCGCCTGCCGCTTGGCCGTGTCGGTTGGCCGATGCTGATCTGCCTGCTTTTCCTCGTCATCTTTTGGCTCGGCTTTGGGCTTGGCGGTGCGCGGTGTGAACACGACCGACTGGCGGCAGAAATCGAGGACAGACGGCAAGCGCGCCTCGAGCTCGACCGCATCATCGGTGTCGCCCGCAACGCCCGCAATGAGGCCGACCGCGCGGCCGCTCAGGATGCCGCAACCCTAGACCAGGACAAATCAGATGCCGAAACTTACAAATCAGACCTGTCGCCTGATCGGTGCATCGCTTCTGGTGATGACGCTGACCGCCTGCGCAGCCTCGGACGATAATAGTGCCGGGCCGTTGCCTGCAACCGTGACGATCACCGCTGCACTGGCGGACCTGTCACCACAGGACGCAATGCCTTGTGCCGATCCCGGTATTTCAGAGGGCATCGATCTGCGGTCCATCCTGGCCGATCACCGCGTCGCGCTCGGCGATTGCCGTCGTCGTCACGCCCGTGTCGTGACACAGTATCGTGGTTTGCAGGACCGCATCATTTCAACAGGACCTCCCGGCCATGACAGGTGACAACGACAAGCGGCGTCAGGCCCGCTCGGAATTTATCTACAAACGCCGCACCCTCGCGATGATCGGGCTGTCCGTTGGTGTCTCGACCAATACCATCGGTCGGTGGAAACGTGCAGCCCTCGCGGCCGGCGACAACTGGGAGACGGCCAGGGCGGCACATATGATCGCGGGCGAAGGCCTTGATGCGGTGATCACCACTGTCGTCGAAGAGTTCATGATCATGGCACAATCCGCCATCGACGATCTCAAGGCCGATGGCCTGAAAGAGCGCGCGGACCAACTGCCGATCGACAAACGGATCATGATGATGACGTCGCTCGCGGATGCCATGACCAAGATGACCGCGTCGGCTGGAAAGCTTGCGCCGAAGATCTCCGAACTCGGTGTGGCCCAGGACGTCATTCAAAGGCTGATGGTCTTTGTGCGGGACAATTACCCCGAGCACGCTCAAATCCTGTTGCAGATTTCAGCCCCCTTCTCTGATCACCTGGTCGAGGCCTACGCGTGAAACGCCCCGCCCTGCAAAAGACACTGACACCCCGCGCGTTCAAGGAAGCTGTCGCAGCCCATGCCGCATCGCTCGATCGCTGGATCGAGCTTTCGGTCGATGCCTTTGCCAGCGACCCGCAGAGCAAGGCGGAACGGCTACGGCGTGTGAGCGACCGCGAAAGCGGGTTTCGGTTTTTTGTGGAAACCTACCTGCCGCATTACGTGCGCGGAGAAGCCAGCCTGTTTCACGAAGCCGCATTCGAGCGCTTTCCACGCATGCTGCATGCCATCGAAGGCGACCGGCGCAAAGGTGCCAAGGAATGCTTCGTCGCCCCGCGTGGTTCATCCAAATCGACACACCTCTCACTCGGCGGTGCGCTTTACGCGATCGTGCTGGGCCTGGAACACTACATTCTAGAAATCTGCGACGTCTACGGTCAGGCCGCACTGCTGATCGAGGCGATCAAGTCCGAACTGACAGCGAACCCGCGCCTGGCACACGACTTCCCGCAGGCTTGCGGTGCCGGCAGGGTTTGGCGCGAAGGCGAGATCGTCACACGCAACGACATCCGTGTGGAAGGCGTGGGCGCATTGCAAAAAATTCGTGGCCGCCGGCACGGGCCGTTTCGCCCCGGTCTGGTGTTTCTCGATGATCTCGAAAACGACGAGAACGTCCGCTCGATCGAACAGCGCCGCAAGCTTGAAAGCTGGATCGACAAGGCCGTGGCCGAAGTCGGACCGCCCGATGGCTCACTGCGGATCGTCTACGTCGGCACGATCCTGCATTTCGACGCAGTTCTTGCCCGCAAGGCAAAGTCACCCGCATGGCGCACGACCCAGTTCCAGGCGATCATGGTCTGGCCGGACAACATGGACCTGTGGGATGCCTTCGAGGAGGTATTTCAGAACGAAGGCCCCGATGCGGCCGAGGCCTTCTATGCCGACCGCGCTGAAGCGATGAACGCGGGAGCTGTGGTGAATTGGCCCAGCATGCAACCTCTGCCGTTTTTGATGATGAAGCGCGCTGCGGGACACGCAAGTTTCGCGACCGAGTACCAAAACAAACCGATTTCGGACAACAACCCGTTCGGTGATCTGACCTACTGGGTCCAGCGCCGCCCGACACTGATCCATTTCGGTGCGATCGACCCGTCACTGGGCAAGAAAGGTCATGGGCGCGATCCTTCCGCGATCCTGATCGGCGGCATCGATCCACAGTCCGGCGAGATGGATGTACTCGAGGCGTCGATCCGCAAGCGCCTGCCGGATATCATCATCAGCGACACCATCGCCCTGCAACGCGAATACCGCTGCCATCTGTGGTTCGTCGAAGCCGTTCAGTTCCAGGAGTTCCTGCGGACATCTCTCATGCGAGAGGCTGTCCGTGGAAACGTGCCCCTGTCCGCACATCCGGTGACACCGTATGCCGACAAGGATCTGCGCATCGAGCGGCTACAACCACCGACCGCTGCCGGCATGATCCGGTTTCACACCAGTCAGAGCACACTGATCGACCAGCTCCAGCAATGGCCCAACGCTGATCACGACGATGGTCCGGACTGTCTCGATATGCTCTGGCAGCACGCCGTTCGCTTCGCACGTGTTGCAGGCGGCGCGCCATTGGTGCGCGGTACCGGTCCCGGTACATCGTCTTCTCTGACCCAAGGATACCGCCTCGAATGACCGATCATGTCACCGACGCCCCGACCTCATCCGTCGCACTCGCCGCGGGCGATGTGGCCTCGCGCCGCAACCTGCCGAAGGATGCGCGTGCCATCATCGCCGATGTGCGCAGCGACATCACCATTCCGTTCTTTTCCAACGTCCTGCAACCGTCCGACGATACGATTATCAAGCGTGGCAAAGGCAAGGGCCTTGCACTTTATGACGAGATCGAGCGGGACACCCATGCCTGGGCCGTGTTGCAAAAACGCAAAAAGGCATTGATCGCGCGGGAATGGGAGATCGAACCTGGTGGCGACGCGCCGCGTGACCTTGAGGCAGCCTCTTTCGTACGTGAACAGCTCAAATCGTTTCCGTTCGATCGACTGTGCGAGGAGCTGCTGGACGCGACCCTCAAAGGGTTTGCCGTTAGCGAAATCGTCTGGGCCCGCGACGGCGACCGCGCCATCATCGACAGGATCGTCACCCACGATCAACGCCGGTTCACATTCGGGATCGACTGGACATTACGACTGCTGACCCGCGAACAGGGGTTTGAGGGCGTCGAGATGCCGGATCGCAAATTCATCGTGCACCGGCACGGCGTGAAGGGAAACAACCCGTTCGGCCTTGGTCTCGGCACACGGTTGTTCTGGCCGACCCTGTTCAAGCGCGAGGGCGTGGCTTTCTGGCTGACCTTCCTCGACAAGTTCGCAGCCCCGACAGTCGTTGGCAAAGTTCCCTACGGGCTCGGCGACGACGAGGAACGCAAATTGCTCGCAAGTCTCGGCCAGGCCTCGAAGGAAGCGGCCGTGCTGGTCCCCATCGGGACAGAGGTCGATTTGCTGGAAGCGTCGCGGTCGGCGTCTGCCTCATACGAGGATTGGTGCAAGTATTGGGACAATCAGTTGTCGATCGGCGTGCTGGGCGAAACACTGACCACTGACGTCCAGGACAAGGGTGCGCGCGCTGCGGGCGAAGTGCATGCCGATATTCTGAATATGCTGATCGACGCAGATGCCGATCTGCTTTCCGACACCTTGCGCTCGACCCTCATTGCCTGGCTGGTGGCCTATAACTACCCGGATGCAAAGCTGCCATTTGTCTGGCGTGTCCGCGCCGCAAACGAACAGGATGCGGCACTGACCCGCCAGAAGCGGGCCGAGGCTGCCGTTGCCGATACGACGGCGATCATTAAGATCGTAAGCGCGAGCGCGGCTTTCATCGACGACGACGATGCCCGCGAATTCATCCAGGCGCTGGCGCCGGCTGCGATCGCCGCCGATCAGTTGGACCGGCTGGTTGCGGCGCGACATGCCTTCGCGACGGTCGGTCCGGATGATGGACCGGGCACGCCTGCCAAACCGACCATCGATCCCAAGACGGCTCCGCGCAAACCGGCTGCTCCGGCATTTGCCGGATCGGAACCGGACACAGATGCAGATCATCAAGAGCGGCTCGTCGGGCAACTCGAAGATATGGGTGAGCAGTGGGACGCTGATCGATTGTCAGACATTCGATCAGTTCTAGACGCGGCGAGCGATCTCGAAGGTGCGGCCGCCCGTTTACTCATTGTCGCCGCTAAATGGGACGTGACCGGTTACGCCAGCGGTCTCGAGCTGGGACTGAACGCAAGCGCTTACGCTGGTCGCGATGCGGTTCTCAATGAGGCTGAAGAAACTGCTTTCGCTGACGTCGATGTCTTCGAACAGGGCTTCCGCGAGCAAATCGAATTCTTCACGCAAAAAGCGCCCCGGCCGACCGCTGCCTGGACGGACGTGATGCGCGGCGACCATGACCGCGCATTTGTCGTCGCAGGTGCAAAGGACCGCGACATGCTGCGCGACTTTCAGGACGCCATTGCAACGGCGTTGAAAGACGGCACGGGCCTGCGCGCCTTTCGTGATGATTTCGACCGGATCGTCGCCAAGTATGGCTGGAGCTACAACGGTGAGCGCGGCTGGCGGAGCCGGGTGATCTTTGAGACAAACGTGCGAACCTCCTACATGGCAGGTCGCCTCAAGCAGATGCGCGACCCGGACATGCTCAAGGCGCGTCCATTCTGGCAGTATCGCCATGGGCAGACCCGCAAACCCAAAATCGCCCGGCGTCAACACCTTGCCTGGGATGGTCTGATCCTGCGTCATGACGATCCGTTTTGGGACGAGCACTATCCGCCCAACGATTGGAAGTGCTCATGCGGCGTCCGTACACTGTCGCAGCGTGACCTGGAGCGCCTGGGCCGGGCGGGCCCGGACGAAAGTCCGCCGCGCCGGGTCAGAACCATCTACGATCCCAGCCGTGGCGGGATGATCGATCAGCCTGCAGGCCTGGGCTACGGGTTCGAATACCAGCCCGGCGATCTGTGGGAACGCGGACTTGTACCCTCCGAGGTCGAACGGATCACTGCGCGCACTGTCGTGGACGTCGATGCCCGCCGCCCGTTGTCCGACGTGATCGCGACCGGAGCGCCCCTGGCTGAACCGACACTGCAAGCAGGCCGCACCGAAAGCTTCTATGTCGATGCGTTCCTGCGCGGCTTCGGGGCAAGGAGTGGCGAAGCTGTTTTGTTCACTGACCGGGCGGGTGCACACATCCCGATTTCGGATGAACTGTTCCGCCAGCCTGATGGATCATACAAGATCCTCAAGCGCGGCCGGGAAGTGCACGCCGCACAACTTGCCGAGGCGATCCGCGACCCGGACGAAATCTGGATCGGCGTCTCCGCCATTCCGATCCCGGCAGACCAGGGCGGCGGCGAGGAGCTGGTTGTCGATCGCAAATACATCCGCATCGATCCCACAACCGGGCTGCTCGTGATCTTCGAGCTGCTGGGTGGACGGTGGACGGCGAAGACGGCGTTCAATCCGACGAACAAGAATGGCCGATCCACGAGTGTGAACGCAATCGATCGGCGTCGCACCGGGGTCCTGATCTACGAGCGGGAGTGAAAGTGCGGACCGGCCAGGATGTTCTGCCGGTCCGTGGTCGCCGGGATTTCAGGCCAAACATCCGGCTGCCGACGACAACTCAAAGATAAGGGCATTCGCCCACCACGACAAGAAGGTGAGATCAATTATGAAACGCAAGACGCACAGGCCATTCGCCGGGCTGACATGGTCGCAACTGACCGCCATTCGCGATGTTATGTGGGCAAGCCGGTACGCCAGTCGCAACAGCCGTGCGGTCTGGGCTCTCACACAGAAGGCCGTGCCGCTGATGACCTACGACCGACGCGGCCTGATGCTGACAAAGGCCGGGGTCGCCGTATGGAACGCCATGACGGAATGGCGACCCGATCTGTACCAGGCGAAAACGATCTAGGAGCCCTGCATGTCCGGCGCAGCAATCACCGTCACCATCGATGACGCCGATCTTGTCGAGCAGATGCAGCGCAAGCTTGACCGTCTGGATAACCTGCGACCGCTGCACGCCCAGATCGGCGAACACATGCTAAATTCAATTGAGGATCGGTTCGACAGCGAGACGGCACCGGATGGTGCGGCATGGACACCCCTGGCACCGGCCACGACCCGTGCCCGCCTCGCCCGCAACGGCAATGCACCACTGACGATCCTGCGCGAGCGGGGCCGCCTGGCCGGATCGTTCAATTACACCGCATCCCCGACCGAGGTCCGGATCGGCACCAATGTGACCTATGCAGCGATCCATCACTTCGGCGGCGCGGCCGGGCGTGGGCGCAAGGTCACGATACCGGCCCGGCCGATCCTTGGACTATCCGATACAGATCGTTCCGCCATCAGCGACATCACCGCCGACTTCCTGTCGGAATGAGGTAAAACGCGATACCTCGCAGAACGGGCCGTACAGCGCCATCAGGGTCATTTGCTGGTGGCACCAAGTAAAAACAAAACACCCCCCCGTTAAACCCCCGTTAAAAACGCTGTCAGGGCCTATCGGGTGACCGTGATCGATCCCACGAGGCGATATCCGCCGACAAACCCGCCAAACCTCTCCGAAACCAGATTGCAGGGGCGGACACCGGTCCGCCCCCGATCCATGACAACTGGCGGCAAGGTCCCCTCAATCAGAGGAACCTATCATGCCCAACACACCCGGATTTCGGATCGAAGTTTTTCGCACCGGCACATTCAAGCCGATGAGCGGCGATGCGATCTCCTACACGGCCGAGGATCTGGCCGGAATTGTCGATGCCTACGATCCCGATAACGCGCCCGCCCCGGTCGTCATCGGCCATCCGTCTGTCGATGCGCCCGCATACGGCTGGGTCAGCGGCTTTGAGTACGATGCCGACGCCGACCGTCTTTATGCCGACATCGACGAGCTGGAGCCAGCGTTCGCCGACGCCGTCAAGGAAGGCCGGTTCAAGAAGGTGTCGATGTCGTTTCACACGCCAGATGCCCCCAACAACCCGACCCCCGGCAAATGGTATGCCAAGCATGTCGGTTTTCTGGGTGGCGCTGCCCCGGCCGTTTCCGGCCTCAAGCCCATACGGTTCGCAGCGGCCGGCAAAGGCGAGGCTGTGACCTTTGAGGCCAAGTTCGGCGAAGCCGGGTTCCAGGATACGGCCAGCATGTTCCGTGGTCTGCGCGACTGGTTCATCGAGCAGTTCGGCCTGGAAGCTGCCGACCGCGTCTTGCCCGCCTACCGTATCGAATGGCTCGACGAGCGCGAGCTGTCCACCAAGCCCGATCCGGACCCCACACCCAGCTTTACGGCACCGCCCACACCCAAACCCGAAAAGGACCCTGCAATGGACCCCGCAGAAATCGCCCGGCGCGAAAAGAAACTCAAAGACGATCAGGCCGCGCTGGATACCCGCGCCGCCACCCTCGCCAAACAAGAGGCCGCAGCCCGCACGCTCGAAAATGCAGCCTTTGCCGAAACGCTCGTCACCGATGGCAAGCTTGCCCCGGCCGCGCGTGATCGTTTCACCGCGATCCTGGACGCACTGCCGGCCGATCAGTCCGTATCCTTTGCCGAAGGCGGGGAGCAACCGGTCATCGAGGCGCTCAAGGCGCTGATGTCGGAGCAGCCCAAAATCATCGACTTCGGCCAGACCGATCTGGGCGAAGAGCCCGGTGAGTTCGCGGACGACGCGCAGAAGATCGCGAGTTTTGCCGCAACCTACCGCAAAGAACAGGAGGCGGCCGGTAATCCCATCTCGATTTCCGAAGCCGTCGCCCACGTCATCAAAGGAGCCGCGAAATGAACACCCCCATGGGCTACGTGAAGAACTTCACCGCCGACACCGAAACTCCAAAGCGCCGCATCGTCACCTTCGGCACATCCGGCGGGCATGTCGGCCTCGCATCGGTCGGCACACCGATCCTCGGCGTCACCGGGGTCCGTGGTGCGGCCGAGGGCGACCGCGTCGATGTCTACATGACGGAAATGCAGGATGTCGAAACCGGGGCCGCAGTGGCATTCGGTGACTATGTGACCGCCGACGCCGATGGGCGCGCCATTCCTGCAGCCCCTGCGGACGGCGTCCAGCTCGACGTACTGGGACAGGCAATGGAGAGCGCGCCGTCCGGTGCGCTGTGCCCCATCCTTATCCGCCCGCAGCAGATCACGGGCTAAGCGCCCTCACCCAGTCTCCAGGCGCGGAATTTGCACCGCTGCCAACCTTGAAGGAACCTAAACAATGGCCGCTACCGACCAGTTCACCGAAAGCCCGATCCTGACGGCAATCGCGATCGCGTACCGCAACCCCGACCAAATCCTGATCGCCGACGAGGTTCTCCCCCGCGTCACCGCGCCAGGCCGCAACTTCAAATGGCAGAACTATGGTGAGGCCGATGCCTTCACTCTGCCCAATACCCGCGTCGGCCGTCGGGGAACGCCCAACCAGGTCGAAGTCGAGGGCACCGAGAAATCCGCCGCCTGTGAGGACTTCGGTATCGATGTGCCTTTGGACAACGCCACGCTCGAGGAGGCCAAGCGCAACGGTCACGATCCGCAGATGAAGGCCACCGAGCGGGCCACGGACGTGGTCGCCCTCGACCGCGAAGTGCGCGTCGCAAATGTCATCACCAACGCGGACAACTACCACCCGGATCATGTCGAGGCTTTGGGTGGATCGGATGTGTTTGACGATCCAGACAGCGACCCTGTCAGTGCCATCGAGGACATGCTCGATACTTGCTGGGTCCGTCCCAACCAGCTCGTCTTCGGTCTGAAAAGCTGGCGGGCGTTCCGCAAGCACCCCAAGATCGTCAAGGCGGTGCACGGCAACTCGGGCGATCAGGGCCGGGCCACCCGTGAACAGGTTGCCGAGCTGCTCGAAGTCCGCCGCGTGCTCGTCGGTGCCAGCCGCGTGAACATCAAGCGTCCTGGCGAGAACCCCGTCCTGAACCGTGTCTGGGACAATATCGTCGCAGGCCAGTACATCGACCGGACGGCCGACACATCCGGCGGCCTGACCTTCGGGTTCTCCGCACAACTGGGCACCAAGGTTGCCGGCACGCTTCCCGCGAACATGGGATTGCGTGGCGGTGTCCTGGTCCGGTCAGGCGAGACGCTTGCCGAACTGGTCGTCGCCAACCGGGCGGGCTTCCTGATCCAAAACGCGACGGGGGTCTGATCGTGGAAAAGTCGTACCCAGTCCTGTCGCGGTTGCGCAGATCAGGCGTTGTCTACGCGCCCGGTACCGACCGCGACACTGTCGAGCTCGCAGAGCGTGAGGCGGACCGTCTCGCAGCGCTGGGTGTCGTCGGACCGGCAACAGAACCGGACGATGCCACAACCCCTGAAGATCACGCGCTGTCGCTTGCAGATCGTCTCGCCGCTCTCAAGGCGGATGGGCACGATGTCGGAGCTCTCAACATGGCCGATTTGCACAAGTTGCTGGGCAAGGGCCACGAAGGTGCAAAGCGCGCCGACGTCGATGCGGCGCTGAAGGACCTCGCACAGGCACGCCAGACACCGGTGTCATGATCAAAAAGTCGGCGGGACTATTCGCCCGCCGATTTCACCCCGTTCCGACTTAACGTCCGAAAGCCATCCCATGCCTGAACTGCTGACCATCGACATACTGCTGGAGCACATCGATCGCTCCGAACTCGATCAGGTTGCAGGCCTGGGATCGCACAACACGCCTGATGGGCGCACGCTCGACATGGCCCGCATCGAGGCCGCGATCCGCTTTGCGACAGACATGGCGAAAGGTTACCTGCAAAAGCGCTATCCGTTCATCGCCGATCTGGACGCGGCACGCACGCCCGACCTGCTACAGGCATATCTGTCGGATATCGTCCGGTACCGGCTGCGGTCGCGGACCGGAAATCGCAACTCGGTCAGTGACGAATGCGAACAACGGTTCCAGGACGCCCGTGACTGGCTCCGCGAAGTGTCGCGCGGTATCGTCAATATCGACCTGTCCGATGTCGGCGACGTTGCGGCCGGAGCCACCACAGTGAACCCTGGCGGAACAGTCCGCGCCGCAGCCTCCCCAGTGCGCAGCCCGATCATTCTCGACGGATACCTGCCATGACCAGCAGCGATGCACTGATCGAGCCGCGCGACGCCTCGGCACTCGAGCGCATCGAAGACACCATTGTCGCGGCCCTGCGCGAGGGTGTGTCCGGTACCGTCAAGGTGGACGCATTCCCCGCTGACGTAATGACCTATGATTTCGCCGGTTTGGATGCGGCGGCGTTGGTTCACTACAAAGGCTCCAGCTTTCGTGGTCGCGCGGGGCCCGCCTCGATCGACCAGTCACGGCGCATGAACTTCGCCATTGTCCTGCTGATCCGGAACCTGCGCGGTCACAGGGGCGCGTATCACGCTCTCGAGGATATTCGGCTCGCATTGCAAGGCGTCGCATTCGACGGCGCCGGTCCTGCGGAGATCGTCAGCGATGCTCTCATCTCGGAAGTCGAGGGTCAGTGGCGTTGGGAGATCGTGATTGGCCTCGATGCGCCGGCTATCGCCAGACACCGCCGAACCCCCGCCGCAGCCATGCGCCCCATGGTCCACACCAGCCCCCCGACCAGTCAGTCCTAAAGGAGCCCATCATGTCCAAACAGAACCCGACGTCCCTGCTCTATCTTGGCCCCGTCAGTTCCTACCGCACAGCGAAGGCCAGCGATGCGCCAAAGGACGCGCCGTCGGGCGATGACCGGCCGCTCGTCACAGGGACAATTTACACGGACCTGCCCGCAGATCACCCCGCCATCGCGACCCTGATCGCGCGTAAATTGCTGGTTCCTGCACCAATCGCAAAAGCACCGGACACCGGCCCCACCGAACCCCGGACCAATCCGGATGACCCACTGACCGGCGACGCGCCAGCGCAGAGCCGTTCCGCAGCAAAAGGAAAAGGCAAATGAGCACGAACTTTCACCACGGCCCCGAAGTCATCGAATACAAGGATGGCGTGTCCGTCGTCCGCGAGGTCAAGTCGGCGGTGACCTACCTCAACGGTACCGCGCCGATCGGGGAACTGCACGATGCGGCCGACCGCGCCGCCTACATCAACAAGCCGCGCATCATCCGGACACGCGAGGAAGCAGTCGCGGCGTTCGGTCCGCAGACCGACGGCTACACGATCCCCCAGGCGCTCGATGCAATTTTCGATCACGGCTCGGGCGGCACGATCATCGTCAACAATGTCTTTGATCCCGATGCCGGTGTCGTCGCCGATCTGACGGCGGCGGATTTCGTCGGCGGCATCGATGAAACCGGAGCCACGACTGGCCTCGCCGGAGCGCAAACCTGCTACGCGCGCTTTGGATATTTCCCGAAGCTGATCCTGTCGGCGCAATCGAGTGCAGCCGCCGTGCGGGTCGAAATGGATGCTGTCGCCCACAAACTCAACGCCATGGCGATCTGCGACCTGCCCATTGGCCTGACAAAGCAACAGGCGGTCGAAGCGCGCGGTGCAGCGGGCAGCGCCAACACGTCCAGTGCCCGCACGATCCTGACCTATCCGCATGTCGAGGTGGCCGACACGGTGACCGGTGACCCGCGCCTGGAGCCGCTGTCGCAGCGCCTGGCGGGTCTGATGATCCAGACCGACCTTGAACAGGGCTATCACGTGCCGGCAAGTAACCGCGAGCTGGCTGGCGTGATCGGGCTGGAAGTCGATATCAACTTCTACCCATCGGACTATGCCAACGACACAAACCTGCTCAACGAGGCGGGCATCGTGACGTGCATGCGATCTTTCGCGACCGGCTACCGCGCCTTTGGCAACCGCTCGGCAGCGTTCCCAGGCTCAACCCACGTCGAGAATTTCATTCATGCGCGCCGCGTGCTCGATCAGCTACACGACGCGGCGACCTTCCTGACGATGCAGTACATCGATCGCCTGGGCGAGCCGCGCAACATCGAAGCCCTCGAGGAAGCCATGAACGCGCACCTGCGGGCCAAGATCGGGGCCGGCGTTCTGTACGGCGGGACGTTCCGCTTCGACCGGGCGCGCAACACCGGCGAGCAGATCGCCGATGGCCGGTTCCACTATCGCCTGGAATGCCATCCCACGTCGGTCGCGGAGCGCATCACGACGCACTCCTACGTCGATACAAAGTTCATCAACAGCGCCCTCGATCTTTCGGCCTGATCGCGGCACCCCGGAAAGGAACACTACCATGGTCCAGAAAATCGGACAGATCACCAATGCCGATCTCTATCTCAACGGCACCGACGTCAAAGGTCGCGTGTCGAGTTTCGAGATGGACGGCGAGGAGACGACAGAGATCGAGCACAACACCCTGGGAATGGTTGCAGTCCTCGCGCTGCCCGCCCGGCCGCTCAAGGCACTCAAAGGAAAGATCGCATTCGACTGGCTCGACGAAGAGCTGGAACGCACATTGATGAACCCGACCAAACGTCACACGGCGCAGCTTCATTCCTACGTCGATATCTTTGACGAAAACGGTCTGAACCTCGATAAATCCCACACCCTGGTAACGCATGTCGGGTTTCACTTCATGAAGCGGTCGGGCTTCAAACCGGCCCTGGGCGAGAAAGTCGGCGTCGAACACGCGATCACCATCCCTTCGTTCAGCCAAAAGGTCTACGGCGGTGCGACACCCATCATCGAGGTCGATGTCTTTGCAGGCATCTACAACGTGAACGGTGAGCCTGTCTGGCCGACCTGACAGCCGAGTTGAGATCACCAAGAACGACAGGGCGGACTTCGGTCCGCCCTTTTTCGTAGGCGGGCGGGGCTAGCAATAGTCACCGCCCTCGCACCGTTCGGGCGTTTCAGGTCTTTGTCACGGGGTGCGCCGTGCCAGAGAGCCGCACCCCGAGGACATACAATGACCAAACCCACCGAGAATTTCACAGGCGTCCGCGCAAAGCTCGCAGCCCACAAGGCAGCGCATCACGGCACGACTGAAAAGACCCTGCCCCGCTCGGGCATCACGGCCCAGATCCCCGAATTCATCAATCACGGCGCATGGATGCTGGCGCAGCGCCAGGCCAAGGGCGACGTGCCACGCGCCCAGGCGGCATTCATTATCGGCACTGTGAAATTCGAGGGCGAGAAGCTGACCATGGCCGACGTCCAGAATGGCCTGATCGACGCCAAGGACATGCTGTTCCTGATCGGCGAAGTCTTTGGCGACGAAGACGAGGATGCCGGTGACGATCCGGACGACGTGGATGCCGTGGGAAACGAGCCGAAGGCGGACTAAGGCTCTCACACCCGATCGATCACATTTACTTGGTGGAATGCGGGTTCTCCCACGACACGCTCAACGCGATGGACGAGGGCGAATTCGCGTTCTGCCTCGATGCCCGGATCGAACTGGATCGCGCCCGCAAGGAAGCCGCAGACGCGGCGCGCGAATAAGCCCGCCGAACGCGCCGCTAACCCGCCACCAGCTGAGAGGGAGGTTGCATGAAATTCTCAATGACGTTTTCCGCAATCGACCGGGCAAGTCGGACCATGCGCGGTATCATGGACGCCGAACGGCGGATGGGCGAAGCGGCGCGCACCGGCGCTGACCGCTCGCAGCGCGCCGCTGCAACGACCCGTGGTGCCATGTCCCGTACGCGCCGGACACTCGACGGCGTAAAATCAGCAAGCGGCCGTGCCTTTGATGCCGTCGTTCAGGGCACACGGCGGGCCGGGCGCGGCATGGACGCCCTGCGGCGCAAGGCGGGCCGGCTCAAGCGCGATGGTTTGGATCAAATCGGACGCGGCGCACGACAAATCCGCAGTGGTCTGCTGATCGGCACGGCCGCGATCGGCGTGGCCTACGGCGGTGCAGCCGTGGCCGCGTCAAGTCTTGTATCGACGGCCGCGAATTTCGAGAAGTTTCAGACGATCCTCGAAACGACGGAAGGGTCATCGGCCAAAGCGAAGGAAGCCATGAAGTGGGTGTCCGACTTTGCGGTCAAGACGCCCTATGAGCTGGACCAGGTCACCGAAGGGTTTGTCAAGCTGCGATCCTACGGCCTGGACCCTACCGACGGCCTGATGCAGGCACTGGGTGACACCTCAGCCGCGATGGGCAAGCCTTTGATCCAATCAGTCGAGGCTATCGCCGACGCGGTAACCGGCGAGAACGAACGCCTCAAGGAATTCGGTATCTCCGCCAGCAAATCGGGCGGCGACATTACTTACGCCTATGTCAACGCGGCCGGTCAGCAGATGGAAGCGACGGTCGCGGCGGGTGATCGGGTAGCGATCCAGCAAAAACTCATGGAAATCATGAACGAGAAATACGCTGGATCGATGGAACGTCTGTCGGCCACCTGGAGCGGCATGGTCTCGAACGTCCTCGATCTGTGGACGAAGTTTCAGATGATGATCATGGATGCGGGACTGTTTGATTGGATGAAGGATCGTCTTGCGCAGATCCTCGCCAAGATCAACGAAATGGAAGCTGATGGCACATTGCTCGAATGGGCGACCCAGATCGGGCAGACGATCCAGACCGCACTAACGCAGATGTGGGACTTTGCCGTCGGTCTGTTCGATTTGATCGGCACGCTGACGGACCTGCTATCGACCGCATCCGAATATGCAGGCGGATGGCAGAACCTATCCATGATCCTCGCCGGTATTGTCTTTGCGCCGACGCTGATCGGCACCGCCGCAGGTCTCGTGCAGATCGTGACAGGTCTGTCGAAATTGACGGCCGCATTAATGGCAAACCCGATTGTCCTCGCGATCGCACTGATCGCAGGTGGCGTGTACCTGATCTACAAGAACTGGGACAAGGTAGGACCCTATTTCGTTGCGGTCTGGAACGTGATCACCGACGTGGTGAGCGCCGCCTGGGACTGGCTTAAAACAGTCTTCAAATGGTCGCCGCTTGGGCTGATCATCGCGAACTGGTCGGAGATTTCTGAGACGGTCGGCGCGTTTGTGGGTGCGGCCTTCGACGCGGTCGCCGCCATCTGGGATACGATCAAGTCAGTCTTCGACTGGTCGCCGGGCGATGCAATCAGCGTGAACTGGTCCGGGCTTGCTGCGCCGATTACCGCTGGCGTGGACCTTGCAAAAGGTGCGGCCGATCTGGCGTGGTCAGGTTTCAAGGCGATATTCTCTGCGGACTGGATGCCTGATTTGAATACGGATGCCCTCACGGTCGCAGTCGATCGTATCACAGGCATCGTGCAGGACGGCTGGTCGGTCCTTTCAGGCATTTTCGACAGTATCGTTGCGGGGGCAAAAGCCCTGGGCGAGACGGTCGGCGGAGCCATAGAGACAGCACTTGGCGGTGCCGAGCGGGCCATGGCAGCTCTGGCTGGCTCCAAAGGGGTCGATCGCATCTTCGGCCAGCTTGACACGTTGGCCGAACGCGGGTTCCGCGATGACTTTGTCCAGGGTCAGGCCTTGAGCGAGGCACTGGCGTCCGGAGCGACCACCTTGGAAACGTACCGCACCACCTTGCAGGGTGTCGCAGACCAGGGCGGTGTGTTTGCGGAAACGGCACGTGAGATGATCGAGGCCTCGCGGCAGCTCGACGACTTCCGGATGCCTGAACCGCCTGCACCAAGCTTGCCGCCGGTATCGGATATGGACGCTGTCATGACGAAAATCGCGGCGATAGAACGGGCCGCAAATGCAGTTCCCGACACCGTGAGCGGCGCTCTGTCGCAAATTGACAGCCTGTTGGCACGCGCCGATTACACAGATCGCGGCGTGGCCCTGATGCGAACGCTGGCGCGGGGTATCCGCCAGGGTACTGGGCTAGTCGTGGCCGCGACGGCCGCTGCGACGCAGCAAGTCCGCGATCACCTTCCGTCTTCGCCTGCAAAGACCGGACCGCTATCCGATATTCATCGCCTCAAGTTCGGCGAAACCATTGCCGCATCGATCAACGGCCGGCCAATGGTGCGCGCAATGCAGGCCGCAACCGCCGCCACGCTCGCCGCAGCCACACCGGTGATGTCAATGACCGGCATGGACGGTGTGCCTGCCTCGGCGACCCAGTCCCGCATCGCCGCAGCACGCGCATCCCAAACCGCACCACGTGATGCGCAAATCGGTCAGCGGGTCATTCAGGTGACCTACGGAGATATCAACATTGCGTCCGGAAATCCGGAAACATTGGCCGACTTTCAACGCGAACTTGCATCGCACAGACGCGAGATCAAGCGACTGGTCGATCGGGAAACCGCACGCGAACGCAGGACGGACTTTTGATGATCGCTGTTTTCCTTGGATCGATCCCGCTCGGGATCACAGGACTATCGGGTCCCGTGGGGCATTCGATTTCGCGCAAGAACACCTTTGCCCAATACGACGTGTCGCGCGGAAAGCCCGTTTTGCACGACATCGGGGCCGAGCTGAACACCGAGAACTTCGACTTTTTCTTTGCCGAAGAATTCTGCGATCCGCGCGTCGAACTTGCCCGCCTCGAAGCTGCGTTCGCCCTCAAGACGCCTTTGCCGCTGCTCTTTACGACGGGCGGGTTTCGCGGGCTCCGCTACGTTGTCGAAGCGTTGCAGGTCAACGTGCGAAAAACCGACCGTGCAGGCCGCATCGTGCGGGTCGAAGCGTCAATGGCACTCCTCGAAGCGCCCGTCCCAAACCTGTTCGACTTATTGGCGCGGATCGCCCGCGGCAACGCGCCTGCCAAAGCCGGTGCAGCGCGTATCAACCCCGATTTGAAACGCTGATCGATGGCTTATCCGAATGGCTATTTCGAGCATCGCACAGTCCAGGGGGATCGCTGGGACTTGTTGGCCTATCGTTACTATGGCGACGCATCACGCATGTCCGTCATTCTTGACGCCAACCGGTCGCTGTTTCTCGATCCAATCCGGATGCCGCCTCTTATCCTGCCGTCCGGGCTCACCTTGATCATCCCGGTGCTGGATGATGATGCCCAAGAGGCAACAGACCTTCCGCCATGGAAACGTGCAGGGGTGACATCGTGACAAATGGTTTGCCCCAGCCGACATTTCTGCTCGTCTACCGTGGCGTGGACATCAGCGGCGACCTCGATCCGCTGACAACGCAGGTGAACTACGTCGATCACCTGCACGGCAAGGCCGACGAAATCGATGTCACGGTTCAGGACAAAGACGGGCGCTGGAAAGGCCAATGGCGACCCCAGCACGGTGATACGATGAACCTGACCATATTCGATGGCTATGGCGGTGTGCTGCCTTGCGGCACGTTTGAGATGGACGAACCCAATGCCACGGGCGGCCGCGGTGGCGATCTGATGACTATTCGTGGTCTGGCCGCCCCGATCACGAAGGCGCTGCGGACAGAGAAATCCGTCGCCTACGAACGCCAGCGGCTGCGCGACGTTGTCGAAACGGTCGCCGCGCTACTTGGAATGACGGTTCAGGGTGACATCGCTGACCTGTTTTTCCAGAGGATTACGCAACGCAAAGAGCGCTATCTTGCGTTCATCAAGCGCCTGGCCGAGGAAACCGGACACTACTGCAACATCAGAGGTGCTGTGATCGTCTTCACGACATTCGCGTCGATCGACGGCCGCACACCGTCCCGCACCCTATCTCACGGTGACGGGTCGTTAATCGATTATGACATGCGCTTTCAGAGCGACGGGACCTATTCCGAAGGTCGGGCCTCTTATCTCGACCAACGCCTGGCGCGCACAAACGAGCACGTCGAGCGCGATCCTCGTGCCCCGACGGGCGACACCCTGCGCATTTCCGGCGAGCGGCTTGAAAGCGTGGCGCACGCACGCGCGCGCATCCAGTCGGAGATGCACTTTGCAAATCGCACCGCGTTCCAGGGCAGCATGAAAACAGTGGGATCGGCCACGCTCGTTGCGGGCAATACCGTCAGCCTGACAGGGTTTGGCGGATACTCCGGGACGCGGGTGATCGATAGTTCAGTCCATACGATCGGGCGCGGCGGATACACGACAACTGCGGAGCTGGTCGATGCCCGGATCAACTAGCCCAGGTGCCGTCAACAAGCGCGGCGTCGTCGTCGCCCGTGACCCGCAGACGCAAAGAGTTCGGGTCCAGTTCGACGACGAGGACGGAATTGTCTCGGCATGGATCGATGTGCTGGCAAAATCAACGTCGAAGACGAAATCATTTATGATGCCGGGGCTGGGCGAAGAGGTCTGGTGTGCGCTCGATGCGCGCGGCGAAGATGGCTGTCTGCTCGGCTCGAAGTACAATGCCCGCGATACACCGCCATATGCGTCCAACGATGATGCTGGTATCGTCTGGGCAACGGGGTCCGTCCATATCGATATGGCAACGGGCGCTGTCACGATCAGGACTGAAGGCACGGTCAGGATCGTTGCCGACACGATTGCGCTGGAGAGCGGGACGTTGACCCACAACGGAACGAATATTGGCGACGACCATACCCACGATGGTGTCGATCCGGGTCCAGGGGTGACCGGCGCACCGACCTGACCGGCTTGGCGGACATTAGTCCGCCCCACCCTGCATGGTCGTTGCGGTATCGAACATCATGCAAAGCAAAGACGACATCGCATTCCAGCACTGGTCGCTCAAGGTCGGCCGCATGGATCCGAATACGCGGATCGTTCCGGCGGTGTTCGGACAGATCGTGACGTCACTGGACGATCTCGATCAAGCCATTGCAACAATCATTCTCACCCAACCTGGATCGGTGCCGACCAGCCCGGAAAAAGGGTGCGACTTGTTGCCTTACATCGATTTGCCGTCGAACGAAGCGATCCCGAAAGTCGGCCGCGCGGTCTGGGACGCTCTGACGATGTGGGAGCCACGCATCGTCCTGACGGATGTCAGCGTCTATGAAACCTCATACGCACGCTTGAGCTGCAATATCTATTGGCAGCCCGTCGAAAGCGTCATTGACGATTTGCGCAGCACGACCGTCCCGCTCAATTCCTCGGGTCAGTCCCTCGCGGGGGTTTTGCAATGACGTCGCTTGCAGTGCTCGCCTTGAACGACCTGCGCGCCCGCGAGGAGCCTCAATTCGTTGAGCGCGACACCGATGCGATCAAGCGATCACTGGTCGCCAAGTTCGAGGAAGTGTCGGGGCGAACGTTATATCCTGCCCAGGTCGAGATGTTCGTCATAGAAGTCATGGCATTCGCAATCTCGGGTATCGGGGCTGCGATCCAGGGCGGCTTGCTTCAGAACCGCACGGTGTGGGCGCAGGGGCGGCACCTCGATGATCTGGGCGCGAATGTCGGCATCCAGCGTCTGGCAGCCCAAGCGGCCCGCGCGCGGGTTGTCTTTACCCTTTCGGAAATCCGCCAAACAGCTGTCATCGTACCGGTCGGCACGCGGGTTGCCGCCGGGCCCGACCTGGTATTTGCGACAGTTTTGGAGCTGATCATTCCTGCCGGAACCACGACAGGCACTGTCGATGTGGTCGCAGCAAGTGTCGGGGCCGTCTACAACGACCTTGCGCTTGGCGTCATCGAGGACATTCTCGATCCCGTTGCCTACGTTGAAAGCGTCTCCAATGACCAGGTAACGTCCGGTGGCGCAAACATTGAAGGCGACGATCGTTTCCGCGAACGGATCGCCGGATCGTTCGAGCGTATTTCGCGCGGCGGCTCCCGCCAGGGCTACATCGAGCTTGTCAAAGCTGCGCATCCCGACATTGTCGATGTGCAGGTTGTCAGGCCGCAGCCGGGGTTTATTGAAATCACGCCGCTCGTATCGGACGGGGTCGCCGGGGCATCGGTCAAAGCCGCTGTCCTGGACTACCTGGACGGCAATGTTCCCATGGGCGACTTCGTGTCGATCCGGGACGCTGACCGGGTGTCATTCACCACGACACTTTTGCTGCGGGTCAAGCCTGGCAGCGGCAACCTTGCCAGGGTCGGTGCCGAAACCGCCATTCGTACCCTGTTTGATGCGCTCTCGAGGATCCTCGGCGCACAAGTCGCACCGTCCGCTGTCGTTGAGGCCGTCCGTCAGGCAGTAGCGCCGCTTGGCGTCGTTGGTGTCGATGGACCGGGATTTGAGTTTACTGATTTGCCCGGAACCAGCTTTGCCGCACTGGACGCGATCGTGATCGATGTCGAGGAGACGCCCAATGTCTGATGACGTTGCGGAGCTGATCCGCACTCTCGTCCCATCCAGTATCAGGGATCCGCGCCAAGATGCGTTTCTTGCCGCATTCGGCGCGACTTTCGCTGATTTCGACCTGACGAACCTTGTGATGGTCGATGCGCAAACCTGTCCGGTGGAATTGCTGCCGGCACTGATCGTCGAATTTAGCCTTGAAGAATACGTCACATCCGACCTGTCCGAGCAAAGGGTGCGCGACATTATCTCGAACGCCTACGAGCTTCACGTGTCAAAAGGTTACGATGCAGGTGTCGTCCTGGCGTTAAGCCTGGTCGGTGTCACGGCCGAGATTGTTCATTGGTACGAAGATACTCCGGTCGGACCGCCCAATACCCATCGCCTGGTCTTTGAGGCTGATGGTGAATTCTGGAGCGATGAGCCGATCGGTGGGCCGCGTGCCTTTGACAGGATCAGAACACTCGTCGAGGCCAGCAAGCGGTTCTCGCAGGATACAGCTTACCAAGTCCGGTCTACGAACGCACAAACCGCCAGCGCTGCCACCGGCATGCGCGCGCGCCTCGATGCGACCGGCATCCTGCGGCCGGACGTGCCCGTCACCGATCATTCTGTAAGTCAGCCAGCCTACATCGCCGCGCGCGGACGCATCGTCCAGCGCGGTGATGTGCGGCCCGCATAGGGGAACGCCATGCCTGCCACGATCATCTTTACAGACCTCGGCCTGGCCAAGGTCAACACTGCCTCCGGGTCCGAGGCGGCCGTCGTCATCACCGAGGTCGCCCTGGGGGACGGCGGCGGTGCGCTCTACGATCCCACGACGGATCAGGTCTCGCTGCGAGGCGAGGTCATCCGTCGTCCGTTCGACCGTCGCGCCCAGACCGAGGCCAGCAGTTGGATGATCAACGCGGTGTTTCCGTCGGCCGACTTGCCCGCGATGACCCTGCGCGAAGTCGGGTTCTTTGACCAGGACGGCGATTTGATCGTGGTGGCGGCCGGGCTGGATTACCCGACAGCGGACCTCGGGGCCTATGACTTTGTCCTCGATCAAACGATCACACTGGACCGCGTGGCCGAGGGGGCGATCATCGTCGAGGGGCCAGACTGGCCGCTGGTCGATCACATCGCCGAGGATCTGGCGGCCCATGCCATCTTCACGCAGGCGCTGGCCCAGGCTGCGGAACGGATCGTGGCGCTGGAACGTGCGCAGGTGCCCATCGGCACGCTCGTCGATAGTGCCGGGCCGGTGGCACCGGACGGCTGGATGACCGCCGACGGCCGCGCGCTGGCGCGGGATGAATATCCCGAGCTGTGGGCGGCCATCGGCGATGCCTGGGGCGCTGGCGACGGTGCCACCACGTTCAACATCCCCGAGCTACGGACCGAGTTTCGTCGCGGTGCCGATCTGGGGCGCGGCGAATTGCCCGCCCTCGAAATCGGGACCTGGCAGGCGGATGAAATCCGCGAGCACAGCCACCCTCTCGATGGGGCCTACAACGAGGACAACGGCAACAATGCACAAGGCCCTAACGAGCCCGCAGATGGTCGCCTCGTGACATCGACCTTGCCTTTTGGCGGTGAAGAAACCCGCCCGCGCGCCGTGTCCGTCCATCCCATCATCCGCGTGCGATAGGAGGTCTGATCATGCCCACCAATTTTGCAACGATGAGCGAGGCGCTGGCGGTAATGTCGTCTCTGGCGACCTATTTGGCGAACATGCCCGCTGGCGTACGCGCCCAGGTCGAGGCGGCCGTGGCCGAAGGCGAGGCAGACCTCGCAGCGCTGCAGGTCGCCGTCGATGCGCTGGCCATCGAGGTCGCAACCGGCGTCGAGGGCCTGATCCCGTCTTTGGCCTTCGAGGCGGTCATTGACCCCGCTGACCCGAACCCGACCCAGATCAACGGCGGGACGTTCAATACGATCGCCGACGCAGTCGCGGCGTCTGACGAGGGTGTGGCTGTCCATCTTCGGCTACGCTCTGGCGAAACGCATCCAGTTGTCAGCAACATCGCGACGGGTGAACGGGGACTTTTCCTCGAGAAAGTCGGCTCTGGCGCAAACCCCATCATCGCTTTCGGCGCGTTTGAAAACGGCGCAGGAAATCAGCTTTATAACTTCGTGCCGGGCTTCTTCTCTCGCATTCGTGCGCACGATATCGACTTTGTCGCGCCTGCAAAGCTGAACGCCTCGAAAGGCTGGGGCACCCCGCGCTTTTGGAACATTCCGGCCGGTACGCAGACACAGATTGCGTTTCGTGATTGCCGGTTGATCGGCACGGGCGAGTTCACGTTCACGAATACTGGCGGCGGTGCTGTCGCCACGCTCTCCGCTTTGAACACAACCTTCGACGGCATGGTCGGCATCGACTTTGCGCAAGGCACGGCGGTCGTTGGGCAGCGGTCCACAACCCTCATCAACGGCGGGCAAGTCGCCATCAGTTCCGGCGCTGGTGGCGCGGTTCTGACCAACTAAAGGAGGCGAAGATGGCCGATTTCTTAAACGTCACCGACGGCGTGCGCACCACATTCGCGGTCACCCGCGCCGAGGCATTGGCCTTGGGCTATCCCGAGGCGGCAATTGCGCAGGCCGAGGCACAGGCTGCGGCGTCAGCGGGCCGTGCGGCGATCCGGGCCACCATTGACCAGGCTGTCGGCGACACACCCAGCATCGTCGGCACCCTGGCTGACGTGTCGGGCATCCTTGTCGCAGGGCAGATGGCGCGGGTCGTAGCCCTCGCCGATCATGCGTCCAACGCCG
>NZ_LJAK01000001.1 GCF_001420005.1 Loktanella sp. 3ANDIMAR09 | reverse complement strand
CGGGCACCTTTTGATTTACGGGGCCGCTGCTGGCCCGTTTTGAACATCGCGGGCGATGTATTGTGGATCGCAGGGGAAATCAAGCGCAGGTTTCCCCACAGACCTGAACCAGGTCCGTGCTAGTCGAACCGGTTGGATTTGGGAAAACCGTGTGGTGCCCGCTTGCCGACGCTGCCGCGTGCGGCCTTCCATTCGGACATATCCTCTTGGGTCCGGGTTTTCCCGCCGCCCATCGTCCACGACAACCCCTTGTCCCAGTCAAAGGTCGTGACATCACCCAGACCGCCGTCCAGTTCCAGCGTGCCCTGCTTGCCGAACACCCGTTTGTATTTCTGCAACCGCACGCCTTTACCGCGCCCCATTTCCGGCAGATCTGCCAGCGGGAACGCAAGGAAGCGACCGTTCTCGGATACCACGGCAACAGTATCGCCCTGAACGCGGCGAATGACCTTGGCCGCACCTTCCTTGACGTTCAGCACCTGTTTGCCAGCGCGGGTCTGCGCGATCACGTCGTTTTCCGGCACGACAAAACCGTCACCTTCGGTCGAGGCAACGAGCAGTTTTTCGCCCGGACGATGCACGAGAATATCGATGATTGCGGCATCGTTGGGCAGGTCGATCATCAGGCGCAGGGGTTCGCCCATACCGCGCCCGCCCGGTAGCTGGCTGGCCTGCAAGGTATAGATCCGCCCAAGCGAACCAAAGACCAGCAGCCGGTCGGTTGTCTCGGCGTGGAACGCAAAACGCGGCCCGTCGCCGTCCTTGAACTTGAGCTCCTTGTCCAGCGCGACGTGACCCGTCATGGCGCGGATCCAGCCCATCTGCGAACAGACGACGGTGATCGGTTCGCGCGCGATCATCGCCTCGATCGGGACGTCTGCGACCTCTCCAGCCTCGCCGAATGTAGTGCGCCGCGCGCCGCCGGGGCTGTCCTTGCCGAATTGCTTGCGGGTTTCGCGCAGTTGTTCGGCGATACGTTTCCACTGCAGGCCCTCGTCCTCCAGCAGATCCTCGATCCCGGCACGTTCCTCCATCAAGGCGTCGCGTTCGGCGATCAGTTCCAGCTCTTCGAGGCGGCGCAAGCTGCGCAGCCGCATGTTCAGAATGGCTTCGGCCTGCACTTCGGACAGGCTGACCTCGGGGTCAGCACCCGCAACCAGCGGCGAGACATAGTCTTTTTCGTCAGTCGCCCTGACATGGCTCTGCGCCCAATCCTCGGCCATCAAGGCGCGTTTGGGGTCGTCATCGTAGCGGATGATGTCGATCACGCGGTCCAGATTAAGGAACGCGATGATGAAACCTTCGAGCACCTCAAGCCGGTGGTCGATCTTGGCCAGCCGGTGCCGGGACCGGCGCAGCAACACATCCTGACGGTGATCGAGGAATGCACGCAGCACCTCCTTGACGCTGCATACCTTGGGCGTCAGGCCGTCGATCAGCACGTTCATGTTCAGGCTGAATCGCGTTTCCAGATCGGAATTGCGGAACAGCATGCCCATCAGCATGTCGGGATCGACCGTTTTCGCACGCGGTTCCAGCACGATACGCACGTCATCGGCGGATTCGTCGCGCACATCGGCCAGCAAGGGGACCTTTTTGGTCTGGATGATCTCGGCCAGCTTTTCGATCAGCTTGGATTTCTGAACCTGATAAGGGATTTCCGTGACGACGATCTGCCATTGCCCGCGGCCCAGGTCCTCGACCTCGTGGCGGGCGCGCAGGCGGATCGACCCGCGCCCGGTGCGATAGGCATTGGCGATATTTTCGGACGATTCGACGATCACGCCACCCGTCGGAAAATCCGGACCCGGAATATATTGCAGCAGGGTGTCGTCGCCTGCGTTGGGCGATTTGATCAGATGCAGGCAGGCGTCGATCAATTCATGCAGGTTATGCGGCGGGATGTTTGTCGCCATGCCGACGGCAATCCCGGACGATCCGTTTGCCAGCAGGTTCGGAAAGGCCGCGGGGAACACGACCGGTTCCTCGAGCGTGCCGTCATAGTTCGGGCGGTAATCCACCGCGTTTTCAGCCAGCCCTTCCATCAGGGCCTCGGCTGCGGCTGTCATCCGCGCCTCTGTATAACGGGCGGCAGCGGGGTTATCGCCGTCGATGTTGCCGAAATTGCCCTGGCCGTCCACCAGCGGGTAGCGGACGTTGAAATCCTGCGCCAGACGCGCCATCGCGTCATAGATCGCAGCGTCGCCGTGGGGGTGATAGTTACCCATCACATCGCCCGAAATCTTGGCCGACTTGCGGAAACCGCCCGTAGCGGACAATCGCAATTCGCGCATCGCATACAGGATGCGGCGGTGCACGGGTTTCAGACCGTCGCGCGCATCCGGCAAGGCGCGATGCATGATCGTGGACAGCGCATAGGTCAGATAGCGGTCGCCAATGGCGCTCCGCAGCGTTTCCGTCACATCATTCGGGCCAAGCGTGTCATCGGTGGGGTCTGTCATGGCGACGGTCTAGCGAAGCCGCAGCGGTGCGTAAAGGCAACGCAAGCGCAGCATGGGCGCATTTTCTGACGACCGGGAACAAAGAATCACGATATGGTGTTTGGACTGCAACTGCCAAAGATCGATTCGACCGGGGGGCCTCATGGGCAAATTCATCATCGGCACCTTTGCCATACTCGCATTCGCGTTCTACGAACTGTCGGGTGGCGCGGACTTTGTGCCCGAGGAACGGATCGCGCAGGCCCCCGCAGTCCAGACGGCAGCGCCAGACACCCAGACCGTCGCCGTGGCGCCCGCACCGGATCTGCCGGAACAACCCACCCGCGCCGACACCGCCGAACTGACACAGGTCGCCGCACAACCGGTCACCGCATCCCAGCAAGAGGCCGCAACCCTGCCCGTGGCCACGCCATCGACAGGCAGCACGACCGAGGTCATCGGCATCGACACGCAGCCTACCTTTGCGTCCCTGTCAGGGACGGGGGGTGCCGATCTTGGCACGATCAACCCGATCCGCGAGGTGGCAGCGCGCGCCGTGAACATGCGGTCCGGCCCCAGCACGGCCTTTGACGTGATCGACACGCTGCCGCAGGGCACGCAGGCGGAAATCATGGACAGCGACGGCACCGGATGGGTGCGGGTCTATATTCCGGGCACCGGTCAGACAGGCTGGATGGCCGAACGCCTGCTGACAACCGGCTGACCCCTTGCGCCGGGGCTGTTGTCCCGGCATCAAGCGGCATGACGCAAAAAACCGTCCTCATCACAGGCTGTTCGTCCGGCATTGGCTACGACGCTGCGATTGGCCTGCGCGACGCAGGCTGGCGTGTGTTTGCATCGTGCCGCAAACAATCCGATTGCGACCGGTTGCGCGGCATGGGTTTTGACGCACCGTTGATCGACTATGCCGATCCGCAGACCATCCGCGACGGACTGGCCGCGGTGCTGGACGCCACCGGCGGTACGCTGGATGCGCTGTACAACAACGGCGCCTTTGCCTGCCCCGGTGCTGTCGAGGATTTGCCGCGCGGCGGGCTGGAGGCGATTTTCCAGACCAATCTGTTTGGCGTGCACGACCTGACCGTGCAGGTCATCCCGGTCATGCGGGCGCAGGGACATGGCCGCATCGTAAACTGTTCGTCTGTTCTGGGGCTGGTGGGCATGAAATGGCGCGGTGCCTATGTCGCCACGAAATTCGCGCTGGAGGGGCTGACCGACGTGCTGCGGCTGGAAATGGCTGATACCCCGATCAAGGTTATCCTGCTGGAACCCGGGCCGATCGCCAGCCGCATCCGTGAGAACGCGATCCCGCACTTTGAGCGTTGGTTCGATACCGAAAATTCGGCACGCCGGACGCAGTACGACGCACTCAAACAGCGGTTGTACCACGACGGTGCCGACACGTTCCAACTGCCCGCTAGCGCCGTGACCGCCAAGCTGCGCCACGCGCTTGAACATTCGCGCCCGAAACCACGCTATTACGTGACAACGCCGACCTACTTTGCAGGCATCGCGCGCCGCATGCTGTCTACGCGGTGGCTGGATGCGGTGATTTCGCGCGGATGATCCGCTGGTCTTTGACGATGTGCCTGCTATGTCCCGCCTACAACGATAGGAGCGCCCATGGCCAGTGACCCCCTCTTTCTTCTCGCAGCCCTCGCCTGTCTGATCGTGCTGGGCATCTTGATTCTGGGCGTCGGGTCCTTTGGCAAGGGCGGCGAATTCAACCGACGCAACGCGAACAAGATCATGCGCTGGCGGATCGGCGCACAATTCGTCGCCGTCTTGCTGATTCTGCTGTTCGTATTTCTGCGTGGAGGCAACTGAACATGGTTGTATTGAACAAGATCTATACCCGCACCGGCGACAAGGGTGACACTGCGTTGGGCAATGGCACACGCGTTCCGAAATACGCGGATCGCGTCAACGCCTACGGCACCGTGGACGAGGTGAACGCCACCGTCGGGATGGCCCGCCTGCATGCCACCGGCGATGTCGACGCGCAGCTGGCGCGCATCCAGAACGACCTGTTCGACCTGGGCGCTGACCTGTGCCGCCCGGACATGGCCAAGGACGCGGATGCGGAATACCCGCCGCTGCGCATGAGCGATGCGCAGGTCGACCGTCTGGAACAGGAAATCGACGCGATGACCCAAGCGGTCGAACCGCTGCGCAGTTTTGTCCTGCCGGGTGGGTCGGCCCTGTCGGCGCATCTGCATCTGTGCCGGACCGTCAGCCGCCGCGCCGAACGTCTGTGCGTCGAACTGGCCGCGGCCGAGGACGTGAATCCCGCCGCCACCAAATACCTCAACCGGCTGTCGGACTGGTTTTTCCAGGCCAGCCGCATTGCCAACGACGACGGCCGCGACGACGTTTTGTGGGTGCCAGGCGCAAACCGCTAAGACCGCAAACGCCCGCATCCGTTGACGTGCGCGTAAACAACGTCGCGTCCGAAACCCGGAAACGGCGCTTTGTCCTATTGTAATTTGCGCCCTGTCGTTATCTCAAAGGTGCGAGATAAAATTGCATGGGAGTGAGCCGCGATGAAGGTGCTGGTACCGGTCAAACGCGTCATCGACTATAACGTAAAGGTCCGCGTCAAGGCGGACGGTTCGGGTGTCGATCTGGCCAACGTCAAAATGTCGATGAACCCGTTCGATGAGATCGCCGTCGAAGAGGCGATCCGTCTGCGCGAGGCGGGCAAGGTCGAAGAAGTCGTCGCCGTATCCATCGGCGTCAAGCAGTGCCAAGAGACGCTGCGCACCGCGCTCGCAATGGGTGCTGATCGTGCGATCCTCGTGCTTGCCTCTGACGATGTGCACAACGACATCGAACCGCTGGCTGTCGCCAAGATCCTCAAGGGGATCGTCGACGAAGAGCAGCCCGGCCTTGTGCTGTGCGGCAAGCAGGCGATCGACAACGACATGAACGCGACGGGTCAGATGCTGGCGGCGCTCTTGGGCTGGTCGCAGGCGACCTTTGCGTCCAAGGTCGATGTTGACGGCGATCATGCGACCGTCACGCGTGAGGTCGATGGCGGATTGCAGACCATCAAGGTCAAGATGCCGACGATCGTGACTGTCGATCTGCGCCTGAACGAACCGCGCTATGCGTCGCTGCCGAACATCATGAAGGCCAAGAAAAAGCCTCTGGATGAAAAGACGCCTGCAGACTACGGCGTCGACGTCAGCCCGCGTCTGGAAATCATCAAGACCACCGAACCCGCGGAACGTGCAGCCGGGATCATGGTGAAGTCTGTCGATGAACTTGTCGAGAAACTCAAAGAAGCGGGGGCTGTGTAATGGCTGTTCTTCTGATTGCCGAAGTGACCGATGGTGCACTGAACGTTGATGCGACCGGCAAGGCCGTGTCCGCTGTCGCTGGTCTGGGCGATGTGACCGTGCTGTGCGCTGGTGCCTCTGCCAGTGCCGCCGCCGCTGATGCTGCCAAGATCGACGGCGTGGCCCGCGTGCTCTGCGCCGAGGATGCAGCACTTGGTCACCGTCTGGCGGAACCGACTGCGGACCTGATCGTGAAATTGGCCGCCGACTACAGCCATATCGCCGCACCGGGCACAACGGATGCGAAAAACGTCATGCCACGTGTGGCGGCCCTGCTGGACGTGCAGATCATTTCCGAGGTGACTGGCGTGGTTGACGCCGACACGTTCGAACGTCCGATCTATGCGGGCAACGCCGTGCAGACCGTGAAATCCACTGATGCCAAAAAGGTCATGACGATCCGCACTGCCGGATTCGACGCCGCCGGCATGGGTGGGTCCGCAGCCGTTGAAAACATCGACGGTGCAAACGCATCCGACCTGTCGGCATGGATCGAGGACAAGGTCGCGGAAAGTGACCGCCCCGAACTGACCAGCGCCGGCATCGTTGTGTCCGGCGGCCGTGGCGTCGGGTCCGAAGAAGACTTTGCCATGATCGAGAAACTGGCCGACACGTTGGGTGCCGCCGTTGGCGCATCGCGCGCGGCGGTTGATTCCGGCTACGCGCCGAACGACTGGCAGGTTGGTCAGACAGGCAAGGTCGTGGCACCTGATCTGTATGTTGCTGTCGGCATTTCCGGCGCGATCCAGCACCTTGCCGGTATGAAGGACAGCAAGATCATCGTGGCGATCAACAAGGACGAAGAAGCACCGATCTTTCAGGTTGCCGACTACGGACTTGTCGCGGATCTGTTTGACGCCGTGCCCGAGTTGACCGGCAAATTGTAGGTTCACCGCCATAAGTGTCCCAAGGGGGCGTGCCGGAAACGGTGCGCCCCTTTTTCATGTGGCGGTATCGCCCAGCAAGGCCCCCAGTTTTTGTGTCAGTGCAACGGTTGCATCCGCATGGGCAGACGGGCCCATCAGTTCCGACACCGCCTGCCGCTGTTGAGCCGAGAAAAACATGCCACGCATTCCGACAGGCCCCCCGCGGCGCGGCGGCTGGACAACCACCAGATCGCGCACCAGCGGACGCAAGGCGTCGATCATGGTAGCGTTCACGAACAACGGTTCCGCACTCAGCAAGGCGGACCGATCCTGCCAGGGCGTGTCGTCCGGCGTTTCGGTCGAAAACCACAGCAGGACCGCATTCGGTCCGATTTGTCCCAGCAGACTTTGCATGCGGGCCACCCAGGCCGCACGCAGTTCGCTGACGACGATGTCAAATCGGTCGGCGCATTTGTCCAGCAAGTCACCCAACATGTGCCGCGTAAAGGTGAAATTCGAAAAATCCACCTCTGGATAGATGGCCTGCAAGACGGTGGACGCCCGCAAGAACCGGTCATTTCGGCGCGGATGGACCGAATAGAAACGGTTGGACAGGTAATTGGCACCCATCACCTGAACGACCGTCATCCGCGCCTGTGCGCACGCCCGCATGACCGTCGGATCGTTGACAAAGGCATCAACACCCGCGTTGACAGATCCGAAATTCACACAGGTCATGCCTAAACGATGTTCCACACGGACCGGGAATGGCTGGTCTATCAGTTTGCCATAGGTTTCCGTCCCGCCCACGAATGCGATGTAATCCCCGTCCAGACTGCGTTGCGGGCCGCGGCATTGCAGCCGCGACATGCCATATCGACACGACAACCTGTCCAGATTTTCCGTATCGAACACATCCTGTTTCATCGGCAGATCCCGTTCGCCCAGCAACATCTTTTGCCAGACTGGGGGAAACCCATTGCCAAATCCCTAAGGCGGATGCGTCAGCCATGATGCCTTGAAGGCAGTAGCCACCGCGGCCTATGGTACGCCAAAGCAGCTGGGGTGAATTGATGGCAATCGAACAAGTCGGAATCGTCGGTGCCGGTCAGATGGGTAATGGGATTGCGCATGTTTTCGCGGTCGCAGGCTATGACGTTCTGTTGACCGATGTCAGCGAGGATGCCTTGACCAAGGCGGTCGCCCTGATTGACCGCAACCTCACGCGGCAGGTCACGCGCGACATGATCAGCGATGCGGACAAGGTCGCCGCGATGAGGCGGATCACCACGACACCGAAACTGACCAATCTGGGCAGCGCCGATCTGATCATCGAGGCCGCAACCGAACGCGAAACGATCAAGCAGGCCATTTTCGAAGATCTGATCCCGCATCTCAAACCCGACACGATCCTGACATCGAACACTTCTTCCATTTCGATCACGCGCCTGGCCAGCCGCACCGACCGGCCCGAAAAGTTCATGGGGTTCCACTTCATGAACCCGGTCCCGATCATGCAGCTTGTGGAATTGATCCGCGGCATCGCAACCGATCAGGACACCTTTGCCGCCTGCGAACAGGTCGTGGAACGCCTTGGGAAAACCAGCACCGCATCAGAGGATTTCCCAGCCTTTATCGTGAACCGTATCCTGATGCCGATGATCAACGAGGCGATCTATACGCTGTACGAGGGCGTGGGGTCGGTGCAATCCATCGACACATCCCTGAAACTGGGGGCCAATCACCCGATGGGGCCACTGGAACTGGCGGATTTCATCGGGCTTGATACCTGCCTTGCGATCATGAACGTGCTGCATGACGGGTTGGCCGACACGAAATACCGCCCCTGCCCCCTGCTGACCAAATATGTCGAGGCTGGCTGGCTGGGACGCAAATCCAAGCGTGGTTTCTATGACTACCGCGGTGACGTGCCCGTACCGACCCGCTGACCCAATGCCAGTGTCTGCGTACGCAGCCAGGCCATCAGGCTGCGCGGATCACGCAGGCGGGGTGCCAGCTGCGCAAAGGGGATCGGCGCACCGATCGCAGGTGCCATCGCAGTATTTCGCAGACGTACGATTTCATGCAGCAGCAGGCTTTGACGCAGTAATGGCGAGATGCGGTTCGCCATCTGATAGGCACGCGAATTGGCACCGGGGAAATAGCACGGCACGACCGTTGCCCCCGACAGTCGGATCATCTTGGCAGTAAAAACCTTCCAGTCGGCCTCGATTGCAGGCCCGAGCAGACTGTCCGACGTTGCAACAACCCCCGCCGGAAAAAGGGCGATGAGACCGCCATCTGCCAGATGGGCCATTGTCGCACGGCGCATTGCGATCATGTCCAGATGCGCGTCGGGATGATCGGGAAACGGGACCGGGATCATATGGCGGGCCGCCTCTGCGTCGAGCCCCGCCAAGAGCGATCGACTGAGGATTTTGAAATCACCCCGACGTTGAGCGATCAGCGCGGCCAACACCATGCCATCGACCATGCCGTGCGGGTGGTTTGCCACCAGAACAACAGGACCCGATGCGGGAATGCGTGCGATCTGTTCGGGCGGGGTGGTGATCGTGATGCCCTGCGCCTGCAAAGCCGCCTGCCAGAAACCCGGCCCGGTCACGGCCCCCATCCGTTCGAATTTCCGCACCATGCGCAGCACGACCAACTTGCCCGTCAGCCACTCCATGCCCCACACAAAGGCCTGACGGGCCGGGCTGTCAAATGACGCGGCATAGCTGAGCGCGCGACGGTCATAGGTGACCGTGTCGGATCTGCGCGGCTGGTCCGAAACAGGTTCAGTCACCTTCGCCGAATTTGTCCCGAACAAGGGCGTCAATGGCATCCATCAGCTTGTCAGCCTCTGGACCGCTGGTTTCAACCTCGATTGACGTGCCGATTGTTGCCGCCAGCATGAGCAGGCCCATGATGCTGTCGCCACCAGCGTTCATGCCATCCTTGCGCACCACTGCCGTCGCGTCATGGTTTTCGACCACCTCGACCAGTTTTGCAGATGCGCGGGCGTGCAGGCCCTTGATATTGGTGATTTCCAGATGTCGGCTGGCCATATTACTTTGGTCCTACGCTGTGCGCGTTGATGTATCGGTGTGCCGCGTCTATGGCCGCGCTGACGGCGTCCGGCACTGATTTGCGGCGGGATTTCGCGAGCTTGATCAACATGGGCAGGTTCGCCCCATAGAGGATCTGGCGGTTGTCGACACTGCATGCGCGCAGTGACAGATTGCTGGGCGAACCGCCGAACATATCGGTGACGACGACGACACCGTCACCGGTATCAACGTCATCGGCGGCAATGCAGATTTCCTGCTGCTTGGCTGCGCGGTCGTCCTCGGGGCCTATGGTGACCGCGATCATGCCATCCTGACGGCCCACGACATGTTCGACGGCCAACAGGTATTCCCTGGCCAGATTGCCATGTGCCACGATCACGATACCGATCAAGTTGACGATCCTTGATTTGTGCCGGCGCCAACCTGTGCGCGACGCTCCAACTCTCGGTGGCGAATAGACACGGGCCAGCCTGCCTGCGCAAGGGATGCAGCGAGTCTTTCGGCCATGGCGACCGACCTGTGTTGCCCTCCGGTGCAGCCAAAACCGATCGCCAGATGTGCGCGACCCTCGTCCTTGTGCGCGGGCAGCAAGAGCGCGACGAGATCATTGACCCGGCCAAAGAATTCATCCGCGCGCGGGTCCTGACCGACGTAGGCTGCGACACGCGCATCCCGGCCATCCAGCGGGCGCAACGCAGCATCCCAATGCGGATTCCGCAGAAAACGGCAGTCCAGAACCATGTCCAGTCCCCGCGGAAGCCCGCGTTTGTAGGAAAACGAATGCACCGATACCCCCAGCAGCTTGCCGTGTCCGGGGGCAAAATGTGCCTCGATCTCGGCTCTCAGGTCGTGGGGACTCATGTTTGAGGTGTCGATCAACTGGTCTGCACGCGCGCGGATCGGGGCCAGCAGCTCTTTTTCAGCGGTAATCCCGACAAGCGGCGGGCCAGCCGGGGCCATCGGATGATGTCGGCGGGTCTCGGAATAGCGGCGTTCCAGAACGGCGTTTTCGGCATCCAGATAGAGAACCTGCCCTGCATCCCCCAGATCCAGCGTCAGTTGATCGATGGCCCCGATCAGGGCGTCGACACTGAAATCGCGGTTCCTGACGTCCAGAACCAGCGCCAGAGGCACCTTGGCCTTGCGCCTCAGCAGGATTGGCAACAGCGACAGCGGAAGGTTATCGATCACCTCGAAACCGATGTCTTCGAGTGCGTTGATCGTGGTCGAGCGGCCCGCGCCGGAGGGCCCGGTCACCAACAGCGTCTGCACACTGCGATCGGTCTGGGCCGGTGTGTCGGCGAGATCAGGCATGGCGGTGGCCCTGCAACAAAAGGAACAATGCACTGGCAAATGTGGTCGGGTCACCGCGGTAGATCAAGGGCAGTGCGCAGCCCAGCACCTCTCGCGTGCGGTGCGGTGGCAGGCGATCGGTTTCATCAATGTCCATATCGACGATCAACGCCACCTGCGCCGACAGCGCGGACGGGACGGACAGAATGCCGATGCCACGGACCTCGACCAACCCTGCAAGACGCGGCGGTGCGGCGGCGTAAAGGCTGCCATCCCGCAGGCTGAGCCGGGTCGCATCATCGGAAATCAAACCTGCGCCCAGCGCCATCAGCTGGATCGCCAGCGCGGATTTACCGCGTCCTGACGCCCCGACGATCAGGATTGCACGGCCAGCCAGTGCAACGCTGCTGGCGTGCCAGAGAACGCTCGTCATTGTCAGTCCTGACGCGCAATGCGCATCAGATCGGAAGACCGACGACAAAACGCGCGCCCAGCGGCTCTGACGTGATGTCGGCTTGCCTGGGGCGAATGTTTTCGGCCCAGATCACACCGTTGTGCGCCTCGACGATCTGCTTGCTGATCGCCAGTCCTAGACCCGAGTTGTTTCCGAACTGACCCGCGGGGCGCTCGGAATAGAATCGGGTAAATATCTTTTTCAGCGCACCGTCTGGAATGCCGGGGCCCGTATCCTCGACAACGACCAAGACACGGTTTTCGCGGCGGCGCACCCAGACACGGATCGCGTCGCCATCCTCGCAGAACGAAATCGCGTTGGTGATCAGGTTCACAAAGACCTGCGCCAGACGCCCCTCAAGGCCCTGAACAAGGAGCGGCTGGTCAGGGAGATCAGAAATATAGTCAACCTTCTTCTCGGCGGCTTCCTTGGCCAGAAACTCGTTCAGGTTGCCCAGCATCTTGACCAGGTCAAAGGTTTCTTCTTCTTCCTTGACCAGTTCTGAATCAAGCCGCGATGCATTGGCAATGTCGCTGACCAGACGATCCAGCCGGTTCACGTCATGCTCGATCACCTTGAGCAGGGTTTCACGTTGATCGTCGCGTTTGGCGACACGCATCGTCCCGACCGCCGACCGCAGGGATGCCAGCGGGTTCTTGATTTCGTGGGCCACGTCAGCCGCGAACTGCTCGTTGCCTTCGATCCTTTCGTACAGCGCCTGAACCATGCCGCGCAGTGCGCCCGACAGACGCCCGATCTCGTCGGGGCGGGCTGTCAGATCGGGAATGCGGATGCGGGTCGGTGCCATCTTGCGTGCGTTCTTGTCCCGCCCCAGTTCGGCAGCCGCAGCCAGATCAGCCAGCGGGTTCGCGATCGTCGAAGCCAGAACAAGGCTGAGCGAGACACTGATCAGGATGCTGACAAAGAACAGCCGCAAGACCTGTTCGCGTTCGCGCCGCAGAAATGCGTCCAGCTCGCCCGGCGCGCTACTGACAGACACCACGCCGATCGGCTGCCCGGCCTGCATGATCGGTGTCACAACCAGGAAATTCATGCCGGACACGGTCTGCAATGTCTGCAAATCAGTGCCGTCTGACAACACGGACGCAATATCGTCCGCGGTCAGCGTCGTATCGCTGGTCTGCGTCGTGACGGGGGTCACGATTTTCTGCAGTCCGCCCCAGATCGACGTAAACAGATCGAGGATGAATGTCCGATCGTCAGCGATGGTATCCGAGACCGCACCCGCCGACTGCGCGACCAACGTGCCGGTCGTGTTGTAGACATTGACATCGATGCCACCGCGCAGCGCGATATCCTGCAAGGTCAACGCGACATCAAGGCCATTTCCGCGGCTCAGGTCGCTGGCAGCAGAGGCCGGCAGCCGCACCTCCAGCACGTCGGCGATCAGTTCGGCCTCGCTGATCAGACCATTGGCCCGTTGAAACGCAAGGTTTTCGCGCGACGGGTTGATATACAGGACCCCAGCAACCAGCAGGATCATGGCAAAGAGGTTGAACGTGATGATCTTGCGCGCGATCGGTGACCTGCGCAGGTTCAGGATGTGCCGCCCCCGGCGTCGATCCGCGATTTCGCGTTCCAGCAACGATTGCGGCGCAACCCAGTCGTCGCCCAACAGCAAACGTGGCTGTTGGGCTGCCTGACGCACCGAATTCAGGTCACGCACGTCGATGTGGCCGGATGCATCGGTCATCGGATCAGTCTTCGTTGTAGCGATAACCGATACCGTAAAGCGTCTCGATCGCCGAAAACTCATCGTCGGCGGTGCGCATCTTCTTGCGAAGACGCTTGATGTGGCTGTCGATCGTGCGATCGTCGACATAGACCTGATCGTCATAGGCGACGTCCATCAGCTGATCGCGCGATTTGACAAAGCCTGGACGCTGCGCAAGTGCCTGAAGCAACAGGAATTCCGTCACGGTCAGGGAGACGTCACGGCCTTTCCATTTCACGGCGTGCCGCAGCGGATCCATCGTCAGATCACCGCGCACCATGACTTTCGTTTCTTCGGTTTCGTCGATGACTTCGCCGCCGATTGCATCCTGACGGCGCAGCAGCGCGCGGATGCGTTCAACCAGCAGACGCTGACTGAACGGTTTCTTGACATAATCGTCAGCACCCATGCGCAGGCCAAGCACCTCGTCGATCTCGTCATCCTTGGACGTCAGGAAAATGACGGGCATCGAGGTTTTCTGACGCAAACGCTGCAACAGATCCATGCCGTCCATGCGCGGCATCTTGATATCAAGGACCGCCATGTCGGGCATGCTGCGATTGAAGGCGTCGAGTGCCGATTGACCGTCGTTATATGTTTCCACCTCGAAACCTTCGGCCTCGAGAGTCATGGATACGGACGTCAGGATATTCCTGTCGTCGTCCACCAAAGCGATTTTAGACATGGGTTTTCCCCTACTGCTCTATGTTATTATTGCCTGCTTTTTTCTGAATCTTTCCCTTGGTTCGCATGTCGAATCAACCCCCGGATAACGAATCGGAAACAGAGTGTGCCTTATTTGCGCCCCTAAACGGTAAAGAAGGGTTCACAACGAAATAATCCTGCGCCGCGGGGGTGACTGATTGCGTTAACATCACCTTGGTTGCGCTAACTTTGGCAGGATGGGGTATGCGCCAGTCGGGCAGCAATGCTAGTGGGATTTAGCCAAATCAGGCATTTACAGGAGATTTCCCAATGGACCACGGCACGGTCAACCCCAAGATGAGACTTGAAGATCAAGGCATCAGCGGACTGGCAGCGGTCTATTATAACGACGATGCAGACGCGCTGCATGCAGCCGCCGTGGCCCGCGGCGAGGGTATCACGGGCAAGGGTGGCACATTTCTCGTGACCACCGGAAAACACACGGGCCGGTCCCCCAAGGACAAGTTCGTCGTACGGACCCCGGACGTCGAGGATACGATCTGGTGGGACAACAACCCGCCGATGGACCCGGCGGATTTCGACACGCTCTACACCGATGTGCTGGCGCATATGTCGGGCGGCACGGCCTATGTGCAGGATCTGTTCGGCGGTGCGGACCCCGCCTACCGGCTGGACGTGCGCGTCGTGACCGAACTGGCATGGCACGGCCTGTTCATCCGCCACCTGCTGCGGCGTCCGGACGTGTCAGAACTGGCGACGTTCACCCCCGATTTCACGATCATCAACTGCCCCAGCTTCAAGGCGGACCCGGCGCGGCACGGGTGCCGCAGCGACACGGTGATCGCGCTGAATTTCGAAAAGAAGATCATCCTGATCACCGGAACGGAATATGCCGGCGAAAACAAGAAATCGGTGTTCACGCTGCTGAACTACCTGTTGCCCGACCAAGGCATCATGCCGATGCACTGCTCGGCCAACCACGCCAAGGACAACCCGGTCGATACGGCCGTATTCTTTGGCCTGTCCGGCACGGGCAAGACGACACTGTCCGCCGACCCCAGCCGCACGCTGATCGGTGACGACGAACATGGCTGGTCGGACCGTGGCGTATTCAACTTCGAAGGCGGCTGCTACGCCAAGACCATCGGCCTCGACCCCAAGGCCGAGCCGGAAATCTATGCGACCTGCGCGATGCCCAACACGGTCATCGAAAACATGGTCCACGACCCGGCGACGATGGAACTGGATTTCAACGACGACAGCCTGACAGCCAACATGCGTTGCGCCTATCCGCTGCACTACATTCCGAACGCGTCGGATACTGCACTGGGGGGGCACCCCAAGAACATCATCATGCTGACCTGTGATGCCTTTGGCGTGCTGCCACCGATCAGCCGCCTGACCCCGGCACAGGCGATGTATCACTTCTTGTCCGGCTTCACCTCCAAGGTGGCAGGAACCGAACGTGGCGTGACCGAACCGGAACCCACGTTCTCGACCTGCTTTGGCGCGCCGTTCATGCCGCGCCGCCCCGAAGCCTATGGTGCGCTGCTGCGCAACAAGATCGCAAGCCACGGGGCCACGTGCTGGCTGGTGAACACCGGCTGGACCGGCGGGGCCTATGGCACCGGCAGCCGCATGCCGATCAAGGCAACCCGCGCCCTGTTGTCGGCGGCACTGGATGGCACGCTGGTCGACAGCACCTTCCGCAAGGATCCGAATTTCGGGTTTGATGTGCCGTTGGCCGCCGACGGCGTCGACGACATGCTGCTGGACCCACGTCGCACCTGGGCGGACCCCGCGGCCTATGACGCGCAGGCGCAAAAGCTAGTCGAGATGTTCTCCGAGAACTTTGCCAAATACGTGCCGTTCATTGACGATGACGTGAAAGCGGCCGCCATCGGCTAGGCCGTGACGCAGCACCGATCATTTGCTAGGGTCAGGCCATGCGCCTGACCCTTTTTCTTTGCCTGATCCTTGCGACACCTCTGGGGGCACAGGCCCCGGACAAGACAAGTCCGCTCTTGTCCTATTTCGAGGCAGGGATCATCTGCCCACCACCCTCGGTCGGCGAGGTCGAAGCCCCCGGCACGGTCGCAGGCACGACACATCTGATCGAGGAAGAGCCGCCCTTTGTCGCGCAGTCGCGGCGTGTTCCGGCTGTTCTGGGGATAGGGTTCGGCGTCAAATCGACCACCGGGGGTTTGCTGGGCGTTCCCGATGTGACGATCATGGTGACCCACCCGCCGATGGGTCCTGACAACACGGTGCGGCAAACCTTCTTGTCGCGCATCGATTCCGTGGAACCGTCGCTGACATTTTACCAGTTCGACTATGACTACGAGTTGGTTCAGGGCGTCTGGCAGATCGAGGCGTCAAAAAACGGCGAAATCCTGTATCGCACCACCTTCGAGGTCGTCGCACCCGAACTGGTTCCGGGGCTGGCACAGGTCTGCGGGTTCGAACACCTGCTGTCCTGACATTCAGCCCATCACGCCCCGCCGGATCAGGTTTGCGCCGGCGACGATCAGCACCAGCAAGGTCATGCGCCGGAACCGGTTCTGATCGAACCTGTCACCCAGCTTGAAACCCAGCCACATCCCAACCAGCGCAGGCAAAACCAGCAACGCCGACAAGGGCCAGGTCCGGGCATTCATCACGCCCGATTGCAGATGCCCCAGCAACAGCATGACTGAACCCGCCCCATAGATGACCCCCTGCACCGCCATTTGCCGCGCGCGTGGCGTATCCAGCGCCAGCAGATACAGCACCGTCGGCGGCCCCCACGTGCCCGCCAGACCGCCCAAAGTGCCGGCGGCAAATCCGGCCCCCCATTCGAACACCCTACGGCGCTGCGCAGAAATCCGGGGCCGCCAGCCAAGCAACTGGATCGCGCAGAGAACGACAACAGGAACGCCCAAGATAATGAACATCACCCGCGTCGGGATCAGCGTCAGGAACTGGGCCGAAATCAGGATCATCACGCAGACCACCAGCACATAGCGCCAGTGGTCGCGCACCGCCTCGCGCGCCTGCCCCAGTCCGGCGTGCAGCACCTGCCAGCCATTGCTGACCACGATCGGAAAGATGATGCCCGCCACCACCAGTTTCGGGTCGATCAGAATGCCCATTCCGGAAATCATGATCAGCGGCATGGCAAAGCCGACCGCACCTTTGACAAAGCCGCCCAGTAACGTGACGCCGCAGGCAAACAGGATCAGACCGAGGGGGAGGATATCTGTGAACAATGACATGGCCGCACATTGCGCCAGACCGACAGGACACGCCACCGCGAATTGCGTGCGACACTTTTGTGCGAAAGTGGATATTTATTCGCATCAATATTGCGCTGCGGTCGCAAAGGCGGTAGTGCTGCGCATGCACAAATGACGGAGCACCCGATGCCGCACGATGGACAAACGCTGGATCTGGACACAAACCCGGTACTGATCAACCTGCTGGACACCACGCGCGCGGCACTGACTGCCGTGGATGCCGTTCTGGACCGCGCCAAGGCCGTTGTCGGCGCGCGCGTCACGCTGGACGGACGTGTGTCGGCCCGCCTGATCGAGGCACAGCAGACCGCGACCCACGGGCTGGCCTGGCTTGCGACCTATGCGCAAGCCCTGCACCAGATGCAGCACTGGGCGGACAGATTGGCGTCGGACGGCACCCTCACCGAGGTCGAACAGCTGATTCACCAAATCGCTTTTGGTGAATATCTGTCCCAGATTGCGGGCGGGATC
Source organism: Loktanella sp. 3ANDIMAR09 (assembly GCF_001420005.1). Lineage (GTDB taxonomy): Bacteria > Pseudomonadota > Alphaproteobacteria > Rhodobacterales > Rhodobacteraceae > Loktanella. The sequence continues at coordinate 533,793 of NZ_LJAK01000001.1, read as the reverse complement.
CCGATGAACCAGACCGAGGTACTGCGCCTCGCGGATCTGGGCCTTGGCCAAGACGACCAGACCGCATTCCTGACGACGCCGGTTCAGCACTTGATGGCGCATGGCAATACGCAGGCCGCCCGCACGGCATTGGCCCAGCTGATGCAGGACCGCATCGCCGATCTGACCGTGGGCCGCAGCGGTCTGGATGAAGAGCTCGAGATGATCCGCGACCAGTTTCGCCGCTTTAGCCGCGAACGCGTCGAACCCCATGCCCATGACTGGCACCTCAATGATGACCTGATCCCGATGGAGATCATCAACGAGATGGCCGAGATGGGCGTATTTGGCCTGACCATCCCCGAAGAGCACGGCGGTTTCGGCCTGTCCAAGGCTGCGATGTGTGTCGTGTCAGAGGAACTCTCGCGCGGGTATATCGGCGTCGGGTCGCTTGGCACCCGATCCGAAATCGCGGCAGAACTGATCATCTGCGGCGGCACCGATGCCCAAAAGGCAAAATGGCTGCCCGGCCTCGCATCAGGTGAGATTTTGCCAACGGCCGTGTTTACCGAACCGAATACCGGGTCCGACCTGGGCGCGCTGCGCACACGGGCGTCACGCGACGGCGACGACTGGCAGATCACCGGCAACAAGACCTGGATCACCCACGCTGCCCGCACCCATGTGATGACCGTCCTTGCCCGCACTGAACCCGACACAGACGACTATCGCGGGCTGTCGATGTTCTTGGCAGAGAAAACCCCCGGCACGGACGAGGCCCCATTCCCCGACGAGGGCATCACTGGCGGTGAAATCGAGGTGCTGGGTTATCGCGGCATGAAGGAATACGAGCTTGCCTTTGACGGGTTCAAGGTCAGCGGTGAGAACCTGCTGGGCGGCGAGACCGGCAAGGGGTTCAAGCAACTGATGCAGACATTCGAATCGGCCCGCATCCAGACGGCCGCCCGCGCCATCGGTGTCGCGCAATCCGCGCTGGACGAAGGGATGCGCTATGCGCAGGACCGCAAACAGTTCGGCCAATCGCTGATCGATTTTCCCCGCGTGTCCGGCAAACTGGCCATGATGGCGGTCGAAATCATGGTCGCCCGACAGCTGACCTATTTCAGTGCCCACGAAAAAGACGCCGACCGCCGCTGCGACCTGGAGGCCGGGATGGCCAAGCTGCTGGGCGCACGCGTGGCATGGGCCTGCGCGGACAACGCGCTGCAAATCCACGGTGGCAACGGTTTTGCACTGGAATACAAGATCAGCCGAATCCTGTGCGACGCCCGCATCCTCAACATCTTTGAAGGGGCGGCTGAAATTCAGGCGCAGGTGATCGCGCGGCGGCTGTTGGCCTGATTACAGGCTGTCGTGCACACCATCCAGCAGGCGATCGTCAAAACGGTCGCCATGCAGGACGCTGACATCGCCCGTCGGCTCAAAGATCGCGGCGCGCACCTTTGAAAATTCCAGCGCGTTCGCCTCGCGCAGCTTGCCGATCAGGTCTGCCTTGGTCATGCCCGCCTTGTGGATGTTGTGCATGAGGAATTCGCCGTCGCGCATGATCAACAGCGGATCATTGTCGACGGCGTTGCGCACGCGCTCTGACTTGGCCCGCACCCGTGCGATCAACATTTGAACCACAAACAGGCCGATCAATGCAGCGATCCCGTGCGAGATCGGCGTCGAGGGTGTCATGACGGTCGCGGCCAGCACCGAACCGATCGCCACCGTCACCGCAAAATCAAAGCCAGACATCTTTGAAAATGACCGCAGCCCTGCAATCCGCGTCAGTGCGACAACCACCGGCACCATGATGGCGCATCGCAGCAGGATGTTGAAAATATCGTCCATGATCGGTCCCCCATTTATACCGTTCAACCGGTCGGGAATGCCGATTGTTCCGTCGGCTCTTTTCAGGTGTCGCGTTCCATGGCCTGAACGAGCCGGTCACGGGCGGGCGGCAACGGATCATTGCCCAGCGATTTAAGCAACCGATGTTCGATGAAATAGCCGGTCGTCGTCAGGGCGATCACGATCTGGTCGTTAGTCGCATCACCCTGCCCCGCCAGCACCGGCGGCAACGGTAGCAGCCGGTCCACCCATTCGCCGGCGGCCTGCCTGCTGACGGCGCGTCCCGTTCGCGGGGACACAAAGGCCAGATCCTCATTCGTGCCACGCACGGCACAGGCAGACAGGTCCATGCCGAACCCCATCTCGGACAGCAGTGCTTGTTCCCACCGCAGATAGGCCAGGGGCCAGACGTCGGTTTGACCGAGTAGATCCAGCAATTGCGTCGTCCGAACATAGAGAGGGCCGTGCGGTTCGCGTTCCGGCAGTATGCGTGACAGCAAGGCACAGACTGCATTCAGCCCAGCCAACGACAGCCTGTCGCCCATCGCCGCGACACTGCGACTGCGGACGGGTTCGACGGTAAAGGACCCCAGATGTTCGCCCAGCCGCGCCTTCCATGCGACGGACAATTGCGCACCGGGTTGCAGGATCGGCGCGATCTTGCGGCTGACACCACCACGCACGACGCCTGCGTGCCGCCCCATGTCAGGGGTGAACACTTCGATGATCGCAGAGGTTTCGCCGAACGGGCGGGTCGACAACAGGATGCCTTCGTCACGCCACGCGATCATCGCTGCCCCCTATTCCAATCCCGGCTGGTCCAGCAGGTGCCGCCCGGCGCGGTCCTCGACCTCGATCACCCACAGGTCGCTGTCAAAGCCACGTTGTCTGGCGATGGACGCATCGACATCCGCTTCGGGACCATCCGCCAGCGTCACCCAGACCCGATCACCGGTCATCAGATCGAAACTGCGCTGAAACGCCTGTGCGTTCCCGTCCAATGTATTGAGTTTCACCAGCACCGCACCCGCCGTCGCATCGCCGCGCGCCACGACAAAGGCGGGGATATCCGCGCCCCTCAACCGTGCCAGATAGGCCGCGACCCAAAAGTCAGCGGTCAGACGCATCGCTCAGGTGTCGCCGTCTTTGAAATCGAGGCCCATCTCGGAGTAGCGTTCCTTGTCCTCAAGCCAATTGGACCGGACTTTGACTTGCAGGAACAGGTGCACCTTGCGGCCCAGAAGTTCCTCGATCTCGACGCGCGCGGCCTGGCCCACGGCCTTGATCGTCTCGCCCTTGTTGCCCAGCACGATCCCCTTGTGACCATCGCGGATCACGTAGATCAACTGGTCGATCTTGGCAGAGCCGTCTTTGCGCTCTTCCCAGTTTTCCGTTTCCACCGTCAACTGATAGGGCAGTTCCTGATGCAGGCGCAGGGTCAGCTTTTCGCGCGTGATCTCGGCGGCAATGTTGCGCAGCGGCGCATCGGCGATCTGATCGTCAGGATACAGCCACGGACCCGCTGGGACCTCGGATGCCAGCCAGTCCCGCAGCGCGTCGCAACCATGTCCGCGTTCGGCAGAAATCATAAAGGTCTCTGCGAAATCATAGGCCGCATTCATCTTGGCGGTCAGGGCCAGCAGGGTTTCCGACTGCACGCGGTCGATCTTGTTGATCGCCAGCGCCACCCGCGCCTTGCCCACGCGTTCGGCTAGCACATCCAGAATCGCCTGCACACCCGGCGTCAGGCCACGGTGCGCCTCGATCAGCAGGACGACCACATCGGCGTCCCCTGCGCCCGACCACGCAGCGGCGACCATCGCACGATCCAGACGGCGGCGCGGGGCGAACAGACCCGGCGTATCGACAAAGACCAGCTGCGATTGATCCGCCTGCATCACCCCCCGGATCCGGGCACGGGTGGTCTGCACCTTGTGTGTGACGATGCTGACCTTTGCGCCGACCATACGGTTCAACAGGGTGGATTTGCCGGCATTCGGTTCCCCGATCAGGGCGACGAAACCGGCGCGCGTGTTTTCGGTCATTGGGATACCTTTTCCAGCAATGCGGCGGCTGCCGCTTGTTCGGCCTGTCGTTTTGCGCGCGCGGTGGCGCGTGCCGTCTGACCGCTTTGGAGTCGCGCCTCGATCGTGAAATCGGGCTGATGGTCGGGGCCGGACCGGGCGACCTCTGTGTAGACGGGCGGTGCCTCGCCACGGGCCTGCGCCCATTCCTGAAGCGCAGATTTCGGGTCGCGGGCGTCTTCGGCGACGTTGGTGATCCGGTCGGCCCACAGGCGCAGCACCGTATCGCGCGCGGCATCGAACCCGCCGTCCATGTAAACGGCCGCGATGACGGCCTCCATCGCGTCGGCCAAGAGCGCATCCTTGCGCCGTCCGCCTGATTTCATCTCGGACCGGCCAAGTTTCATGACCTCGCCCAGATCGATGCTGCGCGCGACCTCTGCACAGGTTTCACGGCGGACAAGCGCATTATAGCGCGGTGCCAGCAACCCCTCTGCCGCGGCGGGATCCGCCCTCAGCAACGCCTCTGCGATTGTCAGACCCAGAACCCTGTCGCCCAGAAATTCAAGCCGCTGGTTGTCGTCACGGTGCGGGCTGGCCATCGAGGGGTGGGTGACGGCCTGCAACAAATGGCGCACGTCCGAAAACCTGTGCCCAAGGCGCTTTTGGAACGCGTCAAGTTGCGCCGAGACCTTCACTCGATCTTCTCAAAGAAGCGGTCGCCGCGCCATGTCCAGAACGCCAGCATCGAACGCCCGGCCGAGGAAAAGATCACGCGGTCAGCGCGGCCCACGATATCCTTGCGCGGGACAAAGCCCACACCACCCGCCACCTGTGCGACGCGGCTGTCGGTCGAATTATCGCGGTTGTCACCCATAAAGAAGAAATGATCCTCGGGCACGGTGAACACGCCCGTGTTGTCCAGCGCCCGGTTGCCGATGTTCAGAATGTCGTGGCTGATGCCCCCCGGCAGCGTTTCGACGAATTTCTGTTTGATGCATTCCGCACCATCACCGACGGCACCGTTGAAACACTGCGGCCGCTGGCGACCCGACCCCTGCGGTTCCATGATTTCGGAAAAGATCCCCGCCTCGACCTGCGGCACCGCTTCGTCGTTGATGAACAACTGACCGTCGACAATCTGGATGCGCTCGCCCGGCAGGCCGATCAGGCGCTTGATGAAATCACGCCCGGTGACGGGGTGACGGAACACGACGACATCACCACGTTCGGGGTCGGACCCGAACAGGCGATCGTCGCTGTCCTCGAACATGCCGCAAAAATCATCGGCCCCGATGTCAACACCCAGCGCCGGGATCAGGATCGAGGGACAAGAGGCGTAGGAATACCCGTAGGCCATTTTGTTGACGAACAGGAAATCGCCGATCAACAGCGTGTCCTTCATCGACCCCGACGGAATCCAGAATGGCTGAAAGAACAGGGTGCGGAAAACGCCGGCGATCAGCAGCGCGTAGACAATGGTTTTGACGGTCTCGATCACGCTTGCGACGATGCCATTCTTTTCGGCCATGTGATCTATCCCGTCCCTTATTCTGAACGGCTAAATGATCGCACGGCCTGCATCTGTCAAGCCGCAGGGTCTGCGGTGACCGGCAGCGCCTCGATCAGGACAAAGGCCTGTGCCCAGGGATGATCGTCCGTCAGCGTCACATGGATCACGGCCCGGTGTCCCGGTGGCGTCATCTGGTCCAGCCGGTCCTTGGCCCAGCCGGTCACTTGCATCACGGGTTGACCGGTATGCAGGTTGGTGACGGACATGTCCTTCCACGCGATCCCCATGCGCAACCCCGTGCCCAGTGCCTTTGAACAGGCTTCCTTGGCCGCCCATCGCTTGGCGTAGGTGCCGGGGGTGTCGTGGCGGCGTTCAGCCTTGGCCTGTTCGGTTTCTGTAAAGACACGGTTGCGAAACCGGTCACCAAATCGGGCCAGCGTGCCCGCGATCCGGTCGATATTGGCCAGATCCGTCCCGATCCCGAGGATCATGTCTCGCCTCCGGGCGCGTAAATGACGTGCAGGCGGTCCTCTTCGACCCCGCCGAGGTAATCGAATGCCCCGTCGCAGGCGACGTGAAAATCGCTGATCTTCAGCTTTGGAAACCGAAAGAAGGCAGCGGCACTGTTGGCCTGTTGCGCGCCAAAGATCACCCGATCGATTTCCGCCCAGCGCATCGCCGACAGGCACATCTCGCAGGGCTGACAGGACGCCAGCAACGTGCACCCCTTGAGGCTGCGATCACCCAGCACGTCGGTAGCACGGGCAATGGCGACGACCTCGGCGTGGCGCGACACGTCGTTGGTGTCACCAACCTCGTTTCGGGCCGTGGCGATCACCTGCCCGTCTTTGACCACAGCCGCAGTGAAAACAATGTCCTTGCCCTGCGCATGCAGGTCCAGCGCGTGATCGGCAACGCCGCGCATGGCATCGCGTTCGGCATCGGTGGGAATCATGCGCGGGCTGCGTCCATACGGGCGCGCATTTCGCGGATCGCACCATCCAACCCCAGAAATATGGACTCGCCGATGATGAAATGTCCGATGTTCAATTCGCGCACCTGCGGCAGCGCCGCGATCGGACCGACGCTGTCGAACGTCAGACCGTGGCCCACATGCACCTCGAGCCCCAGCTGATGCCCGTAGATCGCCATATCGACCAGACGTTTCTGTTCAGCGTCACGGTCAGCCCAGCGCCCCTCGGCCCAAGCGTCGGCATATGCACCCGCGTGCAATTCGATCACGGGCGCACCGATGCGGTGTGCGGCCTCAACCTGATCGCGGTCGGGGGCCACGAACAAAGAGATACGACATCCCGCCTCTTGCAGGGGGGCGAAATAATCCGCCAGCACATTTGCCTGCCGGGCGACCTCCAGCCCGCCTTCGGTTGTGCGTTCCTCGCGTTTTTCGGGGACAAGGCAAACCGCGTGCGGTTTGGTCCGCAAGGCGATGTCGCGCATCTCGGCTGTTGCCGCCATTTCGAAGTTCAGCGGGATGGAAAGCTTGTCCTTGAGGGCTGCCATATCGGCATCCCGGATGTGGCGACGATCCTCGCGCAGGTGTGCCGTGATACCGTCTGCGCCAGCATCCTGTGCCATCAGGGCCGCACGCAGAGGGTCGGGGTTGTCCCCGCCACGCGCGTTGCGCACGGTCGCCACGTGGTCGATATTCACGCCAAGACGCAGTTTTTCGGTCATCACTGTCTCCAATCGGTGCTGGTCGGAACCTAGTCCGAATTCCCCGGTTCGCCATCCCCGGATTGCGACAGCGCCAATCTTTCAAGCTTGGCCTGAAGCCGTTTGCGCCGCCGGTTTTGCTGTGCCCGCAGAACAGGCACCACAAAAAAGTAGCAAAGCGTGGCACAGATCGCGCCGGGCACCAGGCCACCGATGAGGTAAGGCAGGAAAATATCGTCGTAAAAAATGGCCAGCCCGTGCCAGTCCGGCTTGGCCGGCGTAAACAGCGCCAACAGGTTATGGCTCAGGTCCTTGCCCGCGTTCATGAACTTTGTGCCGATGGAATGCGGGTCCTGATGCGGACCCAGCCCGAAAATCCAGCGCCCGAACCCAAGCGACGCCGCTGCAATCGGGAGGTAGGTCAGTGGATTGCCAAAGAACGTCGCCATGAGCGCGGCCAGAATATTCCCGCGCATGAGACGTGCGATCAGCGCTGCAATGACGAAATGCAGGCCGTAGAACGGGGTGAATGTGGTGAATACGCCCGCCCAGACGCCGCGACCGATTTTTTCGGGGGTGTCCGGCAGGCGTTGCAGGCGACGCTGGACATACCAGAACGCCCGACGCCAACCGCCGTCGGGATACACGGCAGAGGCCATGACCCGCCAGGCCGATCGCCTGTCCCTGCGTTTGAACACCCGGTTTCCCTTCGCCTCGTCGGTTAAGCGCCAGATTGCCCCGGATCACGCTGCCGCGACAGGTTGGACACATTGCTATCCGCCTCGATGGCGGTGACGACGCGGTGCAGATGATCGGCGTCCCGCAAATCCACGTCAATCAGCAACCTAAAGTAATCCGGCTTGCGGTCGATGAATTTCAGGTCGGAAATATTCGCGTCCTGTTCACCGATCAACGTGCAAATCCGTCCCAGCACCCCCGCGTCATTGGTGATCGAGATGTCCAGGGTCACGGCGTGAACGGGTTTATGTTGGCCCTCTTGCCACCGCAGATCAACCCAACGGTCCAGCTGATCCTCGTAGTCGACCAGTGCCTCGCAGTCGATGGCATGCACCCGCACGCCCTGCCCGCGATAGGTGATCCCGATGATCCTCTCGCCCGGAACCGGCTGACAGCAGGCCGCGCGCTGAAATTTCTGATCATCCCGCAGACCCACGACAGCGCGGCTTGCATCAACCTCACCAGTCGGGCGCGTGTCCAGATCGGGGTAAATCGCACGCACGATGTCGCGTGCCGAAATCTCGGCGCTGCCCAGACTGGCCAGCATGTCATCGGCCGATCCCATCGCCAGCGTCTTGGCCGCAGTGCGCAGGGCCTTTTCCGTCATCTTCTTGCCGGCATTTTCAAAGGCAACACGGACCAGCTCACGCCCCAGTCGCACGTAGCGGTCGCGGTCCTCTTCGCGCAGGAACTTGCGAATGGCCGTCTTGGCACGCCCCGTCACCGCGATGTCGATCCATGTCGATTGCGGCGTCTGGCCGGCGGCCGTGATGATTTCGACCGATTGGCCATTTTTCAGACGGGTCCATAGCGGCACCCGCAGGCCGTCCACCTTGGCCCCCTGACAGGTCGTGCCGATGCGGGTGTGAATGGCATAGGCAAAGTCGATCGGCGTGGCGCCGCGCGGCAGCTTGATCACCTCGCCCTTGGGGGTGAAACAGAACACCTGATCGGTATACATCTCGAGCTTGACCGCCTCGAGAAAGGCGTCGTGATCCTCGTCGTCCTCCAGTCGTTCGGTCAGTGCGCTGATCCATTTGACGGGGTCGACGGCAAATCGGTTCTCAACCCTCTCGCCGTTCTTGTAGGACCAATGGGCGGCAACGCCGGTTTCGGCGACTTCGTGCATTTCGCGCGTGCGTATCTGAACTTCGACCCGGCGACCGTCGCGGCCCGATACGGTCGTATGGATCGACCGATAGCCGTTGGTTTTCGGCTGGCTGATATAATCCTTGAACCGTCCGGGCACCGCGCGCCAACGCTGATGGATCGCCCCCAGAATACGGTAGCAATCACCCTCGGTCGCAGTGACGATCCGAAATCCATAGATATCGGACAGGCGGGAAAACCCCTGATCCTTTTCCTGCATCTTGCGCCAGACCGAATAGGGCTTCTTGGCGCGACCCATGACCTCGGCCTCGATATCGGCGCGTTCCAACTCGACCCGGATGTCGGATGTAATGCGGTTCACCACATCACCCGATTCGCGCTGCAACATGATGAAACGGCGGATAATCGAATTGCGCGCCTCGGGGTTCAGCACGCGAAACGCCAGATCCTCCAACTCCTCTCGCATCCATTGCATCCCCATGCGCCCCGCGAGAGGCGCATAGATATCCATGGTTTCACGCGATTTCTGGGCCTGCTTTTCCGGGCGCATGGACCTGATGGTGCGCATGTTGTGCAGACGGTCGGCCAGTTTGACCAAGGTCACCCGCAGGTCGCGGCTGGTGGCCATGAACAACTTGCGGAAATTCTCGGCTTCTTTGGTTTCGCGACTGTTCAGCTGGAGGTTCGTCAGCTTGGTGACGCCATCCACCAGTTCCGCAATTTCCTGACCAAACCGTTTCTGCACGACAGAAAAACTGGCTGGCGTATCCTCGATCGTGTCATGCAGCAGGGCCGTGATGATCGTGGCATCATCCATCTGCATCTTGGCCAGCGATTCGGCCACGGCGACGGGATGGGTGAAATACTTTTCACCGGAATGGCGAAACTGCCCCTCGTGCATCTGATCGCCGAACGCATAGGCGTCGGCGATCAATGCTGAATTCGTGCGGGGGTTGTAGGTGCGGACCAGTGCGATCAGGTCATCGGCTGTCGTCATCGTGGTCCGGCACTCTCATATCTGGGCCGGGGGCCGGCCGTCAGCGTTGACCCTGCGCTTCCATCAGGGCGCGCAGCAGCTTTTCTTCGGACATGTCGTCCTCGACCGGTTTGTCCGATTCGGCACCCATCAGCAGGGCCATCTGGTCCTCTTCGGGTTCATCGACTTCGATCTGGGTCTGGTTCGCCTCGATCATGCGCTCGCGCAGATCGTCGGCCTGCTGAGTCTCATCTGCGATTTCGCGCAGGGACACGACAGGGTTCTTGTCGTTGTCGCGACTGACGGTCACGGGCGAACCTGCTGCGATTTCACGCGCACGATGCGCGGCCAGCATGACGAGTTCAAACCGGTTCGGGACCTTGTCGACACAATCTTCGACGGTAACGCGGGCCATCGGCACACTCCTGTTGTTGTCCGAAATGGATAGCAAGCCCTGCTCTTGCCACGCATCGCCCCGAAAGACAACCCGATTTCCCGTTCTGTCAAGCCTCTTGTCGTGGCGACCTCACGACACCTTTGCGTTGTTCCGCCGGAAGATCGGCACACATCTGCCGGACGGATTTACCCAGCACGGGGTGCACCCAGTCGGGAGCCACATCGCACAGTGGAATCAGCACGAATCCCCGATCCTGAACCCGTGGATGCGGCAGGATCAGTTCCGCCGGCCAACGTTCCTGCTGATCCGCCAAGGACATGTTGCGCCATGCCGATTGCGTCGTGACGCAAGGTAATACCAGGTCACCCAACCCGATCAGGTCAAGGTCAATCGGCCGCGGACCCCATCTTTTCTGGCGTATGCGACCCGCATCAGCCTCGATCGCATGCAGGCGCGTCAGAATATCCTGGGGTTCCAGCAGCGTCGGGATCGCCATTGCCGCATTCGTAAAATCCGAACCAATTCCAACGGGATAGGCCTCCGTGTCATATAGCGCAGACAGCCGCACGTCAGAATCCCCCGCCAATTCAGCAGCGACGGCTCTCGCAGCAATTGAAACAGCCTGCTGACGCTCACCCGGCGCGTCAGACCCATTGCCCCCCAATGCGACAAGCGCGATTCTGCTTGGTGCCGTCACGGTCTGCTTGCAACCTCATTACCCGTTCTCATATAGCGCCGGTCTGTTCATTACTTTGGCAAGTGCTAGCCTCTGTTTCTGAAAATTTAAAACGGCTTTCAAAAAGGCGATGTGATGTTTTATCGCGACGAAAGGTTGGCTCTCTTCATCGACGGGGCGAATCTATATGCTGCAGCCAAGGCGCTCGGCTTTGATATCGACTACAAACTGCTGCGCGCGGAATTCATGCGGCGCGGCAAACTGTTGCGCGCATTCTATTACACGGCGCTTTTGGAAAACGACGACTTCTCTCCGATCCGTCCGCTGGTCGACTGGTTGAACTACAACGGTTTCAACATGGTGACCAAGCCGGCCAAGGAATTCACGGACTCCATGGGCCGTCGCAAGATCAAGGGCAACATGGACATCGAACTGACCGTCGATGCGATGGAACTGGCCCCGCATGTCGATCACATCGTGCTGTTTTCCGGTGACGGTGATTTTCGCCCGCTTGTCGAAGCGCTCCAACGCAAGGGAGTGCGCGTTTCCGTGGTTTCGACCATTCGCAGCCAACCGCCGATGGTCGCAGACGAATTGCGCCGGCAGTGCGATAACTTCATCGAACTGGACGAACTGCGTGATGTGATCGGACGTCCAGCGCGCGAGCCACGCGTCCAGGCAGACGAAAACGTGGAATGACACACGGATTGCCCCGCGCAGACTGAATAACCGATGCAAGGCCCGCAGCATGATCCTGCGGGCCTTTTGTCTGGGTAAAACCGCACACTGGACCTGCCGCATCTGCCCGCCTATCTAGACGGCACACGGACCGAAAGGCACCCCATGTCAAAGATGCCCCTGACACTCTACCTGGCCGCGCCGCGCGGGTTCTGCGCCGGTGTCGACCGCGCGATCAAGATCGTGGAAATGGCGTTGGACAAATGGGGTGCGCCCGTTTTCGTCCGGCACGAGATCGTGCACAACAAATTCGTGGTCGACGGCTTGCGCGACAAGGGTGCGGTATTTGTCGAAACGCTGGACGAATGCCCCGATGACCGGCCCGTCATCTTTTCGGCGCATGGTGTGCCCAAGGCGGTCCCCGCCGCTGCCGCCAAACGCGAGATGGTCTATGTGGACGCCACCTGTCCCTTGGTCAGCAAGGTCCATATCGAGGCGCAGCGCCACGCTGACAACGGGTTGCAGATGATCATGATCGGCCACGCGGGGCACCCCGAAACAATCGGCACCATGGGACAATTGCCAGAGGGCGACGTGTTGCTGGTCGAAACGGTCGAGGACGTAGCGCAGGTCAACGTGCGCGACCCCGAAAGGCTGGCATTCGTCACCCAGACCACGCTGTCGGTGGACGACACCATCGATATCGTCGAGGCGCTGAAAACCCGATTCCCGGCAATCGTCGGCCCCCACAAGGAAGACATCTGCTACGCCACGACGAACCGCCAGGAGGCGGTCAAGGCGATGGCCCCGAAGTGCGACGCCATGCTGGTTGTCGGTGCGCCGAATTCGTCCAATTCCAAACGCCTCGTCGAGGTCGGCACCAAGGCCGGTTGCCCCTATTCCCAACTGGTCCAGCGCGCGGCGGATATCGACTGGCGCGCGTTGGACGGAATCACGTCTATGGGCATCACCGCCGGGGCATCCGCCCCGGAGGCTCTGATCGAAGAGGTGATTCAGGCCTTCAAGGATCGTTACGAGGTGACCGTCGAAATGGTCGAAACCGCAGTCGAGAACGTCGAATTCAAGGTGCCACGCGTTCTGCGCGAACCCGCCTGAGGCGCGTCCTCATCAGATCGCGACAGCCGCCTGCAGAACCGGATCGGCCTCTGCGGAAAAGCGGTAGTCGACGTCTGAAAACCGATCCTGTGGAAAACCATACAGGAACCGCAACCCGTCCTCTCCGGCCACGACGCAGTGTTCGGCATCGGCGGGTATGTACAGGGCAACGCCCGGTCGCAGATCGTGGTCAATTCCGTCGATCGTTACGATCCCCTGCCCCGACAGACAAAAGTAGAACTCGCAGGGCGAATGGCGGTGCGAATGCAATGTCCCTGCCGGTCCGAATTCCGCCACCCCCAGCGTCAGGCTGGATGTCTGGGTCCGGTCACCGGAAAACAACGTCCGCCACTGCACGGTGCCGTGCCGGGGGTCATCAAAAGCCTCGAGCGGTGCGTGATCGGCATTTGCCACGGTCGCAACCGCCTGTGTCAGAAAATCCATGCCAACGCCTCCTCGCTGGTTCATCCTCACAGGCATTTGGATCGCGTTTCATCGCCATGTCCGCACTATTTCCGACACCAAAGGCCACAAAGCGACGTGTCGCGTTGTGCAAAGCCCGGCACATCATCTATCACCAGCGCATCTGACCAAACCAAGCACGAAGGCCGACACCGATGTTTCGCATTCCGACCGGACCACTTGTTCTGGGCCTTGCCGGGCTTTTGCCGTTTCTTTGGGGCGCGTTGACGGCAATGGTGCCGGCACTGGGCGACTGGGCCCTTCTGACGCTGGGCGGACGATTCACCGCACCCTTTGTGCAGCTGTCATACGGCAGTGTGATCCTGTCGTTCATGTCCGGTGTCCTGTGGGGCTTTGCCACGCGACAGGACCGCTGGTTGCCCTATGCGTTGTCAGTCATCCCCGCGCTCTGGGCGTTCTTCATGGTCGGTGGTGGGCCGACCACGGCCGCGATGAACCTTGTTGCGGGTTTCGTCGGCCTGCTGCTGCTGGACTGGCAATTCGCACAGGCCGGATTGGCCCCACCGTGGTGGATGAAACTGCGCGGCCTGCTGACGGGCATCGTCGTGATCAGTTTCCTGCCGCTGATCCTGTAACGCAACGCGCACGGGACTGGACACCGCGACCACATCCCGTGATGAGAGGCGCAGCTTTACCCGCCGAAAGACCTGATCCATGACCAAGCTTTTTGCCTATACAGATGGTGCCTGTTCCGGAAATCCCGGCCCCGGCGGATGGGGCTGCCTGCTGATCGCACGCGAAGGCGACACCGTGATCAAGGAACGCGAATTGCAGGGCGGTGCCGCCAAGACGACCAATAACCAGATGGAACTGCTGGCCGCGATCAGCGCATTGGAGTCCCTGACGAAACGAAGTGCGATCACGATCGTAACCGATAGTTCGTACGTCAAGGATGGGATCACGACCTGGATCCACGGCTGGAAAAAACGCGGCTGGCAAACCGCCGCGAAAAAACCCGTCAAGAACGAAGAGCTGTGGAAACGGCTTGATGCCGCCACGCAATCCCATGACGTCAGCTGGGAATGGGTCAAGGGGCACGCGGGCCATCCTGAAAACGAACGCGCCGATGCGCTTGCGCGGGCCGGCATGGCACCCTTCAAACCATGATCGCGGTAGACCTGCCCGACCTGATGCCGATTCTGGTCGCACTCGACTATGCATCTGTGTTCATCTTTGCGATTACCGGTGCGTTGGTCGCCAGCCGCGCGCAGCTGGACGTGGTGGGTTTTGTTTTTGTTGCAGCATTGACGGCGACCGGCGGGGGCACGCTTCGCGATGTCTTGCTGAACCGCGACATGGTGTTCTGGATCGCGGATCCGACCTATATCGCCGTCGCGGGGATTGCGGCCATCATCGTCTTCTTCACGGCCCACCGACTCGAAAGCCGCTATGCCGGGATCGTCTGGTTCGATGCCCTGGCACTGGCGGTGGCCGTGCCCGCAGGCGTCGGCGTCGCGCGCGCTATGGGCATGGACTGGCCAATCGTATTGATCATGGGCATCGCTACGGGGTGTTTCGGGGGCCTGATGCGCGACGTTGTCTGCAACGAAGTGCCGCTGGTTCTGAAACAAGGAGAGCTATACGTGACCTGCGCCCTCGCGGGGGCGGGGGCTGCGGTGACCTGTCAGGCGTTCGGCCTGAATGGGGCTGCACCATTGCTCGTCTGCGCAATGACGACCTTCGCCCTGCGGGCTGGCAGCATCACGCTGGGGTGGCGTCTGCCTGTCTACAAGGGTTTTCCGCCCCGCCAATAGGGGACGGCGGGCGGGGCGTCGTGCCGGGCGCAGCCCGATGCACGCGCGTCGTCTAGCCGACCCGCAACACGATCTTGCCGATGTGGTCGCCCGCTTCCATCCGGGCATGCGCCGCATGGGCGTCTGCGAGGTCAAATTCCTGGTCCATCACGGGACCGATCCGGCCTGCCGCCAGCAACGGCCAGACCTGTTCGCGCAGGTCGCTGGCAATCCGTGCCTTGGCCAGATCGCTTTGCGGTCGCAGGGTGCTGCCCGTCAGGGTCAATCGCCGGGTCATCATCTGCACGAAATTCACATCGGCCTTTACACCACCCAAGAAGGCGATCTGCACCAGACGTCCATCATCAGCCAGCGCGTTGATGTTGCGCTGGATATGGGCACCGCCCACCATGTCCAGAATGACATCGGCCCCGCCGTGCTGGCGCACGATCTTGACGAAATCCTCGTCGCGGTAATTGATCAGAACCTCTGCCCCAAGGTCACGACAGGCATCCAGTTTGGCCGTGGTGCTGGCCGTGGTGAACACCCGCGCCCCGAACGCATGGGCCAATTGAATGGCCGTGGTTCCGATGCCCGATGATCCGCCGTGTACCAACAGCCGTTCACCGGCCCGCAGCCCACCGCGCATGAACACGTTGGACCACACGGTAAAGAAAGTCTCTGGCAGGCAGGCCGCCTGTTTCAGGCTCAGCCCCTTTGGGACGGGCAGGCAATGTGCCGCGGGGGTTGCGACATATTCGGCATAGCCACCGCCGGGCAACAGCGCGCAAACCGCATCACCAACCGACAGCCCGGTCACACTGGGCCCGACGCTGTAAACCTCGCCCGCGCATTCCAGACCCGGCAGGTCGGATGCGCCGGGCGGCGGGTCATAGGCCCCGGCGCGTTGCAGGGCGTCGGGGCGGTTCACGCCTGCGTAGGCCACCTTGATCACCACCTGCCCTGCCCCGGCCACCGGCACGGGGCGGTCGGTCAGGGTCAAAACCTCCGGGCCACCGGGTTTGGCGATTTCAACGGCCTGCATCATCGTGGTCCGGCCTTGCGCCACATGCCCGGCACCTTGAAATCCCGCCGAGCCGCTGGCGCACGGACCATGCCGGCCAGCCGGCCCAACGGGCCGGTCAGCGGTTTCAGCAACGGGTTGGCATTTACCTTGGCCTTCAGTTTTTCGATCTGCATGACCTCATCGATGCGGCGGTCAATGAAATCATCCGTTGCCGTATGATCCACAGACTGATCGCCCAGCCAGTACAGCACAACCGACGCCCAGACCCCCGACAGCGTCGCGCGTTTCGTGTACCAGTTCACGTCGTCGGATGTATCGCCCAGCGCGGTCCAGATCGCATCGGCCGTGCCCCACATCAGTTTGGCACCTTCGAGGGCCAGATGCGGCAACGCAAACAGCGTCGTGCCACGGCGCACCGCCTCCTTGTCTTCTGTCACGTCAAGGCGGATGCGCAATGCACGGGCGACCCGGTCGCGAAACCGCAGATCGGCCAGATCAGCCTCGGCCAGCGCCTCTTTCATCTTGCGATCGCCCTCGGTGTGAAACAGCACGGCAAGGTCGGTTGCACCGCGCGGGCACAGCGACCGGGCACGGTCCGGCGTCACATCAGACGCTGCGATGGCGGCCTTGAACGCATCTTCGGACCAGCCATCAAAGGCGACATGCGGCAGTATCGCGTCAAGTAGCGCGCGCTTGGCGGGATCGGTATACATCATCGGTTCTCCTTGCCTGTCAGCAGACTAGACAAGTTAGTGCAGCGCGGCTATAGGACCAATTCCTGCAATTTATGCAAATCTGACTAGAAAGGTGGTGAAAACCACATGCAGGTTAGTGTTCGTGATAACAACGTCGATCAGGCGCTCCGTGCTCTGAAGAAAAAACTTCAGCGTGAAGGTGTGTTTCGTGAAATGAAGCTCAAGCAACATTTCGAGAAGCCCTCCGTCAAGAAGGCACGCGAGAAGGCCGAAGCGATCCGCCGTCAGCGCAAGCTGGCACGGAAAAAGGCCCAGCGCGAAGGTTTGCTGTAAGGCATCCCCTTTTTCGACTGAACGCACTGACCTCCGCCCGGCAACGGGCGGGGGTTTTTTCATGGACAAGCCCCACCGCGTCCTCACAATACGCATGACAGCACGGCCCGCCGTGACAACAGCACCGGTGACCGAGGAGACGGGCGATGGCGACACTTTGCGAAAACTGCCCGCTGCGCAAACAGGCGCTGTTCGTCGGCATGACCGACAGCGACGTGCAGACAATGCAGAAATTCAAGGTGGGTGAATTGACCGTCGATCCCGGTACGCCCCTTCTGATCGAAGGCTCGAACAGTCCGCAGCTGTTCACGGCGCTGCGCGGCATGGCAATCCGCTACAAAACGACGGCAGACGGGCGGCGCCAGGTCGTGAACTTTGTTTTTCCGGGGGATTTCATCGGTCTGCAATCCGGGCTGATGAACGAAATGTCACATTCGGTCGAGGCCCGGTCGAAAATGACATTATGCGTGTTCAACCGGTCAGAGCTGTTCAGTTTCTTCAAGTCCCACCCCGAACGCGCCTTTGACATCACGTGGCTCGCCGCAGTCGAGGAACACTTCCTGGGCGAAGCCCTGACGACCGTCGGTCAACGGACGGCAAAACAATCACTGGCATGGGCGCTGCTGCGGATCTTCGAACGTGGCCGGATGATCGGGCTGGTGCGCAACCGCGCGATGGATCTGCCGTTCAGGCAACAGGATATCGCCGATGCACTGGGCCTGTCCCTGGTTCACACCAACAAGACGCTGGGCCATCTGCGCGAAAGCCAGCTGGTGAACTGGTCCGACGGTCAGCTGACAATCAACGACACGGAAAAACTGGCGGCTGTCGCCGGTGTGGAAACCGATCTGGTGCCGCGCCGCCCGCTGATGTGATCACCCGCTACGCAGGTATGTCGCCAATGCGGCCTCGCCCGCACGCAACCCGTCAACCAAAGGCGTATCATCCAGACGCGCGAACAGTTTCTGCCGGGCCTCGGGTGTGATTTCGGTCAATGCGATCACCGCTGGATGAATGTAGCTGTTGCGCGCCACGGTCGTCGTATTGTGCAATCGCGCGCCCGCAGCCTCGCTCATCGCCTTGATCGTGACGGTATCGTTGCCTTGTGCCGCACAAAACGCAGCATGGGTTCCGTTCCAGGTCCGCAGCGTCTTGGCCGTCACGTCCTCGCCGCAGATGTCGTGCAGCAATGCGTTGATATGCTCTGATCGGATGGGATGGGCGGCACCGCTATCGTCCAGATAGCTGATCACCGTCGCCCCCGGCAGGTCCTGACAATCCTCGAGGACCGCGGCCAGACGCGGGGCATACAGATCCTTTTCGACCTGTTTGCCGCCTTTCGCAGCATAGTCCAGCCGCAGGTGGCCATCCTCGACCGCCAGGTGCTCCGGCAAGAGCGTCGTTGCCCCGTAGCTGCCGTTTTCGGTTGAATAGGTGCTGTGACCGACGCGCATCGATGCGCGATCAATCAGGGCCAGCGTCGCGGCAAGCGCCGTTTCGAAATTCCCGACATCGCCGCGCAACCGTGTTTCGATCCAGCGCCGCAAGGCAGGAAGCCTGTCTGCCAGTTCAGTCAGGCGGTCGAATTTCAGGCGCGCATGCAGTTCAGTCCAATCAGCATGATAGCGATATTGCTTGCGGCCCTTTTCGTCGAACCCTGTCGCCTGAAGATGCCCAAGCGTGAGCGGGCAGATCCAGACATCATCATAGGCAGGCGGAACGCCTAAGGCACCGATCCGGGCGCGCTCTGCCCGGTCATCAATGCGGGTTCCGTCGGGGGCAAGGTAGCTGAATCCACGTCCCGCGCGCCTGCGACGAATGCCCGGTTCACTGTCAGGATAATAGATCAGGTCTGTCTGACCTTGCAGGTCCGCGAATGACATCAGGCGCGCTCTACCTCTGTGACGGACTTGAACACAGCGCTTCCGTCCTCCTGTTCGATGTAGAATGAGGGTTCATCCTCGGTGGCGTCGCGCGTCACTTCGGCACCGTCGATCTTGAGGGTTCTTTTTTGTGTATAAACCTTGGTCACAGTACCGGTGCCGGTGCCATTGCCCCAGTTCCACTGCACTTTGTCGCCTTCGGTGATGTTTGACATGGTCATGTTCTCCTGTGGTCACCGCCCAAAGATCCGGAACCACGAGGGTTCCGGATCAGTCGACGAAACGTCGGAGGGAGGAATGCAGCAGCCGAACCGGCAATAATCGGGGAGGAGAACCCGGACCGGCCGCATTTTATCAAGACAGGGGACGCTGCCTTGATATGACATGAACACCAGACCCCACGCTTGGTTCCCAAAAAATGTCAGGTTTTTTCTGCAGGCTGGTTTTGCACCATCGGAACCGAGCAGGGTCAGGGCGCGTTGGCTGTCATGAATAACATCGACGTGACTGAAACGCTCTTTGCAACCTTGGGCAATTACATCAACGGGCTGATCGCGGCATCGCCCCGGATCGGACTTGCGCTGGTGCTGATCTTGCTGACGTGGTGCGCTGTCGCCATCGTCCGGCTGCTGATCGGCAAGGTCGGCCGCAGACTGCATTTGCGTCAGAACCTCAAGGACGTGTTCGCCCTCGTCGCGTCGACTGCCATCTGGCTGATCGGCATCCTGATTGCGCTTGCCGTTGTTTTTCCGTCCATCACCCCCGGCAAGGCATTGACGACACTGGGCCTTGGGTCCGTGGCGATCGGTTTCGCGTTCAAGGATACATTCGAGAACTTTCTCGCCGGTATCCTGATCCTGCTGCGCGAACCTTTCAGCATTGGCGACTACATCGAGGTCGACGGGCATGAAGGCCGGATCGAGGACATCACGATCCGGGACAGCCGCGTGCGCATGACCGATGGCCAGTTGATCGTGATGCCGAACCATACGCTGTTTTCAAACCCCGTGACCGTGCGCACCAATCGGGATCTGCGCCGCACGACGGTGATGTGCGGCGTGGCCTATGATGCTGACGTGGACGAGGCGCGCAGCGTCATTACACAGGCGGTCAAGAACGTGGAATCGGTGCGTGACGACGTCAAAGATGTCCAGATTTTCGCGCAGGCCTTTGGGGCGTCGTCCATTGATTTCGAAGTGACCTGGTGGACCGGATCGCGGCCCATCGACATTCGCACCAGCCGTGATCAGGTCGTCGGCGCAGTCAAACGCGCGCTGGACGATGCCGGCATCGAGATTCCGTTCACCTACCAGACGCTGACGTTCAACGAGCCCCTCCAGATCGAACAGATTGCGACAGCACAACCCAATAAGGCGCAGGGCTAGATGTCCGCCGTGCCGGGACGCGCCTTGGTGCGCAAGCTGCTGGATGACGTGCGCGCCAGCTACTGGGCTGTGCCATCGGGCTTCGTCATCGCGTCATTGATCCTCGCATTCGGCATGGAATGGATCGACCGCAACGCACAAGACCTGCCATTCGGGCTACCCGATGCGTGGATTGACACGCAAGGCGACGGGGCCCGCCAGACCCTTGCCACCATGGCGACCGCGGTCATCGGTGTGGCCGGGGTCATGTTTTCAATGACGCTGGTCGCCGTCAGCTTTGCTGCCGATACCTTTGGACCGCGGTTGATCGGAAATTTCATGCGCGATCGCGGGACGCAGATCAGCTTCGGCCTGCTGTTGGGCGTCTTTACCTACAACATGTTCATCCTGCGCGCGATGAAAGGGCCGATAGACGGTCAGGCACCGTTCGTTGCGCAATATGCAATGGTCGTTGCAATGGTGCTGATGGTGATCGCCATCTTTACAATGATATACTACGTCCACCATGTCCCCGAGACGATCAACGTATCGAACATCGCGTCCGACCTGGGGCATCGTTTCGGCCGTGACATTCGCCAGCTGATCGAGACCCGCCCGACCATCGAGATCGAACAGATTTCACCGCGCACCGACCAGATCACGACCGATCTGCACCTGAAAACAGCCGGTTACATCCAACAGATGGATGTGGCTGCGCTGAACGAACAGGCGCGACGGCATGACTGGCTGATCGACGTGATGCACACCCCCGGTAGCTTTATCAGCCCCCATGTATCGGTAGCGTCGGTCAAATCGTCCAAGGCGCTGACGGATTCGCAAATCAAGGGGCTGCGCGACGCCTTTGCGACGGGAAATGCCCGCACCGAGGATCAGGCGACGCCATTTATCGGCGATCAGCTGTGCGAGATGATTGCGCGCGCGCTGTCGCCGGGGTTCAACGATCCGTTCACGGCGATGAACTGCCTGAACTGGCTGCATGCAGGACTGATGGACGGGCTGCTGTACAAAGGCGGACTTCACCCGATCACGCCACAGCGGGTCGCGATCCATCACACCGATTTCGGCGACCTTCTGGGGCCGTTCGAACGCGCGGCCCCCTATACGGTCACGGACCGCATGGCGCGTTTGCGGCACCGCGACCTTGCCCAGTCACTGATCCAACGGATGCCATCCGACCACGCCCAGCGACATCGGCTGGAGCGGCTGGTCGAAACGCTCGACCAGCCGGAAGAAGATATTACTGTCTAAGCGCATCCTGCGGGTCGATGGTGTCGATCCCCAGTGCAGCGCCTACGGCGGCATAGGTGACCTGACCTGCGTGCACGTTCAGGCCCGCCAGCAGATGCGGATCGTCACTGCAAGCCTGCCGCCACCCCTTGTCTGCCAGCGCCAGCATGAATGGCATCGTGGCATTTCCCAAGGCGATGGTGCTGGTGCGGGCAACCGCACCCGGCATGTTGGCCACGCAATAGTGCATGATCCCATCCACATCATAGATCGGATCCTGATGTGTCGTTGCCCGCGATGTTTCAAAGCAACCGCCCTGATCGATCGCCACGTCGACCAGAGCCGCACCCGGCTTGAGATCAGAAAGCTGCGCGCGACTGATGAGCTTGGGCGCGGCCGCACCGGGAATGAGGACGGCACCGATAATCATATCCGCCTGCATCGCCAGTTCGATCGTGTTGCCTGCGCTGGCAAAGCCGGTCTTGAACACCCCGCCAAAGGTGTCATCGAGATAGCGCAGACGCGGCAACGACCGGTCCAGCACCGTCACATCCGCGCCCATGCCAGCGGCGATCCGCGCGGCCTGCGTCCCGACGACCCCGCCACCGATGACGGCAACGCGCGCGGGTCCGACACCCGGCACGCCACCCATCAGAACACCCCGACCGCCATTCGCCTTTTGCAGGGTCCAGGCACCGACCTGCGGGGCCAACCGACCGGCGACTTCGGACATGGGGGCCAGCAGCGGCAAGCCGCCGTTGCGAT
This sequence comes from Loktanella sp. 3ANDIMAR09, assembly GCF_001420005.1. Lineage (GTDB taxonomy): Bacteria > Pseudomonadota > Alphaproteobacteria > Rhodobacterales > Rhodobacteraceae > Loktanella. The sequence continues at coordinate 511,524 of NZ_LJAK01000001.1, read as the reverse complement.
CCGTGACGGTTTCATAGGCGATGCAGGTCGCACCAGAGGCGATCAGGTCCTGCGTCTGTGCCGCATCAGGCGCAAGATGCAGGTAGGTGAACAGGATCTGCCCCTCGCGCAACATCTGGCGTTCGATCGGCTGGGGTTCCTTTACCTTTACGATCATATTCGCTTCGGCAAAGACATCGGCTGCGTTTGCGGCGATCCGGACACCTGCCGCGATGTAGTCAGCGTCGCTGAAACCCGCCCCGACACCTGCCTCTGTTTCGACGGTGACCGTGTGACCGTGCAACACCGCCTCGTGCGCGGCATTCGGCGTCAGGCCGACGCGAAACTCTTGGGGTTTTATTTCTTTGGGGCAGCCGATGTGCATGGGGGACTCCACTGTTTGCGTTTGCACCACTGTCGCGCCGCCCTTGCGAAAATTTGTCGAATTCATTACCGCTGATAGCGATCACATTTGAAAAATCATGCGTCTAGTCGCATTATTTCGGGACATTTTTGCGCATGACGGATTTAGACGCGACAGATCTCCGGCTGATGGCGGCATTGCAGCGCGACGGCCGCATGACGAACGCGGAACTGGCGGACAAGGTGCACCTGTCCGCCTCGGCCTGCCATCGCAGGGTGCAGCGTCTGGAAAAACTGGGGGTGATCGGCGGATACGTCGCAATCGTGAATGCGCGCAACATCGGCCTGTCGACCACGGTCTTTGTCGAAATCACACTGTCCGGACAGGCCGACGAACTGCTGGACGCATTCGAACGGGCCGTGCGTCTGATTCCGGATGTGCTGGAATGCCATTTGATGGCAGGATCAGCGGATTATCTGCTGAAAGTGGTTGCGCGCGACACCGAGGATTTCGCCCGTATCCACAGACGGCATCTGGCGCGCCTTCCCGGCGTCGCGCAGATGCAGTCGAGTTTCGCGTTGCGGACCGTCAGATCAACGACAGCCCTGCCGATCTGATCAGCCTGCGTTCAGCGTCTCGGTCGACGAAAAGAACATCGCCTGTGCGACCGCTGAACGGACCTGTTCTTCGGTGTAGGGCTTGGCGATCAGGAAGGCAGGCTCTGGCTTGTCGCCCGTCAGCAGTCGTTCCGGGAAGGCCGTGATGAAAATCACAGGCATGTCACCAAACGTCTGCAACAGCTCGTTCACAGCGTCGATGCCAGAGGAATTGTCTGCCAGCTGAATATCCGCAAGGATCAGGTCCGGTTTTTCCGACGTGCCCAGTTTGACAGCGCCCTCATGGGTGCGGGCGATGCCCGTGACCTTGTGGCCCATGTCGGACACCAACGCCTCGAGATCCATGGCAATGATTGCCTCGTCCTCGATGATCAGGATGCGGCCTGCGATGCTGTCAGCCATTTCGCGATGCGCGACGCTGACCAGATGTTCCGCCTCGGCCTCGTCGATCGACATGATGTCGGCGATTTCGGCAAAGGAAAATTCTTCGATGGTATTGAGCAACAGCGCCTCGCGCGTGTTGGTCGTCAGCTTTGCCAGATGCCGCAGGGCTGCACCTTCGATGCCGACAGGGCTTTCGCCCGGGCCGGACAGGTCCGTGCTGGACCACATCATGTGCAGCGTCTTGAACAACGCCGATTTGGCAGAAATCTGCATGTCGAAAATGCTGCGATCTTCCAGAATGGCCTCGAGCGTGGCAGCCGCATAGGCGTCACCACTCGATTGCGATCCGGTCAGTGCCCGCGCGTAGCGCCGCAGATACGGGAGGTACGTCCCAATTGCCGTTGTGATATCCTGGTTGGCAGACGCGCTCGCCATATATTATTCCAATCTTGTCCCTGTTCGTGGGAACCTAACGCGCTGTGGCGCGTTTGGGTTCCGCAAGCAATTGCAGAAACCAAACATAAAGACGGTCTAACCAATGTCCAACGACCCAAGCAGCGAAAAAGCGCGACAGCAGATCGATGAGAATCTCAAGCGCGTTTTTCAGGCTCAGGAAGAAGCTGAATTGCCTGACCGTTTCAAACAGCTTCTCGAACAGCTCAAGGCGCAAGACAGCAAATCCGGTGATGCATCGTGAACGCCGATCCTCGCGATGAACTGGTGGTACATCTTCCTGCATTGAGGGCCTTTGCAATTTCGCTCACGCGGAATGGTGCGACGGCTGACGACATGGTGCAGGATACCGTGGTCAAGGCATGGACGAATATCGACAAATACGAAGCAGGCACCAACATGCGCGCCTGGTTGTTCACGATCTTGCGCAACACGTTCTATTCCAGCCGGCGCAAGGCAAAGCGTGAAGTTGCGGATGTCGACGGGATTTTCACCGAAAACATGGCCGAAAAACCGGCCCATGATGGTCACTTGCAGATGGCGGATTTCCAGACGGCCTTTGCCAAGCTGCCTGACGAACAACGCGAGACCCTGATTTTGGTCGGTGCGTCAGGCTTTTCCTACGAAGAGGCTGCGGAAATGTGCGGTGTGGCTGTCGGAACGATCAAGAGCCGGGCCAACCGGGGGCGCAAGCGCCTGGCGGAACTGATGTATCTGGACGAAGATGGCCCCGTGGAACTGACCGACAAGGCGACTGTCGCGGTCGTCAGCAGCAATGGCAGTTCTGCATTCTGATGCCGCAGGGGCGGGCGGATAGCGAGGAATCGTTTCGGTTCCTCCGCGGGCTTCCGTTTCGCGTCGTCGCCTTTCTTTCGCTTGCCCTTTTGCCGATCGGCATGTTGGCCATCTGGCAGACAAAGGATCTGGACGAAACCCTGCGCGAACGCACAGAGCTGAGCCTGATCGCGCGGACCGAACTTGGATCGTCGGGTGAACGCCGCGCAATCCAAAGCGGGATCGGCTCTGCATCTGCCATCGCGGAAATGTACCCAGAGCTGGTTGGCGATCCAGAACGATGCTCTGCCGCCGTCAGTCGCCTGGTCGAAAACAGTCCGATCTACAGTTTTATCGGCTTCGTGCCGGTTGGTGCGCCGATCCTGTGCTCGTCCTTGCGCACCCCGATCAGCGAAGAGCTGATCGACGAGGAAATTCGGTCACGTTCTTCGTCGGCGGTTCAATCCATCGTGCCGCTTGGTGATATCACCGGCAATGGGCGCAGTTTCGCGGTCTTGCTGCAACCGATCCTGAATAATGACACCGTTGTGGGGCAGGTCGCGATCGCCATTCCGACGGATGTTCTGACCCAGCAGCAGGACATGACGATCGATGATCAGCCGTTGTCGATGGTGATCTACAACCAGACCGGCGATGTCATTTCCACCCAGGGCGAACCGCTGGACCCGGCCGTTGTCAGATCGCTTGTCGAACCCCAAAAAAACGGATCGATCTTTGACCCGCAACGGCGGGTCGTGCGCAACCAGAGACCTGACGGTCATCATCAGGTTCTGACGACCGCCGCCCTGATACCGGGTGTTGCCTACGCCGTCGGCAGCTGGGACCCCGCCGATGCGGGACTGCAACCGCCCGGAACGGTGCTACCAACGTTTTCCCTGCCGGTTCTGATGTGGTTCGCCAGTCTTCTGGTCGCCTATTTTGCCGTCCATCGCCTTGTCGTGGCCCCCATCCGGGACCTGCAAAAACGCATGCGGCTATTTGCCGTGAACAGGTCATTGCCGAACACCAATCAGATGGAACGCCTGCCGACGGAACTGTTCGAACTGGAAAAAACCTTTGGCAACATGGCCTACGACCTCATGGACGACGAGGCCCGCATGGAAGATTCCTTGCGTGAAAAGAACGTTCTGCTCAAGGAAATCCACCACAGGGTCAAAAACAACCTTCAGATGATCTCTTCGATCATCAACATGGAAATCCGCGCCAGTGAGGATAACTTCGCGCGCAACAAGCTCAAGCGTTTGCACGCCCGGATCATAGGTCTCGCGACGGTGCACCGTCTTTTGTACAAGAGCGATAACCTCGGACGTGCAGAGGCCGAACCACTGATGCAAGAGGTGTCGAGCACGCTGTTCGACGCGCTGTCCGCCACCCATCCAAAGGCGGATACGCGGCTGACCTGCGACACCTTTAGCCTGATCCCCGATCAGGCCGTGCCCATGTCATTGTTCATCGGCGAAACCGGTGCCCAAGCCGTTCGCGACATGCCGGTGCCAACTGCCGAAAATCCCGGATTTCTGCATATCAGTCTCAAGATCGTCTCGCCCGGCACCGCACTCATCATTTGCCGGAGCCCATACGCCGTAAAGCCGGACCATCGGACGACAACCGAGGTAAAGACCGGCGCGCAATTGATGCGCGCCTTTGCGATGCAGCTTGGCAGCGACTTCGAGACGACAGAAAGTGACGGCATCCGAACCCGGACACTGTCATTTGCAATCACATCGAACATTCCGGACGCGCTGGACTACTGACTGACGTGCGATGATGTGTTGCACGATCGCCTCTGCGCACTGTCACAAAAACTTTAACTTGGTTTGGTCGGAACAATCCATTTGCAGCCGGGTTGGACTGTATCGGATTTATGAGGCAGATAAATGAGCACCGAAGTTTTCTTGGCAGGAATGGCCGCTGTGTTGCTGGCAGCCATCCTGATTCACGCGATGACACGTCTTCCAAAGGACGAGGCTGACGACGACAGTCTGCACGCGCGAAACAGTGCCAGCCCTCAGGGTGCCCGTCGCAAATAGATACTGCACATCTGCACCACGAAAAAAGCCTGCCGCATGGCAGGCTTTTCGTTTTTTAGCGATAGGAGCGCTGGCTTACTTGCGCAGGCTGTCGCGGATTTCCAGCAGGACATCCAGTTCGGACGGGCCGGTTTCCACCTCGGGTGCGACATCATCAGGCTTTTCCGAAACCGCCTTGAGACGGTTCACAGCCTTGACCAGCATGAACACGACAAACGCAATGATCAGGAAATTGATGCACGCCGTAATGAATGCGCCGTAGGCAAAAATGGCTGCACCTGTCTCGCGCGCCGCATCAAGGCCTGTGCCTGCGGCGACATCACCGGACAGCACGACATACATGGACGTAAAATCAACGCCGCCCAGCACGAGGCCGATGAACGGATTGATCAGGTCCGCGACCAGCGACGAAACGATTGCCGTGAACGCAGCACCAATGATGATACCGACCGCCAAGTCCATGACATTGCCCTTGGCGATGAAATCTTTGAATTCCTGAAGCATGTGTTTTTGTTCCCCAAACCTTATGCGGCGTCATGCCGCAATTCCCGGATGCCAAGGACGATTAAGAGCCATTCTAAAAAAAAGATAGCTTTTTCTACACAGAGTTGACGAAACCGCGGCATTTGCGCGCGACCGGCCACGAAAAATGGGGGTCAAGGTCAATCGGGCAGCGTCCCGTTCAGGACATAGGTCAGGATATCAACCACCTGTTGCGGTGTCTCGACGACGGCCAATGCGGCGGCGTCGACCTCTTTCAGGGCATGCTGATGGTCCGGTCCATGCATCACGATCAGCGATTTGCCCAGCGCTGCGGCCATGCCTGCATCAAAGGCTGCATTCCACTGCTTGTATTGGTCGCCGAACCGCACAACGACGATGTCCGCGCTTTCGATCCCCTGGCGGGTGCGAATGGCATTCAATTTCGCACCCTTGTGATCGTGCCAGAATTTCTGGTCCTCGGCCCCCATGATGGCCACACCGCAATCGTCAGAGGCGGCATGATCCGTCACCGGTCCGGCAAACGTCACGTCCAGATCAGCGGCAGCCGCGGTGATCCGGTCACGCCAGTCCGTATGGATTTCGCCAGACAGGTAGACTTTCATCGCGTTCCCCTCGTCAGCTGCGCAATGCGCCGCCTGTTGCCTTGGTGACCTTGGCCACGATCTGTGCGCCAACCGCCTCGATCTGTTTATCGGTCAAGGTCGCTTCGGTCGGCTGCAACCGCACCGTGATCGCAAGGGATTTCTTGCCCTCGCCCAGATTGCCGCCGATGAATTCATCGAACAGACGCACCTCTGCGATCAACGCCTTGTCCGCGCCGGCCGCCGCATTCATTAGCGTCTGCGCGGGGACATCCGCATCCACAACAAAGGCAAAATCACGTTCGACCGCCTGCAAATCGGTTGCCGTCAATGCCGGGCGCGTATTGGTCTTGGACCGCGGAAGGGGAACTTCGGCAGGGAACAACGTGAACCCGACTGCCGGTCCCTTGACCCCCATATCGGCCAGCACCTTTGGATGCAGCTCTCCGAAGATACCCAGAACCTTTTTCGGTCCCAGGCAGATTTGCCCATGCCGACCGGGGTGGAACCAGTCCGGCCCATCCCGCATCACCTGCGATTTCGCAGGCGCACCGATGGCCGCAAGGATCGCCTCGGCATCGGCCTTGGCGTCGAACAGGTCCACCGGGCGCGATGCGCCGAATGTATCGCGGGGGCCGGTGCGCCCGATCAGGATACCAGTCACGCAAGGTGATTGTTCACCCGGTTCACCGCCAGCAAAAATATCACCGACCTCGAACAGGGCCATGTCAGCGATCCCACGCGTCTGGTTACGTGCGGCGGCCTGCAACAGACCCGGCAGCAACGCGGGGCGCATATGTGACATTTCGGAACTGATGGGGTTTTCCAGACGCGTGGCATCGGACCCGCCCCCGAACATCGCGGCAGAGGCCGCATCGATAAAGCTATAGGTCACGCATTCGTTGTAACCCAGCGCTGCTGCCGTGCGCCGCGCCGCCTGTGCGCGGGCCTGCTGTGGCGTCAGAACCGGTTTGGGAACGCCGGGCTGAGTGCGTGGCAACGGTTTTCCCTGCAATTTGGTCAGCGACGCGATGCGTGCCACTTCTTCGACCAGATCAGCCTCGCCCTGCACATCGGGCCGCCAGCTGGGCACATGGGCCTGATCGCCGTCCAGAACAAACCCCAGCGCAGTCAGGGTTTGGCGCTGTGTGTCGGCCGGAATATCCATGCCCACAAGGCTGATGACACGGTCAGTATCCAGCCGATAGCTGCGCGCCACGTCAGGCACGGCACCGGCGGTCACCATGTCGCTGACCTGACCGCCGACCGTGTCCACGATCAACGCACAGGCATGGTCCAGACCCTCTGGCGTGAACGCAGGATCAATCCCGCGCTCGAACCGGTAGCGGGCATCGGAATTGATCCGCAAGGCGCGGCCTGCGTAGGCAATCTGCACCGGGTCCCAATAGGCGCTTTCAACAAAAACGCGGGTTGTATCGGCGGTGCAGCCTGTCGCCGCGCCGCCCATGATACCTGCGATGCTGACGGGTCCGTTGTCGTCGGAAATCACGATCTGACCTGCGGACAGCGTGTAGGTCTTGTCATCCAGCGCGACGATCTCTTCGCCACCCGATGCACGGTGAACGCGCAGATCGCCAGATACCTTGTCCGCGTCAAAGACATGCAACGGGCGGTTCAGGTCGTAGGTGTAGAAATTCGTCACATCCACAAGGAAGCTGATCGGCCGCAAACCGATGGACGTCAGACGCTGCTGCAACCACGCGGGGGACGGGCCATTCGTCACACCCTCGATCAGACGACCACAAAACACGGGACACCCGTCCTGGGTATCATCTGCGATCGACACACCGACCGCCGGGGCACCGTTGCCCTGCAAGGCCGGCGCTGCAAGCGGGCGCAGCTTGCCGATCCCGCGTGCCGCCAGATCACGCGCCACGCCGCGCACGCCCAGCGCATCGGGACGGTTTGGGGTGATCGCAATTTCGATGACAGGATCGACCCGCGCGGGATCGTGCTGCGCCAACCAATCGGCAAAGCTTTGCCCGACATCGCCCTGCGGCAGTTCGATGATGCCGTCATGCTCTTCGGACAGTTCAAGCTCGCGCTCGGACGCCATCATGCCGAAACTTTCGATGCCGCGGATTTTGCCCACGCCGATCGTGGTGTCGATTCCGGGAACATAGACGCCGGGATGCGCCACGACGACGGTGATCCCCTGCCGCGCATTCGGCGCACCACAGATGATCTGCTGCAATCCATCCTTGGTTTCGACTTGGCAAACCCGCAACTTGTCCGCATCAGGATGCTTTTCCGCCGAGGCCACGTAACCGATTGTAAAGTCGCGCAAACGTTCGGCCGGATTTTCGATGCCTTCAACCTCGAGCCCGAGATCTGTCAAGGTTTCCGCAATCTCTTCGACAGAAGCATCGGTGTCCAAATGGGTTTTCAACCACGACAAAGAAAATTTCACGCACCCGGCCCCTTGTTTGGCGACATATCGCGTCGTCCTAGCCTATTGCGCCGCAGGGGAAAAGTGCCGTGCCATCAAACACCGGCCAGCGTGAAGAAACCGCATGGCGACCTAAGGCGCGGCTACAGCGTGAACGCAGCGCGAAACGCCTCCAGTGCGGCCTCATCCGTGCCTTTGGCAAAGGATTCGAGGGCGACCGGGCCTGCATATCCGATCCGGTGCAGAGCCTGGGCCACGGCCTTGTAGTTCACCTCGCCCGTGCCGGGCTCGCAGCGGCCCGGATTGTCGGCCACCTGAACCTCTCCGATCCAGGGCAGGCATTTTTCACACCAGCGGATCAGGTCACCCTCGCCGATCTGGGTATGATACAGGTCCAGATTGATGTACAGTTGCGGGCGGTCGATCTGCGACACAAGTGCGAGCACATCGGCCGTCGAGCCGAACGGACAGCCCGGATGATCCAGCTGGTTCAGATTTTCCAGCGTAAAGACGACATCATGGGTTTCCGCCAGATCGCAGACGCGATTGAGCGTATCACGCGCCTTGAGCCACATTGCCCCGGTTGTCACATCGTGCTGCCGGATCGGGATTCCGCCATCGCCTAATCCGGTGCCGTGCAGGTTCAACCGGTCCACGCCCAACCTCTTGCCGATCTGCACCGTTTCAAGGGCAGATTTCAGCAGCATCTCGGCCCCGTCGTCATCGGCCAGACGCCCTTCGAGGTAGCCGTTCATGATTGTAAAATGGGCACCGGTCCGTTCCAGCGCGTCGATATCCCATGCGGGCCAGTTCCACAGACCGACGCCGAAACCCATTTCGTGCAATCTGGCCGCACGCCAGGCAATCGGCCTGTCCTGCCAGAGCATTTCTGCACAGGCGGCCAGTTGAAACGCTGCGGTCATGTCAGGCGTCCCTTTCCATGATCCACGCGACCTCGGGGGCCGCGACGAACCGCCATTTGCGCAACGGTCCCGCCATCACATTGAGGTAGTACATCTCGAACCCGTAGGGCGCGCCGCAAGGATGATGCCCACGCGGAACCAGAACCACGTCGCCGTCGCTCACGGCCATTGTTTCATCCAACAGGCCGTCGTCCGTATAGACCCGCTGCACGCCGAACCCATTGGCCGGGTTCAGACGATGGTAATACGTCTCCTCGAGGTAGGTGATCCGCGGAAAATCGTCTTCGTCATGCCGGTGGCTGGGATAGGATGACCAATGGCCCGCCGGGGTGAACACCTCTGTCACCAGCAGGCTGTCGCAAAAATCCTCGTTTTCCATGGCGATGTTGTTGATGTGACGGGTGTTCGTGCCCTTGCCACGTTCGGTCAGCGTGATCCCGTCAGGTCCGATCCGGCGCGCGGCATGGCCGCCGATGCCGGGGGCGGAACAGACGGCAATGACGCAATCGGTTTCGGCCTTTGCCTCCCATGCGGTGCCATTGGGCAGATACAGGGAATGCGGTGGCGTTTTCTCGAAAACGTTCATCCGGTCGCCCAACACGCCCCAGTCCTGTCCCGCGCCGTTCACCGCGGCCTTGCCTTCGACCATTACCAGAATGACTTCGCGGTCGCCCGTCACCTCGGCTGCGGTATCGCCGGCCCGCAGCCGGTACAAAGAGAACCCGACATAGCGCCAGCCCGCGCTCTCGGGTGTGATCTGATGCACCTTGCCACGGGTTCCGAACGGTTTTTTCAGCAGGTCAGCCATGTCGGTCATCCCTCGATTGTCAGGCCGGACCGACCACAGATCGCGGTGATATGGTCAAAGCCGATTTTGGAATATTCATAGGGCGCGGCCTTGGCCGGGTCCTGTTCCGCCTCGACCACGATCCAGCCGTGGTAATCCATTTTCGCGAGCTTGTCGGTGATCGCCTGAAAATCGATGCACCCCTCGGGGTCACCCGGCACGGAGTAAACCCCCGCAGCAACCCCATCGAGAAAGCTTTTGTCCTGCGCGTTCACCCAGTCCAGCACCGGCTGGCGCACATCCTTGAAGTGCACGTGACTGACGCGGTGCCCCCATTTGTCCAGAACCGCCACCGGATCGGCACCCGCAAAATGCAGATGACCTGTATCGTAAAGCAGGGTCAGATCATCGGTGGACCCTTCCATCAGCCAGTCGATGTCCTCGGCGTCCTGGACCATCGCCCCCATGTGATGATGATAGCTGAGCGTGACCCCCGTGTCGGCGGACCACTTGGCGACCTCGGACAGTTTTGCGGCATAGGCCAGCACCTCGTCGCGGGACAGCTTGGGGCGCTGACTGACGGGCGTGTTCAGCATGCCCTGAATGGTGTTTGAACATTCGGCATAGACGATACAGGGCGCATTGAGGGCCGCGAATTGTTCGACCTGCTGACGGATCGCCGCCTGTTCCTCGGCCACCGTCGTGACCATCAGGTTGCCCGAACACCAACCGCCGCACAGCACGACCCCGTATGTGTCTAGATAGGCACGCAGGCCATCCGTATCGGCCGGCATCCGGCGGCCACGTTCGACCCCCTTGTAGCCGATCCGGGCAGCGTCCTGCATGGCACCTTCGGTGGTATAGTCCTTGGTCAGCTCTGGCAGATCGTCGTTTTGCCACGCGATCAGCGAAATTCCGATTTTGACAGACATCAGTCGGCCCTTTGTTTTTTCTTGTTGGTTTCATAGGCCGCACGCGCGGCATTCACTTCGGCACGGGTGCTGACCTCTGGCACACCCACATCCCACCAGGTGCCCCCCGGTTCGGTGCTGGGGTAGGGGTCTGTGTCAATGACAATCACATAGGGGCCCTTGGCCTCTGCCCGGCGCGTCAGCGCCTGTTCCAGCTCTGCGATCGAACTGACCTTGATGCTGACGGCCCCCATGGATTCCGCGTGCTTTGCAAAGTCGATCCTGGAATTTTCACCGCCGATGGCGTGGTCCAGCAGGTTGTTGAACTCTGCCCCGCCGGTGCCCATCTGCAATCGGTTGATGCAGCCATAGCCACGATTGTCCGTGACCACGACGGTAAAGGGTATCCCCATCATCGCCGCCGTCGCCATTTCGGAATTGGCCATCATATAGGTGCCGTCGCCGGTGAAACAGATCACATCGCGATGGGGCTCGGCCATCTTGATGCCCATCGCGCCCGCGATTTCATAGCCCATGCAGCTGAAACCGTATTCCATGTGATAGCTGCCGGGTTTGCCCGCCTTCCACAGCTTGTGCAATTCGCCCGGCATGGTCCCGGCTGCGCACATGACAACGGTCTGTTCGTGGGCGGCGCGCTGCACGGCACCGATCACTTGCATGTCGGTGGCCAGCGTATTGCCGTCAGGGGCGTCGGTCAGCGGATCGACCTGCGCGAACCAGTCGGACTTGAGCCCGTCAACCGCACCGGGAGAGACGTGGCCTTTCAGCAGATCCCCCAATTCCTGCAAGCCGATCAGGGCGTCAGATTGCAACGGCACCGCACCATGTTTCATCGCGTCATAGGCCGCGACGTTCAGGGAAATCAGCTTGCGCACGGGATTGGCGAACAGGCCCCATGATCCGGTGGTGAAATCCTGAAAACGGGTGCCTATTCCGATTACCACGTCAGCCTCGGCGCAGACCGTGTTCGCGGCTGCGCCACCGGTCACACCGATCGGCCCCATGTTCAGCGGATGATCCCACGGCAGCGCGGATTTGCCGGCCTGCGTTTCGGTCACCGGGATGTTGTGTGCCTCCGCAAAGGCCGCGAGCGCGTCGGTGGCACCGCTGTAATGCACCCCGCCGCCCGCCACGATCACCGGACGTTTCGCCTTGCGGATCAGGTCGGCCACATCCTGCAACTCTTGTGTGTCGGGGCGCATACGGCGCTGATGCCAGACCTTTGGTTCAAAGAAGCTTTCGGGGAAATCATAGGCTTCGGCCTGTACGTCCTGACAGAACGACAGACACACCGGGCCACATTCGGCCGGGTCGGTCATGACCCGGAATGCCCGTGGCAGGGCCGTCAACAGCTGTTCGGGGCGCATGATACGGTCGAAATAGCGCGTCACCGGTTTAAAGATGTCGTTGACGGTCACCGTGCCGTCGGTCCAGTCCTCGACCTGTTGCAAAACCGGGTCGGGGCCACGATCGGCAAAGACGTCGCCGGGGATCAGCAGGACCGGCAAACGGTTCACATGCGCAAGCGCCGCCGCCGTCACCATGTTGGCCGCCCCCGGCCCGATCGAGGACGTCACGGCCATGGCCTTGCGACGACCCGACTGCTTGGCGTAGGCGATGGCGGCATGCGCCATTGTCTGTTCGTTGTGGCCGCGCCACGTCGGAAATGTTTCCTTGGCCGCATGCAGCGCCTCGCCGATCCCGGCGACGTTGCCGTGCCCAAAGATCGCCCAGCAGCCTTCGACAAAGCGGTCGCCATCGGCGTTCTGCTGGGCCGCGATATAGCGCACCATGGCCTGTGCGGCCGTCAGTCGGATCGTCTTGGTCATCGGATCACTCCTCGTTCAGGCGGGCATCGGCCCGCGCCTTGTCCCAGATATCGCAAAGCCGGGAATAGCGACCGACCATCTGCGATATGGCCGCATCGTCGTCCATATCACCCTTGAGCCAGGCCCGCGCCGCATCACCAAAGATGGTGCGCCCCACCGCGAAACCCTTGACCAAGGGTTGGCGCGCGGCAAGCGCGAAACTGGCCGCCAGTTCAGCTTCGGGCGCGTCCAACCCCAGCACGACGATCCCGCGGGTCCGCGGATCGTTTCTCTCGATTGCGGCGACGGCATTTACCCATGCCGCATCGGTCTTGAACGGCTCCAGCTTCCACCAGTCTGGATAGACGCCCGCGTCGTAGAAAGACTGGATCAGCGTGGCGGATGTCTGGTCATCAACGGGGCCGACCTTGGACGGGATGATTTCCAGCAGGAATTCCAGCCCGTTGCGCCGCGCCGCCGTGAACAGTCGTTTGACCCGCGCGATCTGCATCTTGAACGTCTTGTCGTCATCGTCGGGGTGGCAGAACACCAGCAGTTTGACGACATTTTCACGCGCCCATTCGCGCAGATTTCCCAGGTCTTCGCCCAGTTCCGGCTCGAACGCGATAGGGCGCGATCCCGGCAGTTCGGTCGGACGACCGATCCACAGGCCTGTGCCGGACGCCTGATGCAAGGCAGACCGCCCGATCCGGTTGTCGCACAAGATGCCATAGCCCGGCTTGCCGTCCTGAACCTTCAATGCGGCGGCAAGGCACAATTCCTTGAAGGCTGCGCCCTTTTCCAGCGAATAGCCCTGCATCTCTTCCAGCTGGAGCCGGTGATCGAACGCAAAGGTCCTGACCGTGGACCAGTCACCCGACCGGTTGGTGGCCCAATGGACCTGTTCCAGTTCCGCATCATTGCGCAGGTCCGGACGCTTGATCCCGCGCGCAAAGAAAAATTGCAGCTCTTCCCACGACGGATAGGCGGGCGTGCAGCCATGGCGGCTGACCGCAAAGGCACCGCAGGCGTTTGCGTATTTCAGCGCCGTTGGCCAATCCACTCCGTCCAGCCAGCCTTTCAGCAGGCCGGACATGAAACCGTCACCGGCCCCCAGCACGTTGAACACCTCGATCGGGAAACCCGGACCTGCCGCGCCATCGTCCAGACTGTCGGGAATTTCACCGACAAAGGCCACCGCCCCATCAGCGCCCCGCTTGCACACCAGTGTGGCACCGCTGACGGCCCGGACGGCACGCAATGCTGCAATCGTATCGGTTGTCCCGCCCGCGATATGAAATTCCTCTTCGGTGCCTACGATGAGGTCGAACAGATGCAGCGTGGATTGCAGTTTCGTCGTGACCGCATCGCTTGCGACAAAACGGTTTTCGCCGTCGCCATGCCCGGCCACGCCCCAGAGGTTTGGACGGTAATCGATATCCAATGCGGTTTGCAGACCGGCCGCGCGCGCGATCTCCAGCGCCTTGATCGTCGCGGCCTCGACCTGCGGATGGCTCAGATGCGTGCCGGTGGCCACGACGGCGCGGGCCGACTGGATGAACGCAGGGTCTATGTCATCGACCGTCAGCCCCATGTCCGCGCAGTTTTCACGATAGAAAATCAGTGGAAACTGTTCCTGATCCCGGATGCCCAGCAGGACCAGCGCGGTCAGACGTTCGGGGTCCACCTTGACCCCGTCGGTGCTGACCCCCTCGCGCGTCAGCTGTTCGGTGATGAAACGGCCCATGTGTTCGTCACCAACGGCGGTGATCACGGCGGATTTCAGGCCCAGACGGGCGGTGCCGCAGGCGATGTTCGTCGGACTGCCGCCGATATATTTGTCGAACGACCCCATGTCCTCCAACCGGCCGCCGATCTGCGCGCCATAGAGATCCACGGAGGATCGGCCAATCGTGATGAGATCAAGTTTCGTCATGTGACGCACCTGTTTTTCGGAAATTTCAGTGTGAGGGGCTGACAGGAACGGCCCTGTCAGCCCCTCGAACCATTTCAACGTTCCTGGGAGGACACTGAATGGTATGCGATAAATGTCGTCAGACCGTCCCGCCGAGCGACCCCTCGAGCTGGGCCAGTTCCTGGCCGCCCGCCATCAGGTCCTGCAATTCTTCGGGGGTGATTTCGCCGCGCTTGGCCGTCCCCAGCGTCTTGCCCCGGTTCAGCACGGTGAAACGATCACCGACCGCCAGCGCGTGCCGCACGTTGTGGCTTATAAAGACGACGCCGACGCCCTGCTTGCGCACCTTGTCGATCGTGGCCAGCACATTGGATGTCTGGCGTACACCCAGCGCCGAGGTCGGCTCATCCAGGATCAGCACCTTGGCACCGAAATAGACCGCACGGGCAATCGCAACCGTCTGGCGTTCGCCACCCGACAGCGTGCCGACCGCCTGATCGGGTCCGCGCAGGTTGATGCCCATCTTGCGCATTTCCGTCATGGTGATCTCATTGGCCAGTTCGACGTCGAACCGCTTGAACAGACCACGCCCCTTGGTGGGTTCACGCCCCATGAAGAAGTTGCGCGCCACCGACATCAGCGGGATCATCGCAAGGTCCTGGAACACTGTGGCGATCCCGGCCTCCATTGAATCGCGCGGCGTGGCAAAGCTCATCGGCTTGCCCTCGAACAGGATCTTGCCGTGTGTGGGCTGATGAACGCCCGACATGGTCTTGATGAATGTCGACTTGCCCGCGCCGTTGTCACCCAGCAGGCAGTGACATTCTCCGGGCCGGATATCGAAACTGACACCTGCCAAGGCGATGATGTTGCCAAAGTGTTTCTGGATGTCCTGCATCTGGACAATCGGTGCGACACGGTCATCGACGGCGCCATGATGGAATTTGCTGTCATCGGTCATATCAACGCTCTCCCGTGACGCGCTTGCGAATGGCATTGTTGAACAGAACCGCGATCAGCAGCATCCCGCCCAGGAACACCTGGAACCAGTCCTGGTCGAAATTCGTGTAGGTCAGGCCGATCACCACCATGCCAAAGATGATGGAGCCAAAGAATGCGCCGATTGCCGACCCATAGCCGCCCGTCAGCAGACAGCCCCCGATCACCGCGGCGATGATCGCCTCGAATTCCTTTTGAAAACCGCGCCGCGCGTCGGTCGAACCTGCGTCGATCACGGTGATGATCGCCACCAGCGCCGCACAGCACGCCGTCACCATGAACAGTGAAATCTTGATGCGGTTCACCGGGACACCCGAATTGGACGCAGCCGTCGTGTCGCCGCCTGCAGCAAAGATCCAGTTTCCGGCAGGGGTGCGCAGCAGAACATAGGTTGCAACCAGCGCCAGCACGATGAACCACAGGATCTCGACCGGGATCCCCGTCACCTTGGGCGTGCCGTTGCTGAATGTTTCGACCAGCCCGCGTTCAGCCAGCCAGGCGAAAAATCCCGGAAATGCATCGCCGGAAAACACGGGGGCAAGCCAGTCGTTTTCGGTCGCATCACGCACGCCGCGCAGCTGCGTCGACCCGCCAGAGGCCCATTTCAGGCCCACCAGCGACAGGCCACGCAGGATAAAGAGAAATGCCAGCGTCACAATGAATGACGGCAGACCGGACCGGATCACGATGAACCCGTTGATTGCGCCGACAAAGGCAGAGAACACGAAGGTGACCGGGATTGCGACGATCAGCGGCAGCCCCCAGACCATGACGCAGACACCAAAGAACAGACCGGCAAAGGCAACCATCGATCCGATCGACAGATCGAATTCGCCACCGATCATCAACAGGGCAGCGCCGATTGCCAAAATTCCCAGCTGTGCCGCCGGTGTAAGAAAGTTGATGATGCCAGAAGCCGTGAACATCGCGGAATCCGCGGTAATCACAAAGAAGATGGCGACCAGTATGACGCCCGCGATTGCACCCAGTTCGGGTCTTTTCATCAGACGCGAAATCAGGGGCTCTGCCTTGATCCGTTCATCCGTGGTTTGATTTGGTGTAGTGTCGCTCATGACGCCCTCTTCGAGATTTATCGAAGGCGGCGCAAAACTGCGCCGCCTTCTGTTTCATGTCGAGTGCGCTTAGCGCAGGCCCTGCGCGGACAGATCGATCACCTGGGCGGCCTTGTCGGCGGTGATCAGGTTCGGACCAGAGGCGATGTCGCCGCCGGGCATCAGGCCGAATTTGGCCTGCAGCGCCATGATCGCGACACCCATGTAACCCTGCAGATACTGCTGCTGGTCCAGTGCGAATGCAGCGTCACCGTCCACAACCGACTGAAGGAAGCCTGCGGACATATCAAAGGTCGCCACGTTCACGTCACGGCCCGATGCCTTGACGGCGGCAACCGAAGGTTCGCCCGCGGTCGATGCGCCCAGCGCCATGACGGTGTCGATGGTGTCGTCAGATGCCAGCGCAGCGGACACCTTGGATTCGATCTCGGCGGTATCGTTGGTGGTCGGCAGGACTGTCACGCTACCGCCGAACCCCTCTTCGAAACCGGCGCAGCGCTGATCGAGGGAGATGTTCCCGACTTCCTGGTTCACGCAGAGTGCATTGGTGCCGCCCATCTCGGCCAGCGCCATGCCTGCGGCAACGCCTGCATCAAATTCGTCCTGTCCGACGTGCATCGCGGCACCCAGCTCCTTGGCCTGTGCGCCACCGGCGTTGATGGTGATGACGGGGATGCCTGCGGCAATCGCGCGTTCAACCGACGGCCCAAGCGCATCGGGATCGGGGAACGAAATGACCAACCCGTCCGGCTCTTCGTTCACGGCCGCGTCGATCAGCTGCGACATCAGAACCATGTCAAAGGTTTCGGGCGAATTGTAGGACACGTTTGCACCGGTGTCGGCTGCGGCCTGATCCACGCCCGCCTTGACCACGGACCAGAACGCATCGTTGGCCTGGCCGTGGACAACGACAGCGATATCCTGGGCCATCGCGGGTGCGGCCACAGCGACTGCACCAGCAGCGATTGCGCCTTTCATAAATGTCTTCATTCGGTTTTCCTCCCTTGGATTTCCATTCGTGCCGGTCAACCCGGCCTCTTGTTCACGCGCATTGGCTGCGCATGTCGCATCGCCCGATGTGGGCGCGCGCCTCTTTTCAGGCCGCCTCCCCGCGGTCCGAATTCCCTGTGATTTCGGCCATATCGACCGGGCGGCCCGTCTGCGCGGACCGCGTTGCTGCCTCTGCCATCGCCAAGGCCGCGACACCGTCGTTCAGATCGACAGGCATGTCGGTGTCGCCCTTGACCGCCGCGACAAAGGCCGCCCATTCGGCCTTGTAGGCCGGCATGTAGCGTTCGAGGAAAAAATAGGTCGGCTTGGCGCTGCTCACCCCGGATGCCGTGGATTTGACCACGGTGTTTTCCAGCATGTTCTGCGCCTGCAACAGGCCTTCGGACCCCAGAACCTCGACCCGCTGGTCATAGCCATAGACCGCGCGGCGCGAATTCTTGATCACGGCGATCCGGCCATCGGCATAGGTCATCGTGACGACCGCCGTGTCCACATCGCCCGCCTCGCCTATGGCAGGATCAACGATGGACGTGCCTGCGGCGGAAACGGTCACGGGTGTCGCCCCCATGATGAAATTCGCCATGTCGAAATCATGGATCATCATATCGCGGAACAAGCCGCCAGAAACCTTGATGTAGCTGACGGGTGGCGGCGCGGGATCAAAGGATGTCAGCGACAGAAGCTCGGTCTTGCCGATTTCGCCCGCCATCATGGCGGATTTGAGCGCACCAAAACTGGGGTCAAACCGGCGATTGAAACCGATCATGATCTTGGCGGCGCGATCGCCGACATTCTCTAGGCAGGCAGTGGCACGCGCAAGGCTGAGGTCCACCGGCTTTTCACACAACACCGCCTTGCCTGCGGCGGCCGCGGCCTCGATCAGGTCGGAATGCGTATCCGTGGACGTCGCAATCAACACCGCGTCGATGCTGCTATCTGCGATGATCTCATCCGAGGTGCGGACGGCGCAGCCATAGGTGGCTGCAAGCGCCTGCGCGTTGTCGTTCAACGCATCTGAAACAGCGACCAATTCGCTGTCATGATGCGCAGAAATGGCCTGCGCATGAACAGTCCCGATGCGTCCCGCACCGAGCAAACCTACCCGCATTCTGAGATCCTCCCGATTCCCTTGCGTCATTGAAAACCAGTTTTGCACCCGCGTGCAAGAAATTTTTGCACGCGGGTGCAAAAATCATCTAAGATTGAAACAAGGACGATGAGCGTTCACAGTCGCCGAACATGCGCAAAGTCGAAGGAGCCGTTTCGGAAATGAAGGATCAAGAAGGCTCTGTTACGGCTGACGACGTTGCCGCAATGGTTGGCGTGTCGCGCTGGACCGTGAACCGCGCCTTCAAGAAAGACGCCTCTATTTCCGCGAAATCCCGCGAAAAGGTCATGAAAGCCGCCGAAACGCTGGGCTATGTCCCGGATCTGCTGGCAACAAGCCTTGCCACTGACCGCACCAATCTGGTGGCCTTGCTCGTCGATGACTTTGCCAACCCGCACAAGCTGGTGATGATGGAACGGCTGACGCGCATCCTGCGCAAGAACGGCTATGATACGCTGTTGGTGAATACCAGCGATGAGCAGGACGCATCAGCAGCACTCCTCAACGCCAGCCAACGCCGTGTCGATGCGGCCATCCTCATCGGCGTCAGCTTCAACGACCAAAGCCTCGAGACCGCGATCGGTGCCAAGCGGGTCAAGAAACTGATCGTCTTTGCGCGCATGTCGAAAAACGAAAATACGATTTCCGTCTGCTGCGATGACCGCGCGGCGATGACGGCCATTACAGAACATGTGTTTGCGGCAGGCTATCGGAACCCGTTTTTCATTGCTGGCCCGCAGACGCAGTCCGCACACCTTCAGCGCAAGGAAATCTTCTTGTCGCAATGGGAAAAGACCAGCGGAAACCGCCCCAGGTTCGCCTCTGTCGACCGTTACGACCCCAAGCTGGCCTACGACCTCGTGGTGCAACGTTTCAAAGGCGCAAAACAGGCAGATTTGCCGGATGTGCTGGTTTGTGAAAACGACGCCCTGGCGATGGGGGCTTGCGATGCGATCCGCTATGAACTGGGACTGCGCGTGCCCGAAGATATCGCGATCACGGGATTCGACGATGTGCCGCAGGCGTCCAGCCCGCAATACGAATTAACGACCTACCGCCAGCCATTGACGGATATGGCAAACGCACTGGTCGAAGTCCTCGAAGGCAAGAAGCGCACCAAGAAACTGCATGCCTTTCTGGGAAGGCTGGTCATCCGCAAGAGCGCATAGTCCAGTGCCTGCGATTCGCGGTCGGACCGACCGCGCACTGCCAACCGAACAGGCGATATGACGCAAAGCATATCGTCCCCGCAGGGTGCCTGCCTGGCATGCGATACGCTAGCTGTCCTGAAAGGTTTTCGTGGTGAGCCCGCAGGGGTTCGAACCCTGGACCTACTGATTAAAAGTCAGTTGCTCTACCAACTGAGCTACAGGCTCTGACCACGGGGTGCGAACTAGAATGGCAACACGAGATGGTCAACCCCCCAAAGCGGCACGGGCTGGATAAAGTTCTCGGTCAGGCGTATAGGCCCGCCCATGACACACCCGATCCCCTTCATGAAGATGCACGGCCTGGGCAACGATTTCGTCGTGATTGACGCACGCGAAGGTCACGCCGTCGATTCCCGCCTGGCTGTTGCGATGGCGGATCGGCATCGCGGAATCGGTTTTGATCAGCTGGCCGAAATCGCAGACAGCGACGCAGGTGACCTGCATCTGACCTTTTGGAACAGCGACGGCAGCACCTCGGCAGCCTGCGGCAACGCGACGCGCTGTATCGCGGCATGGCACATGGCGCGCATAGGGTTGGACCGCGTCACGATCACGACGGATCGCGGAACGTTGCTCGCCCAGCGCACGCCGGACGGTGTATCCGTCAACATGGGTGCGCCGCTGCTGGACTGGGCGGATATTCCGCTGGCGCATGACACAGATACTCTGCACCTGCCGATCGAAGGCGATCCGGTCGGGACCGGCATGGGCAATCCGCATTGCAGCTTTTTCGTGGATGACCTGGCCGCAATCGACCTTGCGGCACGCGGTGCCGAAACAGAACATCACCCGCTGTTTCCCGAACGGACAAACGTGCAGTTCGCGCAGGTCGTTGGGCCGGATCATCTGCGCATGCGGGTCTGGGAACGTGGCGCGGGTGTGACGCTCGCGTCCGGTTCGTCATCCTGTGCCGTGGCGGTGGCGGCCGCGCGGCGCGGCCTGACCGGGCACCATGTGCGCATCGACCTGGACGGCGGCACGCTGATGATTGACTGGCGCGCGGACGGTGTCTGGATGACAGGGCCGACCGCGCATGTCTTCGACGGGGTCTGGCATGGCTGACGCACCGATCTTTTCCAACCACGGGTGCCGGCTGAACGCCTATGAAACCGCCGCGATGACCGAATTGGCCGAGGCGGCGGGCGTCACCAATGCCGTCGTCGTCAATACCTGTGCCGTGACCGCAGAGGCCGTGCGCAAGGCGCGGCAGGACATTCGTAAACTGCGGCGCGCGCATCCGGATGCCACGCTGATCGTGACAGGCTGCGCCGCACAGACCGAACCTGAAACCTTTGCCAATATGGCCGAGGTTGATCGCGTCATCGGCAACACGGAAAAAATGGACCCGTCCACCTGGGCCGGGATGGCGCCCGACCTGATCGGCAGCACCGAACCGGTGCAGGTCGACGACATCATGTCCGTGACCGAAACCGCAGGCCATCTGATCGACGGTTTCGGCACGCGTAGCCGTGCCTATGTCCAGGTCCAGAACGGTTGCGATCACCGCTGCACATTTTGCATCATTCCCTTTGGCCGGGGAAATTCGCGGTCGGTCCCCGCTGGTGTCGTCGTTGACCAGATCAAGCGTTTGGTGGATCGCGGATTTCAAGAGGTGGTGCTGACCGGTGTCGACCTGACCAGCTGGGGTGCCGACCTGCCGGCGACACCGCGTCTGGGTGATCTGGTCCTGCGCATCCTCAAACTGGTGCCGGATCTGCCGCGTCTGCGCATCTCGTCAATCGATTCGATCGAGGTGGATCAGGCACTGATGCAGGCGATTGCGACCGAACCGCGCCTGATGCCCCACCTGCATCTGTCGCTTCAGCATGGTGATGATCTGATCCTGAAGCGGATGAAACGACGCCATTCACGCGACGACGCGATCCGTTTCGCGCAGGACGCCCGCCGCCTGCGGCCCGACATGACCTTTGGTGCAGATATCATTGCAGGGTTTCCAACCGAAACCGAAGCAGCGTTCGAGAACTCTCTGGCGCTGGTCGAGGACTGCGCGCTGACCTGGCTGCACGTGTTTCCCTATTCGCCACGCCCCGGCACGCCTGCCGCCCGTATGCCGCAGGTCCGTGGCCCCGCGATCAAGGATCGCGCCGCACGCCTGCGTGCCGCGGGTGACGCGGCCGTGACCCGCCATCTGCAAGATCAGATCGGACAGCGCCACGCCGTCCTGATGGAAAGCCCCCGCATGGGTCGCACGGCACAATTCGCAGAGGTGCATTTCGACACGGACCAACCGACCGGCCAGATCGTCGATGCGGTGATCACCGGCGCCGACACGACGCGTCTGACGGCCTGACCTCTCGACAGGCAGCCATGACCGGGTGCACAGTTGCGCCAACCCCGGAGGTCCATCATGCAACTGCTGTGTTCACCTGCTTCGCCCTTTGCCCGCAAATGCCGCGTCCTTCTGCGCGAGGCGCACCTGTTGGACGCAGTCCAAGAGGTCAATGTCAGCACCACGCCTTTTGCCACCGATGCGGCCGTGGCCGCCGCCAATCCCATCGGCAAGATCCCGGCGCTCCTGCGGCTTCATGGACCGGCGCTTTATGATAGCCGCGTCATTACCCGTTTTCTGGATGACCACGCAAACGCCGGTCTCTATCCACATGCCCGCCTGTGGGACACGCTGACACTCGAGGCGACGGCCGACGGAATCATGGAGGCCGCCCTGGCGATAACCTACGAAGGCCGGATGCGACCGGACGACAAGCAATGGCCTGAATGGACCGACGCGCAATGGGCCAAGGTCGCCCGTGCGCTGGACGCGGTCGAAGACCGCTGGATCAGCCATTTGTCCGGCCCGCTGGACATGGGCCAGATCGCGATGGGCTGCGCATTGGGATACCTTGATCTGCGGCATGATTCGCGCAAATGGCGCGCCGGACGGGACGCGCTGGCCGGGTGGCATGCCACATTCAGCGGACGCGCGGCCATGATCGACACCGCTGCGACGGCCTGACCCGCAGCAATGCGCCGCAGCCAGCATGTTTGGATAAAGTGGCCCATGACACTATTATTAAAGTCACGGCGAAAGCATTCCTTAGGCGTGCGCCGCCAAACTGCAACCCCTGCGCCGGAATGTCCGCTGGACGGGCCGGGTCGTGCAAGCTAAACAGCGCCGAATTAAGCGGCGCAGTCCGCCTATTGTCTTTCGCAGAGCGGTTCACCCCGTTCACTACAACCGGAGATATCCCTTTGTCACATGCAGACGAACACCAGGGCACACGCCGCGATTTTCTATATTATGCGACGGCCGGTGCCGGCGTGGTGGTCACGGGCGCAGCCGTCTGGCCCCTGGTCAACCAAATGAACCCATCCGCCGATGTGCAGGCACTTGCGTCGATCCGTGTCGATGTGTCCGGCATCACCGAAGGCAGCCAGCTGACCGTACTGTGGCAGGGCAAGCCTGTTTTCATCCGCTACCGCACGCAGTCCGAAATCGACGCCGCGCGCGCTGTGGATCTGGCTGATCTGCCGGATCAATCCGCTGAAAACGCCAACCTGGCCGTCGGCTCCGAAGCGACCGACCAGAACCGCGCGCTGCCCACCCCCGAAGGTTCCGACGCGCCCGATGGCGCGTGGCTGGTCCAGATGGGCGTCTGCACGCACCTTGGCTGTGTGCCACTGGGTGAACAGGGTGATTTCGGCGGCTGGTTCTGCCCGTGCCACGGCAGCCACTACGACACCGCAGGCCGCATCCGCCGCGGGCCTGCGCCCACCAACTTGCCCGTGCCGGTCGCCGCATTCGTCGACCCCACGACCATCGAACTCGGTTAAAGGAGAAACAGCATGGCTGGCATCCCGCACGACCACTACGAGCCGTCATCGAACGGTGAAAAGTGGCTTCACAAGCGTCTTCCCATCCTCGGCATCGCCTATGATACGCTGATGATCCCGACGCCAAAGAACCTGAACTGGATGTGGATCTGGGGCATCGTCCTGACATTCACGCTGGTACTGCAGATCGTGACCGGCATCGTGCTGGTCATGCATTACGTGCCGCACGTCGACATGGCGTTCGAATCCGTCGAACATATCATGCGCAACGTGAACGGCGGTCACATGATCCGCTACTTCCATTCCAACGGCGCGTCGCTGTTCTTTATCGCCGTGTATCTGCACATCTTCCGCAGCCTCTACTACGGCAACTACAAGGCACCACGCGAGGTGACGTGGATCATCGGCATGCTGATGTATCTGCTGATGATGGGCACCGCGTTCATGGGTTACGTTCTGCCCTGGGGCCAGATGTCGTTCCACGGTACGGCCGTGATCACAGGCCTGTTTGGCGCTGTTCCTTTCGTCGGTGAAGCACTGCAGACTTGGTTGCTGGGTGCATCCGCCGTTGGTCAGCCCGCGCTGAACCGCTTCTTCTCCTTGCACTACCTGATGCCCTTTATCCTGCTGGGCCTGACGATCGTGCACATCTGGGCCTTCCACACGACCGGCAACAACAACCCCACGGGTGTTGAAGTCCGCCGCACGTCCAAGGAAGACGCAGCAAAGGACACGCTGCCCTTCTGGCCCTACTTCGTGATCAAGGACCTGTTCGCGCTGGCGATCATCCTGGCCGTGTTCATGGCAATCGTCGGTTTCATGCCGAACTACCTGGGCCACCCGGACAACTACATCCCGGCGAACCCGCTGGCGACGCCGTCGCACATCGTGCCCGAATGGTATTTCCTGCCGTTCTACGCGATCCTGCGGGCCTTTACCGCTGACGTCTGGGTCGTGCAGATCGTGAACTTCCTGACCTTCGGCATCATCGACGCCAAGTTCTTTGGTGTGCTCGCGATGTTCGGTGCGATCGCCGTCATGGCACTCGCCCCCTGGCTGGACACCTCGACCGTGCGTTCGGGCCGCTATCGTCCGATGTTCAAGTGGTGGTTCGCACTGCTGGTCGTCGACTTCATCGTGCTGATGTGGGTTGGCGCACAGGCGGCGGAGTTCCCGTACGACTGGATTTCGCTGATCGCCTCGACCTACTGGTTTGCCTACTTCCTGGTGATCCTGCCGCTGCTGGGCGTTCTGGAAAAACCGCTGCCCCTGCCCGAAACGATCGAGGCGGATTATGCAGCGCACTACGCCTCCAAGACCGGTGGCACGAAAACCATCGTGAACCCGGCAGAGTGAAAGACAAAGGATCTATGACAATGTTTCGCAAACTTTCACTGACAACGATGACGGCCTTGGCGCTTGGCGCCGGGGCCGCCCACGCCGCGAGCGTCGAGGTCGAAATCACCGACTACGCCTTCCCGTTCGAGGGTCCGTTCGGGTCCTATGACAGCAACCAGCTTCAGCGGGGCCTCAAGGTCTACACTGAAATCTGCTCGGCCTGTCATGGTCTCGAACTGGTCGCGTTCCGCACGCTTTCGGACGAAACGGGCCCTGCCCTGCCCGAAGAGCAGATGCGCGCCTACGCCGAAAACTTCGAGGTGTTCGACCAGGCACTTGATGACGGCTTTGGTGACTTCCGCGCGGCAACCCCGGCGGATCGCTATCCTGAATCGTCATTGTCCAACGCCCCCGATCTGTCGCTGATGGCCAAATCGCGTGCGGGTTTCCACGGCCCCTACGGCACCGGCATCAGCCAGCTGATCAACGGCATGGGTGGCGCTGAATACATCGCATCGCTGCTGACCGGCTACGAAGAAGAGCCGGAATGCGCGCTGGAAATGGAAACGCCGATGGATGGCTACTATAATATAGCCTTCGCCAACGGCGGCTTTCCAGAGGCGTGCAAGGACGAACACGGCCATCACACTGTGCCCGGCAGCTGGATCTCGATGGCACCGCCGCTGTATGGCGACGATCTGGACTATGACGACGGCACCGAAGCCACCCTGGAGCAAAGCGCGCAAGACGTGGCTGCATTCCTGATGTGGACCGCCGAACCCAAGATGACGGCCCGCAAGCAGGCCGGCATGACGGGCGTGCTCTTTCTGTCGCTGTTGGCGGTGCTTCTGTACCTCACCAACAAGAAACTCTGGGCACCGCACAAGCCCAAGTACAAAGACGAAGCCTGATCATTTCCTGATCGCAATAGACAAAAGGCCCGCCCAACCGGCGGGCCTTTTTCATGTGCCCAGATAGGCTCGCAGGGCGGCTGGCGGGTCCGCAAACAACGCGGAGGCGGGCCGTGGTGGCTGCACCACCCCGTCTGCCACCAGAATGACCTGATCGGCCCATGCCCGGGCATCCGATGGATCATGGGTGACCATCAGCACGGTGCGCCCCGCCTGAACGAGCGTCCTGTGCACCAGTTCCAGCATCTCGGCCCGCAGGGCGGGGCCCAATGCTGCGAATGCCTCGTCCAGCAGCACAACAGGCAGGTCAGCCAGCAAGACACGCGCCAGTGCCGCACGGCTTTGCTGGCCGCCGGACAGCGCTGCCGGTTTGCGACGGCCAAGATCGCCCAGGCCCACGCGCCGCAGAACGTCGGCGATGCGACTGGTCTCTGCCGCTGACATCCGCAGACGCGGACCCAACGCCAGTCCGACATTCTGGGCAACGGTCAGATGCGGAAACAGGTTGTTGTCCTGAAACAGCATCGTCACGGGACGATCCCCCGGTGCGCGGCCCGACAGATCGCGACCATCCCATGCAATCTGCCCAGCTGCGGTGTCCAGAAAACCCGCAATCGCGGACAGCAACGTCGATTTGCCGCCCCCCGATGGTCCGATCACCGCAGTCAGACCCGGCCCGACATGCGCATCCGCAGTCAGCGTAAAATCACCGACCCGCAGGGTTACGTTGTCAAAGATCAGCATCGACGCGCCCTCCCCGGTCGCAAATCCAGAATGCCGCCAGCGACAGCCCCAGCAAAAGCAGCGCTGCACTTGCCGCTGCCTCCATCTGGTAGGCGCCCATCAGACGGTACATCGCCAGCGGCAGCGTTTCCTGCGCATCGGTGGCAAAAAGGGCGATCACACCCAGATCCCCCATCGAGAGTGCAGCGGCCAATCCAGCCGCAAACCCCAAGGGTCGCCGCAGACGCGGCAGCATCACGATACGCAGCGCCGCCCAGCCCGACAAACCCAGACTTTGTGACAGGCGATCATAGTTGGCACGCACGTCGCGCACCGCCGAGCCAAGCACCCGCAGACCGAACGGCAGCGCCAGCACCGCGTTCACGAGCATTGTCACCGGCAACGCCACGGCAGTTGGGCTGACAAAGGCATAAACGATGACGAACAGCCCTGTCCCCATGACCAGCGCGCTGGATGCAAGCGGTAGCACACCGACCAGATTGGCGATCAGCCCGCCCCTGAGCGCCAGGGAGAGCGCCATCAGAACGCTCAGGATCGTTGACCCCGCCGCGACAGCGATGGACCGGCCAGCTGCAGCCCATATGCTGTCCGGCAATTGCGTCAGTCCCGGCAGGCCGCGCAGCACGATCATCACCAATGGCGTCACCAGGAACAGCGTCACGGCCACCAGCCAGACCCAGTCCAGCGGGCTATGATCCCAGCGGGCAACGCCGCGATCCAGACCACCGCCCAAACCGTCCAGAGGCGTGATGCGCCAGGCAATCGCAGCGGCGACAGCGCAGAGCGCGAATTGCACGGCGGCCAGCAGCGCGGCACGCCCCAGATCGAAATCGAACCTTATGGCCTGATAGATTGCAAGTTCCACGGTCGTGGCGCGGGGCCCGCCGCCCAGGATCAGCGCCACCGCGAAACTGGTCAGGCAGATCAGGAAAATCACCAGTGCGGCCCCCGGCAGGACGCGTTGCAACATCGGCCATTCCAGCACACGCCACATCGGCGCATTCAGCTGCGCCGCCAGCCGGAAACGTTCGGACGGGATATCCAGCCAGCCTTGCAGGATCAGGCGAACGGCCAGTGGCAGGTTGAAAAACACATGCGCAAGGATGACACCCCCCGCGCCATAGATACTGACGGGCGCAATACCGATCAGGCCAAGCGCGTCGTTCGCGATCCCCCCCCGTCCAAACACCGCAAGCAGCCCCAGCACAGCCACGATGACCGGCAGCAGGAACGGCGCGCCCAGCAACATGACCAACGCAGACCGGCCCTTGAACTGACGCCGGGCCAGCGCGCGCGCCACGGGAATGGCCAGCAACACAGATACCACGGCCGAGGCCATCGCCTGCCACAGCGTGAACCGGATTGCCGCCCAATCAGCAGCCGAAAGGCCGCTGCCGACCTGCGCGCGCGTCGCGACGGCCACCAGCGTCCCCAGCGTCAGCACAAGGACCAGCGCGACCGACAGCCGCGCTGGCAGGCTGCGCATCACTGCGACAGCGCGTTGCGCCATGTCTCCAACGCCGTATCCCGAATTGCGGCCGCGTCCTGCGACGACAACAGCAATCCGGTTTCCGGCACGGTCAGCGTCCCGAACCCGTCCGGCAGCGCTACGTCAGTGGCCGGATACATCCAGTTTGTTGTCGGAATCACCTCCTGGAACGCGGGTGTGGCGATGAACGCCATGAACTGATCGGCCAGTGCCGACTGATCGGTGCCCGCGACCTTGGCCGCGACTTCGACCTGCAGATAGTTGCCGCCGTCAAACGCCCAGGATGTTTTCGTGGCGTCCTCTTCTGCGATCAGGTGGTAGGCAGGCGAGGTCGTATAGGACAGCACGGCGTCCGCCTCACCTTCGAGGAACAGGTTGTAGGCCTCGGTCCAGCCGGGGGTCACGGTGACGATGTTGTCGGACAGCGCCTCCCAGACCGCACCGGCCTCGTCGCCGTGGACGGCCTGCACCCACATCAGCAGGCCCAGCCCCGGTGTCGAGGACCGCGGATCCTGGATAACGATGCTCAGGTCGCTGTCGGCCAGTTCCCGAAATGAGGCGACCGCCGGAGTGTCGGCCCGCGCCACAAACGCGAGGTAGCCCCAGTCAAACGGCAGAAACGTGTCGTCGTCCCAGGTGATCGGCAGTGCAAAATCTGCCGTCACGCCATGCGGTGCGAACAGGCCGGTTGCCGCGGCAGCAGCGGTCAGGTTCGTATCCAGGCCAAGAACGACATCCGCATCCGTGCGCGCGCCCTCCAGTTGTAGCCGGGCGAGCAGGGCCGCCCCGTCGCCCGCCCCGGTAAAGACCAGATCACAGCCGCATTCCGCCTCGAACGCCTGTTCGATGGCCGGGCCAGGGCCCCATTCGGATGTGAAACTGTCGTAGGTATAAACGTTCAGTGTCGGTGTCTGCGCCAAGGCAGGGCTTGCACAGATCAGGGCCACGACGCTTGCAAAGGTGGTTTTCATGTCATCCTCCAAAACGACGGGCGGATTTGGGGACGACGTTATGCCGGACCTTCCCTCCGCCGGTCTTAACCGGTTCAGGTTCAACGGGTCCGCTTGCGCATCTCAGCCATATGGCCCCCCGAGGTACCCAACAGCTAGCGCCGCCTGCACCAAATGAAAAGAGGCCCGGGCATCCCGCGTCAGCACCGGGCGTTCTGACGCATGGATCACGGCATGACTTGCACCGGCACCGATTTGACGCAAAACACGGTGTCGTCGCTGCACCAGGTTGGACACAGCCTGCGCCTTGGGCTATCGCGGCGATCAGAAACGGAGCGTTGCGCATGTCATTCAACACCTTTGGTCATCTCTTTCGGTTCACCACCTGGGGCGAAAGCCATGGTCCCGCATTGGGTGCGACCGTCGATGGATGCCCGCCGGGCGTGCCGCTGGATGCCGCGATGATCCAGCAATGGCTGGACAAACGCCGCCCCGGCCAGAACCGCAACACCACCCAGCGAAATGAACCCGACGCCGTGGAAATCCTGTCCGGCGTCTACGAAGGGCAGACCACCGGCACGCCCATACAGCTGATGATCCGAAACACGGACCAACGGTCCAAGGATTACGGCGATATCCTGAACACATTCCGCCCGGGACATGCCGACATCACCTATCACCAGAAATACGGGTTGCGCGATCCGCGTGGCGGTGGACGGTCATCCGCCCGTGAAACAGCCGCGCGTGTGGCCGCAGGCGGCGTGGCACGCGCAGCCATCGGCGCAGTGGCACCAGGCGTGCAGGTCACAGGCTACATGGTGCAGATGGGCGAAAAGAAGATCGACCGCGACCGGTTCAACTGGGACCAGATCGCGCAGAACGATTTCTGGTGTCCTGATGCTCAGGCCGCTGCCGAATGGGAAGACTACCTGACCTGGCTGCGCAAGGACGACCACAATTCCGTCGGCGCGATCATCGAGGTGGTTGCCCGCGGCGTACCGGCGGGCATCGGTGCGCCGATCTATGCGAAACTCGATACCGACCTCGCCGCCGCAATGATGAGCATCAACGCCGTCAAGGGCGTCGAAATCGGCGAAGGCATGGCCGCCGCCGCGCTGACCGGCCGCGCCAACGCAGACGAGATCTTTATGGGGAATGACGGCCAGCCGGTCTATTCATCGAACCATGCGGGCGGCATTCTGGGCGGGATCAGCACGGGTCAGGATGTCGTCGTGCGGTTTGCGGTCAAACCTACGTCATCCATCCTGTCGCCGCGCCAGTCGATCACCATGGATGGCCAGCCGACCGAGGTGGTGACCAAGGGTCGTCACGACCCCTGTGTGGGCATTCGCGCCGTCCCTGTCGGAGAGGCGATGATGGCCTGCGTGATCCTTGACCACATCCTGCTGGATCGCGGCCAGACGGGCGGCGTGCGCGGGCGGATCGGCTGACACCTCACGACCGTTTGTCTGGTGTTTTGTCGCGGTTGGCCTAGCTGTCTGCCAATCGCGCAAGGGGAACGCCATGACACTGACACGCCGCACTTTGATCGCCGGGGCCGCTGCTCTGACAGCCTTGCCATTGCGCGCGCAGGCACAGCCCTGGCAGGCTGTGCTGGACCGCGCGGCCAGCTATGACCAGCTACATGCCATGGCAATCCATCAGGACGGCAGGCAGGTGCTGTCGCAGGCGTTTCGCGGCCCCGCCGTCGGGCGTATCGTGCCGATCAAATCGGTGTCGAAAACCATCGTCGCGGCCCTGACCGGCGCAGCCCTTGACCGGGGTGAGATCGCGAGCCTGGACGCCACATTGGCTGACATCGCGCCGGGGCTGATCCCCGCCGGTGCCGCCGATGGCGTGGGGGAGATCACGGTGGGCAACCTTGTGACCATGCAGGCGGGTCTGGAACGCACCTCTGGCGGCAATTATGGTGGGTGGATTGCCAGTCGCGACTGGGTGGCGGATGCGTTGCAACGCCCCTTTGTCGCGACGCCCGGCAGCAGCATGCAATATTCCACCGGCAGCTTTCACATTCTTGGCGCTGTCCTGTCGCAGGTCTCAGGACAAAGCCTGCTGACCCTCGCCCAGCGCCGTCTAGGTGACCCATTGGGGATCGAGGTGCCCGCATGGACCCGTGATCCGCAGGGCCGCTATCTGGGCGGGAACGAGATGGGCCTGACCCTGCCGGCCATAGTGCGGTTCGGCGAAATGTACCGCATGGGCGGGACATGGAATGGCAACCAGGTGCTGAGCACCGGCTGGGTCAATCAATCGTTCCAGCCACGCACGCGGTCGCAGTTTTCCGGCCTGGCCTATGGCTACGGCTGGTTTCTGGGGGAATCGGGGGGCGACCGCTATGCGTTGGCGCGGGGCTACGGCGGTCAGATCATCTGCGTCGTCCCCGGCCTCAATCTGACCGTGGCCATCACGTCGGACCCCATGCGCCCTGCCCGCAGCGGCGGCTATTTCGGCGATCTGATGCGCCTGCTGGATCAGGACATTTTGCCAGCCGCGCGCGCAGCAGCCTAGACCGGCGGCGGCACTGTCGTCTGTTTGCTGATCTGGACAGCAAGGATGCCCGCCGCGATCACGGCGACCCCCAGCACATCCGCAGGGCCGATCTTTTCTCCCAGCAGGACGGCGGCGATGACCACGCCCAGAAACGGGTTCAGGAAATGGAATGTCGACGCCTTGACCGCGCCGATGCGCCCCACCAGCGCGAACCAGACCAGTGTCGCCAGCACGCCCGGGACCAGCACGGTATAGCCAAAGGCAAGCCCCAGGCGCCAGTTCATGTCGATGACCGGTGTCTCGAACAGGACGGCAGGGATTGCACAGCAGATGAACCCGACGAACATCTGCAAGCCGACGATCATCATCAGGTTGCCACCCGATGACGCCCCCGCGACCGCCAGCGTCGCCACGGTGATCGATACCGCCGCCAGGGCACACAGCATCATGCCGAAGGGATCGCTGCCTGCACCCAGTCGCGCCGACATGATGATCGCGACACCAGCAAATCCCGCCAGCAAGCCTGCGACACCCAGCACAGGCAGACGCCTGCCAAAGATCAACCAGCCAGCCAGCGCCACCAGCAGCGGCATCGTCGAGGCCATGATCGATGCCAGCGACGCCTCGACCGTTTGCATGGCAACGAAATTCATCCCCAGATAAAGCGCGTTCTGGCAGACACCAAAGATGATGACACCGCGCCATTGCTGCCGTGTCAGGCGCATCCGCTGGCCCATCGCCAGCGCAATGCCGACAGCCACGATACCGGACATCAGGAACCGGGCCGCAAGGGCGGTCAGCGGTGGTGCGTATTCAACGATGATCCGGGCCGAGGTAAAGGCCGACGACCACATCGCGGCAAAGGCCACCCCCATCACCAGTGCCTTGATATCCATCGCTACAATCCAAACAAAAAGGGCCGCCCACGGGCGACCCTTTCCGTTATCCACACAAGATGCAAGATCAGCCGTTCACGCTGTCCTTGAGCGCCTTTGCGATCGTCATCTTGACGACCTTGTCGGCCTCTTTCTTCATCTGCTCGCCGGTGGCGGGGTTACGCACCATGCGCTCCGGGCGCTCGCGGCAATAGATCTTGCCGACGCCGGGCAGGGTCACGGCGCCGCCAGCAGAGACTTCTTCGGTGATGATATCGGTCACGGCTTCGAGAGCAGCGGTTGCCGTCTTCTTGTCTGTGTCCAGCTTCTCGGACAGCTTGGTCACGAGCTGTGCCTTGGTCAGCGGTTTGGTTGCCATGATGGTCTTCCTCCGGTTGAACCCCCTCTTGTTGGGGGCATTTCGCATCAATTCACGTAATGTTGTGGTAGACCACAACGAATAGTGCGGGCTGGCAAGCCCCAAAAGCACGCTTTGCGCATATTTTTAAGGGTTTTCGGCACTTTTAGAGGAATGCGGTCTCCTCGAACGACCGCAATTTACGGCTGTGTATGCGTTCGAGCGGCATATCGCGCAGTTTTTCCATCGCCCGGATACCGATCATCAGGTGATTTGCGACCTGCCCACGATAAAAATCAGACGCCATACCCGGCAATTTCAACTCTCCGTGCAGTGGTTTGTCGCTGACGCACAGCAGCGTGCCATAGGGTACGCGGAACCTAAAACCGTTGGCCGCGATCGTCGCACTTTCCATATCCAAGGCCACGGCACGCGACTGCGACAGCCGCTGCACCGGGCCGGAATGGTCGCGCAATTCCCAGTTGCGGTTGTCGATGGTGGCGACCGTGCCGGTGCGCATGATGCGCTTCAGCTCATAGCCTTCCAGCTTGGTGACTTCTTCGACGGCGTCTTCCAGCGCGATCTGTATTTCAGCCAGCGCCGGGATGGGCACCCAGACCGGCAGATCGTCGTCCAGCACGTGATCCTCGCGCAGATAGGCATGGGCCAGGACGAAATCGCCCAATCGCTGCGAATTGCGCAATCCGGCGCAATGGCCGACCATCAACCAGGCGTGCGGACGCAACACGGCGATATGATCGGTCGCCGTTTTCGCATTCGACGGGCCGACACCGATGTTCACCAGCGTGATCCCTGCACCATGCGCCCGCTTGAGGTGATAGGTCGGCATCTGCGGGGTTTTCGCCGTCGCGGCCAACGGCGCATCAGGATCGGTGATGACCGCATTCCCCGGCCCGACAAAGGCGGTATAGCCGCTGTCCGGATCGGCCAGCATCAATCGGGCGTAGGCCTCGAATTCCTCTACGTAGAACTGATAGTTGGTGAACAGGACGTGGTTCTGAAAATGCCCCGCGTCCGTCGCCGTGTAATGCGACAGGCGTGCCAGCGAATAATCGATCCGCTGCGCTGTAAAGGGTGCCAGCGGGCGCGCGCCATCGGGGTACAAAAAACCGCCGCCGTTCACGATATCATCGTGCGTCACCGCAAGATCGGGCACATCAAAGACGTCACGCAACTGAAAATCGGCGGCACCATCCTGCGGCACGGTAATGCTCTCGTCGCGGGCGACCGCAAAATGAACGGGCATCGGCGTTGATGATGCACCGACCTTGACGGCGACATCATGGTTTTTCATCAGCAGGCCCAGTTGCTGTTCGAGATAGTACCGAAACAGGTCTGGCCGGGTGATGGTCGTGGCGTAGGTGCCCGGTTCTGCCACGTGACCATAGGCCAGCCTGCTGTCCATCCGGGCGTGGCTGGTCGTCGTCAGGCGCACCTCCGGGTAGAACGCGCGATAGCTGTGATCGGCCGCCCCCGTGTTCAGCATGTGCTGAAAGGCGTCGGTCAGAAATCCGGCAGCGGCGTCGTATAATTCGCACAGACGCGCCACAGCCGCGGCTGGATCGGTAAATGCCTCTGCCTCTGGCACGTCGGGGGTCCGCAAGGGCAAGGGTCGTGTCATGGAGGGGCCTCCGCCGTTGGTTTGGTCCATTCAATCGCACCACGCCTGGCAGCACAATATTTCAAGCGGGTGACGGGATACGGCATGCCCCGCCCGCTCGGCTGCACAAGCCCTAGAGCTTGTGAATTTCCAGCGGTTTCTGATCCGGGTTCAGGCGCACGACCGTCAGGTTCAGCGCCCCGGCCACTGTCACCCACAAAAGGTACGGCACGAATGCAAGACCCGCCCAGAGATCCAGCATCAGATGCGTTACGGTCGCCCCGAATACCGACAGCCACAGGCCAGCCATGATGATCAGCGAGGCGCGCCAGTGCCGCAGGCCGAAAAATACCGGCGTCCATAGCGTGTTGAACGCGATCTGCGCGGCCCAGAACGCCATCGCCAGCCCGGCACCGGGGATCATCGCCACCCGCGCACCCGCGAATGCGATCAGCAGATAGATGCTGGTCCACATCACCGGAAAGGCCCAGTTCGGCGGGGTCCAGGCAGGTTTGTTCAGTTTCCGATACCATTCACCGGTCGGAAACATCGCCCCGGTGGTGCCTGCCGCAAATGTGGCGGCTAGGAAAACGAAAAACAAGAACGTGGTCATGGTGGGCACCTTTCGGGCTGCAATGACCCATTACTTATGCGCTTTGACCGCCGTTTCCATGACTCATTTCACGGGCCGACAAATCGGCCAGCGTATTCAGCACGGATGTCATGCGACGCCGCACTGGCTGGCCTTGGCAGGCTGCATCGACCAGAAACGCGACCTCTGGCAGCGGGTCGGCAAAAATCAGGGCAGACCGCGGCATGACCCCTGCCCCCAGCGCACGTACCCCAGCCTGACCGATCCACACCAGTTTCTGGGCGCGCGAGGTATGCGCGCGCTGCCCGATGGAGTCATAGCCCTGCCGTGTGACCTGACCGCCGATCCCGGCATAGATCAATCGCGCGGCCCAGATCCCCAACCGTGCCTGGCGCGGCAGACCGCTGATCCCGGCCTCGGACCGGCGATACAGGTGATCCGCCTCACGCAGCAGCGCCTTTGTCATGGCGCGCACCTGGGGCGTCGGACGCGGATCGGCCAGAAAGGCGTCAGCATCCATATCGTGCCCCGCCAGCCAGTCGGTCGGCAGGTAGATGCGGCCCGCACGGGCATCCTCGCCCACGTCGCGGGCGATGTTGGTCAATTGCATCGCCACACCCAGATCACAGGCCCGCGCCAGCGTATCGGCACAGCGCACCCGCATCAGGACGCACATCATCGCACCCACAGCACTGGCCACCCGCGCCGAATAGGCCCGCACGTCCGACAGCGTTGCATAGCGTCGTTCCTGCGCGTCCCACGCCAGCCCTTCGAGCAGGGCATCCGGCAGCGCGCGTGGCATGTCGTATTCCGCAATGATCGCGGCAAAGGCACGGTCCTCTGGCG
This sequence comes from Loktanella sp. 3ANDIMAR09, assembly GCF_001420005.1. Lineage (GTDB taxonomy): Bacteria > Pseudomonadota > Alphaproteobacteria > Rhodobacterales > Rhodobacteraceae > Loktanella. The sequence continues at coordinate 475,613 of NZ_LJAK01000001.1, read as the reverse complement.
CGTCCAGCGGCCTGCCCGCATAAGCCAGGTCCAGCCGGTCCCGCAGGCGCAGGACGGCAGCGGTCTTGTTGTTGCCTTCGTCCACTTCGTCATCCGCAAGCCGGCAAAAGGCATAAAGCGCCAGGGCCGGGTCCCGCACATTTGCAGGCAGCAGTTTCGAGGCCGCATGAAACGAAAGAGACCCCGTGCGGATCACCTCGCGGCAGTGGGCCAGATCATCGGGGCGGATCATTCAGCGGCCATTTTGTGGATAACGGGCATCGGCGCATCGGGCACCAGTTTGCCCAGCACCTCGGCACTGGACACGACACCGGGCACGCCTGCACCGGGATGTGTGCCTGCCCCGACGAGGAACAGACCCTTGGCCTCTTCGCTGACGTTATGCGGCCGGAACCATGCCGATTGCAGGATACGCGGTTCCAGCGAAAAGCCTGACCCGTTCGGCGACAGATAACGATCGCGGAAATCCTCTGGCGTGTAGATCAGGTCAGTCGTGATGTGGTCACGGAAACCCGGGATCAGACCATCCAGCACATCCGCAACCTTGTCGCGGTAGCGCAGCTTTTCGGCCTGCCAATCCACCGGATTGGCGTGCCCCAGATGCGGCACGGGCGACAATGCGTAAAAGGTATCATCGCCCGCAGGTGCGACCGACGGATCGGTGACAGACGGCCTGTGGACATAAAGTGACATGTCGTCGGCCAGCTTCCCCTTGATAAAGATATCCTTGAGCAGCGGACCGTAACGCGGTCCGGACAGGATCGTGTGATGCCCAGCATCGGGCCACATGGTGGCTGTGCCCTTGGTCCCGAAATACCAGACGAACAAACCCATGGACCAGCGACGGTTCTGCACCTTTTTCGCGGTCCAACGGCTGCGCGGCGCGTCTTTCATCAGCGTGCTGTAGGTATGGCCTGCGTCAGCATTGCTGACCACCAAAGGCGCGGCCAACCGTTCACCACCCTTAAGCGTGATGCCTTTTGCGGCACCATCCGCCACATCAATGCGGTCAACCACCGTGTTCAGCCGGATCGCACCGCCCTGTTCGCGGATGACACGCGCCATGGCGTCGGCCATCGCCTGCACGCCGCCCATCGCGTAGTGAACGCCGTATTCCTTTTCCAGATAACTCACGAGAGCATACATCGACGTCACGTTGTTCGGATCGCCACCGATGAACAGCGGATGAAACGACAATGCCATGCGCAGCCGATGATCCTTGACCCGCGATTTCGCCATGGCGTGAATCGACCGATCGGCGCGGAGCCATGCGAACTGCGGCAGCACCTTGATCGTGTCCCAGACACGATGCATCGGCTTGGCGACCATCCCCTCGAACCCGAGCTTGTAGCGGGCATGACTGTCGCGCAGGAAACGGTGGTAGCCCTTGACGTCGCGCGGCGACAGCCGGGCAACCTCGGCGGCCATGTCGTCAGTGTCACCGTTCACCCGAAAATGCGACCCGTCCGGCCAACGGATCGTATAGAACGGATCAAGTGGTTTCAGCGTCACGTCGCGATGAAAATCGCGCCCACAGGCGGCCCAAAGCTTTTCATAGACATGCGGCACCGTGACGATGGTTGGCCCAAGGTCAAAGCGGTGGCCGTCTTGCGTGACGGAGGACCCGCGCCCGCCGACCCGGTCAAGGCGGTCCACGACCGTCACGACATAGCCCTTGGCCCCCAGCCGCATTGCCGCCGCAAGGCCACCAAGGCCCGCACCCACAACAATCGCGCGCTGCGCCGTTTCCGAAGGAGAGTTGAGATCAAACATGAATAAATGCTACATCTGTAAATCAAAGTTGACAATCATATCTTTCAGATGGGCGAAAATCGAAAACCTTATTGCATTTCAACGCCAGACTGTCAGACTTAGTTGACACAACCCGAGTGAGCCGTGACCCAGACCGTCAGCCTTTCCCTGTATCGCTTTACCGGTGCGCGGGCCCGATTCTGGGCCATGACGCAGATGGCACTGGCGCGCGGGCCGCTGCGCCGCACACCGGGTATCGGGTTTCACAAACTGTGCGGTGCTGGCGTCGGGCACGGTTTCAGTCCGACGCTGAACCCCGACACCATCGCGATCCTTGCCACATGGAAAGACGAGGCAACGGCGCGCGAACGGACACGCACAGCGCCGGTCTTTGTCCGCTACGCCGACCGCGCAAGTGAGGATTATACCGTCCTGCTGCGCACCACATCAGCGCGCGGCGCATGGTCGGGCATTGCGCCGTTCACCGCTGGCCCCGCGACCGACGGACCACTGGCGGCGCTTACACGGGCGACGATCAAACCCAGCGTCCTGCGCCGTTTCTGGGGACGCGTGCCACGCCTGGACGACCTGATCGGCCACGACCCGAATGTGACCTTCAAGATCGGGATCGGTGAAATCCCGATGCTGCATCAGGTCACATTTTCCGTCTGGCCCTCGCTTGATAGCATGAACGCGTTCGCGCGCACCGGCCCCCACGCAGAAGCCATCCGTGCCGTGCGGCAAGAAGGCTGGTTTTCCGAAGAACTCTATGCCCGGTTCACCGTGTTATCGGACCGCGGCACCTGGGGCGGCACCGCCCCGCTGAACTTGAAAGGCTCGCTATGACCGCCCCCTTCCCGTTTTCCGCCATCGTCGGTCAGGACGAAATGAAACTGTCGATGATCCTGACGGCAATCGACCCATCCATCGGCGGCGTGCTGGTTTTCGGTGATCGCGGCACGGGCAAATCCACCGCCGTGCGCGCGCTGGCCGCATTGCTCCCGCCGATCAAGGTCGTGCAGGGGTGCCCCGTCAATTCCGCATCAAAGGCCGATGTGCCGGATTGGGCACGCGGCGCGGGCAAGGATATGGTCGAAGTGCCGACCCCTGTCGTGGATCTGCCGCTGGGCGCGTCAGAGGACCGGGTGACCGGCGCGCTGGATATCGAACGGGCACTGGGCGCGGGTGAACGCGCTTTCCAGCCCGGCCTGCTGGCGCGTGCGAACCGGGGCTACCTCTATATCGACGAGGTCAACCTGCTGGAGGATCACATCGTCGACCTTTTGCTGGACGTGGCGCAATCGGGCCGCAACCTGGTCGAACGAGACGGCCTGTCGATCAGCCACCCCGCACGGTTCGTTTTGGTCGGGTCCGGCAACCCCGAAGAGGGCGAACTGCGCCCGCAACTGCTGGACCGGTTCGGCCTGTCGGTCGAGGTTGCCAGCCCCAAGGACATCGACACCCGGATCGAAGTCATCCGCCGCCGTGACGCCTATGACAACGACAACACGGCGTTCATGCTGCGCTGGCAGGCAGAGGATGCAGGCGTGCGCGACCGCATTCTGACGGCGCGGGGCGCATTGAAGAAACTGAAAACGCCAGACAGTGCCCTGCGTGACGTGGCCGAACTGTGCCTCGCGCTGGGGTCTGATGGCCTGCGCGGTGAACTGACCCTGCTCAAGGCCGCGCGCGCCTATGCCGCCTGGCGCAACGACACCGCCCTGACCCGCAGCCATATCAAGCATGTGTCTGCGATGGCCCTGCGCCACCGCCTGCGCCGCGATCCACTGGACGAGGCAGGATCAGGTGCGCGGGTCGGGCGCGTCGTGGCTGACGTCCTTGGCTGAGGCATGGGATCACGCGCTGCTGGCCCTGCGGCTGGTCGCGCTGGACCCCGCATTGGGGGGCGTGCATTTGCGCGCGCGGTCCGGCCCGGTCCGCGATGCACTTCCACTGCCTGACGGCGTGCGCCTGCACCCTGCGATCGGCGACGACGCGCTCTTTGGCGGACTGGATCTGGCAACCACACTGGCCACAGGGCAGCTGCAATCGCAGACCGGTGTGCTTGACCGGCCAGGATCGCTGATCCTGACCATGGCCGAACGTTGTCAGCCACAATTGGCGGCAAGGCTTGCAGCGCATCTGGACGCGCAGCCCCGCGCGCTGATCCTGCTGGACGAAGGCACCGACGACGAGGCACCACCCGCTGGCTTATGCGAACGCGCAGCGTTCAGGGTGGACCTGTCCGGCGTCGCCTTGTCCGACATCACGGCATTGCCTGAAGGTCCCGAACCGACGGCTCACGCCACCCTCGGCCCTGACATCGCGGCACAGATGACCGCCCTTGGGGCGGCTTACGGCATCGACAGCCTGCGCGCGCCCATCCTGGCGCTGCGCTGTGCCCGTGCACTCGCCCGGTTGGATGCCATGGCCACTGTCACCGAGGAACACGTCACCACCGCCTGCGGCCTCGTCTTTGGACACCGGGCAACCCAATTGCCAGAGCCACTCCAAGAAGACGAGCCGCAGCAAGCCCCGCAGGATGACGTGCCTGACACCGAGGATCGTCAGGGGACCGATCTGGATATTCCGGACGAGCTGTTGCTGGAGGCCGTTCGCGCCATGATCCCCGACGATCTGCTCGACCGGCTGCGCGCGACCCGCGCGACCGCAGGCAAAGGGGCCGGGTCAGGTGCAAAAACACGCAGCAACCGACGCGGCAGACCGCTGCCTTCGCGGCCCGGACGGCTCGATACGGCGGCACGGATCGACGTTGTGGCGACGCTGCGGGCTGCCGCACCATGGCAGACCATCCGGCGCAACGAAACGGGCCGCGTCGGGTTGCACATCCGCGCCACCGACATTCATATCCGCAGATTCGAGGAACAGACTGATCGCCTGCTGATCTTTGCGGTGGATGCCTCGGGCTCTGCCGCACTCGCACGTCTGGCAGAGGCAAAGGGCGCGGTAGAGTTGCTGCTGACGCAGGCCTATGCACGCCGCGACCACGTCGCGCTGGTCAGTTTTCGCGGACCCGGTGCAGAGATCCTGCTACCGCCGACCCGCAGCCTGGTGCAGACCAAACGGCGTCTCGCCGCGCTGCCAGGTGGGGGCGGCACCCCGCTGGCGGCGGGTCTGGACAGCGCAGGCGAACTCGCGATCCTGGCACGCAGGCGCGGCATGACCCCGACGATTTGCCTGCTGACCGATGGCAAGGCCAATATTGCCCGGGACGGTTCTGGTGATCGCGCACGGGCCGCCGCCGACGCACAGACCGCCGCCCGCATGATCCGGGCCCAAGGGATCGAGGCGCTGATCATAGACACCGGACAGCGCCCAAACCCGCAGCTACGCACGCTGGCCCAGACGCTGGACGCACCATACCTGCCATTGCCACGCGCGGACTCACAGCGTCTGGCCCGCGCTGTTGACGCAGCTTTGCCCGCCTGATGCGCTGGCCCCCGCCCCCTGACTGGCCGATGGCCGAGGTGTCACGCCGCGTTGTCAGCGGCCCACATCGCTGGCACGTCCAAGAGGCAGGCACCGGCCCCACGATCCTGCTGCTGCACGGATCAGGCGGTGCCACACAAAGCTGGCGGGGCGTGTTCCCGCTGTTGGCTGCGGATTTTCACGTCATCGCAATCGACATGCCCGGACAGGGTTTCACCGCCGGCGCGCGCGACCGGTCCGGCGTGGCAGACACCGCAACGGACCTTGCGGCACTTTGCGCGCAAGAGGGCTGGACGCCCGATTTGCTGGTGGGACATTCCGCAGGCGCGCCCATCGCGTTGCAACTGGTGCTGAACGGGATGCGCCCGGCGCGCGGCGTTCTGGGAATCAATGCTGCACTACAAACCTTTGACGGTGTTGCTGGCTGGCTGTTCCCGGTGCTGGCCAAGGCGCTGGCCGCCGCCCCATTCACAGCACCCCTCTTTGCAGCAACCACAACCGAAGGCCGGGTGCGTCGCCTGCTGGACGGCACCGGGTCACAGATCGGGCCAGAAGGACAGCGGCTGTATCTTGCGCTGGCATCGGACACGGATCACGTCAGCGGGACGCTGGCGCAGATGGCACAATGGAATCTGGAGTCCTTGTCGCAGGCACTGCCACAGGTTGACGTACCGGTTTTGCTGCTGATCGGTGACAACGACCCTGCGGTGCCGCCATCCGTCAGTCTGCGCGCCTCTGCGCGTATGTCACAGGCCGAAACCCGCAGTCTGGGCCCGCTTGGTCATCTTGCACATGAAGAAGACCCCGCTGCCATCGCCCGCATCATCAGGGTCATGTTCCAATAAAAAAAGCCGCTGCACATCGGTGCAGCGGCCTCTTTGAATGATGCAGACGACGATTAGCTGCCTTCGGCTGCGGCCTCGAGTGCTGCGGCCTGTGCTTCTTGATCGCCAAAGGTCGCAAGGAAGGCATAGAGGTCATAGGCCTCTGCCTCTTGGCGGACCTGATAGGCCATCTTGCCGCGTGCACGACGGTTGTCGAGCTCTTCACGCAGCCAGCCGGTCGGATCCTGCACGTAACCGACGAATGCCTCTTCGGTCCAGACGCGGCCAGCCTCGCCCAGTTCGATCAGCGAATCGCTGTAGGCGAAATCCTCGACGCTGCCCATGGTGCGACCAGCCACACCATAGAGGTTCGGTCCGACCTGTGCGTTGCGGCCTGCCAGAACTTCGTCCGTTTCGGGATCCTGCACGACGTGGCATGCGACGCACTGGCGGTTGAATTGCTCTTCGCCGGATGCAGCGTCGCCCTGAAATGCAGTGGCTTCGCTTTGGGCGAATGCGGGTGCTGCAAGTACCGTCAGCGCGGCTGCGATTGCGAACGTCTTCATTGTAGTCCTCCTATCGAAAGGGCGGATGCCCATATTCTGCTTTGTGAACCTAGCGTCTTCTTTGGTGCCGTCCAGAACGCATTCACACCTGTGGCGGAATCACGCAACGGCCCGTGACATCGCACATTGCCGCCACAAGGTCCGCAACGCCATCATCAAATGTTCGATGTCCTCATCGGTATGCAGCGGCGAGGGGGTAAAACGCAGACGCTCTGTCCCCTTGGGCACAGTGGGATAATTGATGGGTTGGACGTAAATATTCCATTCCGTCATCAGATAATCCGCCAACATCCGGCACTTGACCGGGTCCTTGATCATCACGGGCACGATATGGCTGTCGTTTGCCAGATGGGGAATCCCCGCCTTGTCCAGTTCCTCGCGCAGGCGCGCGACCTGGCGGCGTTGCTGCAACCGTTCCGCATCCGAATTTTTCAGATGCACGATGGACGCGCGGGCCGCGGCTGCCACCGCAGGCGGCAGGGCCGTCGTAAAAATGAAGCCAGAGGCGAAACTGCGGATGAAATCGCACATCGCAGCAGACCCTGTGATGTAGCCACCGACGACGCCGAATGCCTTGCCCAGCGTGCCCTCGATCAGGGTGATACGATCGGCAACGCCGTCACGTTCGCTGACACCGCCGCCACGTGCACCATAAAGGCCCACGCCGTGCACCTCGTCCAGATAGGTCATGGCACCGTATTTCTCGGCCACATCGACGATCGCTTCGATCGGGGCGATATCACCGTCCATTGAATAGACCGACTCAAATGCGACGATCTTGGGCACGTCGGCCGGCAATGCTGCCAGCTTGGCCTCGAGGTCGGCCACGTCGTTGTGGTTCCAGATCACCTTGGTCGCGCGGGAATGGCGGATGCCCTCGATCATGCTGGCATGGTTGCCGGCATCCGACAGGATGACGCAATCCTTGAGGCGGCTGCCCAGCGTCGACAGCGCAGCCCAGTTCGACACATAGCCCGAGGTGAACAAAAGCGCCGATTCCTTGCCATGCAGGTCGGCCAGTTCGGCCTCCAACAGCAGGTGGTCGTGGTTGGTGCCGGAAATGTTGCGTGTTCCGCCAGCACCTGTCCCGGTGCGGCGCACGGCCTCGCACATGGCATCCACGACCTTGGGATGCTGGCCCATGCCGAGGTAGTCATTGGAACACCACACCGTCACGTCACGCTTGCCATCCTCGAAATGGCTGGCCGCCTTGGGGAATTTGCCACAGGCGCGTTCCAGATCGGCGAAATACCGATAGTTTCCGTCCTGCTTCAGCTGATCCAGCTGCGCATTGAATAGCGCGTCAAAGTCCATTTTCGTCCCCTTCGGTCTTGGTCTTGCTGGGCAGCATCCACGCCCAGAGTTTTGCATCAGGCAATGGAATGACCATCAGCCAGTGTTCAATCAGCGCCAGTGCCGCAAGGGCGGTCAGCAGCGCGTAGCCGGTGGTCGTGGCATAGGTCTGCGCCCCCCACAGCCGTTCCGTGCAGACAGCCAGCAAGGCCGTCAGAATGGTGATCGCCAGCGGAAACATCCAGGTGACGGGTCCGCGCCGGAAATAGGTTTTCAGATGGGTCAACGGGACAGGCACAAAATCCGTGTTGATCCGGGGCACCCCCAGAAACAGGTTCAGCTTGGCCGTGATACGCGCCAGAAACAAAATGAGATAGGTCGCCAGCGCGAGCTGATTTGCAGCACCCGTGCTGACCAGCGTCAGCGTCAGCGCTCCCGTGGCCAGCGCCAATTCATGATAGCCGACAGTGGCGAACGCCCGCTGGAACCGCGGCCAACCCGCCAGCCCCGGTGGGCAATCGTCCCGTTGCCAGCCGCTGATGACACCGGTCAGAAACGCCAGTTCAACCCAGCCCCAGATCGCCAGGGCTCCCAGGAAACCGGCATAGATCCCTGTCACGGACGCATCCCCCAGCGACAGCGACACAAGCAGGCCGCCCCCCCCAAGCAAGGGAAGTCCGGTGAGAGTCGCCCACAGCGGTGCCCGCCCGCCCAGACGATCTGACAACCGCACGACCAGCAGAATTGCCCCGGTGAAAAACCACCAGAGAAACACAGCCAGGCCAACGGAAAGCCAGATCGGTCCGGTCATGATCTGGCGCCCCCCGAATTTTCGCGAAAATTCGAGCCAGCGCCCCTATATGCGGTCACACTCAATAGACTGGTTCCAGCCGCGGGCTGTCAGGCACCACATTTTTCTGGACCGGGATTGTCAGCAGGCTGACAAAATTCACGCCAGCCTTGATCCGACCGCCCAGCGCCTTGAGCTTGCCACCCAAGCCGCCCTGGCGTTCGCCCGCAGCAATCTGGACATTCGCGTCCTGAATGCGGTTCAGGGTCGGCTGCCAGCGCGGATGGTCGATATCCAGCGTCATCGGGAATACCTGGCGGGTGATTTCGGACGTCTTGCGGAACACCTCCTGGCCATACCATGCCGGATCGACGCCCAGCGCCTTGTGGAATTCCGGGCGCTGGTGATCGCGCACCCACATGGTCGCAAACACGGCCGTCAGGAAAAACTTGATCCACATCTTGTTCACGCGGCTTTCCGTCAGCGCAGGGTCGGTCTTCATCAGCAAGGCAAAGGCCTCACCATGCGAAAACTCGTCGTTGCACCATTCGCGGAACCACTTGAAAATCGGATGAAACCGTTTTTCGGGATGCGCCTCGAGGTGGCGGAAAATCGTGATGTAGCGGGCGTAGCCGATCTTTTCGCTCAGATAGGTGGCGTAGTAGATAAACTTGGGCCGGAAATAGGTGTATTTCTTGGACTGCGTCAGAAACCCGAGGTTCACCGCGATGCCGGCCTCGCGCAGGGCGTCGTTGATGAACCCCGCGTGCCGCGCCTCGTCCCGTGCCATCAGTTGAAACAGCGTCGTGATGTCCTCGTTGGACCCGCGCCGTTTCATTTCCTTGTACAGCACACAGCCTGAAAATTCGGCCGTGCAGCTCGAGATCAGAAAGTCGATGAATTCGGCCTTCAGCTTGGGCTCCATCCCGTCCCAATCCACGGTATCCCAATCTGCCGTTTTCTTGAAATGGCCCTTGTTGGGGTCTGCCTTCATCTGCGCGATCAGAACGTCCCATTCAGCGCGCACGGGTGTCACGTCGATCGCATCCATCTCGTCGAAATCGGTGGTGTAGAAACGCGGGGTCAGCAGCGTGTTCTGCATGGCGACACGGGTCGCGTCCTCGTTGGTCAGGGGCGGCAGCGCCTCTTGGGCGGCGATGGCTTCTTCGGCCGTGGTCGCGTCGGATGAGTGCATGTTCATGACAAAACCTCCTCGGAGAAGCTGAATTCGCACAGCTCCATGAATTCGAAATCACCCGTCGCGCGGGTCCACAGTTGTTCCAGCTTGCTCGCACGGGTGATGACCGCAGTGCGCTTTTCCTCGACCAGCTCGCCAAAGGCCGCGAGGATCTCTGGCCCTTGCACCTGAACGGTGTCACCGGGATTGACCGTGGTGCCGTTGTCGAACCGCACGTGCGCGCTCAACTCTTCGAACCGATGAGAGATCGTCACCGTGCAAGGTGCTGTCTCTGTTTCCTTCGTTATCCATCCCATGTGTGTTCCCTTTCACATCTGACCCGTTCGGCTGGCGAGGCCGAGGGCATTGGTTTCAGTCCAGCAGCCTGGCAAAGGCCGCCACGTTGTCCTGGCCGTACCCCATCAGGGGGACGTCCATCTGCGTCAGCGGGTCGATGATCGCGACGATACCGTCGGCGCGGCGCACGACCTGGACCGGTGCATCCAGCGGCAGGCCCATCGTGTCACGCTTGCGGGCAACGACACGGCCGATGACACCGATGAAACCGGCCTTGTCGCGGTCCGAAACCGCCAGAACGGTGCCGTCCGCGCCGATCACGCTGTAGGCACCGTTGCGGTCGCCGATCAGCGCGACATCGACGCTTTGCACGATAGGCGAGGCCGGCACGACACCCACCAGCGGCGCATCCGTTGTCCGCGCGAAAAACGCGATCGACAGCGTGATCAGCATCAGGCCAAACATCGCGACAACAAGCAGACGCGGCACCATTTCGACATCGGTCGGTGCCTTGAAGGTTGATTCAGTCATAACTCACTCCGCCGCCATTGCAGACAGGTCGCCCGTCGTGCGCGCGACGGTTGGCTGGCTCAGTCGCGTCTGCGCTGCTTCGACAAATAGACCGGCAACCGATTCGGAGTCTTTGATGCAGCGCAAAGCCGGCTGAACACGTGTGATGCGTCCGGGGCGCACATGCGGCCAGGTCATCAGGTAGGACAGCCGCGTATCTGCGGGCAAAAGAAACGTCAGCGTGCCCGACCCCTTGCGGCGTTTGTCCAGCTCTGCGCCTTCGATTTCGACGTAGGGCAGGTTCAGGGTCATGGTCAGCGCCGCCCCGATCCGCATGGCAACGCGCTTGTTCGTCAGTGTGTAGACGGTGGCGCGGCTCTGGACCCAGGCCAGGCCATAGAGGATCGCGCAGACCACCAGCCCAAGGATAATGAACGGCGACCCATAAAGTATCGCTGACCCCAGCGGCACCTCTGTCGTCGAAACCGTGGTGCGCCAGACGGCAAGCGCCACGAAATAGCCCATGATCCATTTGACCTTGAACGCCTCGACCGCCAGACGGCGGGCCATCGGCCGCCCCTGCCACAGGATCACTTCATCCTTGGGCAGCGCCTCTGGCAGGCCCCGGATCGGTTCGAATTTGAAATCGTCATGTTGCATGTCGTGTTCCCTGTGGTTGGTGCGGCCCCGCTGGCGAGGCGGGGCCGGTCGTCGTTACGGCAGGACGTTTTCTGTCCGGCGTTCGGTCGCGTAGAGCGTGCCGCCCGCGATGTAGGCCATGATCTTTTCTTCCTCGAGCAGGGTGACCTGATCGGTCCCCTTGATCGTCGGGATGCCGTCCCAGTTATGGGCATAGAGCGCGCGGACACGAATCCGGTTGCTGTGCACCCGGCACATCGTCATCTGCACAAGACGACGACCGCCGCCGGTCAGTTCGACCTCCAGATAACGGATCAGCTGCTCTGGCACATCGACCCAGATGTCGACCACCACGCCTGCAACCTTGTTGTCGCCACCGACGACCGGCATGCCGCGCGGGTCATTGCCAAAGGAGATGCGGAAATCAGGCAGCGTGGACATCGGCTGAATCTTGGCGTGGCCGTGGGCGTCCAGCTCGGGAATATCCCGACGCGGTGCCCATGCCGCGGGACCGACACCGTCGACCATCGGATCACCCGTAGGGATCCACGGGCTCCCGGTTGCCTTGGACGATGGTGCCATGGCCAGATCGGTGCGCAGGTTCGCTTCTTCGAACGCGAGGCTGGGCACGGTGACCGTGCCGCGACCGTCGCGCAGGTGGAACGTTTTCGGCGCAGGCAGCGGGAACAGGCTCTCGTTGGCGGGAACCTGATCGTTGTCATCCCGCATCGGATAACCTTCGCGCATGTTCTCGCGCTGGATGTAGAAAATCAGCCCCGCGAAAAAGACCCAAAAGGCCCAGATTGCGACGCTCGCCAGATCGACGTTTCCAATAATTGTGTTGCCAAGCATGGTGGTAGTCCTTTGGTCAGGTCGGAAAATCGGACAGTTGCAGCCTGCCGGTTTCCGAGGGTGTCATCGCCTTGGCGCGGAACAGCGGGCCAAGAACGACAAGGGTGAGGAACAAAAGGGCGATTTCGGTGTGATACACGACCGAATACCCGGTGGTCGGCGTGGCGAGCGCCTCTGAGAGCATGCCGGTCCCGGCGGCATGATTAACAAGGTCGCGGATCGCGCCCCCGATGAATATCGACAGCCCGGCACCGGTGGCCTGCGCAGCCCCCCAGGCACCAAGAGCCAAACCGCGACCGGACGCACCCAGCGTCGGCAGCGTCATGGCGGCCGTCAGGGTGGCAACCCCGAACAATCCACCACCAAACCCGATCAGACCGGCACCCGCAAAGAACAGCACCGGGCTGTCCATCGGCGCGGAAAAGATCACGGCACAAAAGGCCACCAGACCCGCGAGGATACCGCGCGCGCACATGCGCATCGGGTCCAAACCACGGCCCAACCAGCGTGATGCCATGGCAAAGGCCACCAGGGCACCGGTCGCCCAACCCGCGGTCAACAGCGTGGTCGACGAGACGGACAACCCGAGGATTTCACCGCCGTAGGGTTCCAGCAACACATCCTGCATGCTGAACGCCATGGTGCCGATGAAGACGACGGCCAGCAGACGCCCCGCGTCGCCGCCTGACGTAAGATCCGTCCACGCTTCCTTGAACGTGGGCTTGGGGGCGGCCCGTTCGGCGCGGGTCATCGGTGACATGCGTTCCTGTTTCCACAAGGCCGTCACGTTCAACAGCAGCGTGACGACAGCCGTGCCCTGCACCACCTGCACCAGACGCAGCGGCGAATAATCCCGCAAGAGCGCGCCGATGATCACGGCGGAAATCAACATCCCCACAAGGAACATGACATATAACAGCGCCACGACCTTGGGCCGTGTCTCCTCGTCCGCGCGGTCGGCAGCCAGCGCCAGACCCGCGGTCTGCGTCATGTGCATCCCGATACCCGTCAGCAGAAACGCAAGGCCCGCACCGACATAACCCGCCCAATCCGCATCAATTGCGCGGTCGCCGGCCAGCACCAGCAGGGCCATCGGCATGATGGCAAGACCGCCGAACTGCCACAGGGTGCCGAACCACAGGTAGGGAATACGTTTCCATCCGATGGCGGACCGGTAATTGTCCGACTTGAACCCCACCATCGCGCGGAACGGTGCGACCAGCACGGGAATGGCGATCATCGCCGCCACCAGCAGCGACCCGATGCCCAGTTCCACGATCATCACCCGGTTCAACGTCCCCAGCAGCATGACACTCGCCATGCCGACGCTGATCTGGAACAGCGACAGGCGCAGCAACTGCCCCAGCGGCAACCCTTCGCTGGCGGCGTCCGAAAACGGCAGCATCTTCAGCGTGAGGGATTTCAGACCAGCGGATTTCAGGATCACTTGGCAGTCCCCCGATAGGTGAATGCAGTCGAGATGTAGAACCCGGAATTGACGCGCTCGACCTCGTTCAGTGTGCCGGACCCCAGCGCCGCAAGGATATCGCGCGCACGTTGCGGAACCATTGTCGGGCTGCGGTCGGCGCGCGGGAACAGCTTGCCGATGCGGAACATTGCCATCAGCAGCGGTGTGCGCGGCGCGAGGGTAAAGGCAACGGTCTGTGTGACAGGCAGCGTTTCCAGCACGCGGGCCACATCATCGGCGGAATAATAGATCAACGAATCCATCGCGACGGCGAAATCGAACGGACCCTTGGCATCAGACAAGTCACCCGCCATCCACGTGATACGGTCGGCCACCGCGTCAGGCGCGCGGCGTTTGGCAATGTCGATCAACGCGGGCGAGATATCGACCGCCGTCACCTGCGCCCCGCGTTCGGCCAGGGCCACCGCGGCGGCCCCCGTCCCGCAACCGGCATCCAGCACCCGCGCGCCCGTCAGATCAACGGGAAACTGCGACAGCAGCACATCGCGCATCCGGTCGCGGCCTGCCCGCACGGTCGCACGAATCCCCGACACCGGCGCATCCGACGTCAGGCGTTCCCACACCTTGGTGGCACTGCGGTCGAAATAATCTTCGACGCGGTCGCGGGTCTGGACGTAGGCCATCAATCAAACCCCAGCAATTCAAAGATTTCACGGTCCGGCAGACATTCCGGTGCCATCGGCAGCGTCCCGTTCCACAGGGTTTCCGCGAGCCGGATGTATTCCTTGCGCACCTGCACGACATCCTCGTCATCGGGCATCTCGAACAGGGTCTTTTTCTTCAGCCGTGACCGACGGATCGCATCCAGATCGGGCATATGCGCCAGACGGTTGAACCCGACGACATCGCAATACCGATCCACCTCGTCGGTGTCCTTGCTGCGGTTGGCAACACAACCGGCCAGACGCACCTTGTAGTTCGTCGATTTGGCCTGCACTGCCGCGATGATCCGGTTCATCGCATAAATGCTGTCGAAATCGTTGGCGGTGACGATCAGCGCCCGGTCCGCATGCTGCAAAGGTGCGGCGAAACCACCACAGACCACATCGCCCAGCACATCGAAAATCACGACGTCGGTGTCCTCCAGCATGTGATGCTGTTTCAGCAGCTTCACCGTCTGGCCAACGACGTAACCACCACAACCGGTGCCGGCGGGCGGGCCGCCGGCCTCCACGCATTTCACACCGTTGTACCCTTCGAACACGAAATCCTCGGGCCGCAGCTCTTCGGCATGGAAATCAACATCCTTGAGAATATCGATCACCGTCGGCACCAGGGTGCCGGTCAGGGTGAACGTGCTGTCGTGCTTGGGGTCGCACCCGATCTGCAAGACCCGCTTGCCCAGCTTGGAAAACGCCGCCGACAGGTTGGACGACGTGGTCGACTTGCCAATGCCGCCCTTGCCATAGACGGCAAAGACCTTTGCACCCTCGATCTGCGCATCTTCAGGCTGGTGGACCTGAACAGACCCTTCGCCGTCCTGGCCACGCAGGTTCGGAATCTCGTCTCTGGGGCTCATGAGAGCCTCCTTTCTGTCGGGGCGCATGTCCCCTTCTTCTGGTCAAAAATATCCCGGGGTCCGGGGCAGCGCCCCGGTCCGAGGGTGACATATGCGAGGCGGATCATCATTCGGCAGCGACCCCTTCCATGCGGTCTTCCAGGGCGTCGGCGGCACTTTGCAGCGCGTCCAGCGTGGCCGCGCCCGGTGCCCAATAGGCCCGGTCCGATGCTTCCAGCAGGCGGTTCGCCATGCGCACGCTGGCCTGCGGGTTCAGTGCGGCCAGACGTTCACGCATGTCGGCATCCAGGACAAAGGTCTCGCTCAGCCGCTGATAGACCCAAGGGTCGACTGCGCCTGTGGTGGCAGACCAGCCCATGGTATTGGTCACATGCGCCTCGATCTGGCGCACCCCCTCCGACCCATGCTTGAGCAAGCCCTCAAAGAATTTCGGGTTCAGGCTGCGCGTGCGTGTTTCCAGTGCCACCTGCTCTGACAGGGTGCGGACCGTGTTCAGACCGCGCGTCTGGTCACCGATGTACACCGGTGTATCGACACCGCCCTTGGCGCGTTTCACAGCGCGGGCGATCCCGCCCAGCGTATCGAAATAATGATCGACCGACGTCACGCCCAGCTCGACCGATTCAAGGTTCTGGTACGCCAGATCGACGCGCGCCAGCGACGCCTGCAACAGATCCGCGTGCTGTGCGGCCTTGCCGTCGGTGCCATAGGCGAAACTCTTGCGCGCCTCATAGGCGTCGGCCAGCTCGTCCTCGTCACCAAAGGCAGAGCTGTCGACCAACTGATTGACGTTGGACCCATAGGCCCCTTCGGCGTTGGAAAACACTCGCAGGGCGGCCTGTTTCAGATCGCAGCCTGTCTTGTCCATGTGGGCCAGTGCATGGGCGCGGACATGGTTCTGGTCCAGCGGCTCGTCTGCCTGTGCGGCAAGCAGCGCGGCCTGTGCCAACAGCTTGGTCTGCAACGGCAGCAGATCGCGGAAAATGCCCGACAGCGTCATGATGACGTCGATGCGCGCACGGCCCAGTTCCGCCAGCGGGATCAGGTCCGCCCCGGCAAGCCGGCCAAAGTTGTCGAACCGTGGCTTGGCTCCGATCAGCGCCAGCGCCTGCGCAATCGGGCCACCGTCGGATTTGATACTGTCAGACCCCCACAGGACCAGCGCGATCGAACGCGGCATACCGTCATAGGTGTCCAGCAGCGCCTGCGCCTGCTTTGCCCCGTCAGCCATGGCAAAGGCCGTCGGCATGCGGAACGGATCAAAGGCGTGGATGTTGCGCCCGGTCGGCAGGATCGCCGGATTGCGCATCAGATCACCACCGGGCACCGGCGCAATATAACAAGCCGACAGCGCACACATCAGCGCAGGCAATTCGTGATCTTCGGCCAGAAGTGCCTCTGCCCTTGCAGCATCGGCAGGATCACTCAACAGCTGCGCCATCTCGGCGCGGGCCTCGGGCGTCATGACCTGACCCACGATGTGCAGACCGTCAGGAATCAACGACCCTTCGGCCTCCATGACCTTCAGCCACAGTCCATCAAGGTCGTCCGCATTCAGGTCCAGACCCTTCGCCTGTTCCGCGATCATCAGCGCCAGATCGACGCGTTGGCTGTCATCAACCGCCAGACCGCGATAGCGTTGCAGACTGTCCTTGAGGTCGAGCAGGCCCTTGTACAGGCCAGCGGCCGCGATCGGCGGGGTCAGATGCGTGACGACAACGGCATTGCTGCGACGTTTCGCCAGCGATGCCTCGGACGGGTTGTTCGCAGCGTATAGGTAGACATTCGGCATCTCGCCGATCAGACGGTCCGGCCAGTCGCTGGCCCCCATGCCGTTCTGTTTGCCCGGCATGAATTCCAGCGCGCCGTGCATTCCGAAATGCAGCACCACATCCGCGCGCAGCGTGTTGCGCATCCACAGATAGAACTGGGCAAAGGCGTGGGTGGGCGCAAAACCGCGCTCGAACAGCAGGCGCATCGGGTCGCCTTCGTAACCGAACGTAGGCTGCACACCGACGAATACCTTGCCGAACTGATGACCCAGAATGAAAACGCCGCGACCGTCTGACTGCACCTTGCCGGGGGCTGGGCCCCAGACAGATTCAATCTCGTCCAACCAAGGCGTTTGTCCCACAATCGTATCGGCATCCACATAGGCAGCGACGTTGGCATCCTGACCGTATTGCGCGGCATTCCCCTTGAGCACGATGTGACGCAAGGCATCGACGTCGGCGGGCACGTCAACGTCGTATCCGTCCGATTTCATCCGCGTCAGCGTGTTGAACAGGCTCTCGAACACGCTCAGATAGGCGGCCGTGCCGACAGCCCCTGCATTCGGCGGAAAGCCGAACAACACGATCCCGACGGTTTTTTCCGCATTCCGCTTGCGCCGAAGCGTCGCCAGCCGTGCCGTTTTCTCGGTCAGGACCGTAATACGCTCCGGGCAGGGGGCCATGGATTTGTCACCTGGCTGGCCTGTGCATGCGCGCGCGCAGCCAGTGCAAGCCTCTGACCCGTGACGTCCGCCAAAGACCGTCGGCGAGGTCGCCCCGTCGATTTCAGGCAGCGCCACCAGCATCGTGGTCTCCACGGCACCAAGGCCCTGCGCACTGGCTCCCCATTGCGCAAGCGTCTGAAATTCCAAGGGTTGCGCCGCGATATAAGGCACGTCGAGGTCACGCAGCAGGCCAACAGCCGCATCGCTGTCGTTATAGGCAGGCCCACCGACCAGGCTGAACCCGGTCAGCGATACCATGGCATCGACGCGACCTTGGAAATAGCGTTGGATTGCAGGCGTTGCGTCCAGCCCCCCCGCAAAGGCAGGCACGACAGCCATGCCCCGCGCCTGAAACGCCCGGATAACCGCGTCGTAATGCGCACAGTCGGATGACAGAATGTAGGACCGCAGCATCAGTATCCCGACCGTCGCGATTGGCTGCGCGGGTTGCGGCAGATCAGTCGCGTCGATGCTTATACCGGTGCCGGGCAGATCGGGGTGATAGACACCAACCTCTGGATATTCGACCGGCGGCAGCGCCTTGATCCGTGACCAGCCCGCATGGTTGCCATAGCGCGACACCAGCATCCGGATCATCTGTTCGATGTTGTCGTCGGACCCGCCCAGCCAATACTGCATCGACAAGAACCAGTTGCGCAGGTCCTGTGACTTGCCCGGGATCAGGCGCAGGATCTTGGGCAGGCGACGCAGGGTCTTCATCTGACTTTCGCCGGACCGGTTCGCCTTGGCCTGCGGGCGCAGCTTTTTCATCAGCGCCGCCATGCCGGTCGCTGGACGCTGCATGTCCAGCTCACCCATCTTGGTCAGACGCACGATCTCGCCGTCGGCAATCATGTTCACCATGGCAGCACAGCCGTCGCGGCGCGCGATCAGCGAAGGCAGGATCGCACGGGTATGTTCCTCGAGGAACAAAAGGTTGGTCACGACAATATCGGCGGTCGCAATCGCAGCGCGTGCGGCGTCCAGCGCGGCGGGGTTTTCGCCCCATTCGCCTGCCGCAAGGATTTCAATGCTCAGCCCGGGGAAATCACGGGTCAGACGCGGGGCCGCGCGCAGCGCCGGCCCCGCCGCATGGCTATCCAGCGTCAGAATGACAAACCGAAATTCGGGCTGGGCGACACTATCGAGCATAATGCGCCTTTGCTTCATAGAGCGTATCAAGGCTGATCTGCTGCAATCCCTTTTGCGCGGCAAAGGCCTCGGTATTGCGCCGCGCCTTGCCCCGCACAAAGAACGGAATTTTCTTCAGCTCGCGTTCTGCGTCCGACAGCCAGATGACGTTGCTGCCCTCTGCAACGCTGGGTGCTTCATCCGGCATCATCTTGCCGGAAATACTCCCGCCGGAGGCATCCGACATCGCAACGGGCGCATGGCCGCCGTGATGGCTTGGGCCAGCCGCATCATGGAATTCGAAATCATCGCGGAACATGGTCAGCAGATGTTCCTCCAGCCCCATCACAAGCGGATGCACAAGTGTGTCGAAAATCACGTTCGCACCCTCGAACCCCATCACCGGGGAATAGCGGGCGGGATAATCCTGCACGTGGACCGGGGCAGAGATCACGGCGCATGGGATACCCAGACGCTTGCCGATATGGCGTTCCATCTGGGTGCCCATGATCATTTCGGGTGCAAGCGCCTCGATGGCCTGTTCGACCTCGAGGTAATCATCGGTAATCAGGGCCTCGACGCCCATGTCGCGGGCCACGGCGCGCACGGCGCGGGCCTGTTCGCGGTTGTAGCATCCCAGGCCAGCGACCTCGAACCCCATCTCGTCGCGGGCCATGCGGGCCATCGCGCAGACATGGGTGCCGTCACCGAACAGAAACACCCGCTTGCCGGTCAGATAGGTGCTGTCCACAGATGCGGACCACCACGGCAGACGCAGGCGGGATTCGTCGGCAGCGGCGGTCAGGCCGGTGATCGCCTGCACCTCTGCAATGAAATCGCGGGTTGCGGCAACGCCGATCGGCACGGTCCTGGTGTAGGGCTGGGCATGGGTCTTTTCCAACCAGCGGGCCGCAGCCTCGCCGGTTTCGGGATACATCAGCACGTTGAAATGCGCGGCGGGCAGGCGCGCGATATCGGCGGGCGTAGCCCCCAGCGGGGCCACGACATTCACATCGACGCCCAGATCGGACAGCAGGCCGGTCAGTTCCTCGACATCGTCGCGGTTGCGAAAACCCAGCGCCGTGGGGCCAAGCAGGTTGCAGGTGATCCGCGCGGTGCGGTCCTGCGGCGCAGCCAGTCCGCGCACGATCTGATAGAACGTTTCGTCCGCGCCAAAGTTCTCCTTGCGCGAATAGCTGGGCAGTTCCAGCGCGATGACGGGGATTTTGAGATCCATCGTTTCGGCCAGGCCGGCGGGATCGTCCTGGATCAGTTCCGCCGTGCAGGACGCCCCGACGATGATGGCCTGCGGATCAAACCGGTCCACGGCATCCTGACAGGCCGTCTTGAACAGGGTCGCCGTATCGGACCCCAGATCGCGTGCCTGAAACGTCGTGTAGCTGACGGGCGGACGATGATTGCGGCGTTCGATCATTGTGAACAGCAGGTCGGCATAGGTGTCGCCCTGCGGGGCGTGCAGCACGTAGTGCAGGCCCTTCATCGCGGTAGCGACACGCATGGCACCGACATGTGGCGGGCCCTCATATGTCCAGACGGTCAGTTTCATGGCTGACCGCCGGGGGCTGTCTGCCCCCGGACCCCCGAGGATATTTTGAAAACAGCGATTGTGCAGGTCATTCCGCTGCCTCCACCCGGAGGACAGATTTGCGGCGGATCGGGCGGCTGAACAGACCGGCAAGATCGCCTGCCTGTTCGTAAAAATGAACCGGGGTGAAGACGAGTTCGATCGCCCATTTGGTCGTCAGGCCCTCTGCCTCCAGCGGGTTGGCGAGGCCAAGACCGCAGACCGTCAGGTCCGGACGTGCCGCACGTACCCGGTCGAGTTGCAGATCGACGTCCTGTCCTTCGGAGATTTGCGGCCCGGCGGGCAGCAGATCAAGGTCGGGTCCGTGGATCGCGTCATGGATATACGGGCTGCCGACCTCGACCGCAGTCATGCCGCATTCGCGGGTCAGAAAGCGGGCCAACGGGATTTCCAGCTGGCTATCGGGGAAAAAGAAGATCGACTTGCCGTTCAGATGCTCTGCCGCCTGGGCAATGGCCTTGCGGGCGCGGGCGCGGGGCGCAGCGGTCACAGCGTCGAATGTCGCGTCATCGACACCGAATTCGGTGGCGACGGCACGCAACCAGGCTGTTGTGCCTTCTTCACCGAATGGCATCGGGGCGGGGATGTGGCGGGCACCACGGCGCATCAGCGCGGCATGGGTTTCGCCCAGAAATGGCTGGGTCAGCGCAAACACGGTGTTGGCACCAACGGCTGTCGTTTCATCGATCCGGCGGGCGGGCAGCAGGCGGATGTTGTCGATGCCCATCTGGCCCAGCAGCGACAGCATCTGGTCCTCGACCACATCGGGCAATGCGCCCACCAGCAGCAATTCGCGCGCCGCCGTGTCCTTGAGCACTGGCACCATGGAGGCGAGGCAGGCATCCTCGCCTTCGGTGAATGTCGTCTCGATCCCCGAACCGGAATAGTTCAGGACCCGGACGTGGGGAGCGTGGACCTGGCTTAGCCGTTCGGCCGCGCGGGCGAGGTCAATCTTGATCACCTCGGACGGGCAGGAGCCGACGAGGAACAGCTGCCGGATGTCGGGCCGGCGTTGCAGCAGGCGCGCAACCTCGCGGTCGAGTTCGGTATGCGCGTCCTTCATGCCTGCCAGATCCTGCTCTTCGAGGATGGCCGTGCCGAAGCGCGGTTCGGCAAAGATCATCACCCCCGCCGCGGATTGCAGCAGATGGGCGCAGGTGCGCGACCCGACGACAAGGAAAAAGGCATCCTGCATCTTGCGGTGCAGCCAGATGATTCCGGTCAGCCCGCAAAACACCTCGCGCTGGCCACGCTGTTTCAGCACGGGGGCGCTGCGACAACCGCCGCCAGGTGTCGGGGTCAGATCGTTCATGCGGACACATCCAGTCGCGCGCGGCGCAGTTTCAGCACGAATTGCGCTGCGTTGATGACATAGGCAGCGTAGGCGGCAAGCGTGACCCACATCAGTGTCACCGGATCCAGCGCGCCCGTGACCAGCCCCCATACGTAAACGCCGTGCAGCGCGATCACACCAAAGCTGACGAGATCCTCGTAAAAGAAGGATGGTGCAAAGAGGTACTGCCCAAAGACGACCTTTTCCCAGATCGCCCCGGTGACCATGATCAGGGCCAGAACCCCGGTCTTGATGATGATGGACAAGGTCGCCAGCGCATAGCCATCGCCGGTCGCGAGGTAGCGCAACACCAACACCACTGAGATCAGGAAAACAACGAATTGCACGGGGGCGAGAATGCCCTGCACCAGCGTCCAACGGGTTGCATCGCGCCGGGCTCGCTCTTGTGCGGAATAGAGCGGCACCGCCACCCCATGTGGTGCGAGGCGGCCATCGCGGGACTGCAAGGTCGTCAACACGTCATGCCCTCCTGACACTTCATGGTTTTAGATTAGGTGCGATTCTGGTCATGTGTCAACCATACCTTACACATTTCGCGGCTTGTATCACCTCACTTACACAGCGCGGAAATTGCATAAAAGCCCTCTTTTTATGGCGTGTGGGTAAAAAAATTCAGTCAGCGCAGCAATTCTGTCAATTCTCTTTGACAATTCTCTCTCGAATTTCGACAATGGCGCCAATGCACGGACACCACTCGGACCAAGGCAGCCAAGGACGGTAGACCCCGATGTCGCGACGACCTTCAGCTCGGCTCTTGCAAGAGGGTCAAGTCGATCCGGACAAGCCCGAGACGGGCTTGGTCGCAGGATTTTGCGCAGCCGCGCTCTCTTCTCGCGTCGAGGATGCAGCAGAGCTGTTGCACATGGCCCTGGCGCAAGGGGTCGGTCACGCTGCGCTGACGGACGATTTCATTGCCAACGCGGTCCGCAGACTGGGCGCGCTTTGGGCAGAGGACCAGATCAGCTGGACGGATGTCACGATCGGGACCGCACGCCTGCAATCGCTCTTGCGACACATGGACAAGCGTATTGATGCAGGGCGCGTGAAACGGCCCGATGCTGCACGTGTCTTGCTGATTTCGGGTGTGGACATGGCGCATACATTCGGCCCGATGCTGCTGGCCCACCAGATGCGACGGCAAGGCATTTCCGTGGCGCTGTCGCTTGAAACAGCGCCCGGAACGGTCTGCGAAATCTTTGGCAAAATCGCACCTGATGCTGTCTTTTTGACGGCCTCGCATTGCGACGGGGTTGAAACCCTGGCCCAACTGGTAAAAGAGGTTCGCGTGTTTAACAGTGGGATCCCCATTGTGGTGGGCGGCCCTCTCCTCTGCACTGAAACGGATATCGCGCACCGGATCGGTGCTGACTACGCGACATCCGACCTCGAGAAGGCCCTAACGCTATGCGATCTCAGGAATCTCACAGCAAGAAAATTCGTGAACCCCTAGGTCGGCAATCGCCTTCAGATCGGACCGGCATGACATCGGGCGGCATCAAATACTGGAACAGCGGCGATATTCCGATGATCGGGCCGGATATCCTTGGGGGTATCCTGACATCGGTTTCTGACGTTGGTCTGGTCATGACCGAAAGCGGCAAGATCGTATCCGTTCTCTTGAACCGCAATTTTGCGGACGACGGGCTGTTTCAGAATATCGAGGGCCGCAACCTGACCGACCTGCTGATGCTGGACAGCCAGGACAAGTTCACCAAACGGCTGGGTGCCTTTGTCGACGGCGACGATCAGGTTCGCCCGATCGAGGTCAACCACAAGATTCCTGACAACCGCACCGGCCTGCCGATCAAATACAGCTTTCACCGCATCGGCGAGGGCGGGATCGTGCTGATCCTGGGCCACGATCTGCGCCCTGTCGCAGAGATGCAGCAACAGCTGGTCAGCGCGCAACTGGCCCTGGAACGCGATTACGAAACGCAGCGTGATTTTGAAACGCGGTTCAAGGTCATGATGGACAGCTCGGCTGATGGCGTGGCGATGGTGTCCGTCCAGACAGGCACGATCAGCGACACCAATTCCAAACTGTCGGCACTGATCGGATCAAAGCGCGAAGAGATGATCGGCAGGTCCTTTGCCGATCTGTTCGAACAGCGTGCGAAACCGAACCTGATGGACCGGCTGACAACGCAGGCACTGGCCGATGGTGACGGCACGATCGAGGTGCGTGGCGCGCATGGCGAAATGCTGACACTGCGGCCCACCCTGTTCCGGTCGGCCGGCGAACGCATCCTGTTGTGCCGGATACGGTCAAGCACCGCCCTGAACGTCGAAACGGACCGGACGGCACAAATGCTGCGCGGCGTTTACGACAAGGGTCAGGACGGCGTTGTTTTCACCAACGAGGACGGCGCCATTCTGTCGGCGAACGAAGGTTTCCTGAACATGATCGGCGCGGCCCATGACCTGAATTTGCGCGGAAAGCCATTCATGGACTTTCTTCAGCGCGGCATGGTCGATTTCAGTGTCATGTCACAAAACGCAGCGCGTGTGGGCACTCTGCGATCCTATGCGACGCGGATTGCCAGCGACTATGGCAGCCCCCGCGATGTCGAGATGAGCGTGACGACCCTCAGGGCCGCAGATGCGACGGTCTTTGCTTTCGTCGTCCGGGAAACCCCGCAGGCAGATGGATCGCACCGGTCCGACGACGACAGCGGGCTTAGTTCCGTGGTCGAACTGGTCGGCAGCTCGACCTTGCGCGACATCGTGGCCGAAACCACGAATGTCGTGGAAAAGATGTGCATCGAAACGGCGATTGAGCTGACTGGCAACAACCGCGTGGCCGCAGCAGAAATGCTGGGCCTGTCGCGGCAGTCACTCTACGTCAAGCTTCGCAAATTCGGCCTGATTGCACAAAGCAGCGACTGATCCGCAGACAGGATCAATTGTCGCCCATCGTCCCGTGGTCCATCGTCCCGTGGTCCATTGACCCGTGATCCATGTTGCCATGGTCCATGCCGGACATGGCATCGACATCCTCGACGTTGAAGACCACATCGACTCGGCCCGCGCGCTCGAACACGAGGGTTGCCGGGACCTCTTCGCCGACGTCCAGCGCGTCGCCTTGCAGGCCCATGAACATGACGTGATAGCCACCGGGGGCCAACGCAAGCGTATCGCCGGGGGCGATCTCGATCCCCGCCGCCTGCTCTTGCATCCGCGCGACCCCATCATCGCCCGTCACGACGTTATGGATTTCGACACGCGGGAACGGCCCCTCGACGGCGATCAGCGTATCGCTTTCCGCGCCGGTGTTCAGAATGGTCATATAGCCTGCACTGGCCATTGCCGTCGCAGGTGCACTGCGCGCAAAGGGATGTTCGATCAGCAGATCGCCCACGCGGTAGTCGTGCCCGAATGCAAAACCCGGCAACAGCGCCAGGGTCATGCCGAACGTCAGACGGGTCAGTGGTGTCATGTCGTAGAACTCCTGTATTCTGCGCGACCTGTCGGCCCCGCACGACGCGCAGATAAACAGCACTGCATCGCCGCAAAAGAGGCAAACTGCCGCAACCGGCTGATTTCAGCCCAGACCTGTTTCACATGGCACCTGTCCCTGCAACCGCACTGCCGGCGCCGCGCAGATCGGGTGTCCCCAAGTTCGCCCTCGTATTACGCTGCGTTGCAGCATAAGCTGTGAGGTGGCAACCGCCACCGGAGAGCACCATGAAACGTCACACCACGTTGTTCGACCTGATGCAGCTGAACGCCGAGGTTGGCATGATGCTGGCGGAATCGCAGGCCGTGATGGCCATGCGCGTGATGGGTTGGGGTGGTTTCTGGTCGGTCACCGACCGTGAAAACGACCGGATGATGACCGAAAAAACCGAGGCCGCGTTCCAGTCCATGACCCGTGCAGGCACCGCGATGATGACCGGCCAGCAACCGCACGAGATCATGAGGGCCGCCATTCAACCGCTGCGCAACAAGACCCGCGCAAACGCAAAACGGCTGGCAAAGCGTGGCCCGAAATCGGGCTGACCCGCTATTCGTCATGCGGGTAGCAGGGTTGCAGCACTATACGTTGCCCGGCCAAGTGGGTCAGCCTATTTGACCTTTAGGGAGGACATTGCGCGGCCAGCCGTGGTCGCAACCCCCGAAAGGACATACCATGACCGCAACAAACCTGACATTCGGTGCCGCCCACGCCATCGGTGACCGCGTCAAAGCCATCTTTGCATCCATCCTTGACCACATGGT
Organism: Loktanella sp. 3ANDIMAR09; assembly: GCF_001420005.1. GTDB lineage: Bacteria > Pseudomonadota > Alphaproteobacteria > Rhodobacterales > Rhodobacteraceae > Loktanella. Next base: position 449,649 of record NZ_LJAK01000001.1, on the reverse strand, counting down.
GGTCTATGCCGAACGCAACAGCCGGATGGCGCAGGTGAACGCGCTTGATGCGATGACAGATGATGAACTCGCCGCACTTGGAATCAAGCGTGACGGCATCGTGCAGCACGTTTTCCGCGACGTTCTGTATATCTGAACCTTGCTGATCGCCGCGAACGGGGTAGGTAGTTGTTACCTTCCCCTTCGGCATCAGGTGCGATCTTGAACTGCGACATTCGCGTAACCCTCGACTATGCCGTGCCGGAACAGATGACACTTCTGTTGCAGCTGCGCGCCATGACAGACCCCTGTCAGATCGTAACATCCGAGGATTTTTCGGTTCCCGACCATTGCAACTGGCGCGACACGCCCGGCGAAGAAGGTATCGGGAACCGCGTCTGGATGAACATTGGCGACCGGCTGGTGCTGCACTATGCGGCCAGTGTCACGGTATCGCGTCCGGTGGTCGATCTGGCCATCCTGCCCGCCACACCGCTGTTCCAGCTGAACGCGCCGGATATCAAATACCTGATGGCATCGCGCTACTGCGCCGCCTCTGGCTTTGAGGATCTGCTGGACAGCTTTGGTCACTTGACCGGCGGGGCCCGCGTGGTCGCGATGGCGGACTGGATCCGTGCCAACATTGCCTACGATAATTCCGCAAGCACCGCCCAGACGACCGCGCAGGATACCTTTGATGATCGGCGCGGGGTCTGTCGCGACCATGCCCATCTGCTGATCGCCCTGTGCCGCTGCAGCGCGATTCCCGCGCGGATCGCCAGCGTTTACAGCCCCGATGTGACGCCCCCTGATTTTCACGCCGTCGCTGAGGTATTTCTGGACGGCGCGTGGCACCTGGTTGATCCCAGCGGGATGACGACTGCTGACCGGATGGTTGTGACGGGCGTGGGCCGCGATGCAGCCGATGTGTCCTTTCTGACAAGTTTCGGGACTGTATCGCTTAATCATCAGGCAGTTGTGGTGTCAGAAGTCTGAACCGCGTCGCAAGCCATTGCGGCTGCCCGACATTGCGCTACCGTCAGTACATGGAACAAGAACACCACCACTTTGATGAAATGCGCGACGCAGCCGACACCGTGCGCGCGCCCTATGCCAGCTACCGCAACTGGTTCGACCGACAAGACGCCGAACGTCTGCGGGCGAAACACGAAGAAGCAGAGGCGTTTTTTCGGCGCACCGGCATCACGTTCAATGTTTATGGCGAGGACGCAGCCCAGGAACGGCTGATTCCGTTCGATCTGGTGCCGCGCATCATTTCCGGCCGTGAATGGAAAAAACTGTCCCGCGGGATCGAGCAGCGCGTCACCGCGATCAACGCGTTCCTGCATGACATCTATCACCGGCAGGAAATCCTGCGCTCTGGCCGCATGCCGCGCGAACTGATCGCCAACAACGAGGCGTTTCTGCCCCAGATGATCGGCATGTCGCCCCCCGGAAACGTCTATACGCATATCGTCGGCACGGACATTGTCCGCACCGGAGAAGACGATTTCTTTGTGCTCGAGGATAACGCCCGCACGCCCTCCGGTGTCAGCTACATGCTGGAAAACCGCGAAACGATGCTGCAAATGTTCCCAGAGCTGTTTGCCAAGATCAAGGTCCAGCCTGTCAGCGACTACCCCAAGAACCTGCGCCGGTCGCTTGCCGCTTGCGCACCTCCGTCTTGCGTGGGCAAGCCGCGTGTCGCGGTCCTGACCCCGGGGATCTACAATTCCGCGTATTTCGAACACAGCTTTCTCGCAGACCAGATGGGGGCGCAACTGGTCGAAGGACACGACCTGCGCGTGGTTGACGGTTTCCTGAAAATGCGGACGACGCGCGGCTATGAACGGATCGACGTGTTGTACCGCCGGGTTGATGACGAATACCTTGATCCTCTCAGCTTTAATCCTGATTCGATGCTGGGTGTGCCGGGCATCATGGATGTCTACCGCGCGGGCAACATTACGATTGCCAATGCACCCGGCACCGGTGTTGCCGACGACAAGGCGATCTACAGCTACATGCCCGAACTGGTTGAATTCTATACCGGCGAAAAGGCGATCTTGAAAAACGTCGATACATGGCGCTGTTCGGAACCCGACAGTCTGGCCTATGTGCTGGACAACCTTGCAGACCTTGTCGTCAAGGAAGTGCACGGTTCTGGCGGCTACGGGATGCTGGTCGGCCCCGCCGCCAGCAAACAAGAGCTGGAGGACTTTGCGGCCAAGCTGCGCGCACGCCCCGGCAACTACATCGCACAGCCGACGCTGTCGCTGTCCACGGTGCCGATCTTTGTCGATCAGGGGTTGGCACCGCGTCATGTCGATCTGCGCCCCTTTGCGCTGGTCAGCCCCAAGGGGATCGACATCACCCCCGGCGGCCTGACCCGTGTCGCCCTCAAGGAAGGGTCGCTGGTCGTCAATTCCTCGCAGGGTGGCGGGACCAAAGACACCTGGGTTCTGGAGGACTGATATGCTGGGCAAGACCGCAGGCGGCCTTTACTGGATGTTCCGCAACCTTGAACGCGCAGAAAATACCGCCCGCCTGATCGAGGCAGGGTTTCGCATTGCGCTGACCCGCAGCCAGGATCAGGCAACAGGGTGGAAATCGGTGGCGACGACGGCTGGCGCTGCCGGGTCATTTTCCCAGAAATACCAAGGATTCGAGAGCGCGGACGTCATCAACTATCTGCTGCGCGACCCGGACAACGCATCATCGGTCTTATCTGTCGTGAAATCCGCGCGGGACAACGCCAGGCTCGTGCGCACCGCACTCACCACCGAAGTATGGTCCGCGGTGAACGACAACTGGATGACGATGAAAGACCTGCTGGCCGAACCGGTCGTGGAAACCGAACTGCCAAAGGTTCTGGATATCATCCGTCAGCAATCGGCACTGGTTCGCGGCGCGCTGCATGGGACCATGCTGCGCAACGACATCTACGATTTTGCCCGGCTGGGCACGTTCATCGAACGCGCCGACAACACGGCCCGCATCATCGACGTCAAATATTACACCCTGCTGCCCAGCACCAGTTTCGTAGGGTCGTCGCTGGACAACGTGCAGTGGGAAACGATCCTGCGGTCCGTCAGCGCACATCGTGCCTTTCGCTGGCTGGACGAGGACGACATGACGGCGACATCGGTGGCGCGTTTCCTGATCCTGGACCGGCGGTTGCCGCGCAGCCTGATCTTCAGCCTGGAACAGACCTGCGCAAACCTCGAACACCTCTGCGCGGAATACGGCGAACGACACAGCTGCCAGGACCACGCCAGTCAGATGGTGCAGGGACTGAAGAACCGTGATATCGCGTCCATCTTCGAAGAAGGTCTGCACGAATTCATCACCGGATTCATCCGGGACAACAACGCGTTGGGTCAGATGATCGAGCAGGACTACAAGTTCTACGGATAGGATCGCCCCTTGGACCTGCACATCACACATACGACCCGCTACACCTATGATCATCCGGTGTCATATGCGCTGCAACGCCTGCACCTGCGTCCGCAGGACAACCCGATGCAGCGCGTGCAATCCTGGGACATCATCGTCGAGGGCGGCCAGATCGAGCTGACCTACGACGATCACTACGGTAACCACACGGACCTGGTGAATGTGACACGCGGCGCGACCGAACTGGCCGTGACAGCGCGCGGCGTGATCGAAACCCGCGATACGGCCGGCGTGTTGGGCCACGTGAACAGCACTGCCCCGCTGTGGCATTTCAAAACGGCCACGCCCGCGACCGAGGCCGATGAGGCGATCCGCGGGTTGGCCGCCAGACTGGCGTCGGACAATTCAATCCCCGCACTGCATGCCATCTGCGCTGACATATTGGACGCCGTGCCTTATGAAACCGGGCAGACCTATGCGGATACGACAGCGACCCAGGCGCTCGCGGGTGGCTGCGGCGTGTGCCAGGACCATGCCCATATCCTGATTGCCGTCGCCCGCGCGGCAGACCTGCCGGCACGCTATGTGTCCGGCTATCTCAAGCTGAACCAGACCGATGACCAGACCGCCAGCCACGCCTGGGCCGAGGTGTACCTGCCCGATCTGGGTTGGGTCGGTTTCGACGTCAGCAACCGGATCAGCCCGGATGACCGCTATGCGCGGCTGGCAGTCGGCCGGGACGCACGCGACGCGGCCCCGGTCAGGGGCCTGCGCCGCGGTGCAGGTGTCGAATCGCTGATTGTGACTTTGCAAGTGCAGCAGTAAAAGCGCAGCCAGACCCAATCTGGACCTGATCAAATGACCTACTGCGTCGGCCTGCGACTGAACCAAGGCCTTGTCTTCATGTCAGACACCCGCACCAATGCCGGCGTCGACAATTTTTCATCGACCCGCAAACTGTTCACCTGGGAGGTCGAGGGCGAGCGCCTGATCACGCTCATGACAGCCGGCAATCTGGCCACGACGCAATCGCTGATTTCGCTGCTGGACGAACGGTCCAAGACAGCCGCCGACCGCGACCCGTCGATCCTGCGCGAACCCACGATGTTCCAGGTCGCCCGACTGGTCGGGGCAACGCTGAAAGAGGTCATTTCCTATTCCAACTCCGTCGGGGGCGAGGAAAAGTTCCGCGCCACCGTCATTGTCGGTGGCCAGATCAAGGGCGGTGAACCGACATTGTTCATGGTCTACCCCGAGGGCAATTTCGTCGAAGTCACCCAAGAAACCCCGTTTTTCCAGATTGGCGAAACGAAATACGGCAAACCCATCCTTGTGCGCGGGTTTGATCCGGAAATGTCATTTGCGGATGCGGTCAAGCTGCTGATGGTCAGTTTCGATTCAACGGTGAAATCGAACCTGTCGGTCGGCTTGCCGTTCGACATTCTCTGCTACGGAACCGGTGATTTCAAACCGACCCATCGCAAACGTGTGGAAACTGACGATGAGCTGTATCATCGCATTTCCGACGGTTGGTCGCTGGCCCTCAAAGAGGCGTTTTCGTCACTGCCGGACTACACGCTCTAGGTCTCGAGCCATAGCCTGACCGTCGCCAAGGCCGACCGCGCCAACGACCGTTGCGTCACGGCGCGCAGGTTTTCGTTCAATGCCAGCAGGTCACCGATCCCATCGACGAACTGGTTGGAATGCCGGTCCACCTCGGCGGCGCTGACCTTGGGGTGCAGCTCGAACTGTGACCCGACCACATAGATCAGATTACCGGCACGATCATGCAGAGGCTCGAGATACAACAGCGTTGTCAGCGACGACCCGTTCTTGCGCAGGTTGTCGAACGTTGCCTGCGCAGGCTTGGCGGCCGCCAATGCGTCGCGGACCGTGCGGCGCGCCGATGTGTTGTCCAGATCGCCCTGCAAGAACCTGCAATTCCTGTTCAAAACCTCGTGCTGGGCATATCCGGTCAGCGCACTAAATGCAGGGTTCGCATAGATCAAAGGCAAGTCTGTTTGACCGGGGTCGGCTATTGTCAAAGCAACAGAGAGGGGGTCGAAACGTTTTGCGACCTCTTCAAGATTGAGATACGGCATGTGGACCCCCCCGACAGATTTGACTTGATCGTTACTCATGACATGAGACGATGACAACATGAACCGGATGACCTGATGATCGACACGTTTTCTTTGCCTATCACGCCCCCCGAGGGGCCTGTGGTCGTCGGAATCGGGGCCTCTGCGGGTGGGCTTGAGGCGCTTCAGGGATTTTTGGACAACCTGCCTCCCAGCCACAGCCTGGCGATCGTCATCGTCCAGCACCTCGACCCGGATCATGACAGTCTCTTGGGTGAATTGCTGACCAAACGGACCAAAACCCCGGTCAAGGAAGCCGCGAACGGAATGGCCGTAGAGGCGGGGAACATATACCTGATCACGCCAGGCCAATCCCTGACGATCATCGACGGAAAACTTCGGACGGAAAATTACGATCTACCGCGTGGCCGCAGGCGCCCGATCGACGCATTTCTCGTGTCACTGGCGCAGAACTCGGGTGAACGCGCCGTCGGCATCATCCTGTCCGGCACAGGCAGCGACGGCAGCCTGGGTGCCCGCGCGATCAAGGAGGCAGGTGGTCTGGTGTTCGTGCAGGCCCTGTCCGAGGCGAAATACGACGGCATGCCGCGCAGCGCGATCGAAACCGGGGTCGCCGATATCGTCCTGCCAGTCGCGGAAATGTTTGCGGTCCTGAACGACTACTTTGACTGTCGCGGCGGCATCCCGGAGGACGCCCTGACCGACCGCGAATTCATCAGCCGCGCCATGCGGCATGTCCGCTACCGCACGGGCCACGACTTTTCCGGCTATAAACCCGGCACCTTGCTGCGGCGGATCGCGGTGCGCATGTCGGTGCTGGGCCTGAGCCATCCGAACGAATACCTCAAGGTTCTGATCAATGATCCAGAAGAGGTCAGTCGCCTGTTCAAGGATGTTCTGATCAACGTCACCAGCTTTTTCCGCGACGATTCCGTGTTCGACGACCTGCGCAACAAGGTCATTCCCGAGCTGATGGAAGGCCGCGGCAACACCGATGAGCTGCGGATCTGGGTGCCGGGCTGTTCGACCGGACAAGAGGCCTACAGTATCGCGATGCTGCTGTCAGAAGCGATGGAACGCCTTGATGTGTGGCCGCGCGTCATGATCTTTGGCACCGATATTGACGAAGACGCGCTGGAAACGGCCCGGCGTGGTCAATACCTGAACACCATCGCCGACGAAGTCCCGGCAGAATACCTGCACAAATATTTCAAATGGCGCAGCGACGGGTACACCGTGAACGACAGGCTGCGTTCCATGGTGCGGTTTTCGAACCAAAGCATCATCAAGGACCCGCCGTTCAGTCAGATTGACATGGTCACCTGCCGGAATGTCCTGATCTATTTCGACAAATCCCTGCAGGAAAAAGCGATCCGGGTGTTTCACTATGCCCTGCGCGAAGGCGGTATCCTCGTGCTGGGCACATCCGAGTCGCCGATCAACGGTCCAGAGGCCTTTGCCGATCTGTCCCGACAAAACCGTATCTATCGGCGGCAGCCCGGCCCGGCGGCACGCCTGGACCTGAGCCAGACACCCGCCCCCGATCCCGAAAACGAACCGCAGATCGCGATGCCCGACGCCGCAAACAGACAAACAGCGCCCGCCATGGCTTATGCGGACAAGGTGATCGACCTGATGTCGCCTGCGTATATCGTCGTCAGCAACGCCCGCGACCTGCAATACGCATCTGATCCGGCGACGGCCTATCTGAAAATGAAGGCAGGCCGGCCGCAGCTGGACCTGATGAAGCTGATCCGACCGGAACTGGAAAACAACCTGCGTCGGCTGCTGAACCGCCAGCTTGGAAGCGGCGAAACCGCCGATTGGGATTTCACGGGCGTTCTGGATGGCACGCCGCGACTGATCCGTATCACCAGGCAGCGCATGACAGGCGGTCAGGACCTGATCCTGTTCCAGGACCAGACCCTGCCCGAGGGCACCAAGCTTCCCAGTCCCGAAAACCTGTCAGAAGCGACAGCCAAATATGTGCAGGACCTCGAAAGCGAGCTGGACGAGGCAAGGCTTCAGATCAGGTCCACCGTCGAAGAGCTGGAGACATCGAACGAAGAGCTGAAAAGCTCGAACGAAGAGATGATGTCCATGAACGAAGAGTTGCAGTCCGCGAACGAGGAACTGACAACCACCAACGACGAATTGAACAACAAGATTACCGAAGTGCGCGACGCCAACACGGACCTCGCGAATTTCATCCGCAGCACCAAGATCGGCACCATTTTTCTGGACGCCGACCTCAAGCTGCGCAGCTTTACCCCCGAAGCCTGCGAGGTGTTCCGATTCCAGAAAACCGATATCGGTCGCCGCATCGACGATATCGCGTCCGAGGTGGACATGGATCAGATCGTCACTGACTGCAAAAGGGTGATGGACAGCCAGGAGCTGCTGGAAAAGGAATATGAAACCCGTCGCGGTAAATCCTTCCGGGCGCGCTTTGTCCCCTATGCCCAGAGCGGCCATTCAAAGGGCGGGGTCGTTGTGTCCCTGTTCGACGTCACCGAACTGCGCAGGCTGGCCCAGGACGCCGAAGAGGCGCGCCTGATCGCGGCCGACCGGCTAGAGGAAATCGAGGGCCTGTACACCGCAAGCCCGATTGCGATGGCCCTGCTGGACACCGATCTCAATTACATCCGGGCCAATACGCGACTGTCCGAAATCCTCGGGGTTTCGGTCGAAGACATGATCGGCAGATCGCTGGGTGAAATGTCGGGCGGCATGGCTGACATCGCACGTCGTCTGGCGAAGCAGGTGGCCGAAACCGGCAAAAAAGTCGAAAACTACCAGATCAGAGGGGCCGTGCCGACGCGGCCGGATGACAACCGGGTGTTTGAAACTGATTGGTATCCCGTGCGTCAGGGCGACAAGCTGATCGGCATCGGCATCAATGTCCGTGATAGCACCGAATTGGTTCAGATCCAGTTCGAGCTGCGCCGCGTGATGCAGGAATTGCAGCATCGCGTCAAAAACATGCTGGCCAACGTTCTGGCGCTGGTGTCACGCGCCAAACGTGACGCAACCGCTGACAAGGCGATCTTTGAGGCGCTGTCGCAGCGAATTCAGGCCCTTGCCCAGACCCACAAACTGCTGACCCAATCGAACTGGTCATCGGCGAAATTGCAGGATGTCCTGCGCCCTGAACTGGTGGATGTCTACGGTGCCGAACGCGTCCAACTGAAAGGCCCCGATATCGTGGTCAACGCCCGCGCCGCGCTGTCACTTGGCATGGCGATCCACGAACTTGCGACAAACGCCGCGAAATACGGCAGTTTTTCAAAAGAGGACGGTCAGGTCTCATTGTCATGGGTGCGGCAGGATGATGGTGAATCGGATGACTTTATCTTCAGCTGGCAGGAAAAAGGCGGCCCGCCTGCAGACCAGAGCGAGGTTTCCGGTTTCGGCAGCCAATTGATCCGATCAACGATCGAGGGCAGTCTTGATGGGAAAGTTGAATTTTTTTGGGAACAATCGGGGCTGCGGTGCGTTTTTACCATTCCGAAAGATTCACTTATCGAGATTCCGAATGACAGCGTCTTCGACACCTACACGTCCTAAAATCCTATATGTCGAAGACGAGGTCATCGTGGCCCTCGATGTCTCAGATGGACTGGAAAACCAGCTCGGCTTCGATGTGCAGATCGCACACAACCTTGCATCGGCCCACGCGAAATGTGGGTCCCACACCTTCGACTTTGCCCTGCTGGACATGAACCTCGGCAACGGCGAGCGGAGCATCGAACTGGGCCTCGACCTGTCCCGCAAGGGCGTCAAGGTCGTGTTCGCATCGGGTTACAACCGCGACGAAATCGGCGAAATATGCGATTTTACACTTGTCGAAAAGCCGTTCCAGATCGGGGATATTGCTGCGGCCTTCGGGGTGCAGATCGCACCCGCCCGCATCGCCTAAAGCGTGATCCACGCCGCGTTGCGGCGTGACGACCGCGCGCAGGCATCGACAAATGCAACGCCATCCAGACCGTCCTGGATCGTGGGATAAAGCGCAGACGATTTCTCGCCGGCGCGCGCAGCCTCGATTGCATCGGCAGCTGCCGCGTAGATATTGGCAAATGCCTCCAGGTATCCTTCCGGATGACCACCAGGCACCCGCGTGCCTGCCGTCGCACCCGACGCACCATTGCGGGTCAGCAGTTGCGTGACACCGCCTAGTGGCGTGTAGCGCATGACGTTGGGGTTTTCCTGCCCCCACTCGATCCCGCCTTTGTCGCCGTAAACCCGAAGGGTCAGACGGTTTTCCGCTCCCGTGGCAACCTGCGAACACCACAGCATGCCCTTGGCCCCACCGTGAAACCGCAACATCACGTGTCCGTTGTCGTCCACCTGCCGCCCCGGCACAAAGGCATCCAGATCCGCAGCAAGGCTGTCCAGCTTCAGCCCCGTCACGAAACAGGCCAGATTATAGGCATGGGTGCCGATGTCGCCGGTGGACCCGCCGACCCCTGACTTGGCCGGATCGGTGCGCCACGCCGCCTGCTTGTTGTCCGGTTCCGGTGCCTCGGCCAGCCAGTCCTGTGCATATTCCACCTGCACGACCCGGATCCGGCCCAGCGCGCCTTCAGCGATCATCTGACGCGCATGCCGCATCAGCGGATAACCCGTGTAGTTATGCGTCAGGATGAACAAGGCGTCGGACTTTTCCGCCACGGCCACCAGTTTGCGTGCTTCCGGCAGGGTTGCCGTCAGCGGCTTGTCACAGATCACGTGAATGCCGCGCTTCAGAAATTCACGCGCGACCGGCGCGTGCATGTGGTTGGGGGTCACGATTGCAACGGCTGCTATTCCGTCCTTCAGCCGTGCCTCGCGCTTGGCCATGGCAACATAGTCGTCATAGGTCCGGTCCGGTGCCAGCCCAAGCGCACGCCCGGAGTCCTGCGCTTTTTCAGGCGTAGAGGACAGCGCGCCGGCCACAAGTTCGAACCGGTTGTCCAGGCGTGCCGCAATCCTGTGAACCGCCCCGATAAAGGCATCCTTGCCACCACCCACCATGCCAAGCTTGATCCGTGTCATGGCGCCATCTCCATCATCTTGCCAAAAATACTCCGGGGTCCGGGGCAGCGCCCCGGTCCGGCATCCACCACTAAACGTAGCGGTTTACGATGTTTTCCAACCGTTCCTGCCCACCTGATACCGGCTGGGGGTCAATCTGACCTGCCTCGGCATAGGCAGCGACGCTTTCCAGCGTTGCGGTTTCAGACAGGTGGTCCGCACTGTCCCACCCAGCGTAGCGGGCGCGGCGTGGTGCCTCAAGTGCATCATCGGCAATCATGGCGGCCGCAGCCTTCAGCCCCCGGGCGCAGATGTCCATCCCGCCTACATGCGCTGCAATCAGGTCTTCTGCGTCGATGGACTGGCGGCGCAGCTTGGCGTCGAAATTCGTGCCACCCGTGGTGAATCCGCCTGCACGCAACACCTCGTAGTAGGCCAGCGCGGCCTCCGGCGTATTGTTGGGGAACTGGTCGGTATCCCAGCCGGACTGATAGTCGTTGCGGTTCATGTCGATCGACCCGAACAGGCCCAGCGCCCGCGCCATCGCCAATTCATGCTCGAACGAATGGCCGGCAAGGATCGCATGTCCCTGTTCGACGTTCACCTTGACCTCGTTTTCCAGACCGAACCGCTGGAGAAATCCGTAAACCGTGGCGACGTCGTAGTCGTATTGATGCTTTGTCGGTTCTTGCGGCTTTGGCTCGATCAGGATCGCGCCCTTGAATCCGATCTTGTGCTTGTATTCGACGACCATCTGCAAAAACCGCCCCATCTGCGCCAGTTCTCGGTCCAGATCGGTGTTCAGCAAGGTCTCATAGCCTTCGCGCCCGCCCCACAGGACATAGTTCTGACCACCCAGACGATGGGTTACGTCCATGCAGGTTTTGACCGTGCTGGCGCAATAGGCAAAGACGTCGGGATCGGGGTTCGTGCTGGCTCCGCTCATGTAGCGGCGGTGGCTGAACATATTGGCCGTCCCCCAAAGCAGCTGGGTGCCGCCTTCCATCTTGGGGGCGACGTAATCCGCCATTTCATGCAGACGATCCGCACTTTCTTGCAGCGATGCACCCTCTGGCCGAATGTCGTGGTCGTGAAAGCAATAATACGGCACGCCGAGGATCTCGAACATCTCGAATGCGGCATCGGCCTTCAGCTTGGCCAGTTCCATGCTGTCGGCAGGGAACCACGGTCTGTCGAACGTCCGGCCACCAAACGGGTCGCCGCCTTCCCAGACAAAATTGTGCCAATAGGCAACCGCAAACCGCAGGTGGTCGCGCATGGTTTTGCCCAGAATGACCTCGTCCGGGTTGTAATGCCTGAACGCCAGCGGATTGGTGCTGTCAGGCCCCTCATAGGTGACGGGGGCAATTCCTTTGAAATAGTCGGTCATGAGAGGCTTTCCTTGATGATAACACTTAGGGGGATTTCGCCGCGCGCGGATGGCACGGCCTGTTTGTCTGCCATGTCGCGCATCAGGCGCACGGCGCGGGTCACGGCGCGGCCCGGATCCTGGTCGATCACCAGGTCAATCAGGCCATCGCGCAGACCCTCGCGGGTGGCGTCGGTCGATTCATGTGCAATGGTGACGGGCCGAAACGCCGAATTGGCACGGCGCAGCGCGGCGACCAGGCCCGCGTTCCCGGCACCGATCGCGTATATGCCGACGGGTGACATTGCATCCAACGTGCGCGCCACAAGATCAGCGATGCGCGCTGCGTCATCGAAACCCTCGACGACGGGCAGCAGCGTCAATCCGGAAAAATCATTTTGCAGAACCTGCCGGAATCCCAACAAGCGCTGCGCATGGTCGCGCGCAGCAAGCGACCCTGCGATCACAAGCACGGGACCCACAGGTTCCCGGATGAGCCGTCCCATGAACTGCCCGGCCATCCGGCCCGCCACCTCATTGTTCGGCCCGACATAGATATCGCGTGCCTCGGCCTGCACATCCGCGACAAGAGACACGATGCGAACCCCTGCCGCGCGCAGCCGCGTCAGCTCTGCCCGGACCTGCGGCACGTCGCTGACGATGACGGCGGCACAATCAGTCGTTTCGGGGTCGATCTGCCGCAGGGACGCAACCTGAGAGACCGGATCGAATGTTTTTGATGATCGTATGTCAATATGAACCCGATCCTTGCGGTTCAGATCAGATTCCCGCGCAATTTCTGCGATCAGCTTGCGCACGAATGCCGATTGCCCGGCCGGCAGCAGAAAAACGAACCGATAGCCATTTCCACGGGACAGGTTGGCAGCAAACTGATCACGGACATAACCCGTCCGTGCGACGGCATCCTGCACCTTTTTAACGGACTTCGCCGCAACGCTGCCGCGATTGTTCAGCACGCGGTCAACAGTCGCAAGGCTGACCTGCGCCGTTCTTGCGACATCATGAATCGTTGCTCTGGCCATTGGCGTCCCCCCTTTCAGACCTTAATCCGAAAAATGAGGAACGCCAATCATTTTTTATGCAGGAGCATTTTCCGACAAAGAGCTTTCCGCCCAGAGGTTGATCGCCTTGTCGCCTGCGCGTGCGTCGATCTCGGCCAGCTCGTCATCGGTAAAGGTCAGATTTGCCGCCGCCCCCGCGCAGTCGACGATCTGGCTGGACTTGCTGGCACCGATCAAGGCTGTCGTGATGCCTTCGTTGCGCAATACCCATGCAATCGCCATCTGCGCGAGCGTCTGACCCCGGGCCTCTGCCAGTTCGTTCAATGCCCGCACGCTGTCCAGCGCGTCTTCGGTGATCAGATCGGGCGACAGCGATTTGTCCTGCGCTGCACGGCTGTCATCGGGGATTCCGCCCAGATACTTCTTGGTCAACATACCTTGTGCCAGCGGGGTAAACGCAATCGATCCCACACCCAGATCGGCCAGCGTCTCTTTCAATCCATCGGTTTCCACCCAACGGTTAAAGATATTGTAGCTGGGCTGATGGATCAGCAACGGCACACCCTCGTCGGCAAGCAATGCAGCAGCTTCACGCGTCTTTTCAGTGTTGTAACTGCTGATTCCGGCATACAGCGCGCGACCCGATTTCACGATATCGGCCAATGCGCCCATCGTTTCCTCTAGCGGGGTTTCCGGGTCAAACCGGTGCGAATAGAAAATGTCGACGTAATCCAGCCTCATCCGGTCCAGCGACTGGTCACAGGACGCCATCAGGTATTTGCGGCTGCCCCAATTTCCATAGGGACCGGGCCACATGTCATAGCCCGCCTTGGAACTGATGATCAGCTCGTCCCGCAGGCCTGCGAAATCGGTCGCGAGGATTTCACCGAACGCTTCTTCGGCGCTGCCCGGTGGCGGGCCATAGTTGTTGGCCAAGTCGAAATGGGTGATGCCATGGTCGAACGCCGTGCGACACATGTCGCGTTTGACTTCGTGCGGAGTGTCCCCGCCGAAGTTGTGCCAAAGCCCCAGGCTGATCGCCGGAAGCTTGAGGCCCGACCGACCGCAGCGGCGGTAAGGCATGCGGTCATAGCGGTCCGAGGCGGGCAAGTAGGTCATAAGGGGTCTCCTGTCAGGGTTGCGGCGCAGAGGCCGTCTGCTGCGGACAAGGTGGTGCCCACAACAGGCGTGTCCAATCATCTGAACGAATAGACGGCCCGCCGAAATGATAAAAATGGCTGAAGGACAGAGTCTTAAACCTTTGCTTCACCATCGGACACTAGAACCGCAACAGCCAACGCGGGAACGTCATGAAACTTGATCCGGATCAGAATGCGGCTTTTGCCGCGCGGCAAGAGCTTGAACGCCGTGGCGTTCTGGACGCCTTGTTCGACATGGGACCTGCCGCGATCATCGTGGCAGATGGCAAAACGCAGCAGGTGATTGCCGGTAATTCACAGGCACTTGCGTTGTTCGGGTGCGACCTACGTCAGTTGCGTAAACGGCGCATGGCCGACCTGGTCCCCGCGATCAGATCGCACCGGACCGTTGCACTGTTGAACCGGCTGCGAACCTGTCCCGGACGCCCCCGGCAGGTTCGCCTGAAAACAGATGAACAACGGGAATACCTTGTCCGGGTTGTGTGCATCAACGCAGGCAAACCGACACTGATCGCGATCATCACCGATGAAACGGCGCAGGCGCATTACCGTGACCGCGTGCAACAGGCCGAATCGCAACTGACGACGACCATCAATGCCCTGGCCGACGGTTTTGTCTATTATGACAACGAAGACAGGCTGGTCATCTGCAACGACAATTATCGCGCCCTCTACCCCCAAAGCGCGCATCGCATGACCGAAGGCACGACGTTTCGCGAAATCCTGCAGGCCGGACTGGATGCCGGGGAATACCTTGACGCCATCGGCCAAGAGGATGAGTGGCTTGAACAACGGCTCAGCGCGCACAGTCGGGAAAACAGCATGGTGGAACAGCAACTGTCTTCCGGCCGCTGGCTGCGGGTCCAGGAACGCAGAACGCCCGGCGGCGGGCGTGTGGGTCTGCGGATCGACATCACGGAACTGAAACACCAGCAGGCCCGGCTGGAACGCATGATGCTGACGGATGAACTGACGGGCCTGCGCAACCGGCGCAAACTGCTGGATGACATCCGCGACTGGGCTGCCCGTCTTGATCTGCAAACAGGCTTGGGCATCATCCACCTCGACATCAGACGTTTCAAACAGGTGAACGCGATTTACGGCTATGACGCTGGCGATCGATTGTTGCGACAGGCCGCAGCGTTTTTGCAAGACGCCGCCCAGACACATGGTCTCGCGGCCAGGATCGGCGGCAATGAATTCCTCTTTGTCAAAGAGATCGCCCTCGATAACCCCAAGCTGGAAGAGCTGGCCGAACAATTGTGCCGCGGCATGTCGGATCCCGTCACCTGTGACGGCCAGCGTGTCGGCTGTGCCGTTGCCGCAGGCGTCGCCATTCTGGACCCACGCGAACCCCATGACGAGAGCATCTCGATCCTCGGTGCTGCAGAAATGGCGCTGACCGACGCCAAGCTGAATGGCAGGTCTGTCGCGTTCTTTCGTCCGCGGATGCGCGCACAGGCGCTCAGCGATGGCGGGCTCACACGCGACCTGCAGGATGCTGTCGCCCGCGATGAATTCGAAGCCTTCTTTCAGCCGCAGGTCGATGCCGTGACACATCGCTGTTTTGGATTCGCGGCACTTTTGCGGTGGCGACACCCGCGCAAAGGTATCCTTGCGGCCAATGCTTTTCTAGGGATCGCACAGCGCGCGGGACTGACGGAGGCGCTTGATACCATCGTCCTGGAACAGACCTGCAAGGCATTGACCCACCTTGACCGGATCGGACGCAGCGACCTGACGATCAGCGTGAACCTGTCCGCAAATCAGGTCGCGGACCCAAAACTTCTGCCTCACATCCTCAAAGTTCTCGATCGGCATGGCGTTGCACGGCATCGCATCAGGCTGGAACTGCTTGAATCGACGCTGCTGGACGAACGCACGTCACACTATCTCAGCAATATCGACAACCTGGTCAAAGCCGGTTTCGTGATGGAGCTTGATGATTTTGGAACGGGCCATGCCGCAATCGCCTCCTTGCGCAAATTCAAGGTCAACCAGATCAAGATCGACCGAAGTTTCGTCCAGAATCTAAACCTCGACCTGCAACTTCAGGCCCTGACGGGTGCGATCATCGGCCTAGCAGACCGCCTTGGTGTCGGCATACTGGCCGAGGGTGTCGAAACCACGGCTGAACAGGATTGCCTGATCAGCATGGGGTGCACCCGCGCCCAAGGCTGGCTTTATGAAAAAGCGTTGCCACTGGACCAACTTTCCACTTTTCTAGCCAGGTTCGAGGCAAACAGACCATGATCAGCTCCGGATCAGAGTCTGTCCCAATTCCAGGCGGGGCGTCATGGTCTGGATTTTTCCCGGCTCCTCCTGCCCTGCGATCCGCGCCTTGATCATGCGGGCCGCCTCTATCCCGATTTCGCGACGACAGGCATCCATGGTGGCCAGTTTTCGCGGCAGACCATCCAGCAGCTCGACGCCGTTGAAACCAGCCAGACCAATCTGACCCGGCACGTCCACACCTTTTTCCAGCAGATACAGCAACCCGCCTGCACCGATCATATCATTGGAATAATACAGAAAATCCAGATCAGGATGACGTTCGAGGATCGCTTGCGTCATCTCGCGCCCTTTCACCAGCGCCGATCCGCCAGCGTAGAACTCCTGGCCCTCGATTTCGATGCCCGCCTTGGCAAGTGTCCGGGTGAAACCTTCGAAACGTTTCCGGGCACGGTGATCAAGGGGCATCTGCGTGCCTAGAAATCCGATCCGGCGATAGCCGGCGCGCAGGATCGCTTCTGCCATTTCGTGCCCTGCGCGGCGGTGCGAAATTCCCACGCAGGAATCAATGGGGGCACCGTCCACATCCATGATTTCAACAACCGGTATCGCTGCCTGCGCAAGCATCGCCCGCGATGCGTCAGAATGCTCCAGCCCCGCAATGATCAGGCCGGCGGGCCGCCATGACAGCATCTCGAACAAGACCTGCTCTTCTTTTTCAGGGCGGTATCCGGTGACACCAACGACCGGCTGAAGAACACTTTCGTCCAACTCATCCGAAATCCCCGACAGGACTTCGGGGAACACCATGTTCTTGAGTGACGGGATGATCACGGCCACCAGATTGACGTGGCTAGACGCCAAGGATCCGGCAATCCGGTTCGGCACGTATCCCAGCAACTTGGCCGCTTCTTGAACCTTGGCACGCGTCGCGGCGCTGACGTCACCCTTGTTGCGCAACACGCGGCTGACCGTCATTTCGCTGACCCCCGATGCCTCTGATACATCGCGAAGGGTCATCGGGCGGCGCGGTGGAATGCTCACAGTCGAAATCCTGATCTAGACACTGGTTCTATTTACAGCCTGCCCCGACCGTTGTCCAAGCGAACCGTTCCAACCGTTGACCAACCCTACTTTTCGCGGCAATGACAACCCAAGGCCCCGTGGCTCAACTGGATAGAGCAGCCCCCTCCTAAGGGGCAGGTTGCAGGTTCGAACCCTGCCGGGGTCACCAAAAACAGCTGACACCGATGCTGCCACCGTGCCGCTGGACGCGCGCCACAGGTTGCGGCTTGCGATGGAACCATTTGAGCCGCAGGTTGGTTGCGTTGCAAAGGGTGCAGGTCACCTGTCCAATGTGATGGAGCCTCATATGAAGACCGCTGTCCTGCTGTCTGCCGTGGCAAGCCTCGTGGCGAGTGCGGTCCAGTCCGAAGTCATCCACGACATTGCCTACGGCGACGGCGCGCGCAACCAGCTGGACTTGTATTTGCCAGAGGGTGTCGCGAACCCGCCCATCGTGCTATTCATCCACGGTGGCCGCTGGTTTCGCAACGACAAGGACCAGATCAACCGGCTGGATCGTGCAGAGGCCCTGATGGACGCGGGAATCGCGGTTGCTGCGATGAACTACACCTATTCGACCGATGCGATCTGGCCCGCCCAACGCGACGACGTGGCCGCTGCATTACGCTACCTCGCAGCGCATGGGACCGATCATGGTTATGATGCAGCGCAACTGGCCGTCTGGGGACAAAGCTCGGGTGCGCATCTTGCGCTTTGGGCGGGGATCATTTCGGCGCAGCAGGATGACATCACCCTCAAGGGCGTGGTGTCATGGTATGCGCCGTCAAACCTGTCCATGATCGCGGTGGACCGCGCCAATGATGATGTCGGAGACAGCGACATGGGCGATGGCCCCTCCCCCGAGGATCTGCTGATCGGTGCGCCGGTGGCCGACAATCCGGACCTTGCCAATGCCGCAAGCCCGGAGTGGGTGATCTCTCGGATGCCGGATGATGCGCAGCTGCCGCCCTTTTTGCTGATGCACGGCACGCAAGACGTGGTCGTCTCTCCGTTGCAAAGTGACCGCCTGCTGGCCACACTCGAGGCGCGCGAGACCGAGGTCAGCCTGACCCGCGTCGCAGGTGCCAGCCACGGAGGAGACCTCTTTGCCCCGATGGTGCCAGAGGTGATCGCGTTTCTGAAAACACGCTTCGCTCAGCCCTGACAGGCACGACCGCGCATCCGACGAAGTCACGCCCTCTGCCTGTCGGGACAACCACGCTTTTGCAGGTGCTTGTCGGGGATGGCGCAGACACAAAGGTGCGGGATTTCGCGGCTGGCCGGACAGTTGGCTCAGGACATCACGCCGCGGCAGAATCTGACGCAGGCATCCGGCGTTTGACCCATCGTTGCAACTTTTACCGCGGGGTGCCCCCGGTCAGACCATCCGGATCACATCCTTGTCGATGGCCAGCATATATCCCTTGCGGGCGATATTTTTCACCAAGAGTTCGCTTACCATCTGGTTGCCCAGCGTGTCGCGCAGCCGCTTGATGCGGGTGGCACCCGCTGCCTCTTCGCAGTCAGATGGATCGCGTCCCGAAATGACGCCTTCGATTTCGGCACCGGACAGAACCTCGTCATCCATCCGCGCCTCTGCCAGCACGGACAGCGTTTCAATCGCCGCTTCGGTCAGCTTGAATTCGAAATTGTTAAGGTAAACCGCCTTTTGATCGCGGCTGATCAACAGGGAATTCACCTCGATCCCCTTTCGCTCGATCTGGCCCATGCGGCGGGTCAATCCGATCAGCATGACAAGAAATGCGATGGCCGCGACCAACAGTGCGGTCGAAAAGACAAGCAGCACGAAAATGACGAACCGATAGGACGACAACGTATCACTAAAGGCCGTCCCCGATTGCGCGATGATTTCCAGCAGCTTGATTTCGGCGTTGCCGGTCAGCGTGTCGTTTTCCACGAACAGCTGTTCGACCCGCGCATTGAACGCGTTGGCGTCCGGCAGATTGACGAACAGCAACACCGCGGTCGCCGCCAGGATCACGACGATGGCGATGATCCCGCCCAGAACGATCCGATTGCCGATCTCGCGCCCTTCAGTAGCGGAGGAAATATTCACCTGCGCTGTCCTTTCTGCTGTCCAGTCCCGCATCGTCAAACGTGCCGACAATGTTCAACAGAACCCAACCGTCGGCCCGCAGCTTTGGACCGATCTGGTCCTCGGCCGAGTCCACCGTGCAGGGTTCGTCAATTTCGGCAACGCCGTAGTGCAGCCGCAGCGGGTTGTCCTGTTTCGCCTTGTAATCGGCATAGCAGGCAGCCTGCGCCGCAGTCGTGGTGGCGATCAAAACGAGGGTCAGAGAAAGAATGTGTTTCATGTCAGCACTGAACCTCTCGTCTGGATGATATACAATATCCCGCGATGTTATCGGCGCAGCATCCTGTCCGCCAGTGCCTGTTATTGCCTGACACGGTGACCTGGCGGACGCTGGTCCTCGAATGCGGGCACGCCCGCCCAAGCCGGAGACACCGACATGCACAGAACACTGACCGCCATGATTGTGGCAACATCCCTTGCCGCGGCGCCTGCCGCACAGGCGGAAACCGACAAGGACACGACGCTGGCACGCATCGCCGTGGGACTGACAGCCGCACTGGTCCTGGCACAACTGATGTCATCGGACGCGGACGATAGCAGCGGCACGATACTGCCGCAGACCACCCGCGACCGGGGTGGGCTGACAGATGGAATCGCGCCACCGGTGACAGCCCCCGCAGGCGCGCGGATTGGTGCCGACTGGACCGCCACACGTCTGCCCCGGTCCTGTCGCGTGGGCAATGCGCATTATGACGGTGACTGCCTGCGCGACCAGCTACCGGTGACCTCGCCTTTGCCGAATATCTGTGCCGAACGGGTGATGCACGGCAATCGGGTCAGGACACTTTATCACGATGGGTGCCTGCGTGCGGCGGGCTATCGCTAGGGCTTGCACCCCAAGGGCCCGCGCATGCATTTTGGGGTATGACACATACACCTGACTTCACATTCGAACTGTCTGCCCGCACCGACGGTTTTCACCAAATCGCAGGCGTCGACGAGGTCGGGCGCGGCCCGATCGCGGGTCCAGTGGTCGCCGCGGCGGTGATTCTGGACCCGGACAACATTCCGGACGGCCTGAACGACAGCAAACGCCTGACCGCGCGCAAACGCGAGATCCTGTTCGACCTGATCCCAAGGGTCGCACAGGTGGGCATTGCAGAGGCAACCGTCGCGGAAATCGACACGCACAACATTCTGCGGGCAAGCCATATCGCGATGGTCCGCGCCATAGCATCCCTGCCCCAAGCGCCTGATTTTGCCTTGATCGACGGCAACCTTTTGCCCCGCGATATGCCCTGTCCCGCCACCACCATCATCAAGGGTGACAGCCGGTCACTGTCGATCGCTGCGGCCTCAATTATGGCGAAAGTGTGGCGCGACCGATTGATGGTGGGATTGGCGCAACAGCATCCGGGCTATGGCTGGGATCGAAACGCCGGATATCCGACACCCGAACACAAAGAGGGACTCAAATGCAACGGTGTCACACTACATCATCGCCGTAGTTTCGCCCCTGTCCGCAACATCTTGTGGCAAGAAAAAAACCCGTAGCTGTGGACAACTTTATCCGTTGCGGTTGATTTGCCCGCTGGGCCATCCTGTACCCAATTCACGAGCCGGAAAAAATCTGGCCGGGACAGAGGCAGAGCATGACAATAAAAACAAAGGGCCAAAAGGCCTTAACGCTACCGCTTAACCAAATTCTGGACGGCGATTGCATCCAACGGATGAACGCGCTTCCGGCGAACAGCATCGATCTGATCTTTGCTGATCCGCCCTATAATCTGCAATTGCGGGGCGAATTACATCGGCCCGACAATTCCAAGGTCGATGCCGTCGACAACGACTGGGACCAGTTCGACAGTTTCGCCCGCTACGACCGGTTCACCCGCGACTGGCTCAAGGCGGCGCAGCGTCTGCTGAAACCGAATGGCGCGATCTGGGTCATCGGCAGCTATCACAACGTGTTCCGCATGGGGGCCGAATTGCAGAACCAGGGGTTCTGGATTCTGAACGATGTGGTCTGGCGCAAGGCCAACCCAATGCCGAATTTTCGCGGCAAACGCCTGACGAACGCGCACGAAACACTGATCTGGGCGTCCAAATCCGAAGGCGCGAAATACACGTTCAACTACGAGGCGCTGAAGGCCCTGAACGAAGGCGTACAAATGCGCAGCGACTGGATGCTGCCGATCTGCACCGGGCACGAACGTCTCAAGGATGAGGACGGCAACAAGGCACATCCGACGCAAAAACCGGAAAGCCTGCTGCACCGCATTTTGCTGGGCACCACGAACCCCGGCGACGTCGTGCTGGATCCGTTCTTTGGCACGGGGACGACAGGTGCCGTCGCCAAGATGCTGGGGCGCGACTACATCGGGATCGAACGCGAAGAGAGCTATCGCAAGGTTGCGGAAAAACGCCTGTCCAAGGTCCGCAAATTCGACCGCGAAGCGCTGGAGGTCACGCAATCGAAACGGGCCGAACCGCGCGTCGCCTTTGGCGTGCTGGTGGAACGCGGCATGCTGCGTCCGGGCGAAGAGCTTTGGTCGATGAACGGGCGTCACAAGGCCCGCGTGCGGGCCGATGGCACCCTGATCGGGGACGACATCAAGGGGTCTATTCATCAGGTCGGTGCGCATCTCGAAGGCGCACCCAGCTGCAACGGCTGGACCTATTGGCAATTCCGCCGCGACGGAAAAAAGGTCCCCATCGACCTGCTGCGCCAGCAGATCCGCGCTGAAATGGCTGCCAACACCTAAGGATTTCACAGTTACCGCCGGTGCCTCGCGACGACGGCCGCACAATGATGCGGCCGCGCAGGCACTAACTTGCCCCGGCTCTCGCTCACGCGAGGTCGGGGTTTTTTTTGTGCCAACCACGCTACGTCACCGATCAAAGAAGGAGCAAAACATGGCAGATGCCACACAAATCACCCTCGCCAGTCGGCCACAGGGCAAACCGAGCACGGACAATTTCAAACTTCAGACGGCGACCCTGCCCGCCGTGCGGGACGGACAAATCCTGGTTCGGGTCATCTGGCTGTCGCTAGATCCCTACATGCGCGGCCGCATGGACGACGCCAAATCCTATGCCAAACCCGTTGAAATCGGCGAAGTGATGGAAGGCGGCGCTGTCGCAGAGGTCATGGAAAGCCGCAACGCCGATTTCAAACCCGGTCAGATCGTTGTGGGTGCGTTCGGCTGGACCAGCCATGCCATCAGCAATGGCGAGGGCGTGCGCGTCGTCGATCCAGAACAGGCACCGATCTCGACCGCCCTGGGCGTGCTGGGCATGCCCGGCATCACGGCCTGGGTCGGCCTGAACGACATCGGCCGCGCCAAGGATGGTGAAACCATCGTCGTTTCAGCCGCGACAGGTGCCGTGGGTGCCGTCGTTGGCCAATTGGCCAAGGCGCGTAACATGCGTGTCATCGGCGTGGCCGGTGGCCCGGAAAAATGCGCCTTTGCCGTCGAGGAACTGGGCTATGACGTCTGCCTTGACCACTATGCACATGACGCCAAGAGCCTGTCAGCCGCGATCAAGGATGCGGCCCCGGATGGTGTCGACGTCTATTTCGAAAGCGTCGGCGGCAAGACCCTGGAGGCGGTGCTGACGCGCATGAACACGCATGGCCGCATCGCATTGTGCGGGATGATTGCCTGGTATTCCGGCAACGGTGTTGCGGAGGCTCAGCCCCTGCCCGCCGTGTGGCGTAACATCCTGACCCGCCGTCTTCTGGTCGAGGGGTTCATCATCTTTGACCACTACCACAAATTTCCCGATTTCGTGGGCCAGGTCGCACCGATGGTCGCAGACGGCACAGTGAAATTCCGCGAAGACGTGGCAGAGGGTCTGGAAAACGCGCCCCAGGCGTTCCTCGACATGCTGTCTGGCGGCAATTTCGGCAAACAGCTGGTGCGCGTCGGTGCAGACCCCGCCTAGCGCGGCCAGGGATTGGACGCGGTCTTGTACGGTGTCCAATCCGTGATGTGCGGATAATACTGGCGGCGCCATGCCCGGACCCTTGGGTTCATCATGCGCCGCCACAAGGGCGGTGTCATCGCCACGATCCCCATCACAGGATAGCCATAGGGCAGTTGTGGTGCCTCGTCCGGACCATAGTTCTGCAACAGCGGGAACCGTCGGTCTGGTTTGTAGTGATGATCTGAATGACGTTGCAGGTTGATCAGCAGCCAGTTCGACGCCTTGAACGCAGCATTCCAGCTGTGGCGCGGCTTGGTGTGTTCATATTTCCCGTCGCCCAGATGTTCCCGCGTCAGCCCGTAGTGCTCGATGTAGTTGACCAGCTCCAGATGCCAGATCGCGACAAAGGCCTGTAGCACGAACAGACCCAGACCGACCCAGCCACCCACGACAAACGCAATCCCCAGAAACCCGAGTTGCAGCGCGCCATAGCGCCAGAACGGGTTGCTGAAATCGCGCGCAGGCTTGCCCTTGCGGGCCAGCATCGCCGCCTCTGCCTTGAATGCCGATGTGGCACAGCCCACCAGCACTCGCGGAAAGAACCGGTGAAACCCCTCGTTATAGCGGGCCGTGACCGGATCGCGCGGCGTGCCGACATAACGATGATGCACCAACAGATGTTCGCTGCGAAAATGCGAATACAGTGCCATCGCCAACAGGATATCGGCCATCCAGCGTTCGACCTTGGGTTTTTGGTGCATCAGCTCGTGGCTGTAGTTGATCCCGATGGTCCCCGTGATCACGCCCATCCCAAAGAACAGACCGAACATTTCCCACCCACCCAGATGGTCCGTCCGTGTCACGTAATAGATCATCGCGAACAGCGACACGCCCTGTATCGGGGCCCAGATAATCGTGATCAGACGATACCACCACAGTTGATCGTCAGCAGTATGGGGGTCCTCGTTCGCCTCGTTCAGGCCCGCGAAAATGTCGATGACGCTGAACAGATACCATGTCGTCAGCGGCAACAGCAGGACCGCCCAGCCGCCAACGAACGCCGACACCCAGGCAATCGGGATCAACAGCAACGACAGCCAGAACGGCAGTGCCGCGCTGAACCGCGCAATCCGGTGAGGCTGTGCAATATCGGTCATGGTCCGGTTGATCCCTCGTCCCTGTGGCCAAAGTATGAAGGCTTTCAGTCAATAATCAATTGGCCGGACGCAAGGTCATAGACCTTGCGCATGACGGTGGGTAATGCCGTCGGGCGAAAGGTGCCATGCGGGATAAAGTCGCCCCTGTCCGCCACGGCATCCCCCGGCACGCGCGCCGTCATGATTGTCAATTCCAGATGGAAATGCGTAAAGGTATGACGCGCCGTGGCATCCAGTTCGGACCAGTCCGCGTCCAGCGGCGGATCGGCGACCGGCGCATCGCTCCAGTCGGATCCGGGCCAGCCCAGCATACCGCCCAGCAGACCCTTTTCGGGTCGCGTTTCCAGCAGCCAGGCCCCATCGGCGCGTCGGGTGACATATGCAATCCCGCGGCGGGTCGGAACCTTCTTTTTCGGGGTCTTTTTCGGCAGCTCTGCCGCCGTGCCGGCCATCCGCGCCCGGCATGGATCACGCCAGGGGCAAATTTCGCAGGCCGGTGATTTGGGTGTGCAGATCGTGGCCCCCAGGTCCATCACGGCCTGCGCATAATCACCGGGCCGCTCAACGGGAGTCAGCGCCTGCGCCAGTGCCATCAGTTCAGGCTTGGCCGCAGGCAATGGCGTATGCACGTCATGAATGCGCGACATCACCCTTTCCACATTGCCGTCCAGCACCGTTTCGGGCTGGTCGAATGCAATCGCAGCGACAGCGGCGGCAGTATAGGGACCGACCCCCGGCAGCGTCAGTAGCGTCGCATGATCGGGCGGGAACTGCCCCCCATGATCCGTCACGACGACCCGCGCACATTTCAGCAGGTTGCGGGCGCGGGCATAATATCCAAGCCCCGCCCAGGCGGCCATGACCTCGGCATCCTCGGCCGCAGCCAGATCCGCGACCGTCGGCCAGATGTCGGTGAATTTCCGCCAATAGTCGCGCACGGCGGCCACGGTGGTCTGCTGCAACATCACCTCTGACAGCCAGACACCATAAGGGTCTGGCATCACGCCATTTTTGCGATCCTCGGGGGGGACACGCCACGGCATGGCCCGCGCATGGCGATCATACCATTGCAAAAGCTGTAACGCTTGTTCACGCATTCTTCACCTGTTGCCGGAACTGCGCGCACTGACTTGGCGCGGGACCACCCTTAGATTAAGTCATGACTATGAAACAGCCCAGGCGCCATTCAACCACGCGCGGCTTCTCCCGCGCAGCGACGCTGATGCAGACACGCATCCGCACCGCGACCGAAGGACGTGGCTTTGCCGAATCGCGGTTGCTGACCCATTGGGCGGAAATCGTGGGCGAACAGATCGCGGGGATCGCGCGGCCTGTCAAAATATCCTACGGACGCGGCGCGCTGGGGGCCACGCTGACGGTGCTGACCACGGGGTCGAACGCCCCGATGCTGGAAATGCAAAAACCGCAGCTGCTGGAACGCGTAAACGCCTGCTACGGCTATCGCGCGATTTCCCGCATCCACATCACGCAGACCGCACCCACGGGGTTTGCAGACGGGCGCGCGCAATTCGATCACGCGCCCAAGGTCGCCCCCGAACCCGACCCAGCCGTGCAGGCACAGGCCAAGGCAGCGGCGGCCGGTGTGGGCGACGACAGCCTGCGGGCAGCCCTAGAGGCATTGACCGCGAATTTCCTGACGAAACAGAAAACCTGACCAAAGGACCGAGACATGAACCGTAGAACACTTCTTCTGGGTGGGGCCTCACTAGCCGCTATCGGCGCAATCGCATTTACCACTGGCGGCGAGGGCGGCAATCTTCTGGTCGGCATGGCCAACGCACAGGACGCCGATCCCAGCGCGATCCAGGACATGGTGATGGGCGATGCCGATGCCCCGATCGAAATGATCGAATACGCATCCTTTACCTGCCCGCATTGCGCAAACTTTCACGCGACGGTCTGGCCCCAGCTCAAGGCCGATTACATCGACACCGGCAAGGTGCGGTTCATCTACCGCGAGGTCTATTTCGACCGTCCCGGCCTGTGGGCGTCCATGATGGCGCGGTGCGGCGGTGAAATGCGGTTCTTTGGCGTGACCGCAGAATTCTACGACAAACAGCGCATGTGGACCGCGTCGGGTGATCCCGCCACGATCGCGGCCGATCTGCGCACCGTTGCCAAGACCGCCGGCCT
The DNA here is from genome assembly GCF_001420005.1 of Loktanella sp. 3ANDIMAR09. Classification (GTDB taxonomy): domain Bacteria; phylum Pseudomonadota; class Alphaproteobacteria; order Rhodobacterales; family Rhodobacteraceae; genus Loktanella. The sequence goes on along the minus strand of NZ_LJAK01000001.1, from coordinate 423,011 downwards.
GACCGACGAAATGCTCGACGCCTGCATGCAGGACGCCGAGAACGCGCAGAACCTCGTGGCATGGTACGAACAGAACGCGGCGGCCGACAACGTCCGGTCCACACCGTCGTTCATCATCGATGGCGAGGCCTACAGCAACATGTCTTATGACGACATGAAGGCGATCCTCGACGCCAAGCTGGAAGGCTGATGCAACCCCTGGCCGGGCTGAAGGTCATCGAACTGGCCCGCATCCTCGCCGGACCGTGGTGCGGCCAGACGCTGGCCGATCTGGGTGCCACGGTCATCAAGGTCGAATCCCCCGACGGCGACGATACGCGCCGTTGGGGACCACCCTTTGTCGATCGCGCTGGCGACCGGTCTGCTGCCTACTTCCACGGCACCAACCGCGGCAAGGCGTCGGTCGTCGTGGACTTCCGCACGCCGGAGGGTCAGGCACAAGTGCGCCGTCTGCTGGCTGACGCGGATATCGTCATCGAAAATTTCCGGGTCGGCGGACTGGCAAAATACGGGCTGGACTACGCCAGCCTGCGCGATGATTTTCCCGCGCTGATCTATTGTTCCATCACGGGTTTCGGACAGACCGGCCCCTATGCCACCCGCGCGGGATACGATTACATCATTCAGGGCATGTCCGGACTGATGAGCGTGACAGGCCCACCCGACGGCCAGCCCAACCGTGTGGGTGTCGCCGTCATGGACCTGTTTTCCGGCATATATGCCAGCACGGCGATCCTCGCGGCCGTGCATCAGCGCCATAGCACCGGGCGCGGTCAGCATCTGGACGTGGCCCTGCTGGACGTTGCGGTGTCGACCATGGCCAATCAGGCGATGAATTACCTGACCACCGGCACGCCACCGGAACGCACGGGCAATCATCACCCCAATCTTGCCCCCTATCAGGTCTACGACTGCGCCGATGGGCATATCGTCATCGCGACCGGCAACGACAGCCAGTTCGCACGGCTGTGCGCGCTGCTGGACCTGCCCGCATTGTCCAAGGACCCGCGCTTTGCCAGCAATGCCGACCGTCTGGCCCATCTCGACGCGCTGAACGCGGTGCTGACGGCGGCCACACGCATGGTCTCCAAGGCCGATCTTTTGGCGCGCTGCGAATCCCACGGCGTGCCTGCCGGACCGATCAACGACATGGCAGAGGTGTTCGCGGACCCGCAGGTAATCGCGCGGGGACTCCGGATCGACCGTGATGGCGTTCCGGGTGTGCGCATGCCCGTCCTGTTTTCGGACGCAACGACCGTATCGGACAGCCCGTCACCCAAACTGGGTCAGGATCAATCGCTGCTGGACTAAAGACCCAGCGCCGCCAACGCCCGGTCAAGCGGGCCCCAGTCATCCACCTGCAACCGCACCGGCAGTGTCAGAACCTGGGACCGGAACGCGGGTGGCAATCGCACCGCGTCCTTTTCGGTGGTCACCAGTTGCGCCGTGCGTAGCCTTGCCTCTGACGCAAGACGGGTCATCAGCGCCTCGGTCAGGGGCTGGTGATCGTCCAGCGGTTCGGCACGGACCACATCGGCCCCCATGGCGCGCAGCGTGGCAAAGAATTTCTCGGGATGGCCGATCCCTGCAAATGCCAGCAGCCGCAGGCTGGTCCAGGGCATCCCCGTCACCAGCGGCACCAGTTCGCCGCGCAACTGCGGCACAGGCCATTGCGCGGCAAAGCGGGATTGCGCCGCCGCATCACCGATGGCCAGCAGCAAATCCGCACGGGCCAGGCCTGCGTCCACCGGTTCCCGCAATGGCCCTGACGGCATCACCCGACCGTTGCCAAATCCGCGCGCGGCATCCACGACGACGATGGACAGGTCCTTGACCACTGCCGGGTTCTGGAATCCGTCATCCAGTAGAATGACGTCCGCGCCCGCGTCGACGGCAGCGCGCACCCCGGCAGCCCTGTCCCTGGCAACCCACGTGGGCGCAAAGGCAGACAACAGCAGCGGTTCATCGCCGACCTGCGCCGCATCATGGGTGCGTTCAACGACCTGGACCGGGCCATCCAACGCGCCCCCATAGCCGCGGGACACAATATGCGGGACATGTCCCGCCGCATGCAGGCGACTGGCCAGCGCCATGGCCGTCGGCGTCTTGCCGGTTCCGCCGACATTGATGTTGCCGATGCAGATCACCGGGACCGGCGCACGATAGCCTCTTTGCGCGACACGTCGCGCCGTTCCCAGCGCATAGAGCCCTGCAAGGGGTGCCAGCATCCGCGCCTGCCACCCAGGATGATCCGGCGGATTCGACCAGAAACCGGGCGGGCGCATCAGGCGGCCATCCCATCGACCGCGTCCCGGATCAGGCTGACGATCAGATCCGCGGCCTCGGCCCCCTGGGACGTCACGTCCCACCCGGCCGCAACGAGGCGCGCAACCCGGTCCGCCGCCAGCAGATCCTCGACAGCCGGACCAAGTTCGGTCCACTGGTCGATCTTGCGGGTGGCCTGCGCTGCGTCCAGCCTGGCATATCGCGCGGCGAACGGTTCCGTCATCGGTCCATGGATCAGGCCAGACCCCAGCGTTGCAATCGCAAAGGGGTCCTGCGCGTCGGACCGGTCGAACGTCCCCCCGGCAAAGGTAACCGAAGCAAGTCGCAGCCACAGACCCAGATCGCCGTCACTGTCAGCGACATGCACCTGTGCTGCCTCTTGTGGAATTTGCGCGACTGAAGACTGTTCTGTCAGCAATCGCTGGTCGCCAAAGGCCTGGGCAAGTGCGGCACCCGCGCGGGGATCGGCGGCCTCGGCCACCAGCAACAGGCGGTGCGAACGCCGCGTGGCGTGGCGATGGGCGGCGATCAGGCCCGCGACCATGTTCATCGTGACCCGCGTCGCACACCAGACAGGGCGGTTGTTCAATGCGTCCGCGATCGCACGACGGTCTGTTTCGGTATAGGGCAGAACGGAAACCGGCTCTTCCAGCCGAACATCCGTCTTGACCTTTTTCCGGTCGACACCTGCCGCGACAAAGGCCCGTTCAGCCGCCTTGTCGACAGCCAGAACCAACCGGGTCCGCCCCAGCACAGCCCGCGTGCGTCCACGTGTCCAGAACCCCGTCAACGGCGCGATGGATGCCCCGTCCATATTGACCATGATCACCGGCAGCTGCGCATCCGCCGCGGCCTGCAACGTGCCCAGATCAACGGTTCCGCCCATCCAGATCAAGGCGACGGGCCGGGTTCTGTCGATATAGGCGCGCGCCTCGCGTTTGCCCTGAGGATGCGGGGTGGACCCGTCCCCTGTCAGAACGAAACGAACCGTATCTCCATCATCGGCCAGCCGACTGCCCAGCGTATCGGCCATGGTCGCAATCGCCGGCGATCCGCAGCGGCACCAGACGCAGGGCGTCATGCCTAGTGGCCCAGTTCCTCGGTCGAGGATGCAGCCTGCTCCTCGTCCCGCAGACGGTGAATATGCGCGATGAAATAGCGGGTATGCGCGTCGTCGACCGTCCGCTGTGCTGCGGCCTTCCAGGCGTTGTATGCGCTGTCATAATTCGGGAACATGCCGACGATGTCGATCTTGTCGACATCGACAAAGGCGTTCTTGGTCGGGTCAATCAGTTCTCCGCCAAAAACAAGATGCAGGCGTTGGGTCATGGTGTCGTCCTCTTGCAGGGTTTGCGTCAAACTAGGCGGCGCTGGCGGCCGGCACAACCGCCCGCTTGATCAGACCAATGCAGCAAGCAGCGCAGGCACCACCGCGCCACCGGCGATCACACCATCCAGCTGACGTTTGGGGGTGTTGAACCGCAGCGGCCGACCCCGCCGGTCGGTGACATGGCCGCCTGCCTCGGACACGATGACCGCGCCCGCGGCAATGTCCCATTCCCATGACGGGCGCAGCGTCAGCATGGCGTCGAACTTTCCCTCAGCTGCCAGCGCCATCCGGTAGGCCAGCGACGACCGGAAACCCCGCGTGAACGGCGGCACGCCGCCCGACCAATGATGCGGCGCAAGGTTTGGTTTCGTGGTCAGCACCTGGGCACGCGCGACGTTTGCCTGACCGCTGACCCGGATCGGACGACCGTTACAGGTCGCCCCGTGTCCCAGCCCGGCGGCGAACATCAGGCTGCGGGCAGGCAGATAGACGACACCGGCGATAGGCACGCCATCCTCGACCACGGCGATGGCATGGGCCCAATCCTTGTCACCGCGGATAAAGGCCCGCGTGCCGTCGATCGGGTCAATCACAAACACGCGCTGCGCGCCCAGGCGGTCCGTGTCGTCGGGCGATTCTTCTGACAGCCAACCGTAGTCCGGGCGTGATGCCCGCAAACGGTCAGACAGCATGCGATTTACCGCAAGGTCGGCCTCGCTCACTGGTCCCTGGTCGCCGTCCTTTTCCCAGACCGTCGGGGACCGTCCGTGAAACGACAGCGAAATGTCACCCGCAGCCCGCGCCGCGTCGATCAACAAAGGCAGATCAATCGCCGGCAAGCGTCATACCCTCGACCAAGAGCGACGGCACCACCCGGCTCAGATGGGTGCGCGCGTCGTTCGCCGCGATCATGGTCAGCCACATGTCGCGCAGATTGCCCGCGATTGTCAGTTCGTTCACCGGATAGGCGATTTCCCCGTTTTCGACCCAGAACCCGGATGCGCCCCGCGAATAATCGCCCGTGTTGGGATTGATCGTCGATCCGATCATGCTGGTGACCACCAGCCCTGTGCCCATCTGTGCGATCAGGTCGTCACGACTGGCCGTGCCTTGCGTCAGCGACAGGTTCGTGACCGCAGGTCGCGGTGCCGATGACGTGCCACGCGCTGCGTTCGCGGTCGACGGAAGCCCCAGTTTGCGCCCGGTGGCCAGGTCCAGCGTCCAGCCAGTCAGCCTGCCGTCATCGACCAGCAGGCGCGATTGCGTGGGCAATCCTTCGGCATCGAACAGTTTGGAGGCCGACGTGCGGGCGCGGTGCGGATCCTCGGTCAGGGTCATGCCCTTGGGCAGCACCTGTTCGCCCAGCGCATCGCGCAGGAACGACGCGCCGCGTGCGATGGCGCTGCCGTTGGTGGCCTGCACCAGATGCCCGATCAAAGAGCTGGCGATCCGTTCATCGAAGAGCACCGGATATTGCCCCGTCTTGGGACGACGCGCGCCGATCCGTGCGACAGTGCGCAGGGCAGCGTTGCGCCCAATATCCTCGGGGTCGCGCATGTCCGTCATGTAGATGCGCGAATCGTAGTCGTAATCGCGTTCCATGCCTGTGCCGGTCCCGCTGATCGGAACGCAGGACAACCCGATATCCGACCGCGCATAACCAGCCGCGAATCCGTTGCTCTGGCTCAGGTGCATGCGACGCCGACCGTAGCCTGCACTGGTTTCCGACACCTGCGACACCCCATCGACACGCAGTGCCGCCGCCTCGGCGCGCAGCGCCATATCCTGCAACATCGCGGGGTCCGGTTCCGGGGCCGGGTCGCACAGGTCCAGCCGCGACATATCGGTGTCGGTTGCCAATTGATCAGGCGCCGCCAGCCCGCAATAGGGATCCTCCGGTGCCTCGCGCGCCATGGTAACAGCGCGCGCAGCCATTTCGGCAATCGCCTCTGGCCGGGTGTCAGAGGATGCGACACTTGCCTGCCGCTGTCCCACGAACACGCGCAGGCCGATATCGACACCCTCGGACCGTTCCGCCTTTTCCAGCGCACCGGCCCGCACCGCGATCTCGATCGAGGTGCCGTCCACGGCCAGCGCATCGCTGGCGTCGGCACCCGCCTTGCGGGCCGCATCCAGCATCGCCTGGGTCAGATCAGAGAGTTCGGTCATGTCAAATGGTCCTTGTCTTGTCGCGATCGACCTAGTTCCCAACCCCCAGCACCGCAAGGCGCGACACAACGGATCAACGGATACGCTGACCGTTTGCCGTGATCTGACCGTCGTTCGTGAACGAAAAAACGGTCTCCAGCGTGTCGTCACCTGCCGGCGTCGTGAACATGCCCAGCATCATGCGGCCCATCATTGCCTGATCCTGCGGGACGACACCCATGGCGATCAGCGTGTCGATCAACTGGTTGATCCCGGTCAGCGTGATCGTGGCGGACCCTTCGGGGGTTGTCACATCGGACAGCGTCTGTTCCCCGTTCAGGTCATAGGTGAATGCACCCACGGCACGGATCAGCGCACCTGCGGCACCCAGACGGATTTCGTTCACATCCAGACTGGCAAGGGTGCGCCCCGCGAGCGGGTTTTCCATCATCTCGTCCGCACCCGTATCGTCACTGTCTGCAGACAGCATCGTGCCGGACAGATCGATGACCAGATCGGCCGGATCACGCGGAACAGCACCCATGGGGTCAAACAGACCCCAGGTTTCATCGTTCAACGTCACACCGTTCAAACCAAAATTCAGCGCGAACGGCTGGGGCTCATCCGACGGGCTGACCGGCATGGTCAGCCCCACCTCATAGGATGCAGCCGCGACTTCGACGGCGGTCGGCAGTTCCGTGCCGCGCAGTGCCGTAACCATATCGTCAGCCCGGACGGCATAGCGCAGACTGTCGGCGTCAATGCCGAAATCCACACGGACTGCACCGGTCGTCGCGGTACCGTCCGCCGACATTTCCGCGCCAGAGCTGGCAAAGATATAGGCAGCGGATTCGTATCCGTAGCCACCAGACACCAGCACGCCCGACAAATCATCCGCGCTGATATCGGACAGATCGGCACCCGCAGGCAAGGTCAGGTCAGCATCAAGTGCCATCTCATCGATCTTGCCCGACATGGTAAAAGCTTCACCCGTGTCGTCGGCACCATCGACCAGCAGATCGACACTTTGCGCCGCAAAATCATAGGTGATGTTCAGATCGGTCCCGGCGTTCTGCACGGTGTTGCCGGTCAAACTGTTCAGCGCCACGCGAAAATCCAGATCGACCGGCACGCCGTCAGCGTCGACCATCTGGGTCAGACCCACCACATACTGGTCGGCCGATACGGCATAGTTCATCGCGTCCGGCGTGCCGCTGACCAACGTCTGCGCACCCGACGGCGCGACGTAAAGTTCAATGCGCTCGCCCTCGTCGGTGCGCACGTTCACCGGAATGTCGTCAGGCAGGCTGACCGACACCGTGCCATCGCCGTTGTCCTGCAATGTGATCCGATCAACCATGACGGCGCTTGTCGTGTCGGAACCGGCAAACGTGTAGACCACGTCCGTCGCAGTCAACGTGTCTGCCCCCTCGTCCAGATTGCCGACGGTCACCGCCCCGCTGCCGGACCTGTCGATGATCGCCTGCCAGTTGTCCCAGACCTGACGGGGCGTGACATCGGCAAAGGCAGGCAGGCCCGCAAGGCAGAGAGCACTGGCCAGTACGGGCGCAAGATTTTGGGTACGGGTCATCTTGTCATTCCTTTGGTCGCATCCCGGACTCTCTGCCGCGATGGTTTTGAAAACGTTAAAACGATGCTAGTTGTTGCGTCGCACGATCAAAAGGGACTGACGATGAAAAACTTTGACATGACAGGCAAGACTGCGCTTATCACCGGGGCCAGCCGCGGGATCGGCGCAGCAGCGGCGCGCGCCTTTGCCGCTTCTGGTGCAAACGTCGTTCTGGTCGCGCGCAGCCGTGAAAACATTGTCGAAATCGCGGGTGAGATCGGTGAAAAGGCCCTGGCCGTGCCCTGCGATGTGTCCCGCTACTGGGAGGTCGAACAGGCCGTCGGTGCCGCAATCGAGACCTATGGCGCGATTGACGTCATCGTGAACAATGCCGGCGTGATCGACCCGATGGGTGCGCTGTCATCCACAGACCCAGAGGCATGGTCCAAGGCCATCGACATCAATCTCAAGGGGGCCATGCACGGGATACGCGCCGCGATGGGGCCGATGATCGCGCAAGGTTCCGGCACCATCATCACCGTATCCTCGGGGGCAGCGCATAACCCACTCGAAGGGTGGTCCGCCTACTGCGCCTCCAAGGCGGGGGCCTATATGCTGACGCAGGTGGCCGACCGCGAAACCCGCGGCAAGGGGCTGCGGGTCATGGGTCTGTCGCCCGGCACCGTGGCCACCGACATGCAAAAGGACATCAAGGCGTCAGGCATTGGCCCTGTCAGCCAGCTGGACTGGTCCGACCACATCCCGCCTGAATGGGCAGCACAGGCGCTGGTGTGGATGTGCACGCCAGAGGCCGACAGCCATCTGGGACAGGATGTGTCACTGCGCGACGAAAAGATCCGCCAAATGGTCGGCGTCGCGTGATCCACACCGCGACCGAAGGCGAGCTGACGATTCTCACGCTGGACCGCCCGGACAAGGCAAACGCACTGACTGCCGCCATGCTGGCAGAGCTGTGCCGCGCCGTGCAGGCCGCCCAGGATTCCAGCGCATTGATCCTGACCGGAAACGGGCGCGTCTTCAGCGCCGGGGCCGATCTGGCCGATGTCGGCAGGCTGGCCACCTCACCCCTGTGGGAAGAATTGTCCACCGCCATTGCCGATCATCCCGGCCTGACCATCGCCGCACTGAACGGCACGCTGGCCGGGGGCGCGATGGGAATGGCGCTGGCCTGCGACATGCGCATCGCGGTGCCGGGGGCCCGTTTTTTCTATCCGGTGATGAAAATGGGCGTGCGCCCGCAACCGTCCGATCCCCCCCGGCTGGTGGCACTGTGCGGTCCGGCGCGGGCAAAATCGCTGCTGCTGGGCGCGCAGAAATGGACGGCAGAGCAGGCGCTGACATACGGACTGATCGAAGAAGTCGCGGATGACCCCGTCGCTGCGGCCCGCGCCATGGCGACGGCAGCGTTGCAGGCCGATGCAGACCATGTGCGCGACCTGAAATCACTTTTCTAACGATGACAGCCCACCAAACCTAACGCCCGCGTTTGCGCTTTGGCACCTTGGACATGAATTCCGGCGGGCGTTTGGCGACCCATTTTGCGAATTTTTCCAGCCGGGGATGACTGCGCAGCATCTCTGGCGTGTTGTAGACCCGGGCCAGTTCGGACTCTGACAGGGTCGCGTGAATTTCCTTGTGGCAGATGTGATGAACCAGGACGGTCGGCCCACCCTTGCCGCCCTTCAGCTTGGGGATCAGATGGTGCTGGCTTTGCGGCACGCCGGGCGGCACCGGCCGCAGGCACAGCGCACAGGTCGGAAGGGTGTCTTGCGGGTCACGCGTCATCATCGCACAAGATAATCCAACACAGAGGATCGCCAAGCCATGACACAGACCGCCCTTGTGATCGGTGCCGGACCTGCCGGTCTGATGGCCGCCGACGTGCTGTCCGGTGCCGGGCTGTCGGTCACGATCGCCGACCGGATGCCGTCGGTCGGTCGCAAGTTCCTGATGGCGGGCAAATCCGGCCTGAACCTGACCAAGGCCGAAGACCCCGCCAAATTCGCAGACCGCTACGCCGAAACCTCGCCTGCCCTGCGTGCCGCATTGGCAGCCTTTGGCCCGGATGAAGCAGTCCAATGGGCCAATGATCTGGGTCAGCAGGTCTTTACTGGATCGACCGGGCGGGTGTTTCCGGTCGTGATGAAGGCCTCGCCGCTGTTGCGCGCCTGGCTCGCGCGGCTGGATGCGCAGGGTGTGCAGCGCCGGATGCGCTGGCGCTGGACTGGCTTTGACGCAGATGGTTGCCTGTTCGACACGCCTGATGGACCACGGCATGTGTCAGCTGACATCACGATCCTCGCGATGGGCGGCGCAAGCTGGCAGCGCCTTGGGTCCGATGGGGCCTGGGCCGGACAATTTGCGCAGGTTGCCCCGTTTCGCGCGTCAAACGGCGGTTTTCGCGTGGATTGGTCGCATCACATGGCCACTGTCATCGGACAGCCGGTCAAGGCGACGGTCCTGCGGGCCGGGGAACTGACGTCGCGGGGCGAATGGGTTCTGACACGCGACGGCGTCGAGGGCGGCGGCATCTACGAGGTCAGCCATGCGCTGATGCAGGGTGCAGCTCTGCACGTCGATTTGCTGCCCGATCTGGGTGTGGATGACATCGCGGCCAGATTGTCCCGCGTCACCGGCAAGCCGTCCCGCGCGACACTGCTGCGCAAGGGGATCAAACTGCCCGTCGTCAAACAGGCGCTGTTCAACGAATGTGCACGCATGACCGACAACAGCCCCGCCGCGCTGGCACTGGCGCTCAAGTCGCTACCGCTGCCCGTGCAGGGGCCCATGCCGCTGAATCAGGCCATATCGACCGCGGGCGGGCTGCGCTGGGACGCGCTGGACGGATTTGCACTGCGTGACAGGTCCGGCACATATTGCGCGGGGGAAATGCTGGATTGGGATGCGCCGACCGGTGGCTACCTGATCACGGCCTGCCTTGCGACCGGGCGGGCAGCGGCGCAGCAGGCGCTTGCCGCGGCGTCCGCGTCCGGTCCTGGTGCTGGCGTGTGACCGCTTGGCACGATTCGCCCCCGACGGATTTTCAAGATTTCCAACTGCGGCCCCTCCTGTTAGAAGCCCATAAAGCAGGGACGAAGGTGACGCAGATGACGCTGAAATATGCCAGGACAACCAGCTATGCTGCGCTGTTGACAGTACTGGCGGCACCCTTGTCCGCCGAGGGTCCGACCTACACAAGCTTTGGTACGACCGGTCTTTTGGAAATGCCCACCGCCGAGACAGCCGACAGCGGCGAACTGGCAATCACCAGCAGCTATTCCGATACCGCAGGATACCGCACGACCCTGACCTTTCAGCTGAATGACCGGATTTCCGGCAGCTTTCGCTACGGGGTGTTCGATATCTACGGCAGCCTGCGCGCGGATGGCACCCGCGGCATCGCAACCACCTACGACCGCAGTTTCGACATCCAGTATCGCCTGACGAACGAGGGGCGCTATCTGCCTGCCGTCGCGGTGGGTCTGCGCGATTTTCTTGGTACCGGCCGCTACAGCTCCGAATACATCGTCGGCACCAAATCCGTCGGTTCCAACCTCAAGGTGACGGCCGGTCTGGGCTGGGGGCGCATGGGCGAACGCAACGGGGTCAGCAACCCACTGGGCGGCAGCTTTGATACCCGCGACGAACCCGATGTCTTTGACGAGGATGCGGGTGTGAACACCGGCGGTCAGCTGTCGGTCGAACAATGGTTTCGCGGCGATATCGCGCCATTTGGCGGGATCGAATATACCGCGACCCCGAACCTGACCTTCAAGGCAGAATATTCATCCATCGCCTATGAACCGGGCCAGGCACGGCCCGCCGTGCAGGTGTCTTCGCCGCTGAATTTCGGCGTGTCCTACCGCCCGAAACCCGGTGTCGAACTGGGGGCCAGCTATATGTACGGCAACGAGTTGGGGGTGCGTGCAACATTCACGATCAACCCCAACGAACGCCCGACATTCAGCGGGCTGGACAGGGCACCGGCCCCGATCAAGACACGCACCGAGGCGCAGCGCGCCGCGCAATCGTGGAACCGCGGCGCACAGCCCGCCATCCGAGAGGCGCTGACAGGCTTGCTCGAGATCGAGGGCATCGACCTGATCGGTCTGGACATGACGGATCGCACCGCGCGGGTCCGGTTCGAAAACAACCGCTACCGGTCCGAAACGCAGGCCATTGGCCGTGTCGCCCGGATGATGACGCAAGTCATGCCTGACGCGATCGAGACCTTTGTGCTGGAACCCCAGCGCAACGGCCTGCCCCTGTCGGCCGTATCCCTGCCGCGCACGGATTTCGAGGATCTGGAAAACACCGTCGGCAGCACCGCAGCGATTTTCGACGAAATCGCGATCGCGCCCGCAGGCCCCGATGCACCGCTGGATCTGGCCCCCGTGCCAAGCCCAAAATTCGAATGGGGCATCGGACCTTACCTCGATTTCGTTCTGTTCACACCGGGGGAACCGATCAGCCCGGATTTCGGCCTGGCCTTTGACGCCGAATATCAGGCCACCCGCAAACTGTCGTTCGTGGGCCGAACCTCCATCTCGGCCTTGGGTGCACGCGATCCGCTGGTCGATTTCCGCGATTCCAATGACTACGTGAACGTGCGGACCGATCAGACCTATTTCGGGCTGGACGGCGGATTGCAGCTGGACCGGCTGTATGTGTCCTATGCCGACCGCCTTGCGCCAGAGGTCTATGGCCGCCTGACGGCAGGCTACCTGGAAAAAATGTACGGCGGCGTGTCCGGCGAGGTACTTTATGCGCCGGTTGATCGCCGCTGGGCCATCGGTGCAGAGCTGAATTATTCCAAGCTGCGCGACCAGGACATGGGGTTCGGATTTGCCCTGTATGAAACGCAGCGCAACGGCGACCGGGTCGAGGTCGGCGACTACGACGTGGTGACAGGCCATCTGTCCGGCTACTACGACATCGGCGAGGGCTATCATGCGCAACTGGACGTGGGCCGCTACCTGGCAGGCGACTATGGCGCAACATTCTCGCTGGACCGCGAATTCGACAACGGCTGGCGCGTTGGCGGGTTCTTTACCCTGACCGACATGCCGTTCAGCCAATTCGGCGAAGGCTCCTTTGACAAGGGGATCCGCCTGACGATTCCAGCCGATTACTTTATCGGATCACCGACCCGCAGGACCGTTTCCACGGGATTGCGTTCGCTGACACGTGACGGCGGCGCGCGCCTGCGGGTGCCGGGCCGTCTGTACAACAGCCTGCGCGACGGTCAGTTCAACGACCTTGAGGATACCAGCGGGAGGTTCTGGCGATGACGACAGTCTGGCAAGGATTAGCCATGGGTGCCTGCATCCTTGGGCTGACCGCATGCGGTCCGCTGAACGAGGGGGACCAGGGTGCCGGTGCAGTGAGACAGGCGTTGAACTACCTGCCCCTTCCTGGGCAAGAGCCCGCGACCGAGGCCGCACCCTTTGTTGTGACCCGCGCCATGGTAGATCAGCTGCCGGGCGACGTCATGGTTGTCGAGGCGTACGAGGGGACATCGCGCGCCCTGATGGTGCCCGCCGCCATCAACCTCAACCGCGTCACCTGGATCAGTGAAGACGAAGCATCCATCACCACAGAGAACGGAATCGTCATCGCCACACGCGGCTTTCCGCGTGATCTGATGGCGGCATCGGTGATCGAATCCCGCCGCGCACTGGCCGCTGGCGGCGGAAATGCGGTCAGAACGCATGAAACACTGTCCGATCTGGACCAGATTTCAACCGAAGTGTTGCAGTGCAGCATCAATTCTGCCGGTCCGGAAACAATCAGAATCGTCGAATTGGATGTGTTTACGCGGCGTTACGAAGAGCAGTGTCAGAACGAAAACCTATCGTTTACAAACACTTACTGGCTGGATGGTAGCGGGCAGATTGTCCGCAGCAGGCAGGCGATCAGCCCCGAACTGGGTTTCCTTGTTCTGGATCGCCCCTGAACACGGGCCGCAAGCGCCCGAAATTAAGAAGTATCTTGTTTCGAGCGTGAAACGTAGTTAGACAACCCTAGATCATCCACACAGTGCATCTAATTGGAGTACCGACATGCGCATCATCACTACTCTCGCCGCCTCTGCTGCTATCGCAGTGACCGGTGCCGCAGCTACCGCTGGCGGCCTGGCACCCGAAGTCATGGAAGCACCGGTTGTCATGGTTGACACCCCGATGGCTCCTGCTGGCTCCATCAACTCCGGCTACGTCGTTCTCGGCCTGCTGGCAGCTCTGGTTCTGGCATCCGCAGACAGCGACGACGACGAAGCTGCAGCGACCACCACCACCAACTAATAGATCCCCGGATCTTGAAGTTCGAAAGGCTGGCCTTCGGGTCAGCCTTTTTCGTTTGAACCTTTGCTATTGCGCAGATGTGGTGACCCGGTCCGCCTAGCGGCGTGCCATCATTGCCAGACGGATCAGCGTGCGTTCCATCAGGGCCGCCTGCGGGGCCTGGCTGGATGACCGGATCGTCAGGTCGGTATCCGTCAGTGTCGTCAGCGCCTGTTCCAGCCGTACGCGGCCCCAGTGGCTGGCCTGACGCATGATCTTGTCCCGGCGGGGACCGAACACCGGCGGGCGCAACCGTGCGATCCCCTGCCCTGCACCGCCCGGATCGGACGCAACCGTATGCAACCGCCGGAAATGGCGCATCGCGCCGATGCACAGCGTCGTGGGCGCGACACCCTGCGCATATAGGTCACGCAGAACGGTGCCGATCTGCGCAGTGTCGCCGGCACTGACCACATCCAGAATGTCGTCCACATCCACATCGGCTGCCTGCGGTGCGCAAAGATGCACCTCTTCGACCGTCACGGGCAGCGTATCTCCACGCTTGTACAGGCCCAGTTTTTCGATCGTCTGGCGAAAGTCGCCCGGCGTCAGGCCATGGGCCAGGCCTGTGATCGCCTCCATCACGTCCCGCGACGGCGGTTGCAGACCGGCAGCTGACAGCTGGGCCTCGATTTCATCCCGCCCCGGTGGATCATCATACAGTCCGATGGCAACCGCGTTACGGTGCCCCTCGAATGCCTTGCGCAGGGCTGACTTGGCCGTCAGCTGGCCTGCGGTCGCAACGATCTGTGCATCGCCCTCGCGCCAATCCTCGAGTGCGGCAGCGACCTGCTGTGACAGCCCATCCGTCGCCTCGTCCAGATGCACAACGCGCGGCCCTGGGAAAAACCCCTGCGCCTTGACCGCGTCGTCCAACACTGCGCCGTCCTTGCGCAGATCACCGGCAGGAATGCGCGTCAGCCGCATCTCGGCTTCGCCTTGCGGGCCGACCAGTGCCGCGATCACCTGCGCACGCGCCGTGGCCACACGGACGGGGTCCGCACCAAAGATCAGAATGCCTGCGCGGGTCGGGTCAGGCTTGCGCAGGAACCCGGCCGCATCCCGGCCCGCCAGCTTCATCGCGCGAGGTCCAACAGATAGATGTCCGCCACGATCCGGTCGGCCAACAGGATCATCAGGCGTCCATTCGCGTCGGTCGCGGCCGTTTGCGTCGCCACGGTCGATCCCGTGGCCGCATAGCTGGTAAAGGCATCGACCTGACCGCCGCCCAGACGCATCCCGTCCGCATCCGTCAGCGCCCAGCCTGCGGCACCAACCACGTTGTACCGCAGGATGTCCCCACCCGTCGACAACGCCGCCGCCTCTTGGGCGCGGTCCAGACTGACGGACAGGCGATATGGCCCGGCACCATCGCCCAGACGGTCAACCAGACGCGACCGTATCGCAAAGCCGGCAATGCTGCGTGGCGCCTCGATCGCGACCTGCCCCCGCAAGGCGTCACCCGTGCCCCCCGGTGCCAGAGCGGGTGTGAACCCGCAGGCCCCCAGCGCAAGCACAGCCAAGAGGGCCGCACGTCGGGTGATGCCCTCAGATGACAATGTTCACGATCCGGCCCGGCACGACGATGATCTTCTTGGGGGCACCACCGTCCAGCATCCGCTGCACCGCGTCCTGTGACAGCGCCAGTGCCTCGATCTCGTCCTTGGAGGCGTCTGCCGCGACAACAATCTCGGCCTTGCGTTTGCCATTGACCTGGATCGGCAAGGTGACCGTGGCGTCGACCAGCATCGCCTCGTCGACCTGCGGCCAGGGCGCGTCGATGACCAGCCCCTCACCACCCAAGAGCGCCCAGATTTCCTCTGCCAGATGCGGTGTCATCGGGGCCATCAACTGCGCGAGCGTCATCGCGGCTGTCCGCTTGGCCGCGCTCCCTGCCTTGGATTTCGACAGCGCATTGGTAAAGGCATAGAGCTTTGCAATGGCCGCGTTGAAGCCGAAACTGTCGATCCCACCGGTCACATCGCGAATCGCGCGGTGCATCTCCTTGAGAAGGGCCTCATCCGCGTCAGAGGCGGGGGAAGTGTCTTGGGCGATGTCCGAGGCAATCCGCCAGACGCGGCCCAGATGCTTGTGCGCGGCCTCTGCACCGGCTGCGGTCCATTCAACGTCACGTTCCGGCGGGCTGTCGGACAAGACGAACCAGCGGGCAGTATCAGCGCCGAATTCCGCAACGATGCGCGTGGGATCGACAACGTTGTTCTTGGACTTGGACATCTTGGCCGACGGAATCACCGTCACTTCGGTGCCTGCCTCCTTGAGATACGCCTTGCCGTCGCGCAGCTCGACCTCTTCGGGATAGTGATAAACGGGGCGGCCATCCTGCGGGTTCTTGGTCGTATAGATCGCGTGGGTCACCATGCCTTGGGTAAACAGCGCATCGAACGGTTCCTTGGCCGTTTCCGGCAAATGCCCGGTCATATGCATCGCACGGGCGAAGAACCGCGAATACAGCAGGTGCAGAATCGCGTGTTCGATCCCACCGATATACTGGTCGACGTTCATCCAATAGGCGGCATCTTCTGCGCTGGTCGGGGTTGTGGCCCCTGGCGCTGTGAACCGGGCGAAATACCACGACGAATCGACAAAGGTGTCCATCGTGTCGGTTTCGCGCCGTGCCGCAGCACCGCATGACGGACAGGCGCAATCACGCCACGTCGGATGCCGGTCCAAAGGGTTGCCCGGCACGTCAAAGCTGACGTCATAAGGCAGCTCAATCGGCAGGTTTTCCTTTTTCTCGGGCACGACCCCGCAGGCGTCGCAATGCACCACCGGGATCGGGCAACCCCAATAGCGCTGACGGCTCAGCCCCCAGTCGCGCAGGCGGAATTTCGTCACGCCGTGACCGACGCCATTTTCCTCGCAGAACGTGATCGCGTCGGATATCGCCTCGCTCACCGTAGCCGGATAGCGTATCGCACTAAAACCAGGGTACTCAAAGCCTTCGGATGCCTTGTATATTCCTATCTGCGACCTGATTTTCAACATCAGTTCGTTCATTTGCGGAATCTTGCTTGGCTTTATCGGCGCATAACTTCCAAACGACAAAGCGTGGTCTTTAATCCAGATAAACTCAATCTCGCCGGAATCTTCGTCGCCAAATGCCCAGTGCGACTTTTCGCTAGGGTTTAGTTTGAAGTCCCGAATATACTCTTGGTGTTCACGAATTTTTGGATCGATCTCGATTGCGCCAACGGGTTTCAAAGCAACTTTAATGGGCAAATCATATTTTTTCGCAAAATCCAGATCGCGCTGATCGTGTGCCGGGCACCCGAAAATCGCGCCGGTGCCGTAATCCATCAGAATGAAATTCGCGATATAGACCGGCAGTTCGGCGGCGGTGTCGAACGGATGGCGGACGCGCAGACCGGTATCGAAACCACGCTTTTCAGCCTTTTCCAGCGCCTCTTCGGTTGTGCCACCCTTGCGGACATCAGCACAGAAGGCGGCGACATCAGGATTGTCGGCCTCCAGCTGTTTGGCCAGCGGATGATCGGGCGAAATTCCGACGAATGACGCACCGAGCAGCGTGTCGGGTCGCGTCGTATAGACCTCGACCCGGTCATGCCCTGCGGGGCCGTCGATCAAGCTGAAAGAGAATTGCAGACCGCGCGATTTGCCGATCCAGTTGGCCTGCATCAACTTGACCTTGGCCGGCCAGTTGTCGAGACCGTCCAACGCCTCCAGCAGTTCTTCTGAATGGTCGGAAATCTTGAAAAACCACTGCGTCAGCTCGCGGCGCTCGACCTCTGCGCCGGACCGCCAGCCCTTGCCATCCTCGACCTGTTCGTTGGCCAGCACGGTCATGTCGACCGGGTCCCAGTTCACCACGGCGTTCTTGCGGTAGACCAGACCTTTTTCCAGGAAGTCCAGAAACAGCGCCTGCTGCTGACCGTAATAGGCAGGATCGCAGGTCGCGAATTCACGGCTCCAGTCAAGGGACCATCCCAGCGGTTTCATCTGGGTCTTCATTTCGGCGATGTTGTTGTAGGTGTAATCCGACGGGTGCCCACCGGTCGCCATTGCCGCATTTTCCGCAGGCATCCCAAAGGCATCCCACCCCATCGGATGCAACACGTTGTGGCCTGTCGACATCTTGTACCGGGCCACAACGTCACCCATCGTGTAGTTGCGCACGTGACCGATGTGCAGGCGCCCCGATGGGTAGGGGAACATTTCCAACACATAGTATTTCGGCCTGGACTCGTCACGTTCGGACACAAAGGTCCCGGCATCGGCCCATGCGGCCTGCCATTTCGGTTCGATTTCGGACGGAGCGTAGGACGACATCGGTATCAGACTTTCTAATGACAAAGAGCCGGGACAGAACCCGGCCCAGAGAATACGTTCAGAATTATTCAGGGCGCGAGGTCAGCGATCCGCAGTGCGCGAGCACGTGTGTAGATTGCATCCTCGATGCCGCGCCGCACTTCGCTTGATGCAGCCCCGCTGGCAGACCGGACATCCACGACCAAAGACCGGGCATCCAGCGCATTGCCGGTGACCGTCGCAACCACGCGGTAGGACTGCGCGGCACCCGGTGCGCGCCCGAACCCATAGACAATCTGCCCGGTCGATTGATTGGCCGATTCCAATGGCAGAAACGACAGAACCTGCAGGCTTGCATTATACAGATAGGGGTTAGGACCGGACGGGGCAGCGGCCGGTGCCGATGCACCCCCGCCAAATCCAAGAAGTCCGCAACCGGTCAACGCCACGAACATCAGACTGATTATGGCCGTTCGGCCAGATCGGATGGCATGAGTCACGTCTAGGCCCCGTCGCGCAATTGGCATTGCCTAATTATCTATCGAAGCCACAAGCCTGTCACAAGCCCAGCCCCGCGATAAGCACCCTGAAACGAAAAGGGGCGGCCCTTGCGGACCGCCCCCGACTCTCGAATGAGAGTGTATCGCTTAGAACGTGAAGGACACTGCGACCGTCACACCTTCGTTCACTTCGAAGGAGTTACCGATCTCGTCGTTCGCGCCAGTGTAGTCGTCACCGGTGTCACCGTAAGCGGCGATCAGCTCAGCACCGCCACCCAGGTCGTAGGTTGCCGCTGCATAGGCTTCGTAGTCGTCACCAACGCCACGGTTGTCGATGTAACCGGCGTACATGGTCAGGCCGTTGCCCAGCACGTAGGATGCTTCCAGACCGATTTCTTCGTCGTTACCGTCGTGGAAGTATGCTGCACCAGCCAGCGGGCCGTTCTCGTAGGAGACGCCGATACCGTAGTTGTCGTCGACTGCGGATTCAGCAGAGTAGAATGCCGAAACCGAAACCGGACCGAACGGGTAGTCGACCTGCAGACCCAGCGAGTCTTCGTTGGTGGTTTCGTTGCTGGCGTATGCGACTTTGACGTCTGCGCCTGCAAAGGACGTACCAGCGTACAGACCGATGATTTCGTCAACGGTGCCGGGATCGTCGTTACCCAGTTCGGATGCGCCAATGATGCCGTCAGCGTTGGTGTCGGTGGACACTGTGTCGACCAGGCTGTCGGAAATCTCTTCCTGGTAAGCCATACCGATCACGAAGCCGCCAAAGGTGCCTTCGACGCCCAGCGACAGACCATCGAGGCTGTCGAGATCCTGATCGTCGCTGCCGTCAACCAGCAGGAACGACAGCGATGCTGCGATCGGACCCATTTCCAGGTCGCCGCGCATCACGCCGTCAACGAAGTCGCCGTCGTCTGCGCCATCATCAACGTCGTCCTGCTCGAGGAAGCCGTCGTTTTCCATGTTCGTGGTGCCGGACCAACGCGTTGCAGCACCGGTTTCGGTATCACCAACGTACAGTGCAGCGCCCTGGCCTTCGACGAACACGACAAAGTCGGATGCGTCGATGGAGATATCGCCGAACGTACCAGCACCACCCTCACCGGTCAGGCTGGACGATTCCGCATCACCAAAACCGAGGTCGATGTCCAGGGTCAGACCAGCGGTCAGGCCCATGTTCATGCCAGCGGAAGTCGTGATCGACAGGCCACCGTCAAAATAGAAGCCGCCTTCGACTTCTTCGTTGTAACCGAACTCACCGTCGGCACCAACCACGACGCCATCAGCGGCGCCAAGTGCTTCCATCGGCGTATCGCTAGCAGCGATCGTGCCATCGGCCATCGGTGCCATTGCTTCGTGGCTCTCTGCCATCGCGGCGCCAGCAAAGGCAACCAGCGCGGTCGAGGTAAGAAGGATGCTTTTCATGGATAATTCCCTCGTGTTTGCATTCCCGAATATGCCAGTTGTCCGGCATTGCAGCGTATTTGCGCCTGTTGCGGCCCGCACTCAAGGAAATTGGCCCCGCAGTAAGGGGGTCACGGACAAATGATGCACGAGGGACACACAATGCCGACAGCTTCCCATCATGACACCGCCACCGTTCTGTCCTATTTGACCAACGAGGCCGCATCTTTGCCCAGCACAGAGGACATCCAGTGACCCTATCCACGATTGAGGACCGCATCACCAAAGCCGCTGAAAAAGCAGGCCGCCCGCGCGCCGACATCACCCTGATCGCCGTTTCAAAGGTCCAGCCTCTCGACCGGGTGGCGCATGTGCTGGATCAGGGCCACCGCTGTTTCGGTGAAAACAAGGTGCAGGAGGCCAGTGGAAAATGGCCAGATTTTGCAAAGCGTTACACAGACATCGACCTGCATCTGATCGGCCCGCTGCAAAGCAACAAGACCCGCAGCGCGATACAGCTCTTTGATGCGATCCATACCGTCGACCGTCCGAAACTGGCACAGACCATCGCGCGAATCGCCCAGGAAGAAGGCCAGTGTCCCGATCTGTTCATTCAGGTGAACACAGGAGAAGAGGCTCAGAAATCCGGCGTGCTGCCCGCCGATACGGATCGTTTTGTTACAGAGTGCCGCGCGCTGGATCTGCCCCTGCGCGGATTGATGTGCATCCCCCCCGTCGATGAGGAACCATCACTGCATTTCGCGCTGCTCGCCAAACTTGCAGCGCGCAACGGGCTGACCGGCCTGTCCATGGGCATGAGCAGCGATTTTGAAAGCGCGATCGCGCTGGGGGCCACGCATATCCGTGTCGGGTCCGCGATCTTTGGCGAGCGGGTCGCGCAGGGATGACCGACACCTACACCCCGCCACAGGACCCGCTGGTGGTGCTCCACCATGACCATCAGGTCTTGCTGGTCGACAAACCCGCGGGGTTGCTGTCCGTCCCCGGCAAAGGCCCGCATCTGGCAGACTGCCTGATCGCCCGCGTGCAGTCCGTCTTTCCCGATGCGCTGCTGGTGCACAGACTGGACCGGGATACCTCCGGGGTGATGGTCTTTGCCCTGACGCCCCATGCGCAGCGCCACCTCGGCCTGCAATTCGAGAACAGGCAGACACGCAAGACCTATGTCGCCCGGGTGCACGGCCAGGTGGCCGAGGCCAAGGGCACTGTCGATTTACCGCTGTGCGTGGATTGGCCGAACCGTCCGCGCCAGATGGTCGACCATGCAAATGGCCGCGCCGCTGTGACTGACTGGCGCCGGCTGAAACGCGGGAGTGACGAAACCCGGATGCGCCTGATGCCAAAGACTGGCCGGTCCCACCAACTGCGGGTGCATATGTTGGCTATCGGTCATCCGATCCTGGGCGATCCGTTCTACGCAACGGGTGCCGCGCTGGATTACCCGCGCCTGATGCTGCACAGCGAATCGCTGGCTTTCCGTCATCCGGACGGTGGCTTGCCGGTCAAGGTTTCCGCCAAGCCACCGTTCTGATCCCCCGATTTTTCGCGAAAAATCGGCCCTGTCAGAGTTTTCGCGAAAACTCTGCCTGCGGTCAGTCCGTGGACCAGCCGCTGATCGCCTTGACCTCGAGGAATTCCTCGATGCCCCAGACGCCACCCTCGCGCGCACGCCCGGACATTTTCATCCCGCCAAAGGGGCTGCCTGCCGCACGCGAGGTCCCGTTCATCTCGACCATGCCCGATTTCAACGCCAGCGCCATACGGTTACGCTTGGCCCCGTCTTCGGACTGGACGTAATTGGTCAATCCGTAGGGTGTGTCATTTGCGATGCGCACCGCATCGGCCTCATCCTTGAACGGAATGATCGACAGCACCGGGCCAAAGATTTCCTGCTGCGCGATATCCATGTCGTTGCGCACGTCAGCGAACACCGTCGGTCGAACATAATAGCCGCGGTTGACGCCCTCCGGCAGACCGGGACCACCGGCCACGAGGCGCGCACCCTCTGCAATACCGCGTTCGATCATGCTCTGGATCTTGTCCCATTGCGATTTGTTCACCACCGGACCGATATGGCGACCATCCTCGGCGGTGGGGCCGACCTTGATACCCTGGGCGATCTCGGCGGCCTCTGCCACCGTCTGGTCATAGATCGACTCCTCGACCAGCATCCGGGTTGGCGCATTGCACGATTGACCGGAATTCTGCATGCAATGCAGCACGCCCTGCTTGACCGCCTTGGGGCCTGCATCGGCAAAAATCACGTTGGCACCCTTGCCGCCCAGCTCCAGCGTCACCCGCTTGAGCGTGTCTGCCGCCGCCTTGGAAATCGCGATGCCCGCACGGGTCGATCCGGTAAAGCTGATCATGGACACATCCGGATGCGATGACAGCTGCGCACCGACACCCGCGCCGTCACCGTTCACCAGATTGAACACGCCCGCAGGCACGCCGGCATCATGAACGAACTCTGCGAACAGCATTGACGACAGCGGGGCTTCTTCGCTGGGTTTCAGCACGACGGTGCAGCCGGCCAACAGCGCCGGAATCACCTTGAGCGTGACCTGGTTCATCGGCCAGTTCCATGGGGTGATCAGCCCGACCACGCCGATGGGTTCCAGCACGATCCGGTCGTTGGGCGCATGATCCCCCAAGAGGCGGGACCAGTCGATCTGTTCCATCGCATCCAGAAAATTCTTCAAATGCCACGACAGGCAGGGCGCCTGGCTTTCGCGGGCCAGCTTGATGGGTGCACCCATCTCGGCGCGGATCGCCTCGGCCATCTCGTCCTTGCGGGCGCGGTATTGATCCAGGATTGCTGCGCAATATTCCGCCCGCTTAGCCGGTTTCAGCGCGGCCCAGTCCGGAAAGGCGGCGGTTGCCGCAATCACGGCGGCGTCGGTATCGCGTTGATCGCCCAATGAAATCACGGCGCATGGCTCTTCGGTCGCGGGGTCGATGACCTCGCAATCACGGGGGGCAGCGGGCCCCATCCAACGTCCATCGATATAGAATTCGCGTTTGTCCAGCATGACAGGCTCCTGTGGGAATTGAGGTGAGAGTGTCACTGCCGGTCGCGCCCCGCAAGCGTTGGAAACCCCGGCGTGAATGTCTATGTGAAGAGCAACCAATCATCGCACAAGGACATCACGACATGGCACTGCGCATCAACGACACGATCCCCGACCTGACCGTTGAAACCGATCACGGACCGATCAGCCTGCACGATTTCGTCGGCGACAAATGGACCATCCTGTTTTCCCACCCCAAGGATTTCACGCCTGTCTGCACCACCGAATTTGGTGCGGTCGCTCAACTCGCCGACGAATGGGCAAAGCGCGACACCAACGTGCTGGGCATCAGCGTCGACGGTGTCGAGGACCACAAGAAGTGGAAAAAGGACATCGAGACAGCCAGCGGGGCAAATCCCGGCTTTCCGATCGTCGCCGACACCGATCTGGCATTGTCCAAGGCCTTCGACATGCTCCCGGCCGAGGCCTATCTGCCTGACGGACGCACGCCGAACGACACCGCCACCGTGCGCGCCGTTTTCATCGTCGGCCCCGACAAGAAGCTGAAGCTGTCGATGGTCTATCCAATGAACGTCGGTCGCAACTTTGCCGAGGTGCTGCGCGCACTGGACGGCCTGCAGACCGCCGCCAAGAACGGTGTGGCGACACCTGCCAACTGGAACGTGGGCGACGACGTGATCATTCCGGCCACCGTGTCGGACGCCGACGCAAAGGCAAAATTCGGTGAATTCACCACCGTTCTGCCCTACCTGCGCAAAACCGCGCTCAAGGCTGACTGACCCATGTCACGGCGCTGGCTGAAACTGGATACCGGCGTCGTGCAACACTTCGACGGGGCCCTCGGGGCCCTGTCGGACACCGTGCAGACCGGGACCGGGGCGACGCTGCGGGCCCTGCACGGCACGCAGGGCTGGCGCGGCGTGCTGGCTGCGTTGTGCTGCGCCATCCGCGATCCCGCACATGATCTTGTTGCGGGCAACCTGACGCGCAAACGAATCCGGTTGCCCGCAGTATTCGGGAACCGGGTCATCGGGGGGGTGTACGGCTGGCTCAAGGCGGTCGAGGCTCGGCTGCTTGAATACCGGCTTGCGGCGCAATTGTCGGACGATCCCGACAGGGCGGCGCTGATCTATAACGGATCGCTGTTCCCCGAATCCGTGCTGGCCAGCGTGGCGGACCGCCTGAACCGCGAACGTCTGTTCATCGAGGCCGGGTTTTTCCCCGGCACACTGCAAATCGACCCGCATGGGTTGAACGCTGCCAACAGCGTGCCGCGCGATCCTGCCTTCTACCTGAACAGCGACACCGATTTTGCAGCGCCCGGGCTGCCTGACCTGCTGAACCAGCGGGCGACCAAGGCCAAAGGGCCCGACCCGATCGCGTTGCCGGACAGCTATATCTTTGTCGCGTTTCAAGTCCCGTCCGACATGCAGGTCACGCTGCATTCGCCATGGGTGCGCGACATGCACCAATTCTACAACGTCATCCGCGATGCCGCCGAACGGCATCTGGACCGGGTTTTCGTCATCAAGGAACACCCCAGTTTTCCACTGTCCGTGCAGGGTGACATCACCCCGCATCCGCGGGTGGTCTTTGCCAATACCAACGTGACCCGGGACCTGATTCTGGGCGCACAGGCCGTTATCACGCTGAATTCGACAGTCGGACTCGAAGCTGTGCTGATGGACCGCCCGGCCATCATTCTGGCCAATGCCTGCTATGATATCGACGGGCTTGTCTTGCGTGCGCGCAATGCACAAGACCTTGACCACGCCATAAGGCGGTCAACCGACTGGAAGCCTGACAAGACACTGCGGCGGCAGGTTCTAGGATGGCTATGGAATCACTATCTGGTTCATGCCCGCTATGACGACCTGCCATCCGATCTGGGCTATAGGCTGGACCGGCAGTTAAACCGATCCGACCTTCAGAACAGGTAAACGCGGGTGCCGACCGGCACCATGTCATACAATTCGGCAACGTGGTCGTTGCGCAGACGCACGCAGCCGGACGAAAACGCCTGGCCGATGCTGTCGTGCAACGGCGTTCCGTGAATGCGATAGAACGTGTCACCGCGATGATCGTGCAGATACAGCGCCCGAGCGCCCATCGCATTGCGCGGATGCCCACCCGGCAGACCCGCGGCATAGGGGCCGTAAACCTCTGGTTCCTTGCGGATCATGTCAGGGGTCGGCCGCCAGCTGGGCCATTCAGCCTTGCGGGCGATGGTCAGCACACCGCGGTAATTGCGCCCCTCGGCCCCGGTTGCGATGCCATAACGACGCGCGCGACCATCACCCAACGTCCAGAACAAGAAGAATTCCTTTTGCACAACATGGATTTCGCCGGCGGGCAAATCGGGGTTCACATCAACGATTTGCGGCCGGAATTTACGCGGCAATCGTGGGTAGGACGTGGCGGTATTCGCAAGCGCAGGTGCAGCCAAGGGCAGCGCGGCGGCAGCGGCGACAAAGGAACGTCGGGTCAACATGACAGGGCACCTGCGGTCAGGGAATCGTGCATCAACAATACCATTCTAATTACACCATTGCGCCGTGATTATGGCCAATGACCGTCAACAATCGGATAATCGAAATGGCGATGCGGATGCATCACACAGATGCGCTGGCATCTACGGTTTGACGCTGCGCGCCTTGATCATCGCGACACCGCTTTCGCCCAGTGGCACCACGGCAAAGGGACCACCGTGGCACATGTCCTCGGGGTTTTGCGGGTCCATCGGTGCGGCGTTCGGCAGGATGGCCGGGGCATAGCTCTCTGCGTTGTCCTGGGGACGATACCCCAGGAATGATGCGCGGGTGTTGCTGACCGGTGCTCGGTCATTGTGCGACACACCCCAGACAATGCTGAATCCGGTCGTGGGCGACGTGATCGCGGCCTGCACCATGCGAATGAGGTCCGGATAGGACAACCAACTGCCCAGCGCGCGCGCGTTTGCAGGTTCCGGCTGACAGGACAGGATGCGCATGCAGACTGACTCGATCCCGCGCTTGTCCCAATAGAGACTGGCCAGATCTTCGGCAAAGCATTTGGCCAGACCGTAATAGGTATCTGGCCTGTGGCGTTCGGTGCCGTCCAGATTATCGGTCTTGGGGTGCATACCGACCGCATGAATCGAAGAAGCATAGACCACGCGGCGGACCCCCTGACGGTAGGCCGCTTCCCAGACGGTATAGGCACCGACGATGTTTGAATTGAGGATCTCGTCCCAAGGCGCCTCATCCCCGATTGCGCCGAAATGCACGACCATGTCCGCACCTTCCAGCAGGGGTTCGACCTGATCCAAACGGCCCAGATCGGCGGGCTTGTAGGTCTCGTTCGGTTGGCAGCCGTCCAGCGCGGGTGCGATGTCGGTGCTGACCAGCACCTCGCACATCTGCGCAAGCGGCGCGCGCAGCACGCCGCCCAGATTTCCGGCGGCCCCGGTCAAGACGATCTTTTTCAACATGGTATTTCCCTAAATCACGGCTTTTTCGATGATCGGTGTGTTTGTGGCGACACGGGCGTAGCCCAGCGGCGACAGATCCAGCGTCCGGTATGACCCCTGTGTGATCCATTCCGCAAGCCCGCGCCCGATGGCAGGCGACTGCTGCAACCCGTGGCCGGAAAACCCGTTGGCAAAGACAAAATTACTCACCAGCGGGTGCGGTCCGACCACCGCATTCTGGTCCAGCGTGTTGTAATCGTAGTGGCCGACCCATTCGTTCATGATCCTGACCCGCTCGAACGCCGGGATGCGGGTTGCGATCGCAGGCCAGACCTTGTCCTGCCACAGGCTGTGGTCAAACCCGAAATCATCAGGATCGACCGGCGGATCGTCGTCAGGCGGACAGCCCGCCAGATAATAGGCCCCGTCCTGGCGCACATGAACACCCGATGGATCGATTGTCAGCGGCAGCGCGCGATCCAACGGGGTTTCTGCCTTGAAAACATAGCTGTAGCGCTTGCGCGGTTCGACCGGCAACGCCAGACCCGCCATGGCCGCGACCGTTGATCCGCGGGTGCCTGCGCAATTCACCAGCCAATTGCACCCAATGCGGCCATGGGCCTGCAATTGCGCGTGGGTGATCCTGTCCGCGGTGCGGTCCAGCCCGACGACCGTATCCGCGACATAGGTCACGCCCTTTTGCCGGGCACCCCGCTTCCACCAGTCAAACAATGTGCCGCCGTCGAAATACCCCTCGTCGACGGTGTTGTGGTTGCCCGCGATGATGTCGTCCAAGGCATAAAACGGATAGGCCGCAGCGATCTGGTCGGCCGTCATGTGGCGTGTGGCGGCCCCGTTGGCGGCCTGCATCTGCTGCACCTCGCGCAGGGTTGCCGCGAAACCCGGTGTATCTGCCAGATACATGTAACCAAAGCTTTGCAACGCCAGATGCGGCACCGTATCGCCCAGCCCCATCTGCGTCGGAAAATCACGAATATAGGCCGCACCAAACTGACTGATCCGCACGTTCAGCGGATCGGAAAACTGCTGCCTGATGCAGGAATTGGTCAGCGAAGTCGCCGCCCGCGCATAGGTCGGGTCCCGTTCCACCACCAGGATGCGGCCATCAAAATCGGGATCGGAGGCCAGAAACCAGGCCACGGCCGACCCATAGATCGCCCCCCCGACAATCACCACATCGTAGTGGGGGTGCAGCGTCATACGGCGATCCTGGCTCCGGCGTCCTGCATCGCGGTCAGGGCTGCATCACGTGACCCGTTCATGTCGATTGCGCGGGTCAGATCCGCGCGCACGGTCACATCGAACCCCAGCCGCGCGGCATCCACAGCCGAGTAATTCACACAGAAATCCAGTGCCAGGCCCACCAGCGTCAGCCTGGTGATCCCACGCGATTTCAGGTAACCCTCCAGTCCCGTCGGTGTGGTCTGGTCGTTCTCGAAGAACGCGGAATAACTGTCGATGGCCGGGTTATAGCCTTTGCGGATGATCAGATCCCCGTCGGTGCGCAGATCAGGATGAAAAGCGGCCCCGACCGTGCCCTGGACGCAGTGATCGGGCCACAGGACCTGCGGGCCGTAGGGCATGGTGATCAGGTCCATTGGGGCCTGACCGGGATGGCTGGACGCGAACGACGAATGTCCCGCCGGGTGCCAATCCTGCGTCAGGATCACGGTGCTGAAATCGTCCATCAGCGCATTGATCCCCGCGACGATGTCATTGCCGCCAGAAACCGCCAGCGCGCCGCCCGGACAGAAATCATTTTGCACATCAATCACGATCAGGGCGCTGGTCATCGGTCATCCTCTACTTGATGCCCCTAGGGTTAGGCCTGCCGTCTGGTTCGGTCAATCGCTGTCCGGTGCCGACTTGTCAGGCGCCAGGGTTTCGCCTATCCGGCGCGTCCCGCAACAGGAGACTGCGATGCCCACCCTTGGAATCGATTTCGGCACATCCAACACTGCCGCAGCCCTGATGGCAGGTGATGCTGTGTTCCGCGTCCCCGTCGAGACGGGCAAGACCACGCTGCCGACGACCGTTTTCTTTGACATGGCACGCCACCAGATGCTGACCGGTTCTGCGGCCAATGCAGCCCTGATCGGCGGACGCGAAGGCCGGTTCATGCGCGCCCTGAAATCCGTTCTTGGCACGCCCCTGATGCGTGAAACCCGGCAGATCGGCTATCAGCGCATGACGTTGCTGGGCGTGGTTGCGGATTTCCTGCGCCACGTCAAAGCCGCCGCCGAGGAATCGACCTATCTGACCTTTGACACCGCGCTGTCGGGGCGTCCTGTCCGGTTTCACCATGACCCCGAACGCCATGCCCGTGCGCTTGCCGATCTGGCCGAAGCCTACCACATGGCCGGGTTCGACGCTGTGGATTTCCTGCCCGAGCCAGAGGCCGCGGCCCTGACTGCCGATCCGCTCCCGCCCGGCGGGCTGGGTCTGGTCGTCGACATCGGCGGCGGCACATCGGATTTCACGCTGTTTCGGCAGAACGCGGATGGCATCGAGATCCTGAACAGTCACGGCGTGCGCATCGGCGGCACTGATTTCGACCGCTTGCTGTCGCTCGCCCATGTCATGCCGCTGCTGGGCCGCGGTGGGGACGTGCGCGACGTGTTTGGCAACGGCACTTCGACCGCACCCAATGCAATTTACAATGACCTCGCCACCTGGGAAAAAATCGCATTCCTCTACGCACCGGAAACGCGGCGTCTGGTGGCGGATCTTGCCAGACAAGGCGTGGACCAGACCGCCTTTGCCCGCCTGTCAGAGGTGATCGAGATGGAACTGGGCCACGACATCGCCTTTGCGGTCGAGGACGGCAAGATCGCGGCCAACACGCATGACGCGGCCCGAATCGACCTCGCCCCTCTGGAAAAAGGTCTGGCTGTGCCGCTGGACGGTGCCGCATTGGCCGACACGCTGTCCGATCCGGTGGCCGAGGTGCGTCGGGCAGCACGCGACGCATTGGGCGACACCGACCCTGACCAGATCGCGGCACTGGTCTTTGTGGGCGGCTCTTCGCTGATGGGTGTGCTGACCCAATCGCTTGCGCAGGATTTTCCGCGCGCCAGACTGGACCGCGGCGCTGCCTTTACGGCCGTATCCGACGGATTGGCACGCGCTGCGGCACGCGGCTGAGGGTTGCCGCCCGTTTCGCGCGGGCGTATGCGAAGAAACATGTTTACTGTCGCCGCACTCTATCATTTCACGCGTTTTGCCGATCCCGCCGCCTTGCGTGGGCCGTTGCTGGACATCTGTCAGGCGCATGGCATCAGCGGCACGCTGCTGCTGGCCAGCGAGGGGATCAACGGCACGATCGCAGGAACGCGCGCCGGGATTGACGCCGTTCTGGCCCATATCCGCGCCCTCCCCGGTTGCGCGGACCTTGCGCACAAGGAAAGCCACGCCACGGAACAGCCCTTCAACCGGATGAAGGTCAGGCTCAAGCGTGAGATCGTCACCATGGGCCAACCGGATGTGAACCCCGCCGAAGGGACAGGCACCTATGTTGCCCCGGCTGACTGGAACGCGTTGATCCAATCCGATGATGTGGCCGTGATCGATACCCGCAACGACTACGAGGTCGCCATCGGCACCTTTGACGGGGCCATTGATCCGCAGACCCGCAGCTTTGGCGAATTTCCCGCATGGTGGGAGGCAAACAAGCACCGTTTCCACAACAAGCGGATCGCAATGTTCTGCACGGGCGGCATCCGCTGCGAAAAATCGACGAACTACCTGCGCCAGCAAGGCGTCGAGGACGTCTATCACCTGCAGGGTGGCATCCTCAAATATCTCGAAGAGGTGCCGCAGGATCAAAGCACCTGGAACGGGTCCTGTTTCGTCTTTGACGGGCGGGTCAGCGTCGGCCACGGATTGACCGAGGGCCCCCATGTGCTGTGCCACGCCTGCCGCCGCCCGCTGGAACCGGCGGACACGCAACTGCCGTCATTCGAGGAAGGCGTCGCCTGCCACCACTGCGTCGACGAAACCACCCCCGAGGACAAGGAACGGTTTCGCGAACGTCAACGCCAGATGGCCCTCGCCCGTGCGCGGGGCGAACGACATATCGGCAGCCTCTAGGTGCGGATCCGGCAGCATCAGGACATCGGCCTTGCACTGCTGATCGGGGTGATTTCCGGGGTCATCGGCTGGATGGTCAACATGCCGTTGCCCTGGATGCTGGGGCCGATGATCGGCACCACGCTTGCCGCCATTCTGGGTCTGCCCGTCCGCGGACCCGGTCAACTGCGCACCATCGTTATCCCGGTCATCGGCGTATTGCTGGGCAGTGCGATCACCCCTGATCTGTTCGACCGCCTTGGCAGCTGGACACTGACGATCCTGCTGTTGCCATTCTTTCTGGCGCTTGCCGCCGGTGTTTCCATCTTTGTCTATCGCAGGCTGGGCGGCTACGATCCGGTTACTGCCTTTTATGCGGCCATGCCGGGCGGCCTGAACGAGATGCTGATCCTGGGCGAGGCCGCCGGCGGCGACACGCGCAAGATCGCGCTGGCGCACGCCGCCCGCATCCTGATCGTGGTGACGCTGGTGGTGATGTATTTCGGCTACGTTCTGGGTGTGCGGTCCGGCACCGACGGGCGCGGTATCGTCCCACTCAGCGCAATCACACTGACCAACGGGCTGATCCTGTTGGGGTGTGCCGTGCTGGGTGTCTACGGTGGCCGCATGCTGCGTCTGCCCGCTGCGACCGTATTCGGACCGATGATCCTGTCGGGTATCGTGCATCTGATCGGCTGGGTCGAAATCGCCCCACCCACCGTTCTGGTCATCGTGGCACAGATCGTGATCGGCACGATCATCGGTGCGCGGTTCGTGGGGTCCACCCCACGCCAGATCGGGCACGACCTGTGGATCGCGACAGTTGCCTCGGTGGCCATGCTTGTTGTGGCACTTGGCTTTGCCGAAGTGATCGCGCTGTCGCAGGGTATCCCGCTGTCACAGGCATTCCTCGCGTATTCGCCGGGCGGACTGACGGAAATGTCGCTGCTGACGCTGGCACTGGGACAGGACATCGCTTTTGTCTCTGTCATGCACATCGTCCGCATCACGCTGGTGATTGCTGTTGCGCCCGCGACCTTTCAGTTTCTGATGCGCCGAAAACGTTAGGCGCGACCGCTTTGCAGCATCGGCTGACTAGGCTAGAATCACGCTGCATATTTCCGGGGGTCCCATGCTAGAACGTCTTTTGTCATTGTTTCATCCCGGTACCACGGTCACGCCGCTGCCAAAGGCGGATGAACAGCACGCGCTGGGGGCGCTGCTGGTGCGCGCAGCAAAGATCGACCGCGCCTATCTGTTCGAAGAGGTCGAGGAAATCGACCACGTGCTGGCCGCGCTCTATGACCTGAACCCGGTCGATGCGGCCAAGATGCGGGCCCGTTGCGAAAAACTGGAATCCGCCATGCCGGACACCGCCGAACTGGCCGAAGTGCTGCATCAGCACATCGCAGATGACCACCTGGAGGACGCCGTGCGCGCGCTATGGTCCGTCGTCTTTTCCGATGGAAACGAGGCACCCGCCGAAGACGCGCTGTTGCACGAAATCGAGGCGATCCTGGGCGTGTCCCCCGAACGTGCGCGTGAACTACACGACGAGGAAATGGCCAAATCAGGACGGTTTCCGTCCTGATACCTCATGTTGATGACGATTGGTGGGTCTGGGCAGGAAGCGGCACACCGGCGATCAGATCCTCGATCATCACCGAAATCAACTCTGCGCGGTTAGATACCCCGGCCTTGCGATAGATTGCAGCGCATTGCGCTTTGACCGTGCCATTGGCCGTTTCGCGCAATGCGGCAATTTCCGAGACGGACAGGCCCTTGACCGACATCAGCGCGACATCGCGCTCTGCCGGAGACAGGCCCCACTGCGCGAAATTTTCCTGCATCATTTGTGAAAATGCGCCAGTGGCGGCACCCAGCTCCCGCTCAATCCGGCGATTGCGGTTGATCAGGTGCAGATACTCACGAAACGTAACTGCGATGCTCAGACACAGTCCCAGAACGCTCAATGTTTCAACGAGGGTGTGAAAGTCGGGCGAAGACATCTCTGAGAGGATGTCGATCGTAAAAAGGCCCAGACAGACCAACTGCAAAACGGCGGCCCCCAGGAAAAGGGCGCGCCGGGATCGTGAATTAGGTTTCAGCACCTGTTTCATGCGCGTCCTTATGGCCGTGGACCATGGACGCCACAAGGTTTTCGCGGTGGCGCCAACTTGCAGTTACCACACCCACCAGATGCATGGCGACCAGAATGAGCAATCCGTTCACGAGTCCTTCGTGCCAATGCTCGACCCACGAGACACCGAAATAGGCATCCATCCCCATCATGATCCCCGTGGTGCAGATGCCCGCCAACGTCAGCAACAGCGCCACAATCATTGCGGCACCCGCGGGGTTGTGACCCAGATAGCGGCGTTCGGTTCCCGTAGCCATCGCGCGCAGATAGGCCAGCACCGTGCGGGGTCCCTTGATGAAATCGGTAAACCGCGCGTGGCGCGATCCAACCAGTCCCCAGATCAGGCGAAACGCAATCAATCCGATCACGCAGTAGCCAAGCCAGCGGTGGAGTGAACGGGGATCGACAAACAGCCACGCGCCCGCCACGCAGATCAGCAGTGACCAATGAAAGAGGCGCACCCCGATATCCCAGACCCGGACGGTCCCGTGCTGTTCAGACATAGCGGCCATGGTGCGCCTCCTTTCGTGGTTCAGCGGTTATGCGTCGATACGTTCCAGCTCTTCGCCCGTGGTCGGGTCAAAGAAAACTTCCATGTTGGTGCCGTCCAGCGAGCCGTAGATCTCGTAGCAGTCGCCGCCGTTGATCTTGAACGCCTTCACGACGCCGCCTTCTTCCTCGAATGCCTTGACGGCCTCCCAGACGGGGGCCGCAGCGCCCTCGGCAGCGGGGGTGCAGGACGGTTCTGCCAGTGCCGCCGTAGCAGACAGGGCGATCAGGGCGGTCAGTGTTGCGATCTTTTTCATGGGTGCGTTCCTTGGGTGATGCCGCGGCACAGCGCCGGGCCTGACACCGATCTGAACCACCCTTGTTAGCCGCACTATCCGCCAACGGCTTATGCATCCGGATATAAGCCCGGGCTTATGCCGCGCCGCGCCCTTGCAAGCCTGCACGGCAGTTGGTCTAACAACCCAAACGCCGGAGGACCCCATGGTCGATATCGCCACCCGTGTCTGGAACCACAAATGGAAGATCGACCCGATCGTCCGGTCCCTGATCGACACCGATTTCTACAAACTGCTGATGTGTCAGTCGATCTTTCGCAACAACCGCGACACGCAGGTCACCTTCAGCCTGATCAACCGGACCAAATCCATCCGCCTCGCCGATCTGGTCGACGAAGGCGAGCTGCGCGAACAGTTGGACAACATCCGGTCCCTGTCCCTGTCGCGCGGTGAATCCACATGGATGCGCGGCAATACCTTTTACGGCAAACGCGCGATGTTCACGCCGGAATTCATGGACTGGTTCGAAAACCTGCGCCTGCCGCCCTATCACCTGGAAAAACGCGACGGCCAGTACGAGCTGACGTTCGAAGGCTCCTGGCCAGAGGTCATGCTGTGGGAAATCCCCGCACTTGCCACCCTGATGGAACTGCGCGGCCGCGCGGTGCTGGGCGACATGGGCCGGTTCGAACTTCAGGTGCTCTATGCCCGCGCCATGACCAAGGCCTGGGAAAAGGTCGAACGCCTGCGCGACGTGCCTGACCTGCGGATCGCTGATTTCGGCACCCGGCGGC
This sequence comes from Loktanella sp. 3ANDIMAR09, assembly GCF_001420005.1. Taxonomy (GTDB): domain Bacteria; phylum Pseudomonadota; class Alphaproteobacteria; order Rhodobacterales; family Rhodobacteraceae; genus Loktanella. Next base: position 388,806 of record NZ_LJAK01000001.1, on the reverse strand, counting down.
GGCATAGTTTCCTGTGGCAGGACTGGTGCGTGCAAGCGATGAGCGAGGGACTGGGCGATGCCTTTACCGGTACGTCCAACTGCCTGATCGCCAAGAGCCGCGACATGGAGGCGATCGGCACCAATGCGCACGAACTGCCCATGGTCTATGCCGCGCTGGCGCAGGACGACGCAGCACTGGCGCGGTCGCCCTACGACGTACTGGCGGACTGGCAGGCGGAACACGACGGCAACCTGCGGGTCATTCTGCCCGACACCTTTGGCACGCCCGGTTTCCTTGCAAATGCGCCCGACTGGCTGGCCGGCTGGACCGGCATCCGCATCGATAGCGGCGACCCCGCTACCGGGGCAGAGGCCGCTATTGACTGGTGGCGCGCACGGGGCGAGGACCCGCGCGAAAAACTGATCATCTTTTCCGACGGGCTGACGGTGGACAAGATCCTGGACCTGCACCGCCAATTCGCCGGTCGCGTCCGCGTCAGTTTCGGCTGGGGCACGATGCTGACCAACGACTTCATCGGCCTGACAGAGGGCGACGCACTCGCCCCCTTCAGCCTGGTGTGCAAAGCCATCGCAGCGGATGGCCGCCCCACCGTCAAACTGAGCGACAACCCCAACAAGGCGATGGGTCCGGCGGAGGAGATAGCCCGATACAAGCGCGTGTTCGGGGTGGGGTCGCAGGAGCGGGTGGAGGTTGTGGTTTAGATAATAATCATGCAATTAAAGGTTGAATTATCTATGGGATACCTCACTTGACACGCAGTACGATTATTTTCGGAAATGGCCTTGGTCGAGCGCTAGACAATGACTTCTTTCAGTTGCCAACAGCGATGCGTGAAGTATGGCGAGACAAAGAGGCTCTCAACGATGCGCAAAAGAAGCTTGTTTCGTCAGCTATAGAAGGAGTTGATTCAGATGGTCCAACTAGTGAAGATCAACTCTTAGGTACCCAACTCGCATTGATGGCGTGTCGGATTCTACGTGTCGCAGTAAACGATGACAGCCTTCAGCACTGGCTGACTAATGATGCAATGAAATTTCCAGATGCACTACAAAAATATACCTATCTAGTCGCTAAATACTTCCATCAATTTGATGCGAATTTTACGTCAAATCCACTGTGGTCTGATTTTATAGACCATCTTGTAATTTTTATTTCTGATTCGAAGTCTCATGTGGCAACACTGAATTATGACACTTTGCTGTATCAACCCTTCAATGAAGAGAGATTAATCGGCGATAGAAAAATAAAGCTATGCAACGGTTTTGATGGAACTTTACTCGATGGCTACACCAAAAAACTTGGCTTTTCGGAACAAAACCTCTCAAGGAAACGCCTACAAAACCAAGCGTTTTATATGCACCTTCATGGATCTCCTCTATTTTTGGATGGGCACAAGGTGCCGCGACTAAAATCATGCGGCACCAACTAGAAGAACAGGAAGGAACAGTTAGAAGTCATATTGTGCTTACAAATGGAGCATTGAAACCAAATGTGATTCAAAGTTCAAAAGTCCTACAGTTATATTGGGATCACTTGCCGAAAGCCATCAAAGAATCTGACGCATTGATAGTCTTTGGCTATTCTGGTGCAGATGAACATTTGAATAAAACTATACGCCAACATGTTGGAGATCGCGCAATACGTGTCGTTGAGCGAGATCATGCACAAGATCGGGAGAAATACTGGAAACAGCTGCTTGGCCCAACCATTGAATTGCTACCTTTCAACAACATTCTAGAATTTACAGAGTGGTGATGGTTCGTAAATATTCGTCTTCACAATTCTCTTGGGCGCATCAAGTCTACCCTTAAACTGTTTCGCATTTATCCGCCGCTAGACCAACTAAAGGACTCCTTTCTTATTACTTTTACCTTCGACTGGTGAGTCGGCAGAGACTTGGCAACTCACTCCCCCTGCCCCTCAACAATCTCGCCCACGGGGCTGTCCGTCGTCTCCTGCACAACCTCTCCACCGATCAACATGGATGCGATGATGGCGACAAAGCCGAGGGGGATGAGGGCGTAGATCCATTTTTGTTTCACGGTCGTCTCCTGTCTGATGTTGCTGTCCAACAGCGTCAGGGGCATCCGCGTTCCGTCAGTCGGGCGTGACATTGCCGCGCAGGGACTTCACCTCTCCGCGCACCTTCTTGGCCTTCAGCCGCCGCTTCACCGATCCATAGGTCGGTTTCGTCGGCACGCGGCGTTTGGGTTTTTGCGTGGCCTGTTCGACCAGTTCGGCCAGCCTCTCGCGCGCCAGCTCGCGGTTGCGGGCCTGGGACCTTGTGTCCTGCACGAACAGCACCAGCGCCCCGTCAGATGTCCATCGCCGCCCCGCCAGCCGCTTAAGCCGCGCCTTGACCGGATCGGGCAAGGAGGGTGAGCGCGCCGCCTCGAACCGCAATTCGACCGCCGTGCTGACCTTGTTCACGTTCTGCCCGCCGGGACCCGAGGCACGGGTGAATGCCTCGGTCATTTCCCAGCCTTGCAGGGTGATGCTGTCGGTGATGCGTAGATCGTCGGCCATGTGGGGATACATAGCAGGCCGGGGCGCATTTGACACTGGCACCCAGTCTGGAACCGAGTGGGGCCGCGATTGGCCGAGGGCCAATCTCTTTCCCCCACCCGCCGAATGCAGGGCATTCGGCGTAAAAAAGGGCTGCCCCGGCGATGGGACAGCCCTTTCCTGAATATCGGAGGTGGGTCGGTTAGGGACCCATAGGGTCACCCACCTGTGGTGCTACAGACCTAAGGGCTGCCCTAGATCAGAACCCCCCAAGCTGTCCCGACACACTTCTCCAGAACTTCATGATGCACTGGATCACCTCCTTTCAAATGTTTCGCCTGTGTTGAGGGTTGCCGCAGATATCGCGGCTGTCAAACCCTAATCACACCAGATACTGAATTTATGACGTGGCTGTGACTCGGCGAACAATCAGGCGGAATGGGATCAGCGCGACCAGCGCGACGGCGATCTTGACCCCCCAATCGGCCACGGCGAGCGACACCCACAGCGGCACCAGCGGACCGGCATTCAGGAACGGCACAGCGTCCTGTGCCCAGATGATCTGGTCTGCGGCCGCGGTGGAGAGCGGGTTGAACACGGCTGCAAACGCGATGGAAAAGAAGATGGCCGTGTCCACGACCGACGACACCAGCGTCGATCCCAGCGGGGCCACCCACCACACGCCCAGGCGCAGCTTGTTGAACACGGTGATATCCAGCAATTGCGCCACACCGAATGCGGTGGCGGATGCAATAGCGACCCGGATCGGCACGGCAGGACCGAATTCCAGCTGGATCTGGCTGCCGATCAGCGAACAGATGATACCCACGATCAGGCCCACGAAAACGACGCGGCGCGCGGCGGATACGCCATAGATGCGGTTCATCAGGTCAGTCACGAGGAACGCCAGCGGATAGGTGAACGCACCCCAGGTCAGCAGGCCGTCAAGGATCAGGAATTGCACGAGGATGTTCGAGGCCACGACAATGGCGGCCATGGCGATCACGCCAGGTAGAATACGGGTCATAGCGGTTTTCCGTTTTGGCAAGGGTGCGGCACTTGGCCCCGCAAGATCGCGGGGACGCGCCCGGTTAGCCGCACGGACGGCTTGCGTCAATCGCTGACGCGGTATTCCACGATCTCGGTCGTCTGGAACCAGCGAAAATTGTCGTCGGACACCATCGTCAGGCGGATATCGCCTGCGTCATCGCGCCAGACGCTGATCCCTTCGAGGTTGTCATGCGTCCCGGTGCGCGTCTGCAACAGCAGTTCCGATGCGCTGCCGTCCAGCGGCAACCTGCGCACGCGCGACCGAAACCCGAAACCGGTGAAATCCCGTTCCAGCAGATACAGCAGACCATCAGGCCCGATATCCGCGCCCACGGGCAGGAACGCATCCGTGCGCGCGATGTCGAATACCGTGGTCCAGACCCCACCGGCATAGCGATAAACCGGAAAAGGCCGATGCGTGCCACCCGACCGCTCTGGCAAGGTATAAAGCGCACCATCGGGGCCAATCGCAAGCGCTTCGAGCGCTGAATTGTTCTGTAGCCCCCTGAACATGTCAGGGCGCGGCACACGCACCGCAGGACCGTCCAGGTCGGGGTAGGCCGCGACACGGGCCAGCCCTTCGAATGAGACGAACAGCGTGCCATCCGCGGACAGGGCCAGTCCCTCGGGGTCGGCCGTCGCACCGGAAACCGGCTCTCCGGTCGAAATGCGCAGCACGCGTGGCGGGTCCGTCGTGATGCCGGTCACCTGATCCCCGTCGCGCGTCACGGAACCGGTCCACAGAACACCGCGGTCCCCCTGCGCCCAGATCCGCGTGCCGTCCGCGTTCAGTTCCAGCCCGGACAGGCCGCCAAACGCCGGGTCGCTATCGGTCCAGACATAGCGGCCCAGGTAGGTCACGGTCGGTTCAGCCTGCGCATCCCCGACGGACTGGCACCCCACCAGCAGGGCAAGGGCGGCAACGATCAAGGCGCGCATGTCAGTTGGCGGCAACAGCGGCGCATTGCGCAGGCAGGCGGGCCATCGTCAGTTCACGCTTGGGCTGGGGTGCGGGGGCATTGGGGTCGCGCGGCTGGGGCGGCGGCGGGTTGATGATGTTGTTCACCCATTCCTGCGCATCGGCACAACCGTCCCCTGCGGGCGGGGCGGGCTGATTTTCGCAAAAGGCGGCCCCGCGAGGACAATTCAGCCGCACATGAAAATGATAGTTGTGCCCGTACCAGGGACGCACCTTGTTCAACCAGCTGCGGTCGCCGGTGGCGTTCTTGCACATCTCGACCTTGGCTCCCGGAAAAATAAAGATCCGGGCAACACGTGGGTCTGATGCGGCCGCCTTGACGATCGCCTCGTGCTGGGGTGTCCAGCTGTTGTTGACAAATGCGCCGCTGCGCCGGTCCATCCGGTCGGATGAGATATTTTCGCGTTCGGTCCGCGTCAGCGAAAGCGAGGTCGCGGGTTTCAGCCAGATATCGGCATCTAGACCGACCTGATGGCTGGCATGACCGGTCAGCATCGGCCCGCCACGCGGCTGGCTGAGGTCACCGACATACAGCCCGTTCCACCCGGGCTGCGCTGCGGCAACGCGCGACAGATCCTGCACGAAATCGATCAGTTCGGGCTGGCCCCAATTGCGATTGCGCGACAGGCGCATCGCCTGCCAGGTCGGCCCGGATTCGGCCAGGGCCTGTCCCCCTGCCTGACAGCCGCGCGAATAGAATCCCAGCGGTGCCGGGGCCTGCGCAGATGGTTCCGGTATCGCGCCAAAGACGCGTTTCGCAATCCGCGTGTCATTGGTGTTCTGTGTCGATACGACGGGCGAAACCGTCGGTTTTTCCGGCTGACATGCCGCGAGGGCCGTCAGTAGCGTCAGTGCTGCAATGGTGCGGATCATGCTGCTCGGTCCCCGTCTTTGTTGACCCACCTTAGCAGAAACAGGCCAAGCAGGAACAAAAAGATGACCGGCAAAAACCCAAGCTGCACGTTGCCTGTCAGATATGTGAACACCGCGATACTGGCCGGCGCAAGGAACGCCGTCGCCTTGCCGGTCAATGCAAACAGGCCAAAGGCTTCGGTCGGGCGGTCGGGGTCGGTGTGACGGACCATCATGGACCGGGACGCAGCATAGGTCGCCCCACCTGCGCCGCCGATGATCACCCCAGCCGCGAAAAAGATCGTATCGGGCAGGCTGGACCCCACAGGCAGCGGCACGCCGAACAGCGTCTCGCGGGACATGCCCACGATCACCACGCTGACAGCGATCAGGCACCAGACACAGACGCGGATCACGGGTTTCGGCCCGAACCGCGCGTCAGCCAGACCACCAACCCAGGTAAAGATTGCAGCCGCAATGGCTGCCACGATCCCGAATATGCCGATGTTGATGGTCGTCCATCCCAGCACGATTGCGGCATAGACGCCACCAAAGGCATAAAGCGCGTTCAACCCGTCGCGATAGAACATGGACCCCAGCAGAAAATTCAGCAGGCTCTTGCGGCGCGCAACGCCGCGCAGCGTGTCCTTGAGTTCGGCCCAGACCGCACTGATGCGGGTGGACCGCCCACCCAGCGACGGGTCATCCCGGACATAAAGGAAAAACGGCACCATAAAGAGCGCGAACCAAACCGCGATGAATGGGCCGACCGCGCGGGTGCCTTCCATCTGGGCGGGATCAAGGCCCAGCGCGGGGGCCAGACCGATCAGCGTGACACCACTGTCGGGGTCCTCGACGAACAGCAGCAACATGATGAACAAGGACGCGACACCACCCCAATAGCCAAAGGCAGCCCCCGACCCGGAGATGCGCCCGACCTCTTGGCGGTTGCCAAGGCTGGGCAGGATTGCATTGACGAAATTCAGCGCGGATTCAGCGCAAAAGAATGCGGCATAAAACACGATCAGCGCCATGTAGATCCACGCGCCATCCGGCGTCAGGTTCCACAGCATCGCCGTGGCAATGACGAACAGGATCGAAAATCCCGCGATCCACGGCATCTTGCGCCCCGAATTGTCGGCAAATGCCCCCAGAAATGGTGCAGTGACCGCGATCAGCAATCCAGCCACGGCCTGCCCCAGCGACCACAGACCCTGTGCCTCGGCCCCGGCGGCGGCCCGGTCCAGACCGCTGTCCATGAAATAGGTGGTCGCAACGCTGGCGAAATAGGGGCCGAAAACGAACGTCAGCCCCAGCGTGTACATCGGCTGTGATGCCCAATCAAAGGCCATCCAACCCCAGATGCGTTTGCGTGATACTGCCATGACCTGCCCCTTGTCGCCCAGGCACAACCTAACCCCGGCAGGCCCCGCACTGGCAAGTCCCGTTTACATCCCCGCGGGCAGTTCCGGCGGCCAGGGCCGGGTGGCATCCGCGTCGATCCAGCCTTGGGTCCAGGCAGGCAGCGCGGGCGGAGTCGAATCGAAACCGGCGGCGGCAAAGACGCGCGCAGGATCGACGATGCCATTCCGGTCCGTCACGGCGGACCGGTACAGCGCCTGCGCCGCACAGGTATCGCCGACCCAGATCGATTGATCGAGATAGAAGAACCGTGCGTCCCAGCCCACGCAGCGGCTGACGACGCGGAAACGCTCGAACGGTCTGATCCGGCGGCGATAGCGCACACTGGCCCCCGCCATCGTCAAACCCCATTTGTTCTGCCGCAGGGCACGCAGCAAGCCTACGCGCTGGGCCAGGATCGTGCGGCCCAGATCGAGGATCGTCAGGATACGTCCGTTGTTCATTTCCACGAAAACATCCAGATCCTGCGGCCAGCAGCGATGATGACTGACATGCGCGCCCAGCACAGGCAGATCGCCCGCGTTGCGATGCTGAATGAATTCCTTGGCAAGACGGACAAACGGATACATGTGCCGCGCCGTGCCAGCAGGCAGCGCGCGGGTCAATGCGTGCCGCTGCGGCACGAAACACTTGATGCGCCCCCGGCTTGCGCTTACCTGCGGGGCATCATCAGACGAAAGTGACGCCCATGACCTCGATCTTTGAAATCATCCTGCTGCTGCTTGGCGTGGCGCGCTTTTTCATCTTTGCCCATTTCATCATGAGCTGGCTGATCAGTTTCGACGTGCTGAACGTGCGCCAGCCGCTGGTCGGGCAGATCTGGTACACGCTGCAACGGATTCTGGAACCGATCTATGGGCCGCTGCGCAGTGTTCTGCCGAACCTGGGCGGGATCGACCTGTCGCCCATCGTGGCCCTGATCGGGATCGAGATCATCCGCATCGTGCTGCTGAACAACGCGGCCCTGTTCTATTGAGTTTGGCCGCCCCGCGCGGGGCGACCAATGCCTACGGCGTGAGTATTTGCGGCAAGATGATACGTCAGATCCGCTCTATCGCCAGTGCAATGCCCTGACCGCCACCGATACACATGGTAATCAGCGCACGCCTGCCCTGAATGCGGTCCAGCTCGTACATCGCCTTGACCGTGATGATGGCACCCGTGGCACCCACCGGATGACCCAGAGCGATTGCACCGCCATTGGGGTTCACACGGGCCGGGTCCAGACCCAGTTCCTTGCTGACGGCAAGCGCCTGTGCGGCAAAGGCCTCGTTGCTCTCGATCACGTCGAAATCGGCGGCAGTCAGGCCGGTCTTATCCAGCAGCTTGCGCACAGCAGGTACGGGACCGATCCCCATGACCTCTGGCCGGACGCCGGCGTGGGCGTAGCCCAGCACGCGGAACCGCGGTGTCAGGCCCGCCGCCTGCGCGGCATCCGCACGCGCCAGCACGATCGCCGCTGCCCCGTCGTTAAGACCCGAGGCATTGCCAGCGGTGACACTGCCATCCTTGGCAAAGGCCGGCCGCAGTTTGGCCAGACCCTCTGCCGTGGTCGCCTTGGGGTGTTCGTCCGTGGCGAAATCCACCATCTCGCGCTTGACCTTGACCGGGACCGGAACGATCTGGTCATCGAAATAGCCAGCCGCCATCGCAGCCGCGGCGCGTTGCTGGCTGAGCAGTGCAAAGGCGTCCTGATCCGCGCGGCTGACGGCATGTTCGGCGCTGACGTTTTCCGCCGTGATCCCCATGTGGCCCGTGCCAAACGGACAGTTCAGTGCCCCCAGCATCATGTCGCGGGTCACGACGTCGCCCATTTTCGCACCCCAGCGCTGGTCCGACAGGATGAACGGGCTGCGCGACATGTTTTCAGCACCCCCCGCTAGGCCGAAATCGGCATCCCCCAGCGCCAGCGACTGGATCACCGACACGATGGCTTGCACGCCGGACCCGCACAGACGGTTCACGTTCATCGCAGGCGTTGTATCCGGAACGCCTGCATCCATCGCGGCCACCCGCGACAGGTACATGTCGCGTGGTTCGGTATTGATGACATGGCCAAAGGCCACGTGACCGATCTGGTCGCCTGTGACACCGGACCTGTCCATTGCCGCCCTGGAGGCAATCGCCCCCAGTGTGATCGGCGGCGTGCCCGCCAAGGCACCACCAAAGGTGCCGATGGCCGTACGGGCACCCCCCAGTATGACAATCTCTGACATGTTGAACCCTCTCCCCCTTGATTTGCGACAGGATGACAAGCGGTGCGCCCCGGCACCAGCCCCAGGGGAACGTAACCCTGCGGCAAAGCAACCGCAGGAGTGGAAAAACGCGACGGCACCTTATGTTGTGACAAAAGGAGTCCGCCATGCTGTTGACCGTCACCGATCTGCACAAGGGATATGCCAGCGCCGACGGCCAGATCACGGTACTGGACGGCGTGAGCCTGTCACTGAATGCGGGCGAAACACTGGCCCTGACCGGAGAGAGCGGGTCCGGCAAGAGCACCCTGTTGCACCTGATCGGCGGGCTGGACAGCGCCGACCGCGGACAGATCCTGCTGGACGGCGTGGATCTGACCGCGCTGAATGATGCGGACCGCGCGGCCCTGCGCCGTGGCACCGTGGGCGTGGTGTTCCAGCAGTTCAACCTGATCCCGTCGCTCAGGGTTGCCGACAACATCAGTTTTCAGGCGCGGCTGGCAGACAGGCACGATGCCGATTGGTGCGCAAAACTGGCCAATCGCATGGGGCTGGATGCGCAGCTGGACAAATACCCCGAACAATTGTCCGGCGGACAACAGCAGCGGGTGGCACTTGCCCGCACACTGGCCCCGCGTCCGAAACTCGTGCTGGCGGACGAACCCACCGGCAACCTGGACGAGGAAACAGCCGCGACGGTGCTGGCATTGATGCTGGACCTGGTGCGCGACACGGGCGCCGGTTTGCTGATGGTCACCCATTCGCAGGCACTGGCAGGCCAGATGCAGCGGCAGATCCACCTGCGCAAGGGTCGCATCGCGTGATCCGCGCAACGCTTCAGGCGCTGCTGTCACATTGGTGGCGCAACCCGCTGCAACTGTTCACCCTGCTGGCGGGACTGGCGCTGGCGACCGCACTTTGGTCGGGGGTTCAGGCCATCAACGCCGAGGCCTCAGCCAGCTATGACGCCGCCGCCGCAACACTGGGCGAGGGGCAATTCGATCAACTGACCGCACGTGACGGCGGCACGATCCCGCAGGCGACATATGTCGACCTGCGCCGGGCGGGCTGGCTGGTGTCGCCGGTGGTCGAGGGGCGGCTGAACGGTGTCCGTGTCGTAGGCCTTGATCCGCTGACCGCGCCTGGCGGGTTGGGCCCCATCACGGTGTCGGACGGGGTCGAGATCAACAGGTTTCTGTCCGGCGGCGGTCAGGTGTTTGGCCGGGCAGAGGTGCTGGACCAATTGCCGGACATCGGCGCGCAACCTGTCACGGCCTCAGATGTGGCACCCGGCACCGTGCTGACCGATATCGGGCTTGCCCAGGAATTGTTGGGCCGCGACGGCGTGATCACGCGGTTGATCGTGGCACCGGAACAGCCGCTGGGCCGTCCGTCACTGGCAGAGGTGGCCCCTGATCTGACGCGGCAGGTCGCACAGGGCAGCAATGACCTGGGCCGGCTGACAGACAGTTTCCACCTGAACCTGACAGCCTTTGGCCTGCTCAGTTTCGCGGTCGGCATATTCATCGTGAACGGGGCCATCGGGTTGGCGTTCGAACAGCGCAGGCCCGTGGTGCGGACGTTGCGCGCGCTGGGCGTGCCGCTGCGCAGCCTGATGATCCTGATGGCGGCAGAACTGGCGATCATGGCGTTGGTCGCTGGTGCCATCGGTGTGGCGCTTGGCTATGTCATCGCATCCCTGTTGTTGCCGGATGTGGCCGCAACCCTGCAAGGGCTTTATGGGCAGACGGTGTCCGGCACATTGCAGCTGCGCCCCGTCTGGTGGCTGTCCGGATTGGCGATTGCACTGGGCGGCACGGCACTGGCGGCGGCATCGGCCTTTTGGCGGTTGGCACAGATGCCCTTGCTGGCCGGCGGGTCGCGCCGCGCCTTGTCGATGGCCGCAGGACGCACGGCACAGGTCCAGGGCGTGCTGGCCGCAATTTTGCTGATCTGCGCGGCGGGACTTGCCTTGGTCGCCGACGGGATGGTGACCGGTTTTGCCCTGCTGGGAACATTGCTGATCGGGGCTGCGCTGGCACTTCCGCTGATCCTGGACCGGGTGCTGGCACTGGCGGCATGGCTATCGCGCGGCATCCGCGCACAATGGTTCTGGGCCGATACCCGGCAGCAGCTGCCCGGCCTGTCGCTGGCACTGGCGGCCTTGCTGCTGGCGATGGCGGCGAATGTGGGCGTGTCCACGATGGTCAGCAGCTTTCGCCTGACGTTTATCGGCTTTCTTGACCAGCGGCTTGCGTCAGAGCTCTATGTCACGGCAGAGGATACAGCACAGGCCAATGCCCTGACGGCCTATGCAGCCGACCGCGTGGACGCGATCCTGCCAATCCAGTCGGCTGACACCCAGGTGCGGGATCTGCCGACCGAAGTGTTCGGCGCACGGATTGGACCGACCTATACCGACAACTGGACGTTTCTGACGGCGACCGACGCGCCTTGGCAGCGTGTCGCGGACGGCACCGGTATCCTGATCAACGAACAACTCGCACGGCGCACCGGGCTGGTGCTGGGCGACAGCGTGCCTATCATCGATACGACATTCACCGTTGCGGGCATCTATGGCGACTATGGCAATCCCATCGGTCAGGCCATTTTGTCCGAGGACGTCTTTGCCACGCTCTATCCCGACGTGAATGCGTTGCAATTCGGGTTGCGGTTGCCGCCTGACGACGTGGCCGCATTCCGTGCTGACCTGACCCGCGATCTGGGCATGTCAGAGGGCGCGATGATCAATCAGGCGGGGATCAAGCAATTCTCGCTTGATGTGTTCGACCGGACATTCACGGTGACAACGGCACTGAACGTGCTGACGCTGGCCGTCGCGGGCTTTGCCATTCTCATGAGTCTCCTGACGCTGGCCGCGCTGCGCGTGCCGCAACTCGCACCCGCCTGGGCGATGGGCATGACCCGCCGTAGTCTGGGCGTGGTCGAACTGATCCGCGCCGTGATCCTTGCGGTCTTTACGGCGGCAATTGCATTGCCGCTGGGGCTTGCGCTGGCCTGGGCGCTGCTGTCGGTGGTCAATGTCGCGGCCTTTGGCTGGAAACTGCCCATGTTTCTGTTTCCCGCCGATTATGCGCGGCTGGGCCTGTTTGCGCTGGTGGCGGCAGCGCTTGCGGCACTCTGGCCTGCGTGGCGTCTGGCCCGCACACCCCCTGCTGATCTGCTCAAGGTGTTTTCCAATGAACGTTAAGGCTCTGTTGCTCGCCCTGTTGCTGCCCGTTGCTGCATCGGCCCAGGGTTTCGCGGGCCTTGGCACCGATGCCGAAGGTTTCGCCGTGCCGCAGCCGAACCCACGGTTCAGCTTTCCCGCGGACCACGGCGCGCACCCCGATTACCGTATCGAATGGTGGTACATCACGGCCAACATGACCGGGCCGGACGGCACGCCCTACGGGCTGCAATGGACATTGTTCCGCAGCGCCATGGCACCGGAAACGCGGGCGGGCTGGGACGATCCGCAGCTGTGGATGGGTCACGCCGCAGTGACAACGCCAGATGCACATTTCGTGACCGAACGACTGGCACGGGGCGGGATCGGTCAGGCGGGCGTGACCGCCGACCCCTTTGCCGCATGGATCGACGATTGGCAGATGACCGGATTCGATGATGCGCGTCTGACCGCCTCTGGCCCGGACTTTGCCTATGATGTGAACCTGACGGCGACCGGACCCTTGGTGTTTCAGGGGATCGACGGCTATTCGGTCAAATCCGCCGCCGGACAGGCATCCTATTACTACTCTCAACCGTTCTATGAATTGTCCGGCACACTGACGCTGCCGGACGGCGATGTGCCCGTGACCGGCACCGCATGGCTGGACCGCGAATGGTCCAGCCAGCCGCTGGGCGACAACCAGACCGGATGGGACTGGTTTTCGCTGTCGTTTGACGATGGGGCCAAGATGATGGGGTTTCGCCTGCGCCAGACCGACGACCAGAACTTTACCTCTGCGACATGGATTGACGCGGATGGGACCGCCACCCCCTACAGTGACGGGGCGTTCAACGCCGCACCATTGGCGACAACGACCGTGGCCGGGCGCGATGTCCCGACGCAGTGGCAGGTGACATTGCCGGACCGCGGCATCGACGTCACCGTTGCCGCGATCAACCCGCAGGCGTGGATGGACACCAGCGTCCCCTACTGGGAAGGTCCGGTTACGGTGACCGGCAGCCACGACGGCCAAGGCTATCTGGAGATGACAGGATATGAGTGACTGGTTCGAAACGCTGGACGGTCTGCACGACCGCATGTGGCAACGCCTGTCGCGTGGTGTCGCAGACCGCAAATCGCCCGCGCGGCAGCCGACATTTGCCACCGTGGGTGCGGACGGCTGGCCAGAGGCCCGCACAGTGGTGCTGCGCACAGCCCAGCGCGACACCGCAACGCTCGAGGTCTATACCGATCTGCATTCGGACAAGATCACCAGCCTGCGCAAGACGCCCCGCGCCGCCCTGCACATCTGGGAAGACAAGCAGAACCTGCAAATCCGCCTGCAATGCGCGGTCACGATCCTGACAGGCGAGACCGTGCGCGACCGCTGGAACCCGATTCCGGAACGCGGGCGCATGTCCTATGGCGTCACGCCTGCGCCCGGCACACCGCTGGGCGATGACGCGCTGGCCTATGACAAGGACCCCGACTTTGCGACCTTTGCCGTGCTGTCCTGCGTGATCCAGCGGATCGACCTCGTGCATCTGGGCTGCGACCACCGCCGCGCGGCCTACGCCCGCGTGAACGACTGGCAAGGACAGTGGCTTTCGCCCTGACGCATCGCTAGAACCACTGACATGCAAGCGACACTTCCCCTGACCCGTGACCTCGTGCTGATCGGCGGCGGCCACACCCATGCGCTGGTGCTGCGCAAATGGGGCATGAACCCTTTGGCGGGCGTGCGCGTGACGCTGATCTCGCCCGGTCCGACGGCACCCTATTCGGGGATGTTGCCGGGGTTTGTGGCCGGGCACTACAGCCGTAACGATCTGGACATCGACCTGGTGCAGCTTGCACGTTTTGCCGGTGCGCGGGTGATCGACGGTGCGGTGACGCAGATCGACAGCGCCGCCCGCCTGATCACCGTTCCGGGCCGTGCGCCCATCGCCTATGACGCGGTCAGCGTGGATGTGGGCATTACCTCTGACATGCCGGCGCTGGACGGTTTTGGCGACCACGGGGTGCCCGCCAAACCGCTGGGCCAGTTCGCCAGCCGCTGGGATGCGTTTCGCGACAACGCCACCAATCCGCATATCGCGATCATTGGCGGGGGTGTCGCCGGGGCAGAGCTTGCGATGGCGATGGCCCACGCCCTGCGGGACCGGGGCCTGCAACCCACCGTCCACCTGATCGACCGCAGCCGCGCCTTGTCTGCGCTGAACGCAACCGCGCGGCGGCGCGTGATGACAGCCCTTGCCGGAAATGGCGTAACGGTCATCGAGGATGCCAGGGTCGCAGCCGTGCAGGCCGATGCCGTCCTGCTGGCCGACGGTCGCCGTATCCGGTCGGATTTCACGACGGGTGCCGCCGGGGCCAGACCCCACGACTGGATCACAAAGATCGGCGTGGACCTGCACGACGGGTTCATCACGGTCGGGTCAACGCTGCAATCCAGTGATCCCGCCCTGTTTGCGGTCGGCGATTGCGCGCATCTGTCCCATGCGCCACGCCCCAAGGCCGGTGTCTTTGCCGTGCGCGAGGCGCCGGTCCTGTCCGACAACCTGCGCGCCGTGCTGTCGGGTGGCGCGCTGAACACCTACACCCCTCAAAAGGACTACCTCAAATTGGTGTCACTGGGTGGCAGATCAGCGCTGGCCGAACGGTTCGGCACCGCGTTTTCCGGCCCTCTTCTGTGGCGATGGAAGGACCACATCGACCAGACCTTCATGCGGCAGTTCAGCGACCTGCCTGCGATGGACACCCCACCCTTGCCAAAGGTGCATGCCCTTGGCCTGCGTCAGGCGATGGGTGACAAGCCGATGTGCGGCGGCTGCGGCGCCAAGGTCGGACGCGCGGCCCTGATGGATGCGCTGGGCGCATTGCCCGCGCCGACCCGGCCCGATGTGTCCTTGATCGCGGGTGATGATGCGGGCCTGCTGACGATGGGTGATACCCGGCAGGTCATCAGCACAGACCACCTGCGCGCATTCTGGGATGACCCGGTGGTGATGACCCGCATCGCGCTGAACCATGCGCTGGGCGACATCTGGGCGATGGGTGCCAGACCGCAGGCCGCGACCGTCAACCTGATCCTGCCGCGCCTGTCGCCCGACCTTCAGTCCCGCACCTTGCAAGAGATCGTATCGACGGCCCGGCACGACTTGGGCGCTGCCGGGGCCGATATCGTCGGCGGGCATACGTCGCTGGGTGCGGAAATGACCATCGGTTTCACCGTCACCGGGCTGTGCGACCGCGCGCCCATCACCTTGCAAGGCGCGCAACCCGGCGATGTGTTGATCCTGACGAAACCCATCGGCAGCGGTACCATCATGGCCGCGGAAATGACAGGCAAGGCACGCGGTGCGGACGTGGCGCAGGCGTTGCAGGCGATGTGCCAGGGTCAGGCCGCCGCCAGCGACATCCTGCGCGATGCCCGTGCCATGACCGATGTGACCGGGTTCGGCCTGGCCGGCCATCTGCGCGGGATGTGCGACGCCAGCGACACCGGGGCAGAGATCGCGCTGGCTGATGTGCCGTTGCTGCCCGGTGCGCTGGAACTGGCGACGAATGGCACGCGGTCCAGCCTGTTCGATGACAACATTGCCGGGGCTGGTGCGATCGATGGCCCGACAGGCCCGCGTCAGGCGCTGATGTTCGACCCCCAGACCGCTGGCGGGCTGTTGGCGGCCGTCGATCCGGCACAGGCCGATCAGATCATCGACGCGCTACGCGGTGCAGGTTACGCCCGGGCCGCGCGCATCGGGACCGTAACCGCAGGCAACACCATCCGACTGCGCTAAAGCGTGGCAATCAGCGCGGCAAGCTGGTCTGCCACCACCTCGCGGCCCACAGGGTCCAGCGCATCGGCGTGCACCTGCCCCAGCCAGTCACGTGTCGCGGTCTTGCGCGACCGGGCATAGGCCGCGTCGTAGTGCTGATCCATCAGGGCCGTGGCCAGCGCCGGAAAATCACCCGCCGCGAGCAACGCCTCCCAGCCATCGACGACGGCATGGCCGCGGATATTGCGCAGCGGTTGCAACCGGTCGCGCAACCGCGCGGGGTCCGCGATGATGTCCTGATAGGCTTCTGTCAGAAACGCCGCACGCACGGGCAGCGTGGCCGTCACCTCGATCCGGGGGGCCTGCGTCATGTTCAGCCACAGCTGCTTGGGCAGGACGATGCGCCCGATCTTGCTGCTTTCCGCCTCGACGAGTGTGGGGCGGTCGGGGTCAAGGCGGGCCAATCGCGCGGCCAGCGCGCTCTCGAACCCTTTTTGCGCGGGCTGACCGCCCGGCACACGACCCAAGAGCGACCCGCGATGCGCGGCCAACCCTTCGAGGTCGAGGGTCTGGACACCGCGCGCCGCCAGAAGATGCAGCAAGGCGGTTTTCGCAGTGCCGGTATAGCCATCCAGCAGGATCAGCCGGTGCCGGACCGGGTCGTCATACAATGACCGATGCACCAGCCGCCTGTAGGACTGATAACCGCCCGTGACCACCTCGGCCCGCCAACCGATCTGTTGCAGGATGGTGGCAACCGACCCGGACCGCTGCCCCCCGCGCCAGCAATAGACCAGCGGCCGCCACGCACCATCGAACCCGTTCAGCGGACCATCCACGTAATCCGCCACGTTGCGGGCAACCATGGCCGCCCCCAGCTTGCGCGCGGTAAAGGCGCTGACCTGCGTATAGATCGTGCCGACCTCGGCGCGTTGATCGTTCGTCAGCGCCGGCAGGTTGATTGCGCCAGGCACGTGATCCTCGGCAAATTCGGCGGGGCTGCGCACGTCGATAACGGTGTCGAAATCATGCGCCAGAATCGCATCCAGCGTGTCAAAGCTGCGTTTCATTCCCGGTGGATCGGGGCACGGCCCGCATCTGTCAGGATGAACCATTCACCATTGTCGCAAACCGCGGGGATCAGCGGATGCCCCTTGCCCGCGCCATTGTCCAGATCGATCCGGTTGCCGAAATGGGTGGGCTGATCGACGATCGTATGACCGTGCACCACAAGCACGCCGTGGTCGTCGCTGTTATCCAGCCAGCCGTCACGTATCCAGATCAGGTCATCCTCGGCCTGTTGATCCAGCGGCACGCCGGGGCGGATACCTGCGTGCACGAACAACAGATCATCGACCCGGTGCATCAGGGGATTGTCCCGCAGAAAATCCAGATGCGCCTGCGGAACCGCCTTTTGTGCGGCCGTGACCAGTTGTTCCAGCGTCAGGTCGCCGTCCTGCGTCGGCAGATGGCGCAGGATTTCCAGACCGTTGTCGTCGATGTCGAACACGGCGGGGCCAGTGGGCACGATGCCGTATGACGCAAGGGTCTGCGGCCCGCCCAGACGCGTGTTCAACCAGGACAAACCCGATTTGATCGCCGGATCGTGGCAGGTGCCGTCCGCGACAAAGTATTCGAACATCCGGTCGTGATTGCCGCGGATGATGGTCCAGTTACGCCCCGCGTCACGCCCTGCAATCAGCGCGTCGATCACGCCGGCGCTGTCCGGTCCCCGGTCGGTGTAATCCCCCAGAAACACGATATGCGCATCATCCCCGCCGTCCTGCGCGATCAGGTCCAATGCGTGGTCCATCATCTGTTTCTGGCCGTGGATATCCCCGATGGCATAGATCATGCGTCCGTCTCCGTCTGTTTCACCGCAGATGTAGCAGAGCGGCGGGGAATGAACAGATCAACCCCGCCCACGAAAAAGCCCGCCCCGATCATTTCGGGGCGGGCTGGCATTCGGATCAGCGATCAATCAGGCGACGTCAAAGGTCAGCGTCTTGACCTGTTTGAACCGGCCGGTGCCGTGCAGCGCCTTGATCGCGGCCTCCGGCACCTCGTCGTCGATATAAAGAAGCGCAATCGCCTCGCCCTTGGCCACGGACCGCCCGAGGGTAAAGTTGGCGATGTTCACACCGTGATCGCCCAGCGTGGACCCCAGCGTGCCGATGATACCGGGCACGTCCTCGTTGGTGGTATACAGCATGTTCGCGCCGACCTCTGCATCGACGTTGATGCCCTTGATCTGGATGAAACGCGGCTTGCCGTCGCTGAACACGGTGCCCGCGACCGAACGCTCACGCTCTGCCGTGGTGACTGTCACCTTGATATAGCCTTCGAACACGCCGGACTGGTCCTGCTTGGTCGTGCTGACCTTGATGCCGTTGTCCTTGGCGATCACGGGCGCGCTGACCATGTTCACGTCGGGGTTCCGCTTGCGCATGATGCCCGCGATGGTCGATGCCGTCAGCGCCTTGAGGTTCATCCCCGACACTTCACCGTCGAACAGGATGTTGATCGACTGGATCGGCTCGTCGGTCATTTGCCCGACAAAGTTGCCCAGATGCTTGGACAGTTCGATCCAGGGGCCCATCACCTTGGATTCCTCTGCCGTGATGGACGGCATGTTGATCGCGTTGGTCACGGCACCGGACAGCAGATAGTCGGACATCTGTTCGGCCACCTGCAGGGCCACGTTTTCCTGTGCTTCGGTCGTGGCAGCGCCGAGGTGCGGCGTGACGACAACGTTGGGCAGGTTGAACAGCGGGCTGTTCGTCGCAGGCTCTTCGGCAAAGACGTCGAATGCAGCACCGGCCACGTGGCCGGATTTGATCGCCTCGGCCAGCGCCTCTTCGTCAACCAGACCGCCACGGGCGCAGTTGATGATGCGCACGCCGGGTTTCAGCTTGGCGATTGCCTCGGCCGACAGGATGTTGCGGGTCTGGTCGGTCAGCGGCACGTGGAAGGTAATGAAATCGGCACGGCCCAGCAGCTCGTCCAGTTCCAGCTTTTCGACGCCGATCTCGATCGCGCGTTCCTCGGACAGGAAAGGGTCATAGGCCACGACCTTCATGCGCAGGCCGCGGGCGCGATCGATCACGATGGACCCGATGTTGCCGGCACCGATGACACCCAGCGTCTTGCCGGTCAGCTCGACACCCATGAACTTGGACTTTTCCCACTTGCCGGCGTGGGTGCTTTCGTTTGCCTCGGGGATCTGACGGGCGACGGCCATCATCAGCGAAATCGCGTGTTCGGCAGTGGTGATCGAGTTGCCGAAGGGCGTGTTCATCACGATGATGCCCTTTTTCGACGCGGCGGGAATGTCGACGTTGTCGACACCGATACCCGCGCGGCCGATGACCTTGAGGTTGGTCGCCTGCTCGATCAGTTTTTCGGTGGCTTTGGTCGCGGACCGGATCGCCAGACCGTCGAATTCGTGAATCATCGACAGCAGCTTTTCCTTGTCCTTGCCCAGCTTGGGTTCAAACGTGACGTCGATTCCGCGATCGCGAAAAATCTGGACGGCGGCTTCGGACAGGGCGTCGGAAATCAGAACTTTGGGGGCCATGTCAGGCACTCCTCTGGAATGTGGGGATGGGGTCGGGGCCACGCGGGGGTGGCCCCGTTCAAGTCAGGCGTTGATCTCTGCCTCAAAGGCATAGGCGATCCACGGCATCAGCGCGGCCACGTCGGATGTTTCCACCGTGGCACCGCACCAGATCCGCAGACCGGCTGGGGCATCACGGTAGGCACCGACGTCTAGTGCGACGCCTTCGGCCTCCAGCCGCTTGGCCACAGCCTTGGCGAATGCGGGGCCGTCGGTGATGCGCTCATCCGTGAATTTGACGCAGACCGACGTGTTGGAACGGGTCGCCGGATCAACGGCCAGGTTCGCAATCCAATCGTTTGCATCGCAGAAATCCCAGACGACCTGCGCATTGGCGTCGCAGCGCGCGTGCAGCGCGTCCAGACCACCAATGGACTGCGCCCACTTCAGGGCCAGCAGGTAATCCTCGACACACAGCATGGACGGCGTGTTGATCGTTTCACCCTTGAAGATGCCCTCGATCAGCTTGCCGCCCTTTGTCAGGCGGAAAATCTTTGGCAGGGGCCATGCGGGGGTATAGCTTTCCAGTCGCGCGACCGCGCGGGGCGACAGGATCAGCATGCCGTGCGCGGCCTCGCCACCCATGACCTTTTGCCAGCTGAAGGTGGTCACATCCAGCTTGTCCCAAGGCAGCGGCTGCGCAAAGGCGGCAGAGGTCGCATCGGCCATCGTCAGACCCTTGCGGTCGGCGGGGATCATGTCGCCATGGGGCATTTTCACGCCGGACGTTGTGCCGTTCCAGGTGAAACACACGTCGTTGTCGTAGTTCAGCGCGGCCATATCCACGATCTCGCCGTATTCGGCGGTGTGCACTGTGGCCTCGATTTTCAGCTGCTTGACCACGTCAGTGACCCAGCCCGCGCCAAAGCTTTCCCAGGCGACCATTTCGGCAGGGCGTTCGCCCAGCATGGTCCACATCGCCATTTCATAGGCACCGGTGTCGGATGCAGGCACGATCCCGATTCTGTAATCGTCCGGCACGCCCAGGATTTCGCGGGTCAGATCGATGGCCTCGGCCAGTTTGGCCTTGCCGACGGCGGCACGATGCGACCGGCCCAAGGGGGCGTCGGACAGTTTGGCCAAATCAAAAACAGGGGGTTTGGCACAGGGGCCACTGGAAAAACGCGGATTAGCCGGCCGCGTTGCCGGGGTAGTCATAACCATTGCTGGTATCCTCACAGATATGCGCCCTTCGTTGGGGAAGGGTGTCCCACCGCCGGACATAGGCCGCGGCAACGGGTTTGGCAATGGATCGTTTATCGTAGCGTCAGCTTGGGCGGATCAAACGCGCCTCGAACGGATGCAGGGGACCGTCAGCGGCATTGGCCGATGACAAGAGCGTGTGGCCCGACAAACCCGGATCGCGGGGCGCATCCGCGAAATTCAAACACATGATGATCGCGTCGTCACCGCTGCCGCGCGCGTAGACCAGCAGATCATCAGCGGCGCTGATTGTGCGATATTCCCCCGACAACAATGCTGGCGTCGTTTGCCGCAATGCCGTCAGGCGTTTCACGTAGGCCAGCATGGTGTCGCCTGCCGCCTGCCCCGCAACGGTCCCGTCGGGCGGCGTGGACACGGGCAACCACGGGGTTCCGTCCGTGAACCCGGCCTGCGCGCTGTCGTCCCACGGCATCGGCGTGCGTGCGGGATCGCGCCCCAACCCCTTGCCCGGCACCTGTTTTTCCCACGGGTCCTGCACCAGCTCTGGCGGGATTTCAGCACTTTGCATCCCCAGTTCATCACCCTGGTAAATCGTCGGCGTGCCGCGCAGGGTCAGCAGCAATGTCAGTGCAACACGCGCGAGGTCAGGCCCCACCCGCGACGCGATCCGAATACAATCATGGTTCCCGACCACCCATGTCGGCCAACCACTGTCGGGCAATGCGGCCTCATAGGCTTCAATCGTGCCGACAATGTCGGGCACGGTCCACGCGATATCCAGCAGGGCAAAGTTGAACGGCAATTGAAACCCGTCACCCTGCGATCCGTAATAGCTTGTGACTTCGGCCAGCGTACCATCGGTTTCACCCAGCAGCAGGCGGTCCGGGTATTCCTGCGTGACCGCACGCATCATCCGCACGATATCGTAGTTCATCGGCTGATTCTTGGAATGCACCTTCAACAGGCGCAGCGACGGGTTCATGCCGTCGTGCCAGTCGGGGTTCTCGGGATGGTCGCCCTTGTCCACGTCGGGGGCAGCGTGGGTGATGGCATCAACGCGGAACCCATCGACACCGCGATCGTACCAAAATCGCATCGTATCCAGCATTTCGGCCTGCACCGCGGGGTTCCGCCAGTTCAGTGCTGGCTGTTCGGTCAGAAAGATATGCAGATAGTATTGCTGCGTCTGGTCGTCCCATGCCCAGGTGCTTGGCCCGAATTCGCTGATCCAGTTGGTCGGCGGCCCACCTTCCGGGCCTGCGTCGCGCCAGATATACCAATCGCGTTTGTCGCTGTTGCGCGCGCTGCGGGATTCGACGAACCACGGGTGCTGATCCGACGTATGGCTGGGCACGAAATCCAACAGTACGCGCAACCCGCGTGCATGGGCGGCATCAATCATCGCATCGAAATCGGCCAAGGTCCCGAACATCGGGTCGATGCCGCGATAGTCGCTGATGTCGTAGCCGAAATCCTTCATCGGAGAGGGAAAGATCGGCGAGATCCAGACGATATCCGCCCCCAGATCAACGATATGATCCAGCCGCTGCGTGATGCCGCGCAGATCACCGATCCCGTCGCCGTCGCTGTCCTGAAAACTGCGTGGATAAACCTGATAGATGATCCCGCGTTGCCACCATGTCAGGTTCGTCATGCATGCCTCCACTTTCCCTTGGACGCTATCAACGTTAATCGGTGCTGCAAAGAGAGAGAGGTCGCCCATGTTCATCACGACATTGATCGCCCGTCCCGGCCAGTTGGACACCGTCTTGGTCGAAAACCTGCGCAACGCCTGGGGCGGCGGCGATGCGGTCTGGTTGTCCGGCAATACGGCGGCTGAATTCCCCATGGCGCAAAAGCCGGACAACCTGTGGTCCGTCTGGGACGACATGCAGGCTATGGGCCTTGATCTGGTGGTCCAGCCCAGCGCGGGACGACGCAAACGCCTGCTGCTGGCGGACATGGACAGCACGATGATCCAGCAGGAATGCATTGATGAACTGGCAGCAGAGGCCGGTGTCGGTCCCCGCGTCGCCGATATCACCGCCCGCGCCATGAACGGAGAGCTGGATTTCGAAGAAGCCCTGATCGAACGGGTCGGTCTGCTGCGCGGCCTGCCTGAAACCATCATCCAACAGGTCGTCGATACCCGCATCACCCTGATGCCGGGCGGTCGCACGCTGGTGCAAACGATGAAATCGCAGGGCGGTCATGCGGCGCTGGTATCCGGTGGGTTCACCGCGTTTACCGCGAAAATTGCCGAAACGCTGGGGTTTGACGAAAACCGCGCCAACACGCTGATGGTGGCGGACGGCATCCTGACGGGTGAGGTGGGCCGCCCGATACTGGGCCGCGTGGCCAAGGTCACGGCACTGGAGGACATCACCACACGATTGGGGATAACAGAGGCCGAGGTCATCGCCGTCGGCGACGGCGCGAACGATCTGGGAATGCTGGGGCGTGCCGGTACGGGTGTCGCATTGCATGCCAAACCCAGCGTGCAGGCGGAATGCGACGTGCGGATCAACCACGGTGACCTGACGGCGTTGCTTTATCTTCAGGGCTACACTGACGCGGATTTCGTGGCCTGACGTGTTCGAGGTCGCGGGCGACATCCTGCTCCTTTTGCTATGCGCCGCCTTTGTTGCCGGGATCGTGGATTCCATCGCCGGTGGCGGTGGGCTGATCACGCTGCCGGTCCTCGTGCTGGCGGGTGCGCCGCCGGTGACGGCCATTGCGACGAACAAGGTGCAGGGCGTATTCGGCGCAGGTATGGCCGCGATCACCTATGCACGGGGCGGCCATGTGGATTTGCGCAGGCAGCTTTGGCCCGCAGTTCTTGCCTTTGGCGCGGCGATCATCGGTGCGCTGCTGACGTCCCGCCTGCCCACGGATGTGATCCGCCTTGGCCTGCCAGTTTTACTGATCGGAATTGCACTGTTTTTCGCGCTGAAACCCGGCCTGAATGACGTCGACCGCGCCCAGCGCATTGCACCGGGACTGTTTACGCTGACCGTCGTGCCGCTGGTCGCATTCTACGACGGGCTGATCGGGCCGGGGGCCGGGGCGTTCTACATGTTGGGGTTTGTCGGATTGGCAGGCTACGGCGTGCTGCGCGCAACGGCCCACACCAAGCTGTTGAACTTTGCCTCCAACCTTGGCGGCATCGCCACATATGCGCTGGTCGCGGAACCGTGGTGGATGGTCGGGCTGGCGATGGGCGCAGCCCAGATCGCGGGTGCCTGGGTCGGATCGAAACTTGCCATGCGGATCGGATCGCGCCTGATCAAGCCGGTATTGGTCACAGCCGCAACGGCGCTTGCCGTGCGGCTGCTATGGCAGATGTGGGCTTAGGCGTCTTCGGTCGGGCCGCCGGCCTCTTTCCAGTCGGGGACACCGCCAACATTGGTCACGTCGGCATATCCCATCTCTTTCAATGTCTTGCCTGCCAGTGCCGCCTGACCACCGGCACCACAGACAAGGTAGTATTTCCCGTCCGGTTGCATGAAATCCTTGTGGTAGGGGGACGCGGGATCGGCTGCGAATTCCATGAAACCGCGCGGCAGCCGCTTGGCCCCCTTGATCGTTCCGGTTTTCGCGATGTCGCCGCTGTCGCGGACGTCGATCCAGATGCCGCCGTCGTCAGAGGCATGCGCCTTGATCGCGTCCTCGGTCGGCATGCGGGTAATGACGGCATTGGCCGCGTCGAGATAGTCTTTTGCGGTTTTCACGGTGGAAACTCCTGTGCGTTATTCTCTGGACAGGACATAGCGCAGCGCCGGTCAAGTCCAGCGTCAGCGCATCAATCGCGGCAGCGTCCCGTTCAGACCGGCTGCTTCGCGGATGAAACCACGCCGCAGGCCGGGCAATGCGTTGATGACACCCATCCCCAGATCGCGCACCCCACGCAGTAGCGGATTATCGTTTGAAAACAGACGATTGAATGCGTCAGTCGCCAACGACAGCTTGACCGTATCGAACCGGCGCCACTGCTGGTAGGCCTCCAGCGAGGTGGGGCTACCGATATCCTGTCCGCGCTGGCGCGCGTCCTGCAAAACCTGCGCCAGGGCTGCCACGTCGCGCAGACCGGCGTTCAGACCCTGCCCCGCGATGGGATGAATCCCGTGCGCCGCATCACCGACCAGCGCCACACGTGCCGCGATCAGGCTATGCGCCATCGTCAGGCCCAGCGGATAGGTGAACCGGGTGCCCGCCAGCTTGATGTCGCCCAGAAACGACCCAAAGGCAGGTTTCAACACCTCGAGGAACGCATCATCATCGAGGTCCATTGCGGCACGGGCGCGGGTCGCGTCCTCGGACCAGACGATAGACGACCGGTTTCCCGTCAGCGGCAGGATCGCCAGTGGCCCGCCGGGCATGAAAAACTGATGCGCGATACCGTCATGCGGCAATTCATGTTCCACGGCGCAGACCATGGCAAGCTGGTCGTAGTCCCATCCCGTGCGTCCGATCCCCGCGCGCGAGGCCGTCCCGCTGCTGCGACCGTCACACCCCACCAGGACCTGTGCGGACAAGACATCGCCGTCGTCCAGCGTAACTGTGGCACGGGCCGCATCGACCGTTTGCGCCACAACCCGACGTCCCGTCAGATGAGTGATCCGGTCGCGGTCCATTGCGTCCAGCAATGCCGGGCGCAGGTGACGATCCTCGACCAGCCAGCCCATCGGGCCTTCTTCGATTTCCGCATGGTCGAAATGCATCATCCAAGGGGATGCGCCTTCGCCGGCACGGCCATCCGTCACCTTGATGTCCAGCATCGGCTGGGCGTTGTCCGCGATGGCGTCCCACAGCCCCAATCGGCGCAGCATCCGCACCGATGTCAGCGACAGCGCATAGGCGCGCCCGTCAAAATCGCGGTCCCGATGCACGTCAGGCGTCATGGCGTCGATGATCGTGACGCGCAGGCCCGCCTGCGCACAGGCAATGGCCAGCGCCGGGCCATTCAGGCCACCGCCCACGATGAGGATATCATTCTGATTGTTCATGCCGCTTGATATGGCCGTCCGCGCGGGATTGTCCATGCGGCACCGCACCGCTAGCCTGACCGTAACGCATGGAGGCTGTGATGGATGACTGGCGCTGGATGACGGCCGAGGCTTTGGGGAAATCCATTGCAGCAGGCGGTATCGACC
This sequence comes from Loktanella sp. 3ANDIMAR09, assembly GCF_001420005.1. Lineage (GTDB taxonomy): Bacteria > Pseudomonadota > Alphaproteobacteria > Rhodobacterales > Rhodobacteraceae > Loktanella. The sequence goes on along the minus strand of NZ_LJAK01000001.1, from coordinate 362,916 downwards.
CGATCGATTTGTGCGAGGTCTTCCTCAAGGCGATCGCGGAACACCCCGATGCGAAACGCATCTACACCACGGTGACCGAGAACCGCGCGCGCGCCGAGGCCAAAGCCGCCAGTGCGCGGGCCGCATCCGGGCTGCGGCGTGGCCCGCTGGATGGGGTGCCGGTCAGCTGGAAAGACCTGTTCGACAGCGCCGGAACCGTGACAGAGGCCGGCACCCGCATGCTGGCGGGCCGTGTGCCGGAGCGTGATGCGCATGTGCTGGAAAATGCGACCGCGGCCGGACTGGTCTGTCTGGGCAAGACGCATATGTCCGAAATCGCGTTTTCCGGGTTGGGCATCAACCCGATCACGGCGACACCGCCAAACCGGAACAACCACGACGCGGTGCCGGGCGGATCGTCTTCGGGGGCCGCCGCTTCGGTCGCCTTTGGATTGGCGGCGGCAGCCATCGGGTCGGACACGGGCGGGTCGGTCCGCATTCCAGCCGCATGGAACGATCTGACGGGGTTCAAGACTACCCATGGCCGTCTGCCGTTGGACGGCACCGTCCCGTTGTGCCTGACGTTCGACACCATCGGGCCGCTTTGCCGGTCGGTCACCGACGCGGCCCTGCTGGTTGCAGCACTCGAAGGCGCGCGCGCACCGGATCTGACCGCACCACGCCGCGATCTGAACCTTGCCATTCTGGATACGGTTGCGATGCACGACCTGGCCCCCGAAACGCGCACAGCCTTTGACGCGGCGGTCCGTGATCTGAAACGCGCCGGTGCGACCGTTTCGCACCTGAAATTCGCCCCGCTGGAAGAGGCCTTTGGTTTTGCCGGACCTCTCTACACGGCGGACGCATGGGCGTGGTGGCGGGACTTGATCACCGGCCACCCCGGCGTGATGTTCGGCCAGATCGAGGAACGCGTTACCGCCGGGCGCGATGTGACGGCAGCCGACTATATTTCCAACTGGACCCGCCTGCGCGACATTCGCACTGCATTCGCCACCGCTGCCGCACCCTATGATGCGCTGCTGATGCCGACAGCTTCGATCCTGCCGCCAGAGGTCGCACGCCTGATGGCTGACAACGACTATTACAAGGTTCAGAACCTTGCCGCGCTGCGCAACACACGCATCGCCAACCTGATGGACCTGCCTGCCGTGACATTGCCGACCGCAACCAAATCCTGCGGGATCATGCTGTGCGGCCAAAAGGGCCGCGATGATGCATTGTTGCGGGTTGCCCGCGCTGCGGAACTGGCGCTGGCCTAAAAGACACAATCCCAGCCCAAAGCCCTTTGCGGCCGCTGGACAGCGGGCATTGCAGGCGGCTAACCTGCTGATAAGCGGGACGCCATGATCCCGCATGAGAGGCAGTAACATGAAACCCCCGATGCGGTTTGCAGACCTTCCGGTTGCGACGTGGCCCCGTTTGCGTGGGCTGCTTGATGCCGTCCAGCCGGGCGACACACCGATCAACATGACCATCGGCGAGCCGCAGCACGCCTTTCCCGCATTTCTGCCCGATGCGCTGGCCGCTGAAATGGCAAGCTTTGCCAAGTATCCCAACAACGACGGCACACCCGTTCTGCTGGACGCGATCAGCCGCTGGCTGAACCGCCGCTACGGCGTGACCGTCACCGCCCCCGAAATCATGGCGCTGAATGGCACGCGCGAGGGTCTGTACAACGCCGCGATGGCATTGTGCCCCGAAACCAAGAACGGCCAGCGCCCGGTCGTCCTGACCCCCAACCCGTTCTATCAGGTCTACGCTGTTGCGGCTCTCAGCACGGGTGCAGAGCCTGTTTATGTGCCCGCGACCTCTGACACCGGGCACCTGCCGGATTTTGCCGCAATCGACGCGGACATCCTCGATCGCACGGCCATCGCCTATGTCTGTTCGCCTGCCAACCCGCAGGGTGCCGTGGCCAGTGGCGATTACTGGCGCGATCTGATTGCGCTGGCGGAGAAGCATGATTTCATCATCTTTGCCGACGAATGCTATTCCGAGATTTACCGCGACACGCCGCCCCCCGGCGCGCTGGAAATCGCCCGCGACATGGGTGCAGACCCCGACCGGGTCGTCATTTTCCATTCGCTGTCGAAACGCTCGAACCTTGCAGGATTGCGGTCGGGGTTCTGCGCGTCTGGCCCCGGCAACATCGCCCGTATCCGCGCGCTGCGCGCCTATGCCGGCGCCCCGCTTCCAGGCCCTATTCAGGCGGTTTCGGCTCTTGTCTGGGACGACGAGGACCACGTGATCGCCAGCCGCGCGCTCTATGCTGAAAAATTCGCCGTGGCCGACGAGATCCTGGGACATGTGCCCGGCTACGTCAGCCCGCCCGCGGGGTTTTTCCTGTGGCTACCCGTTGCGGACGGCGAACAGGCCGCGCTGCACCTGTGGCAGACCACCGGCGTGCGCACGCTGCCCGGGGCCTATCTCAGCCGCGATACAGCCACCGGAAATCCCGGTGCACCCTACATCCGGGTCGCCCTGTGCGGCCCCAAGACCGAAGTCGCCACAGGCCTGACCCGTCTGCGCGACTGCCTAAACCAGTGAGGACGAAACGAATGGCATCCTACCAGACCCGGCAACGCGACCCCCTTCTGGACAGTGAAACCCAGGCCGTTCTTGAACGTCGTGGCAAGGAATTGCTGGGATTGGGTCTGATCGTTCTGGGCCTGCTGACCGCCGCGATGCTGTTCAGTTATTCCCCTGATGATCCGTCATGGATTTCTGCCACACAGGCCCCGGTCAGCAATTGGCTGGGCGCACCCGGTGCGGCGATTGCAGCACCGGTCATGATGATCGTGGGTCTGGGCATCTGGGCGCTGCCGATGACGCTCTTGGCCTGGGGTGTGCGGTTCATGCTGCATTCGGGGTCCGATCGCGCCGGCGCACGGGTGGTTTTTGCACCGATCGTGATTGTCGTCGCGTCTCTCTATGCGGCCACACTGACACCGGGCGCGAATTGGCCGCCGAATTTCGGTCTGGGCGGTCTGTTGGGCGATACCGTTCTGGGCATGGTGCTGACGATCCTGCCTGTCAGTGCCGCGTTTTCGATCAAGGTCCTGACCCTGCTGTTGGCAGTCGCAACCGTGGCGCTGCTTGCCTTTGCACTGGGGTTCACGCGGGTCGAAATCCGCCATGGCCTGCGCTTTGTCATGCTGGGCACGGTGATGCTGTATGATACGGCTCTGCGGCTTTTGAACACCGGCACTCATCGCGCGGCCCAGGCAGCGGGGGCCGCCCGCAGCAACATGGCCGCCCGCCGCGAGGAACGCGCAGCACAGGCCCCCGCACAGGACGATGCGCGCGCCCGCGCCATTGCCGCAGTGCGCGCCAACCCCGGTCACGCCACCAGCCGCAAGATGCCGCCCATCATCCGCGCTGACGGCACGCGGGCCGAACCGCCACTGACGGGCGACGCCATGCATGCGCCAGAACCGGTGCCGCAGCCTTCGCGCAAGATGCCTGGACTAGGGTCTCTATTGCGACGCAAGGCACCAGAGCCCGAGATGATCGAAACCACCTTTGACGGTGACATCGACAGCCCGCCGCAGGACCGGATCAGCAGCCGCATTTCAGACGCAGTACGCGCCCGCACCATGCCGCCCGCGCCTGTCGTCTCGCCCGAGGTCACTGGCGTACGGATCGAGCCGTCCCTGACCCAGGGCCGCCGCCCAAAGGCGCTTGTTCTGCCAAAGGTGCCGCCTCTGACACAATCCGAACCTGACATGGACGCCTTCACGCTGACCGAGGAGGAGGAGGAGGACGACACGCTCGTCGAACCAGAGGCCCCGGCCGTCTATCAGCGCAGCCCCCTGCCCCGCGAAGAGGCCGCACCGCTGGTCGCCCAACCGCTGTTTGACCCGAACGCGCCGCGCGCAAACCCCGCAGAGCCGCGTCGCGCCGTCGTGCAGCACGAACTCAGCCGCAAGGTCGTCCCGTCCAAGCAGGCCCGCGCCGAGGCGCAGCCCGAACTGGCGTTCGAGGACAAGTTCGCCGCCTACGAGATGCCGCCACTGAACCTGCTGGCCGACCCCGCAGGTGTGCAGCGCCATGTGCTGTCCGATGAAGCACTGGAGGAAAACGCCCGCATGCTGGAAAACGTGCTGGATGATTACGGCGTCAAGGGCGAGATCGTCAGCGTCCGCCCCGGCCCCGTCGTCACCATGTACGAACTGGAACCAGCACCGGGGCTCAAGGCCAGCCGCGTCATCGGTCTGGCCGACGACATTGCGCGCAGCATGTCCGCCCTCTCTGCCCGCGTGTCGACCGTGCCCGGCCGCACCGTGATCGGCATCGAACTGCCCAACGAGAACCGCGAAAAGGTGGTCTTGCGCGAAATCCTGTCCGCCCGTGATTTTGGCGACAGTGCGATGAAACTGCCGCTGGCCCTGGGCAAGGATATCGGCGGTCAGCCCATTGTCGCAAACCTTGCCAAGATGCCCCACCTGCTGATCGCAGGGACGACCGGTTCGGGTAAATCCGTGGCCATCAACACCATGATCCTGTCGCTGCTGTACAAGCTGTCGCCAGAGGAATGCCGGATGATCATGATCGACCCCAAGATGCTGGAACTGAGCGTCTATGACGGCATCCCACATCTGCTGTCGCCCGTCGTAACAGACCCTAAAAAGGCTGTTGTGGCTCTGAAATGGGTCGTGGGCGAGATGGAGGAACGCTATCGCAAGATGTCGAAAATGGGCGTGCGCAACATCGACGGCTATAACGGGCGCGTCCGCGAGGCGCTGGCCAAGGACGAAATGTTCAGCCGCACCGTGCAGACAGGTTTCGATGACGAGACCGGTGAACCCGTGTTCGAAACCGATGAATTCAAACCAGAGGTCCTGCCCTATATCGTCGTCGTTGTGGACGAGATGGCTGACCTGATGATGGTCGCGGGCAAAGAAATCGAGGCCTGCATCCAGCGTCTGGCGCAGATGGCGCGTGCCTCTGGGATCCACCTGATCATGGCGACACAGCGGCCGTCGGTCGATGTCATCACCGGCACGATCAAGGCCAACTTTCCGACCCGGATTTCCTTTCAGGTCACGTCGAAAATCGACAGCCGCACCATCCTGGGTGAAATGGGTGCCGAACAACTGCTGGGCATGGGCGACATGCTGTATATGGCGGGCGGCTCCAAGGTAACGCGCGTCCACGGCCCGTTCTGTTCGGACGAAGAGGTCGAGGAAATCGTCAATTACCTCAAATCGTTCGGTCCGCCCGAATACATGTCAGGCGTGGTCGAAGGTCCGTCAGAGGACACGGAAAGCAGCATTGATCTGGTGCTGGGTCTGGGCGACGGATCTGACGCTGAAAACGCGCTCTATGACACGGCCGTGGCCATCGTCATCAAGGACCGCAAGTGTTCGACCAGCTACATCCAGCGCAAGCTGGCGATCGGCTACAACAAGGCCGCCCGACTGGTCGAGCAGATGGAAGACGAAGGTGTGGTCAGCGCGGCAAACCACGTCGGCAAGCGCGAAATCCTCGTGCCAGAGCAGCACTAGAATAGACCCTGTTCATAGGTTCAGAGACACATGTCCCCGCGCATCAGGCAGATGCGCGGGGACATTGCTGTCAGCCCAGGATTTGCTGCAAGCGCAGTGCGGCGATCCTGTTCACCTGTTCGCAAGCGGTCACGAATTCCTGCTCTTTGGTGTTGTTCAGACGTGTCTCAAAGGCATCGAGGATCGTGTCCTTGGTATTGTCGCGCACCGCAATGATGAACGGAAAACCGTATTTCTTGGTGTAGGCCTCGTTGGCGCGTTGAAACAGCGACCGTTCGGCGTCGGTCAGCGCATCCAGCCCCGCCGATGCCTGTTCCGACGTGCTGTCTGCGGTCAGGCGTTTGGCCGCCGCCAGTTTACCGGCAAGGTCCGGGTGTGCACGCAGCACGTCCAGCCTTGCTTCGGGCGTCGCGCGGCGGAACGCGCGGGCCATCAGGTTGGCCAGCCCCACGGGCGTATCATGGGCCGGGCTACGTTCCAGCTTGAACGCCTCTTCGGCGACCCACGGGGAATGTTCGTAGACCCCACCGAATTTGGCGACGAATGCGGCCTGATCCATCTGCGATGGACGCAACCCGGTTGGTGCGGGGTGATGCGCACGCCAGTGATCGGCGATCTGTGCGCGGGTCGCGAACCAGACGCCATCGTGGCTTCGCGCATGATCCATGAACTTGCGCAACGCCTCGATCCGGCCCGGACGCCCCGCCAACCGGCAATGCAGGCCAATCGACATCATCTTGGGCGCGCCTTCGACACCTTCGCGATAGAGCGCGTCAAAGCTGGCCCTGAGATAGTCAAAGAACTGATCGCCCGCATTGAACCCGTTGGGGGTCGAAAACCGCATGTCGTTGGCGTCCAGCGTATAGGGCACGACCAGATGATCCTTGCCGCCAAAGGTCTGCCAGAACGGAAGATCATCGGCATAGCTGTCGGCGAGATAGTCGAACCCCTCTTCGGCGGCCAGACGCATGGAATTCATCGAGGCACGGCCCTGATAGAAGCCGCGCGGACGTTCGCCGGTCACTTCGGTATGCAGGCGGACGGCACGCTGTATATGCGTGCGTTCCGTATCCTCGTGGGTATCCTTGTATTCAATCCACTTGAGCCCGTGGCTCGCGATTTCCCAGCCAGAGGCCTGCATGGCGGCCACCTGTTCCGGCCCGCGGGCCAGGGCGGTCGCAACCCCGAACACGGTCACCGGCGTGTCATGCAGCAGGCGATGCAGCCGCCAGAATCCGGCACGCGCGCCGTATTCGTAAATCGTTTCCATGTTCCAGTGTCGCTGCCCGGGCCAAGGCACCGCACCGGGAATTTCCGACAGGAATGCCTCTGATGCAGGATCGCCGTGCAGAATGTTGTTTTCGCCGCCTTCTTCGTAGTTGACGACGATCTGAACGGCGATTTTGGACCCGTTCGGCCATTTGGGGTCGGGTGTCCGGGCACCATAGCCGATCATGTCGCGGGGGTAGGTCATCTGCGGTCTTTCCTCAGGGGCGGCATTTCATACTCTGCCACGCCGCACACCGAAGCAAACAGAAATCCGCGCAGCTTGCCCCGGGACGCAGCCGCGCACCGGGGCAAGGGCAGATCAGTTACCGCGCGCGTTGTTTTCCGCGATGATGTTGAACTGGCGATCGGAAATCGCGGCACCGGGACGCAAATCGTTCAGGATCACGGTCGTGGTTTCACCCACTTCGTCCGTGACGACCCACTGGCGCAACTCGACCGGATTGGCGGTGAATACCATCTGGATGTTGCCGTATTGCGGGTTGTCGGGATCCTGCGCCGTAATCGTCGTGGTCGTCCCGTCCGAGGTATGCCCGGTCACCATGCGGGCCCGCCCCAGATCAACGTTGTCGGCCAGGATGATCGACAGCGGCGTCTGGTTCAGCGGATAGCGTTCCGCGGGTCCGTTGGACCGCGGATCAAAGATGGCGACGGACCCGCCGCCCGCCATGACCAGGCTGTTGTCGGGTGCGTTGTATTCAAACCGGATGCGGCCCGGCCGCTTGATATAGATCTGTCCGGTCGACAGTGTGCCGTCGCCGTTGATCTGCGTGAAACCGCCCGTGGCTGTGGTCAGCTGGTTCAGATAGGCCGACACCTGGGCCAGCGAGAGCTGCTGCGCCTGTGCCCCCGTTCCCACCAAGGCGGCCGCGGTCGCGGACAAAAGAAGCGTGCGTCTGTTCATGGTCTTAACCTTTATTCGACTTGGCCCACGACATAGGTCGCGGTCTCACTGTTGGAAACCATATCGGGTCTGACATGCGATAGCGCCACCCCGTCAGCGTTTATCCGCGACATGGAACCAGCGGCGGGGGCCGCGCATTGAGTGGTCAACGGCGGCATCGCCGCAAAACTCAATTTAGGAGCATGACATGCCAGAAGCATTTGTCGCAGGCCTTGACGGCCAGACCCGTGAAAAAGTCATCAACATTCTGAACGACAACCTGGTCGAGATGCAGGCGCTGAACATGGCGGTCAAGCAGGCCCACTGGAACCTAAAGGGTCCGGGTTTCATCGGCGTGCACGAATTGCTGGACGATGTTGCCGCACGTCTGCGCGACGGCATCGACACCATCGCAGAGCGCACCGTGATCCTGGGCGGATATGCCCGCGGCACGCTGGAGGTCGCAGCCGACAAGGCCAAGATGACGGCATATCCGGTCGAACTGACGGACCTGAAAGACCACGTAGCAGAACTGAAATCCCGTTTTCTGAGCGTCGGTGAACAGATCCGCGCCGCAGCATCGGCCGCCGAAGAGGCAGGCGATGGCGACACCGAGGATTTGTTTGTTGAAATCAGCCGCACGCTGGACAAGGACGCGTGGTTCATCGGGGCCAACAGCACCGTCTGACCCGCAGCGGATAACCCCCGCCCGTCAGGGGCGGGGGCATTTGTTATCTCTTGCCGCAGGACCGCAGCTGACGATCATAGAGCAGCGCACGCTGCTCGACCTCGCCGGCGATGCGAATAAGCCAGCTTTTGCTGCGCCAGGTGCCGCGTTTGAAACCTGACCGGCCATCATGATAGGCCAGATACTGATTGCGGATGTCGTACATCGGCACACCGGTTTCGGCCACGGTCTTGGTCATGTACCATCCCATGAAATCAGCGGCATCGTGGATATCCTCGCGTTTGGATCGCCGGCCACCCACCTCGTTCTGGTATTCTTCCCATGTGCCATCCAGTGCCTGGGAATATCCCAAGGCAGAGGACTGACGACCGATGGGAATCACCCCCAGCGCATATTGATGCGGCGGCCGGTTGTTGCCGATGAACTTACTCTCTTGGTAGATCATCGCCATCATGCCCGGCATCGGCACGCCGTATTTCTGCTCTGCCCTCTTGAAGGCACGGCGATATTCAGGCCGCTCCGTCAAGATGGAACACGCGTTATCAAGGTCGCGCGGTGCCGAAAACTCTCGGCTGCCGCAGCTGCCAAGCAATACCAAGAGCACCAGTGCGCGAAAGAAACTGCTCATACGCCTCTCGCTTTTGTTTGTTTTTTTACAGCATAGCCCAAAATCAGCCGTCTGTGAACGGTTCAAACCGACGTCACCGATCACAATCAACGCATCCGCGCTGATCCGCCGACCGACGATAGACAGACTGTTTCTGCTCAATTGCATGGCCCCCGATGGACTTTTGCCACGGTTTGGGCGTATTTGTGCCTTCAAGGGGGCGTTCGTTATGTATAAAACACGCGCAAAATACTATCTGGGCCAGGTTGTCCGTCACCGCAAACACCCCTTTCGGGGCGTTGTGTTCGACGTGGACGCCAGCTTTTCCAACACGGATGCGTGGTACGAGGCGATCCCAGAGGATTCGCGCCCTGCCAAGGATCAGCCCTACTACCATCTTCTGGCCGAAAACGACCGCAGCTTTTACGTGGCCTACGTGTCAGAACAGAACCTCGTCGCGGACTATTCTGGCGAACCCGTGGACCACCCCGACGTCCCGGACCTGTTCGGTCCGTTCGAGGACGGGGCGTATCCACTTCAGGTTCAGCTGAATTAATACCCCAACGCGCAGCCGTCCTTGCGGGGATCCGATGCGCCTTCCAGCACACCGTCGTCACGCAACTTGATCGCCTGCGCCCCGCCGATCGCGGTTTCGGGAATATTCACGTCGTGCCCCATGTCCGACAATTCGGCACGCACAGCATCGGAATAGCCGCGCTCGACCTTGAGCCCGTCAACATCTGAAAACGCACGGGGCGCATCCAGTGCAGTCTGCACGTCCAGACCGTAATCCGTGATATTCGTGACGAACCGCGCATGACCTGTCGATTGATAGGCCCCACCCATCACGCCGAAGGGCATCAGCGTTTTGCCGTTTTGTTGCAGGATGCCCGGAATGATCGTGTGCATCGGACGCTTGCCCGGACCACCCTCGTTGGCGTGACCTTCGGTCAGGCTGAAACCGGCACCGCGGTTCTGGAACAGCACACCGAATTTGTCGGACGCGATGCCGGACCCGAACCCGTGGAACACGGAATAGATCAGCGACACCGCCATGCGGTCCTTGTCCACCACGGTGATATAGATGGTGTCCTTGTGGATCGCCTCGACCGCTGCACGCTGGGGTGCCTGCGCCCGTTTCGGGTCGATCTGGGCCGCCAGTTTCTGCGCAGTGTCCATCGACAGCATATGGTCCAGACGCGTCATGTGGTCGGGATCGGACAGGAACCGGTTACGGGCATCATAGGCCAGTTTCGTCGCCTCGGCTTCGATATGCACACGCTGCGCACCGAACGGGTCCATCGCTGCCAGATCGAATTGAGCGAGGATGTTCAGCAACAGGATCGCGGTGGCCCCCTGTCCGTTTGGCGGGTGCTCGAACAGATCCAGCCCGCCGTAGGCCCCGTGGATCGGGTCACCGTAATCAGGCGTATTGTTCGCAAAATCGTCCAGCGTATGCGTCCCGCCCGCGGCGTTGAGCGCGGCCACCATGTCCGCGGCGACCTCGCCTTCATAGAAACCGGCGCGCCCGTCCATCGCGATGCGCCGCAGAACCTCGGCCTGGCCCGGCGCGCGGAACATCTGCCCGACCTTCGGAACCGCCCCGCCGATGAGGTATTTGTCACGGGCAACCCCTTGCAGACGCGGTGCGTCCAGCGCCCAATCGAACGCCACACGCGGGGCGACGGGAACACCCGCTTCGGCATAGTGAATCGCGGGAGCAAGGGCTGCTTTCAGACCCAGCTTGCCCCAATCCGCTGACAGCCGGCAAAAGGCGTCGATGGCACCCGGTACGGTCACCGCATGGGCGCTGGCCACAGGCACGGTCGCATGCCCCTGATCGCGCAGGGTTTGCGCCGAAAACCCGGCAGGCGCACGACCGGAACCGTTCAGCGCGATGATCCGATCCTCGCCAGGCGGTGTCATCAGAACAAAGCAGTCACCACCGATGCCCGTCATCTGAGGTTCGCAGATTCCCAGCAACACAGCGCCGGCAATGGCCGCGTCCACCGCATTGCCGCCAGCCTCGAGCATCTGAATGGCAACCTTGGCCGCCAACGGGTGCGACGTGGCACACATCCCGTTCTCGGCATAGACTGCGGATCGGCCCGGTTTATGAAAGTCGCGCATCGGTTTCCCCCTCTTTTCTCCTGAGGAACCTGAGACAATTCACCAGCCGGGGCAATCACTGATCTGAGAAAGATGCGGCACCGCACGACCGGGTGGGGGCTAGGCTGTGCGGTGCCGCAAGAAGCTATGCAGCTTGTGGAACACGGATGCCCCTGCAACATGTCAAAGACATGGCGGCGTCTGGGCTGTTTGCGGGCTTTTTCCGCCCTGCGATTGGCGCTAGGACGACAGAATGAAAACTGTTGATTATGCCGCCCTTCACCAGACCGTCGCGTCCCTGACCACGGGCGAAGACGACACCGTAGCCCTGATGGCCACTGTCGCCTGCGAGGTCCATCATGCCGATGACCGGTTCGACTGGACCGGGTTCTACCGCGTGACGGGTCCCGAACTTCTCAAGATCGGACCCTATCAGGGCGGTCACGGTTGTCTCGTGATCCCGTTCAGCCGCGGGGTATGCGGTGCTGCTGCGCGGACAGGGCAAGTGCAGCTTGTCCCCGATGTCGATGCATTCGACGGACACATCGCCTGCGCATCATCCACGCGGTCAGAACTGGTCCTGCCGGTCTACGACCGTGACGGCACGTTGTTGGGGGTTTTCGACATCGACAGCGACCAACCCGACGCCTTTTCGCAGACAGATGCAGATCAGATGGCCGCACTTCTTGCGGCGGTTTTTGCGCGCTGACCGCGACCACGCGTCCATTGTGATCGCGCGGTCCTGTGGTAATGGCGACGATGCAGCCGGATCGGCCGCCTGCACCGACGGAGTTCACAGATGACCGACATCGTTCTACTGGACGGCGGATTGGGCCAGGAGCTGACCCACCGCGCGCCCGAAAAACCGACACCCCTTTGGGGAACAGAGGTGATGCTGAATCACCCCGGACTCGTGCAGCAGGTCCACGGTGACTATTTTGCGGCCGGGGCAACCATCGCCACGACAAATACGTATGCCATTCACCACGACAGGCTGGACGGCACCGCCCATGAAGGCAAATTCACAGAGCTGTTGCAAAATGCACTGACCGAGGCAAAAGCCGCGCGCAACGCGCATGGATCGTGCCGCATTGCAGGATCGATCGGACCGCTGATCGCCAGCTATCGGCCGGACATTCATCCACTGCCGGACAAAGCGATCCCGCTCTATGCGGAAGTGGCACGCCAGATCAGCGCGGATTGCGACCTGATCCTGTGTGAAACCGTTGCATCACTTGATCATGCGCGATCCGTTCTCGCCGGTGCTGCCGTTGCGGGCCTGCCGGTCTGGATGGCAATCACCGTCGATGACCGCGATGGAACCAAACTGCGGTCAGGCGAACCTGTGGCCGATATTCTGCCCATCGCCGTGGCGGGCGGTGCCGAGGCATTGCTGATCAATTGCTCTTCGCCCGAGGCGATCCACCAGTCGATCGCCGTCCTCGCAAACGGGACGCTTCCGTTCGGGGCTTATGCTAACGGGTTTGAAAAGATCACATCGGCCTTTCTCGAGGACAAACCGACCGTCGATGCGCTGTCCAGCCGTGATCTGTCGCCACAGGCATATGCCGATCACGCGCTGCGCTGGATTGCGGCAGGCGCCACGATCGTCGGCGGATGCTGCGAGGTCGGCCCAGCCCATATCGCTGCGCTGGCCAATGCGATCCGGGACGCGGGTCACACCATCGTCTGAATGCAAAAGTGGCCGCCCATCGGGGCGGCCACGCATTTTCCAAATTTTCGCGAAAATTTGGGCGCGTCAGATTTTTCGCGAAAAATCTGTCTACTGGTCCTGCGAGATCATCCCGACCTCTTCGCCACCCAAGGCGTTCAGACCCTTGAGAATATCAATCGCGTAAGCGAGCTGATAATCCTCTTCGCGCAGCTGCGCCGCAGCCTCTGCACGGTCACGATCAGCCTCGATCTGTTTGATCTCGTCATCCGTCAGGCTGTCGTTATCAAGCGAGCCGCGCAAACCCGCCTCTGTCCGCTGGGGCAGATCGCTTTCTTCGGTTTCGGGTTCCACGGCAGCGCGGCGGGGCTGTTCCACGATGATGTCGGGCGAGATGCCCAGCGCCTGGATCGACCGGCCAGACGGTGTGTAGTAGCGCGACGTCGTCAGGCGCATGGCTCCGTTGCCCTGCAACGGCACAACGGTCTGCACCGACCCTTTGCCGAAACTCTTGGTGCCGACGACGATCGCGCGGCGATGATCCTGCAAGGCACCGGCCACGATTTCCGATGCGCTGGCAGACCCGCCGTTGATCAGCACGACGATTGGCAGGCCTTCGGCCAGATCACCTTCGGTGGCGTTGAACCTGTCGCTGTCGGCCAGGCTACGACCGCGGGTCGACACGATTTCGCCTGCATTCAGAAATGCGTCGGACACGAACACGGCCTGATTCAGCAGGCCGCCGGGATTGTTGCGCAGGTCCAGCACGACGCCATCAACATTCTCGATTCCGCCTGCGGCCTCGATCTGTTCGGCCAGCCCCTCTTCCAGGTTTGGATAGGTCTGGTTGTTGAACGTCGTGATGCGCAGAACGACGGCCTTGCCTTCGGTACGGGCGCGCACGGCGGTCAGTTTGATCGTGTCGCGAATGATCGACACGTCAAAAGGTTCGGGTTCGTCCTCGCGGACAACGGTGATGATGACTTCGGACCCGACGGGACCGCGCAGCAGTTCCAGTGCCTCGTCCAGGGTCAGGCCCAGCAGACTTTCGCCATCGACTGTCGTGATGTAATCGCCCGCCTGCATGCCTGCGGCATCGGCCGGGGTACCGTCCATTGGCGATACAACCTTGACCCAGCCCTCTTCTTGCGTGACCTCAAGACCAAGACCGCCAAATTCGCCACGGGTCTGAACCCGCATGTCAGATGCATCATCCTCTGACAGATAGGACGAATGCGGGTCCAGCGATGTCAGCATGCCGTTGATCGCGGCCTCGATCAGCGCCTTGTCGTCTACATCTTCGACATACCCCTGCCGGATCCGTTCAAAGATATCACCGAACAGGTCCAACTGCTGATAGATGCTGCCGTCGCTGCTGGTCGTCTGCGCGAGCACGGGACCCGCAAACTGTGTCGTCGCCACAAGCCCCACCAAGGTGCCGCCCGTCGCTGCCATCATCAACTTTTTCATAGCGTGTCCTATCCTCGGTCCAGCGCGAACCATGTCGCGGGGTTCACCGGACTTTGCCCGTCTCTGACTTCGAGATAAAGGGTCTCAGAGGCCGCAGGCCCGCTGGGCCGGTCCGTTTCATTCAAAATGTCGTCAATCGCGGGTGCATCGCCACCCAACAGCCCAACAGGCGCGCCGGCTGGCAGGATTTCGCCCACCTGCGTGTAAACCTCGGCCAACCCGCCGATCACGAACATCACGTCCTGTGCGGGTTCCAGAATCACGACGTTGCCATAGTCCAGCAGCGGCCCCCGAAACAGCACCGTCGCGGCAAGCGGCGTGGTGACCAGCGCACGGGGCCGGGCGGCGAGGATGATACCGGGGCGGCTGATCCCGGCGGCATCCGGCGCGTTGAACCCGCGCAGCAGTGTGCCCCGCACCGGCAGCGTCAGGCTGCCGTCGGGTTGCACGACAGGGGCCGCGTCGCCGGTGTCGAAGGTCTGCGCCAACCCGTCGGCGAAACTGTCCAGCGTATCGGTGCTGGCAATCAGTAGCGCCGTCTGGATCGGGTCGTCGGTGAACCGCCGTGGCAAATCGGTCCGGTCTGATATGGCCTCTGACAATGCGGCACGGGCGGCCTGCGCGCCCTCCAACCCGCTGGCCAGCGTATCCAGCGCGGTTTCCTGTAAAGCCTGCAACAGCGCCAGTTCCTCCAGTTGCAGGCGCAGGTCCTCGACCCGGGTTTGCAACGCGGGCGTCACGTCCGCGACCATCATGCCGGCGCGTGCCGTGCCCAGCGCACCGGTTGGGTGCAAAAGCAGCAACGGGGCTGGCGCGTCACCGATCGACGCGAGGACCCCCAGCAGGCGACTGATCTCGACGCTGCGGCTGTCCAACTGCGTTTGCAGCGTATCCACCCGGATCGCGACACGACGCAGACCGTCACGCAGGGCGACCAGACCGTCCTCGTAGGATTGCACGGTTTCGGTCAGAGCACTGACCTGATTGCGCGCGGTTGTCGCCGCCTCGAGCTGGGCGCGTGCCGCCGTCAGACGATCCGCGGCCTGCGCCGCGGCGTCCGCAGGGGATTGCGCCGCCAGCGGGCTGCCCATCAGCAGCAGGATCAGCGCCAGCCAATGCATCAGTCGATCAACGAACGGCCGGTCATCTGGGGTGGCTGGTCCAGTCCCATCAGCGCCAGCAACGTGGGGGCCAGATCCGCCAGTCTGCCATCGTGCAGCATAGCCCCGGACGGACCGCCCACCATGATGACCGGCACCGGATTGATGGTATGCGCCGTGTGCGGCCCACCCGTTTCGGGATCAATCATGGTTTCGCAATTGCCGTGGTCGGCGCAAACGATCATCGCACCACCTGCGCGGTCCAGCGCCGCAAGAACCTGGCCCAGACCACGGTCAACGGATTCGCAGGCGGCAATGGCCGCATCCAGATCGCCCGTATGCCCCACCATGTCGGGGTTGGCGTAATTGGTGACGATCAGATCGTACCCTTTTTCAATGGCACCGACAAAGGCCTCTGTCACCTCGGCCGAGGACATTTCCGGTTGCAGATCATAGGTCGCGACCTTGGGTGATTTCGGCATGAAACGGTCCTCGCCTGTCTCCGGCTCTTCCTTACCGCCATTGAGAAAAAAGGTGACATGCGGATATTTCTCGGTTTCGGCCAGCCGGAACTGGGTCAGCCCGTGCTGTGCCACCCAGGCCCCCAAGGTGTTGACGATATCGCGTTTCGGGAACACCGCGTCATACCACGCGACGTGACGATCCGAATATTCGACCATGCCCAGCCGCGCTGCCAGTTGCGGCAGATCACGCGCGAACCCGTCGAAATCGGGGTTGCCGATCGCCTCGAGGATTTCACGCGCGCGGTCTGACCGGAAATTCAGGCAAAACAGACCGTCGCGCTGTTCAAAGCCCGCATAGTCCCCGATCACGGTGGCAGGGATGAATTCATCGGTTTGTCCGGCGGCATAGGCATGTGCCACGGCATCCGTCGGGTTTTCAGCCGTTGCACCACGCCCGCGCACCATCGCGTCATAGGCGGTTTCGACCCGTTCCCAGCGATTGTCGCGGTCCATCGCGTAATAGCGGCCGATGACGGTTCCGATCCGGGTGCCCGCGGGGACCGCATCCAGCAGGTGCGCCATGAAATCCGCCCCGGATTTGGGGGCGACGTCACGCCCGTCGGTGATCGCGTGAACGACGACAGGGACACCGGCGTCGTGCAGTACCCGCACCGTTTCGATCAGATGCGCGATATGACCGTGCACACCGCCGTCGGACACCACACCCATCAGGTGCGCACGTCCGCCGCTGTCCTGCAATGTCGCGATAAAGCTGCGCAGCGCGTCCTGCGCGGGATAGCTGCCGTCCTCGATCGACAGATCGATCTGCCCCAGATCCATCGCCACCACGCGGCCCGCACCGATATTGGTGTGGCCCACCTCTGAATTGCCCATCTGGCCACTGGGCAGACCTACATCCGGGCCGTGGGTCGTCAGTTGCGCACGCGGACAGGTGGTACTGATGCGATCAAAATGCGGGGTATTGGCGAGCGCGGGCGCATTGCCTTCGCGTGCGTCACGGTCGCCCCAGCCATCAAGGATGCACAGCACTACGGGTTTCGGCACGGATCGGGTCATCGCGGGTCTCCTTTTGCACAAGGACGTAACGTAACCGACGGCGGGGGAAAATGCCCCGCGTCGCATCAGCTGCCGTTTAACCTAGGCGCGGTGGTATGGCGAGCCGGTGAGAATGGTCGCAGCGCGGTAGATCTGTTCGGCCAGCATGACCCGCACCAGCTTGTGCGGCCAGACCATCGACCCGAACGACAGCAGCATGTCGGCCTCTGCCCGCAGGCCGGGGTCGATGCCATCGGCGCCCCCGATGACAAAGGCCACGTCACGACCCTGATCACCAAAATTGCGCAGCCGTTCGGCAAAATCAGGCGAGGTCATCGGCTTGCCGCGCTCATCCAGCGCGATGATGACCGCCCCCTTGGGAATGGCGCGGCGCAACAATTCCGCCTCGGCAGTCATGCCAAGCGACTTGCGGTCCTCGACCTCGATTTCAGTAAGGGGTCCCCACCCCAACCGGCGCGCGGCGGGGGTGAAGCGGGACATGTAATCGTCCGTCAGTGCCCGTTCCTCGGAACGCGACACAAGGCGGCCGACCGCGCAAACGGTCAGCTTCATCAGACGGCGGCGGTGTCCGCGCCGGGCATCCACATCTTTTCGAGCTGGTAGAATTCGCGCACTTCGGGGCGAAAGATGTGAACGATGACATCGCCGGTGTCGATCAGAACCCAGTCGCCGACATCCTTGCCCTCGACCTTGGACAGCACGCCGAATTTTTCCTTCATGCGGGCGACCAGTTTTTCGGCCATGGCAGAGACCTGACGGGTGGACCGACCGTTGGCAATGACCATCCAGTCACCCATTTCGGACTTGCCGCGCAGGTTGATTTTCACAACCTCCTCGGCCTTGTCGTCGTCCAGCGATGTCAGGATTGCGTCAAGCAGTTGGTCAGCGTTGTAGGTTGCACCGGTCACAGTGCGATCCTCGCGGGTGGCAGTGTGTGCTGCCGGGGTGGATAAAGACAGTTCATCGTCCTCCGAAGAATGGCACCGGTTTCAACCGCCCCGGTACTTGGCGTGCGTCCAATCTAGACCCGGCCGTGTAAAAATTCAACGACCGTGGTTGACGCGGACGGCAGGGTGTCGCCCATCCGCCAGCCTACTCCTGCGAAACGGGTGCGGTGTATTCCCCGACCCGCAATGCAAAGATGCGCCAGGCCCCGCCCTCGTTCACGAATTCCATGTCGAACGAAATGGCACGGTCGTCCACCGGAATATAACCCGACAGCCGCATCGCGCTGTTGTTCAGCGCACTTGTCGCGCGTTGCAGGACGGGGTCCACGACCAGCGCCTGAAGCAGGTTCAGCCGTTCGCTGCGCACACGGGCAAACGCCATGGCAAGGTCGGTGGCGTCATTTTCCAACCGGAATTGCGCCGACCCGTAATCGCGCAGCACGGTGTAATTGCCCGTGGCGTTGGCCTGCGCCAGCGCGGTCAGCGCATCGCGCACCAGCGCAACGGCAAAGCTTTGCTCGACATCCTGCGCCTGCGCGGGGGCCGGGGCCACCGCCAGCGAAACGGCGAACGCCGCAGCATATAGCCACGGCGTCACACCTTTTTGCATCAGGCGCGTGATTACCACGAGTAAGTCACACCCACGCGGCCGCCGACCTTGCTCTGGTCGAAACCATAGGTCACGCCTGCGTCAAGCTGCGTGCGCGCATCCACGCGGTAGGCCCCCGACATGGCAAAGGCCTGCGCCCCATCAAAGAAACCCAGACCGCCCGACACGGCGTAGGTCGCGTTCGGATCGACATAAGGCGTGTTCAGCGCCATCGCCATCGCGATCCCGTCCCGGTTGGTCAGGATGTCATTGCGGTTTTGCGCAATGGCCGCGCTGTTGGCGACGACACCACCCTCGAGGTCATTCAGGCGCTGGCTCGTGGCACCAAAGGCACCGTTGATCTGGCCGATGATATCGGATTCGATCGTGGCAAGGTTGCCATTCTCGTCCGACGTGACCAGCCGCAGCGTGCCACTTTGGGCGTCCCGGCTTGCCTCGGATGCGATGCCGGGCAGTGTGTAGGTATGCACATTCGTGCCGATCACAGCCTGGTTCGCACGGGTTGCGGTGGCACCGTTGCCGATGGCGATGGAGTTGTCACCGGATGCGGTCGACAGGTTGCCAAAGGCAAGCGCGGTCGCACCGGATGCATTCGCGGCCTCACCCACGGCGGTGGACCGCACGCCACTGGCCTGCGCCAGATGACCAAAGGCCTGCGCCCGTTCCGCGGTTGCCGCGGCCTGCCAGCCGATTGCCGTCGCACCAGCACCGTTCGCCGTTGCCTCGCCACCGATTGCTGTCGTGGAATTTCCGGTTGCCGTCGTCGCGGTGCCGCCCGCATTGTCGCTGCCGATGGCGATGGAATCGACACCGTTTGCGCGCGACTGGTAACCGATCGCGATGCCGCCATCGCCCGGCGCGTCGGCATCCTCGCCTACGGCTGTGGAAAATGCGCCCGTCGCATCGGCCAGATGACCAAAGGCCTGCGCCCGTGTCCCCGTTGCGCTGGATTGCCAGCCGATCGCCGTCGTGCCCGGGCCGGTCGCCACGGATTCGCCACCAACCGCCGTGGTGGAATTGCCGTCCGCCGCAGCACTGTCACCTATGGCCAAGGCGTCGATCCCGGTCGCTGTCGTCTCGTTTCCGATTGCCGTCGCGAAATCGCTCTGGGCGTCGGCGTTTTCACCGATGGCCAAAGAGCGTTCACCCTGCGCGGTCGCAAGGTGGCCAAAGGCCTGCGCACGCTCTCCTGTCGCTGCTGACTGCCAGCCGATGGCAGTCGTGCCGGCACCCGTCGCCACGGATTCACCGCCGATTGCAGTGGTCGAATTTCCGTTTGCTGCCGAACCAGCACCAACTGCGACCGCATCGATACCCTGCGCAGATGCACCGATCCCATCACCGGGATTGTTCTGCCCACCGACTGCGACGGCACCTTGGCCCGATGTATTCGCAAAATAGCCAACGGCAGTGTTGTCGGCATCGAACGCGACTGCGTTGGAACCAACCGCCGTGGCACCTTCACCGCCGCTGGATGCGATGCTGCCAACAGAAACAGAATCGGTCCCAAGCGCGTTGGCATTCGGGCCAAGTGCAACTGAATCGGTCCCTGCCGCGATGCCGCCACCATCGCCGTAGGCCTGTGCTGCAACACTTTGCGCACCTGCCAGCAGCGCCGCGGTTGCGACCCCCGTCCACATCGTTTTTCTGGAAATTGCCATTTTACCTAATCCCTATGCAATCGTTACTCGTCCCAAGGTAAGGCAACGCTGGCGCGTGGCCAGAGAAAACGCAGGCAAATTCTTCACGAAATTGTTTAACTTCGCGCGTTTCAGACACTTTCAATCAATTCGGCGCGTCGAAAGAACAGAATCGTCCAGCACCTTGACCTCGCGCTGCGGGAAGGGAATTGAAATGCCGTTTTCGGCAAAGGCGTCCCACAACGCCAGATAGACATTTCCGCGGATGTTGGTCAGGCCGCCGGTGGGATCCGAAATCCAGAACCGAAGGATGTAGTCAACGGAACTGTCGCCGAATCCGACGATATGGCAGACCGTCGGGCGCGAGGACAGAACGCGATCCACGCTTTGCGCCGCTGCAATGGCGATCCGTCGGACATCGTGGGGATTGTCGCTGTAGGCTGTGCCGAAATAGATATCCAGACGCACGAATTCGTTCGAATGGGACCAGTTCACCACCTGACCGGTGATCAGGTCCTCGTTCGGGATCAGGTATTCCTTGCCGTCGCGCGTGGTGATGCTGACGTATCGCGCACCCAGCGAATTGATCCAGCCAAAGGTGTCGCCCAGACTGATGACGTCGCCGGGCTTGATCGACTTGTCCAACAGGATGATGACGCCGGACACCAGATTCGACACCACCTTTTGCAGGCCGAAACCCAGACCCACACCGATGGCCCCGGACAGGACCGCAAGCCCGGTCAGGTCGATCCCGATGGTCCGCAGGCCGATGAACACCGCAGCACCGTACAGCGCGATCTGCATCGCCTTGACCGCCAGCACCTGCATGGACGGGCTGATGTCCTTGTTCCCCCGGATGCGTCCCGTGGCGGTGCGGGACAGGAACCGTGCACCGATCCACAGTACACCGATGATCAGGACAGCCTGCACCAGTTGCAGCAGCGAAAACCGGACCTCGCCGATGTGAAACGCGGCACTGTCCAGCAGCGCCGAAAATTCATCCGTCAGCCCCAGAATCCGCAGGGTGATCCAGGCCCAGAGGGTATAGCGGGCGACACCCCGCATGAAGGGATTGCCGATCAGGCGGGTCGTCAGCGCAACCAACAGCCACGCCAGGGCCAGATTGCCGATGATCTGCAACAGATAGCTACGGCTGTTCCATGTCACCTCTTGCATGACAAGGATCACCAGCCAGATGATCACGACAAAGGCGATGCCCCGTAGCCGCCGGTGCACGACCAGCATCCAGCGGATCCGCCACATCGGCCAGTCTTCGCGTTCCTTGATCCAGTTGCGCAGACGCGGCGCAAAGATGTGCCGCACCATATGGGCCGCCAGGAAAATTCCCGCAAAAATCAGGATCTGATACAGAATCCACGGACGCCACAGCGAGGATATGAACACCTCGGCCTGCTGGATCAGATCATGACCGACGCCAACGATTTCCGCGATCGGGGTTTCCGGGGTCTCTGCTGCCTGCAACAGATCATCGTGAACGGCCATAACTCTCCCCCAACAGATCGCGGTTGGCGCCCCTCGCGACCACACGCAAGGTTAGCATGCGCATGTGCGACGTCCAAGACAACGGCCTGACGGGTGCCGCGCAACCCCTGCCCACCAAAGGGACAGACCACTTATCCGTTTGCGCACGGGATAAGACAAATGCCCCATAGGACCGGCATTGACTCAACGGCAACATTCGACAAAGGTCAGTTTGCCACAATTATAACGCATTGAAATCTATATTGTATTTTTTTCGGAAACAATGCGTCTTTAGTCAAAGGATTGACGATGGAACTGTTCGTCTTGCCCGCCTTGCTGGGGATCGGCCTGCTTTATGCATTCACGACGAACGACGACGATTCCGACGATGATTTTGGAAACGACGAGGGTCTGACTCTGGGTCAGACAGAAGTGTCCGAACAGGTCGATCTGCCCACCCGGCCGGGCCCTGATCCAGACGCGGATCAGACACTTACGGGAACACCCGAAGACGATACCCTCATCGGCGCAGCCGGCGACGACGAAATCGAGGCCTTCCGCGGCAATGATCTCCTCGATGGCAAGGCAGGTGACGATTTTCTGAACGGTGCAGCCGGTGATGACATCTTGCGCGGCGGAAGGGGCAACGATCTTTTGATCGGCGGGTCCGGTGCCGACGACATTGATGGCGAAGACGGCGACGATCTGATCCTGCCCGGCGTCGGTGGTGACGTGACCAACGGCGGCGACGGCAACGATATCATCATCGACGAACAGGGGTTTGATATCATCTACGGCGGTGCGGGTGACGACATCATTGCCTCAGGCCGCAACCCCGATACGGTGTTCGGCGGCGACGGCGACGACATCATTGTCTATCAGGGTGAGGCTGGCGTGCTGTCAGGTGATGACGGTGATGATGTCATGGTCGCCATCAACGAATTTTCGTCCCCCGACGGGACGCGCATGGATGGCGGGGCCGGGAACGACGTGATGTCCGGCATCGGCGACAGCCTGTTTGGTGGCACAGGCGATGATACCCTTGGCACTTATGAACCCGAAGGTGCCGACGCGGGCAAGGCTGTATCACGGCTGAACGGCGGATTTGGCGACGATACCTTGATCAGTGCGGATGGCGACGCCTTGCTGACGGGCAATCAGGGGACCGACAGTTTTGTCGCGACAACAACAGGCAAGACGACGATCTTTGACTTTGACCCCGCGACAGAGACCGTCGAATTTCAGGTCGAACTTCTGAATGGTCTGGACCCTGACACGACGCCTGCACCGAGCTTGGTGATCAGGGGTGTCGGGGCGGATACGCAGATCAGCCTTTCCGTGCCAGAGGGCCAATCGGGCCTGATCCAGAACGAAGAACAGGTCGTGATCTTGAAAAATGTCGACCCGGACGATTTGCGGCGTGATAGTGTGACATTGTCGCTGCTCAGCACGGCGGATCGTGCGGCAACGCTTGAAGCGACTTTCAGGCCAACACTGCCGGATCTCACATCATAGATGATCTGCGGCCAACTTTAACGATGCAGCCAATCCGTGGGGGATGATTTTATGGAACTCTTTTTGATACCGGCCCTGTTGGGGATCGGCCTGATTTACGCGCTGACCAACGACAGTGACGATGACGACGAAAACGACAACCCACCGGCGGACGATGGTTTGACCCTTGGCGTGACCGAGGTTGCGGAACCGCAGCCGGAAACCGAGACACCGGACGTCACCGAACGGCCGATTTCACCCCTTCAGCTGGGGACGGATGGTGACGACGTTCTGACCCTCGACGACAACGACAATCGCTACAGCGCCTTGGCTGGAAACGATTCCGTGAATGGTGCCGGCGGCGACGACACGCTGATCGGTGACGACGGCGACGATACGCTGCGCGGCGGTGACGGCGACGACATCCTGCGCGGGCGTCTGGGCAATGACGAAATTCGCGGCGATGCCGGCAATGACATCGTTGACGGCGGATTCGGCGACGATCTGATCGGCGGCGGCACCGGCGACGATCAGGTCTTTGGTGGCGCGGGCAACGACGTCCTGTTCGATGGTGCGGGCGATGATACGCTCAGCGGCGGAACAGGCGACGACGAAATCAATCTGGTCGCGGGTGAACACCGTGCCTTTGGCGGTCTGGGCGACGATACGATCAACGCGACCGGTGGTAGCGGCCTGATCCTCGGCAACGAGGGCGACGATACCGTGACGATCGCGGATACGGCCGATATCGGACCGTTCCGCGTGTTCGGCGGTGACGGAGATGATGCCATCAGCGCCGGGCAATCCGACGACATTCTGTTCGGTGGTGACGGCAACGATGCAATCGACGGCGGGGCTGGCAACGACAAGATCGGCGGCAATGACGGCGATGACGACCTCGACGGCGACAACGGAAATGATGATGTCAGCGGCGGCGACGGGAATGACGCTGTCAGCGGTGGCGCTGGCGACGACCTGCTGTATGGCGGCGCGGGCGACGATATCATCTCTGGCGATGCCGGCGATGACCAGCTCTTTGGTGGCGCGGGTGACGACGTGATGTCTGGTGGCGCTGGCAGCGACGATCTGTTCGGCGGCGCCGGAAATGACCTGATCACAGCCTATGATCTGGACGGGGTCGACACGATCACGCTGGGCGATGGCGCCGACCGGGTCGATATCGCGGCCAATGCCACGATCACCGACTTTGATCCTGCAACCGACCAGATCAGCATGCTCCTGCTGGTCGAGGATGCCGCCGAGGACAGCCTGGGATCCGAGGTTATGGTGTCATTGGAAGAGGTCGTCGACGAAACCGGACGCTACACCCTCGTGCGGTTCGTGGAACCGGCCCCCGAAGGTGCGGTGAACGGCGATATCGTCGTGCGCCTGAACAACGTCACAGCCGCTGACCTGACCGAGGACAATTTCACCGCCCTGGTCAGCGATCCCGCGCTGGTGGCCTGAAAATGAGGGTGCCGCGAAAAGGCGCGCACCCGCCTTCCCTCTTGCGACAATGCGGGGCGAGGTATATCTCGCCCCACATGAACAGGTTTTTCGACATGGATGATCGCGCCCGGCTGCCTTGGCGGTTTTTCGGTGCGAACCGGACGATCCTCGCGCATCTATGATGCGCGCGGCGTCGCGTGACGCCCGTCAGACCGATCTTTTCCAACAGCCAATCACATGGGAGTGGACCAATGTCCCCCAAGACCCTCTACGATAAAATCTGGGATGCGCACCTCGCGCACGAAGCCGACGACGGCACCTGCCTTCTTTATATCGACCGTCACCTCGTTCACGAAGTGACCAGTCCGCAGGCGTTCGAAGGTCTGCGCATGACCGGCCGCACCGTGCATGCCCCCGACAAGACCATCGCGGTGCCCGATCACAACGTGCCGACCACGCTGGATCGCGCCAACGCCGAAACGATGACCGAGGACAGCCGCATCCAGGTCGCCGCACTTGACAAGAACGCCAAGGATTTCGGAATCCATTACTACCCGGTGTCCGACGTGCGGCAGGGTATCGTGCACATCGTGGGCCCCGAACAGGGCTGGACCCTGCCCGGCATGACCGTCGTCTGTGGTGACAGCCACACCGCCACCCACGGCGCATTCGGCGCGCTGGCCCACGGCATCGGCACGTCCGAGGTCGAACACGTGCTGGCGACCCAGACGCTGATCCAGAAGAAATCCAAGAACATGAAGGTCGAAATCACCGGCAAACTGCGCCCGGGTGTGACGGCCAAGGACATCACGATGTCCGTCATCGGTGTCACGGGCACCGCGGGCGGCACCGGCTATGTCATCGAATACTGTGGCGAGGCGATCCGCGACCTGTCGATGGAAGGCCGCATGACCGTCTGCAACATGGCAATCGAGGGCGGCGCGCGCGCTGGTCTGATCGCACCCGATGAAAAGACGTTCGCCTATTGCGAGGGCCGCCCGCATGCCCCCAAGGGCGCACAGTGGGAAGCCGCGCTGGCGTGGTGGAAAACCCTGTATTCCGACGACGATGCCCATTGGGACAAGGTCGTCACCCTCAAGGGTGAGGACATCGCACCCTCTGTCACCTGGGGCACATCGCCCGAGGACGTGCTGCCGATCACCGCAAACGTGCCTGCCGCATCTGATTTCAACGGTGGCAAGGTGGGTGCTGCGCAGCGCTCGCTTGATTACATGGGCCTGACGCCCGGCACACCGCTGTCCGATATCGCCATCGACACCGTGTTCATCGGGTCCTGCACCAACGGCCGGATCGAGGACCTGCGCGCCGCTGCCGCGATCCTCAAGGGCAAGAAAATTGCCGTGAAACGCGCGATGGTCGTGCCCGGTTCGGGTCTGGTCCGCGCACAGGCCGAAGAAGAAGGTCTGGCCGACATCTTCAAGGAGGCCGGCTTCGAGTGGCGTCTGGCCGGATGTTCCATGTGCCTTGCGATGAACCCGGACCAGTTGGCGCCGGGCGAACGCTGCGCGGCAACCTCCAACCGCAACTTTGAAGGACGGCAGGGCCGCGGCGGACGCACGCACCTGATGTCGCCCGCCATGGCCGCCGCTGCCGCGATCACCGGCAAACTGACCGACGTTCGGGAGATGATGTAATGGACAAGTTCGACAAACTCAGCGGGATTGCCGCACCCATGCCGTTGGTGAACATCGACACCGACATGATCATCCCCAAGCAGTTCCTCAAGACCATCAAGCGGTCGGGTCTGGGCGTGAACCTGTTCGACGAGATGCGCTATGACGACAACGGCGACGAAATCCCCGATTTCGTGCTGAACAAACCGCAGTATCGCAACGCCGAAATTCTTGTGGCGGGCGACAACTTTGGCTGTGGTTCGTCACGTGAACACGCACCCTGGGCGATCAAGGATTTCGGCATCCGCTGCATCATCGCGCCCAGCTACGCGGATATCTTTTACAGCAACTGCTTCAAGAACGGCATCCTGCCCGTGGTCCTGCCACAGGAACAGGTCGACGTGTTGATGAAAGACGCCGAAAAAGGGTCGAACGCCCGGATCGAAATCGACCTGGAGGCGCAGACCATCACGTCGTCCGACGGCGATGTGTTCACCTTCGAGGTCGACAGCTTCAAGAAGCATTGCCTGATGAACGGTCTGGATGACATCGGCCTGACCATGGAAAAGGCCGCGTCCATCAAGGCGTTCGAGGAACAAGCCGCCACGTCGCGGCCCTGGGTCTGAACACAAACTGTTTCGTTAAAACTGTCTGTATGGGGCTGGCGCAAGCTGGCCCCATTATTTTGTGGTCACACCCAAGGCTGACGCGCGAGCGCCATAAAAGGGTTGCAAAGCCGCACCACCCCTGCCCCAAAATGGTCAACGGCTTTCCTCATATTTCTCAGGCGCTTGTGCGACCGGGATGAAAGGGGCAGAATTATGGCAATCAAGAGGCAGCCCGCCACATTTGCGGGAAACGGAACAAAGGGTCGGCATCGTATCGCCCCTGGCCGTAACAAGGACGAGCAGTCGATGAACACGACCCTGCTAAAGGCGTGCGCGCGCGCTTTGTGCGTATTGGCGCTGATTGCGACGCCGACGCTGTTTCTACCGCAGCCCGCAGGTGGCAATTCGGCTATTGTCGCCCTCGTCGCCATCTTTGCCGCGATTTTCACGGTCGTCGAATACAGTTCCGCCAGCCCCAGCTTTATCGAATTCCGCAGCGCGCCCCCATTCAACCGTTTGCGTTTTGCCGCATTGTTCGTAACCGTTCTGACCCTGTCGCTGATCATGCGCGGCGCAGAGGCACCCTCGACCCTGACAATGCTGTTGCAAGTCATCGGACAACAGGTCGGCAACGCCATGGACGTGCCGTTTTCGCCCGTGCGCCTGATCCAGCTGATGATGACGGACGACACGCCCGCCCATGTCATGGAAACACTGCGCGTCGCCGCAGGTCTGGCCTATGTTGTGTCGCTGCTGTCCATTGCGACGTTCATCGTAATGCTGCGCGTGAAACGCTGGCCGCGGCGGACCGACAGTTTCAACGTCTGGATCAATCTGCCAATGTTCGACCCGACCGCAGGCGATGATGTCGTGGTGCGCCTGAACCGCGACAGCCAGATTAACCTTATCTTAGGCTTTCTGCTGCCATTCCTGATCCCGGCGATTGGCAAGCTGATCACGATCTATGCCACACCGATCGCGCTGAACGATCCGCAGACCCTGATCTGGATGGTGGCCGCATGGGCATTCTTGCCTTCGAGTTTGTTGATGCGCGGGATCGCGTTGTCGCGCGTGGCGCAGATGATCCATGCCCAGCGCAAACGCGCATACGCCGCCGCTGCTGCCAACGGTTTGCTGCCGGTCTGATCCTGTGGCTGGCGGCCACGGCTGCCCAGTCGGAACCACTGCGCATCGCCACCTTTGCCGCCCCCTTGGGCCGCGACGGGCCGGGGTTGCTGCTGCGCGATCTGGGACGCGACGACCCCCAGATTGATGCGGTTTCTGCCATCGTGCTGGACACGAATGCCGATATTCTGCTGCTGACGGACGTCGACCACGACCACGACGGTCTGACGCTCGCGGCACTCGCCCGGCGCCTGAATTATCCGCATGGCTTTGCTCTTGCACCCAATACGGGCCTGCCGACGGGTCTGGACCTTGATGGGAACAGCACATTGGGCGAGGCGCGCGACGCGCAGGGCTATGGCCGGTTTCCGGGTGACAGCGGTCTTGCGATCCTGTCGCGGTATCCGATCATCGCAGATGATGTGCAGGACCTGTCCGCGATGCTGTGGCGCGACCTGCCGGGGGCGACCCTGCCCGAGGGGCCGCTGGGGTCAGCAGACATCATGGCCGTGCAGCGCCTGTCCTCGACAGGTCACTGGATCGTGCCGATCGCAGCACCCGGCGGGCCTGTGACATTGATGACCTACAGCGCGACACCGCCCGTTTTCGACGGGCCCGAGGATCGCAACGGCCTGCGCAACCGGGACGAGTTGCGGTTATGGACCCATATCCTCGATCACGATGCACCGCAGGATTTCATCATCCTCGGCAATGCCAACCTCGACCCCGCTGACGGGGCCGGGTATCGCGCGGCGATGCAGACCTTTCTGGCCGATCCGCGCATCATCGACCCCGCACCGGACAGTCCCGGTGGGCTGGCAGCAGCCGACCCGGACCATGCCGGCGATCCCGCGCTGGACACCGCCGACTGGCCAGATGACGGCCCCGGCAATCTGCGCGTGTCCTATGTTCTGCCCGCCGTGACCTGGTCGGTAACAGGTGCGGGCGTCGTCTGGCCTGCGGGCGATGATCCCCTTGCCCAGGCTATCGCGGTCGCCGGACCGCACCGGATGGTCTGGGTGGATATTGCACGCTGACTTGATCCCGGCGGTCCTTGGGTTTACGCCACGCCCAAACCTTTAGTCACAAGGACCGCTGACATGTCGAACCCCTCTCTCTTGATCCTTGCCGGTGACGGCATCGGCCCCGAAGTCATGGACGAGGTGAAACGCATCATCACCTGGTATGGCGACAAGCGCGACATGCCCTTTGATGTGTCCGAGGACCTGGTCGGCGGTTGCGCCTATGACAAGCACGGCACACCGCTGCACGACGACACGATGGCGCGCGCCCAAGAGGTCGACGCCGTTCTGCTGGGTGCCGTTGGTGGCCCGCAATACGACGATCTGGATTTCAGCCTGAAGCCCGAACGCGGCCTGCTGCGCCTGCGCAAGGAAATGGACCTGTTTTCCAACCTGCGCCCCGCGCAGTGTTTCGATGCGCTGGCGGATTTCTCGTCGCTCAAGCGTGATATCGTCGCCGGTCTCGACATCATGATCGTCCGCGAACTGACCTCTGGTGTCTATTTCGGCGAACCGCGCGGCATCCACACCGAAGGCAACGAGCGCGTCGGCATCAACACCCAGCGTTACACGGAATCCGAAATCGCCCGCGTCGCGCGGTCCGCGTTCGAGCTGGCCCGCCGTCGCGGCAACAAGGTCTGTTCGATGGAAAAGGCCAACGTGATGGAATCCGGCGTGCTGTGGCGTCAGGTCGTGACCGAAGTCCACGAAAAAGAATACAGCGACGTGGAACTGTCGCACATGTATGCCGACAACGGGGCCATGCAGCTGGTGCGCAACCCCAAGCAGTTCGACGTGATCGTCACGGACAACCTGTTCGGCGACCTGCTGTCGGACGCAGCCGCCATGCTGACCGGTTCGCTGGGCATGTTGCCCTCTGCCTCTCTGGGTCTGCCCATGGCGAACGGCCGCCCCAAGGCGTTGTACGAACCGGTGCACGGTTCCGCCCCCGACATCGCAGGTCAGGGCAAGGCCAACCCCATCGCCTGCATCCTGTCGTTCGCCATGGCGCTGCGCTACAGCTTTGATGCGGGCGCAGAGGCCGACCGCCTCGAAGCAGCGGTCGAGACCGTGCTGGCCGACGGTGCACGCACCGCCGATCTGCTGGGCCCGGAGGGCGGTTCGCCCATCAGCACCACACAGATGGGTGACCGGATTCTGGCCGCGCTCGACGCCAGCCTGTAATTCAGACCAACGATCAGAATGGCTCCGCTCTTGCAGCGGGGCCATCCTTTTTTGCGCCCGTGGCAGCGCAGGCGGCCCCGGCTGGCGCGTAAATGAGCAGCCGAAAAACAGGCTGTCGCGGATCGGCCTCGGGACTTGACGCGCGTTAAATCAACGCGCATCCGTCGAACTGACGCTTTTCCAAGGCAGGACATTATCATGGCACCGAATGCAAAAGGCGCGCTGCTGGCGCTGGCAGCCTATGCGATCTTTTCCACGCACGATGTTTTCATCAAGATCCTTGGAGCGGATTATTCGCCGATCCAGATCGTGTTCTTTTCGGTGCTTTTGTCGTTCCCGCTGGCGACCTTTCAGCTGATGCAGGACGCCACACCCGGCACGCTTTTGCCAAAACACCCCTACTGGATGGCCCTGCGGACCGTGGCTGCCGTCGTCACCGGGTTTTGCGTGTTCTACGCCTTTTCCGTGCTGCCGCTGGCACAGGTCTATGCGATCCTGTTCGCCACGCCGCTGCTGATCACCATTCTAGCGATTCCGATCCTGGGCGAACAGGTGCGCCTGCGCCGCTGGATGGCGGTTCTGGTGGGCCTTGCCGGTGTGATGGTGGTGCTGCGGCCCGGCAGCACGACGCTGGAACTGGGTCACGCCGCCGCATTGCTGGGGGCATTCGGGGCCGCGCTGACAGGTCTGATCGTGCGCAAGATCGGGGCAGACGAACGCCCCGTCGTGTTGATGCTGTATCCGATGGCGGGCAACTTTGTCGTCATGGGGGCCGCGCTCGGGTTCGTCTATGAACCGATGCCGGTCGAACATATGGGCATGTTGTTCGTGATTTCCGCCTTTGCCTTTGTCGCCGGCCTGCTGGTGATCGGTGCCTACAAGCAAGGCGAGGCCGTGATTGTCGCCCCCATGCAGTATAGCCAGATCATCTGGGCCGCGATTTTCGGTGCGCTGTTCTTTGACGAGGTGCCGGATGGCGGCACCGTTCTAGGTGCGGCGATCATCATCGCCAGTGGCCTGTACATCGTCCTGCGCGAAAGCCGGTCTGACAACAGTGGCACACCGAACCTGCGGATGCGCCTGCGGTTCGAGACGGGCACATTCCTGCGCCCGCGCCCGCGCGAAATGGAACCGCATCAGGATTCCCCGCGCGTGGTGCCGCCCAATGCACCCTCGGCCCGCCCCAAACCCCATCTGCGTGGATTGCCGGGCCGTGTTCCGCCCGTGGCGGAACCGCGGCGCAAGGACACGGAATAGTCTTGTCAAACGGCCGTGGCGGGTTTACGACGCCGCCACGGTCGGGCTGTAGCGCAGCCTGGTAGCGCACCTGCTTCGGGAGCAGGGGGTCGGAGGTTCGAATCCTCTCAGCCCGACCAGATCACAAAATTTGCAAGCAGTCGCACCATGGCATGTCGCAGCGGACAATCGTCCGTCGTTGACGCATGTCCGATGTCGTCATCCTGTCACGGGCCCTGGATGTGGCCGCAATACCGGTCATGCCGACCGCCTGCCGGTCCGTTTCCGACCAATATGGAACCCTGAACCGTTCCCCCGCGTTGAGCTAACGAACACCAAGAGGAGAATGACATGAGTGCGACGAACAGCAACCTGACCGGTGACAACAAGGCCGTCGAGGCAACCGAACGTCAGAAGGAACGCCCCGAAGAGGCGGTTCATCACGAGCTGAAGAACGAAGAGGGCGCGGACAAGTCCAAGGACTGATCCCCCGACCATCGCGAAAAAAGGGCGGCCCCGGTGGCCGCCCTTTTCACGTTCAGTCCTTGTGGCTGTCTGCAAAGGCTGCCTGCGCCGCCGGGCTTGCCTCTGTCTGGTGTTTCGCTTTCCATTCATCGAACGGCATCCCGTAGAACGCCTCGCGGCCTTCTTCCTTGGTCATCGGGATACCCCGCTCGTTCGCGGCCTCCTGATACCAGCGGGACAGGCAGTTGCGGCAAAATCCCGCCAGATTCATCATGTCGATATTCTGCGCGTCTGGCCGGTCCTGCATCAGGTGCTGCTGCAACCGCCGAAAGGCAGCCGCTTCGATTTCAGTGCGGGTTGCGTCATCCATCGTCGATCCTCCTGTCATAGGCCGGTGTCGGCCAATACCTGTTCCAAGATGGGGGCGAGGCGTCCGGCCCACAACGCCTGATCCTGCGGCGTGGCAATCAGATCGTGCCGCAACTCGATCAGAATGTTGGGAATGCCATGCTGGTGCGCATGGCGATCCACGCTGTCGCCCGGCAGATTGCCCGAATAGGGCTGGTTGTCGCCGGTGACCCAACCGGCATCACGGCAGGCCTGCACCAATGGGGCTGCCAACCGCGCATCATCGGCATAAAGGATCGCAACTTCCCAAGGTCGCGGCGCGCGCCCCTTGAGCTGTGGCGTAAAGCTATGGATGGCGCAGAACACCGGATTGTCGCGCTGACTGACCAGATCTGCGACCGCCGCATGATAGGGCCGATAGAGCCGTTCCAGCCGCTGGGTCAGATCGGCGCTGTCCGCTGCACGGTTGGCCGGGATAACCGTGCCGTCATACAGCCGCATCAGCAGCGTGGGGTCCTGTTCACCCCGGTTGGGGTCGATCACCAGTCGCGAAAACCGTGTGGCGATCATCGGACTGTCCAGCGCGGCCGCCAACCCGTTTGCGACACCCTCGGCCCCGATATCATAGGCGATATGCCGGTTCATATCCGCCGCTGGCAGCCCCAGGTCACCGCCATTGATCCAGTCGGGGACAATATTGGTTGCGTGGTCGCAGGTCACGATCCAGCGTCCGGGCCGGTCCGCACCGACGATTTCGTAGGATTCTTGTGTCATGTGCACCGTCATTTTTTCGTCACCCCACCTAGTCTAGTTGTAGCGCGAAGGGAATTGCGCAATAACCGCCCCAACTGGTGCGTTACCGCTAACGCCCGTCTCACCGCCGGTGAAAAGGACCAACACATGAAACGTAATCGCAACGTCAAGATCGTCGCCACCCTCGGGCCCGCGTCGGACGACTATGAAATGATCCGCAAGCTGCACGAGGCCGGTGCCGACGTGTTCCGCCTGAACATGTCGCACGGCAGCCACGACGAGATCCGCGTGCGCCATGCCACGATCCGCAAGATCGAAAAGGACATGGGTTCCCCCATCGGTATCCTCGCTGACCTTCAGGGTCCGAAACTGCGGGTTGGCGTTTTTGCCAATGGCGAAGAAATGCTGGAGGTCGGCGCATCCTTCCGTCTGGACCTCAAGGATGAGGACGGCGATGCGACACGCGTAAAGCTGCCGCACAAGGAAATCTTTGACGCGCTGGAACCCGGTAGCCACCTGCTGGTCAACGATGGCAAGATCAAGCTGCGGGTCAAAGACTGTGGCCGCGATTTCGCTGATACCGAGGTTCTGGTTGGCGGCATGATTTCCAACCGCAAGGGCGTAAACGTGCCTGACGTGGTCCTGCCACTGGCCGCGCTGTCGGACAAGGACCGCAAGGATCTGGAATTCGTCTGCGATCTGGGCGTTGACTGGCTGGCCCTGTCGTTCGTCCAGCGGCCTTCTGACGTAGAAGAGGCGCGCGCACTGTGCAAAGGCCGGGCCAAGATTCTGTCCAAGATCGAAAAACCCGCTGCCGTCAAAAACTTCGACGATATCCTTGCGGTCAGCGACGGCATCATGGTCGCCCGTGGCGATCTGGGGGTCGAACTGCCTGTGCAGAACGTGCCGCCGATCCAGAAACAGCTGGTGCGCAAATGCCGCGCCGCCGCCAAACCGGTCATCGTCGCGACGCAGATGCTGGAATCGATGATCGATTCCCCGATGCCGACCCGCGCAGAGGTATCCGACGTCGCCACCGCCATCTACGAAGGGTCCGACGCGATCATGTTGTCCGCGGAATCCGCCGCTGGTTCGTTCCCGATTGAGGCGGTTACCACGATGGACAACGTTGCGGTCGAGGTCGAGGCTGACCCCACCTATACAGAAATCATCGAAAGCAGCCGCAAAACCTCTGGCAGCTCTGTTGCTGACGGTATCGTGGCCGCCGCGCGCGAAATCGCGGAAAAATCCGACATCAAGGCGATCTGTTGCTATTCGCAGACAGGCAGCACGGCAGCATTGGTGGCGCGCGAACGCCCACGCGTTCCGATCCTGGCGCTGACCAATCACATCACCACCGCGCGTCAGCTTTGCCTGATGTGGGGGATCAACAGCGTGCTGAGTGGTCAGGTCGACCGGTTCAAGGATGCCGTCATCGAAGCGGTGCGTGCATCGCTGCATGAAGGCATGGCAACCGAGGACGACATGATCGTCGTCACGGCCGGTGTGCCCTTCAATACGCCGGGATCGACGAACATCCTGCGCGTCGCCCCTTGCCAAGAACGATTGATTCACAGCTCCGATACAGAATAGTCTGCGGCATTGCAGTTATTTTATTGAGGATGAAACATGGATACCGACCTGATTTTTCTGGGCGGCGTCGTTTTCGGGATATTGTCGATCCCGGCAATCATTTCAGCGATGGTTGATGGGCGGGTGCCGCGCGCACCTGCCCTGATCATCATGCTTGCCGCTGTCATGATTGGATACGCGGTGCGTCAGCGACCCGGGGCCTACACCTTTGAAACCTTGCCGGATGTCGTGATGCGGGTTCTGGCGGGTTTCGGCCTCTAAACCCGCTTGCCAAACCCTGAACACCGTCCTACAAGGCCCGCTCTTACCGCGCGTCCGGCCCGAATGGCATGCCGAGTCGCGCGTCCAACCACCCGATAAGGAGATGGAAATGCCGAAGATGAAGACGAAATCGAGCTGCAAGAAGCGGTTCAAGATCACGGCCTCTGGCCGGATCAAGGCAGGTCAGGCCGGCAAGCGCCACGGCATGATCAAGCGAAGCACGAAGTTCATCCGCGACGCCCGTGGCACCACGGTTCTCGCAAAGGCTGATGAGAAGATCATCAAGCCGATGATGCCCTACGCACGCTGATCAGGAGGACCAACCATGCGCGTTAAATCCGGACCCGTCACCCACCGTCGCCACAAAAAGATCCTTGATAAAGCCAAGGGTTACTACGACCGCCGTTCCACGACCTTCAAGGTCGCGACGCAGGCCGTCGACAAGGCGCAGCAGTATGCAACCCGCGACCGTCACAACCGCAAGCGCAATTTCCGCAGCCTGTGGATCCAGCGTATCAACGCCGGTGTGCGCGCGATCGACGAACAGATGACCTACTCGCGGTTCATCAACGGCCTGTCGCTGGCCGGCATCGAAGTCGACCGCAAGGTTCTGGCCGACCTGGCCGTGAACGAGCCGCAGGCATTCGAGGCGATCGTGAACAAAGCAAAGGACGCACTGGCCGCCTGAGCCGGAGCATCCGATACAATCAGCAAAGCCGCCCCAGATCGGGGCGGCTTTGTTCGTTTTTGATACCCGATTTTGAATGATGAATATTCTCAAAAGGATTCGTTTTCCCTCTGTCGCGACGGGAAAACACGCTCTTTTTTGCACTAATTTGAGGCAGTGGATTGTCATCGACAATTCGTGATCAGTTTCCATTTGGGAAACAATTACTTAACCTTCCGTAACGTAAAGGTTTTTACGACTAGTTCAAATTTGTGGACTAATCGCGTCAAGGTTGTGTCTGGACAGACCTTGCCCCAAGCGCGCTAGACTTTCCTTGGGTCGTGTTCAGCGACATTGTAAGGAGAATGGTCATGGGTGCTTCTGCAATCACCGTACGTCCCTACAACGGGACACTGGCATCACTCAACCTTGGCGGTATTACCAACATCAACGTCCTGAACGGGGTCGGATCGCCACTGGGCGCAACCATCAACGATGCCGACGGCATCCTGAATTCCGCAGATAATGGCATCGCGCGATTTCTCTTGGACGGATCGACCGAGGAATCGACGATCAATTACATCGGCAGCGGCAGTGTCTCATTGATCAGCGTGCTGGGGATCGAACTCTTTCCGCGGCCCATTTCGATATTCGAAGTCGATGAACAAATCTATTTCTATGTCCCTGAAGGGTTGCCGCCACTTTCCCTGATCAATGTGTCGTTCAACATCGACCCGGATGCCGACCTTATCCTGCCTGACTTTGTGCCCTGCTTTCTTGCGGGCACGCGGATTACCACGCCCAGCGGCAACCGGGCGATCGAGGACATTCAGCCCGGCGACACCGTTCTGGATACACAGGGCAGAAACCACACGGTGCTGTGGGCAGGTGCCAAAACCATTCACCTCGACGCCCTGTGTGAGGCGCATTACCAAAAACTGGTGCCCGTACGGATCAGCAGCGAGGCGATGGCTGGCAGGGCCCCCTTTCGTGACCTGATCGTATCGCAACAACACCGCGTCGCTATCCGCCATCCCGCAACCGAAGTGTTGTACGGCCATGTCGATTGTTTCGTTCCTGCCGTTTCACTGGTCGGCTACATGGCCAGCTTTGCAACCGACCTCACCACAGTGACCTATCACCACATCCTGTGCAAAGAGCACATCACCCTGTTGGCCAACGGTGTCGAAGCCGAAAGCCTGTTTCTGGGTGATCTTTTGTCCACCAGCATGCGTCCCGCACTCCGCCAAGAGATCGCATTGGTTTTTCCGCAACTTCGGTCCAGCGACCTGGCGCCCACAGATTACCAGACAAGCCTGCCGACCCTGCGCGCCTTCGAGGGGCGCGTCTTGTGCAACATTCTGGCAGGCCCACCCAAGTGCAAACCAACCCCCAAGCGTCCGACCGACGCGAGGCCCCGCGCGCTGCACAAGATCAAGTCAAGTCGGTACATGGAAACATCCAAACCGCCGACGCGCTAGCCCGACCACAATCTCCAACCGGTGATTTTCGGCCACCTTGCGTCATGCCTTGGCAGGATATAGCACAGGCCCACCACCGGAAGGACCGAACATGACCGATCTGAAAGCGAAATACCTGGAGCTGATTTCCGGTGCAGGCGACGAATCCACGCTCGAAGCATTGCGCGTGCAGGCGCTTGGCAAAAAGGGTGAAATCAGCCTTCAGATGCGCGAACTGGGCAAGATGACGCCAGAGGAACGCCAGACGGCAGGTCCCGCGCTCAACGCCCTCAAGGACGAAATCAACAGCGCCCTCATCGCGAAAAAG
This sequence comes from Loktanella sp. 3ANDIMAR09, assembly GCF_001420005.1. Classification (GTDB taxonomy): domain Bacteria; phylum Pseudomonadota; class Alphaproteobacteria; order Rhodobacterales; family Rhodobacteraceae; genus Loktanella. The sequence continues at coordinate 325,745 of NZ_LJAK01000001.1, read as the reverse complement.
GCCGCCCTCAGCGATGCGGCCTTGAACGCCCGGCTACAGACCGAATGGCTGGATGTGACGCTGCCCACCCGGCACCAGCGCAAGGGCACCATCCACCCCATCAGCCAGGTCACCGAAGAGGTCACCGCGATTTTCGCAGATATGGGTTTCGCCGTCGCCGAAGGTCCGCAGATCGAATCCGACTGGTATAACTTTGACGCGCTGAACATCCCCGGCCATCACCCGGCGCGTGCCGAGATGGACACATTCTATATGTCCCGCGCCGAAGGCGACAATCGCCCCCCCGCCGTGCTGCGCACCCACACCAGCCCCGTGCAGATCCGCAGCATGGAGGCATCTGGCGCCCCCACACGCATCATCTGCCCCGGCCGCGTGTACCGCGCCGACTATGATCAAACGCACACACCGATGTTCCACCAGATCGAAGGCCTCGCCATCGACCGCGACATCTCGATGGCGAACCTGAAATGGGTGCTCGAAGAATTCGTAAAGGCCTATTTCGAGGTGGATAACGTCGATATTCGCTTCCGCGCCTCGCACTTTCCTTTCACCGAACCCTCGGCAGAGGTCGATATCCGCTGTTCATGGGAAGGCGGCACGCTCAAGGTCGGCGAGGGCGACGATTGGCTTGAAATCCTCGGCTCCGGCATGGTCCACCCCAAGGTGCTGCAGGCCGCTGGCGTCGATCCGGCACAGTGGCAGGGCTTTGCATTCGGCATGGGCATCGACCGCATCGCGATGCTGAAATACGGCATCCCCGACCTGCGCGCGTTCTTCGATTCCGACCTGCGCTGGCTGCGCCACTACGGGTTCAGCGCGCTGGACGTGCCGACCCTGCGGGGCGGGTTATCGCGGTGATTTCAGCTGCCGTAATTGAGCAAAATGTTCTCAAGCTGCTTAGGTTTTCGCTGAAGCACGCGGATCGTCACGGTAGAGTGTTTTACGAAAAAGATGGAATAATTGCTGACGGTGACATAAGAACACCAAATGCAAAGCTTCCAATAGACGAGGCTGCACGCGACTTTTATCTGCAATTAATGCTTGATGAAGGGCTAATCTTGGCTCGAAGTCCATTAAACGATCTGCTCTTCGATTTTAAGCTCACTCCGAAAGGAGCAGCGTTCCTTTGTGAACATCGGTCAAGCTGGATTAAGCGACAACTTGAAGTGTTGAAGCAGAACATGATTACGATTGTCGTGTCGGTAACAATCGCTGTTATTACCGCATGGATCCTAGGGCCAAGTACGTAACTGGCTAATAGAACGTACACTCAAGATTCAGTTTCAGGAACTTTATATGACCAGCGACGACGACTACGACGCCATTGTCGACCTCAACGACATTTATCCCGGTGCGGGCACGTTTCGATTCGGCAATTCCAAGGCGGAATGCCAGCAGCAGATCGATCTTGTCCGGCGCGGCGAGAAATCGGCGAATTGCGCCCCCTTCCGCGACTTCAAGGACGACCCCGACGCCATGCCCGTCGTGGGGCGTTGCGACATTGCGGCGAACTGGGGCGGCTCCCCCGCGCTGGTTCTGCGCACCACACGGGTCGAACACGTGCGGTTCTGCGACGTGACGCTGGACATGGCCGAGGCCGAGAGCAGCAGCTACACCCTAGACGGCTGGCGCGCGGAAAAGACCCATTATTTCAAGCGCAACGGTGGTTGGTCCGACGACATGCCGCTGGTGTTTGAGTTCTTTGAACTGGTCGAGGATCTGGACGGCCGCAGCCTGTAACTACTGCCGGAGCATCGACACGTCGAACCCACCTGCCGACACAGTCACCCGGGCTAATGCGCCGTCCGCATAGGCCAGCTGCATGTTCAGCGATTTAAAGTTGAATGGTGACAAATGCCCTTTGCCAGCCGCGACGCGGTAATCCATGTCGCAGACCGTCTGGCCGTTTTCGGTCGCGGTGCTGGCCGTGGAAATCGCCACCAGACGGCGCCCGTCATACATCTGTAGCGGGGCAGGACAACCACCGGCCCGTTCCAGCCGGGCAAACAGCTCTGACGGGAATAGAACATCCGCAGGCACAGTGTCAGGTGCGCTCAGATCAGTGGCGTCATTGGCAGGGACCACTGTCACATCAGCCACGCGGCCATTCTGGCGGATGACAGAAATATCGCGCGTCTTGCCGCCGCGGTTCACGCCCAGATACTGCTCGGCGATACTGCCGTCGGGCAGTTGCACCCTGGTCACCGACGCCTGAAACGTGCCGTCAGCCACACCCAGCGGCGTGTTGTTCAGCGTTGATTGCAGGCTGGCCCCATTGGTTTCCAGCGTCCCGATCTGCCTGTTTCCCAGCATCATCGCGTAGGTTTCCGCGATCGTGGGCGTGGCAGACATGAACACCAAGAATGAAATGACAGTCCGACGCATCCGCAAGGCTCCTGCTGGTTCTGCCGACCTCTTAGAGCACAAGACCGCGGTTATGCGATAGCAATCTGCACAGATCGGCAGCAACCCGCATGGCGTGATGCAATTTGCCGTCGCTTTCATTTTTGCGGGCGGGTCGTTATTCCGGACATGTCTGTCAAATGCCGCGCATGCAAAGGAGCTGTCCATGCTGATGCACCGCGATGCCGCTCAGCCTGTCCTGTCCGTCATCATTCCATTTTACGACGAGGTCGTTTTTCTGCCGACAACGATCAAATCCATCGTCGCTCAGGACATCAAAGGGATTGAGGTGATCGTCGTCAACGACAATCCCGATCACTTTGATCAGGCTTTTTTTGATGGTTTGAACCTGCCGGGTTTCGTGCGGGTCATCCATGCCGCGTGCAATTCAGGCCTGCCCAGCGCGCGGAACCTTGGGCTGGATGCCGCCCGTGGCAGATACATCGCATTTCTGGACGCCGACGATTTTTATACGCATCTGGGTCTGCGCCAGATGCTGGACCATGCAATCGCCAGCGGCGCAGACATGACACACGGGCAAACAATACAAACCAGTTTGAACAGGCTGTCCGGTCATGTCTTGGAACAGGAACGCAAGACATTTGGTCCGGACAATGCAGGAACGTTCCATGGCAACGCGGCCATCAAGGCCAGTTTCGATGCCCCATTTTGCTGGAGTTTCATCTACCGAGCTGACCTGATTTCACGGCACAATCTGAGGTTTGATCCTACACAGAGAAAATTCGAAGATCGGTTATTCGTCATCGACGCCCTGCTGGCGGCAAAAAGTATCGCAATCATGGGAAAGCCGACGCACGTCTGGCGCAGGCGCGCCAATTCGATCACGACGACCCGCCCTGATTTTGACGCACGCAACATGCGCATTGCCAGTTTCGAGAAATCTGTGCGGAAATGGTCCACTTTTGCAAACCCGATTTCACGGGATTTTATGCTGATGGAAATGATGGGCCAAGGGTTCGAAATCATTTCACGTGGGTCGCCTTCGGTTCTGCGCGGTGTGACTGACGACTTGAGCAGCGACCAGCGCCGCGAATTGCAGGATCGCTACCTGGCGGTGATCCGGGATATTGCGCCGACCGAACGTGAAATCCGGCGCCATTTCGGACCGGACCATCGTCGTTTCACCAGCGTCAAAACCGGGGGCATGCTGGTGACACGGGACGACATGGTGGCGCTCTATGCGGCGATGCTGGACCGCAATCTGACTTTGGTCGAAAACATCTTGTCCCGGATCGTGCAATCCAAGGCCGACGCCGTGGCAGCGCAATCGCCCAAGCCGAAACGCGGTAACCGCCGGGTTATCGTTCATTTCGGTCTGCACAAGACAGCATCCACCGCGATCCAGTACCAGCTGGACCAAAACAAGGACTATCTGGCCACACAAGGAGTGCTGTTCCCCAAGGCTGGTCTGGGCGCACGCGGCAGCGATACGGCGACGCGCCTGCATGGCATGCCCGGCCACGACAGGTTGCTGTCCGCGATCACGACAGGCGATTTGGCTTACGTCGATCAAATCGCGGCCGAAGCCGATGCAACTGGTTGCAATACCATTGTCCTCTCAGTCGAAAATCTGAGCGCGCCAAATGCCGACCAATCCAGACGCGAGGCCGTCATCCAGCAATTCGTTGCCGCTATGGGATCGCTGGGTGATGTCACACCGGTCTTGTTTTATCGCCGTCCCGACCGCTGGTTCGAGAGCTATTACCGGGAACTGGTCAGCACTGGATTGAACACCGGGAACATCACACCATCCGAGTATCTGCTGAACAATGAACGCCAGTTGGATTTCGGCAATCTCGTCGCTGTCATCGAGAAGGCATGCGACAAACATCTGCGCCTTACGTCACTTGAGCAAGCCACTTCAAATGGCGAAAACCCTGTTGTCGGGTTTATGGACATCTGCGGATTGGGGCATGTCGCGGACGGGCTGTCTTTGACCGACGGCCCAATATACCCATCCGTCGATGATCAACACCTTCGGTTGGCGGAACTGGTCAACGTCCTCGTGCCGAACATTCGCGACCGGCAGACCATTCTGCATGACTTCTATCGGCTTGCCCCCGACTTGGGCACGGCCGCCCCGATCTTTTCTGCCGCGGAACGCGTGCGCATCGTCACGTCATTCTGCGACAGTGCCCGCGACCCCGATCTGGCGGCGCGTCTGGACCTGCCAAGGGATCGTTGGATCGAAGAGGCCGCGAAATCTTGTGCCGACACCGCAGCAAGCATTCCGCCGGACCTGCTGGATCAGTTGATCGTCGCGGCCTATTTCAGTGGCATCGAAGGGGGCGAGCCACAGCGCCTGCGGCAAGAAATTGCGAGGTTGCGCCGCACGCTAAAGGAAAAAGACCGTTCGATCAGCCGACTGCGCGCCCGATACAGCGCAGTCATGCGCAGCAAATCCATGCGGCTGACGCAGCCCGTCAGATGGGCGGCACAGCTATTTCGCTAAGGTTCCATTAGCGCCAAGGCCGTCACAGACCAGCGCGGTCGATCTGAAATGCAGGGATGTGGTGCCGCATGAGGGATTCGAACCCCCGACCCCATCATTACGAATGATGTGCTCTACCGACTGAGCTAATGCGGCATCCGGGGTGCGATCTAGCACCCCATGGGCGGTCAGGAAAGACCTATTTTTTGTCCGAGGCAGGTGCAGGCAGCGGGTCGAGCACCTCTGCGTCGCTGACGGCGACCTGATTGGCTTCTGCCGGCTTTTGACCAACGATCAGCGGCAGCATTTCCGTGCCTGTCGGCATGGCCACCTCGCCTGCAGGCGGGCGTTTCCAGGCCAGCGTATCAAAGGCCGCGCAATTATCGCAGACCGGCCCCCAGGACGCGTGGATATGCTGACAATTGTCGCAGATCCACTGCGGACCGCGCGGCGCCGTCAGCGCACGTGTCAGCCAACCGCGCACCACCGCATCGTCGGACCCTTCTCCGCGTCCGATTGCGGCCATCAGTGTCAGGCTGCGCCCCGTCGGATCGTCGGTCACCAGATGGCCCAAGGCGCGCTTGGCAGCCGGAAAATCCTCTGCCGCGATATTCAGTTCTGCCAAAAGCATCCGCGTTTCAGGATGATCCGGTTTCTGCTTGGTCAGGGCACGGAAGCGTTTGAGACGTTCCTGCGGTGTTTCATCCGGCGCGATTTCGGCAAATGCCGCGGCGATATCGGGATGCGGTGTCACGCCCCAGGTTTTCGTCAGGATCTTGGCGGCCTTGCGCGGCTCTGATTTTTCCAGATGCGCCCGTGCGGCCATGATCGCGGCGGGCACCAGATCGGGCGACAGCCGGTTGGCCTCGATCGCCGCTTCGCGCGCCTTCATGTCCTGACCTTCGTCCATGATGTCTCTGGCCTCTGACAGGGCAAGAACGGCATCACGGCGCTTGTGCACATCACGCGGCAGCGCACCCGATTTCAGTTTGGCCCCCAGCGTTTCGCGGGCACCGGCCCAGTCTGCCTTTTCGGCCTGCAGCTTTAGCAGGGTGTCCTGGACCCCCTCGTGCTGTGGTTTGATCTCGAACGCCTTGCGGGCAAGCCCCAGGGCGGTCTCGGTATCGCCCGCCGCCAGCTTTTGCTGCATCAGTCCGCGCACACCGACAAACCGGGTTTCGTCCTTGGCCACCAGCGCGCGATAGCTTTCTTCGGCGGTGCGGGTGTCACCGGTCATCTCGGCGGCCTGCGCCTTGAGAAGCGTGGTCAGGTCGGGACGGTTCAGGTACTTGTCCGCACGTTTGGCCTTGGCCATCGCCAGGTGACCTTCGCCGCCTGCCAGTGCGAACAGACCTTCTGACAGGGCCTCGAACCCCTTGCGTTCGCGGTTGCGGTCGAAATGGCGCGAAATCGCGGTCTGATCACCGTTGAGGAAACGGAACACCGCGACCAAAAGCTTGATCAATTTCAGCCCGATCCAAACCAGCACGACCAGCGCCAGCAAGGCGACGACCATCTGAAGCGCGCTCAATGCCACCTCGTATCCGCCGATCGACAGGATCGCGCCGCCCTGCATGTCCAACAGTCGCACCGCGCCCCAGGTCAGACCCAGAACAATGGCAACAAAGACCGCGATTTTAAGGAGTGTCGAAATCATGTGTCAGGCCCTCAATTGGCGGTCAGGTTGGTGTCGAGCTGTTCGACGGCGTCAATGGCAGCGGCACGCTGTTCGGCCAGCGTGATCCAGTCGGTCATCGCGGCGCGCGGCGTTTCGGGCAATGTCTGAACCTCGGCCAGGGCGTCATTCAGGCGCCCGCTCTGCAGTGCCGCTTCTGCCCGGCTCAGGATGGCATCGGCGGATGTGCCCTCTCTTGGGGCCGTGGACCGCACGTTCAACTGGCTCCGCAGAAAGCCGCCCAGACCCCCGTCCGTTTCCGTGCCTTCGCCGGATTGGCGGGCAGCTTGCAGCGCTGCGCGGGCCGCCTCGGGGTAGGTTTCGCGCAGGGTTTCCATGGTCGGAACACCCTCTTCTGCGACGGCTGACAAAGCATCGGGCACCGGCCCATCCAGCGCCTCCCCCAGATCACCGAGAACGGCAGCCATCGGTGCGCCGCTTTCGACAGCGCCCTGTATACGGGCCAATGCGGCACGTGCGGTTTCCGTGCGCGCGCCTGCAATCGCGTTTGCCTGAATGGTCTCAGCCTCGGCCCGGATGGCCTCTAGCTGGGATTGAAGCTCGTCGCGCTGCGCCTGCAACGCTGCGGTCTGGTCCGCGATCTGCTGGCTGAGGGCCTGCACAGCCGCATCCTGCGCCGCCTCATCAACCATGGGTGCGGCGGGGTCGGCAGCACCCGTGGGCAGGGCCGCGAATTGGTCCTGCAACGCGGTCAGTTCGGCCTGCAGATCAGTAACTGTCTGTTCCAGACCCGTCATGTCTGGGGCAGGTGCAGCGGCGGGCAGCGCTGCGATGTCGTCGCGCAGCGCATCGATCTGCACCTGAACGCTGTCATCACCACCGACAACAGGTGCCACCATTCCGGCTTGCGTCCAGGCAATCCCGTAGCCGATCAGACCCGCAACCAACCCGCCCATCGCCATGGGCAGGAAAATCGGACGCCGCTTTTCGGTGTGCTGCGGCTGCGGGGTCGGCGCGGTTTCCGCCTGTCGGGGCTGTTCCGCCACGGCGACTGGCGCGTCCACTTGGGTTGCGGGACGTTCCGTTTGCGGCGCAGGAATCGAAGGGGGCGGCATGGCTGTCGTCGCTGATGTGGGATCGAGGGATTTTCCCTTTGCCGGTGTTTTCGCCACATCATTCCCCTTCGTTCTTCGAAACGCGCGGCAATCTGCCACCCATCGACGTTAGCCTGCTACGCCCCGGGTCTCAAGCGTTGCCGGTAGCGGCAATTTCGGACCAAAGCGCGCGGGTTGCCCCCAGCATATGCGGGGTGTCGGGCGCTGCGGCCACCACGACCCGATCAGGTCGATGGACCGACACCGCAGCAGCGACCGCATCACTCATTGCAACAACAAATAGCGGGGCGATGCGATCCGGCAACGCCAGTATGTCGGCAGAACGCGGCGAAAATACCGGCGCGATCAGCGGGACGTTCCCTGCTGCCGCATGCAACAGCCGATCCGGCGGTGGCAGCGGAACCTGACGATAAAGCACAACCGTTTCGCAGGTCAGGCCCGCTTCGCGCAGCGTTTCGCCCACATCACCACGACGGTGCGCGCCCGCCAGGTGCCATAGCGGACCGGTCGGACGCTGCGACAGGATCAGCGCGATCAACGCGGCGGCGTCCCCCTCTGCCACCTGCGTGCGATAGCCCTGCGCCTGCGCCTCATGTGCCGTGGCCTGCCCGACACACCATGCCGTGCGTCCCATCCCATGCGGCGCAAAGCCGACCGCGTTCGCCGACGTAAAGATCACAGCGCCATTCTCTGGCACAGGTGCACCGGTCGGCACGATGTCAAAGGCGGGTGCCATGATCACGCCGGGCTGCCGGTCCAGCATGGCAGTCAGCTGCGCCACAAAGGAAGCCCCCTTTGGCGCAGGACGGCTGATGATCAGAATGGGGGCCATGGCGCGCCGTTATTGTGAGAACCGCTGCCAAGTGTTACCTGCGACCGGACCAAGCGCAACAGGCACCCCATGTCCCGACCCCTGACGATCCTCGGCATCGAGAGCAGCTGCGATGATACCGCCGCCGCCGTGGTGCGCGGCACGGCCAATGACGCGACCGTGCTATCGTCCATCGTCTTTGGTCAAACCGCCCTGCACGCCGATTTTGGCGGTGTCGTGCCCGAAATTGCCGCCCGCGCCCACGCGGAAAAGGTCGACCATTGCGTCGCTGACGCACTCTCGGATGCAGGGCTGGCCCTGATGGACTGCGACGCCATTGCCGTAACAGCAGGTCCCGGCCTGATCGGCGGCGTGCTGTCCGGCGTGATGTGCGCCAAGGGTCTGGCCGCTGCCACCGGCCTGCCATTGATCGGGGTCAATCATCTGGCAGGTCACGCACTGACGCCGCGCCTGACCGACGCGGTGCCGTTTCCATATCTGATGCTGCTGGTGTCCGGCGGACATTGCCAGTTCCTGATCGCGCATGACCGCGACCGTTTCGAACGGATCGGCGGCACCATCGACGACGCCCCGGGCGAGGCATTCGACAAGACCGCCCGCTTGCTGGCCCTGCCGCAACCCGGCGGTCCTTCGGTCGAGGCCGCGGCGAAAACGGGTGATCCCAAACGGTTCAAACTGCCGCGCCCTTTGCTGGATCGGGATGACTGCGACATGTCCTTTTCCGGGTTGAAAACCGCCCTTTTGCGGGCACGTGACGGCGTGATCGGGCCGGAACAGACACTCAGCCGGACAGATCAGGCTGACCTTGCCGCCGGATTTCAGGCGGCGGTGACGGATGTGCTGGCGGCGAAAACCGCACGCGCGCTGGACCTGTATCTGGCGCTGAACCCGGCCACACCCACGCTTGCCGTTGCGGGCGGGGTCGCTGCGAACATGGCGATCCGCACCGCGCTGACTGACCTGTGCGCGCAACGCAACACGGCGTTTCTGGCCCCACCGCTGGCGCTGTGCACCGACAACGCTGCCATGATCGCCTACGCCGGGCTGACGCGTTTTGCAGCGGGCGAACACGATGATCTGACGCTGGGTGCACGACCACGCTGGCCGCTGGATGACACCGCGCCAGCGATGCTGGGATCGGGCAAGAAGGGGGCAAAGGCATGATCGCTGTCGTGGGGGCGGGCGCATTCGGCACGGCGCTGGCGATTTCGCTGGCACGGGACGGGCGGGGGGTGACGCTGCTGGCGCGTGACCTGCGGGACATGGAACAGACCCGCCGCAGTCCGAAACTGGACGTGGCAATTCCCGCCAACGTGCTGATCACCGATGACGCAACGCAGCTACAGACAGCGGAATGCGTCCTGATGGCCGTCCCCGCACAGAGCCTGCGTGGCGTGCTAGAGACACACAAACATCACCTGGCCACCAAGCGGATCGTGGCCTGCTGCAAGGGGATCGACCTTGAAACCCTGACGGGACCGGTCGCCAGCATTTCCGCCACGCTACCCGATGCCACGGCAGCGATCCTGACGGGGCCATCCTTTGCCGACGATATCGCGGCTGGCCTGCCGACCGCACTGACGCTGGCCTGTGCCGACGATACGGCTGGTCGCGCGTTGCAACAGACACTCTCGACGGGCAATCTGCGGCTGTATCGCACCACCGACACGATCGGTGCCGAATTGGGCGGTGCCTTGAAAAACGTGATCGCCATTGCCTGCGGCGTCGCGATTGGGGCGGGACTGGGTGACAGCGCCCGTGCTGCGTTGATGACCCGCGGTTTTGCCGAAATGCAAAGACTGGCAGAGGCGCTGGGGGCCGATCCGCAAACGCTGACCGGGCTATCCGGTCTGGGTGATCTGGCACTGACCTGCACCTCGACGCTGTCGCGAAACTATCGTCGGGGCCTTGCCCTTGGTGCTTGTGACCGGATCGATGCGACTGCCACGGTCGAAGGGTCCGCCACCTCGGTCGCGGTCACGGACCTGGGTCAGGCGCGGGGCATCGACCTGCCGGTCTGCACCATCGTGGCAGCCCTTTGTGCCCAGAAAATCAGTGTCGAAACCGCATTGCAGACACTGTTATCCCGCCCACTCAAGGAGGAATGACATGGCCCACTGGCTGTTCAAATCGGAACCCGACGTGTTTGGCTGGGATCACCTGACGGCCTTGGGTCGGGCTGGCAGTGAATGGGACGGCGTGCGCAATTATCAGGCCCGCAACATCATGCGCGAAATGGCAATCGGCGATACCGGGTTTTTCTATCACTCGCGGACCGGGCTGGAAATCGTCGGCATCGTCGAGGTCATCGCCAAGGCCCACCCCGACAGCACGGCGCAGGATGGCAAATGGGAATGCGTCGATGTGCGCGCGTTGAAACGGCTGCCGCGTCCCGTCACGCTGGATCAGATCAAGAGCGATGATCGCCTGTCCGACATGGTTCTGGTCAGGAATTCGCGCCTGTCCGTGCAACCCGTCAGTGATGCAGAATGGCAGATCATCCTTGATCTTGCGGGTCATTCCCCGGACTGAAGCGCGCGCAGCGCATCCGGTTTGACCAACCGCAGCACGATGATGCCCAGCACGCCCAGCACCACCGTCATCGCTGCGGCCGCGGCCATTGTGACCAGACGTTCGACCGCCAACACGCTGACCTGCGAAACAAGCGCCAGAATTTCCAGCACGGCAACCGTCAGAAAGGTCGTGAACAGCGTGTAATTGCGCGGCAAGAACCGGAACGCGACCGGCAGCGCGATCATGCCGACGGCGACGGTCAACCACATCTCTTCGGATATTGCGGCGACCGCGATGGCAATTGCTGTGCCCAGAACCGTGCCTAACGTGCGGCGCAGGGTCTTGGAAAACAGGTTGCCGTGCGGCGGAACGCACAGCACGACAAAGGTCAGCGGAAACCAGAATCCGTGTTCACCGAAATACCGACCGCCGACGTAGACAGACAGCATCAGACCGATCCCCAGACCCACCCCGAAGATCAGCGCATAACGGTGGCTTTGCGCTGTTTCCCCGTCGCCAGTCGCATCCTCTTCGAACCACCATGTGATCGCCAGCGCCCAGATCATGCCGCCGATGAATATGGCCGCCAAGAGGGCATCCCGGTCATCTGGCAGGATCGGGCTGGTAAAGATGGTCCAGACAATCAGCGCCCGCATTCCCGGTTGCGCCATGCCGCGCGTCCCGCCGATCCCGATCATCACCGCAAGGCACGGGGCAAGGATCAACGCCATGACCGGTGCCCCCAGAACCAACAGCCCCGACATCATCAGGACCAGCGTCACGACCGCGGCCGGTCCGATCCCGCGATCCCGCGCAGCCAGATGCGCCGACAGTCCCGCCATGAATGCGATGGCCCCCGGACTGCCGATCAACGGCACGGCAACCAACGCGGGCCCCGCCACCGCCGCGGTCGTGACAGCCACGGATCGCCACGGCATCGGCTCGCCATCCTCGACAAGCCAGTTCAACAGAGCCTTCATCACCTTTGGTCACCCCGCTGGACGCTGTGGCATGCTAAATGGCGCGGTCACCGGCAGAAGCAAACACTGGCAAGACGCGCAATGGTCTGGCAGGTTTTTTCTGACAGGAGGACACGGACCATGGGATTTGCAGATGTGATCGGGGCGGCGGCTGCCGCATTTGTTTTCGGCGCGATCTGGTACGGCGTTTTGTCAAAACCGTGGATCAGGGCTGCCGGCGTCGTCGTGCGTGCGGACGGCAAGCCGGTAAACAGCACAAACCCGTGGCCCTATGCAGTCTCGGGCGTGATGATCCTGCTGGTCGCGGGGATGATGCGACATATTTTTACGCTGTCCGCGATCGACACGATCATCGAAGGTCTGACATCGGGGTTCGGACTGGGCGCATTCATCATATCGCCCTGGCTGATCCTGACGGTTGGTTTCGAAGGCAGGCCATGGTCGCTGGGTCTGATCAATGCGGGATATGCCAGCCTGGGTTGCGCCATCATGGGCGCGGTGCTGATCCTGCTGGCATGAGGGCGCGCGCCACAAAGGGCGCGCGCGCGTTTGTTCAGCTGTAAACGGCTTCCTTGCCGAAATGTTTCGTCAGCAAGTAGTAGATGACCGCCCGGTATTTGGTCCGGTTTGACCGACCGTAGGTATCAATGGCCTTGTTGACGGCGTCCATCAGGTCAGGTCCGTCAGGCAGGCCCAGCTTTTTCTTCAGGAACCCGTCCACGACGCGCTGCAATTCCTCTGGGTCGCTGCCCGCGACCGTGCTTGCGTCGGCGTTGTAGATCGACGGACCGCAGCCAATCGTGACCTTGGTCAGCAGGTCCATGTCCGGCTCCATGCCGCAGTCATTGCGCAGATCTTCGGCGTATTTCTGGATCAGATCGTCACGTTTTCCCATCGGGTTCCCCTTGTTGCCTTGCAGCCTTTCTGGCCGTCGCGGTCACGCTAACGTCAGGTCACGGCTTCGGACAAGAAAAAAGAGGGCCGGCCTTGCCGCGGGCCATTCACGACGATCCGCGTTGGTGCACAGCAGTTTGCGCGCCCCACATGCAAAAGCGGCACCGCAGTCACAAGGACCGCGATGCCGCAGGCGTCAGGCTTCAGGCTTGAACGGCCCGGAATATCAGTAGCGGTAGTGTTCCGGCTTGAACGGACCTTCGACGGTGACGCCGATGTAATCCGCCTGTTCCTTTTTCAGCTCTGTCAGTTTGACGCCGATCCGCTTGAGGTGCAGGCGGGCGACCTTTTCGTCCAGATGCTTGGGCAGGATATAGACGCCGGGCGCGTATTCCTCGCCCTTGGTCCACAGTTCCATTTGCGCCAGCACCTGATTGGTAAAGGATGCGGACATCACGAACGACGGGTGACCGGTGGCGTTGCCAAGGTTCAACAAACGACCTTCGGACAACAGGATCAGACGATTGCCCGAAGGCATCTCGATCATGTCCACCTGTTCCTTGATGTTCGTCCACTTGTGGTTTTTCAGCGCGGCCACCTGAATTTCGTTATCGAAATGGCCGATGTTGCCAACGATCGCCATGTCCTTCATCTCGCGCATGTGCTCGATACGGATGACGTCACGGTTGCCGGTGGTGGTGATAAAGATGTCGGCGCTGTCCAGCACGTCCTCGAGCAGGACAACCTCGAAACCGTCCATCGCCGCCTGAAGCGCGCAGATCGGATCGACCTCTGTCACCTTGACGCGTGCGCCCGCACCCTGCAGCGACGCCGCCGACCCCTTGCCCACGTCGCCGTAACCGCAGACGACGGCGACCTTGCCGGCCATCATGGTGTCGGTGGCGCGGCGGATACCGTCGACCAGCGATTCCTTGCAGCCGTACTTGTTGTCGAACTTTGATTTGGTGACAGAGTCGTTCACGTTGATCGCAGGGAACGGCAGCTGGCCGTTCTTGTGCAAGTCATACAGACGGTGAACGCCTGTGGTGGTTTCCTCGGACACGCCCTTGATCGCGGCCTTCACCTTGGTGAACCAGCCAGGGGATGCTTCCATCCGCTTCTTGATTTGCGCCTTGATGACTTCTTCTTCTTCGGATTGCGGGACGGGGATGATGTCCTCGCCTGCCTCGGCACGGGCGCCCAGCAGAACGTACAGTGTCGCGTCGCCGCCATCGTCCAGGATCATGTTCGCGCCTTCGGGGAACATGAAGGATTTATCGAGGTAATCCCAATGCTCTTCCAGGCTTTGGCCCTTGATCGCGAAAACAGGCACGCCGGATTCCGCGATGGCGGCGGCAGCATGATCCTGCGTGGAAAAGATGTTGCAGGATGCCCAGCGCACGTCGGCACCCAGTGCAACCAGCGTTTCGATCAGAACGGCGGTCTGGATCGTCATGTGCAGCGATCCGACGATGCGGGCACCCGCCAGCGGTTTGGACGCGCCGTATTCCTCGCGCAGGGCCATCAGCCCCGGCATTTCCGTTTCTGCGATGTCCAGTTCCTTGCGACCATAGGCGGCAAGTGAAATGTCTTTGACGATATAATCTTGGGTCATGTCCGTCTCCTGGCGGAAAAAAGCGTTGCCGCCCCTTATCACCAACCTCCCCGCGTTGACAACGCGACGTGATCGCCCTTTGACTGCGTGGACAGTCTGTTCACCCATTGCAGCGTCAGGGTCCCATGTCGCAGATCACGGCAGCGTTTTCGAAACCGGCCGCCCATCGCAGGGCGGTCGTTTTTTGCTGTGATGCAGGATATTTGCCCTTTGCCCTGCATGCAGCGACGCAGATCGCCGGCCTGCAACGCGACCGTCAGTTCGACATCTGCATCGTGACGATGGACGATCTGACCATCCCCGACAGTCTGACGGCCCATGGCCTGCGGTTGATCAAGGTGACGACCGACGGTGCATTCGCAGACCTGCCGCGCGATGCCCGCCGCAGTGAAAGCGTTTATCTGCGCCTTGCGCTGCCGCATGTGCTGACGGCCGACTATGACCGGTTGCTCTATCTGGACAGCGATATCCATGTCGACGGCGGGGATTTCAACGCGCTGATGCACCTTGATCTGGGCGGTCGGGCGATCGGCGCTGTGCGTGATACGATGCAATGGCGCACACCGCAGCGCGCCAGCCGGGATTTCACCGCAATCCATCTGCCGCCCGCGCCCTATTTCAACAGCGGCGTGTTGCTGCTGGACCTGATCCAATGGGCCAAGGCCGATCTGTCGGCGCGCATCCTCGACCTTGCCGGACGCCACCCGGATGCGATCAGGCAGCACGACCAGACCCTTCTGAACTGGGCCGCGCATTGCGACTGGGCCGAACTCTCGCCCCTATGGAACTGGCAAATGACCAAGAGCGCACGGCTTTTTGGCGCAATGGCCCCCGTCAACATCGCGCATTTCATCGGCCCTGCAAAACCATGGCGGGACAAGGCACAAGAGCTGCCACCGCGCTATGCCCGTGACCTGGCGCGGTTCATGGCTATGCATTTTCCGGACCATCCCCCGATACCAATGTCACAAATGCCTGCCAGAAATACGCCGTTGATGCGCAAGATGTTCCTGCGCAATACCCTCGCTGCGGCGCGCATGGCCCGCTATCTCGACAGGTTTCCAACGGATATGACAGTACGATGAAACAGCCCCGCGCATGGCAAAGAATGCTCTCGGGTCGCAGGCTTGACCTGCTGGATCCTACACCCGTCGATATCGAGGTCGAGGACATCGCCCACGGTTTGGCCTTTGTCGCGCGCTGGAACGGGCAGACACAGGGTGATTTCGCCTATTCCGTCGCCGAACATTCGCTGCTGGTCGAGGATCTGTTCACCCGCATGAACCCCAAGGCACCGGCGAAATGGCGGATGGCCGCATTGTTGCATGATGCGCCCGAATACGTGATCGGGGACATGATCAGCCCGGTCAAGGCCGCCATCGGCCCCGGCTATGGCGAGCTGGACATGAGGTTGACCGCCGCGATCCACCTGCGGTTCGGACTGCCCGCAACCCTGCCCGCCAGCGTCAAGAAACAGATCAAGGCCGCCGACCGCGTATCGGCATGGGCCGAGGCCGTGCAGATTGCCGGGTTCGGCGTGGCCGAAGCCAACAGGTTCTTTGGCCGCCAGAAACCCGAACTGATCGACGGGCTGACCATCGCCTTGCGCCCGCCGGTCGCCGTGCGCGCCGATTTCACCGAACGACACGCCACCTTGCTGGAGATGATGCAATGATGATCCGACAGGCCACGTCAGCGGATGCACAAGGGATGGTCGATGTGTTGAACCCGATCATCGCAAAGGGTGGCACGACCGCACATCAAACTCTGTTCGATGTGGACGGGATGCGACAACACTATATCAGCCGCCCGGCGCTGATCTGCACGCATGTCGCGGATATGGACGGCATAATCGGTGGATTTCAGATGCTTGCCCGGCCCGATCCGGGTGATGCCGCGATGCAGGGCTGGGCGATCATCGCCAGTTTCGTATCGGGCGATCATGCGGGCAAGGGGATTGGCCGGGCGCTGTTCGCGGCCACCAAGACCAAGGCCCTGTCCGAAGGCATTGCCACCATCGACGCGACAATCCGGGCGGATAACGACAGTGGCCTGCGCTATTATGCCGCGATGGGATTTGTCGATTTCGACAGGCTGATCGACGTTCCGCTGCGGGACGGCACCCGTGTCGACCGCATCCGCAAGCGGTTCGACCTTTAGCGCGGACTGCGTTTCGCAAGAATCCGTTGCAGCGTCCGGCGGTGCATGCTGAGCCTGCGCGCCGTTTCAGACACGTTGCGGTCGCACAATTCATAGACGCGCTGGATATGTTCCCAACGCACGCGATCAGCACTCATGGGGTTGTCGGGCGGCGGAGGCAACTTGTCCTGACCGGCCAGCAGGGCATTGGTCACATCCGTCGCGTCAGCGGGTTTTGCCAGATAGTCGGTCGCACCGATCTTGACCGCGGCGACCGCCGTGGCGATGGCACCATAGCCCGTCAGAACAACGATCCGCGATTCCGGGCGGCGTTCGCGCAGCACCTCGACCACGTCCAGACCATTGCCGTCCTCCAGCCGCAGATCGACCACGGCATAGGCAGGCGGGCGGGCAGACGCGATTGCCTTGCCTTCGGCCACGGATTCAGCCGTTTCGACGACAAACCCCCGTTTTTCCATCGCCTTGGCGAGACGTTTGACGAAAGCCTCGTCATCGTCCACCAGCAAAAGTGACGGGTCAGGGCCGAGATCGCGTGTGTCGCTGTTCATTTTCAATACCTTGCCTTGTTACCCAACAGATAGGACCGCGCGGCAGGCCGTCAATCTATGTTAAGGCGCAACTGACCTCTTGAGCGATCTGCTGCGGCGGTGTGTCGCGGCGAAAGAATGTCGCAAAACCGGTGTCCGGCAGCATCAGGTACGTAAACGCGGAATGGTCCACGAGGTAATAGTCAGGATCATCCCCGTTGCGTGCATAATAGACCTTGTAGGCATCCGCCGCAGCCTTGACCTGTGCCTCGCTTCCGGTCAGGCCGATCATCTTGGGGTGCATGTTTGCTGCGTAATCGGCCATGAATTCGGGTGTATCGCGTGCGGGATCCACAGAGATGAACACAGGCGTGACCGACACACCCTGTTCCGCCAGCAGGTCAACCGCCGCCACGTTGCGGGCATTGTCGATGGGACAGACATCAGGGCAGAATCCGTAGCCGAAATAGACCAGCGTCGGTTCCGTGATGACATTTGCATCCGTGACCGTCTGCCCCTCCTGATTGACCAGCGTGAATGGACCACCGATGTCGGCACCTTCGGCGTTGGTGCTGAAACAGGATGCCAGATCCTGACCACGGTTGAAGGTCAGGGACAGTGACACACCTACCACGGCAGCAATGGCGGCACCGGAAACGAGGACGATCGCGCGGTTCATCAGGGCTCCTTTCAAAAGCGTCGCATTGATTGCCGATCCACCGGCTCATAACAATGGGGACGCGCATCACATTTAAGGGCGATCATGGAGATTTACGACACATCGATGCTGGCACAGCATGAACGCAGCAACTGGGTCCGGCTCCGGACACTGCTGACGTTGCGGTGGGCGGCTGTCGGTGGTCAGATTGTGGCGATCCTTGTTGCCGTCCGGCTCTATGGGCTGACATTGCCACTGACGCCGGTGATCCTGACGATCTGCGTGGCCGCCATCGCCAATATCGCCACCCACGCCTATTTCCCGCAGAACAAACGCCTGTCCGAACGCGAGGCGAGTGCGATGCTGGCATTCGATATCCTGCAACTGGGCCTGCTGCTGTATCTGACGGGTGGCCTGAACAACCCCTTTGCCCTGTTGATCCTGGCCCCGGTGACCATCGCGGCGACGGTGCTGCATCTTCTGAGTTTTATCGCACTTGGTGCATTGGCAATCGGGATGATCACGCTGATCAGCTTTACATCCCTGCCACTTCAGCTGGCGAATGGTTCGCTGTTGATCCTGCCGCCGCTCTTTGGCTTTGGCTATTGGGTCTCATTGGTGATCGGCGTCATGTTTCTGGGCATCTATGCCCGGCGCGTGACAACAGAAATGCACAGTATGGGTGATGCGTTGCTCGCAACCCAGCTAGCGCTGGAACGCGAACAGAAATTGACGGACCTGGGCGGTGTTGTCGCAGCGGCAGCACATGAACTGGGCACACCGCTGGCCACGATCAAACTGGTCAGCACCGAGCTGGTCGCCGAACTGGAAAACCATCCCGACCTGCGCGACGATGTCATGCTGATCCGGTCGCAGGCCGATCGCTGCGGCGACATCCTGCAATCCATGGGGCGCGCGGGCAAGGATGACCTGATGATGAAAACCGCCCCGCTGGAGGCCGTCGCCCGCGAAGCCGCAGAGCCGCATCTGGACCGCAAGGCAAGCGTTCTGTTCGACATCAAGGGGGGCACCGTCCCGCAGCCCACGATCCAGCGCAAACCCGAAATCATCCACGGGTTGCGCAACCTGATCCAGAACGCCGTCGACTTTGCCCAAGAGACGGTCGTCGTACGCATCGACTGGTCAGCGACCGAGGCGCGGGTCATGATCAGCGATGACGGTCACGGTTTTCCGCAGTCGGTTATCGGCCGCATCGGCGACCCCTACGTGCGGCGCAGACGATCAGAGATCGACGGCGAAAAACGTCCGGCCTACAGCGGCATGGGACTTGGCCTGTTTATCGCGAAAACATTGCTGGAACGGTCCGGGGCCAACCTGACATTCGCCAACGAATCCGAATCCGGTGCCGTGGTGACCGTCACCTGGCCGATGCGTGCCCTGGTCGATATCAGCCCGGCGCACCGCCCGACATTGGGAAAAAACCCCTCGTTCCTGCCCTGATCGGGCCTGTTAATGCGGCATTAACCTCCGGCGGACAGTCTTTGGGCAGATACGCCTGGGGGTCTTGATCGTGATCTATGATTCTATCCTGCTCTTTGTTGCGGCATGCCTATGCGTGGCGGGCCTGACTGCGGCATTCATCTTTGCCCGTTCCACCTCGGGATCTGCCTCTGCCCCGCCGCGATCAAACACGATTACCCAGACACCCGTTTTTCTGTTCGACCGCGATATACTGATCGACGCATCGCCCAGTGGGTCTGCCCTGATCGGTGACCACCGCGACAAACTTGGGGATCTGGGGGCGCTTTTGCACGTGCTGGGGGACCAGTTTCCGACGTTGCAGGACACCTTGGGCGATCTGGGCTGGAACGACAATCGGCAGGTCCCGGCAGGACAGGACGATACGATCTGCATCCAGATCCGGAACGAAAACGGTTTGACCCGCATCAGCCTCGCGGCGGCCGAGGCCGAACAGGCCAGCGCCCGCTTTGCCGCAATGGAACACGCGATCCAGAACAAGGAACTGACCCAACTGCGCGACATCCTGCGCGAGACACCGCAACTTGTCTGGCAAGAGGATGCGCGTGGCGAACTGATTTGGGCGAATGCGGCCTACCTGACCTATGCGGAACGGACACGGCCTGACACGCCGGGTGCGGGTCGCATCTGGCCCGGACAACGCTTGTTCGGCGATATCTCTGTGCCCGACAGCGGGTGCCGCGCGCCCAACGCGCGACGCCTGTCACTGCAACTGCACGGCGAAGAGGCAGAGCATTGGTTCGACATCACATCATGCCCCCTCCCCGGTTCGACATTGTTTTTCGCCACCGACGCCAATGCCACGATGCGCGCCGAGAGCGAATTGCAGGGTTTTCGGCAAACACTCGTGAAAACCTTTGCAGAACTGTCCACGGGGCTTGCGATCTTTGACCGTGACCGCAAACTGACGATGTTCAACCCTGCCTTTGTGGACATGTTCGGTCTGCCCATTCAGTTCGTGACCGTCCGCCCCACGCTGGAATCGGTGCTGGACCGGCTGCGCGAGATGCGCAAACTTCCCGAACCTAAGGATTATCCGGGTTGGCGCGAACAGTTTGCAGCCCTGGATGCGGTGGCAACCGATGGTGCCTATTCGGACCGATGGGATCTGCCGGATGGACAGGTCTTTCGCGTGACCGGTCGTCCGCATCCCGATGGCGCCATCGCCATCTTGTTCGAGGATATCAGCGCCGAGGTCTCGCTGACACGGCGTTTTCGCGTCGAAATCGAAACAGGTCAGGCGGTGCTGGATACGCTGTCCGATGCCATCGCGGTTTTTTCCGATGCCAGCACCTTGGTCATGACAAACAGCGCCTACACCCAGATGTGGGGCGACCATGACACCGGTTCGTTCGACCTGCAGGATCTGCGAACAGCGCTGCGCCTTTGGAAATCGCACAGCGCGCCCACGGATTTCTGGCGCAAGGTCGAAAAATTCGGCCAGCTGGGTCAGCGGCGCGAGGTTGTGACAGATGACATCATTTTGGTGAACGGGCGCCGCCTGCGTTGCGAGGCGCATCCCATCCCTGCCGGGATGACGATGGTAAAATTCCTGCCCGCCGACGGCCAGCCACCGATGGGCTGTGTGACGCAGACGCCCAGGACGAAACAACGGGTCGCAAGCGGCTGAATCCGGTTGCGGCCATGCTGGGGGCGATTACTCTGGTTGCATGTTGACCTTTTGCACCCAGATCACCCTGCCAGACCTCGCAGAGACCGAGGCCCTTGCCGCGCAATTTGCAGCGGCGCTGGATCGGGGTGACACACTTCTGCTCAGCGGTGATATCGGGGCGGGCAAGACGACATTTGCACGCGCATTCATCCGCAACAGGTTGCGCCGGATGGAGGATGTGCCTTCTCCGACATTTACGCTGGTACAGACCTACGATGACGGGGAAACCGAAATCTGGCACTGCGACCTGTACCGGTTGACCAGCGCGGACGAGGTGCTGGAACTGGGGCTGACGGATGCCTTTGAGGATGCGATTTGTCTGATCGAGTGGCCTGACCGCTTGGGGCAGGAAACACCCGGTGACGCGCTGACCTGTCATTTCACGGCCGAGACCGACCACCACACCGTCACGCTGACCGGTCCTGCCCGGTGGCAGCAGAAACTGGGCTGGTTGAATGACTGACCGTTCGGTCTTGTTGACCCGTTTTCTGACAGATGCAGGCGTTGGCGACTGGATCGCTGAACCCATCGCAGCCGATGCATCGTCCCGCGGCTATGCCCGCCTGGTGGCACCTGGGGGCGACAGCCTGATCCTGATGGACGCTGACCCCGCGACAGGCGAAGATACCACACAATTCATGCGGATCGCCCGCTATCTGACGGATCAGGGGTTTTGCGCACCCCGGATCATCAGTTCCGATCCAGCGGGCTTCCTGCTTTTGTCAGACCTCGGACAACAAAGCCTGGCGCAAATGGCAGCCCGAACACTCGCAGATCAGCAGGTCCTGTATGATGCGGCAACCGATGTGCTGATCCAACTTGACGGTGCTGCGCCACTGGCGTTGCCGAAAATCGACCCGGTCACGGGCGGGCAGATGGTCGCCATTACGGCCGAACTCTATGCCAGGTGCGATCCCGCACCGCTGGTTGCCGCTGTTGAACAGGCATTGACCCGCCACGCGCCGGTGGCGGACCGGATCGCGCTGCGGGATTTTCATGCGGAAAATCTGATCTGGCGTCCGCAGGCATCGGGCAGCGACCGCGTGGGCCTGCTGGATTTCCAGGATGCCTGCCTTGCGCCGCGCGGCTACGATCTGGCCTCGCTCTTGTCCGATATTCGCCGCGACGTGCCCGCTGACATCATCACACGCGAAACCGCGCGTTTTGCCCGCGCGACAGGAGAGGTGGCAGACGATATGGCGCTGCGCCTTGCCGTGCTGGGTGCCCAGCGCAATCTGCGGATTCTGGGTGTGTTCTGCCGTCTGATCGCGGGCGGCAAGGGGCGCTATGCCGCGATGATGCCGCGTGTCTGGTCGGTGCTTTTGCGCGACCTCGGACATCCTGCGCTGTCCGAACTGCGCGACATCGTGCTGCGCGACATTCCCGCCCCGGTCGCCCCATGACGCGGACCTATCCCGCACTGCTGTTCGCCGCTGGCAGGGGGACCCGGATGGCCCCCCTGACCGATACGCGACCCAAGCCGCTGATCGCGGTCGCCGGACGCACCCTGCTGGATCACGCGCTGGACCTGACAGACATCCCCTGCATCGGCAGGCGCGTGGTCAATGCCCATTACAAGGGCGCGATGATCCACGACCACCTGCGCGGACGCGACGTTGCAATTTCTGACGAGGTCGCGCTGTTGGAAACGGGTGGCGGGTTGCGCCACGCTTTGCCGCTTTTGGGCGACGGTCCGGTTGTCACACTGAACACCGACGCCGTCTGGTGCGGCCCGAACCCTGTCCAAACGCTTTGCGATGGCTGGACACCCGCGATGGAGGCCCTGCTGCTGCTGGTGCCGACAACCCGGATGCGCGGACACAGCGGACCGGGCGATTTTGCCAGGGCGGCTGACGGGCGACTGACCCGTGGTCAGGACTACGTCTATACCGGGTTGCAGCTGACGCGCACAAACCGGGTTCACGGCGTGCGCCTGCCGGCCTTTTCGCTGAATGTGATCTGGGACCAGATGATCGCGAATGGCGGTCTATATGGTCTGGTCTGGGACGGCCTGATCTGTGATGTCGGCCGCCCAGAGAGCATTTCCCTGGCCGAGACCATGTTGAAAGAGCACGATGTTTGACCCCAGCGATCACCCCAGGCTGTTCGGGCTGACCCCCGGTGTCGACTTTGCGCAGGCCTTTGTCGGCGGGTTGACCGCACGCAGCACGGATCTGTCACAGGTCCGGATCTACGTGAACGCAGCCCGGATGCAGCGACAGATCAGGGCCGCATTCGATGCTGGCCCGGCGCGATTGTTGCCGCGGGTCAAACTGGTCACGGACCTAGCATTCGAAGGAGAAATCGGGTCAGCCGATCTGCCTGTCTCACCCTTGCGCCGCAGGCTGGAACTGTCCCGCGCCGTGGAAAAACTGATTGATGCCACCCCCGGCCTGCCGCGTGCAGCACTCTATGATCTGTCGGACAGTCTGGCTACGCTGATGGACGAAATGCATGGTGAAGGCGTCGATTTCGACGCGCTGACCCAGTTGGATGTGACCGATGTGTCTGGCCATTGGCAGCAGGCGCTGAAATTCCTCAGATTGCTGGAACCCTATTTCATCGCAGAGGCGGCACAACCCGATGCGGCCGCCCGCCAGCGCATGCATATCCTGTCCTTGATCGACCTTTGGGCGGTACAGCCGCCGGATCATCCCGTGATCGTTGCGGGTTCCACCGGGTCGCGCGGTGCCACCGGGCTGCTGATGCAGGCCGTGTCCAGACTGCCGCAGGGGGCTGTCGTGTTGCCCGGCTTTGATTTCGACATGCCGCAACATGTCTGGGACAGCATGGGGGGCACGCTGACCCACGAGGACCATCCGCAATATCGCTATCGCCGCCTGATGCGCGATCTTGACCTGACGGCGGACCTTGTCCTTCCCTGGACCGACCAGCCACCGCCCGCCCCGGCGCGCAATGCGCTCGTATCACTTTCGCTACGCCCTGCCCCCGTGACCGATCAATGGCGCCGCGACGGTGCAGCGCTGACCGACCTGCCCGCCGCCATGACTGATGTCACATTGGTCGAGGCCGACAGCCCCCGCGCCGAAGCCGAGGTCATTGCCCTGCGCCTGCGACAGGCTGCGGCGGATGGCGTGCCTGCGGCGCTGATTTCGCCGGACCGGATGCTGACCCGGCAGGTCACCGCTGCACTGGATCGTTGGAATATCACGCCGGACGACAGTGGCGGCTTGCCACTGGGCCTGTCACCTCCGGGTCGGTTCATGGAACATATCGTCACCGCCTTTGGCCGGCCAATCACTGCCGAAGTTCTGCTGATCCTGCTCAAACACCCGCTGACCAACAGCAGTGTCGCGGGTCGGCAGCATCTTTTGTGGACCCGCGACCTGGAACTGCATCTGCGCCGTGGCGGTCCGCCTGTTGTCACGCCGGCGGTCATGTCGGCATGGGTCGGCAGCATGTCCAACCCAAAGGACGGGCTGGACGATTGGACAGCCTGGGTTGCGCGCGTCATCAGCGCGCTCGATCATTCGGGCACCTTGCCGATCGCGGATCACCTCGCACAGCACATGGCGGCTGCGGAACTGCTCGCGGCAGGACCAGGAGGGCGCGATACCGGAGAGTTGTTCAAGAAGGCGGCAGGCCGCATGATGCAGGGTGTCATGGCGGCCATCGCACGGGATGCCGACGCCGGAAACCCGATGGACAATCGCGACTATGCAGCGCTGTTTCGCGCGCTTATGGCGGCCAAGACCGTCCGCGACCGCGATGCGGGCCATCCGGGCATCACGATCCTCGGCACGCTCGAGGCGCGCGTCGGCGGGGCCGAACTGGTCATCCTGGGCGGCATGAACGACGGCATCTGGCCACCCAGTCCAAAACCCGATCCCTGGCTGAACCGGACATTGCGCGCGCAGGCCGGGCTGCTGCTGCCAGAGCGCCAGATCGGGCTGTCGGCCCATGATTACCAACAGGCCATCGGCGCCCCACAGGTCTGGATCACCCGCGCCCGCCGCGATGCGGATGCGGAAACCGTGCCGTCGCGCTGGGTCAATCGCCTGACCAACCTGCTGGCGGGATTACCCGATGCGCAGGGACCGCAGGCGCTGGACCAGATGCGTGCGCGCGGGGCAGTCTGGCTGCGACACGCGGCCCGTCTATCGCAACCGGAGGTGCTGATTGACCGGGCGACGCGCCCAGCCCCCATGCCACCCGCCAGCGCACGACCAAGGAAAGTGTCTGTTACCCAGATCAAGACGCTCTACCGTGATCCCTATGCGATTTACGCGCGCAAGATCCTCGGTCTGACCGCGCTGAAACCGCTGACAGCCGATGTGGATGCGGCGCTCAAGGGGGATGTCTTTCACAAGATCCTCGAACGGTTTGTCAGCGCACGACCCGATGCGTCAGACCCCGCCGCCCGCGACCTGTTGCGCAGGATTACGGACGACACGCTGGCCGAGATGTGCCCATGGCCCACCGTGCGCCTGCAATGGCGTGTTCTGTTCGACCAGATCGCGCCCGAGTTTCTGCAGCAAGAGGCCATGCGTCAGATGCAAGGCGCGCTGATCGCGCTGGAGACATGGGGCGAAATCACCGTGCCCGGACCTGACATCATCCTGAACGGCAAGGCAGACCGGATCGACACCACCCCCGACGGGCGTGCCCTGATCTATGACTACAAGACCGGTACCCTGCCCACGGCCAAGGAACAGGCCGCATTCGACAAACAGCTACTACTGGAGGCCGCGATGATCGAACGCGGCGCCTTTGCCGCGGTTGGGGTGCGGCAGACGCAGGCCGCTGCATTCCTGGGGATCAAACGCGGGATGCCACAGGTCGCGGCCCCGCTGGACGATCACCCGCCGGACCTGGTCTGGGCGCAGCTGATCAAGTTCCTGACCATGTGCCAATCGGACGATTGGCCATATACCGCGCGGCGGGCCCCGCAGCGCGTCACATTCGACGGCGACTACGATCATCTGTCGCGCCGTGGCGAATGGACCGACAGCGACCCTGCCACGCCAGAGGTGCTGACATGATCCGTGACGAGGCCACACAACGGCAGGTCACAGCCGCCGACCCGCATGCATCAACCTGGCTGTCCGCCAACGCAGGGTCCGGCAAGACGCGCGTGCTGACCGACCGCGTGGCCCGCCTGCTGCTGGAAGGCGTGAGCCCGCAGAACATCCTGTGCCTGACCTATACCAAGGCCGCCGCCGCCGAGATGCAGAACCGCCTGTTCAAACGGCTGGGCGGCTGGGCCATGCTGCCGGACAGCGATCTGCGGGCGGAACTGCGCACGCTTGGGGTGGAAACCGACATCGGTGACCATGATCTGAACAGGGCCCGCACGCTGTTTGCCTCGGCCATCGAAACGCCGGGCGGTCTGAAGATTCAGACGATTCATTCGTTCTGCGCCAGCATCCTGCGGCGTTTCCCCCTCGAGGCCGGGGTCAGCCCCGATTTTCGTGAAATCGACGACCGGTCCGCCGCGCTGATGCGCTCAGAGGTCATGGATGCGCTGGTAGAGGGTGAACATCGCGCAATCGTGGCCGACATGCTGCGGTATTTCACCGGCGCGGACGTGGATGATCTGGTGCGCGATATCGCCGGGCGCGCCGATGACTTTGCGGCACCACTGGACGAACATGATCTGCGCACAATGCTGGACCTGCCGGACAACGTGACGCTGGACAGCCTGGTCGCCGATATTCTGGGGGCAGACGGACGGGAAATCATCCGTGACCTGATCGGTGTTCTGCGCACGGGCGGCACGCAGGACAACAAGAACGCCGATGCGCTGGCCCGGATCGACCTGCACGCACCCGGCCCTGCCGATCTGGTGATCCTGGAAAAGGTTCTGCTGACCGGATCAACCGCCAAGGCACCCTTTGCGGCCAAGATTGACGCCATTCCGACCAAGGCCCTGCGCACAGCCCACCCCGATCTGACCGATGCACTGAACGGGCTGATGGAACAGGTCGAGGTCGCCCGTGGCACGCGGCTTTCGCTGCAGGTTTACGACAAATCGCTGGCGCTGAACCGCTTTGGCGTGTTGTTCACCAATGCCTACAGGACGGCGAAAACAACCCGCGGCGTGCTGGATTTCGACGATCTGATCGCCAAGGCCCGCGGCCTTCTGGCCGACCCCGTGGTCGCAGATTGGGTCCTGTTCCGCTTGGACGGCGGCATGAACCACCTGCTGGTGGACGAGGCGCAAGATACGTCGCCGCTGCAATGGGACGTGATCCAGCATCTGACGCGCGAATTGGTCAGCGGCGAGGGTGCACGCGCCGACGAAGGCCGCACCATTTTCGTCGTGGGTGACGTCAAACAGTCGATCTATTCGTTTCAGGGCGCCGATCCGCTGGAATTCCAACGGATGCGCGGTCATTTCGCCACCGGTTTGGCAGCAGGTGATGCCCCGCTGGCAGTCAGCACCCTGGAACATTCGTTCCGGTCGGCGCCTGCGATCCTGCGGGTGGTGGACGAAACCTTTGTGCGGGACCGGGCCGATGCACTGGGCGGCGAGGTGCGGCATCTGGCGTTCAAGGCGGATATGCCGGGACGTGTCGACCTCTGGCCACTGGTCGAACCCGTTGAAAAACAGGACGACGGAGCCAGCTGGATCGATCCCGTCGACGAAATCAGCGAAAGCCATCACATGGTCCGCATGGCCGAACGGGTGGCCGGCCAGATCAAGCGGATGATGGCAGCCGAATATTTGCCGGTCGAGATCGGCAATACCGGCGCCTATAACCACAGACCCGTGCGCGCGGGCGATATCCTGATCCTGGTACAAAGCCGTCAGGGCCTGTTGTTTCCCGAACTTATCCGCGCCTGCAAGTCTGCAAAACTGCCCATCGCGGGTGCCGACGTGCTGCGTGTCGGTGCGGAACTTGCCGTGCGCGACATTGGCGCCGTGCTGCGGTTCCTGGCCTTGCCAGAAGACGACCTGTCGTTGGCGGCCGCATTGAAATCACCATTGTTCGGTTGGTCGGAACAGGACCTGTATACGCTCGCGCAACCGCGACGCTTGGGTCAGACGCTCTGGCAGGTGCTGCGTGCGGACGACAGCCACCCGGAAACGGTCGCGATCCTCAGGGATCTGCGCCAGAATACCGACTTTTTGCGGCCCTACGACCTGATCGCGCGGCTGCTGATCCGCCACGACGGGCGGCGCAAACTGCTGGCCCGTCTGGGGTCAGAGGCAGAGGACGGCATCGACGCGCTGCTGGCACAGGCCCTGGCCTATGAACGCGACGGCGTGCCCAGCCTGACGGGGTTCATCGGCTGGATGGACGCCGACGATCTGACGATCAAGCGGCAGGTCGATGCGCAGGGTGATCAGATCCGGGTGATGACCGTCCATGGGGCCAAGGGGCTGGAGGCCCCGATCGTCATCCTGCCGGACGCCAAGGAACGCCCCGAAATCCTGCGTGGCGACATCCTGCCGGGCAAGACACCGCTGTGGAAACCGAACAAGCCCGACACGCCCACCGCGCTGGGGCAACAGGTGCAGGACGTGCTGGACAAGCAGGCGCGCGAACGTCTCCGGCTGCTGTATGTCGCGATGACGCGGGCGGAAAAATGGCTGATCGTCGGCTCTGCCGGCAATCCCGGCAAGGGCGACACGGGCTGGTACGATCTGGTCGCACAGGGCATGGAACAGGCCGGTGCCGCGATGGATCACGCCGGTGATCTGGCGATCCAGCGGGTGTCCAACGGCAGCTGGCTGGCGGGCGAACGCATCGATGCGGAACAGACCGCAGCACCAGATGATCCGCCGCTGGTCCTGGCCCCCCTGCCCGCTGTTGTGCGGCCAAGGACGCTGTCACCGTCGCAGATGGACGGGGCAAAGGTGGTGCCAGGCGACCCGGCCGAGGATGACGCCGACACCGCGATGATGCGCGGGACATTGATGCACCTGCTGCTGGAACATCTGCCCGACCATCCCGCAGATCAGCGCCGCACGATCGGTGAACGCCTGCTTGCGTCCTATCCCGGCGCGGACGACGTGCCGACCGATGGTCTGGTGACCGACGCGCTGACGCTCTTGGCCGTGCCGGAGCTTGCCCATGTCTTTGACGGGACACTGGCCGAGGTTGGCATCACGGCCAACCTGCCGGGCCTGTCGGGACATCGCATCAACGGGACCATCGACCGCCTGATCGTCACCGACACCACCGTGACCGCCGTCGATTTCAAAACCAACCGCGTTGTGCCCGCATCCCCAGATCAGGTGCCCGAAGGATTACTGCGACAGCTGGGGGCCTATGCCGATGCGCTGGCGCAGATCTACCCCGACCACCAGATCCGCACTGCGATCCTGTGGACCGCCACCGCAAACCTGATGGATGTGCCGGCTGGGCTGGCGCTGAATGCCCTGTCACGGCAGAGCGTCGCTTGACGTCTGCACGCCGCGTTCCTAGGTTCCGTCCCTGACACTGATCCCAGGAGAGACCAACATGGCAACCCTTGCCGTCACCGACGCCACGTTCGATGCCGAAGTCAAACAGTCCGATATCCCCGTCGTCGTGGATTTCTGGGCCGAATGGTGCGGCCCCTGCAAACAGATCGGCCCAGCCCTGGAAGAGCTGTCCGCCGAGATGGAAGGCCGCGTCAAGATCGTAAAGGTCAACGTGGACGAAAACCCCAATTCCCCCGCCGCCATGGGCGTGCGCGGCATCCCGGCGCTGTTCGTGTTCAAGAACGGCGAAGTGGTATCCAACAAAGCCGGCGCCGCCCCCAAGGCCGCCATCCAAAGCTGGATCGAAGACTCCATCTGAATTCCGCCACTGGCGTGATGATCAAAGGCCGTCCCATCGGGGCGGCCTTTTTCGTTGTGCACGTTGTTTTTGCAGGCGCGACAGGTCTGCTTTGAGCCCAAAGTGACTTGAGATTTTTCGTTAACGACGCAGAGTTCAACTGTGTTATCGGAGCACTGCAAAAGAATTTGGTGAGAGTTGGAATGTCCAAGAAACTCAAATCCAGAGAGACGTTGGATCAACTCCTTATGTCATGTTCCGAAACCCTTTTCCCCGCTGAAATGGGTGAAGCTCCAGTTCACATCGATAGCAGAGACTCCGATGGTGATACCCCATTGCATGTGATGCTTTGGCAAAAAAATACATATGGAGCGCTGTTGCTTATTGAGGCAGGTGCCGACGTGAACGCTGTTGGAGACATGTCAGAAACGCCGCTTCATGTCGCCGTAAGCCGAGGAAACACTGTGGTTGTCGAAGCGCTATTGAAATCGGGTGCAAATCCGGCGGCTAAATCTGAGTTTGGAAAGTCCCCCAAAGAAATGGCCTTCGAACTGGGAGGCGACATGCAGCGGTGTTTCAGCAACCTGTAGGTTCATGAACTTAGTGTTACTACCAGCAGCGTCGTCCGCATACCGGACCTTTCCTAATGAAACCTGCCGGCTCAACGAAACGACTAACCCCCTCACACCGGCCAGCCGTGGCGGCGCAGGGTGGCGGCGATCTTGTCCGGGGCCTCGGGTCTGCCGGCGTTGATCGACATCTGTTGCAGGAACCACCAGACGTAGCCTTCGAAATCGGGGAATTGCGTGATCGCCTTGAACGCCTTGTCCTCGCCGTCCTTGGGCACGTTCCCCGCGATGTGGTGAAAATCGATCTGGGCAAAGATCACGGCGGGTTTGCGAAACAGGAAACCCGCCAGCGCGACGGACGAATTCTGTGTGACGACGGCAGAACAGCCCGGCAAGATCGCGGTCATCGGGCGGGCGCTGATGCTGACGTTGTCGTATTTATCCTCGACCAGATGCAGCGCCGCGTGATCGTCCTGTGAATAGCTCTCGTTGGGGTGCAGCGTCAGGATCACATCGCGGTAGGGAAACCGTTCGGCGGTGCGTTTGATCATCTCGATCGGGCTGCACGACTGGAACGACCTGTGTTCGCGCACCATCCCCTGAAGCGGCATATACAGCGGCCCGTGCCGCGTGCTGTCCTCGGACAGACCGGGATACAGCCGCTTGCGCCAGAAATTGAAAAAGCGTGTCGCCTCCTTGCGGTCGATCTGCGCCTTGTCGAAACGGGACAGCGCCACGGCCCATTCCCAGCGCCGCGCCGATGTTTCGATCTGCCAGAACGGATAGAAATAATTGCGCCGCAGGGTCAGGGCGCGCGGGTGCGTCGGTTCATCCATGTGAAACAGCGAATAGCCGGGCCGCCGGGCCGAGGCATTGCGCGCCGTCAGCGTATTGGGTTCGAAAAACACGCGCAAACCGGCGTCGGTCAGGCATTTGGCGACCAGACCGATGAAATTGTGCTTGCCCGCCCGCGCGCTGTTCAGCAGCCCGGAATCCAGATAGAATACGACGTCACCGGGTTGATCCATAACGGTATTCTGACCCAGCCACCGCGCGCAAGCAAGCCTCGGGGTTGCCGCACCCGGACCGCCCGACCATATAAGCCACAACGCAATGGCGACAGGATAGCGACATGGATAGCGATCAATTTCCCGGCTGGCACGGCACCACGATCATCGGCGTGCGCAAAGGTGGCAAGGTTGTGATCGCGGGCGACGGTCAGGTCAGCCTGGGTCAGACCGTGATCAAGGGCACCGCCCGCAAGGTCCGTCGCCTGCAGATCAAGGGTGCGGATGTCGTCGCAGGCTTTGCCGGGTCAACCGCCGATGCCTTTGCCCTGCTCGAACGGCTGGAGAAAAAGCTGGAGGCGACACCAGGTCAGCTGCAACGCGCAAGCGTGGAACTGGCCAAGGACTGG
Organism: Loktanella sp. 3ANDIMAR09; assembly: GCF_001420005.1. Lineage (GTDB taxonomy): Bacteria > Pseudomonadota > Alphaproteobacteria > Rhodobacterales > Rhodobacteraceae > Loktanella. Next base: position 294,069 of record NZ_LJAK01000001.1, on the reverse strand, counting down.
CGCACCGACAAATACCTGCAAAAACTGGAAGCAATGCTGATCGTCAGCGACGGGACCGACCTGTTCGTCATAACAGGTGCGGGCGATGTGCTGGAACCCGAACACGACGTGACGGCCATCGGATCGGGCGGCAATTACGCGCTGGCCGCAGGACGCGCCCTGATGGACAGCGACCTGGACGCAGAGGCGATCGCCCGTCGCGCCATGGCGATTGCGTCCGACATCTGCGTCTATACCAACGGCAACCTGACGGTCGAAACCGTCGGCGGCTAGCGCATGAAGTATCCGTGATCCGGTTTTTCGGAACTGGATGGAATGCTCGGGGATTGTCCTGCTGAAACGGATTACGAAAGGACAATCCATGAAACTGAATATCAGTGATACCGGCGGCACGGGCCGCCCCGTCGTTCTGATCCATGGCTGGCCGCTGTCGGGCAAAGCCTGGGAACATCAGGTCGGCGCACTCAAGGACGCAGGCTACCGCGTCGTTACTTATGACCGTCGTGGGTTCGGTCAGTCCGAGAAGCCGGGCACAGGGTTCGACTACGACACCTTGGCCGCCGATCTGAACGGCATCATGGAAGATCTGGACCTGCAGGACGCCACGCTGATCGGTTTTTCGATGGGCGGTGGCGAAGTCGCACGGTTTATTCCGAACCATGGCGAAAGCCGGTTGCGCAGCGTGGTGTTTGCCTCTGCCGTACCGCCCTACTTGTTGCAGACCGACGACAACCCCGACGGTCCGCTGACGCAGGACGCAGCAGATGAATTCGAGAAAAACCTGACCGGGGATCGCGACGCGTTCTTTGACGGGTTCACCAGTGATTTCTTTACCGCCAACGATGCGTTGAAGGTGTCCGAAGAAGAACGCCAAAAGGCGCTGACCCTGTGCAAACAATCCTCTCAGGATGCGGCACTCGGTTGCATGAAGGCATGGGCGACCACGGACTTCCGCGATGACCTGAAAAAGATCACGGTCCCCACGCTTGTCCTGCACGGCACCGACGATGGTATCGTGCCGATCGAGGGAGCAGGCCACCGCACGCACAAGGCGGTTGCGCAGAGTGAACTGCACGAGATCAAGGGTGCACCGCATGGCTGCAATGTCAGCCACGCCGCAGAATGGAACCAGGCCGTTCTCGACTTCTTGGCAAAGTGACGCCCGATCCGGACCCCTTGCCAAAAGGGGTCCGGGTTGCCAGTTGAGTGGCACAAGAAGGAAAGTGACCACTATGACCGACCTCACACCGCGCGAAATCGTATCCGAACTTGACCGTTATATCATCGGCCAGAATGACGCCAAACGCGCCGTGGCCGTGGCCCTGCGCAACCGCTGGCGGCGCAAGCAGCTGGGCGACGATCTGCGCGACGAGGTCTACCCCAAGAATATCCTGATGATCGGGCCGACCGGCGTCGGGAAAACCGAAATCAGCCGCCGTCTGGCGAAACTGGCACGCGCGCCCTTCATCAAGGTCGAGGCCACCAAATTCACCGAGGTCGGCTATGTCGGGCGTGATGTCGAACAGATCATCCGCGATCTGGTCGATACCGCCATCATCGACACCCGCGAACACATGCGCGAGGACGTCAAGGCATCCGCCCACAAGGCCGCCGAGGAACGCGTGATCGACGCCGTCGCAGGCGAAGGTGCGCGCGAAGGCACGCGCGAGATGTTTCGCAAGAAACTCAAGGACGGCCTGCTGGACGACACCATGATCGAGCTGGAGCTAAAGGATACGTCGAACCCGCTGGGCGGTATGGACATCCCCGGTCAGCCCGGCGGCATGGGCGGCATGATGAACCTGGGCGAGTTGTTCGGCAAAATGGGCGGCGGTCGCACGGTAAAAAAACGCCTCAGCGTTGCCGACAGTTATGATGCGCTGATCGCCGAAGAGGCGGACAAACTGCTGGACGATGAAACCGTCACCAAGGCCGCACTTGAGGCGGTTGAACAATCCGGGATCGTGTTTCTGGACGAGATCGACAAGGTCTGCGCCAAATCGGATGCACGCGGTGCCGATGTATCGCGCGAGGGCGTGCAGCGCGACCTGCTGCCCCTGATCGAAGGCACGACCGTCAGCACCAAACACGGCCCCATCAAAACCGACCACATCCTGTTCATCGCTTCCGGCGCGTTCCACGTCGCCAAACCGTCCGATCTGCTGCCCGAATTGCAAGGCCGCCTGCCGATTCGCGTCGAATTGCGCGCCCTGACAGAGGACGATTTCGTCCGCATCCTGACCGAAACCGACAATGCGCTGACGCTGCAATATTCCGCGCTGATGAAAACAGAGGATGTGATTGTCACATTCACCACCGACGGCATCGCGGCACTGGCCAAGATCGCGGCAGAGGTGAACGAAAGCGTTGAAAACATCGGTGCGCGCAGGCTCTATACCGTGATCGAACGGGTGTTCGAGGATCTGTCCTTTACGGCACCCGACCGCGGCGGCGAGGAAATCGCGATCGACGAAGCCTTTGTCGAAAAGCATCTTGGCGAAATGGCACGCAGCACCGACCTGTCGCGTTACGTGCTTTAGGGCTTTTCTTTCCCGTCTGGCGGCGCGACGAAGGGCACATGAATTTTGTGTCCTTTGTTCGCACCAACTGGTTGTTCCTGCTGGCGGGTTTCATCCTGACGCTGACGTCGTCCTACGGGCAGACGTTTTTCATTTCGCTCTTTGCGGGCGGGATCATGGACGATTTCGGCCTGACGGATGGGCAGTGGGGCGGGCTTTATACGCTGGGCACCACCGCGTCTGCGATCACGATGATCTGGGCCGGCACGCTGGTTGACCGGTTTCGGGTGCGCGTGATCGGCACGCTGGTCTTTGCAGGGCTTGCCGCCGCCTGTTTTTTCATGGGCACCGTGCCGAATGCAGCACTGCTGGTGCTGGCAATCTTTTTCCTGCGGTTGTTCGGACAAGGCATGTCCAGCCATCTGGCCACCGTATCCATGGCGCGCTGGTTCGTGGCGGGCCGTGGCAAGGCGCTGGCCGTGGCATCCATGGGCTATTCCGTGGGTCAGGCCGTTCTGCCGATCATCTTTGTCGCCCTACTGATCACGACAGACTGGCGCACACTGTGGATTGTGGCGGGCGTGATCGTCGTCGTCACTATCCCGCTGATGGGCCTGTTGCTGCGGCAGGAACGCACGCCACAATCACTGGCAAAGGATGAACAGGCCGCAGGCATGCACGGACGGCATTGGACGCGCGCCGATGTGTTGCGGCATCCGCTGTTCTGGCTGATGGTCCCTGCCCTGCTGGGCCCGCCCGCCTGGGGCACGGCGCTGTGGTTCCAACAGGTCCACCTGACCGAGGTCAAAGGCTGGACGCTGGCAGGTTTCGTGGCCCTCTTTCCCCTGTTCACGATCATCAGCATCGGATCGAATTTCGCGACCGGCTGGGCCATTGACCGGTTTGGATCAGGACGGATCGTGCCATTTTACATGCTGCCCTTTGCGCTGGCCTTTGGGATTATCGCGCTTGCGCCCTCGATCCCGGTTGCCGCATTGGGCATGGCTGTGCTGGGGGTTGGCCAAGGCCTGCAATCCACCCTGCCCGGCGCGTTCTGGGCGGAATTCTACGGCACGCGCCACATCGGCGCGATCAAGGCGGCAGCGGCCGCCATCATGGTGTTCGGATCGGCCATCGGGCCGGGTGTATCGGGGTATCTGATCGACTGGGGCGTCGATTTCCCCGCACAAATGATCGGCTATCTGGTATTTTTTCTGGTCGCGGCGGCCATGGCCACACTGGGCGTCACCCGCGCCCGCGCATCACTTGCGACGGCGTAGATAGACATAATAGGCCCCGTCCCCACCGTGTTTGAGGTGCGCTGGCCGCACCTCCAGCACAGCAGGACCGATGGGCGGCAGTTGCAGCCATTGCGGCACCTGACGGCGCAGGACACCACGCCCGCCGGCCCAGTCGTCGCTGGATGTCCCCTTGCCCGTGATCACCAGCACCAGACGCTTGCCCGCCGCCTGTGCATTGAGGATGAAGGCGATCAGTTCGGGATAGGCTTCGTCGCGATACATGCCGTGCAGGTCCAGACGGCCCTCGGGCTTGAGCTTGCCCGATTTCATCCGCATGAAATTCTTGGCGTCCATCTGGATGGGCGCGCGTTGCAGGCGTTCGCGCAGTGGCGGCAGAATGTCGTGCGACCGTGCGATATCGGCTTTCATGCCGACTGTGAAATCAGGCAGATCGCGTTGTGGCACGACGCTGGACGGGCGTTTGGGTGGGGCCTTTGCCTCTGGGGCGGGCTTGGGTTTTTTCGGATTCAGCGGTTGCGCCTGCCTTGCGACATGATCCCAGATCGCGCGCTCTTCGGGTGACAGGTGGCGCGGGCGGCGCATCAGAAACTGACCCGTGGCTCGGTCTTGGACAAGGCGTAGTCGATGGGCATCAGGACGACCATGCGACCACCGTCCTTGATGGCACCAGCCGCAGCACCCGCTGCATCGCCGGTGCCGTAGAATATGTCGGCACGCTGCGCACCTTTGATCGCTGACCCGGTGTCCTGCGCGATCATCAGCCGGTTGATCGGGTCGCGGCCCTGCTTTTCGATCCAGACCGGCGCGCCCAGTATCGTGATGCTGGGATCGACCGCGATGCTGCGCCCCGTGGTGATCGACCGGTTCATGGCCCCCAAGGGACCCTTGTTGGCAGGGACCTCGTTCACTTCGCGGAAAAAAACGTAAGAATCGTTCAACCACAGCAGGTTGCGACCTTCGACCGGGTTATCGCGCACCCACTGGCGGATCGTCGGGGCCGACACCTGGTCCAGCGTAAATTCGCCACGTTCAACGAGGGCCATGCCGACCGAGGTATAATCGCGTCCGTTTTTGCCTGCGTATCCCACGCGGATGACGCCACCGTCGGGCAGGCGGATGCGACCTGAACCCTGCACCTGCAAAAAAAACAGGTCGACCGGATCAGCCAGCCAGGCGATTTCCAGCCCTTGATCTGCGAACGGCAGATCCTCTTCGATCTCGCGGCGCGAGTAGGTGCCTGCCAATCCATCCCCGGGCAGCGCGTAAATCGGATAGCGATAGGTCTCGGACGGTTGCAGCGCCCCGCGTATTTCCGGTTCAAAGTATCCGGTAAACAGCATCGGCGTGCCGTCCTCGATCAGCACGGGTTTGAAAAACGTCTCAAAGAAATCGCGCGCGGCCGGACCATCCTTTGCAAAGGCGCAAAGCCGCTGCCAGTCGGTCCGGTCGATATCGCCGCAGGTGTTCGTGAAAACATCCAATGCGGCGGCGTGGTCATCGTCGTCCCAGCCGTTCAGATCACCGAAGTCGAGGATCGTGTAAGTCGGTTCTGCCATGACCGTTCCCGTCCAGGCCAGGAACGCCGACAGCGCCCACGCCGGTTTCGCCATCATTCCGTTGCGACAAGGCGCCAGTTGGGATCGCCGCTGTCCATCACGCGGGCAAAGGTCCAGACGTCCTTTTGTTTTTTGATCGCGTTGGGGTCGCCATCGACGATATCGCCGCCATGGTCGCGCACGACATAGGCCAGTTCACCGCCAAAGCGGATCGTCAGCTCGGCTTCCTTGATGGACTGATCGAATGTCGCGTCGCGCAGCTTCAGCTCGCTGATGCCCACGAATGTGGCATCGACCGTCAGCCCCTTGTCAGCGCGGTCATGGATCACCGCGGTAAATGCTGCTTCGATATCTTCGGAAATAAAGGATTTTACCTCGTCCAGATCGCCGCGTTCGAATGCCATCAGGATCATTTCATAGGCCTGACGCGCACCGCCCAGAAACTCGCCCACGTTGAAAGACGGGTCGATGCGTTTCATCTCGGCCAGGGCCAGGGCCGTGGACGTGCCTTCGTCGGCGTGGTCGATGATATCGCGGTCGGGGCCGCCCTCGATCACCTCAAAGTCACGCTTGGCCGGTGCGGGCTTGTCCAGTGGGACGGGCGGTTTTTCAAAACCTTCGCGGGTGCCAAGCACACCGCGCAGACGCAACACGAGGAAAATCGCGATGCCTGCAAGGACGAGTAGCTGGATAATGGGTCCGTTCATGTTGGTCCTCTTGCCGCCGGATGGCTGGTAACTTTTGGGTCTGAACTTATGTAGGTGTCAGCAGCGGCCAAGTCCACCTGTGGCCGCCCCCTGTGACCAAAGGACCGAAAATGTACCTTTTGCTGGCGTTCATTGCCGTCCCGCTGATCGAAATTGCCCTGTTCATCCAGGTTGGCGGCGCCATCGGGCTGTGGCCCACACTGCTGATCGTCCTGATGACGGCGATCCTGGGCAGCTGGCTGGTCAGATCACAGGGAGCGCGCGAGTTGAACCGACTGCAATCGTCATTTTCGCAACTGTCGGACCCGTCCGAACCCCTGGCGAATGGCGCGATGATCCTGTTTGCGGGCGCATTGCTGCTGACACCGGGGTTTTTCACCGACGCCGTCGGCTTTTCCTTGCTGATCCCGTCCGTCAGGCATCGCGTTTTTCTGGCGATCAAGGCGCGTGTGAACGTGCAACGGTTTCAGATGGGCACACCGCCCCATCAATCGCCCCGCCCCGACGATACGGTGATCGACGGCGAATACAGCACGCTCGACGAGGACAAGAAACCAACGCACCGTCCGTCCGGCTGGACGCAGCATTGAGCCTGCGGCATCGCCCTGCTATGCCTCACGCCAACCTAATTTGACGGAGACACTCCATGGCCGATACGCCTGAAACGACACCCGCCGGCGACGCCCCCCAACAACCGCCGCAGGTCAGCAACCGCATCGTCACGCAATACGTGCGCGACCTGTCGTTCGAAAACATCCTTGCGCAAAAAGGGATCAAGGGTGACGCGACGCCAGAAATTCAGGTGCAGGTCAATGTCGACGCCCGCAAGCGCGGGTCCGACAACCAGTTCGAAGTGATCACCAAGCTGAACATCACCTCCAAGACCAAGGATGCCGGTGAGCCGCTGTTCATCCTCGAGTTGGAATATGCCGGCGTGTTCCAGATTTCCGGCGTGCCAGAGGACCAGATGCATCCGTTCCTGTTGATCGAATGCCCACGCCTGACGTTCCCCTATATCCGCCACATCGTCGCCAATGCCACGCGCGAAGGCGGTTTTCAGGCACTGAACCTCGAACAGATCGATTTCGTTGCGCTTTATCGCGCGCAACTGGCCGCCCGTATGGAAGCCCAGAAGGCCCAGAGCGAAAACGCGCCGATCAACTAAGCCGTCAGGCCAGTTTTTTCCAAAGCGCGCCGTCGCCCAGACTGTCGACAAATGCAGTATGGGCGGCGGTTTCCGCATCAGTTATGCGCGACGGCAAGGGTGTTTCGCGTGGGTAGGCGCGCCATTCGCCAGCATCTGACGTCTGGGTTTTCTGGCTGGTCCTACCCTGAAGCACCAGATCGGGTTGTCGGCCGCCGATCAGTTCCAGATAGACCTCCGCCAGAATCTCGGAATCCAGCAACGCCCCGTGCAAGGTGCGTGACGAATTATCGATCCCGAACCTGCGGCACAGCGCATCCAATGATGCAGGCGATCCGGGGAACCGGCGACGCGCGATGTCGAGCGTGTCCAGTGCCTGATCCATCGGCAGCAACGGACGGTTCAACCAGCCCAGTTCGGCATTGAGGAATTTCATGTCGAATTTGGCGTTGTGGATCACCATTTTTGAATCACCCACAAAATCGATGAAATCCTGTGCGATATCCTTGAAAACCGGCTTGTCGCGCAGGAAATCGTCACCCAGACCATGCACCTCGAACGCGGCCTGCGGCATCGTGCGCTGCGGGTTGATATACTGATGATAGGTCCGGCCGGTGGGCATGTGATTGATCAGTTCGACCGCGCCGATTTCCACGATCCGGTCGCCTTCTGCAGGCTCGAATCCAGTGGTTTCAGTGTCTAGAACGATTTCACGCATGGTCAGCCCCGGTCAGATCCTGAATCAGGTTTTGCACGGCCTGGCGTGTCTCGTCCAGTGTGCGAGTCTCGATCACGAAATCAGCCCGCGCACGTTTTTCTGCGTCCGGCATCTGGCGCGACAGGATCATGTCAAACTGTGCATGGGTCATGCCGGGCCGGGCCAGAACGCGGTCTGCCTGGATGTCAGGCGGGACGGTGACGACCAATGTGCCGTCCAGCCAGGCCTGGGCGCCACCTTCGAACAGCAGGGGTATGTCGAACACCAGCAACGGGTCCGTTTTCGCGGCGATGAATGCTGCCCGGTCAGCGGCGACGAGGGGATGAACGATCCGTTCCACCCGGTCCAGCGCGGTCGGGTCGGACTGCATGATGGTCCGCAGGGCAGGGCGGGACACTGCACCATCCACTATCGCGTCGGGGAAAACCGCGCCGATCGGTGCGACAGCAGCACCGCCCGCCGCATAAAGCGCGTGAACGCTGGCATCAGCATCCCAGACCGGCACACCTGCATCGCGGAACATCTGGGCGGTCGTGCTCTTGCCCATGCCGATCGAGCCGGTCAGACCCAGCAGATAGGTCATCCCAGAACGGCGTCGCGCAGGGCGTCGTCAACCTCTGGCCGCGTGCCGAACCAACGCTCAAAACCGGGCACGCCCTGATGCAACAGCATGCCCAACCCGTCGACCGTGACGCAGCCGCGGGCGGCGGCCTGTTCCAGCAAAGGCGTGCGCAAGGGTTTGTAAACGATGTCCGTCACGACAGTATTGGCTGACAGACGATCCAGAGAGAGTTTCAAGTCAGGTTGGCCTGTCATGCCAAGGGAGGTTGTATTGACGATCAGATGCGCCTCGGCGACGGCATCTTGGGCCTGCACCCAATCGACCACCTTGATCCGGGTGCCGAATTCGGCACGCAGCGCCTCGGCCTTGGGGCGGGTCCGGTTGGCCAGCAGGATCTGCGGCACACCGGCATCGGCCAGCGCCACGATAATCGCCCGCGCCGCACCGCCTGCGCCCAGAACCAGGGCGGGCCCGGATGCGGCCGACCAGTTCGGCGCACCCTGTTTCAGGTTCGCCATGAAGCCGTAACCGTCAGTGTTGTCTGCATGAATCTTGCCATCAGCGCGAAAGATCAGCGTATTCGCGGCCCCGACCAGGATTGCGCGATCACTTAGGTGATCCGCGATCTGCATGACGGATGTCTTGTGCGGGATGGTGACGTTGGCCCCGACGAAACCCGTCTGCGGCAAGGCGCGGATCACGGCTTCCAAGGATCCTTCCGACACTTGCAACGGGACGTAGTCACCGGCGATCCCGTAGCGGTTCAGCCAGTGTTTGTGCAGGCGCGGCGAGGCGGAATGACCGATTGGAAAACCGATCACACCGGCAAGAGGAATGGCAGGATGTGTCATCCGGGCAGTGTCCCGCGCAGCGTCAGATAAGACAAGAGGTCGAGCAAAGGCAGACCGAGCACATCGAAATAATTCCCCTCGATGCGATGAAAGAGCCGCACCCCCTCTGCCTCGAGCTGGTATGCGCCGACGCAATGACGGATGTCATCCCAGTTACGTTGCACATAATCGGCCAGGTAGGCGTCACTGGCATCACGCATGTGCATGCGAACCACGCCGACATGACGCCATTGCGGCGCGTTGTTGTGATAGATCACGGCAGCGGAAAGTAATTGATGCCGCTGCCCGCGCATTGATTTCAACTGTTCAAGCGCCTGTTCCGGTGTTTGGGGTTTCGCCAGCACATCCTGCCCGAAGGCGAGAACCTGATCGCAACCGACCACCAGGGCGTCAGGATGGCGGGACGACACCTTGGCGGCCTTCATCTCGGCCAGGGCATCGGCGATATCACGTGGCGGTGCGCCCTCATGCTGAAGAGACAGACGCATCACATCCTCGTCCACACGGGGTTTTTCGACGGCAAATGACACACCTGCATTCCGCAGGAGCGTCGCGCGGATCGTGGAACCGCTGGCAAGGATCAAATCATCGGGCATGGGGATAACTGAAGGACATTTTTGGGTGAAACGTCAAGCTGGGGCAAACAACCGATGTTCGCCCGACGTGCGACGGTGAACCAAGGACAAACAGGGGGGATTCGCCGCGGTCATCCTCATGTGGACGGGATAACTCTGGCCTGTGCACAACGTCCCAAAAAAGCGAGAGTCAAGTCTTGAGAAAGTGTAAACCGAACGAAGATCGATATTTATGTATCTGTTTTCGCGTATTTTTCTGATCGAATATCAAGGATGACCCAGGATGGGTCGGCTCTTGGCCTATGGATAAATATGTTGATGAAAAATCGATCCCCAGATTCTTGGCAACCTACATAAACATCATCTTTCTTTTCTTTCTTTATTATTGAAAGAGTAGGGCAGACTGAACGAGGATAACCAATGAACTGGCTCTTGCCTTATTACGACTGGATCAAGGCCGTGCACATCATGGCTGTGATTGCCTGGATGGCAGGGCTGTTCTATCTGCCCAGATTGTTTGTCTATCACGCTGAACGCGCATCGGTGGGGTCCGAACTGGACCAGACGTTCAAGGTCATGGAAGAAAAGCTGCTGCGCGTGATTATGAATCCAGCCATGATCACGGCATGGATTTGTGGAATCCTGCTGATTGGCATGGGTGGCCTGGATTTCGGTGCTGTCTGGGGCTGGGCAAAGCTTTTGGCCGTGATTGCCATGACTGCCGCGCATATGTGGATGGCGGCCCGTCGCAAGGAATTTGCCGCCGGCACCAATACCCGGTCCGGCAAGACCTACCGGATCGCGAACGAGGCGCCGACGATCCTGATGATCGTCGCCGTGGTTGCAGTGATCGTTCGCCCGTTCTGATCTGCGTTGACTTTTCGGGGTGCTGCGCTTAACTGCCGCGCAGCGCGCCCGTCCGGGCATCACGCTTTCCCAGTCTGATCTCTTTGAAACGCCAGTGCGCTGGCGTCTGGAACCTTGCACATGTCCGAACACCGTCTGAACCTCGCCGATCTCAAGGCGCAAAGCCCCAAGGACCTGTTGTCCATGGCAGAAGAGCTTGAGATCGAGAACGCTTCCACCATGCGCAAGGGCGACATGATGTTCGCAATTCTGCGCGAGCGGGCGGATGAGGAATGGCTGATCGGCGGCGACGGTGTGCTGGAGGTTTTGCAGGACGGTTTCGGGTTCCTGCGGTCGCCCGAGGCAAACTATCTGCCGGGTCCCGATGATATCTATGTCTCGCCCGAGATGATCCGACAGTATTCGCTGCGCACTGGCGACACCGTCGAGGGCACGATGAAAGAGCCCAATGACAACGAGCGTTACTTTGCCCTGAAAACGGTCGAAAAGATCAACTTTGAAGACCCCGAAAAGACCAAGCACAAGGTGGCATTCGACAACCTGACGCCGCTGTACCCCGACGAGCGCCTGAAAATGGAAGTCGACAGCGAGCACGACAAGAAGGATCGGTCGGCAAGGATCATCGATCTGGTGTCACCCATCGGCAAAGGGCAACGATCGCTGATCGTGGCACCGCCGCGCACCGGTAAAACGGTGCTGTTGCAGAACATCGCCCATTCGATCGAACGCAATCATCCCGAATGTTATCTGATCGTCCTGCTGATCGACGAGCGCCCCGAAGAAGTGACCGACATGCAGCGGTCCGTGAAAGGCGAGGTTGTGTCTTCGACTTTTGACGAACCTGCAACGCGTCACGTCGCCGTGTCCGAAATGGTGATCGAAAAGGCCAAACGCCTGGTCGAACACAAGCGCGACGTGGTCATCCTGCTGGATTCGATTACGCGCCTGGGCCGCGCCTTCAACACGACCGTACCGTCGTCCGGCAAGGTGCTGACGGGTGGTGTGGACGCCAACGCATTGCAACGGCCCAAGCGGTTCTTTGGTGCTGCCCGCAATATCGAAGAGGGTGGGTCGCTGACCATCATTGCAACCGCGCTGATCGATACCGGTAGCCGGATGGACGAAGTGATCTTTGAAGAATTCAAGGGCACCGGCAACTCGGAGATCGTGCTGGACCGCAAGGTTGCAGACAAGCGCGTGTTCCCCGCGATGGATATCCTCAAGTCCGGTACCCGCAAGGAAGAGCTTCTGGTCGAAAAGGCGGATCTGGCAAAAACCTATGTTCTGCGCCGCATCCTGAACCCGATGGGCACAACGGATGCCATCGAATTCCTGATTGGCAAGTTGAAGCAGACCAAGACGAATTCCGATTTCTTTGATTCGATGAATACGTAACCTTATCAAGGGGTTATACATGGATACGATTTTTGCCTTGGCGTCCGCACCGGGGAGGGCAGGCGTATCCGTCATCCGGATTTCGGGACCAGATGCGGTCAGTATCGCATCTGGTCTGATGGAGAGTGTTCCTGAAAAACGCGGTCTGCGGCGGCTGATTGATGCCGACGGTGTTCTCTTGGACGAGGCCTTGGTGCTTCGGTTTGCGCGCGGTCACAGTTTTACCGGCGAAGATGTCATCGAACTTCATTGTCACGGCAGCACCGCAATCATCGCCGCCGTGAACACGCGGCTTGCGTCATTAGGTGGTGTGCCAGCCGGTCCTGGTGATTTTACCCGGCGCGCGCTGGAAAACGGTTGCCTTGACCTCGCGCAGGTCGAAGGGTTGGCCGACCTCATTGATGCGGAGACCGAGGCGCAACGCAAACAGGCCGTACGGGTGTTCAGCGGTGAGCTTGGTCAGCTTGCCGAAGGATGGCGTCAAAAGCTGATCCGCGCTGCCGCATTGATCGAGGCGACGATCGATTTCGTTGACGAGGAGGTGCCTGTCGACGTTTTCCCCGAGGTGAGACAACTCTTGGCGGGGGTCAAATCCGACCTCGAACAGCAGATCGCCGGATCATTTGCAGCCGAGCGTGTGCGTACGGGATTTGAAGTCGCCATAGTCGGACCGCCGAATATCGGGAAATCGACGTTGCTGAACAGGTTGGCAGGCCGGAACGCCGCAATCACATCTGAAATTGCTGGCACGACGCGCGACGTGATCGAAGTCCGGATGGAGATTGCAGGGTTGCCTGTCACGCTGCTTGATACGGCCGGGATCCGCGACACTGACGACATCGTTGAAAAGATGGGTGTCGACCTTGCACGGCAGCGTGCTGAAAATGCAGACTTGAGGGTTTTTCTGTCAGAGGATGGAAAGACGACGCCGTTTCCGCCACATCCGGCGGACCTGGTTTTGGTCGGTAAATCAACTGCCCCAGGTGGCGTTTCAGGTTTGACGGGCGAAGGTGTGTCCGACATGATTTTGCGGATCGGGCAAGAGTTAAGCAGTCGATCAGCTAATGCCGGTTTGGCGATCCGCGAACGCCACCGCAGGCAGATGGTATCCACGCTTAAGCAGCTGAATCACGCAGAGCACCAGATGACACTGGGATTGCCAGTCGACCTGTTGGCCGAAGAATTGCGCGACGCAGTCAGGGCGCTTGACAGCATTGTGGGGAGGGTAGATGTAGAGGACCTCCTTGGCGAAATTTTCTCCAGTTTTTGTATTGGAAAGTAGGATGTTTCACGTGAAACATTTCGATGTCGTTGTGGTCGGTGGTGGTCATGCTGGCTGTGAAGCTGCTCTTGCATCCGCGAGAACGGGCGCTTTGACTGCACTGATTACGATGAAAATGTCTGATATCGGTGTGATGTCATGCAACCCGGCTATTGGTGGACTGGGTAAAGGCCACTTGGTGCGAGAAATCGACGCGCTTGGCGGCGCAATGGGCCGCGCTGCCGATGAATCCGGAATTCAGTTTCGACTGTTGAATCGCACGAAAGGTCCCGCTGTCCAAGGGCCGCGCACGCAATCGGACCGTGTCCTTTATCAGCGAGCCATGCATCGGATCATTACGTCGCAGCAAGGTCTTCAGGTTATTGAAGCTGAGGTCGCGTCATTGATCATGGATGGTGGCCGCGTGGCTGGTGTCACTCTGGCCGATGATAGCAAGGTTTCAGCATCCGCTGTCGTTTTGACCACAGGCACGTTCCTGGGCGGGCTGATTCATATTGGTGACCGGTCATACCCTAGCGGTCGAATGGGCGATGCCGCCTCTATGCGGATGTCCGAACAGTTGCGATCACTTGATCTGCCAATTGGACGACTCAAGACCGGTACGCCGCCCCGACTGAAATCGTCATCCATCAAGTGGGATCAGCTTGAGCAGCAGCATGCGGATGATGATCCGTCGCTCTTTTCATTTCTAAGTGACGAGTTGTCGGTTCAGCAGGTCGCCTGTGGGATCACGCATACCAACGCGGCAACGCACGATATCATTCGCAAGAATATCGGACGTTCTGCCATGTATGGTGGTCACATCGACGGTGTCGGACCACGATATTGCCCGTCGATCGAGGATAAGGTTGTGCGTTTCGCTGAAAAGGACTCGCATCAAATTTTTCTGGAGCCTGAGGGTCTGACGTCCGACGTTGTCTATCCCAATGGCATCAGTACCTCGTTGCCGGAGGAAGTTCAGGCGGACTATGTCCACTCGATTGCTGGGCTTGAAAAGGCAGAAATCCTGCAACCGGGCTATGCGATTGAGTATGATTTTGTTGATCCACAAAGCCTGTCGAGTGCGCTTGCTCTCAAGGCATGCCCAGGCCTGTATCTTGCTGGACAGATCAACGGCACAACTGGATATGAAGAGGCGGCAGCACAAGGGCTGGTCGCGGGCTTGAATGCAGCACGGCAAGCGCGGGGTCTGGATTCCTTTAGTTTCAGCCGCAGTGATTCTTATATCGGTGTCATGATTGATGACCTGATCACCAAAGGCGTCACCGAACCATATCGGATGTTCACGTCACGGGCAGAATTTCGGCTGCTCTTGCGGGCGGACAACGCTGACCGTCGGTTGACGGCTACGGGACGAGAGCTTTCCCTTGTTGATGATCAGCGTTGGGACAGATTCACCAAAAAACTGGATCAGATTGAAATCGCAATGAAACTGCTGCGTTCAGTCAAGGTGCCTGCACGGGCATTGGCGGGGCAGGGTGTTAATGTTGCAGTGGATGGTCCTGCGCGGACTGCGCTTGATGCGCTCGGACTTGCGGACTGCGAATTCGGCAAGGTTCAACCACTGGATAGGTCTTTTCAGCAGATTTCCGAGGCAATCGGTCAACAGGTTCGAAGTGACGCGCTATACGCACCCTATGCGAAACGGCAACAACGCGACATTGATGCTTTGAAGGAAGCTGAAGCGACGATCATTCCGGCTGGTTTCTCTTTTCAGGGGTTGTCCGGTCTCTCCAATGAGCTGAAGTTGAAATTGGCGAAGGCGCAACCGCAAAACCTTCATGAATGTTTGGCATTGGAAGGCATGACACCAGCAGCCATGCTGTTGATCCGTGGTGCCTTGCGAAAGGCTGAGGTACGGCGTGTCAGTTAGATTCGACGCACTTTCATCAGATGTTTCACGTGAAACACTGCTGACCCTCGAGGAGTTCAGCGCACTCTTGCTGAAATGGAACGCCAAGATCAATCTGGTCGCGCGCTCTCAGGTGTCGGATATCTGGACACGTCACGTTCTGGATAGCCTGCAACTGCTGCCTCACATCCCTGACCATTGTGATACCCTGACAGACATCGGCAGTGGCGGCGGATTCCCCGGGATTGTCATTGCGATCGCAGTCAAGCTGCAAAGGCCCAACATGCGTATTCAGCTCGTCGAGAGCGATCAGCGCAAGGCTGCTTTTTTGCGGACAGCCGCACGTACTTTTGACCTCAATGTAGAGGTATTTGCAGAGCGGATTGCCGATACAACAGCTATCAAAGCGCAATGCGTCACTGCCCGTGCCCTTGCACCGTTGACTGATTTGTTGGGATTTGCCACGCAGCTTTTGGAATCGTCAGGCGTCGCTATTTTTCCAAAAGGCCAGTCAGCCCAAGCTGAAGTTGCGACAGCGCGTGAATCGTGGCAATTTTCATGTGATGCCACCGTCAGTCAGACTGACCCGGCTGCGCAAATACTTGTCATAAAGGACATCTCTCGTGCCTGACGCAATTCCCGGCAAAAGCGCCAAGATCATTGCCGTCGCGAACCAAAAAGGCGGGGTCGGCAAGACGACGACGACGATCAATCTTGGTGCAGCCTTGGCAGAAGCTGGACAAAAGGTGCTGTTGATCGACCTTGACCCGCAGGGCAATGCATCCACCGGTCTGGGCGTGTCGCCCTACGCGCGCCAGGTGACGACCTACGATTTCATTTTGGGTGATGCGCTGCCAGATCAGGCAATTCAGGCGACGACGGTTAAAAATCTGTCGATTATTCCCGCGACAACAGACCTGAGTTCCGCTGATATCGAGTTGATTTCAAACGAGAAACGCAGTTTTCTGCTGTTTGATGCGCTGCGCCAGCTGCCGATGGACGCGATGGGCTTTGATTTCGTGCTCATCGATTGCCCGCCGTCACTCAATATCCTGACGGTCAATGCCATGGTTGCTGCGCATTCAGTCATCGTGCCTTTGCAAAGCGAATTTTTCGCACTCGAAGGCTTGTCGCAGCTTATGCTTACCATCCGAGACGTCCGTCAGTCCGCCAACAAGGCGTTGCGGATCGAAGGCGTCGTTTTGACGATGTACGATCGTCGCAACAATCTGTCGCAACAGGTCGAAGCCGATGCGCGCGAAAACCTGGGTGGTCTGGTCTTTGAAACGGTGATTCCGCGAAACGTGCGCCTGAGCGAGGCACCGTCCTTTGCAATGCCTGCCTTGTCCTATGACAGCCAATCCGCCGGAAGCCAGGCCTACCGCGAGCTGGCCGCCGAGGTTTTGTCACAAGCCAAATCGCAACTTAGAAAGGTCAGCTGATGTCCCAACCCCCGAAAACCCGTGGTTTGGGCCGCGGTCTGTCTGCATTGATGGCGGATGTTCAGCCGGCTCAGTCCGATACGGAAAAGTCTGCCCCGCGTCCGGACCTCTATGTCCCAATTGAAAGCGTCCACCCGAATCCTGATCAGCCCCGGCGCACATTTGATGATAACGCGCTCGCGGAACTCTCTGAATCTATTAAGGAAAAAGGCGTCATTCAGCCTCTGATCGTGCGCATTCAACCGGGCACGACAGATCAATACCAGATTGTTGCCGGTGAGCGTCGCTGGCGCGCGTCGCAGATGGCAAACCGTCACGAAATTCCGGTCCTGATCCGTGATTTCAACGATACCGAAGTGCTCGAAATCGCGATTATCGAGAACATCCAGCGTGCCGATCTCAATCCAGTCGACGAGGCAGCAGGTTACCGGCAGTTGATGGACCGGTTCGGCCACACGCAGGAACAGCTTGCCTCAGCCTTGGGCAAAAGCCGCAGCCACATCGCAAATCAGATGCGGCTTCTGTCTTTGCCCGACGATGTTCTGGACTGGCTCGGGTCTGGCAAATTGACGGCTGGCCATGCACGGACATTGGTCGGTCATCCCAAGGCGACGGAACTTGCGCGGCAAATCATCACCAAGGGGTTGTCGGTCCGGGATGCAGAACGGCTGAGCAAGAAATCGGACACCGATGAAAAGGCCGCGCGGCCACGTCAGAAATCGCGCAAGGACGCCGATACTGTCGCACTTGAACGGGAACTGTCGGCAGCCATAAACATGCAGGTCAATATTGATCAGGATGCCGGGCAGGAAAGCGGTAAGATGACGATCCGCTACCGCGATCTGAACCAGTTGGATGATCTCATGCGGCAGCTCGCGGGCAGTTAGTCTGCCAACAATGCGCGCAGGACACCGTTCAATACCGGGCGTCCTGCGGGCGTGACCCGCAACCGTGCAGGGTCTTTTGCAATGAGGTCCAGCGCGGCCAGCTCGCTCTCTTGTGCATTGCCGTTTTGATAGCCAGCGGCGGCCAATCGATCCCGATCCAGGCCCTCTGCCAACCGAAGCCCCATCAACAGCAATTCCGTCAGCGCGTCGGCGCGGCTGATTTGTTCACGAGGATTTTCGCCGTGGCCCTCTCTCTCGACCTGGTTCAGCCAGGCTCCGGGGGCAAGTGGTGTCGCCGTGCCCCATCGGTTACCGTCACGGGTCAGACGGCCCTGCGCACCCGGCCCGATCCCGACATAATCGCCTGACTGCCAATAGATCCGGTTGTGCGTGCTTTCTGCGCCCGGCCGGGCGTGGTTTGACGTTTCATATCCAATGAAACCCGCCGCGGCACAGATCTCTTGCGTTGCGAAATACATGTCTGCGCCCAGATCGTCGTCCGGTAGACCCTTCAGCTGCCCCAGCGCATCGCGCTGTCCGAAAACAGTGCCGTCCTCGATTGTCAGTTGATAAAGAGACAGATGATCGACAGCCATCTCCAGCGCTGTGGTCAGTTCCGCTTTCCACTGGTTCAGGGTCTGGTCCTGCCGGGCATAGATCAGATCAAAGCTGACGCGGTCGAACGTGTCACGGGCGATGTCGAAGGCCTTCATGGCCTCTGCGGCGCTGTGCATACGCCCAAGCTTGCGCAGATCGTGGTCATTCAACGCCTGAACCCCGAGGGACACCCTGTTGACCCCGGCGTCGCGGTAACCACGGAAACGGTCTGCCTCGGTCGAGGTGGGGTTTGCCTCCAGCGTGACTTCGATGTCATTCGCAATGGGCCAGGTCGCGCGGATTTCCCGCATGATCGTATCGACCAGTGACACCGACATCAGGGACGGTGTGCCACCCCCAAAGAAAACGGACTGCAATACGCGGCCCTCGGTTTGTGCACCAAGCCGTCGAATTTCGCTGACATAGGCCCGACCCCAACGATCCTGATCCACGTTCGCGGTGACATGGCTGTTGAAATCGCAATAGGGACATTTTGCCTGGCAGAACGGCCAGTGCAGATACAGCCCGAAACCGCCGTGACGCCAGTCTTCAGGCAAAACAGCCGGCCATCAGTTTTTGAAACGCACCGGCGCGGTGGCTGATGCGGTTCTTTTCCCAGCGGTCCATTTCACCGAAAGTCTGCGCGTATCCATCGGGCAAGAAAATCGGGTCATAGCCATGCCCCTGATCGCCGCGTCCGGGCCAGACAATCCGGCCCTCTATCACACCCTCAAAGACTTCATCATGACCGTCGGGCCACGCCAGGACCAATGTGCAGCAAAACCTTGCGGTTCGCGGCTCTGGTGCATTGATCGCCTCCAGCGCATCATGGGCGCGGCGCATGGCCATCTGGAAATCCCGCCCTTGGGGGGTTTCGGCCCAATCCGCCGTATAGACGCCAGGCTGACCACCCAGCGCATCAATCTGGATACCGCTGTCATCGGCCAGCGCTGGCAGGCCCGTTGCCTTGGCTGCGGCATGGGCCTTGATCCGGGCGTTGCCGATGAAATTATCCTCGGTCTCCTCCGGTTCCGGCAGCCCGTGATCGGCATTGCTGGTCAAGGATACGCCATAGGGGGCCAGCAGGTCGGCGATTTCGTCCCGCTTGCCCGTGTTGTGCGTGGCGATCACCAGTTGTTGTGCGTCAAACCGCCTCAAGCGACAGCCTCCATCTGGATGCGGTGCAGGTCCGTGATCCCGGCCTCGGCCAGGTCCAGCAGCTTGTCCATCTGCCCGCGCGTGAAAGTCGCACCCTCTGCCGACATCTGCACCTCGACCAATTTGCCTGCGGTCATGATAAAGTTTCCGTCAACGCCGGCCTCGGAATCCTCAGGATAATCCAGATCCAGAACCTCTTGCCCCGCGTAGATCCCACAGGAAATCGCGGCAACCGGATCGACCAGCGGATCGGCGGTGATCAGTCCTGCCTTCATCAGATTGTTCACAGCCAGCTTCAGCGCCACCCAGCCGCCCGTGATCGACGCGCAACGGGTTCCGCCATCGGCCTGGATCACATCGCAGTCAATCTGGATCTGGCGTTCGCCCAATGCGACCCGGTCCACACCCGCACGCAAGCTGCGTCCGATAAGCCTTTGAATTTCTTGTGTTCTACCGGATTGACCATTCTTGGCCTCGCGGCGCATCCGGGTATGTGTTGCCCGTGGCAGCATGCCATATTCGGCTGTCACCCAACCCAGACCGGAATTCTTCAGAAATGATGGTACACGTTCATCAACGGTGGCAGTACACAGAACATGCGTGTCACCCATGCGGATCATGCAGCTGCCTTCGGCGTGGCGGGTCACACCTGTTTCGATGGATACGTCACGCATTTGGTGGGTCTCGCGGCCGGATGGGCGCATGGTGTCAGCTCCTTTTGGTTGCGCAAGCGGCATACGCGCCCCATGTGATAAATCCAAGTCCCGTTGACGCGACCCGTCTGTTTGACCAAAGTCCCCATCGCCTGAGACCGGAAAAAAATGACCCAGTCACCACCGCAATTCGACGACTTGAACGCCCGCTCGCGCGAGGTGTTCCGGCGCATCGTCGAGGGCTACCTCGAAACGGGGGCCCCTGTCGGTTCACGGACCCTGACGCGGACCATGACAGAACAGGTCAGCGCGGCCACGATCCGCAACGTGATGAATGATCTGGAATACCTTGGCCTGCTGGGCAGCCCGCATGTCAGTGCAGGTCGGGTGCCCACGCAGGTCGGCCTGCGCATGTTCGTGGATGGCCTGCTCGAGGTGAACGAACTCAACGGGTCTGATCGCGATCTGATCGATCAGACGCTGACGGACCGTGATACCGATGTCGGATCGGTCCTCGATCGCGTCGGATCGGCCCTGTCCGGTGTGACACAGGTCGCAAGTCTGGTGCTGACCCCGAAACACGAGGCCCCGATCAAGCACATCGAATTCGTGTCGCTGTCTGCGACCCGTGCGCTGGTTGTTCTGGTGTTCGCCGATGGTCACGTCGAAAACCGCCTGTTCACGCCGCCTCCGGGACAGACCCCGTCGTCCATGCGCGAGGCTGCCAATTTTCTGAATGCCATCGCCGAGGGCCAGACGCTGTCGACATTGGGTGCCGTGATTGAACGCGAGATCAAGGCCCGCCGGCAGGAAATCGACAGGCTGGCCGCAGAGCTGGTGCAGTCCGGTGCCGTGCTGTGGGAAAACGAAGGCGAATCGAATGAACGGTTGATCGTACGGGGCCGCGGCAACCTGTTGGGCGAGGATACGGGCGACATTGACCGCATCCGCAGCCTGTTCGACGACCTCGAACGCAAACGTGATATCGCCCAGTTCCTCGAGCTGGCGGACCAAGGTGACGGCGTCCGGATCTTTATCGGTTCCGAGAACAAACTTTTTTCGCTTTCGGGTTCCTCTTTGGTCGTTTCACCGTATATGAACGCCGACCGTAAGATCATTGGCGCTGTCGGCGTCATTGGTCCAACGCGACTGAATTACGGGCGCATCGTGCCCATTGTGAACTACACCGCACAGCGTGTCGGACAGATGATCGCCGACCGCTCCTGAAGGAAAAAATATGGCCGACCAAGACGAACCGATGAGCCTGGATGAGCTTGCAGCAGAGGGCGATGAGCTGGACGCGCAAGGTGATGAAACGCTTGCCCGGATCGCTGACATCGAGGCAGAGCGCGACGAATTCCGCGACAAGTGGATGCGCGCGCTGGCAGATGCCGAAAACACCCGCAAACGCGCCGATCGTGATCGTCGTGAGGCCGAAAATTATGGTGGGTCGAAACTGGCCCGCGACCTGCTGCCGGTTTACGACAACCTGCGCCGTGCGCTGAAATCCACCGCCGACACCGACAAGGCCGTGAATGCGGCCCTGCTGGAAGGTGTCGAACTGACCATGCGCGAGCTGATTTCCGTGTTCAAGAAACACGGTATCGACCCGATCACGCCAGAGGTCGGCGACAAATTCGACCCGAATGTGCATCAGGCGATGTTCGAGGCACCTTTGCCCGGCACAAAGGCTGGTGACATCATCGATGTGTCCACCGAAGGTTTCATGTTGCACGACCGACTGCTGCGCCCCGCACAGGTCGGTGTTTCGTCGAACACGGCAGGCTGACGCCTGTTTCGACCCGGCCTGACGGCCGGGCCGACCGACCGGGGGCGTTGCCCCCGGACCCCCGAGTATTTCTGGCAAGATGATGCAGGCGCAGGTCAGTCCGCGTCGGGCGTCAGCATCGTCTTGAGGTCATAGATCAGCGCCAGCGCATCGCGTGCCGTCAGCTCATCAGGTAGAATCGCGCGCAAACGGTCCTCGACCTGCGATGTGGCCTGTGGTGGTGCAGGGGCGGGGGCAGGTGGGGCGGCGGCGAACAACGGCAGGTCGTCGATGACGGCCTTGCGCGCGCCACCACCTTCGCGTTCGCCTTTTTCCAGTGCCTCGAGCACGACCTTGGCGCGGGCGACGACGGCGGGGGGCAAGCCGGCCAGCCGTGCGACCTGAACGCCGTAACTGCGGTCGGCCGTGCCTTTTTTCACCTCGTGCAGAAAGATCACGTCGCCGTCCCATTCCTTGACGCTGACGGTCGCATTATCGACCCCTGCTAGTTTGGCGGACAGGCTGCTCATCTCGTGGTAGTGGGTGGCGAACAGGGCACGGCAGCGGTTGACGTCATGCAGGTGTTCCAGCGTGGCCCATGCGATGGACAGACCGTCATATGTCGCCGTGCCGCGGCCGATTTCGTCCAGGATGACCAGTGCCCGATCGTCAGCCTGATTCAGGATCGCGGCGGTTTCCACCATTTCCACCATGAAGGTCGACCGACCACGGGCCAGATCGTCGGATGCACCGACCCGGCTGAAGATCTGGCTCACGATGCCGATCTGCGCGCTGGCTGCTGGCACGAATGCCCCCATCTGCGCCAATACGGCGATCAGCGCGTTCTGGCGCAGGAATGTCGATTTGCCGGCCATGTTTGGTCCGGTCAGCAGCCAGATCGGCGTATCTGTCAGATTGCAGCCATTGGCCACGAAGGGCTGGCCCGCGCGCATCAGTGCGGCCTCGACCACAGGGTGACGACCGCCCTCGATCGTGAAGGCGCGGCTGTCGTCGATGTCCGGTCTGACCCACGCCTCGCGTCGTGCAAGATGGGCAAGACCTGCCGCAAGATCACATTCTGCCAGCGCGCGAGACAATTGCCCCAGATGCGCCTGTTCGGCAAGAATAGACTCTGAAAGGCTTGCATAGAGCCTTTTTTCGATTTCCAGCGCCTCTGATCCGGCGTTGAGAATGCGGCTCTCGATTTCGTTTAGCGCGACGGTTGTGAAACGGACCTGATTAGCGGTGGTCTGACGGTGGATGAACGTGTCCGACAAGGGGGGTGCCATCATGCGGTCGGCATGGGTGGCGGTCACCTCGATAAAGTACCCAAGCACATTGTTATGCTTTATCTTCAGTGCGTTGATGCCCGTTGTTGCGATGAATTCCGCCTGCATTGCCGCAATGACACTGCGGCCTTCGTCACGCAGTTTGCGCGCTTCGTCCAGATTGGCGTCATAGCCGGGGGCGATAAAACCGCCGTCACGCGCCAAAAGCGGCGGGTCCGCCACAAGGGCTGCATCCAGCAGGGCATGAATTGCATCATGCCCGGTCAGACCTGATTGGGCTTCGGCCAGCAGATTTGGCAGATCTGCCCTGTTCAGTGTCTGTTCAAGCCGCCGGGCGCTTTCGATCGTGTTGCGGATCGCAGCCATGTCGCGGGGGCCGCCACGATCAAGTGCGAGGCGTGACAATGCGCGGTCAAGATCATGGGTCCCGCGCAGATGATCGCGGATATCCTCGGTCAGGGCAGGGTCGTCCACCAGAGCCGCGACCGCGTCCTGACGTGCTGTGATCACGTCCAATCGTCGGGATGGCGCAGACAGGCGCCGTTCCAGCAGACGCGCGCCTGCCGCTGTTACGGTCTGGTCGATGGCATCCAGCAGCGATCCGGTACGACCGCCTGACAGCGCGTGGGTCAGTTCCAGGGACCGGCGTGTTGCAGCGTCGATCTGCATGCTGGCGGCGCGGTTTTCCTGCACCGGCGGGCGTAGCAGCGGAAGCTGTCCCTTTTGCGTGATGTCGAGGTATTCCGTCACCCCTGCGAGGGCTGCCACCTCGGCCCGTGTGAATGCACCGAACGCATCCAGTGACCCGACCCGGAACAGGTCGCACAGGCGTTTGTCACCGCTTGTGCTGTCAAATGCCGCGCGGCCCAGCGTTGTCAGGCTGGCGCCCGCGTCCTCGATCAGGGATCGAAAACTGTCTTCTGTCCCGTCCGCGATCAGCACTTCCTTGGCGGCGAGCCGCGCCAGTTCGGGGGCGAGCGCCACCACCGGGCAGGTCATCACCCGCAGCACACCGGTCGAGATATCGACCCATGCCATCGCGGTGTCGTCGCGCACCTGCGCAATCGCCGCCAGATAGTTGTGCCGCCGGGCGTCCAGCAGGCTGTCCTCGGTCAGCGTGCCGGGGGTGACCAATCGGACCACGTCGCGTTTCACCACGGATTTCGATCCGCGCTTTTTTGCTTCTGCCGGGCTTTCCATCTGTTCGCAGACGGCCACGCGGAACCCCTTGCGGATCAGAGTCAGCAGATAGCTTTCGGCGGAATGCACAGGCACGCCGCACATCGGGATATCGGCCCCGTCGTGTTTGCCGCGTTTCGTCAGGGCAATGTCCAGTGCCGCGGCGGCCTGCACCGCGTCGTCAAAGAACATCTCGTAGAAATCGCCCATCCGGTAGAACAGGATCGCGTCCTGATACTGATGTTTCAGTTCCAGGTATTGCGCCATCATCGGCGTAACTGTGTCGGACATCGAACCCTCGGCGCTGGTAGCGTTAAACCCTAACATTGCGCGCCGGACCATGAAAGCAGCGGTTGAGCCAATTCGCGGGCCTGTCTAACGTGGCCGCCTGACCGGAGGGGATATTCATGGCCAAAGTAACAAGAGAAGACGCGCTGGCGTTTCACCTGCAACCCACACCGGGCAAATGGGAAATCAATGCAACGGTCCCGATGACCACGCAGCGGGATTTGTCGCTGGCCTATTCTCCGGGTGTGGCCATCCCCTGCGAGGAAATCCACGCCAATCCGGCGTTGGCCTATGATTACACCAACAAGGGCAATCTGGTCGCCGTCATTTCCAACGGCACGGCTGTGCTTGGGCTGGGAAACCTGGGCGCGCTGGCGTCGAAACCGGTGATGGAGGGGAAATCCGTCCTGTTCAAACGGTTCGCCGACGTCAATTCCATCGATCTGGAACTGGATACAGAGGACGCGGATGCGTTCTGCAACGCGGTCCGGCTGATGGGGCCCAGTTTCGGGGGGATCAACCTCGAGGATATCAAGGCGCCGGAATGTTTCATCATCGAGCAGCGGCTGAAAGAGGAAATGGATATCCCTGTTTTCCACGACGATCAGCACGGCACGGCGGTGATTTGTGCCGCCGGTCTGCTGAACGCGCTGCATTTGTCCGGCAAAAAGATCGAGGATGTGCGCATCGTGCTGAACGGTGCGGGGGCGGCGGGGATTGCCTGCCTTGAATTGCTCAAGGCGATGGGCGCGCAGCACAACAACTGCATCATGTGCGACACCAAAGGTGTGATCTATCAGGGCCGGACCGAGGGGATGAACCAGTGGAAATCGGCCCATGCCGCGACCACGGATGCACGGACACTGACAGAAGCCATGAAGGGTGCCGATGTCTTTCTGGGGGTATCGGCCAAGGGTGCCGTGACGCAGGACATGGTCGAAAGCATGGCACCAAACCCGGTGATCTTTGCCATGGCGAACCCCGATCCCGAAATCACCCCAGAAGAGGCGCACGCCGTCCGTGATGATGCGATCGTGGCAACGGGCCGCAGTGATTATCCCAACCAGATCAACAACGTGCTGTGTTTTCCTTATCTGTTCCGCGGCGCGCTGGATATTCACGCCCGTGCGATCAATGACGAGATGAAAATCGCCTGCGCCCATGCGCTTGCGCAAATGGCCCGAGAAGACGTGTCCGACGAGGTGACAGCCGCCTATGGGCGCAAACTGACCTTTGGTCGCGATTATATCATCCCCACGCCATTCGATCCGCGGCTGATCAGTCGCATCCCCCCGGCGGTTGCGAAGGCCGGCATGGATACCGGTGTTGCACGCCGTCCGATCATCGACATGGACAGCTACGTCGCGACGCTGACGGCACGGATGGACCCCACGGCGAACATTCTGCGCGGGCTCTATGCGCGCGCACGCAGTGCCCGATCGACGCTGGTCTTTGCCGAAGGCGACGACCCGCGCGTCATCCGTGCGGCCATCGCCTATCAGCGGCAGGGCCTAGGCCGTGCGCTGGTGGTGGGGCGGACCCGCGATGTCGAAGCGCTGTTGCGCGCCGAAAAACTGGATGACGCGATTGGCGAGCTGACGATCGTCAATGCGGCCAACACGGAACATCTGGAAACCTACAAATCGTTTCTCTACGCCCGCCTGCAACGTCAGGGCCATGACCGTCAGGACGTGCACCGGCTGGCCGCGCGTGACCGGCATGTCTTTGCCGCGCTGATGCTGGCGCATGGTCATGCCGACGGGATGGTGACTGGGGCCACGCGCAAATCCGCGCAGGTGCTGGAACTGATCGGCCATGTCTTTGACGCGAAACCGCAGGATGGTGCTGTCGGCGTGACGGCCCTGCTGAACCGGGGCCGCATTGTACTGATTGCCGATACGCTGGTGCAGGAATGGCCGAACGAAGAAGATCTGGCCGATATCGCGACCCGTGCCGCGCAGGTCGCGCGCGGCTTTGGTCTGGAACCGCGTGTCGCGTTCTGCAGCTTTTCGACCTTTGGCTACCCGAAATCGGAACGCGCGGACAAGATGCACCGCGCCCCCGAGGTGCTGGACCGTCGCGGTGTCGATTTCGAATACGAAGGCGAAATGACGGTGGATGTGGCGCTGAACCCGCTTGCGGCAGCGGCCTATCCGTTCAGTCGCCTGACGGGTCCTGCCAATGTGCTGGTGGTGCCCGCGCGGCATTCCGCCTCGATCAGCGTCAAGCTGATGCAAGAAATGGGTGGCGCGACAGTCATCGGCCCGATCCTGTCGGGGGTTGGAAAACCCGTTCAGATCTGTTCCACCGTATCCTCGGTCAATGACATTTTGAACATGGCGGTGATCGCCGCCGGAAAGATTGCCTGACATGGCTATTTGGAACCTGGGATCAATCAACGCGGATCACGTCTATGCGGTGCCGCATATCCCGCAGGCGGGCGAAACACTGTCGGCCACCGATCACGCGTTGTTTCTCGGCGGCAAGGGCACGAACATGTCTGTCGCCGGTGCCCGCGCAGGCGCCACCGTGCATCACATCGGTGCTGTGGGTGACGATGGTGAATGGTGCGTCGACAGGCTGATGGAATACGGGGTCGACACGCGGTTCATTGCGCGGGTCGATGCGGATACCACGCAGGCGCTGATTGTTGTCGATCTTCAGGGTGAAAACATGATCGTCCTGTCCCCCGGTGCCAACGAGGTCATTCCGCAGTCCATCCTGCAAGAAGCCCTGTCCGAGGCGGAAACAGGCGACTGGCTGCTGATCCAGAACGAAACCAACCTGCAACGCACCGCCGCCGAACTGGGGCGCAAGATGGGGTTGCGCATCGCTTATGCGGCCGCACCCTTTGATGCGGACCGCGTGCAGGCGGTTCTGCCGGCGCTGGATCTGTTGTTTCTGAACGCGGTCGAGGCGCAGCAGCTACAGGATGTGACGGGCCTGACGCCGGATGCGCTGGGCGTGGCCGACGTGATCGTTACCCTGGGGGCGGACGGGGCCGATTGGTACAGTCGCGCGGGCAAACAGCATTTTGACGCGATCCCGGTCGATCCGGTCGATACCACCGGGGCCGGCGACACGTTTACCGGCTACACACTGGCCGGACTGGATCGCGGGCAGCCCATGGCGCAGGCGATCGGTGTCGCGATGCGGGCCGGTGCGCTGATGGTGCAACGCCACGGCACCGCGGACGTGATCCCGGACCTCAAGGAGGTCCAGGATATGATGCTTGACGGCAGCTAGTGGACAAAGGGCGCATCCGCGCCCCAGATCTGCGCCACGCGCGCATCGCGGCCGCAGCCCCGGCGATAATATTCATAGGCTCCCATCTTGGTTTTCACGCCGCCGCGCGTGATCTTGAGGCCTTCGCTCTTGTAGTAGTCCTGATGATAGGCCTCGGCGCGATAAAACGTGCTGGCGGGCAGAACAGGCGTGACGATCTGTCGGTGCAACTGGCGCTGGGCTGCGTTGATCGCTGCCGTCGCCTCGTTCGCCTGTTGCTGGTTCAGCGCAAATATGGCGCTGCGATAGCTGTCGCCACGGTCGCAGAATTGCCCACCGGCATCCAGCGGGTCGATGCTGCGCAAGAACAGGTCGATGATTTCGCGGTAGCTGATCACATTCGGGTCGAACGGGATGAATACCGCCTCGTAGTGGCCGGTCCCGCCACGTACGACAGCATTATAGGTCGGGTTCGCCGTCGTGCCGCCGGTGTAGCCTGACACGACATCACCGACACCGCGCACCTTTTCGAAATCAGCCTCGACACACCAGAAACAGCCACCGGCAACGATGGCGGTATGCGTCGCCTGCGCCTGTGCCCCGGTCGTCAGACCCAGTGCACAGATCACGGCGGTGATCAGACGTTTGAACATTACTTTCCCCCTCGCAAAGTCGCCCGACCGTGCAACGGCGCACAGTCCCTGCGCAATGCTGTCGCTGCGTCCTCACGCGGTCTTTACCCGTGTGAAAGATCGGCCTAGCGTCGCTAAAAAATGGAAGGAATTTCAATGCCCCCCGAGGTGTCGACCCATCAATCCGAAGAGGATCTGCGCAACAATGACATCCTGATCTGGGTCGATGGCCATCTGAGGCCCAAGGCCGAGGCCACGGTCAGCGTCTATGACAGCGGTTTCATGCTGGGTGACGGTATCTGGGAAGGTTTGCGCCTTTATGACGGGCGCTGGGCCTTTCTGGACGATCATCTGGACCGCCTGTTCGAGGCCGCAAAGGCGATTGATCTGGATATCGGGATGGACCGTGCCGGCGTGATTGCCGCACTCGAGGACACGCGCCGCGCCAACGCCATGACCACCGACGCGCACGCACGGCTGATGATCACGCGCGGGGTCAAGGTGCGCCCGTTCCAGCACCCGTCGCTGTCGCAGTCGGGTCCGACCATGGTCATCATCATGGAACATTCCAAACCGTCCATCCCGCGCCCGATCAATCTGGCGACGGTGCCGCACCAACGCGGTCTGCCAATGACCCAGGACCCCAAGCTGAACAGCCATTCCAAGCTGAACTGCATTCTGGCCTGCATCGCGGCACAAAAGGCGGGCGCGGACGAAGCGCTGATGCTGGATGTGCATGGTTTCGTGAACACCACCAACGCCTGCAATTTCTTTATCGTGCGCAAGGGGGCGGTTTGGACCAGCACCGGTGATTACTGCATGAACGGCATCACCCGGCAAAAGGTGATCGACGTGTGCCGGGCGGATGGCATTCCGGTGTTTGAACGCAATTATTCGCTGGTGGACACCTATGGCGCGGACGAGGCGTTCCTGACGGGTACCTTTGGTGCGCAGACGCCCGTTGGCATGATCGACGGGCGGGTGATCGGCAGCGGGCAGCTGGGCCCGGTGACGACACGGATCAGGGGGTTGTACAAGGCACTGGTGGCGGCGGCATGAAAATCGCGATGTGGTCCGGGCCGCGCAACCTGTCGACGGCAATGATGTACAGCTTTGGTGCCCGGCCGGATTTCGCGGTCTGGGATGAACCATTCTATGCGCCCTACCTCGCGCGGACGGGGGCGGACCATCCGATGCGCGATGTCATTCTGGCGGCGCATGAAACCGATCCGGCCCGTGTTGCTGCGCGCTGCGCCGGGCCGATCCCGGATAACAAGCCCCATTTCTACATGAAACACATGCCGCATCACATGGACGGGATGCCGTTGGACTGGGTGTCGGATTGCGTGAATGTTCACCTGATCCGCCATCCCGCGCGGGTCGTCGCCAGCTACGGCGCAAAACGCGACAGCGCCACGGATGACGATATCGGGTTTGCCGCGCAGACGGCCTTGTTCGACCGGATTGGCGGGATCGTTATCGACAGTGCCGATATCCGGGCAGATCCCGAATCCATGTTGCGCAAATTGTGTGGCGCGATCGGTCTGGATTTTGATCCTGCGATGCGGTCCTGGCCCGCAGGCGGCCACCCTGATGACGGCGCATGGGCCCCGCATTGGTATGGTGCGGTTCATGCCAGCACCGGGTTTGCCGCGGCAGAGCAGGCCTTGCCGGACCTGACGGGCGATGCAGCAGCCCTCGCAGCCCGCGCAATGCCTCATTACGACAGGCTGTTTTCCCGTCGACTGAAATAATTTGTCTGCCCCTGAAACTTTGCCCGGATGCGCCTCGTGGCTGTTCACGAATGGTCGCCACGGTTGCATGCGACCTGAAATGTTTCAGATATCCGGGCAGGATAGTGAGTATTGTTTTAACCAGTATCGCCAGGCCCGGCGTTAACGAGTAATTTTTTAAGCCCGCCCCGGTGCGAACCGGGGCGGGTTGTTTCGTTCTACTTTTTCAACCGTCGTGCGCGTGCAGCGAGCAGTTTCAGACGCAGTGCGTTCAGCTGGATGAAACCCTGCGCATCAGTCTGGTCATAGGCACCGGCGTCGTCCTCGAACGTCACATGCGCCTCTGAATAAAGCGAGGCATCGGACCAGCGGGCGACGGTGTTGACCGAACCCTTGTACAGTTTCACGCGGACGGTGCCCTGCACGTGTTCCTGGCTCTTGTCGATCAGCGCTTGCAGCATTTCACGCTCTGGCGAGAACCAGAACCCGTTGTAGATCAGCTCTGCGTAGCGGGGCATGATGCTGTCCTTGAGGTGGCCCGCACCGCTGTCCAGTGTGATCTGTTCGATGCCGCGGTGGGCCTCCAGCAGGATGGTGCCGCCCGGGGTTTCGTAGATACCGCGGGATTTCATGCCGACGAACCGGTTTTCCACCAGGTCGAGACGACCCACGCCATGCTTGCCGCCCAATTCGTTCAGCTTGGTCAGGATCGTGGCGGGGGACATTGCCTCGCCGTTGATCGCGACCGCATCGCCACGCTCAAAGGTGATTTCCACCATTTCGGGCGTGTCAGGGGCGTCCTCTGGTGCGACGGTGCGCTGATAGACGTAATCGGGGGCCTCGATCGCGGGGTCCTCCAGCACCTTGCCCTCGGACGAGGTGTGCAGCAGGTTGGCATCCACGCTGAACGGCGCCTCGCCGCGCTTGTCCTTGGCGACAGGAATCTGGTGCGCTTCGGCAAATTCCAGCAGCTTGGTGCGGCTTGTCAGGTCCCATTCGCGCCAGGGGGCGATGACCTTGATATCGGGGTTCAGGGCGTAGGCCGCGATTTCGAACCGCACCTGATCGTTGCCCTTGCCGGTTGCACCGTGGGCCACGGCATCGGCACCTTCGGCCGCTGCAATCTCGACCAGACGCTTTGAAATCAGCGGGCGCGCGATGGATGTGCCCAGCAGATACAGCCCCTCGTATTCGGCATTGGCGCGGAACATCGGGAACACGAAATCGCGCACGAATTCTTCGCGCAGGTCCTCGATATAGATGCTGGAGGCACCCATATCCTCGGCCTTCTTGCGGGCGGGTTCCAGTTCCTCACCCTGACCGAGGTCAGCGGTAAAGGTCACGACCTCGCAGCCGTATTCGGTTTTCAGCCATTTGAGGATGATCGATGTGTCCAGACCGCCGGAATAGGCGAGGACGACTTTCTTGGGCGCGGTCATGGTAAGGGCCTTTGCAACGTGAGCGTTGGTCCAGCGCGATACTGCGATTTGGGGGGCGGGGCAAGGTTTGCGCCGTGCCCGGTCAGATGACATCCCGCAAAAACGCGGCATCCCCGTCGTTTGCCAGCATCCCCAGCGCGTCGCTGGGGCTGACCCAGACGGCGGTGTGGTCGGGTTCGACCGGGTTGCCGATCCGCAAGGTCGGGCGCGCCACGAAGATATGACACAGTTTTTCCGCGTGGCGTTTGTATTCGGGCATCCATGTGAACCGGCGAAACGCCCCCAGACGGCGGGGTTTGGCGATGCGCCAGCCAGTTTCCTCGAACACCTCGCGGTGCAATGCCTGAATGGGGGTTTCGCCCGGATCGATGCCGCCGCCGGGCAGTTGCAATTCGTTATGCGGGTCGCCCTGCCAGGTCAGCAACAGCATCCCGTCGCGCGGCAAGATCACATAGGCACCGGGGCGCAGACCATAGCGCACGTTATGTTTCGGGGGTGTCCCGTATCTGCGGATCATCGTCGCCCCCTTGGACCATTGCTTGCCGTGACTATATGGACCCGATATGCCAATTCCGCACAAGTTAGGAAAGCCCATGACCTTAGGCTCTCAGATCGCCTGGGACGACACCGTTCTGCCATTCACGCTGGATGCGTCCGACATCCGGGGCCGCGTTGCGCGCCTGGACGGTGTTCTGGACGCGGTCCTGAAACAGCACGACTATCCTCCGGTGATCGAGGCATTGGTTGCCGAAATGGCCCTGCTGACCGCGTTGATCGGTCAGACGATGAAACTGGAATGGAAGCTGTCGTTGCAGGTGCGGTCATCAGGTGCCGCCCGCCTGATCGCCACCGATTACTATGGCCCGACCGAGGACGGCGAACCCGCCCGGATGCGGGCCTACGCCGGATATGACGCGGATTTGCTGGATGCCCATGCAGACCCGTTTTCGCAGGTCGGCGACGGTTATTTCGCCATTCTGATCGATCAGGGCAGCGGCATGGCCCCCTACCAGGGGATCACGCCTCTGACCGGAACCAGCCTGTCCGCCTGCGCCGAGACGTATTTTGCCCAGTCCGAACAGATTCCGACGCGGTTTTCGCTGTCATTTGGCCTGAACCAGAACGCAGGTCAGGGCGCGCGCTGGCGTGCCGGCGGCGTCATGCTGCAACACATGCCCAAGGCGTCCCCCTTTGCCAGCGGTGAAGGCGGCAGCGGCGAGGGCGGGTTGCTGGCAGCAGAGGATATCCTGACGGATGACGAGGGCGAAAACTGGCGCCGTGCGAATGTCTTGCTCGATACGGTGGACGATCTGGAACTGATCGGGCCATCGGTTGCGCCCACAGACCTGCTGGTGCGTCTGTTTCACGAAGAGGCACCGCGCGTCTATGACGCCCAGCCCATCACGTTCGGTTGCACCTGTTCGGCTGACCGCGTCCGCCAAAGCCTGTCGATCTATTCGGCCAAGGACATCGGCACCATGACCACCGACGATGGCATCGTCACCGCCGACTGCCAGTTTTGCGGCGCGCATTACGAATTCCAGCCCGATACGCTGGGGTTCGAGGCCGAAAAAACCGATGGCGACGCCTGATCTGGAATCACGTCTGATGGATGCGCTGGCCCGTCCGGGCCGGCCATCCACCGATTACGACCTGAATCCCGATGTGATGCGACCGGCGGGCCGCACATTGCGACCGGCTGCCGTGCTGATCGCCGTGCGGCCGGCCCGTGGGACCGTGATCCTTACAAAACGGTCCGCGGCCTTGCGCCACCATCCGGGGCAGATCGCCTTTCCGGGTGGCAAGCTGGATGCCAACGACGCTGATGCAATCGCCGCCGCCCTGCGCGAGGCAGAGGAAGAGGTCGGTTTGCCACGGTCTGGGGTGCGGGTGCTGGGTGCCTTGCCCAGCCACGAGACGGTGACCGGTTTTGACATGACCCCCGTGATCGGGATGATCGACAGGGATTTCACCCCGCGTCCCGAAGCGGGCGAAGTATCCGAAGTGTTCGAGGTGCCATTGGCCCATGTGACCGACCCCGCCCGTTTTCTGGTCCAAAGCCGCCGTTGGCAGGGCAGCAGGCGGCATTACTACACCGTGCCCTATGGCCCCTATTACATCTGGGGTGCCACGGGGCGGATCCTGCGCGCGCTGGCTGACCGGATGGCCGCGTGACCCGGCTGGAAGCGCCCTGGCTGACGACGCCCGCATCGGTTGCGGTCTGCACCATGCTGACCGAGGCAGGCCATCAGGCATGGTTCGTCGGGGGTTGCGTGCGCAACGCGCTCATCTGCGCACCGGTCAGTGATCTGGATCTGACGACGGATGCCCGGCCCGACCGGGTGATGGCACTGGCGCAGGCAGCGGGGCTAAAGGTCGTGCCCACCGGAATCGCCCACGGCACCGTCACGGTGATCGCGGATGGTGCGCCCTTTGAGATCACGACGTTTCGCCGCGACATCGACACGGACGGACGGCATGCCACCGTCGCCTACACCGATGATCTGGCGCAGGACGCCCGCCGCCGCGATTTCACGATGAATGCGCTCTATGCAGGCCCGGACGGCACCATTGCCGATCCTTTGGGCGGTGTGCCCGATGCGCTGGCCGGGCGGGTCCGGTTTGTTGGTGACCCAGTGCTGCGCATCCGCGAGGATTACCTGCGTATCATGCGGTTTTTCCGGTTTTTCGCCTGGTATGGTGATCCGGCGCTGGGCATTGACGCCGACGGTCTGGCGGCCTGCGCGATGAATGCCGACGGCTTGGATGACCTGTCCGCCGAACGGGTCACGCAGGAACTGCTCAAGCTGTTGGCAGCGCCCGATCCGGCCCCCGCTGTCGCCAGCATGGCCGCTTGTGGCGCGCTGATGCGGGTGTTGACCGGGGCCGCTGCTGACGTGCTGACTGTGCTTGTTCATGTTGAACAGAACGCTGGCTTGTCCCCCGATCCGCTGCGACGCCTCGCGGCGCTGGGCGGGTCGCTGGACCGTTTGAGGCTGAGCAAGGCACAGGCGGCGATGATCGACACGCTGCGTGGCCATCAGGCAAGCCCGGCTGAAATGGGCTATCGGCACGGCGCTGCTATCGCGATCGACAAACTGGCGATCCTTGCCGCGTCACTGGGTCAGGACATCGACCCCAAGGCGGTGCAAAGCGCCCGTTTTGGTGCAGATCAGACCCTGCCGGTCAGTGCCGCTGATTTCATGCCTGCCGTGCAGGGGCCTGCGCTGGGGCAGGCCCTGAAACAGGCCGAATCACGCTGGATCGCGTCTGGTTTCAGACTGACACGTGACGACCTGCTACGCGGTGCCACTTGAAACCCCGGGCAAAGGGGCAGACACCAAGGGCCTAATCACATCTCAGGTCTGTTCCCCGTGTTTCGTTTCTTTGAGCGTCTTGTCGATCCCTATGTTGCCTATACCGAAACGGATAAGCCGCCGCAGCGGCTGATCCCGTTCCTGCGCGACTACGCGCGGCCATTTCGGCGGATGTTCGCGGTGACTGCTGTGCTGGCGGCGGCGGTCGCCGCGGTCGAGGTCTGGTTGATCTATTATCTGGGGCGACTTGTCGACCTGCTGGACACCGGGCGCGCGGCATTCTGGGACAATCACGGGTTTGAACTGATCGTCGTGGCGCTGTTCATTCTGGTCCTGCGCCCCATCGTGCAGGGCGCACAGGTGGCGTTGCTGAACAACACCATCCTGCCGAATTTCACCACGCTGGTCCGCTGGCGCGCACACCGGCAGGTGCTGCGCCAGTCCGTCGGCTGGTTCGAGGACGACTTTGCCGGGCGCATCGCGAACCGGATCATGCAGACGCCACCCGCTGCGGGCGAGGCGATCTTTCAGGTGTTCGATGCGATTGCCTTTGCGCTGGCCTATCTGATCGGTGCGGTGATCCTGCTGGGCAACAGCGATGCGCGGCTGATCCTGCCGATGATGCTGTGGCTGGTGCCCTATCTGTTCCTGCTGCAATGGACGATCCGCCGCATCGGGCCTGCGTCCAAGGCCGCGTCCGATGCGCGGTCGGTGGTCACGGGCCGCGTCGTCGACAGTTACACCAACATTCACTCGGTCAAGATGTTCGCCCATCACGACAAGGAAGTGGCCTACGCCCGCGACGCGATCGAGGGCGCGCGCACCACGTTCCAGCGTGAAATGCGGCTCTATTCCATCATGGACATCGCCCTGCTGGTGCTGAATGGCGGGCTGATCGTCGGCGTCGTCGGCTATGCGCTGTTTTTGTGGCTGAACGGGCTGGCCAGTGCCGGTGTCGTCGCGGCTGCCACCGCGCTGACCTTGCGCCTGAACGGCATGAGCGGCTGGATCATGTGGGCGGTCTCGACTTTGTTCCAGAACCTTGGCGTCGTGGCCGAGGGTCTGGAAACCATCGGCCAGCGCACGCGGTTGGTCGATAGCCCCGATGCCAAACCGCTGGCGATGACCGCAGGCGCATTGCAGATCACAGGGCTGAGCCATCACTATGGCCGGGGCGGTGGCGGTCTGGACCAGATCGATCTGACGATTCCCGCCGGGCAAAAGGTCGGCCTTGTTGGCGCGTCCGGGGCCGGCAAATCGAGCCTGATCAAACTGCTGTTGCGGTTTTATGACGCCGAACAGGGCCGGATCGAGATTGACGGACAGGATATTCGCCACGTCACCCAAGACAGCCTGCGGCGTGCGATCGGTATGGTGCAGCAAGACAGCTCCTTGTTGCACCGGTCGGTGCGGGACAACATCCTGTATGGCAGGCCCGATGCGGACGAGGGCGCGATGATTGCCGCCGCCCGGCAGGCTGCGGCGCATGATTTCATCCTGACGCTGCAGGACAGCGAGGGGCGGCGTGGCTACGACGCGCTGGTGGGTGAACGCGGGGTCAAATTGTCCGGCGGGCAAAGGCAACGCATCGCCCTGGCGCGCGTCATTCTCAAGGATGCGCCGATCCTCGTGCTGGACGAAGCCACCAGCGCACTAGATTCAGAAGTCGAGGCGGCGATCCAGTCCGCATTGGTCACGATGATGGACGGCAAGACGGTGATTGCCGTCGCGCACCGCCTGTCGACCATCGCGCGCATGGACCGGATCATCGTGATGGAAAACGGGCGCATCGTCGAGGACGGCACGCACGACAGCCTGCTTGCGCAGCAAGGGCGCTATGCCCAGTTCTGGGCGCGTCAGTCAGGCGGATTTTTAGGGGACGACGGATGAAACCCGAAACGATGATCGACGCCTTTGCCCCGGCAGAGGGACCGCCGCCCAATTCACTGGCCGCATTCCTGCGCTGGGCGTTGGCGGGCAGTGGGCGTGCGCTGGGTCTGGGATCGTTGCTGTCCATTGCGGCTGGCGCGCTCGAGGTGATTTCCGCGCTGATCCTGGGCCGGGTGATCGACCGGGCGCTTGCGGCGGACGCGGATGGATTTTTTGCCAGCAACGTCTGGTTGTTGGCTGCTGTCGTGGCGTTTTTCATCCTCGCGCGGCCGATCACGCTGGGGCTGTCGGCGCTGTTGAACGTCGTGGTGATGGGGCCGGGCATCTATACGCTGGTGCTGTCGCGGTTGCACCGGCACACGCTGGGGCAGGCGGTCAGTTTCTTTGACAACGATTTTGCTGGTCGGATCAGTCAAAAGCAGATGCAGGCGGCGCGGGCGACGACCGACACGGCGGTCGATTTCGTGCAGACAGTGGTCTATGCGCTGGCCTCGGTCGTGGGGTCCGTGCTGCTGCTGACCGGCATTGATCTGTGGTCAGCCCTGTTGCTGGCCATCTGGCTGGTTGCCTATATCGCGCTGATCCGGGGGTTCATGCCGAAAATCCGCGCCACGTCCAAGGCGCGGGCCGGCACGCGGGCGATGGTCAGCGGGCAGGTCGTTGACACGATCACCAACATCAAGACGGTCAAGCTGTTTGCCCATGCCGACCACGAGGACCGGGCCGCCATCGGCGCGATGGAAAAATTCCGCGTGGCCGGGCTGGCCTATGGGTGGGTCAACGTATGGTTTCGCCTGTTCCTGATGGCACTGGCGGGCACGCTGCCGGTCCTCCTCGTCGGGATCACGCTGCTGTTGTGGACCAATGGTGCTGCGACCGCCGGCGATATCGCGATTGCGGGCACCATCGGGTTGCGGCTGTCGCAGATGACCGGATGGGTCAGTTTCACCCTGATGCAGATGTACGGCAACGTGGGCGAAATCGAGGATGCGATCCAGACGCTGTCGCCACCCCATGCCCTGACCGATGCCCCTGATGCCGCAGCACTGGCGCTGACGGACGGTGCGGTCGCGCTGGACAGTGTCACCTTTACCTATGGCGGTGGGCAGGGCGGTCTGCGCGACGTGACCCTGCACGTCGGCGGGGGCGAAAAACTGGGGATCGTCGGTGCGTCCGGCGCGGGGAAATCCACCCTCGTTGCCTTGTTGCTGCGGCTCTATGACCCGGAAAAGGGTCGGATTCTGATCGACGGTCAGGATTTGCGGGACGTCACACAAGAAAGCCTGCGGCGCGAGATCGGGATGGTCACGCAGGAGACGTCGATGTTCAACCGCTCTGCCCGCGACAACATTCGTTATGGTAATCCGGACGCTGACGATGCCGCCTTGACCGCCGCCGCTGACCGGGCAGAGGCATCCAGTTTCGTCCCCGGTCTGCGTGACCATGCCGGACGCACCGGGTTCGACGCCTATCTGGGCGAACGCGGCGTGAAACTGTCGGGTGGCCAGCGGCAGCGCATCGCGATTGCCCGCGCGATCCTCAAGGACGCGCCGATCCTCATTCTGGACGAGGCGACCAGCGCGCTGGACTCCGAGGTGGAGGCGTCGATTCAATCCGCACTCGATCAGGTGATGGACGGCAAGACCGTCATCGCCATTGCGCACCGGCTGTCCACGCTGCGCCAGATGGACCGGATCATCGTGCTCGAAGAGGGTCGCATCGTCGAAGAAGGCACCCATGACAGCCTGCTGGCGCAGAATGGGCTTTACGCGCGCTACTGGAATAGGCAATCGGGTGGCTTCTTGACGCTACAGGACGCCGCTGAATGAAAATCACCGCGATGACGCATCTGGGACTGGGCCGCGCCGAGGATGGCACGCTGATCCCGCGCACCCTGCCGGGCGAGGACGTGGCCCTGCGCGACGATGGATCAGCGCAGATCGTGACACCGTCAGTTGATCGGGTCGCACCGCCCTGCCGTCATTTCAAAACCTGTGGCGGCTGTGCGTTGCAGCACGCCTCTGATGCTTATGTGGCTGGTTTCAAACAGGGAATCGTCGAACGCGCCCTGTCCGCGCATGGGCTGACACCGCCGTTTCGCACCCTGCACATCTCTCCGCCGCAATCGCGCAGGCGTGCGAAATTTGCCGGTCGCCGCACGAAAAAGGGTGCAATGGTCGGGTTTCACGCCCGCGCGTCCGATGTTCTGGTGGCGGTGCCCGATTGCCAGCTGGTCACGCCCGCGCTGTCTGCCGCGATCCCGATGCTGGAAGCGTTGACCGTCCTGGCCGCGTCCCGCCGGGGCGAGGTCGCGCTGACCATCACCGAGAGCCTGAACGGGCTGGATGTGCTGATCGGCACCGACCAGCCGTTGACCGACCAGTTGCGCCTCGACCTTGCGGTTTTTGCGCAGAACAGCGGGCTGGCGCGGCTGACGTGGAACGATGAAACCGTGGTGACGATCCAATCCCCGGCGCAATCCTTTGGCCCGGTGCAGGTCACGCCGCCGCCGGGCGCGTTCCTGCAAGCCACCGCCGATGGCGAGGGTGCCCTGCGCGATGCGGTCCAGGAGATCCTGCAAGGCGCTGATCGTATCGTCGATCTGTTCGCCGGGTGCGGGACATTCGCGCTGGACCTTGCCACGCAGGCAGAGGTGTTGGCCGTCGAGAGCGAGGCCGAGATGCTGGCCGCACTGGATCGGGGCTGGCGCAGTGCGCGCGGGTTGAAACGGGTCACCACGCTGACACGCGACCTGTTCCGCCGTCCGCTGGAACCTGACGAATTCAAGGGGTTTGATGCCGTTGTCATCGACCCGCCGCGTGCGGGCGCTGCCGCACAGGTGGCCACGATCGCGGCCAGCGGGATCAACCGGGTGGCGATGGTGTCGTGCAACCCTGTCACCTTTGGGCGGGATGTCGCCACGTTGGTCGCTGCGGGATTTGTCGTTGACTGGGTTCAGGTTGTGGACCAGTTCCGCTGGTCACCTCACGCAGAAGTGGTGGCGCAACTGACACGCGGGTGATGTGGCACCGCTTGCCCGCTAGCGCAGGTTCGTGCGCTGTCGTAGGTTGCGAATGACCGGCGCAGACCGGACCTGTGGGGACGAGCCATGAACCTGACACGACGTTTCGCCATTTTCGGGGCACTGGGCGCATTGCTCGCAGCCTGTGCCGGGAAACCAGCGCGTTTTCTGACCTATGATGGTCCAGAGGTGACACGCGTTCAGGTGTTCAAGGGCCAGCGCATTCTGCAATTGCTGCACAACAATCAATTGTTGCGGCAATACGACATGGAAATGGGCTTTGCCCCCGAAGGTCACAAGGTCGTCGAAGGTGACGGTCGCACGCCCGAAGGCGCGTATCGCATCAATCGCCGCAACCCCAACAGCCGGTTTCACCTGTCGCTGGGCATTTCCTATCCGAACGCGCGCGATATCGCGGTCGCACGCGCCATGGGCAAATCGCCGGGCGGCGATATCTTTATCCACGGCACGCCAGAGATGTATATCGGACAGCCCGACTGGACCTGGGGCTGTATCGCCGTCACCAATGCCGAGATCGAAGAGATATATGCAATGGTGCGCGACGGCACGCCGATCTTTATTTACCCCTAGCGCGTGATCGCGGGGGTGAACCCTGCGACACTGGCGATCGGTGCCTGTGCGAACGGGTCGCTACCCATGTTCATCGTCCACCACAGCTTGCCGTTTGCCTCTTGCGACCAGGCAAGGCCCATGCGCCGCGCGGCCGGGTCCAACACCACACGGCGCGTGTCTTCCTGCTTCATCCAGGCGGCGAGGGTTTCCAGCTCTGTCTCGTAAGATTCAGAGATGTTTTCCCCCAGAATCCGTCCTTGGAAACCGGCGATCCGCGCGCGGTCCAGCGGTGACGATCCGTCAGACCCGAACAACCAGGGACGGTTCTGGGCCCGCATGTCACGGGCATGGGTGGCAGCAGCTGCGGTCAGCTGCGGGTCCAGTTCCACAGGTGCCACGCCGGCGGCGCGACGCAGGGTGTTCACGCTGTCCAGCATGCGAAACTGGATGTCATCCTCGTCGCCGGGCTGAATATTGTAGACCTGCGGCAGCGGCAGGCCGTCAGGGCCGATCCGGCCACGCGGTGCGCGTGCGCAGGCGGTCAGTGTCACGGCGGCCAGACCAGTCAGAACAAGGCGTCGATGCATCAGGTGATCCTTCAAATTCAGCTCTGTGTTACGCGAGCTTGCGGTGCTAATCAAACACGCTTCGGCAAGGCTTTGCCCAATGCACGCAAGTTTGAATTGTCCGCTGGATACGCGCCGCATATCCGTAGCAAAAGCAAAATAAGAACCCGAGGTGGATTTGATGAAGAAACCGACCCTGATTACGCGCCGCGCGATGCTGGCAACGGGTGCCGCCGCCCTTGCAACGCCGGCGCTGGCGCAAGCCAACAGCACCGAGATGGAGGCCAACATCCGCGGTGGCAGTGCCGTCACACGCAACGTCGCCAGTTTCCGTTCGCTGGACTGGCGCCCCTACTTTGGCAGCCTGACGAATGGTGCGATCCTCGTCGACCTGCAAAGCCGGGCGCTGCATTTCTGGAGCGAGGACGAAAGCATCTACAAGCTGTATCCCACCTCTGTGCCGCTGACCGACGATCTGACCCGCCGTGGTGAAACCGAGATCATCAAAAAGGTCGATGGCCCTGACTGGCGTCCGACCCCGTCGATGAAGGAACGCAACCCCGAATGGCCCGATTACATCGGTCCCGGTCCCGACAATCCGCTGGGCACCCATGCGCTGTGGCTGACATGGCAGTATTACCGCATCCACGGCACCCATGACACGCGCAAGATCGGGCGTCGGTCATCCAACGGCTGCATCGGTCTGTACAACGAACATATCGCCGAGTTGTTCAACATGACCAAACTGGGCACGCAGGTTCTGGTTCTGTGACGGGTCAGGCGATCCGGTTGGCGGCGATCTGTTTCACGATCGCCCAAAACCGGATCGTCTTTTGCGTGTGGTCTGCGCGCAGTGCGATGTAGCGATCCGGCATCAATGCCTGTCCGGCTGCCGCAACCGAGACGCGGCCGCTGTTGAGGTAGCATGTATTCTGACCTGCGATGAACGCGCGCGGGTCCAATCCGGCAACAATGTCGTCAGGAACGGGACGGCGCAGGCGCGGCGATGCTCCGACGGCGTAAAAAAGGGCCTCCTTGGGCGACCAAAGCAGGATATCGTCTGCAAATACGGTTGCGCCCTGTGCCGCCATCCGACCGACGAAAGTGGACTTCCCGGTCTTTCTGGCACCGAACAGGACTGTTGTCCGTCCCGCCAGCGCAAAGCCTGCCCCATGGATCAGTTGCAAATCTGGGCGTTGGTGCGCGATGGCATAGCCAAGTGCCACGATGAATTCATTGATGATCGCAATGATGTCGCGGTGCGGCCGTTCGGCTGCGTAGAGCGGTGACAAGAGCGCATATCTGCCATCCCAGGTGATCGCGATATCCGGATCGATTGGTGGGCTGGCCTTTTTGAAGACCCAACCCGACAGGATCAGGTCCAAGAGCGCGCGGACAGACCTTGGTACGGAAATGTAGATCGCGACCCCAAGCGGGGCCGCGCTGAGATGCAGGTTTTCGACGCTGTGCAGGTCCGGCAACCTGCCTCAGCTCCAGCTGCCGCCGGGCGATTTGCAATAGGTGTCGACATCAAATCGCGTCGGGGATTCGACCGACACGACCCGACACAGCTGACGGTCGGATGCGGCGGTATCAACGATGGTGAACGGCAGGCCCGTCATCGTCGTGCCCGCAAATCCGTCGAGCTGGCTGTCGAGTGCGGCAGCCATCGCGGCATCTGGTCCCTCCTGCAGTCCGGCCGTACAGGCCGAAAGGCTGACGCAGACCAATACCAGAAACGAGGTCCGCCTTGTCATTTGAACGCCGCCAGCACGCTGGTCAGGTTCGCATCACTGACCGTCGTCAGACCGTCACGTTGCATTTCCGCCCGCACCGACTGGATGGCCTGCGCGCGGCGCTGCGGATCACGGGCCTCTGGACCGCGAAGCAGTGCCTCTGATCGGCTGGGACGAGAGGGGCGGCTGGCGGTTGATGGATTCGATGCGCGCGATGGGGCGGTCGGGCGCGACACGCGCGAGGGACGCGAAACCGGCGATGGGCGTGAGGCGGGCGAGGGCCGTGTCGCGCGTGAAGCTGGCGAAGGACGCGACGCGCGCGAGACACGAGATGCTGCCGATTGCGCGATGGCCGCACCGGCAAGAGAGAGGTTCGCCACGAGCGCAAGCTGCGCTGCAATGACGCCCTTGAGAAGCGTGCGACGTTTCATTGAACTCTCCTTGTTCCGAGGTGAAAGAATGTGACGCCAAGCCAGAGCTTTAAGCAAGAAAGTATCTAAGAGGTGATGCGCAAAATAAAAGTCTTGCGATTCTGTTTCGGCAAAAAAGCGTGCAAAGGGCCTAGTGCCGGCTGGTTTCGGTCTCTGGTTGCAGGCCTTTTGACAGGGCTGCCGACAGCAGGATCAGCG
The DNA here is from genome assembly GCF_001420005.1 of Loktanella sp. 3ANDIMAR09. GTDB lineage: Bacteria > Pseudomonadota > Alphaproteobacteria > Rhodobacterales > Rhodobacteraceae > Loktanella. The sequence goes on along the minus strand of NZ_LJAK01000001.1, from coordinate 250,756 downwards.
GCAGGGTCAGGCCAAACACCCAGCGCAACCCGACGTGTTCCGCCACGAAACCCAGCAGCGGCGGTCCCAGCAGGAATGCGACAAAACTGAACTGTGCGAGGGCTGCGACATTGACCGATGACGGTCTGTCCGTGCGTTGCGCTGCGGCGGACATGGCCAGTGGAAACAGCGCCGACGTGCCGGCCCCGATCATGGCGAAACCCGCCAGTGCGATCCAGGCATTCGGCGCAAAAAAGACCATGACCACGCCGACCGCCATTGCCACCTGCATCCCGCGCGCGACGGGGACGGGCTGGAAACGGTCCACGACCGGGTCCGCGAAATAGCGCAACAGCGCCTGGGAAAGTGCCACGGTCGCTACGGTCAGCCCGCCGAAATAGGGTGCTGTATCGAAAATCGTGCGCATGTAGATCGCGGACCAGTCGATCGATCCGCCCTCCAGTACCATGGCGGACAGGCACAGCCCGACCAGTGCCATGATCGCCAGCGACGGTCGTGCGACCATGGATGATGGCCCGGTCATTTCAGACCCCCGTTTCGGTGCCGCGCTGAAATCCGACAGCAACAGCCAGACCGCGGTGCCCGACAGCGGCACGACCAGCGCCAGATGCAGTTGTGGCGACAGCCCGATCTGCGCCATCAGCGCACCGAACAGCCCGGCACCGAAAAACCCCAGCGACCAGAACGCATGGGCGCGGTTCATGATGCGGTAGGGCAGGGTCGCCTCGACGCGGTCGGCCTCGAGGTTGATGATGATTTCGACGGTGCCCAGTGTCAGGCCCGCGGGCACCAGCAACAAGAACAACGCGACCGGCCCGGTGGCATGGACGGCAATGGCGTAGAACACCGACATGGCGCACAGCGCGGCAATCATCGACCGTTTGTGACCGAACCGTTCGATCAGCGGCGGGGCCAGCGTCAGTGCAATCAGCGTGCCGACCGGCGCGCCGATCAGCCCGAGGCCCAGCGCGCCTTCTCCAATGCCCATCGCGTCCTTGACCGTGGGCAGGCGGGTGAACAATTGACCCAAGATGAATGCATAGATTGCAAATCCCGCAAAGACGCGGTGCTGCGGTTTCATCCGGCCAATGATCGACATGGAACCCTCCCTGATGTCAGCGTGATCGCTGACACGGGCAGGTCAAACGCGCAAGCCCTACTGGTCGATCCAGCCCGTCAGGTTGCGGTCGATGACACCAGACAGCGCGTGGATGTGCGCGGCGTCAGCGTTGAGACAGGGAATATAGGTGAAATGCTCTCCACCCGCTTCTTCAAAGCTTTCCTTGATCTCTTCGTTGATCTCTTCCAGCGTTTCGATGCAATCGGCTGAAAAGGCAGGCGCGCAGACGGCGATGTTCTTGACGCCTTCTTCTTCGGCCAGTCGGGCGACTTCCTTGACGGTGTAGGGTTTCAGCCATTCTTCGGGGCCAAAGCGCGACTGGAATGTCGTCACGATCTGCGTGTCGTCCCAGCCCAGCCGTTCCTTTAGCAGGCGCGTCGTTTTCTGGCACTGGCAGTGGTACGGATCGCCCTCACGCAGATAGCGTTCCGGCACACCGTGATAGGAACAGATCAGCTTTTCAGGCTTCTTGTCCATCTTGGCATAGGCGGTTTCGATGGATTGGGCGAGGGCGTCGATATAGGCGGGGTCCTCGTAGTAAGGTTCGACCACGCGGGCGATGGGTTGCCATTTTTCCTGCATCAGCGCGCGGAAAAACTGGTCGTTTGCCGTGGCCGACGTGGCACCGGCGTAATGCGGATACAGCGGGAAAAACAGGATCTTCTGGCAACCGGCCTCGGTCATTTCGCGGACCTTGGATTTGGTCGACGGGTTGCCGTAGCGCATGCAGAAATCGACACGCACGCGGTCGCCGTAGCGTTTGTGCATCTCTTCCTTGATCGCGGCGGTCTGTTCCTTGGTGATCGTCAGCAGCGGGGATTCGTCCGCCTCGGTGTTCCAGATCGACCGGTAGGCCGCACCAGAGGTAAAGGGGCGTTTCGACAGGATGATCAGCTGCAACAGGGGTTGCCAGATCCAGGCGGAATAATCGACGACGCGTTTGTCAGACAAAAATTCGTTCAGGTAACGCCGCATCGACCAGTAGTCGGTGCCGTCAGGTGTGCCGAGGTTCGCCAACAGGATCCCGACGCGGGCCGGTTCGATGGCGGGGTGATCCGCAGGGGCATGGACCGGGCATGTGGCGGGGCGCACTTCTGACTTTGCGTCGAACATCGAAAACTCCTCTGCGGCGGGATAGGGGTCAGATAAACGCTTTGCGGCTCAGGTCAATCTGTGGACGGGTCAAGCGGTGCCTCTGGCACGCCCAGCGCATCCGCCAGCCGGGTCTTGGCAGAACCGGGGCGCAGGGGTTGCGGCTGGCTGGCCGCAGGACACCATCCCGTCAGTGTGACGATCTCGAAGGTGGCGGTGACGCGTCCTTCCGGCGTGCCGAAATGATCCGCATAAAGCTGCGTCGCCGCATCCATGACCGCGCGCCGCGTCGGGCGCCGCAGACGTGCGTCCAGCGCGTTGCCCTCGCCCATGGCGCGCAGGTCACGCATCAGCGCCATAGCATCGGTGTAAGTCACTGTAATCGTGTCGGAATCAGCGACGGGAAGCGCGAATTCAGCACGTTGCAACAGCCCGCCCAGGTCGCGGATTTCACCCATCGGCGCGATCCTGGGTGACAGCCCGCCGGTGATGCGCGCCTCGGCCTGTCCCAATGCACTGCGCAGCTCGTTCAGCGTCTGCCCCCCGAACAGGGTCGCCAGAAACAATCCGTCCGGCCGCAAGGCCCGTCGCGACTGCACCAACTGCCCCACAAGATCCTGCGCCCAGTGTAGCGACAGGTCGTGGATCACCAGGTCAAACGACCCTTGTGGTAGATCAAGAATATCGTCGTCTGCGACAATTCGCGCGTCTGCCCAGCGCGTCTGCCACAGGTCTGGCCGCGGCGTGACGATCGCCACATCCGTAAACGACCTGTTAACCTCTTGCAGTCTTTCCTCGACATCGTCGATGGCGCGGACGCGCAGGAAATTTTCGGTGGCGCGTGCGCGATTGCGGATCAGGGCGGGGCGGTCGGTCAATGGCTGCATCCGCGTCATGTAGGGGCAAGCGATGAAGTTGCAAAGCGTGATCCGCGCCATCTATCCCGCCAGTTGCGTCGCCTGCGATCAGCCCACGGCTGCGGAAAACGGCCTGTGCGGCCCGTGTTGGCGGGATACGCGGTTCATCACAGGCACGGCCTGCGATCTGTGCGGTGCGCCCCTGATGGGGGACGACGCGGGCGCTGCGGTGCTGCATTGCGACGATTGCATGACCCTGGCGCGTCCCTGGGCGCGGGGACGCGCGGCGTTGGTCTACGACGGGATCGGTCGGCGGATGGTGCTGGGCCTGAAACACGGCGACCGCACCGATCTGGCCGTGCCTGCCGCACGCTGGATGACGCGCGCGGCGTCCGGGCTCTTTGACGATGCCACCCTGGTCGTGCCGGTTCCCGTGCATTGGTCCCGCCTGTTGGCGCGGCGCTATAATCAGGCGAACCTGTTGTCGACGCTGGTGGCCCGGCAGCTGGTGCTGGAACATCTGCCTGATGCGCTGGTGCGTCCGCGTCCTGCGCCCAAGATGGTGGAAACAGGCCGCAGCGCACGGTTTGCCGCCCTCGACCGCGCCATCCAGCCCCATCCGCGCCGGGGGGTGGCGATGGCGGGTCGCTGTGTGTTGATCGTGGATGACGTGATGACGACGGGTGCCACGCTTGCAGCGGCGGCTGACGCGGCATTGCGCGCTGGCGCACAGCGGGTGCATGTCCTCACACTGGCGAGGGCGGTCAAAGATGACTAGATAAGGCGAAACCCACTGGACCCGAGGGATCGTCATGCCATCCGTTGAAATATATACCACACCGACCTGTGGTTTCTGCCACGCCGCCAAACGCCTGCTGACCTCCAAGGGGGTGGCGTTTCAGGAAATCTCGCTTGCACAACAGCCCGAAAAACGCGCCGAGATGATGCAGCGCGCCAATGGTGGCCGCACCGTGCCGCAGATTTTCGTGGGTGAGGTGCATGTGGGCGGTTGCGATGATCTGTACGCGCTGGAACAGGCGGGTAAGCTGGACGCCCTCTTGGCCGCATGAAGGCGGCGCTGGTCCAACTGACCAGTGGCGACGACCCGGATGTCAATCTGGGCGTAACACAGGCCTATGTGGCGCAGGCTGCCGCAGCCGGTGCCACCCTGATCTGCACGCCAGAGGTGACGAACTGCGTCAGTCAGGACCGGGCGCAGCAGCAGCGTGTTCTGCACCGGCAGGAGGATGATCCCACGTTGACGGCCCTGCGCGCGCAGGCGGCCGATCTGGGGATCTGGCTGTCCATCGGGTCGCTGGCTCTGAAAACGGATGACGCGGATGGACGGTTCGCCAACCGCAGTTTCCTGATCGACCCAAATGGCGCCATCGCGGCCCATTACGACAAGATCCACATGTTCGACGTGACCGTCAGCGCCACGGAAAGTTATCGTGAATCCGCAGGTTACCGCCCGGGGGCGCAGGCCGTGACGGTGCGCGCGGACGCGGCCACGCTGGGCCTGTCGATCTGTTATGATCTGCGGTTTGCGCATCTGTATCGGGCCTTGGCGCAGGCGGGTGCCGATATCCTGCTTGTGCCGTCGGCATTTTCCCCGGTCACGGGGGCGGCGCATTGGGAAACGCTGCTGCGCGCGCGTGCCATCGAAACAGGGTGTTTCGTCCTTGCCGCCGCCCAGACCGGCACACATGCGGCACAGGCGGGGCGGCCGCGTCAGACCTGGGGGCACGCACTGGCCATCACCCCATGGGGAGAGGTGTTGGCCGACGCGGGCACCGCGCCCGGCGTGACGGTTGTGAACCTTGACCTGTCGCAGGTAGAAAAGGCCCGGCAGCGCATACCGGCGTTGTCGCATGACAGACCATTCGCGGGGCCACATTGACCGATACCAATCAGCACCTTGCCGTCAGCCTGTTCAGCGAATTGCTGGCCGTGGATCAACTGGTGCGCCACGCCTTGGCCCGTGTGCTGCCCAAGGGGATGGAACTGTCGCACTTCAGTGTGCTGAACCATCTGGCCCACAGCAACGCAGAACGCTCGCCCACCCAACTGGCGCAGACATTTCATCTGACGCGCGGCGCGATGACCAACACGCTGACCAAGCTGGAATGGGCAGGCTACATCCATATCCGCCCCGATTGGGATGACGCCCGCAAGAAGATGGTGTCGATCAGCCCCGCGGGTCGTGCCGCCCGTGATGCGGCCATCGCGGCGATCACGCCGCTGGTTGCGGATGTCGCCGGCAAGGTCGGCGAAGACAAGGTCCGCGCCGCCCTGCCGCTGTTGCGCGAACTGCGGGTCAAATTGTCGGATCAGACCTGAAGTCCTGCGCAGTATCCTAGCGGTCAGGCCTGATCGCCGCGGTGACATAGTTCACCGACAGATCCTTGGGCGACATCGACCATGTAAAGCTGAGTGGGTTGAACACGTAACCCGTGCGGTCAACCGGTTCCATTCCGGCCTTGGTCATCATGGCGAACAACTCGTCCGGAGTGATGAATTTCGACCATTCATGCGTCCCCTTGGGAAGCCAGCGCATCACCCATTCGGCGCCGACGATGGCCATGGCGAATGATTTGGCGTTGCGGTTGATGGTCGAACACAGGTGGATCGCGCCGGGTTTCAGCAGATCGTGGCAAGCGTCCAGATAGCCTTGGGGATCGGACACATGTTCGACCACCTCCATGTTCAGGACGACATCGAACTGTTCGCCCGCGGCGGCCAGCGCCTCGGCGGTGCCCACACGGTAGTCGATATCCAGCCCGGATTGATCGGCATGAACCCGTGCGACGGGAATGTTCCGGGGGGCCGCATCAACGCCCACGATATCGGCCCCCAGTCTCGCCATCGGTTCGCACAACAGACCGCCACCGCAACCAATATCGAGGATGCGCAGCCCGGCAAAGGGCCGGTCGGCCGACAGGTCGCGGTTGTAATGCGCGGCCACCTGCATCGTGATATAGTCCAGTCGGACCGGGTTCATCATGTGCAGCGGTTTGAACTTGCCGGTCTCGTCCCACCATTCGGCGGCCATCGCCTCGAACTTGGCGATTTCGCCGTCATCAATCGTATTGGTATTCATCGCGTCCTCAAAGTGGGTTGGGCGTGGATTTAGATTGTAGCGCACTATATGCCACTGTCATGGACAGAAGCCTGAAACAAAAGAGCGCATCCGCCTATCTCTACCCGCCGATTGATCCGTTTGATCAGCGGACGCTGGACGTTGGTGATGGCCATACGGTCTACGTCGAACAATGCGGAAACCCTGCGGGCATTCCCGTGGTTGTCCTGCATGGTGGTCCGGGCGGTGGATGCAGCCCCGCGATGCGCCGCTATTTCAATCCCGAACACTACCGGGTCATTCTGTTCGACCAGCGCGGATGCGGGCGATCAAGGCCCCATGCCGCAGTCAGCAACAACACGACTTGGCATCTGGTCCGCGACATCGAACTGATTCGCGAAACGCTGAAGATCGACCGGTGGATCGTGTTTGGTGGCAGCTGGGGTGCGACACTTTCGCTGATCTATGCCCAAACGCATCCCGACCGTGCCGCGGCCCTCGCGATCCGGGGCGTGTTCCTGATGACGCAGCTGGAACTGGATTGGTTCTATGGCGGTGGTGCGGGCCGGTTCTGGCCCGATCTGTGGGACCGCTTTACCAAGCTGATCCCCGAGGATGAACACGGCGACCTGATTGCGGCCTACCATAAACGCCTTTTTTCCGGCGACATGATGCAGGAAATCAAATACGCCCGTGCCTGGGCGGCCTGGGAAAATGCGCTGGCAGCGATAGACAGCGACGGTGTGACAGGCGAATCCCCCGCCGATTATGCCCGCGCGTTTTCGCGACTGGAAAACCATTACTTTCAGAATCAGGGCTGGCTTGACCACGACACGGCGATCCTGAACCGCATGGACCGTCTGGCGCAGATCCCCGGTGTCATCGTCCAGGGGCGCTATGACATGATTTGTCCGCCGATTTCGGCCTACAGGCTGTCGCAGGCCTGGCCGATGTCGACGCTGAAACTGGTCGGGCGCGCGGGTCACGCGCTGTCGGAACCGGGGATCAGCGCAGAGCTGGTGCGCGCGATGGACCGTTTTGCCGCCCAGCGCGCGTCCTTGGGCCTATAGGGTTTGACAGGACGGCCATTGCGGCCGAACCTGCCAGATATTCACAGCACAGGCAGGCCATGGCAGACCGACGCGCACCGACCAGTATTCCCAACCGCCGCCGCCTGTTGCAGGGCGCGGTGGCTGCCGGTGTGCTGGGACTGACGGGGCTGCCTTTGCGGGCGCAGTCGCGCGGTGGCACCCTGGTCGCGGGTCTGGGCGGGGCGCATCCGTCCGACAGCTGGGATGCGCGCGGTCACAGCGATCTGTTCATGATTGCGGCGGGTCAGGGCGCAGTGTTCGATTGTCTGACGGAAATCGCCGCTGATGGCAGCCTCAAGGGTGAATTGGCCGAAAGCTGGGACAGCACGGATGGCCAGACCTGGGTCTTTAACCTGCGCCGTGGCGTGCGTTTTCACAATGGTGCGGATTTTGGCCCTGCGGATGTGATCGCCTCTTTGAACCTGCACCGCGACGACGACCGCGCCTTTGGTGCGGGTGCAATCGTGCGTTTGATCGACGATATGCGCGCGTCCGGCCCATATCAGGTCACGTTGAAACTGACTGCGCCGAATGCGGATTTCCCCTACTTGCTGTCGGATCACCACCTGTTGATCTATCCGGCAGGCCAGATCGATGCGGCGATGCGCGACGGGATCGGCACCGGCCTGTACCGGGTCACGTCGTTTCAGCCCGGTCGGCGCATGACGGCGGTGCGCGTTGACGATCATTACAAGGGCGAAACTGCGGGCTGGTTCGACCGGATCGACTATGTCGCGATGAATGATCCCGCAGCCCGGCTCTTGGGGCTGGTGGCGGGGCGTGTGGATGCGATCAACCGGGTTGCCCCGTCGGATGTGGCGACAATCGCGGCACATCCGCGACTGTCGCTACAACAGGTGTCGGGCAACCAGCACGATGCGTTTCACGTGTCGCATGGCCCGGCAGCGCATCATCTGCGGGCGGCCTTGCGTCATGGGATAGACCGGCAGGCCTGGGTCGATGACCTCTTGGCGGGTTATGGTCAGGTCGCGGCAGACAGCCCGATTGGTCCGGCAAACCCCCATTTTCAAGCTAGCCACACCCAAGCCTGCGACCCCGAGCGCGCAGGCTACCATCTGGCACAGGCGGGATTCGGGGCCGCGCGGATCACGGGATCATGGGGCGCGACCGGCCCCCGGATCAGCTTGCGCGATGCGTCGGGCCGCGGGGTTCTGACCTGTGCGGCGATCGGATCCGCCGGGCGGGCAACCGCCGACTGGATGTTGCTGGCGGCCTATGGTCAGGCGACCGACGGGATCGAGGGATCGGAACGGTTCCGGGACTTGCTCCGGCAGGGGCGGTCCACGATGGACGCCGACCGGCGCGATGCAATCTATGCCGAGGCGCAGATGCTGCTGCGTGATCAGGGCCGCGCGATCATCCCGGCCTTTGCCACAACGCTTCAGGCCGTATCGACGCGGATCGGCACGCCAGCGCAACTGGGGCACCAGCGACCGATGGACGACGCGCGCATGGCCGAACGCTGGTGGATGGCCTGACATCCAGCCACGGGGGCGCTGATCGGCATCACTTGCAGTTTGTCTGAGGTTGCTCTATGTGATGCTCAACAGCGGCGTGCTGGCCTCCACCCCCAGCGCCCAACCGGAATTTCGAACGGGCCGCGCGCCCGTTTTTTTGTGCTTGGAGGAATCCATGAACGACCTCATCGCCAAGGCGGCCATCGACCGTCGGATTGCAGAGATCATTACCCCCGTGGTCGAGGACCTGGGTTATGAAATCGTGCGCATCCGTCTGATGTCCGGCAAGGAAACGACGCTCCAGATCATGGCGCAGAAACCTGACGGCACCATCGAAGTCGACGACTGCGGCAAGATCAGCACCGCCGTCAGCGCCGTCATGGATGTCGAGGACCCGATTCTGGACGCCTATACGCTGGAGGTCAGCAGCCCCGGCATCGACCGGCCCCTGACCCGTCTCAAGGATTTCGAACAATGGCAGGGGTTCGAGGCCAAGATCGAAACCGACGAGCTGATCGACGGTCGTCGTAGGTTCAAGGGCGAATTGGCCGGCGTCGAGGGCGACGAAGTGCTGATCGAGATCGAAGAAGGCACCATCGGCCTGAAATTTGAATGGCTGTCGGATGCGAAACTGGTCCTGACCGACGACCTGATCCGCGAGGCTCTCAAGGGTCGCAAGGATGGCGGCCTGATCGACGAGACCCAATTCGACGAAGTCCAGACCATTATTGACAGCGACGACAACGTCGCCCCCGACAAGAGATCGAAAAAGCGACCGAGTTCGCGCAAGGAGATGAACTGATGGCCATTACATCCGCCAACCAGCTAGAGCTTTTGCAAACCGCAGAGGCCGTGGCACGCGAGAAAAACATCGACCCCGGTCTGGTGGTCGAGGCGATGGAAGAGTCGCTCGCACGTGCGGCCAAGTCGCGTTATGGCGCTGAAATGGACATCCGCGTCAGCATCGACCGCAAGACCGGTCGTGCGACGTTCACCCGTGTGCGTACGGTCGTGGCGGACGAGGAATACGAAAACTATCAGTCCCAGTTCACGGTCGAAACCGCCAAGGGCTATATCGAGGACGCCAAGGTCGGCGACACGCTGGTCGAACAGGTTCCCCCGGTCGAACTGGGCCGGATCGCTGCACAATCCGCCAAGCAGGTGATCCTGCAAAAGGTCCGCGAAGCAGAGCGCGACAAGCAATACGAAGAATTCAAGGACCGCGCCGGCACGATCATCAACGCGATGGTCAAGCGCGAGGAATACGGCAACGTCATCGTGGACGTAGGCTCTGGCGAGGCGATCCTGCGCCGCAACGAAAAGATCGGCCGCGAGGCATACCGCCCCAACGACCGCATCCGCTGCTACATCAAGGACGTGCGCCGCGAACAGCGCGGGCCGCAGATCTTCCTGTCGCGGACCGCGCCGGAATTCATGGCCGAACTGTTCAAGATGGAAGTGCCCGAAATCTACGAAGGCATCATTGAGATCAAGGCCGTCGCCCGCGACCCCGGCTCCCGCGCCAAGATTGCTGTCATTTCCTATGACAGCGGCATCGACCCCGTGGGTGCCTGCGTGGGTATGCGCGGCAGCCGCGTGCAGGCCGTCGTCAACGAACTTCAGGGTGAGAAGATCGACATCATCCCCTGGAACGAGGACATGCCGACCTTTCTGGTGAACGCATTGCAGCCCGCCGAGGTCAGCAAGGTGGTTCTGGACGAAGAAGCCGGCAAGATCGAAGTGGTCGTGCCCGATGAACAGCTGAGCCTGGCCATCGGTCGTCGCGGTCAGAACGTGCGTCTTGCGTCGATGCTGACCGGTCTGGATATCGACATCCTGACCGAAGAAGAAGAATCCAAGCGCCGTCAGGCCGAATTCGAAGTCCGCACCAAGCTGTTCATGGACACGCTGGATCTGGACGAATTCTTTGCGCAGCTGCTGGTGTCCGAAGGTTTCACCAACCTCGAAGAAGTCGCCTATGTCGATGCAGAGGAACTGCTGGTCATCGAGGGCGTCGACGACGACACCGCCGGCGAATTGCAGGCCCGCGCCCGCGACTACCTAGAGGCGCAGAACGCCAAGGCGCTGGATCGCGCCCGCGCGTTGGGTGCAGAGGACAGCCTGATCGAATTCGACGGTCTGACCCCGCAAATGGTCGAGGCATTGGCCGAGGACGACGTGAAAACGCTCGAGGATTTTGCCACCTGTGCCGACTGGGAACTGGCCGGTGGCTGGACCATCGTCAACGGCGAGCGTCACAAGGACGAAGGCGCGCTGGAGAAATTCGACATCAGCCTCGAAGAAGCGCAGAACATGATCATGACGGCCCGCGTGATGCTGGGTTGGGTCGATCCCGATGACCTTGTATCCGACGAGGACGATGCCGATATGGAACAGGAGGCAGAGGCCTGAGGCCTCTGACATCGCGATGGCGCGCGGCGGATTGAAAAAGAACCGGGATGATGGCCCCGAACGGCGGTGCATCGTCACCGGCGAGACGGCCCCGAAATCGGGTCTGGTTCGGTTCGTCGTCGGGCCAGACAACCTTGTTGTGCCCGATGTACTGGAAAAACTGCCGGGACGGGGCATGTATGTGTCATCCACCCGTAACGCGTTGGATGCCGCGAAAAAGGGTCAGTTCAGCCGATCCGCGAAACAGGCCGTGACAGTGCCTGACGATCTGGCGGACGAGGTTGAACGCCAGATGACGCGGCGTGTGATTGACCTCATCGCGATGGCCCGCAAGGCCGGTCTGGCGATCTGTGGCTTTGAAAAGGTCAAGGGCTGGCTGGCGGGTGGCGTGCGTGTCCGCGTGCTGTTGCAGGCCGCCGATGGGTCTGACCGCGGCAAGGCGAAACTCTGGACCCCGGAAGGGGCCCGCTATTTTAACTGCCTGACGGGCGCCGAACTGGGTTTGGCATTCGGACGGCAAAGTGTGATACATGGTGCGCTCGCGACTGGCGGAATTAGCGACCGTGTTGTAATGGAGGCCGCAAGACTGCGCGGCCTGCGCGAGATTGACGACAGCGATCCGGCTGTCGGGAAGGATATATAGCTAGATGAGCGATACTGACGGCAAGAAACCACTCGGCCTTGGCGGGTCCCGCCCCAGCAACGTAAAGCAAAGCTTTTCGCATGGACGGACCAAGAACGTCGTTGTGGAAACCAAGCGCAAGCGCGTGGTTGTGCCGAAACCCGGTGCAGCGAAACCCACGGCAACCGGAACAGCGAACCGGCTGGGCGGCGATCCGTCCAAGCGGCCCGCAGGCATTTCCGATGCAGAGCTGGAGCGCCGGATGAAGGCGCTCGCGATGTCCAAGGCCCGCGAGGCCGAGGACGCGGCAAAACGTGCCGCCGAGGAAAAGGCCCGCGCCGAAGAGCGTGAGCGTCGTCGCGCCGAGATCGAGGCAAAAGAGGCCGAGGACCGCGAACGCGAGGAACGCGCCAAAGCAAAAGCCGCCGAAGAAGAGGAAAAGCGCCGCAAGGAAGAGGCCGCGAAAAACGCGCCTGCGCCTGCCGCATCCCCCGACATGGCTGCCGCAGCACCCGGCGAAACCGCCGTGTCGCGCCCCTCTGCCGCACCGCGCAAGACCGACCGCGACCGCGATGTGAAACCGCGCGACAGCAAACCCGGCCGCAGCGACGATGGTCGCCGGTCCGGAAAACTGACGGTCAACGACGCATTGCGCGGCGGTGCCGGCGGTCGTCCGAAATCCATGGCCGCCATGAAGCGCAAGCAGGAACGCAATCGTCAAAAGGCGATGGGCGGTCAGGTCGAGCGTGAAAAGGTCGTGCGCGACGTCCAGCTGCCAGAGGCAATCACGGTGGGCGAACTGGCGAACCGCATGGCGGAACGCGTGTCCGACGTCGTGAAATCGCTGATGCAGATGGGCATGATGGTCACACAGACCCAGACCATCGACGCCGATACCGCTGAATTGATCATCGAGGAATTTGGCCACCGCGTTGTGCGCGTGTCCGATGCCGACGTCGAACAGGTGATCGAACAGTCAGAGGACAAACCCGCTGACCTGAAACCGCGTGCGCCGATCATCACGATCATGGGCCACGTCGACCACGGCAAAACCTCGCTGCTGGACGCGATCCGCAACGCCCGCGTCGTCGCAGGCGAGGCAGGTGGCATCACGCAGCACATCGGTGCCTATCAGGTCGTGACCAAATCCGGTCAGACGCTGTCGTTCCTGGATACGCCCGGCCACGCGGCGTTCACGTCGATGCGGTCGCGCGGTGCGCAGGTCACGGATATCGTGGTCCTTGTCGTTGCCGCTGATGATGCGGTGATGCCGCAGACGATCGAGGCGATCAACCACGCCAAGGCCGCCAAGGTCCCGATGATCGTTGCGATCAACAAGATGGACAAACCGTCGGCCGACGCCAACAAGGTCCGCACGGATCTGCTGCAACACGAGGTCATCGTCGAGGCGATGTCCGGTGACGTGCAGGACGTCGAGGTTTCGGCCCAGACGGGTCAGGGCCTGGACAACCTGCTGGACGCCATCGCGTTGCAGGCCGAAATCCTGGAACTCAAGGCCAACCCCGACCGCGCTGCCATGGGTGCCGTGATCGAGGCACAGCTGGACGTGGGCCGTGGTCCCGTCGCGACCGTTCTGGTGCAGAACGGCACGCTGAAGCAGGGTGACATCTTTGTTGTCGGCGAACAGTGGGGCAAGGTCCGCGCGTTGATCGACGACAAGGGCGACCGCGTCAAAGAGGCCGGTCCGTCGGTTCCTGTCGAGGTTTTGGGCCTGAACGGCACGCCCGAGGCAGGTGACGTTCTGAACGTGACCGCAACCGAGGCGCAGGCGCGTGAAATCGCCGATTACCGCGCACAGGTCGCCAAGGACAAACGTGCTGCATTGGGTGCGGCCACGACGCTGGAACAGCTGATGGCCAACGCCAAGGCCAACGAAAACGTCAGTGAACTGCCGATTGTGGTCAAAGCAGACGTGCAGGGGTCCGCCGAAGCCATCGTTCAGGCGATGGAAAAGATCGGCAACGACGAGGTGCGCGTGCGCGTCCTGCATTCCGGTGTGGGTGCGATCACGGAAACCGACATCGGCCTTGCCGAGGCATCTGGCGCACCTGTCTTTGGCTTTAACGTGCGTGCAAATGCGACCGCGCGGAATTCGGCCAACCAGAAGGGCGTCGAGATCCGTTATTATTCGGTGATCTACGATCTGGTGGATGACGTGAAATCCGCCGCCAGCGGCCTGCTGGGCGACGAGATCCGCGAAAAGTTCATCGGCTATGCGAACATCAAAGAGGTGTTCAAGGTCACGGGCGTGGGCAAGGTTGCAGGCTGTATCGTCACCGAAGGTGTCGCGCGCCGGTCCGCAGGCGTTCGCCTGCTGCGCGACAACGTCGTGATCCACGAGGGCACGTTGAAAACGCTCAAGCGTTTCAAGGACGAAGTGGCCGAAGTGCAGTCCGGTCAGGAATGCGGCATGGCGTTCGAGAACTACGAGGATATCCGTGACGGTGACGTCATCGAAATCTTTGAGCGCGAATCGGTCGAGCGGAACCTGTAAAGGTCTGCAAACGCCGCGCAGTCATGAAAAAGGCCCGTCAGCGATGCTGGCGGGCCTCTTTTTTTGAGTATTTTTGGCAAGATGATACAGCACTGGCACCGCAGCGCGTAACAGCCAGGCGCCTAGAGCCAGTCGCGCAGAATGGGGATCAGCGGGATGTCGGCGGGTGGCATCGGGTAATCCCGCAGTTCTGATGCGCGGGCCCATTTCAGGACCTGCCCCTCGCGTCCCTGCGGTGTGCCGTTCCATTTGCGACAGGCAAACAGCGGCATCAGCAGATGGAAATCATCGTAACTGTGGCTGGCAAAGGTCAGCGGTGCGAGGCAGGAGGCCCAGGTGTCGATCCCCAGCTCTTCTTGCAGTTCGCGGACCAGCGCAGCCTCGGGGGTTTCGCCGGGTTCGACCTTGCCGCCGGGAAATTCCCACAGGCCCGCCAGCGATTTGCCGGGTGGCCTTTGGGCCAGCAGGATGCGGCCCTCGACGTCGATGAGGGCGACGGCGGACACCAGGACAGTTTTCATGACCGGTAATCCGCGTTGATGCGGATGTATTCATGGGTCAGATCGCAGGTCCAGACAGTGCAGGTTCCATCGCCCAGCCCGAGGTCCACGTTGATGTCGATGTTCTGGCCTTTCATGTAAGCGGCGCAGGCGTCCTCGGAATATTCGGGCGCGCGCCAGCCATCGCGTGCCAGCACCAGATCGCCCAAGCGAATGGTCAGCCGGTCCCGGTCGGCCTGTGCGCCGGACTTGCCGACGGCCATGACGATGCGGCCCCAGTTCGGGTCCTCTCCGGCGATGGCGGTTTTGACCAGTGGGCTGTTGGCGGTCGCCATGGCCACCAGACGCGCATCGGTGTCATTGGCGGCCCCCGTGACGTTCACGGTCACGAATTTCGTCGCACCCTCGCCGTCGCGCACGACCTGATGCGACAGGTCCAGCATCACGGCGTGCAGCGCGTCCGCGAAGGCGGCATTGTCGGTCACGTCCACGCCGGATGTGCCGGTGGCCCCCATCAGCAGCGTGTCCGATGTGGATGTGTCGCTGTCGACGGTGATGTTGTTGAATGTCCGGTCCGTCAGACGCGACAGCAAGGATTGCAGCGCGCCGTGGCCGATCTGCGCATCGGTAAAGATATAGACCAGCATGGTCGCCATGTCGGGCGCGATCATGCCAGACCCCTTGGCAATACCGGCGATCTGCACGGGCGTGCCGTCGATGGTGACGGTCTGTGCCGACCCCTTGGGGAACGTGTCGGTCGTCATGATGGCGCGGGCGGCTTCGGCGATCCCGTCGGGTGACTGGGCTGCCATCAGGTCGTCCAGTTTGGCGGTGATCCGGTCGTCCGGCAGAGGTTCCCCGATGACCCCAGTGGACGATGTATAGACCCGATTGGCGGGCAAATGAGCCCGCACTGCGACGCCCTCGCAGATGCGCTGGACTGACCCATCGCCAGCCTTACCGGTAAAGGCGTTGGAGTTTCCGGAATTCACGATAATGGCAGCCCCCGCCTGCGCATCGCTGCCCATCTTGGCCTGGCAGTCCAGCACGTTGGCCGACCGCGTGGCCGACCGGGTAAAGACGCCTGCGATGGTGCTGCCGGGAGCCAGCAGCGCCAGCATCACGTCAGTGCGGTTCTGGTATTTGACCCCCGCGGCACCCGCCGCAAAGGTTACGCCGTCGATGACGGGCAGGTCAGGAAATGCAGCGGGTGCAAGCGGGGACAGAGCCATGTTTCAGGGTTCCAGCAGTTCGAGGTTGTTCAGCAGTTCTGCGTCGATCTCGCCTGCTTCCGGCAGAGTGATGGCGGTCGCATCGCGCAGTTCCGCGATACGTGCCGTGATCGCCTCTTCCTGAATGGCGCTGCTGATTTCGCTGCGCACCTCTTCGAGGTCAGGGGCCGCCACGGGGCGGGTGTCGTTCAGTTTGATCACATGCCAGCCAAACTGGGTCTGCACCGGTGCGGACACCGCGCCGACCTCCATGTCGACCACGGCGGCCTCGAATTCGGGGACCATGGCGCCGGTGCCGAACCAGCCCAATTCGCCGCCATTGGGGCCGGACGGACCGGTGGACAGTTCCATCGCCAGTGCGGCGAAATCCTCGTCCGCTGCGCGTTCGGCGGCGGCCTGCGCCTCTTCCTCGGTTTCGACCAGCAGGTGGCTTGCGTTGTATTCGGTGGCGGGGTTCGCCTCGAATTCGGCAATAATTTCGTCATAGCGGGCCTGAACGGCCTCTTCGGTGACGGCCTCACCGGTCAGCGCGTTGATGACTTCACCGGCCTTGAGGGACCGTTCTTCGTTCGCCAGCGACAGGGCGACACGGGACGGCACATCGGTCAGCGATGCGGCCAGCAGTTCCTGCTGCACCAGCTGGTCAACGATGCCTTCGAACAGGACATCGGCAGGAAACTGGTCGTATTGCGCGGGCAATTGTGCGCGGGCGATGATCATTTCACCCAGCGTGATTTTGGTCTCACCGACGGTGGCGACGACGGTGGATGCATCCTGTGCGGCGGCGGTCTGTGCGCTGCCTGCGATGACGGCTGCGCCCATCAGGGCGGTCAGTCTGTTCATGGGGTCGTGTCCTTTCATCATTGCGCCAAAACGAGCGCACGTTGACAGTATTGGGTCGGCCCCTTACATCGGCTGCAAGCCTTGAGGGGGCTGGTCTCGGCCCTGTTTAGGGGCGCAGGCGATAGCCTACAAGCAACCTCCTCTGTCATTCGGATCACATGGGCGCCATTCGCCCGCGGAGAGATTATGCTGGGTCTTGGAACCATCACCAAAAAGGTCTTTGGGACCGCCAATGATCGCAAGGTCAAATCCGTCCGCCCGCTGATCGCACAGATCAACGCGCTTGAACCAGAATTCAGCGCCCTGACCGACGCCGAAATCATCGACCGCACCCGGAGCCTTCAGGATCGCGCCAAGGGTGGCGAAAGCCTGGATGCGCTACTGCCAGAGGCATTCGCCAACTGCCGCGAGGCCGCGCGCCGTGCGCTGGGTCTGCGGGCCTTCGATACCCAGTTGATGGGCGGCATTTTCCTGCATCAGGGCAATATCGCGGAAATGAAAACCGGCGAGGGCAAGACGCTGGTCGCGACATTCCCGGCCTATCTGAACGCGCTGTCGGGCGAGGGTGTGCATATCGTCACCGTGAACGACTACCTCGCACGGCGCGACGCCGAATGGATGTCCAAGGTCTATGCGGCCCTTGGGATGACCACCGGCGTCGTGGTCCCGCAGCAGCCCGACGAGGAAAAGAAACACGCCTATCAGTGCGACGTGACCTATGCCACGAACAACGAACTGGGGTTCGATTACCTGCGCGACAATATGAAATCCGAACTGTCGCAAATGTATCAGCGGCCGCATAACTTTGCGATCGTGGACGAGGTCGACAGCATCCTGATCGACGAGGCGCGCACGCCCCTGATCATTTCCGGCCCCGCGCAGGATCGGTCCGAGATGTACCGCGAAATCGACAAGATCGTGCCGGGCATTCAGGACGACCATTTCACGCTGGACGAAAAGACCCGTCAGGTGACCTATACCGACGAAGGCAACGATTTCCTCGAGGATGCGCTGTCGCGTGCGGGTCAGCTGCCAGAGGGTCAGTCGCTTTATGATCCCGAGAGCGCGTCACTGGTGCATCACGTCAACCAGGCCCTGCGTGCGCACAAGCTGTTCACCAAGGACAAGGATTACATCGTGCGCGGCGATGACGTCGTGCTGATCGACGAATTCACCGGCCGGATGATGACGGGCCGCCGCCTGTCCGACGGTCTGCATCAGGCCATCGAGGCCAAGGAAGGCGTCCAGATCCGCCCTGAAAACGTGACCCTCGCATCCGTCACGTTCCAGAACTATTTCCGCCTGTACAACAAACTGGCGGGCATGACCGGCACCGCGCTGACCGAGGCCGACGAATTCCGCGAGATTTACCGCCTTGGCGTGGTCGAGGTGCCGACAAACAAGCCCATCGCGCGGCAGGACGAAAACGATCAGGTCTACCGGACCGCCGTCGAGAAATTCAACGGCGTGGTCGAGGAAATCAAGACCGCACACGCCAAGGGCCAGCCGGTCCTCGTGGGCACCACGTCTATCGAAAAATCCGAATTCCTGTCGCAACTGCTGACCAAGGAAGGCATCACGCACAACGTGCTGAACGCCCGCCAGCATGAACAAGAGGCGCAGATCATCGCCGATGCCGGCAAGATCGGGGCAGTGACCATCGCCACCAACATGGCCGGTCGCGGCACCGACATTCAGCTGGGCGGCAACGTCGAAATGAAGGTTCAAGAGGCACTGGCCGAAAATCCGGATGCCGATGTCGATGCCCTGCGTCAGCAGATCGAGGCCGAGCACGCCGACGAGAAAGCCCGCGTGCTCGAGGCTGGCGGTCTGTTCGTGCTGGCAACCGAACGCCACGAGAGCCGCCGGATCGACAACCAGCTGCGCGGACGTTCAGGCCGTCAGGGCGACCCGGGCCGGTCGGTGTTTTTCCTCTCGCTCGAGGATGACCTGATGCGGATTTTCGGGTCCGAGCGTCTGGAAAAGGTGCTGTCCACGCTGGGCATGAAAGAGGGCGAGGCGATCGTGCACCCTTGGGTGAACAAGTCGCTGGAACGTGCCCAGGCCAAGGTCGAGGGCCGCAACTTTGATATCCGCAAGCAATTGCTGAAATACGACGACGTGATGAACGAACAGCGCAAGGTCATCTTTGGCCAGCGCCGCGAGATCATGGAAGCGCAGGATCTGTCCGAAATCACCGCTGACATGCGTCATCAGGTGATCGAGGATATGGTCGATGACTTCATGCCGCCAAAATCCTATGCCGACCAATGGGATACCGAGGGGCTGAGCGCCGAGGTCACCCGCGTTCTGGGTGTCAACGCCCCCGTCATCGCATGGGGTGAAGAAGAAGGCGTCGATAATGCCGACATGCGCGAGCGTCTGGAAAAAGCCAGCGACGACGCCATGGCCGAAAAAGAGGCGTCCTTTGGCGCGGACACCATGCGCAGCGTGGAAAAGCAGATCCTGCTGCAAACCATCGACACCAAATGGCGTGAACATCTGGTGACGTTGGAACACCTGCGGTCAGTGGTCGGTTTCCGTGGCTATGCCCAGCGTGATCCGCTGAACGAATACAAGACCGAAGGTTTCCAGCTGTTCGAACGTCTGCTGGACGGTCTGCGGATCGATGTGACCGAAAAACTGTCTCAGATCCGTCCCATGTCGCCCGAACAGCAGCAGCAGTTGATCGCCCAGATGAAGGCGCAGGCCGCAGCGCGGGCAGATGCCAGCGTTGAACGGGCGACCTCGGCCCAGACGCCGGGCGATGCCTCGGCGCGCGCCGGTTTCGTCGAGGACGACCCCAAGACCTGGGGCAACCCGGGTCGGAACGATGCCTGCCCTTGCGGGTCCGGCAAAAAGTTCAAGCATTGTCACGGTCAGGTCTGACGCGGCATCAGGAAAACTTGTCCGGGTCTTGCCCGCGGGCGTGACCCGGCATGGCGGGATGGGGGGCAACTTGCATGTTGCGAAAACTGGCAGGCAAGACGATGCGCCATTTCGGGTTTCGGCGCGTGGAACGCCGGCCTGACCCTGACGAGGTCTGGCCCAACCGCGCACCCGGTCCGGTGCGGTTTCCGACGATCCTGATCTTTACCCCGCCGAATTCGGGGTCCACTGCCATTGCCAAGCTGCTTCAGACATCGTCGCGCATTTCGACCTATGAAATCAAACACAGCGAGGCAAATCGCCTTGTGCCCGGGACGCTGAACAACAACCTGTGGTGGCCTCAGTCGTTGATCGTGCCCGATTCCATCGCAGGCACGCTGAACAAGGTCGCGGAACAGCAATTGCGCGAGAATCCAGACATTGCCTGGTTCGTGGAAAAAAGCCCGCCCAACCTTGTGCGGCCGGAAACCATGTTCGCGCTGTTTCCTGAACGCAGGGCCTTGGTCAACAATCGCGATCCTTACGCCAACATCGGGTCCCAGATCAAACGCTACCGCAAGCTGATTTACGCAAACGTGACCCGTCAGGAGGCATTGGCCCATCTGGCCGAGTTCTGGCTGTATCGCAGCAGGTTCCTGCGCGATATCGTTGAAAATCACGGTGTACCGATGCTGAACTATGAGGCGTTTTGCGCGGATCCGTCCAGGCTCGTGTCGGCGCTTGGTCTGGCGGACATGGGCATCGACGTCACGGGCGACCTGTCGGTCAAGGATTACGAACCGCAGCCCATCGTGAACATGAATGCCGAACAGGTGGCGCTGTTGTCGCAGGACGAAATCGACATGATCACGGGTATATTGTCGCGAGATGAACCGTTGGTCACCTATTTTGGCTATGATCTGCGCTGATCCGGACATCTGCGCCGCCCCATTCATGCCACTTTAATTCCGCGAGTCCGTCCCGCTGACGACACGGGGGAATGTCACACCTGCCCCAAGTCATTGGACGAGGAGTGGGACATGCGGACCAAGATGAAGAAATATGCCACAGCCGGGCTGACGTTTTCCGCGGCACTCGGCATTGGTACGGTCATGCAATACGGTGACGCACTTGCGTCGCGCCTTGGCGGCGAAGACGCACCGCAGGTGATGGTGCAGCCCCCTGTGCGGACAGCGACCGCAGCCCCCGGCATGATCCTGCTGCCCAAGGCGGCCCCCGCACCCGTCGTGGCGATTGACCCGCCGGCCGTGACCCCACCGGCGCCCGTCCTGGAGACACCAGAGGCCATGCCGCTGCCGCGGATCGAATCCGTGGAGCCGGAATTGGTCGTTGAATCCGCGCCCGAAGAGGTCGTTGTGCCCGAAGAGGTGATCAAGGTCGAAATCGCTGATTGTAGCCCCAAAATGGATGCGCAGGTGCTGCCGATCGCGATGGTGCAGATCACATTGACGGACACGTGCCGCCCGAACGAGGCTGTCACTATCCATCATCGTGGCATGATGTTTCAGAACCTGACCGACGATGACGGCGCATTGGTTGTGACCGTGCCGGCGCTGGCGCGCAACGCGTTGTTCGTGGCGGATTTCGGCACGGGTCTTGGGGCGGCTGCCAGCACGGACGTGTCCGACATCGATCAATACGATCGTGCTGTGTTGCAATGGCAGGGGGCAGAGGACATTGAATTGCACGCCCTTGAATTCGGTGCGTCCTATTTCGAGGACGGCCATATCTGGAACGGCGCAACCGGCGATCTGGCTGCTGCGGAATTCGGAACGGGCGGTGTCCTGACGCCGCTGGGTGATCCGGCGATCAGCGACGGTTTCATGGCCGAGGTCTATACGTTCCCAAGCGGGTCCAACGCCCGTGATGGCAATGTCGCACTCAGCGTCGAGGCAGAAGTGACGGCTGGCAATTGCGGTCGCCAGGTTGCGGCCCAAAGCCTGCAGGTCGTTCCGGGCAAGCCCACGGATGCGACCGATCTGGTGATGTCGATGCCCGATTGCGATGCCGTTGGTGAATTTCTGGTGTTGAATAATATGTTCGAGGACCTGACACTCGCGGCACGATGAATGCACGCAACAGGTCCCGATCCATCTTGAAAAGTGCGGCAGCTTTGGTTGTCGCACTTTTCGCGTGTCTGTCCCCGGTCGCTGCCCAAGAGGTGACGATTACCTCGGCGCAGGGCGGGCTAAGCGTGACGGGGCGGATTGTCAGCTATGACGGGCAATACCTGCGCATCGAATCGGATTACGGTCCGCTGACGGTCGATTTCGGCACCGTGCAATGCAGCGGTGCCGCCTGTCCCGACCCGGCCCAATATGTGCCGCGGCTGCGCATTTCTGGCGAGGCCCGCGCGACCGAAATCCTGTTCCCGGCGCTGCTGGACGGATTCGCCCGACAGGCTGGCCTGACGGCGCAGCAGATCGTGTCGGACGACAGGATGACCGGCATAATGCTGCTGGATGCCCGGAATGCCCCCGTGCTGGACGTGCCGGTCCTGCCGTCGAATGCCGCCGAGGCCTTTGCCGATCTGGTGACATTTCGGGCCGATGCCGCGCTGTCGTTTCGGGAAATCCTCGATGTTGAAAACCAGCGGGCAGCCGACGTGGGCCTCCCGGATCTGCGGGGGTTGGGCCATGCGTTCATCCTCGGGATTGATGCATTGGTGCCCATCGTATCCCCGCTCAACCCGCAACGCAGGATCGACCCCGGCCTGCTGGATGCAGCCTTTACCGGTGACGTGACGGCTTGGCCCGATGGCACGCCGCTGTCGTTGCATCTGGGGCCCGAACTTGACGGGCAAGCGGATGCGTTTCTTGCCAGTCTGCCTGGGGATGCGGCATCCCTGACCCGTCATGGCGACGCTGCCGCCCTGAGTGCCGCCGTGGCAGAGGATGTCGGGGCGCTGGGTGTCACGGCCCTGTCGGCAACCGGTGTGGCCCAGGCTGTCAGTCTGGTCGATACCTGCGGTCTGGTCAGTGCGCCGCGTATCAGCAGCATCAAGACACAGGATTATCCGCTGACCACCCCGCTGTTCCTGACCTTGGCCCAGCAGCGCCAGCCGCAGATCGTCCTCGATTTTCTGCGCTACCTGCGCAGCCCCGAGGCGCATCTGATCATTCGCCGCGCGGGTCTTGTGGATCTGGGGGTGGTGCCCATTCCGCTGGATGGGCAGGGCGGGCGGCTTGCCCATGCGATCACGATTGCAGGCGTGGATACGCCCCTGACCGAATTGCAGCGCATGGTGCAATTGATGCATGCCCGCGCGCGGTCGTCGCTGACATTCCGCTTTGATGTCGGGACCGCGACGCTGGATCCTGTCTCGAACGCAAACCTGTTGACGCTGGCCCATGACATCCGAGCGGGACTGTATGATGGGCGTGACCTTCTGCTGATCGGTTTCAGTGATGGCGAGGGACCGGCGCTGGCCAATCTGGACCTCTCTGCGGAACGTGCGGCGCGTGTCCGTGACCGCCTGCTGGATGTGCTGGGTGATGATCTGCCCGAAACCGTACAGATCGACACGGCAGCCTTTGGAGAAGCGCTGCCCATCGGCTGCGACGACACCGCCCGCGGCCGGCAGGCGAATCGCCGGGTCGAAGTCTGGATCGGCGACTAAAGAAGACCCTCTGCGCGGAATGACAATTCGCGTGATTTCCCGATGATCAGATGATCATGCACCGTGATACGCATGGTTTCTGCAGCAGCGGCGATCTGGCGTGTCATGGCGATATCGGCGTCGGATGGGGTCGGGTCGCCCGAGGGGTGGTTATGCACAAGGATCAGCGATGCCGCGTTCAGTTCCAGCGCGCGTTTCACGACCTCGCGCGGGTAAACGGGGACATGGTCGATGGTGCCGCTGGCCTGTGCCTCGTCCGCGATCAGCGTGTTGCGGGTGTCCAGAAACAGGATGCGGAATTGTTCGGTATCGCGGTGCGACATGACCGTATGGCAATAGTCCAGCAGTGCATCCCAGCTGGACACGACGTGTCGCTGCATCACGCGGCCCCGCGCCATGCGGTGGGTTGCGGCCTCGACCAGTTTCAGGTCCGTTATGACCGCATCGCCCACACCCTTGATCCTGCCCAACCTGTCCGGGGTGGCGGAGAGCACGCCGTTCAAGTCGCCAAAGTGGTCGATCAACGCGCGCGCCAGCGGTTTCACGTCCTGTCGGGGGATGGACCGGAACAGCAGCAATTCCAACATTTCATAGTCAGGCAAGGCCGCCGCCCCGCCGGTGCGAAACCGGTCGCGCAACCGCGCCCGATGGTCCCGCAGATAGGATGGCTGACGGGCACCGCCGGGTGGGCCTGTAGCCTCGTCCGGGTCGCCAAAGATGGGAAGGGCATCCTGAAATCCAGTCATGTCGCCAGATTGACGCCAAATAATGAAGACAGGGTTAATCGTGTTCCGCGCCAGCCGGCGCTGACATCACAATCGGCCACGCAAAACGGCCCGAACCATGCAGGTCCGGGCCGTTCTGGGTCGGTCAGACGGGGCGTTCAGCCCTTCATGGAATCCCAGAACCCTTTGACTGACTTGAAAAAACTGGACCCTTGCGGGTTGTTTTCCTTGGACAGGGTGTCGAATTCGCGCAGGATTTCCTTTTGGCGAGAGGTCAGGTTCACAGGCGTCTCAACCGCCAGTTCGATGAACATGTCACCGGCACCGCCGCCACGCAGGGCAGGCATGCCCTTGCCGCGCAGGCGCATCTGACGTCCCGATTGCGACCCTTCGGGAATCTTGACCCGGCTGCGGCCACCGTCGATTGTCGGCACTTCGATCTCGCCACCCAAGGCAGCAGCTGCGATGCTGACAGGCACACGGCAGAACAGGTTCGATGATTCCCGTTCGAACAGCTGGTGATCCTCGACCTCTATAAAGATGTACAGATCGCCCGCCGGTCCGCCGCGCATCCCGGCCTCGCCTTCGCCGGCCAGACGGATACGGGTGCCCGTTTCCACCCCGGCCGGGATGTTCACCGACAGGGACTTTTCCTTTTCGACACGTCCGGCACCGTGGCACACGCGGCACGGGTTTTTCACGGTCTGGCCTGCGCCGTTGCAGGTCGGACAGGTCCGTTCCACGGTGAAAAAGCCCTGTTGCGCGCGCACCTTGCCCATGCCCGAACAGGTGGGGCAGGTGACCGGGTCGGACCCATCCTCTGCGCCCGATCCCTTGCAGCTGCCGCATTGCACGGCCGTTGGCACGTTGATCGTTTTCTGCTGGCCGGTGTAGGCTTCTTCCAGCTTGACCCGCAGGTTATAGCGCAGGTCCGACCCGCGTGTGGCGCGCGCGCGCCCGCCGCCGCGCTGGCCCCCCATGAAATCCCCGAACAGGTCGTCGAACACATCCGAAAAGGCGGATGCGAAATCGCCCTGGCCCTGCGGTCCGCGCGGCCCGCCGCCACCGCCGCCCATGCCGCCTTCGAATGCAGCGTGACCGTAGCGGTCATAGGCCGCTTTCTTGTTCGCGTCCTTGAGGACCTCGTAGGCCTCGTTGGCTTCCTTGAATTGTTCTTCTGCCTTAGGGTTGTCGGAATTGCGGTCGGGGTGCAGTTCCTTTGCCTTCTGGCGGTAGGCTTTCTTGATCTCGGCCGCATCTGCGCCACGCGCCAGCCCAAGAGTTTCGTAGTAATCGCGTTTTGCCATGGTGTTCCCCTCTGGGAATGGAAAAAGACCGGCCCGGTTAAAGGGGCCGGTCTATTCCGTCAGGCGAATGCCTTAGTTGCGCTTTTCGTCGTCCAGATCTTCAAAGTCGGCGTCGAGGATGTCGTCATCCGCATCGGCCCCCTTTGGTTCATCCGATCCGCCATCCTCGGCCTCTTGGCTGGCCTTGTAGATGGCCTCGCCCAGCTTCATCGCGGATTCGGTGACGTTCTGGATGCCGGACTTGATCTTGGCGGAATCGTTCTTTTCCAGATCGTCCTTGAGCGCGGCAATGGCCAGTTCGATCGCCTCGATCGTGGTAGGGTCGACTTTGTCCGCATGCTCTTCCATCGACTTTTCGGTCGAGTGAATCAGGCTCTCTGCCTGGTTCTTGGCTTCGACCAGCTCGCGGCGTTCCTTATCGGCATCGGCGTTGGCCTCTGCGTCCTTGACCATTTCCTCGATGTCCTCGTCGGACAGACCGCCGGACGCCTGGATGGTGATCGTTTGTTCCTTGCCAGTGCCCTTGTCCTTGGCACCCACGGACACGATACCGTTGGCGTCGATGTCAAAGGTGACCTCGATCTGGGGCATGCCGCGCGGTGCGGGCGGGATACCTTCGAGGTTGAACTGACCCAGCATCTTGTTGTCGGCGGCCATCTCGCGCTCACCCTGGAACACGCGCAGGGTCACGGCGTTCTGGTTGTCCTCGGCGGTCGAGAACGTCTGCGACTTTTTCGTCGGGATCGTCGTGTTGCGGTCGATCAGACGGGTGAAGACACCACCCAGCGTCTCGATGCCCAGCGACAACGGGGTCACGTCGAGCAGGACCACGTCCTTGACGTCACCTTGCAGCACGCCGGCCTGAATGGCGGCGCCCATGGCGACGACTTCGTCGGGGTTCACGCCCTGATGGGCTTCCTTGCCGAAGAACTTGGCGACTTCTTCCTTCACCTTCGGCATGCGGGTCATACCGCCGACCAGAACGACCTCGTCGATGTCACCGACCGACAGGCCGGCATCCTTCAGCGCGTCCTTGCACGGCTTGATGGAGTTCTTGATCAGGTCGCCCACGAGGCTTTCCAGCTTCGCACGGGTCAGTTTCATGACCATGTGCAGCGGCTGGCCGTTGGACCCCATCGAGATGAAGGGCTGGTTAATCTCTGTCGAAGAAGAGCTGGACAGTTCGATCTTGGCCTTTTCGGCAGCTTCCTTCAGACGCTGAAGCGCCATCTTGTCCTTGGTCAGATCGACGGAATGCTCTTTTTTGAACTCGTCAGCGAGGTAGTTGACGATCCGCATGTCGAAATCTTCACCACCCAGGAACGTGTCACCGTTGGTGGATTTCACCTCGAACAGGCCGTCGTCGATTTCCAGGATAGTCACGTCGAACGTACCGCCACCCAGGTCATAGACGGCGATCGTCTTGGTGTCTTTCTTGTCCAGACCATAGGCCAGGGCGGCGGCGGTCGGCTCGTTGATGATGCGCAGCACCTCGAGGCCCGCGATCTTGCCCGCATCCTTGGTGGCCTGACGCTGGGCGTCGTTGAAATAGGCGGGCACGGTGATGACGGCCTGCGTGACCTCTTCGCCCAGATAGCTCTCGGCGGTTTCCTTCATCTTGCCCAGGATGAATGCAGAGATCTGCGACGGGGAGTATTTCTCGCCCTTGGCGGATACCCATGCGTCACCGTTGCCGCCGTCGACCACGTCGAACGGCATGTTTTTCTTGTCCTTGGCCAGATCGCTGTCGTCGAACCGACGACCGATCAGGCGCTTGACGGCGAAAATCGTGTTTTCGGGGTTGGTGACGGCCTGGCGTTTCGCCGGCTGGCCCACAAGGCGCTCGTCATCCGTGAACGCGACGATCGACGGCGTGGTGCGGGCACCTTCGCTGTTTTCGATCACGCGGGGTTTGCTGCCATCCATGATGGCAATGCAGGAGTTGGTCGTACCGAGGTCGATACCGATCACTTTGGCCATGGTTCAAATCCCTTTAACATCAGGCGGTTTGAGAGGCGCAGACCCATTGCGGCACCTGCGCCCGATTGGTTTTGGGTGCAGGGCTCTGCCCGTCACACCGACTGGCCGTATATAGGAGGGGGTTCGGGGGCCTGCAACCGGGGGTGTCGCACCAATTGCCTAGATTTTTTGCACGGCCCTCATGCCGGTGCGTCAGCAATCAGCGTGCTGCGTTCCACGAAGCAGAGGCCTGACGCCGCGTATAGAATTCACCCAGCAGGCCCAGCACCAGCAGGACAATCGCAACCTTGATCGGGTAGCCGACATTGGAATTATAGGGGTGATAGTTTTCAAACACGAAACCCCGCATCTGGTCGATGCAGTGAAACAGCGGGTTCCAGTCGAACATCGCCAGCATCGACGCAGGCAGGGCATTGGCCAGAAACATCTTGCCGCTGGCGATCATGTTCACGCGACCGTAGATCGAACTGCCGATTTTCGCGAATTCAGGCATCCAGGGTTTGATGGCCAGGAAAATGGTGCCCACGGCGCAGCCAGAAAACCACGCCAGAATCACCATGCCCAGCGCGCCGATCGGCTGGTGGATATACACGGGCGTGAACAGGACATGGTAGAAAAACAGCACCACGAGGATCGACAGGATTTGAAGATACAGCGCCGACAAGGCCGATGCGCAGATCGCGATCACCGTGTTCATCGGCGCGTGTTGCATCATCGCGCTGGCCGGGCCTTCGGACTGGACGATCGCGTTCATCGCCTTGGTATGGCTCATGTACAGGAAAATACCCGACATGATGTACAGCAGGAAATCACCACGCACAGCTGCCCCCCGCATCCCCAGCAGCATGAACATCGCATAGAAACTGAGCACGAACAGCACGGTCTGGAAAATGTTCAGAACCAGACCCATCAGCGCGTTGCGGTGACTCTTGCGGATGTCGCGGACGGCACTGTGATAGATCAATTCCATCATCCCAAAGACGGTGCGTGTCCGTGTTCTGCGAAGATCGGGTTGAAACATTTCACTGCCTTGCGGGTCTGTTGACGAAATTCTTGCCGTCCGTCTGCCGCCACAGCATAAGGGCCGCAGCATTGTTCATCAATCAATTCAACGTGTGACCCAGGATTGCGAAGAAAGTATGACCATGGATTTTGAAAAGCTGACGGCTGTTATGCGCCGCCTCTCGCTCGAGGCGGGTGACCGTATCATGGAAATCTATGACAGCCCCGATTTCGAGGTCCGTTCCAAATCCGACGACAGCCCCGTGACGGCGGCGGACGAGGCGGCAGACGCGATCATCAGCGCGGGCCTGCGCGCGGCCTTTCCCGATGTGGCGCTGGTCACCGAGGAACAGTCAAAAACGCACGGAGAGACCGCCAGCACGTTCCTGATCGTCGATCCGCTGGACGGCACCAAGGAATTCATCAAGCGCCGGGGCGATTTCACCGTGAACATCGCCTATGTGGTCGATGGCGCGCCGATCCGGGGCGTCGTCTATGCCCCCGCCAAGGGCCGCATGTTCTATACGCAGGCCGACGGCACCACGGTCGAGGAACTGGGACCATTCGACAAGGACACCGTGGGTGAGGTCGAAACCATCAGCGTGTCGCGTCCCGACAACAATGCGCTGCTGGTGGTGGCATCGAAATCGCACCGCGATCAGGCGACCGACGACTATATCGACCTGTACATGGTCAAGGACATGAAATCCGCGGGGTCCTCGCTGAAATTCTGCCTGATCGCGACCGGAGAGGCCGACCTGTATCCCCGTCTGGGTCGCACGATGGAGTGGGACACCGCTGCCGGTCATGCGGTGCTGAACGGCGCTGGCGGCCGCGTGGTGCGGTTCGATAATCACCAGCCGCTGCAATACGGCAAGGACGGTTTCGCCAACCCGTTCTTTATCGCTTATTCGCCCGACGTGGACCTGCTGACATCATGAGCGTCGTCATCGTCATTCCCGCCCGCTATGCCTCGACCCGTTATCCGGGAAAACCGTTGGTGGATCTGCGCGGTGCCAATGGGACTGCGCGCAGCCTGATCCGTCGCAGCTGGGATGCCGCGATGACGGTTTCGGGCGTAGACCGTGTGGTGGTCGCCACCGATGACGACCGCATCCGCGACGCGGCTCAGGCCTTCGGCGCAGAGGTCGTGATGACGCCCGTGTCCTGCGCCAATGGCACCGAACGCTGTGCCGCGGCACTGGACGCGCTGGGCAATCCCGAAATCGTCGTCAACCTGCAAGGCGACGCGCCGCTGACGCCCGCATGGTTCGTCAAGGAACTGGTCGCCGGCCTGCGCGCGAACCCTGACGCGATGGTCGCCACGCCTGTTCTGCAAACCGAAGGGGCAGCACTGCGCGGGTTCCTCGAGGACCGTCAGTCGGGCCGTGTCGGCGGGACGACGGCCGTATTCGGCGCGGCGATGAACGCGCTGTATTTTTCCAAGGAAGTGATCCCTTACCGGGGTGAAACCTATGCCGACGACGCCATGACGCCCGTCTGGCATCACGTGGGCGTCTATGCCTACCGCCCCGATGCGCTGCGGGCCTACATGACCTGGCCCACCGGTCCGCTGGAAACCCTCGAAGGGCTGGAACAACTGCGGTTTCTGGAACAGGCGCAGCGCGTGCTATGCGTCAAGGTCGCGGCCAAGGGGCGCGAATTCTGGGAACTGAACAACCCAGAGGATGTTCCCCGGATCGAGGCGATGCTGGCAAAAATGGGACTGGACTAACATGCTGCCTGCCAGCGTCGTCGTTGTCAGCCACGGCCGACCCGACGCGCTGCGGCGCTGCCTCGCGGGTCTGGCGCAGATCGACTACCCGGACGTCGAGGTGATCGTGGTTGCCGATGCCACATCTGCTGCTGCGGTGGCGTCGTCAGGTCTGGCAGATGCGATCCGTCTTGTGCCGTTCGAGACTCCCAACATCTCGGCTGCGCGCAACGCAGGCGTGGCACAGGCGACGGGTGATCTGATTGCATTCATCGACGACGACGCGGTGCCCGAACCGCGCTGGCTGTCGCATCTGCTGGCCCCGATGCAGGACGGCAGCGTCACTGTTGCGGGTGGTTTCGTGCGCGGTCGCAACGGGATCAGTTTCCAGTGGCGCGGGCGGATGGTGTTCGGTGACGGGCAGGCCGTGCCGCTGCCGGTCAAGGGGACCCGTCCGGTTCTGGTGCAGGGGTCTGTGGGTCGCGCGGCCAAGACCGAAGGCACGAACATGGCCGTGCGCCGCGACGCGTTGATGGCGATCGGCGGTTTCGATCCTGCCTTTGAATTCTATCTGGATGAGACGGACGTGAACCTGCGACTGGCTGCACGCGGTGCGGTCACGGCGCTGGTGCCGCTGGCGCAGGTGCATCACGGCTATGCCGCCAGCCCACGCCGCACGGCCGGGCGTGTGCCGCGCAATCTGTTCCAGATCGGTGCCAGCCTTGCGGTGTTCCTGCGCAAACACGGTCCGACCCGCAACCCGTCCCGCGTTCTGCATCGCGCCGAACAACGCAGACGCCTCTTGGGCCATATGGTTGCCGGGCACATGATGCCGGGGGATGTGCGCCGAATCCTCGCGACCTTTGATGCGGGCTGGGCGGCTGGCATGGCCCGCCCGTTGGGGCAGATTGCGCTTGTCGAGGACCCCCGGGTTCGTTTGCGTTTTCCCACGACGGTGCGGCCACACGATGTCATATCAGGACGGTTCTGGCAGGCGTCGCGCTTGCGGGATGAGGCGCGCGCGCGGGTCAGCGGCGGGGCCGTCGTGACGCTATATCTGTTTTCGTTCTCGGCCCTGTTTCATCGGGTCCGGTTCACTGATGCGGGCGTCTGGGAACAATCCGGCGGGCAATTCGGCCGATCAGACAGGGATGCGCCGATCCTGACGTTCGTGACGGCCCGTGCGCGTTCCCTGCGCGAGGCGCAGCGCGTCCATGATCTGCGTGTGCCGCAGGTGTCAAAGTCGAATGTAAATTAAAACAACTTGTCTTGGATTTATTGCTTCTCTGGCCTAGACGCTATCCTGACTTGCCAGAATATTCATTTCCGAGGCCCAAATGCGCAAAAAAGTAACCAAAGCGATCTTTCCCGTAGCTGGCATGGGAACGCGATTTCTGCCGGCCACCAAGGCCGTGCCCAAGGAAATCATGACGCTGGTCGACCGCCCGCTGGTGCAATACGCCATCGACGAGGCACGCGAGGCGGGAATCAAGGAATTCATTTTCGTCACCGCGCGCGGCAAGAACGCGCTCGAGGATTATTTCGACAACGCGCCAGAGCTTGAAAACCGTCTGCGCAAGGACGGCAAGCTGGAACTGCTGGAAACACTGAAATCCACCAACATGGAAAGTGGTGCCATCGCCTATATCCGCCAGCACAAGGCGATGGGGCTGGGCCACGCCGTCTGGTGTGCACGACGCCTGATCGGGAACGAACCCTTTGCGGTGATGTTGCCGGATGACGTGATCGCCGGGGACAAATCCTGCCTTGCGCAGATGGTAGAGGCCTACAACGAATGCGGCGGGTCGATGGTCGCCACGATGGAAGTCGCCCCCGAGCAGACGAAATCCTATGGCGTTCTGGACGTGGACGACAAGGCCGTGATCCAGGATGACCGTCTGGTCCGTGCCAAGGGTATGGTCGAAAAACCCGCGGCAGGCACCGCGCCGTCGAACCTGGCGGTGATCGGCCGCTACATCCTGACACCCGATGTGATGTCGAACCTGAACGACATCGGGCGCGGGTCCGGCAACGAAGTGCAATTGACCGACGCCATCGCCGCCGAGATCACCCAGAACCGCGACGTTTTCGGCTACCGGTTTGAGGGTCAGCGCTACGATTGCGGGTCCAAGGCCGGCTATCTGGAGGCCACCGTCGCTTTTGCCCTCGCGAATGCAGAGCTGGGCGATGATTTCCGCGCCTACCTCAAACGCGTTGTTGCCGATTCCTGACATGCCCCGAACCCGCCTGCTGGACATCTCTCGTCTTGTGTCCCGGGCTGGTTTGACTCCGACAGGCGTGGATCGCGTCGAATTGGCCTATGTGGACGCATTCCTTGCGGACACACAGACGCCTGTCTACGGGCTGGCCCGGACGGCGCTCGGGTTGGCCCTGCTGGATCGCAAGGGGCTGACGGCCTTTGCCGCAGCCTGCCGCACCGGGGCATTCGATCTGCCTGACCTCCTGTCGCGCCTGAACGGAAACCTGACCCCTGCCGCGCGTCGTGGTCAGACCTTTGTGCGGTGGCGGGCGGTGGACCGTTGCAGGCCACACCGGCTGGGCCGCATGCTCGACCGGCTGGGCGGCGGCTTGTCGTATTACAACGTGGGCCACAGCAATCTGACCGGGCAGCTGTTGCGCACGCTGTCGAACCACGATGGGTCGCGGGTCACTGTCTTGATCCACGACACGATCCCGCTGGATTACCCCGACATGCAGCGCCCCAAGTCTGTGCCGCGGTTTCGCAAGATGCTGACAGCCGCGCTGAACCACGCCGATCAGCTGATCTGCACGACACAGGCTGCGGCGCATGACCTGCACCGCCATGCCGGACCGCGTGCGGGTCAGCTGAATGTGGTTGTGGCCCCGTTGGGTGTGACACCGCCCAGCCCAGCCCCCGAGGAAATCCCCTATCGTCTGTCGCCGGTGCGCCCCTATTTCATGGTTGTCGGCACGATCGAACCCCGCAAGAACCATGCGCTGCTGTTGGATATCTGGCAGGAATGGGGGCCCGGCGCGCCGGACCTGCTGATCTGCGGTCGCCGTGGCTGGCTGAACGAGGACGTGTTCCGCAGACTGGACGAGGGGGTGCCCCACGTCACAGAAGTTCAGGATCTGAGCGATGGTGCCATCGCCGCGCTGCTGGCCGGGTCACAGGGGCTGCTGTTTCCCTCCTTTGCCGAAGGCTATGGCCTGCCCCCGATCGAGGCGGCGGCGCTGGGCGTGCCGGTCATTTGCGCCGACCTTGCGGCCTGCCGCGAGGCGATGGGTGACTGGCCCGTTTACCTGAACCCCTCTGATCGCTATGAATGGAACGTAGAGATCAGGACGCTTCTGGATCATGCGCCGGCACGCCGTACAACAAGGCGCGACGCGCCGTCATGGAAGCAACATTTTGATACTGTGTTAACGTCAGCGCCGTAGTGTTGGCGTCGTTTCGGATGGTGAAAGGTTCGCGGTGGGTGCGTGGGAGTCCTACAAGCTGAGGGTCCAGCGGCAGCGTTGGCTTGTCCGCGCTATTCGCAAGCGTCGGGAGCTGAAATCAGTCGCCAACCGCACATCGCAGATCAAACCTGACGATATCATCGTCTATTCGACCTTTCGCAACGAAAACATCAGGTTACCCTACTTTCTGGAATATTACCGCCGATTGGGGGTCAACCATTTCATCATGGTGGACAACGCCAGCACGGATGGCGGTGGTGAATTCCTGCGCGACCAGCCGGATGTCACCCTGTTCCGCACCGACGCCAGTTACAAACGCGCCCGTTTCGGCGTGGACTGGCTGAACTGGCTTCAGTGCAAATACGGGCACGGTCATTGGACGCTGGTGGTCGATCCCGATGAATTGCTGGTCTATCCGTTCTGCGACACGCGGCCACTGCGTGCCCTGACCGACTGGCTGGACGCATCGTCGATCAAATCGTTCGGTGCGATGCTGGTCGACATGTATCCCAAGGGACGGGTCGATGATCTGCCATACAAGCGTGGTGCTGACCCGCTACAGATCGCGGAATGGTTCGACAGCGGCAATTATACCATCAACCGCAACCCGCGGTTCGGTAATTTGTGGATTCAGGGTGGCCCACGGTCGCGCACGTTCTTTGCCGGTGAACCCGAACGCGCGCCCGCGCTGAACAAGATCCCGCTGGTGAAATGGAACCGCCGCTACGCCTACGTCAGTTCGACCCACATGCTGTTGCCGCGCGGCCTCAACCTCGTTTACGACGAATGGGGCGGCGAAAAGGCCTCTGGTGCCTTGCTGCATACCAAGTTCCTCTCGACCTTTTCCGACAAGGCCAAGGAGGAAATGGAACGCAAGCAGCACTACGCCAACAGTCTGGAATATCGCGCCTACGCCAGTGACGATTCACCTGACCTTTGGTGCACGTGGTCGGAACGTTATATCAATTGGCGGCAGCTCGAAATTTTGGGGCTTATGTCCAAGGGGAACTGGGCATGACGCTGGGTGTGATCATGCTGGTGCACACCGCCTTTGACCGCGCGGAACAGGTGGCGCGGCACTGGGTCAGCGGCGGCTGTCCCGTGGTGATCCACGTGGACAAGCATGTCAGCGACGCCCGGTTCAAGATCTTTCGCGCAGCCCTGGCGGATGTGGACATGATCAAGTTCTGCAAACGCCATCGCTGCGAATGGGGCACATGGGGCATTGTGGCAGGCACGCAATCCGCTGCCGAAGTGATGCTGAGCAGCTTTGCCGATGTGCGCCACGTCTATCTGGCCTCGGGGTCGTGCATGCCGCTGCGCCCCGTGCGCGAATTGCGCCGCTATCTCGACAGCCGGCCCCGTACCGATTTCATCGAAAGCGCGACAACCGCCGACGTGCCCTGGACGGTCGGCGGGCTGGATCAGGAACGTTTCACGCTGCGGTTCCCGTTTTCGTGGCGGACCAATCGCTACATGTTCGACAAATACGTGGCATTCCAGCGCGCAATCGGTTTCCGCCGCAAGATCCCGGACGGGCTGGTCCCGCACATGGGGTCGCAGTGGTGGTGCCTGACCCGGCAGACCCTGTCCGCGATCCTGCAGGACCCCGATCGCCCGCTGTATGACAAATACTTTTCGCGGGTCTGGATTCCTGACGAAAGCTATTTCCAGACCCTCGCCCGTAGCTATTCGTTCAACATCGAAAGCCGATCATTGACGCTGTCAAAATTCGACTTTCAGGGCAAACCGCACATCTTTTACGACGATCACCTGCAATTGTTGCGGCGGTCCGATTGTTTCGTGGCCCGCAAGATCTGGCCGCATGCAGACCGGCTTTATCAGGCATTCCTGTCGGATGACGCCGCCACGATGAAAGGCGCGGAACCCAATCCGGGCAAGATTGACCGCATCTTTGCCAAGGCCGTGGAGCGGCGCACGCAAGGCCGTCGCGGCCTGTACATGCAAAGCCGTTGGCCCAATCAGGACTGGGAAAACGGGATCACGGCAGCGCCATATTCCGTCTTTCAGGGGTTTACCGAACTGTTTGAAAATTTCGAACCCTGGCTGGCCAAGATTTCGGGCGCACGGGTGCATGGCCACCTGTATGCGCCTGACCGGGTGCAGTTTGATGGACGGCAGGCCTGTTTCAACGGCGCGCTGTCCGACAGCGCACCGATGCGCGACCACAGCCCGCAGATGTTCCTGACCAACCTGATCTGGAACACCCGTGGCGAACGTCAGGCGTTTCAATACGGACCCGGTGACAGCCAGAACATCAACTGGATGCTGGCCAAGGATGGCAATGCGCAGGTGTCGGTCATTTCGGGCGCATGGGCGGTCCCGCTGTTCCAGTCGAACCGCAACTTTGCCGAATTGCGTCACGAGGCGGCACGCCTGCAAAAGATTGAAAACGATCACCTGAGCGTGCTGCGGTCCCCCTGGACCAAGGCCCGGGTGCGGATCTGGACCATGGCCGAATTCATCGAAACGCCGATGGAATCGCTTCAGACCATCGTTGACGAGATGACCGGAAAAACCACACGCCGCCTGACTGAGGCACCGCGGATGCATGACCTGACCGGTTTCGGGCAATTCCTGCAAAACCTGAAAAACCAGGGGATGCACCCCTACCTCATGGGCGATTTCCCGGTCGAGGCTGCACCGCTGAACCAGTCGCCAAAGCCGCGCAAACCCTATCTGGTGAAATAACGTGTCAAAATACGACTACTTTATCCTGTTCGCGGAAATGCGGACGGGGTCCAATTTCCTCGAGGCAAACCTGAACAGTTTTGACGGCATTTCCTGTCTGGGCGAGGCGTTCAACCCACATTTCATCGGGTATCCCGACACCGAAAATGTGCTGGGCATCACGCAGCGCGAACGCGAGGACGATCCCCGGAAACTGATCGACGCCGTGATCGCCGCCCCCGGTCTGAACGGGTTTCGTTTCTTTAACGATCACGACCCCAGGGTGCTGGACATTGCGCTGACCGATCCGCGCTGCGCCAAGATCATTCTGACCCGCAATCCCGCCGACAGCTATGTCAGTTGGAAAATCGCGACGGCCACGGGGCAGTGGAAACTGACCAATGCGACCCACGCAAAAACCAGTCAGATCCGGTTCGATCCCGCCGAATTCGAACGTCACCTGACTGATTTGCAGGGCTTTCAGGTCAGGCTGATGAACACGCTGCAGCGCACGGGCCAGACCGCGTTCTATGTCGCCTACGAGGACCTGCACGATGTCGAGGTGATGAACGGCCTCACGCTCTGGCTGGGGGTCGACAGCCAGATCACCGCCCTGAACAAGAAGCTGAAGAAACAGAACCCGATGCCGATGGCGGACAAGGTCGCGAATTTCGATGCAATGGAAACCACCCTTGCGCGTCTGGACCGGTTCAATCTGACCCGCACGCCGAATTTCGAACCGCGCCGTGGACCGATGATTCCGACGTATATCGCGGCGGCGCACAGCCCGCTGTTGTACATGCCCCTGAAATCTGGCCCCACCGCTGCGATTTCCGACTGGTTGGCGCGTCTGGACAAGGTTCCGGTCGATGATCTGTTGCAGTCCTTCAGTCAGAAAACGTTGCGCGAATGGCTGCGCGGCAACCCCACGCATCGCAAGTTTACCGTGATCAGGCACCCGGTGATCTGGGCCCATACCGCGTTTTGCGAACGGATCGTGTTCAACGGCAAGGGCAGTTTCACCGAAATTCGCGGCACCCTGCGCAAGGTGCACGGGGTCGACGTGCCGGATGGCGGGCCCCAGCCCGAAACCCATCCGACCTACACCATGGCCGCGCACAAGATCGCGTTCCTCGCCTTTTTGAAATTCCTGCGCAACAACCTGTCCGCGCAGACGGCGGTGCGTACGGATGCCGCATGGGCGTCACAGCTGTCGCTGTTGCAGGCCATGTCGGATTTCGGGTTGCCGGATGTGATCGTCCGCGAAACCGCTCTGCGTGGTGACCTGGCGCGACTGGCCGGGCAGGTCGGTCACGACACGATGCCAGAGGTGCCGACAGTCACAGATCCCTACGCCGCCCGCCTCGCGGCGATTTACGACGCAGACATCGAGGCCGCGGCCCGCGATGCCTATGGCAAGGATTACGAATCCTTTGGGTTCGGCAGCCTGCGCTGATCAGGCGGCTTGTGACGCGGTCGCTTCGGTCAGGATCATATGCAGTGTCGCCGGTTCGACGTTCGCGCGCAACTTGGCGCAGACATCGGGGTTGCGCAGGGTCCGCGACACCAGTGCCAGCGCCTTGAGGTGATCGACACCCGCCTCTGACGGGGCCAGCAGCGCGAACACCAGATCGACCGGCTGCCGGTCGATCGAGTCAAAGTTCAGGGGTTTTTCCAGCCGCAGGAAAACGCCGCGCACGGCCTCGACCTGGTTCAGCCGCGCATGGGGCAGGGCGATGCCATGTCCGACACCGGTCGGTCCCAGCCCCTCACGCTCGATCAGGGCCTCGGTGACGTCGCTGGCGGGGACACTGTAGGTCTGCTCCGCCAGCACGCCCAGTTCATGAAACAGCCGTTTCTTGCTGGAACATCCGCCAAGGGTCTTGATCGCGCTTTGTTGCAAGATTTCTGCGAGCTGCATCACAATTCCCCAGGACGGCCGACGGATTAGTCCCCACGTGTGTGAGGATCGACCCATCCAATGTTTCCGTCTTCCCGTCTATAAACTACATTGATCCGGTCGTGTTTTTCGTTGCGAAAAACCAGCACCGGGCTGCTTGCGAGTTCCATTTGCATGACCGCTTCACCGACAGACAATGACGGGATCTTGGCTTCCGTCTCTGCCACGATCACGGGTGCGTCACTGGTCTGCTCTGTCTCGTCGTTGTCATCTGCTGTTGCGGCGAGGATATACGCGCCGCCTCCAGAGATTTCAACCGGATCGGGACGGTCCCTGTGATGGTCTTTCAACCGGCGCTTGTAGCGGCGCAGTTGCTTGTCCATTTTTTCGCAACAGGCGTCAAAAGCGGCATAGATTTCAGCGTCACGTGCAGTGGCCTGCACCGTCAGGCCCGTCGACAGATGAACGACGGCCTCGGCCACGAATTCATGGCCGGTTTTGGAAAAAACCACGATCGCCTCGGTCGGGCGGCCCGCATATTTTGACAGCGTCTCACCCATCTCGGTCTGCACGTGGGTTTGCAGCGCCTCGCCGATGTCGATTTGCTTGCCACTGATTTGATAGCGCATGGTCTTCTCCTTGGATGGACGTGCAGGCGTGCAGGCACCGCGCCCTCAGGCGGTGGCACCGATGTCGTTTCTGCGGGTGAAAAATGAAGAAAATGGTCTGCCTGATCCGCCGAACCGGTCCTTTTCAGACGCGGTGGGAACGAAAAAGAAAAGGGATCCATTCATCGTCATCCCTTGAATGAAGCGCCGAAACCACCCTTGTGTCAATGGCGTATCAATTCACGCGAAAGCTGTCGCCCAGGTAGACGCGGCGCACGTTCTCGTCCTTGACGACGTCTTCGGCGGTGCCGGACATCAGAACCTTTCCGTCATTCAAAATATAAGCGCGATCAACGATTTGCAGCGTTTCCTGCACGTTGTGGTCGGTGATCAGAACGCCGATTCCCCGGTTTTTCAGATCTGCGACCAATCCGCGGATTTCCGCGACCGCGATCGGATCCACCCCGGCAAAGGGTTCGTCCAGCAGCACGTATTTTGGCCCTGCCGCAAGGCAACGCGCGATTTCGGCGCGGCGGCGTTCACCGCCGGACAGCGCGATCGAGGGCGCCCTGCGCAGGTGGCTGATCGAAAATTCCGACAGCAGGCGTTCCAGCTTGTCGCGGCGGCGTTTCTTGTCGGGTTCGGCGATTTCCAGCACCGCGAGGATGTTGTCCTCGACCGTCAATCCGCGAAAAATCGACATTTCCTGCGGCAGATAGCCGATGCCGCGGTTGGCCCGGCGGTACATCGGCAATGTCGTGACATCCTCGCCATCGACGCTGACTTGCCCGCCTTCCAGCCGGATCAGACCGGCGATCAGGTAAAAACAGGTCGTCTTGCCCGACCCGTTCGGGCCCAGCAGGGCCACGACCTCGCCCTGGCCCAAATCAAGGCTCACATCACGAATCACGGGCCGCTTGCGATAGGATTTGCGCAGGTGGCGCACCCGAAGCCCGCGATCACCGTCTGGCGCGGCGAGGTCCTTCATCAGTTGCCGCCTTGCTGGAACACGGTGCTGACCCGGCCCGACATCTGTGCGCGCCCTGTGTTCAGGTCGACGACCATGGTTTGCGATGACAGCGCCGATGCGCCTTGGGTCAGCAGCACGTCACCGTTCAGCGTCAGCGTGCCGGCCTGCAGGTCGTAATCGGCTGTCTGCGCCTCTGCCGCTTCGGTTGCGGTGACGAATGTCACACCGCCGCTGGCCTGCAACCGGGTGATGTCACCGCTGTCAGCGCCATAGGTGACATTGACCTGCGGCGCGGACAGGCGCAAATCGCCTTGGCCGATCACCACATTGCCGCTGAACACGGCCGTGCCGGCGTCCTGGTCCACGTTCAGGCTATCCGCCGTCACCTCGACCGGGGCATTCGGATCGGCTGAAATGCCGCCCAGATTGATGTTGGTCTGCGCCAATGCGGGTCCGGCCAGCAGGGCGCAGATCAGGGCGGTCATTCGTTTCATGGTCATTCCTCGCCCGTTTGCTGCGGCACGAACACCAGCCGCACGCCGTCACTGAATTGCAGCTGCGTGCCCTGTCCGTCGCCGCTCAACTGTATCCGAGCCTGCCCCGCCGTCAAATCACCGTAAGGTGCCTTGATCGCCAATGCCCCGTCGGACGTGATGACCCCGGTCGCGAGGTCGGCGTTCAGACCGGCTGTTTCCATCGAATATCCCGTGGACAGGTCCAGCCGCGCAAGCCCGGTCAGGGTCGCCTTCTGTGCGGCGGTGTTCATCGTGCCGTTGCCCGCCGTTACCCTGACCGATGTGCCGTCCAAACCGTCCAGCGCCAGCCGGGGCCGCGTCACGTCCACAAGGTCGGGATCTGCCGCACCGGGCTGGGCCGAGGTCGCGGTAAGCGCGATGCTGTCGCCCGTGTCGGTCAGTCCGGTGAACCTGGGTGCGCCGATCCGCTGTTCATCCGCCACGGCGTCGATCTGGGCAAACGGAATTTCAGTCTCTGCCGGATCGCCGCGCGCGATCAGAAACAGCGTGGACAGCAGGATCAGCGCGCCCAACGGCAGCAGGATGCGCAGCCAACCCACCACCTGAGTATGGAGGCTGATATCCCGTGTCATGGTTCAGGCGACGCCCGCGCGCAGGCAGTCATGGATATGCAGAATGCCCGCAATGCGACCATCGGTATCAAGAGCGAACAGGCAGGTGATCTTGCGGTCATTCATCACCCCGACGGCGCGTTCGGCCAGTGCACCCGCG
Source organism: Loktanella sp. 3ANDIMAR09 (assembly GCF_001420005.1). Lineage (GTDB taxonomy): Bacteria > Pseudomonadota > Alphaproteobacteria > Rhodobacterales > Rhodobacteraceae > Loktanella. The sequence continues at coordinate 209,819 of NZ_LJAK01000001.1, read as the reverse complement.
GGCACGGTCGTGGGGTTCGGGGTCATTACCTCGGATGCAGTATGGTCCAGCAGGCCCTGCATGTGGCGACGCAGGTCACCATCGGTAATCACACCGGCCAGCCCGCCGTCAGCGCTGGCGATTCCTGCGACGCCGAATCCCTTTTGGCTGATGGTCAGCAGCACTTCTCCCATCGGGGTGTCTGCGCTGACCAGCGGCAGCGCGTCGCCGGTGTGCATCAGGTCAGCGACCTTGGACAGGCGCGCGCCCAGCTTGCCGCCGGGATGCACGTCGCGGAAATTTTCCGGCGTGAACTTACGGTGTTCCATCAAGGCGATGGCAAGCGCATCGCCCAGTGCCAGGGTCATCGTCGTCGAAATCGTCGGTACCACGCCGGTTCCGCAGGCCTCGCCTAGTTGCGGCAGGATCAGCGCGATGTCAGCCTGACGGCACAGCGTGCTTTCCGCGCGGCTGGCGACACCGATCAGCGGGATGTCATAGCGGCGGGTATAGGCCACGATATCGGACAATTCCGGGGTTTCACCCGAATTGGACAGGACGATCACCACATCGCCCCGCGCCAGCATGCCAAGGTCACCGTGGCTTGCCTCGGCGGGGTGGACGAAATGCGCGGGCGTGCCGGTGCTGGCCAGCGTCGCGGCGATCTTCTTGCCGATGTGGCCCGATTTGCCCATGCCGGAGATGATGATTCGTCCCGTGGCCTTGAGCAAAAGGGCGACGGCGGCGTCGAAATCAGCGCCAAGCGACTGCGACAGCGTCGTCAGCGCCGTGGCCTCTGCGTCGATAACCCGGCGGCCCACGGCCTGGAATGAATCTGCCCCGGACATCAGTGCGAAAAGATGTCTGTTTCAGGCCAGCCGACCAGATCGAGTTTCGCCCGCGTCGGCAGAAAATCGAAACAGGCCTGCGCCAGATCCATGCGGCCTTCGCGTTCCAGCCGCAGGTTCAGCTCGTCCCGCAACTGATGCAGGTACAGCACATCGGACGCGGCATAGTTCAACTGCGCCTCGGTCAGGGTTTCGGCCCCCCAGTCGCTTTGCTGTTGGTGTTTGGAAATATCGACCCCGACCAGTTCCTGCAGCAGGTATTTCAGCCCATGGCGGTCGGTGAAGGTCCGCACCATCTTGGACGCGATTTTTGTGCAATAGACGGGTGCGGCCAGCGTGCCGAATGCATGTTCCATCGCGGCGATGTCAAAGCGCCCGAAATGGAACAGTTTCAAGATCTTTGGGTCGGCCAGCATCCGGCACAGGTTCGGGGCCTCGGTCTGGCCCTTGGCGACCTGGACCAGATGGCAGTCGCCGTCGCCGCCGGACATCTGGATCAGGCACAGGCGGTCACGGTGCGGGTTCAGGCCCATCGTTTCGCAGTCGATGGCAACCACCGGTCCCAGATCCAGCCCGTCGGGCAGATCGTTTTGATACAGATGGTTGGCCATGGTGGTTTCGCTTTCCTTGGGTTCGCTGTCAGATAGGACGCTGTGGCGCCTCGCTCAACCCCCTTTGGCCTTGGCGGATCAGACCCCGCGCAGCGATCCGGGTTCCAGATCGGCATAGATCGGCAGGTGGTCCGAGGCCGCACGGGTCAGTTTCGTGTCGATCATGCCCGTGTCGATCAGGTCCAGCCGCCGGTCCACTGCGATGCGGTCCAGCGGTGCCAGCCGCCAGCGCGCATGATAGCTGCGACCGGGCGCGTGCAGGCTGTGGCTCTTGGCAAAGGGGCCAAGGCCGCGGTGCAGCGTCCATTCGTTCAGATCACCGGCAAGGATCGTCTGGATGTCGGGCTGGTCCGCGATCCATGCGAGAATCGCATTTTGTTGCGCCACCCGCGACCGCCGCAACAGGCCCATGTGCAGACCGATCACGCGCAGCGGTCCCTGTGGCGTGTCGATGATAGCAGAAACGGCACCGCGTGGTTCGACTCCGGGCAGGGGGATGCGGGTGATCTGCCGTGCCGCCCAATCCGTGCGCAGCAGGATGGCATTGCCATGCCAGCCCATGCTGACGTCGGTGTCCGCGACCGCCAGCGGCACAAGGCCGATATCGCCCAGCGCGTCCTCGGACAGCACGGCAGGACGGTCGCCCAGCCGCAGATCGGCCTCTTGCAGCAGGACGATATCGGCCTGGGTGTGTGACAGGACGCGGATGATCCGCATGGGATCGCGCCTGCGGTCGGTGCCCAGCGCCTTGCGGATGTTGTAGCTCAGCAGCCTGATCGGCCTGTCCTCGGTCATAGCACGGGTGCCCCGATGCGGAAAAATCCCTCTGCGATGCGGCGCAGCGTTCCGGCCTCTGCGACGCCGACCGTGCAGCGGTCCGACAGTCCCGTGAACCAATCCGCAATCAGCGCCGCACTGGCGTCGTCATGCAATACCAGTGTCGTTTCAAAATTAAGTAACATGGACCGCACATCGCAATTGCTGGACCCGACATAGGCGTTGGTGTCGATCACACCTGCCTTGGCGTGCATCATGCCGTCCTCGAACAGCAGGACCTGCACGCCTGCCTCCTGCAATTCACGCAGATAGGCGCCGCGTGCGAAATCGGCGATCATCTGGTTCGATTTGCGCGGCAGCAGCAGCCTGACATCGACCCGCCGCCGCGCTGCAACCGCCAGCGCCTCGGACAGGCTGTCGGTGGGCAGGAAATAGGGGGTCGCGATCCAGACCCGGTCGCGGGCGCGGTGGATGACGTTCACCAGCGAATCGTGGAAACCGTCGTGCGGCAGGTCCGGACCGGACGGGACCAGCTGCACGACCGCGGCACCGTGGCTGTCCGCGGCACCGCCGGTGGGGTCGATCTGCGTGGCCGCCACGGACCAGTCGGATGCAAAGACATCGCCAAAGCTTGTCACCGCCGGGCCAGTCAGAACGTAGGCCAGATCGACCCAGGACTCCGGCGTGTCATCCAGATAACTACGCGCGATGTTCATGCCACCCGAAAACACCCGCACCCCGTCCGCGATCAGCATCTTGCGGTGGTTGCGCAGGTTGATGTGTCCGCGCTGCGGTCGCTGCGTAAAAGGAGAGAAATAGGCCACCTGACCGCCAGCGGCCGTCAGTGCGCGCAACGCTTTGGTCGGCGGTCGCAATGTCCCAAGCCGGTCGATCAGCAGCCGGACCTGCACGCCCTCGGTTGCGCGCCGGGTCAATTGCGCCACGAAATCCGTACCCGTCGGGTCGTTCGCGACGATGTAGAACAATGCGTCGATCCGGTGCTGCGCCCCTGCGATCAGGTCGGTCAGTGCCTCTCGGGCGGTGTGCGGGCGATCAAGCAGCGTCAGATCATGCCCGGCGGTGGCGGGCGGCAGGTCATAACACCGCAGTGTCCTGTCCCAGCCGTCGACCGGGTCAGCGGCATCGATGTCGCGAAACTGGATGCTGTTGTCCTTGCCCGGGCGTTTGCGAAACCCCAGCACAATGAAAATCGGCACAGTCAGGTAGGGCAGCACGACCAGCGCCAGCAACCATGCGGCGGTCGACTGCGGCGTTCTGCGTTGCTGCAACATGAATGCAGCTGCCAGCAGCACGAACAGCGTCAGGAAAACGATCTCGAAATGGGTCGTCAGCAGACTGAGTGGCACGGTAAATCCTCTGGCACGATACCATAGCCTAACCCCCGGCTGGCGTCATTCCAACGATCACCGCGGGCCCCCGAAGGGATGCGTTTGTCTGAGGGGAAATCGTGGTGCCCAGGAGACGCATCTAATCCCTATATCTTGATGCACCACCGCAACCGCGCACCCCTGTTTTTCAACGCTTTTCAAGTCATTCACTGTATCACGGCACTTCACAACACCCCACGGCATACCATATGTTGAGGGGGATAGAGAGGTGGACGAAATATGGCACATGCGACGAACCGCCTAAGCGCATCCGGGGTGAAGGCCGCTCCCGTGGGCAAACATGCGGACGGCGCTGGGCTTTGGCTGGTAAAGCGCGAGGACGGCGGCGCGCAATGGGTGTTGCGTGTGACGGTCCACGGCAGGCGGCGCGAGATGGGCCTAGGGTCTTTCCCCAGCGTATCACTGAAAGCAGCGAGAGAGGCGGCGGAAAAGGCCCGCGCGGTCGCGCGGCAAGGGCTGGACCCCATCAAGGAACGTGAACGCCAGCAGCGCGAGGCGGCGCGCAATATCCATATGCTGTCAGATATCGCGCTGGACGCCTTTGAAAGCCGCAAGGCCGAACTGAAAGGCGATGGCACGGCAGGCCGCTGGTTTTCCCCGCTGGAACTGCACGTCCTGCCAAAGCTGGGCCGCGTCCCCGTTGCCGATATTGACCAACGCGACATACGCGACACGTTGGCCCCCATCTGGCACACCAAGGCGGAAACCGCGCGCAAAGCAATGAACCGTCTGGGCATTGTCCTGAAACATGCGGCGGCGCTGGGCTTGGACGTTGACCTGCAAGCGACGGACAAGGCCAAGGCGCTCTTGGGCAAACAACGGCACACGGTCACGAATGTCCCCGCGATGAACTGGCGCGACGTGCCCGCCTTCTATCAGTCGCTGGGGGGCAGCGTGACGGAACTGGCCCTGCGGCTGCTTATCCTGACGGCGGTGCGGTCCGGCCCGTTGCGCAATCTGCACGTTGACCAGATCGACGGCGATATCTGGACCATCCCCGCAGCGGCGATGAAAGGCCGTCTGGGGGCCACGTCTGATTTTCGGGTGCCGCTGTCGGCAGAGGCCCAGCGCGTGATAGCAGAGGCCCGCAAATTCGCCCGTGACGGGTTCCTGTTTCCGGGGGCCAAGCGTGGCGTCATATCCGACATGACCATGACTGCCCTGATGGATCGGCGCGGCCTGTCAGAGCGTCCTCACGGGTTCCGGTCATCATTCCGCGACTGGACGGCAGAGGCAACACAAACCCCGCATGACGTGGCAGAGACTTGCCTAGGCCACACCACGGGCGGTGCAGTTGAACGGGCGTATCGTCGGACAGACTTCTTGGAGCAACGGAGGGCGCTGATGGAACGATGGAGCCGGATGGTTTCACTTGAAACCAATGTCTTGCGAGGTTTAAGGGCACATGGATAATTTTCGTGCGGCTACGATGTTCGTCTGTGACGAAGTTGATGACTTGATAAAAAATGGGTCATTTGCTCTACCAGAATCGTCTGTGATGGATGCATTCTTGATCCGCGCTTCAGGTGTCGCGAATGCTTGTATTAAGATGGAATCATTCACAAATGCGGCAAGACTTGAAAGCGTAGAATTTGAGATAAAGTCGCAGATTGCTACCATCATTGTAGAACTAGCGGATCGTAATGCGGAAGCGTTCGATGTTTGCGCAAAATTATCTGCTGAGTTGCTCTCTAGTGGCGCTGAAATGCCACCGCCTCTCAGAGATTTTGCTTCCAAAATTTTACTGGGCTCACTTAAAAGGCCGACCCTCGCCAATCGGCCCGCAAAGAAAATCTTCTTAGAAACATATTTTATTTGGCTTTTGGTGAACTGCGTATCAGAAAAATTTGGCCTTACTCGCACTCGAAATGACGAAGGTAGTCCAACCCTGAGTGCTTGTGATGCGGTTGCCGAAAGCCTCAGTTGGTGTGGACGTTCAACAAAATACTCCGAAGTTAAAAATATTCTGGTGCACCCTAGCAAGCGCAAGCTGCGAGATGGCTTCTCATTCATTGGGGATGTCGATGCACTACAGCTAACTTACAGGCCGAATATGCCATCCGAGCGCCAAAACTGGGAAAGCCGCCTCGCTACGTTTCGCGCCGATGTGTTAGCAATGTCTATGGCTTATTCTTCCATCGAGGGAAAAAGCGAAGTTGGTTTGTAACATGCGCTAATCGATCAATCTGCTCATGTTGGCTCTGTGAATAACCACGGAGCATCAAGATGCGTTTCCTCTCTTTCTCTGACCTGCAATCGAAGATCGGAGGTCGTAGCCGATCCAGCGTTTACCGCGACATCGCGCTGGGCCGTTTGCCGCAACCGATCAAATTCGGTGCGCGACTTTATTGGAACGAGGCCGATATCGACGCGGCGCTGACCAAGACTCAGAAATAACAACACCCCCGCACTTGCGGATAACCGCAGGCGCTGGGGGTGGTGCACCGTTCTAGCAGACACACCATAGACCCGGCGTCCTGCTCTTTCAACTGAAAGGCACGACATCATGACACACGATTTAACCTACTCCAGCGACTCGCAGGTGTTCTGGACCTGCAAGGCGCTACTGGCAAACCAGACCATCAACCATCGCACCGAAATCAAAGAGGTGGACGGCTGGCGGTTGGCAGCAATCATTCATCGCCTGCGGCACCGCTACGGCTGGCCTATCCATGTCGAATACATCGGACCGCAGAACGTGGCCCACTATTCCCTGAAAGCGGATGCAGACCGGACCAAGCTACGTTTTCCCAGATCGGCGCGCGCGCTGGGCAAAGGGGGTGTGCAATGACCCCCGCAAGCATCCGTCGCCTGTGCCGTCGCTATGGCATGACACCATCACAAGCCCGCCTTGTCGCGGCCCTGCACTATGGGGGCAAGCATGACTGACAAACACACGCGCCTTATCCGGCATAATGGAAAGTGGCACATCATGGCCCGCAAGGTCGCACACGGCACCGCACAGGCCGTATGGATCGACCTGGGGGGCTGTGGGTGCCCTGTGGTCGCCTTGCGCGTCATGGTTGGCTGCGACTGTCAGGACAAACGCTGATGGGTGGCAAGGCACGATACGCCAAAGGCGGCGGCGGTCGTCACGTCCGCCTAGAGGAATGGTTTCAAGCACAGGGGGCATGGGCAACCTTGCCCCCCGGCCCCCGCGCGCTCTACCTCGAACTGAAACGGCGCTACAACGGTGCGAACAATGGCGACATATTCCTAAGCCACCGTGACGCGGCGGTTGCGTTGAACGTCCACCGCAACACGGTCGGGCCGTGGTTCAAGATGCTAGAGGAACGCGGGTTGATCCACATGACCCGTGCCCCGCACCTAGGCCCGTCAGGCGTCGGTCGCGCGTCCACATGGGCGCTGGCAGAGGCCCGCACGGTAAACGGAGGCAAGGCGTCTATGGCGTTCAAGCAATGGAAAACCCCCGCATGTATTGTACCGAATAGCCGACCCGGTCGGGACTAAGTGGACAGCCAAAAAACAAAACGCGCGCGAGGGGTTGGGCCGGAGGCGACTTCAAACGCAGGGATAGGTTTCGCTTAGCATCGCAACCAGCAGAGAGCGGGCGCTTTCGTGTCTGCTTGCGGGACGCTCCTCTAGGCGCACCATGAATAAATCGACCATCTGGCCCGACTCGAACTCTAACGGAAGGCACACGTTCAGAAAGTTGTTTACGGCGGATTCAAGTTCACTAGCCGTCGCTTCCGGCATAGCGGCACTTAAGACACTTGCTGCACCGAACTTGGCACCTTCCCAAGTTCCGATGATGTGACCTACGCAAAAGCCTGCCTCCACCGCAATGCTGTCGCTCATCGTCCGACATGCGTTTAGGATATCATTGCCAGTAACAAGCTCTTGGGTTGCGCCGTGGCTGGGAACTGTCATCAACGCTGACGCAAATGCGATTTGTCTCATGGCATGCCCCGCGAACCTACGTTTAGTGAAGGCTATAAGTTAGGCTCACTAAATTCTATTCAAAATTTAGAAGCCTCGCACAAATGCCATGCATACCTTGTCACTGATTTTGTGCATGGTTCCGGGCCTTGGACATTCACGCACAATAACTGTGACGCCCAGCGCCATTTGCGGCCTGCCAAGCGGCACACTCATTAGGACATATCTACATCTAGCCATAGGCACATGGTTTTACGGGGCGCGATGAACGGGGGCTTTAAGCGTATGGGGGGGGTATCGCAAAGCCTGACGACGACGAAAAGAAAACCGGAGCTGGTCGTAGTTTTCCATGCCGTCAGTTTGGAGACAAAAAAGCGGGTCCGGTGCTTTGATTAATCGCCCTAACTTGCCAGTCGATTTGGACGAAAAGGATGAAACACATGGGCGGCATAGGAAGCGGCACCTACCTGCGATGCGGGACCAGATCCACAATCCACGATATGCGGGCGCTGCAAATTGGCAAGCTAGCCCGCAATGGCTGGCTGGAAAGCAACGGCACCTGCTCTTTCGCGTGGTCGCGCGCTGGGCAGAGGATGGGCGATATCATGGTCAGGGCGGCGGCGGGGCATGTTGTCCTGACCTATCGGACCAGAACAAACGGCGGTGACTGGCGGGATATGGATTACCCTGTGCAGATCGACTGGACCCCGTGCCACCTTGGCGGCACCCGCGCGTGGTTCCTGTGCCCAGCGCGAGGGTGCGGTCGTAGGGTCGCCACACTCTATGGCGGCGCTGTCTTTGCCTGTCGGCACTGTCACGGTTTGGCCTACCCATCCGAAAATGAAAGCGCACGCGACCGTGCCGCGCGCCGTGCCGACAAGCTACGCGAAAGGCTGGGCTGGCCTGTCGGGATTTTCAACGGATCGAACTGGGGACGCCCAAAGGGGATGCATCGCGCGACCTACTGGCGTCTGGTTAGAGAATACGACGCACTCGAAGCGCACGCCCTTGGCAGCATCATGGACTGGGTGCATCGATTCCGCTGAACCCATGACGAACAACAGGCCGTCAGCGGATGCAGAAAGGGGGATGCAGAGGGGGATAGACGGCAGGCCACCTAGCCCAGATTGCTGTTATCGTTCAACTATTTGGATTTAAGTGGTGCCCAGGAGAGGACTCGAACCTCCACACCGTTGCCAGTACTAGCACCTGAAGCTAGCGCGTCTACCATTCCGCCACCTGGGCAGGTCACGTGAAGGGCGATTTAGAAGGAGTGTGGGGGACTGTAAACCCCCCTTTTTGCGTCACACTCACGATTTTGCCGCAGCGCCTTTCGTCTTGCTCGTGGGCGGGGTGCAGTTTACATCGGCGGGGTACTGCAAAAGAGGCGTCCCATGTCCAAGCTCGTTACGATTTTCGGTGGATCCGGCTTTGTCGGTCGTTACATCGCGCGCAGGCTGGCTCAGGACGGGTGGCGCATCCGCGTGGCCTGCCGCACCCCGAACGAGGCGATGTTCGTGCGCACCTATGGTGTGGTCGGACAGGTCGAACCCGTGTTCTGCAACGTGCGCGACGATGATTCCGTGCGCGCGGTGACGCGCGGTGCCGATGCGGTCGTGAATTGCGTGGGTGTGCTTGCCGAAAAGGGTAAGAACACATTCAAGGCGCTTCAGGCCGAGGCCCCGGGCCGGATCGCCCGGATTGCCGCCCAAGAGGGCATCAACCGGATGGTGCAGATTTCCGCCATCGGTGCCGATGCAGATGCGGACAGTGACTATGCCAAGACCAAGGCGCTGGGCGAACAGGCGTTGCTGGAACATCAGCCCGGTGCCGTGATCCTGCGCCCCTCGATCGTGTTCGGACCAGAGGACGAATTCTTTAACCGCTTTGCGGGCATGTCCCGGATGGGTCCGGTTTTGCCGGTGGTGGGTGCGGATACGTTGTTCCAGCCCGTATACGTTGATGACGTGGCCAGTGCGGTTTCCGTGGCCCTGCGCGATCCATCGGTCGCCGGCGTCTTTGAGTTGGGCGGCCCGGATGTGGCGTCGTTCCGCGAATTGATGCGCCAGATGCTGCAGACCATCAACCGCAACAACATGGTCATGAACATCCCGTTTTTCATGGCGCGCATCATGGCCGCTGCATTCGGTCTGCTGAACAAGGTGACCTTTGGTCTCGCCCCGGCCCCGCTGACGACCGATCAGGTCAAGAACCTTGCGATTGACAACGTGGTGTCCGACGGTGCGCGTGGCTTTGCCGATCTGGGGCTGACGCCCACGTCGCTGGAATCGGTGCTGCCCGACTATCTGTGGCGGTTCCGCCCGTCGGGTCAGTATGCCGCGATCAAGAACTCGGCAAAGAACCTCCGCCAGTCATAGCAATGATCAGCAGGATCGCACCCAGTGCGACCCTGTAGACCACATAGGGCGTATAGCTGACCGACCGCAGCAGGCGCATCATCAGCGTCAATGCGGCGAGGGCCGCGACGCAGGACAGCCCGGCCACGATTGCGATATCGGACCACAGGCCCGGTGTGGTGTCACCGATCACATCCAGCGCCAGCAACGACCCTGATGCCAGGATCGTCGGAATGGACATCAGCATGGACAGCCGTGCTGCATCGGTTCGGGTATAGCCCAATGTCCGCGCGCCCGTGATGGTGATGCCAGACCGCGATGTGCCGGGGATCAGTGCGACGACCTGCCACAATCCCATGATGACGGCGTGTTTCATCGTCCATTGGGGTGCCGTCCGTGTTTCCGGGTTCGTCTGATCGGCGCGATACAACACGATGCCAAAGACGATAAACGCGAGTGCGATGACAACCATGCTGTCGCGGATCAGATCAGCAAGTCCGGTGACCTTCAGAATCAGTCCCGCAAGGATGACCGGGATCGTCGCAACCATCAGGCACAGCGCCAGCCATGCGCCCTGCGTGTCGACCTTGCCCCGGATCAGGCGCGACAGCCCTGACAGCGCCATGCGCACATCGGTCCAGAAAAACAGGACAACGGCGACCAATGTGCCCAGATGCGCCGCCACATCGATGGCCAATCCCTGCGCGGGTTCGCCCGTCAACAAAGGCAAGAGCACAAGATGCCCCGAGGACGAGACCGGCAGAAATTCGGTCACGCCTTGGATCAAGGCCACCAGCACCAGAGTAAAGAGCGTCATTGCGCAGTCACCTTTGTCCGCCATTCATGATTCGTCGCCACATTAGCCGACGCGGGCAATGTCGCCAGACCGAAGATAGGTATCGCATCGGACCTAATTTCCGGTGCTTTTTCGCCTACCTCGGTGCTGAGCCGGTGAAAAATTCATTAATAGGACAGCACTGCTGACTTTTCATTGTGATGAGCCTCGCGTAAGACGCTGCAAAAGACATACAGATGCGGAGTGTGACCATGGCCGGCGAAAAGATGTTGAAGTTTACCACTGTCAGCCGTGACATGCCCGAAAAGCGTCCGCCTGACCTGCGCAACAAGGATTTCGGCGAAATCTACGCCGAATATGCGACCGCCAAGGCCGCAGAGCAGGCCAGCCGGTGCAGCCAGTGCGGCGTGCCATACTGTCAGTCGCATTGCCCGTTGCACAACAACATCCCCGACTGGTTGCGCCTGACCGCCGAGGGCCGCCTGCAAGAGGCCTATGAGGTGTCTCAGGCGACGAACACATTCCCGGAAATCTGCGGTCGCATCTGTCCGCAGGATCGCCTGTGCGAGGGGAACTGCGTCATCGAACAATCCGGCCACGGCACGGTGACCATCGGGTCGGTCGAGAAATACATCACCGACACCGCATTCGAGGAAGGCTGGGTCAAACCGATCCGTCCCCACGCCGAACGCAGCGAATCTGTCGGTATCATCGGTGCAGGCCCCGGCGGCCTTGCTGCCGCCGACATGCTGCGCCGTCAGGGCGTGCAGGTCACCGTCTATGACCGCTATGACCGCGGGGGCGGCCTGCTGACCTACGGCATCCCCGGGTTCAAGCTGGAAAAAGACGTCGTGATGAAACGGATGGCCCAGCTCGAGGATGGTGGCGTCGAATTCCGCCTGAACTGCAATGTGGGTGAGGACATTACCTTTGACGCGATCCGTGGCAAACATGACGCAGTGCTGATCGCCACCGGCGTCTATAAAACACGCGAGTTGGACAATCCGGGATCAGAGGCCGACGGCATCGTCCGCGCGATCGACTATCTGACGGCCTCGAACAAGGTCAGCTTTGGTGACACGGTGCCCGAATTCGACAGTGGTGAACTGAACGCATCGGGTAAAAAGGTCGTCGTGATCGGTGGTGGCGACACGGCCATGGACTGCGTCCGCACGGCCATTCGTCAGGGCGCGACATCGGTCAAATGCCTGTATCGCCGCGACAAGCAGAACATGCCCGGTTCGCAACGCGAAGTGCAGAACGCCGAAGAAGAAGGCGTCGAATTCGTCTGGCTGTCCGCGCCCAAGATGTTCGTCGATGACGCCGCCCAGATGAATGTGGACACGCCAGCCCCCATCAGTGGCCCGCTGCGCGGCGTTGTGGTGGACAAGATGCGTCTGGGTCAGCCCGACGCCACCGGCCGCCAAAGCCCGGAACTGATCGCGGGTGCCCATTACGTCGAAGAGGCCGATCTGGTCGTCAAGGCGCTGGGCTTTGAACCCGAGGACCTGCCGGCCCTGTGGGGTGTCGAAGGTCTGGAGGTCACGCGCTGGGGCACGGTCAAGGCGGATTTCACCACCGGAAAGACATCGCTGGACGGTGTCTTTGCGGCGGGCGACATCGTGCGCGGTGCCAGCCTCGTGGTCTGGGCAATTCGCGACGGGCGCGACTGCGCCACCGCGATCCTGGACTACCTGTCGCAATCTGACGCGGTTGCCGCAGAATGATCCGCACGGGCGCATTGCTTTGCGTCCTGGCCGGGCCTGTCACAGCACAGGCCCCGGACACGTTCAGCCTGCCCGCAGGTTGCGATGCCTTTGTGACAATCCAGTCGCGCAGCTGTTCGGTGGAACATCATTTCACCTGTTCGGGCGATGCCGAGGGTGTCAAACGGCGCGTCAGCCTGAGCGAGGACGGCCTGACCTACGCCGGCAGCACCGATAAAGAGGCGCAATGGCTGGACAGTTTCCATCCGTTCACGGGTCATTCCGAACAGCTGGAATCCAGCCCGGCCGACCCTGCGTCCCTGACAGAACTGCTGGAAACCGGGCGCGACAGCTATGACTTTACCACGCTGTCCGATCAGGTCGGTCCCACCCGCTATGTGGGCGAGGATACGCTGACCGGCGAGGTGGTGACGATTGATGACGTGACCCTGCGGCGCACCGCCTACCAGATCACCGCCTATGCCGCCGACGGCACCGAATTGTGGTCCTCGGCCGGGAACGAATACGTCAGCGACGACTGGCGCATGTTCATCGGCGGCACGGGCCGCGTCACGGTGCCCGGCGATGCCTACGACAAAAACGACAGTCCGGTCGAATTCATCTTTCCCGGTGAACCCGGTTTCCTGTCTGCCAACCCCAAACACGATTGCGGCGTGATGCTGTCGCAACTGATTGCCCCCATTCAAGGAGAGATTTCATGACAACCTATGATGACGCCTGGGTGGCTGCCGAAGAAGCCAAGCGCGCATGGATGGCTGAAAACGGCCTGTACCGCGATGACGACGAACACTCCTCCTGCGGGGTCGGCCTGGTCGTGTCGATCAAAGGCGAGCGCAGCCGCGATGTCGTCGAAAAGGGGATCAACGCGCTCAAGGCGATCTGGCACCGTGGTGCTGTCGATGCCGACGGCAAGACGGGTGACGGTGCGGGTATCCACATCCAGATCCCGGCCCCCTTCTTTGAGGACCAGATTCGCCGCACCGGCCACGAACCGCAACCGGGCGAACGCATCGCCGTGGGTCAGATTTTCCTGCCGCGCACCGACTTTGCCAGCCAGGAACGCTGCCGCACGATCGTCGAATCCGAAGTGCTGCGCATGGGTCATTACATCTATGGCTGGCGTCATGTCCCCGTGAACACCGAAGTGCTGGGCGAAAAGGCCAACGCCACCCGCCCCGAAATCGAACAGATCATCGTCCGCTGCCGCCCCGGCATCGACGAAGAAGCGTTCGAGCGCGAATTGTATATCGTCCGCCGTCGCATCGAAAAGGCCGTGACCGCCAGCGGTGCCAACGGGTTCTATATCTGCAGCCTGTCCACCCGGTCGATCATCTACAAGGGCATGATGCTGGCCGAACAGGTCGCGACCTTTTACCCCGACCTGATGGACGAACGGTTTGAATCCGCCTTTGCCATCTATCACCAGCGCTATTCCACCAACACCTTCCCGCAGTGGTCGCTGGCGCAGCCGTTCCGCATGCTGGCGCACAACGGTGAAATCAACACGCTCAAGGGCAACGTGAACTGGATGCGCAGCCACGAGATCCGTATGGCGTCCAGCGCGTTCGGTGACGCGGCAGAGGATATCAAGCCGATCATCCCGTCAGGGTCGTCCGATTCCGCCGCCCTGGATTCCGTGTTCGAGGTGCTGGTCCGCGCCGGTCGCAACGCGCCGATGGCGAAAACCATGCTGGTCCCAGAGGCATGGTCGAAACAGGCCGCCGAAATGCCGCAGGCGTTGCAGGACATGTATTCCTACTGCAACGCGGTGATGGAACCCTGGGACGGTCCCGCCGCCCTCGCCATGACCGATGGCCGCTGGGTCTGTGGCGGCCTCGACCGCAACGGTCTGCGCCCCCTGCGTTATGTCGTGACCGGCGACGGCCTGCTGATCGCTGGTTCCGAGGTGGGCATGGTCCAGATCGACGAATCCCGCGTCGTGGAAAAAGGCGCGCTTGGTCCGGGCCAGATGATCGCCGTCGATATGGAAACGCAGCGCCTGTTTCATGACGAAGAGCTGAAGAACGACCTGGCCTCGGCCCAACCCTTTGGGGATTGGGTGGAAAAGGTCGTCGAACTGTCCGACGCATTCCGCGAGACGGCAGAATTCGCCATCTACGAAGGCGACGAATTGCGCCGCCGCCAGCGCGCCGCCGGCTACAGCATCGAAGAGCTGGAACAGGTTCTGGCCCCGATGGCCGAGGACGGCAAGGAAATGATCGCGTCGATGGGCGACGACACACCCTCTGCGGTGCTGTCGACAACCTTCCGTCCACTGTCGCACTTCTTCCGCCAGAACTTCAGTCAGGTGACAAACCCGCCGATCGACAGCTTGCGCGAAAGCCGGGTGATGTCGCTGAAAACGCGCTTTGGAAACCTGAAAAACGTGCTGGATCAGGACAGCAGCCAGACCGAAATCATCGTCCTCGAAAGCCCGTTCATCGCGAACGCCGAATTCGAAAAGATGGTCGAACAGTTTGGCGATACGGTCGTGCACATCGATTGCACATTCGAATCGGGCGAACATGCCCTTGGTGACGCGCTGGCCCGGATCCGGGCCGAGGCAGAGGACGCCGTGCGCTCCGGCGCAGGGCACATCGTCCTGACCGACGCGCACCAGTCCGCCGAAAAGGTCGCGATGCCGATGATCCTGGCGACCTCTGCCGTGCATTCGCACCTGACCCGCAAGGGGTTGCGGACGTTCTGTTCGGTGAACGTGCGGTCTGCCGAATGTATCGACCCGCATTATTTCGCCGTGCTGATCGGCTGTGGTGCGACCACGGTGAACGCCTATCTGGCCCAGGATTCCATCGCCGACCGCGTGAACCGCGGCCTCGTCGAGGGGACCCTGACCGAGGCCGTCGCCCGCTATCGCAAGGCAATCGACGCGGGCCTGTTGAAAATCATGTCCAAGATGGGGATTTCCGTCCTGTCGTCCTACCGTGGCGGCCTGAACTTCGAGGCGGTCGGCCTGTCGCGCGCCATGTGCGCCGAATATTTCCCCGGCATGCATTCGCGCATTTCCGGTATCGGCATCAACGGTATCCAGGCCAAGCTGGAAGAGGTCCACGCCCACGGCTGGAAGCAATCGACAGACATCCTGCCCATCGGTGGGTTCTACAAATCCCGTCGTTCGGGGGAAAAGCACGCCTGGGAAGCGCAGACCATGCACATGCTGCAAGCGGCCTGTGCGAAATCGTCCTATGCCCTGTGGCAGCAGTATTCCAAGGCGCTTCAGGCGAACCCGCCGATCCATCTGCGTGACCTGCTGGCGATCAAGCCGCTGGGCAAGCCGATCCCGATCGAAGAGGTCGAATCGATCACGTCGATCCGCAAGCGTTTCGTGACCCCGGGCATGAGCCTTGGTGCCCTGTCACCAGAGGCGCACCGCACCCTGTCCATCGCGATGAACCGCATCGGTGCGAAATCCGACAGCGGCGAAGGTGGCGAAAGCCCGGATGATTTCACGCCCGATGCGAACGGCGACAACCGGTCTGCCAAGATCAAGCAGGTCGCATCCGGTCGCTTTGGCGTGACGGCGGAATATCTGCTGGCCTGCGAGGAACTGGAAATCAAGGTCGCCCAGGGTGCGAAGCCCGGCGAGGGTGGTCAGCTGCCCGGCATGAAGGTCACCGACCTGATCGCCAAGCTGCGCCATTCGACCAAAGGCGTGACGCTGATTTCACCGCCGCCGCACCATGACATCTATTCGATCGAGGATCTGGCGCAGCTGATCTACGACCTGAAACAGATCAACCCGCACTGCAAGGTGACGGTGAAACTGGTGGCATCCTCGGGCGTCGGCACGATCGCCGCCGGCGTGGCCAAGGCCAAGGCCGACATCATCCTGATCTCGGGTCACAACGGCGGGACAGGCGCGTCGCCAGGCACGTCGATCAAATACGCAGGCCTGCCGTGGGAAATGGGCCTGACCGAGGCGCATCAGGTTCTGGCCATGAACAACCTGCGGTCGCGTATCACGCTGCGCACCGACGGTGGTTTGCGGACGGGTCGTGACATCGTCATGGCCGCCATGCTGGGCGCAGAGGAATACGGCATCGGCACCGCCGCCCTGATCGCAATGGGGTGCATCATGGTGCGCCAGTGCCAGTCCAACACCTGCCCGGTCGGTGTCTGCACACAGGACGAAGCCCTGCGCGAGAAGTTCACCGGCAACGCCGACAAGGTGGTGAACCTCATCACCTTCTACGCGACCGAGGTCCGCGAAATCCTGGCATCCATCGGCGCGCGCAGCATTGCGGACGTGATCGGCCGCGCCGATCTGCTGACGCAGGTCAGCCGCGGGTCCGCGCATCTGGACGATCTGGACCTGAACCCGCTGTTGATTACTGTCGATGGGGCAAACCGGATCACCTATGACCGGCATCAGCCGCGCAACGCGGTCCTGGACACGCTGGACGTCGAAATCGTCAAGGACGCGGAACGTTTCCTCAAGGACGGTGAAAAGATGCA
Organism: Loktanella sp. 3ANDIMAR09; assembly: GCF_001420005.1. Taxonomy (GTDB): domain Bacteria; phylum Pseudomonadota; class Alphaproteobacteria; order Rhodobacterales; family Rhodobacteraceae; genus Loktanella. The sequence goes on along the minus strand of NZ_LJAK01000001.1, from coordinate 192,942 downwards.
GCTGGAATACGCTGTGCAGAACACGCTGCGTACCATCGGCACGCGGACGTCGTCGCACATCGTGCAGCGTTTCGGGATGCGCAACAGCCTTCAGGACGACCATCTGACGGTGAAACTCAAGGGGGCCGCCGGTCAGTCGCTGGGTGCCTTTGCCGTTCACGGGCTCAAGCTGGAGGTGTCCGGCGATGCCAACGACTATGTGGGCAAGGGTCTGTCCGGCGGCACGATCATCGTGCGGCCGCCGATGCAATCCCCGCTGGTCGCTGCGAAAAACACCATCATCGGCAACACCGTGCTTTATGGTGCGACCGACGGTTACCTGTTCGCGGCGGGGCGCGCCGGTGAACGTTTTGCGGTGCGCAATTCCGGTGCCCATGTCGTGATCGAGGGCTGCGGCACCAACGGTTGCGAATATATGACCGGTGGCGTTGCGGTGATCCTGGGGTCGATCGGTGCCAACTTTGGCGCGGGTATGACAGGCGGCATGGCCTATCTGTATGACCCCGAGGGCACGGCGGCGGACCTGATGAACATGGAAACGCTGGTGACCTGCCCGGTCACGATGGATCACTGGACCAATCAGCTGCGGACCCTTGTTCAGCGCCACGCGGACGAGACCGGCAGCAAGAAGGCGCAGGAAATCCTGCAACATTGGGACGACGAACTGCGCAACTTTGTGCAGGTCTGCCCCAAGGAAATGCTGGCCAACCTGCCCGTCCCGCTCAGCGCCGAAGAGACCGCGATCCCGGCGGAATGACCTGATCGCCACAGCGCAGAACCAAACGCACGCCCCGCAGGATCACCTGCGGGGCGTTTGCACATCCGCTTGTCTTGACCCAGCGCACCGCGCCGTGGCTTATGCGGTATGGCGAAAAAGAAATCCGCGAAAACCAAGACGACCGACAAACCTGCCCTGGGACGTCGTATGCGCCGGGCCGTGACGCTGGGCCTTGTGGGGCTGTTGGGTCTCGTCGTTGTCTCGACGCTGGCCTACCGCGTGGTCGGTCCGCCCGTGACGCCCTACCAACTGGCCGAAGGCTGGCGTCTGGGCGGCACTGAACGGCATTGGGTCGCAATGGACGACATCGCCCCTGTCATGGCCCGGTCCGTTGTCGCGGCGGAGGACGCGAATTTCTGCCTGCATTGGGGGCTGGACGTGACCGCCATCCGCGCCGCGATGGAAGAGGGAGCCGCCCGTGGCGGATCGACCATCAGTCAGCAGGTGGTGAAAAATGTCTTTCTCTGGCAGGGTCGGTCCTGGGTGCGCAAGTCCATCGAGGCGATCTGGACACCCCTGGCAGAGGCGTTCTGGCCCAAGCGCAGGATGCTGGAGCTCTATCTGAACGTGGTCGAATTCGACACTGGTGTGTTCGGGGTCGGGGCTGCCGCGCCGCATTATTTTGGTGTCTCGGCGGCAGAGCTGTCCGACCTTCAGGCGGCCCGGCTGGCGATGGTCCTGCCCGATCCCAAGGGGCGCGACGCCGCCAATCCGACGGATTGGCAGCGCAGCCGGACCGCCAGCATCATGGACGGTGCCGCGACTATTCAGGCGGACGGCCGCGCGTCCTGTTTCGAGGATTGAACCGGGCCTGCGCTTGCGGCATTGAAGTGGGACCCAATATCCCTGCGAGAACCCCATGAACCGGCTGTATCATTACCCCTTGTCCCCTTTTTCCCGCAAAGTCCGTCTGAGCCTTGCGGAAAAGCGGATCGAGGTCGAGTTGACGCAGGAACGCTATTGGGAAAAAGACCCTGATTTCCTGCGCCGCAATCCGGCCGGCAAGGTCCCTGTGCTGCGGCTGGGCAACAAGCTGATGTCGGAAAGCACGGCGATCTGCGAATACCTCGAACAGGCCTATCCGAATCCACCGCTGCTGCCCCGCGATCCCGACGCCGCCTATGAGGCGCGCCGCCTGGTCGGCTGGTTCGACGATACGTTCTATCACGAATGCACGGTGAAACTGGTGGGGGAACGGGTCTTTCGCAAGGTGATGGGCACGGGATACCCGGATAGCACCAACGTCAAGGCCGGCAGCCGCGCGGTGCGGTTCCATCTGGATTACATGACGGGTCTGCTGGAAAAACGGCGCTGGCTGGCCGGCAACGAGATGACGCTGGCCGATTTCGCGGCGGCAGCACAGATTTCCTGCCTCGATTATATTTCCGATGTGGACTGGAACCGGTCCGAGGTGGTCAAGGATTGGTATGCCAAGATCAAGTCGCGGCCCGCGTTCCGCACGCTGCTGGCCGATCAGGTGCCCGGTTTTCTGCCACCCGCGCATTATGCCGATCTCGATTTTTGATGCGGGGGCGGGTGGGCCCGCCCACCCAACCCTTTTTGGGGGCTTTGCCCCCGTCCTGCGGACTCCCCCAGGATATTTATGACCAGAAGAAGCCCTGATCTGACCGAACGGTTGCGCCGCTTTGCGCTGGACGCCGGATTTGCCAAGGTGGGGATCTGCCGGCCTGACGCGGCGACCGGCCTGCCGGAGCGGTTGGCGGCCTTTGTTGCGGACGGACGGCATGGGCAAATGGCCTGGATGGCCGACCGCATGGCCTGGCGCGGTGATCCCGCGGCGCTGTGGCCGCAGGCCCGGTCCATCATCATGTTGGCCGAAAACTATGCGCCGGATGCCGACCCCCTGGTGGTGCTCGAGCAGCGTGATCGCGCCGCGATTTCGGTCTATGCGCAGGGGCGGGACTATCATGATGTGGTGAAAAAGCGGCTCAAGCAGGTGGGGCGCTGGTTGATCGACCAGTCGCCCGGTGCCGAGATCAAGGTCTTTGTCGATACCGCCCCGGTGATGGAAAAACCGCTGGCGCAGGCGGCGGGACTGGGCTGGCAAGGCAAGCATACCAACCTGCTGGCGCGCGATCTGGGGAATTGGGTGTTCCTCGGCGCGATCTTTACCACGCTGGAACTGGATGTGGATGCGCCCGAGCAGGACCATTGCGGCAGTTGTCGCAAGTGTCTGGATGTTTGCCCGACAGATGCCTTTCCGGCCCCGTTTCAACTGGATGCGCGGCGTTGCATTTCCTATCTGACCATCGAGCACCGCGGCCCGGTCGATCCGGATCTGCGTGCACGCATGGGCAACCGCATCTATGGTTGTGACGATTGCCTGGCCGTCTGTCCCTGGAACAAATTCGCCATTGCCGCCAAGGATGTGCGCCTCGCGGCCCGTGACGATCTGCGCGCGCCGCCGCTGGCCGAGCTTGCGGCCCTGGATGATGCGGGCTTTCGCGCGCGGTTTTCGGGATCGCCGATCAAACGGATCGGGCGGGACCGTTTCGTGCGCAATGTGTGCTATGCGATCGGCAATTCGGGGAACCCTGACCTGCGGTCGGCGTTGACCCCCCTGATGGATGATGCCGACCCCGTTGTGGCCGATGCCGCGCACTGGGCCTCGGCCCGATTGAACGGGGAGAGACCATGAGATTTGCTGCCATGATGATGATCCTGCCGACCCTGGCCTGCGCCCAGGTCGAGCAGGGTGCACCCAACACCGATTTCCAGCCGGCGTTCGCCAGCCAGACGCGGGCCCCTGCCTTGCCCGCGACACCTGTCACGACCAGCGTCATGGCAGAGGGTCTGGCGAATCCATGGGGTATCGCGGCATTGCCGGACGGGTCCTATCTGGTGACGGAACGGCCGGGCACATTGCGCCGGGTCAGTGCAGACGGCGCGCTGTCCGACCCCATTGCCGGGGTGCCGCAGGTCGATGCACGCGGGCAGGGTGGTTTGCTGGATGTGGCGATTGCGCCCGATTTCGCACAGACTGGCACGATCTATCTGACCTATGCCAAACGGTATGGCGGCGGCACGGGCACCGTCGCCGCGCGTGCGACGCTGACGGAAAATACCTTGTCCGGGGTGCAGGAAATCTTTGTGCAGACGCCGCCATCGCAGGCGACGATGCATTACGGCAGCCGTGTCGTGCCGACAGCGGATGGCAAGGTATTCATCACCACCGGTGAACACAGCACCCCCGCTGACCGCGTGCTGGCGCAGGATATCAACACGACCTACGGCAAGATCATCCGCCTGAATGCCGACGGCAGCGTGCCGTCTGACAACCCCTTTGTCGGGGCAGACGGGATCGACAGCATCTGGTCCTACGGTCATCGCAACGTGCAGGGGGCGGACATCGGTCCTGACGGTGCCCTGTGGACGATGGAACATGGTCCGCGCGGCGGGGACGAATTGAACCGCCCCGAGGCGGGCCTGAACTATGGCTGGCCCGTGATTTCCTATGGGGTCAACTACAGCGGTTCGCCCGTCGGGTCCGGCGAGGCTGTGCGTGAAGGCATGGAGCAGCCTGTCTATTACTGGGACCCCGTCATCGCGCCCGGCGGAATCGGATTCTATGACGGCGATTATGCCGACTGGCAGGATGATCTGTTCATCGCAGGCCTGAACCCGGGCGCGCTGGTGCGCCTGAAACTGCGGGATGGGCAGGTCGTGGGCGAAGAGCGCCTGCTGCGCGACCTCGGTCGCATCCGCGACGTCGAAGTGTTGGACAACGGTGAATTGCTGGTGTTGATCGACGCCGATCCGGGGTCCATCATCCGCGTCGTGCCGGGGCAATGATCAGACGTCTTGTCTTGCGTGGTGCTGCCGCTGTGGAACGCGCTGTGGAACGGGTGTTTTTCCGGGGTGATCTGACCCGGTTGGTGATCGAACCCTACCACGGCTATGCCACGCCCGAACATCTGATCGCGCGGGGACGCGTTCTGGCCTTGCGCGCGTCAGAGCGTACACCGGGCGGGGGGAGCCGGCTGGCCAATGCGCGGCAGATGTTGCGTCTGTTCGCCACGCATGAGGTGGCGGATGTCACCGTCAGCGCCGGTGATGTGACGGCAGTATCCGATGCCGAAGGGTATTTCACCCTGCTGTTGCCGCGCGACGCCCGGACCGGCTGGATCGACGTGACCGTCTCCACAGGTGACGTCACTGCGACCTGCCCGGTGCTGGTCGCTGATCCTGCGGCGCAGATGATGGTGGTGTCCGACATTGACGACACGATGATGCGCACGGGGGCCTATTCCACCCTGCGCAACCTGTGGACGTCCTTTACCGGCAGCGTCGAAAGCCGCGAAGTCTTTGGCGATGCGGTCGAACTGATGCGGATGTTGCATGCAGATGGCCGCAACCCTGTCTATTTCGTCAGCTCTTCGCCGTGGAATTTTCACGATTTTCTCGACGAAGTCTTTGCGCGGGCGGGGCTGCCGGTGGCCCCGAAATTCCTCAAGGATTACGGTTTCGGCAAGGATCAGTTCATCACGGCCAGCCATGGCAGCCACAAGGGCGATGCCGTGGACCGTCTGATGGCGGCCAACCCCGACCTGCCCGTGGTGTTGATCGGCGATACCGGCCAGCATGATGCGCATATCTATGCCGATGCCGCCATTCGCCACCCCGGCCGCGTCCTGCACGTCGTGTTGCGGACCACCGCCGATGGTCTGGATACGGACGACCAGCTTCAGATCGAACGGCTTGGGGCTGTGAACGTGCCTGTCAGCGTGTCGACGGATTATCGCAATGCGCTGGCGCGCCTCGCGGTTGCGGTCAGACCCGCCGCCTGACCCCCTTTCGGATGGTTTCGCCGGGGCGTAGGGTCGGCGAAAAAGGACCCGCCATATGCAACCCTTGCACGGTATCGCCTTCAAGATCCTTTCGGTTTGCCTGTTCGTCGCCATGTCCGCGCTGATCAAGGCCGCATCCGATCAGGTGCCGCCGGGTCAGGCCGTATTCTTTCGCTCGCTCTGTGCCTTGCCGGTGATTCTGGGCTGGCTTGCCATGCGGCACGAGTTGCGCACAGGCTGGCGCAGCGCCAATCCGATGGGTCATGTCTGGCGTGGGCTGGTGGGCACGACCGCGATGGGTCTGGGCTTTGCGGGTCTGGGGTTGTTGCCCCTGCCAGAGGTGACGGCCATCGGCTATGCCGCGCCGATGCTGGTGGTCGTTTTTGCCGCGATGTTCCTGAACGAACAGGTGGGCAAATTTCGTCTGACTGCCGTCGCCGTGGGCATGGCGGGTGTTCTGATCGTGCTGTCGCCGCGCCTGTCCATCGGGGCCAGTGCCAGCACGGCTGAAACGCTGGGGGCCGTTCTGGTGCTGATGGGGGCAATCTGTGCAGCACTCGCACAGGTTTTCGTGCGCAAGCTGGTCGCGACCGAATCCACCGCCGCCATCGTGTTCTGGTTTTCCGTGACCGCCACCTGTCTGTCGCTGCTGACCTTGCCGTGGGGCTGGACCGTCCCGTCGGCTGACCGGCTGGCCTTGCTGATCGTGGCGGGGCTGTTGGGTGGTCTGGGTCAGATTTTCCTGACCTCCAGCTACCGCTACGCCGAGGCGTCGCTGGTGGCGCCTTTTGACTATACCTCGATGCTGCTGGCGCTGATCGTGGGCTATGTGTTTTTTGACGAGGTGCCGACAGGGACCATGCTGATCGGTGCGGCCATCGTGATTGCGGCGGGCATCGGGATCATTCTGCGCGAACGCCATCTGGGTCTGCAACGGACCCGGCAACGCAAGGTCACCGGATCCGTCGGTCACAATTAATCGGCGCGGCGGGCGCGTACTTCTTCGCGGACCTGACCCCAGGTGATCAGGCTGAATACGATCGTGCCGCCGAACACGTTGCCCAGAAACACAGGTATCCAGAACCCGAACACCGCGTGGATGATCCCCATCTCGCCAATGACCAGCAGCAGTGCCATTTCGACGGACCCGGCGATGATATGGGTGAACCCACCCGCCGCGATCAGCCATGTCATGATCAGGATGATGAAAAAGTTGTTCACCTCGCCCGCGGCCAGCATCCAGACCAGCGCCGCAATCAGCAGACCAGCCGGGATCGCCTTGAAGAACGCGATCAGCGGCGGGTGTTCCGTCGCGTGTTTCGACACCACGATCATGGCGTCAACGACCTCTTGTTCGAATGCGGGGATAAAGGCGATAAAGATCGCCGCGATGAAACAGCCGATCAGGTTGGCTCCCACCACGATCGCCCACAACCGCGCAACACAGCCCAGCAGATACCGGCTTGGCCGTGCAAGAAACGGCAACACGGTTGTCAGCGTATTTTCGGTGAACAGCTGCATCCGCCCGATGATGACGATCAGAAAACCGAAGGTGTAGCCAAAGCTTTCGACCAGCGGCAGCCAGTCGGATTCCGGCAGATAGGCCCCGAAAATACCTTCGCCGATCACGGAAAAGCTGATGCAGACGCCGGCGGCGATGCCGGACCAGAACAGTGACGAAGTGGGCCGTTTCAGTTCCTCGTCGCCTTCGCGGCGGACGACCTGATAGACCAGCTTGGCGGACATGTGCGACGCCTCGCGCACCGCCTCTTCTTCGTCGGGTTCGTTGCTGGCCTGCTCTTCGCGGTCGGTCATGGCGGCCTGACGCTTGGCCTCGTTCGCCTCTACGGCGCGGCGGAATTCGGGGTCATCATCGGTCATGGTGCATCCTTCGCTTGATGATCACGAAGTGGTGCGACACCGCGCCGCGTCAAGCAGCATGCCCCTGATACACAGGCCCGCCCCCGGCAGCGGGGGCGGGCCTGGGCGTACCCGGTCAGACGATCAGGCGCGGACCAGCTTTTCGTAGTCGCTGGCGATGTCCAGCGTCAGCGCGCCAACCTCAAAGTTGTAGTCACCGATCTGGCCCACTGGCGTGACCTCTGCCGCGGTGCCGGTCAGCCAGCATTGCTGAAAGCTTTCCAGCTCTTCGGGCATGATGTGACGCTCGTGGACGGTGACGCCCTTGGCGCGCAGCGTCTTGATGACGGTCTGGCGCGTCAGGCCGTTCAGGAAACAATCGGCCAGCGGCGTATGCACTTCGCCGTCCTTGACGAAAAACAGGTTCGCGCCGGTGCATTCAGCGACATAGCCGCGATAGTCGAACATCAGCGCGTCCGAACATCCCTTGGCCTCTGCCGCGTGCTTGGACATGGTGCAGATCATGTACAGACCTGCGGCCTTGGCCTGGTGCGGGATCGTTTCGGGGCTGGGGCGTTTCCATTTGGCAATGTCCAGCTTGGCACCCTTGGTTTTCGCGTCGCCATAGTAGTTGCCCCAATGCCAGGCCGCGATGGCCACCTGCACAGGGTTGCGCGCGGATGCGACACCCATGTCGGGACCCGCACCGCGCCAGGCAAAGGCGCGCACATAGGCGTCGGTCAGGTTGTTGGCTGCCAGCACTTCGGCCTTGGCGGCCATCAGCTCCTCGACCGTGTAGGGGATCTGGAAATCAAGGCAGTTGGCCGAGAAATGCAGACGTTCCGCATGTTCGCGGTCCAGAAAGATCTTGCCGTTGTAGCAACGCTCGCCCTCGAATACGGAAGAGGCATAGTGCAGCGCATGGGTCAGCACGTGGACATTCGCCCCGCGCCAGTCCACCAGCTTGCCGTCCATCCAGATCTTGCCGTCGTGATCCGCGTATGAGCCTTCCATGTTCCACCCTCTGTTTTGCGTTTATGTCGCGAATAGTTCCGGTTCGGACATAATATTGCGTAAATGATGCGCGTTCGGTAGCAAGTGCTGCCAGTCATGTCAACAAGGCTGACGTATTTCGGGCACGGTCGCAATCTGCTGTCTTAAAAATCTTCTACAGCGGCGCTGGATTGCCCTATAACGGCGAAAAGTTCGCGAGAAGTTGGGATTCATGGCCTCTGACACCACTGCCCCCGCAGGCCGCAGCCTGCTGTTCCTGACCGATGATCAGCTGCGCAAGGGAATCGAGGCGATGTTCTTTGCCTACCGCGGCTTTACCGCCGATCCCGACCGCATTCTGGCCGAAAAGAACTATGGCCGCGCGCATCACCGGGCCATCCATTTTATTCACCGCAGCCCCGGCACCACGGTCAACAATCTGCTGTCGATCCTGGGGGTGACAAAGCAGTCGCTGAACCGTGTCCTGCGCACGCTGATCGCGGACGGTCTTGTGTCGTCTACCGTCGGCGCGCGCGACCGGCGTGAACGGCACCTGCATCTGACGCCAGAAGGTGCGGCGCTGGAACGCAGCCTTTCGGATGCGCAACGTGAACGGATGCGGGCCGCCTACCGGGCCGCAGGACCAGCCGCCGTGGCAGGTTTCAGAGAGGTGCTGGAGGCGATGATGGACGACGATATGCGACGCCAGTATCAGGCAATGGTGGATCAACCCGATGGACGTTGATGCACCGCACCTGCTGGTCGTCGATGATGACGAACGCATCCGCGACTTGCTGCGCAAATACCTCGTGCGGTCCGGTTTCCGGGTCACCTTGGCGCGGGATGCGGCCCATGCACGCCGCCTGCTGGCGGGGCTGGAATTCGATCTGATCGTGCTGGACGTGATGATGCCGGGCGAGGATGGCATCAGTTTCTGTCGCAGCCTGCGGTCGCAGCTGGGCACGCCCGTCCTGCTGCTGACGGCACGCGGCGAAACCGCGGACCGGATCGCGGGACTCGAGGCGGGTGCCGACGATTATCTGGCCAAACCCTTCGAACCCAAGGAATTGTTGTTGCGCATCAATGCCATCCTTCGGCGCGCCCCCAAGGAAGAAGCGCAGCCGATCGCGGTGACCGAGCTTACGATCGGCAGCTATACCTACGACATCACGCGGGGCGAAATCAGCAATGCCGCCGGTCCCCTGCGTCTGACGGCCACGGAAAGTCATCTGATGCGCATCTTTGCCGCGCGCCCGAACGAACCGGTGACCCGTCAACAACTGGTCGAGGAACTGAGCCGGTCGGGTGGGCAGACACAGGAGCGGGCGGTGGATGTGCAGATCACCCGCCTGCGCCGCAAGATCGAACCGGACCCCAAGCAACCGCGATACCTGCAAACGGTGCGTGGCGCAGGCTACATGCTGTCGCCCGACTGAGGCGGTTTGAAACAGCAGAGCGCGCTGTCGCGCGCACGTCTTTTCTGGCGCGCCTTGCAGCCTGAGCCCGTCATGGCGGCGGCAGATTGCCGGCTGGGTGTTTTTGAGTATTTTTGGCAAGATGATGCACTTGTCCTTTGACGCGCGTCAGGGTTTGCTGTGGTCATGAAAACAGCCTTGATCACACACCCCGATTGTCTGGATCACGTCACGCCGCCCGGCCATCCCGAACAGGTCGCGCGCATGGACGCCGTGGCGCAGGCCCTGCAGGATATGGACCTGAACCGCGTCACCGCACCGATGGCAGCCGAGGATGACGTGCTGCGGGTCCATCCGCATGCGCATATCGCGGCGCTGCGCCATGCTGCACCCGCGACCGGCTGGGTGTCACTGGATGCCGATACCCATATGTCACCCGGCACACTGTCCGCTGTCTGGCGTGGGGTGGGCGGTGCGGTCCGTGCTGTCGATATGGTGCTGGGTGGTCTGGCGCAGAACGCTTTTGTCGCGATGCGCCCGCCCGGACATCACGCGGAAAAGACGACACCGATGGGGTTCTGTTTTTTCGGCAACGTGGCGATCGCGGCGAAACATGCGCTGGATCATCACGGGCTGGGCCGGGTCGCGATCGTCGATTTCGACGTGCATCACGGCAACGGCACGCAGGATCTGGTCGAGGATGATCCGCGCATCCTGTTCTGTTCGACACACCAAAGTCCGCTGTATCCCGGCACCGGTCGCGCGGATGAAACCGGCGTTGCGGACAATGTCGTCAACGTCCCGCTGCCCGAGGGCACGGATGGTGCAGGTTTTCGTCGCGCGATCAACGATCACGTCCTGCCGCGCCTGCGGGATTTCAAGCCCGAGCTGATCCTGATGTCCGCCGGGTTCGATGCCCATGCTGCCGACCCGCTGGCGGGGCTGGAACTGGTCGAGGACGACTTTGCCTGGATTACCGCGCAGCTGTGTGATCTGGCCGATGCGTTCTGCGCCGGGCGGGTGGTGTCCTGTCTGGAGGGCGGCTATGACCTGACGGCGCTGGGCGCCTCTGCGGCGGCCCATGTCAAGGTTTTGAGGGAGCGATGTGATGGCTGATACGCCAGTGAACGAAATGACCTTTGAGGATGCGATCAAGGAGCTGGAGCGCGTCGTAGGCCAGCTGGAACGTGGCGATGTGGCGCTGGACGACAGTATCGCGCTGTATGAACGCGGTGCAGCACTCAAGGCGCGCTGCGAGGCGAAATTGTCCGAGGCCGAAGAAAAGGTCGCCAAGATCACCGTCGGTCCCGATGGGCAGGCCGCCGGTCTGGGTCCGCTTGATCCGTGATGTTCACCAACCAACTGGCGCTTGATGCCTCTGCCGCGATCCGGTTGATCGAGACCGCACTGGCACCGGGGGCGGATGTGCCGCTGCGCGAAGCGATGCTTTATGCGGTGCAGGGCGGCAAGGGCTTGCGGGCCTTTCTGGTGCGCGAGGGCGCGCGCCTGCACGGCGTTGGTGATCTGGCGGGGCATGCGGCCGCCGCGATCGAGGCGGTGCATGCCTACAGTCTGGTGCATGACGATCTGCCGGCGATGGACGACGACGATCTGCGCCGTGGCCAGCCGACCGTGCATCGCAAGTGGGACGAGGCAACGGCGATCCTGACGGGTGACGCCTTGCAATCACTGGCGTTTGAGCTGGTCTGCGAACCGGGATCGGGTGTGTCTGACGCAGCGCGCGCCAACCTGGCGCTGACCCTGGCGCAGGCGGCGGGCGCGCGCGGCATGGTGTTGGGGCAAGCGCTGGATATCGCCGCGGAAACGGGTCCGCCGCTGGATCTGGATGCGATCACGACGTTGCAGGCTGGCAAGACGGGTGCGCTGATCACATGGTCGGCCTGCGCCGGACCGCGGATCGCGGGTGACGACATCAGTGCGTTGCGGGCCTACGGTGACGCGCTGGGCCTTGCGTTCCAGATTGCCGATGACGTGCTGGACGCAACGGGCGACGCGGCCACAGTGGGCAAGGCCGTGGGCAAGGATGCGGACGCAGGCAAGGCCACATTCGTCTCGCTGCTGGGGCTCGATGGTGCGCGCGCGCGTGCGCATGATCTGGTGGAAAACGCCTGTGACGCATTGACCGATTACGGGTCCAGCGCCGATACCTTGAAAGAAGCCGCGCGATTCGTCATCGCGCGCGACAAGTGAGGACACCATGACCGACAGACCGAACACGCCCCTGCTGGACACGGTGCAATCCCCCGCCGACATGAAAAATCTCTCGAACCGCAAGCTGCAGCAGCTGGCCGACGAGGTGCGATCAGAAACCATCAGTGCCGTGTCCGTCACCGGCGGGCATCTGGGTGCGGGCCTTGGCGTTGTCGAAATGACCGTTGCCCTGCATGCCGTGTTCGATGCCCCCCGGGACAAGATCATCTGGGACGTCAGCCACCAGTGTTATCCGCACAAGATCCTGACCGGTCGCCGCGACCGCATCCGCACCCTGCGCCAAAAGGACGGGTTGTCGGGTTTTACCAAACGGTCAGAGAGTCCCTATGACCCCTTTGGTGCGGCGCATAGTTCGACCTCGATCAGTGCGGCGCTCGGCTTTGCGGTGGCGCGGGATCTGGGCGGTGACGTGGGTGATGCGGTGGCCATCATCGGTGACGGGTCGCTGTCCGCCGGCATGGCCTACGAGGCGCTGAACAACGCAGGCCATCTGGGCAAGCGTCTGATCGTGATCCTCAACGACAACGAAATGTCGATCGCGCCGCCGACGGGGGCGATGTCGTCCTATCTGTCGCGGCTCTATGCGGGGGCACCGTTCCAGGACCTCAAGGCCGCGGCCAAGGGGGCCGTGTCGTTCCTGCCGCCGCCCCTGCGCGAGGGTGCAAAACGCGCCAAGGACATGCTCAAGCACATGACCGTGGGCGGCACATTGTTCGAGGAACTGGGTTTTTCCTATGTCGGACCCATCGACGGGCACGATATGGATCAGCTGATGGCGGTGCTGCGCACGGTCAAGGAGCGCGCCGACGGCCCGATCCTGATCCACGCCATCACGACCAAGGGCAAGGGTTTCGCCCCGGCCGAATCCGCCGCAGACAAGGGCCACGCCCGCGGTAAATTCGATGTTGTCACCGGCGAGGTGCAAAAGGCGAAATCCAATGCGCCGTCCTATACATCGGTCTTTGCGAATGCGCTGATCGCGCTGGCTGATACCGACAGCCGGATCTGTGCGATCACGGCCGCCATGCCCGACGGCACCGGGCTGGACAAATTCATGAAACGCTACGCCAGCCGGTGTTTCGACGTAGGCATCGCTGAACAGCACGCGGTCACATTTGCTGCCGGGCTTGCGGCGGGGGGGATGAAACCTTTCTGCGCGCTTTATTCCACGTTCCTGCAACGCGGTTACGATCAGGTGGTGCATGACGTTGCCCTGCAACGTCTGCCGGTCCGCTTTGCCATCGACCGCGCCGGGCTGGTGGGTGCGGACGGGGCGACCCATGCGGGCAGCTTTGACGTGGCATTCCTGGCAAACCTGCCGGGTATCGTGGTGATGGCCGCGTCGGACGAGGCGGAACTGGTGCGCATGGTTGCCACTGCCGCCGCGCACGACAGCGGGCCGATTGCATTCAGGTTTCCCCGTGGCGAGGGTGTGGGCGTCGAGATGCCCGGCAACCCGCAGCCGCTGGAAATCGGCAAGGGCCGCATGATCCAGGAGGGCAGCGGCGTCGCGATCCTGTCGTTCGGCACCCGCCTGTCAGAGGTCCAGACCGCCGCCGAGGCATTGTCGGCCCGTGGGATCACGCCGACCATCGCGGACGCGCGCTTTGCCAAACCACTCGACCGGGACATGATCCTGCAATTGGCCGCCGATCACGACGCGCTGATCACGATCGAAGAGGGGGCCGTGGGCGGCTTTGGCAGCCACGTCGCGCAACTGCTGTCCGACGAAGGCGTTTTCGACAAGGGCCTGAAATTCCGGTCCATGTGCCTGCCCGACACGTTCATCGACCAGTCCAGCCCGGCGGACATGTATGCGATGGCGGGCCTGAACGCCGCCGATATCGAAGCCAAGGTGCTAAATGTCATGGGCGTCGAGGTAATCAGCAAACGCGCTTGATATTGCGCGTGCGCTGACGGGCAAAGCATCGTCTTGGACGTTTGCACTGTCGTGATGCGCGCGTACCGAAAATGGTCAACCTGTCTGGATAATTCAGACACCGCCGAGGGTCAGATCCAGACAGGACCATCGCTGAGAATGCGATGCGCGAAAGGCGCAAGATTCGGGTCGCTATGGTCGGTAGGTTATGATCGCTTCGGGCACATGACGCAGCTTACGATTGCCCTGATCCTTTTCCTTGCACCGCTGGCCTATTCGCCTGGGCCGGGGAATATGTTCTTTGCGGCCAACGGCGCGCGTTTCGGGTTTCGTGCGACGGTCCCGGCAAATCTTGGCTACCATGCTGCTACATTGGTTGTGACGATTGGGATCGGGCTCGGCTTCGATTGGATATCGCGCGAAGCGCCGATGTTCTTGGCGATCATCCGATTTGCAGGCGCAGCCTACGTTCTGTATCTGGCGTGGATGCTCGCGCGGGCGGGTGTGATGTCGGGGAATGACGAAGCAAAGCCTGCAAGCGTCATGGACGGTGCGATCCTGCTTCTGCTGAACCCGAAGGCTTATCTCATCATCGCCTTGATGTTCACCCAATTCGCAGGTGCGGCGGACATGCATCGAACTGCGTCCGTTATTTGGATTGCGGCTGTTTTCACGGTCAATAACGCGGTGGCGTTCTCCATTTATGCCGCCCTTGGCGACGGCATGACAGCGCGGTGGCGTAGCCCGGATACCGCTCGTTTTCTGAACCTGTCGTTTGCCGCGATACTGGCAGGAGTCGCGATCTGGATGCTGCTGGCGTAGACTTCTGAAATTTGCGCAGGTGCAGACAGCCTGTCACCGAATTCACGCAAATCTAGCTTATTTATATACCGCCCGCCTGTCCCCGAATGCCCGCACGCGTTTGCGCCACGCCTTGTAGCTGCCTGCCTTCAGGTTTTCGCGCATCAGCGTTTTGACCTGTTTGTCGCTGACCCCGTATTCGCGCTGAATATCGGCAAAACTCGCGTGGTCAGACAGCGCCATCTCGATGATGCCGCTGATATGGTCGGGGGGCAGGTCTGGCATCTTGGACATGGCTCAGACCTAGCGGTGCGCGTCCCTGCGGCAACCCGGTTTAGGTCGGTTTGCGGGTCCGCAGGCAGATCGCCATGACGAACAGGATCGGGATCAGCAGTTCCAATGCCTCTTCGACGATGCCGCTGCCCTGGACGACCTCGGTTGCGACGTCGACACCGAAGGCGCCCAGTTTGCGCCCCAAGCCGTCGATCGTCTTGGAAAAGGCGGCGATGAACAGTCCCGCCAGAAACAGCAGCGCCCAGGGTGCGCCACGGCGCAGGTCGCGCCACAACAGCGGCGCGCGGTATCGCGTCAGCGTGACCAGCGCTGTGACCAGCAGCACCCAAATCGCGACCGCCAGCGATTTTTCCCACAGCGCGGTGTCATACAGCAGGATCTTGGTGCTCAGGATGCCTTCGCTTGTCAGCGCCTTGTCCAGATCGCCTTCGCGGGCGGCCATGAACAACAGGATCACCGGCACCGGCCAGAACACGGGACGCGCACGCCACACATAGATCACCAGCGCATAGACATAGCCCAGCATCGACATCGTTTCGACCGACCCGCCCTCGCGCGTCAGCGACCCGCCATCGCCCAGCATCAGCCAGTCCAGCCCGATCACCCCGGCGGCGACAATGGCGAACCCTGTTGCAAGATGCAGTGATCTGGTTTCGGATGTGGTGTCTGTTGATGTCATGATGCCACGTCTTAGGAATGGGAAACGGCGAATTTTCGGCGCCTACGCGAGATGATCGCACGATTGAACACCGCAGCCCAAAAATCTGCCAATCACCTTAACCAGTTTCAGGGTCAGGATGATTTCCTGTCCGATAGTTCGCCGATCCGGCGTTCGATGTCTTCCAGTTTGGCCATGACGCTGTCGCGGTAGGCGTCGGTGGCGGCGTTGCCTTCTTCGGCGTGGGCGTCCTGCATCGAATTCACGATCAGACCCACCAGCAGGTTCACCACCGCGAATGTCGTGACCAGAATGAACGGAACAAAGAACATCCAGGCCAGCGGATAGACCTCCATCACAGGCCGCACGATGCCCATGGACCAGCTCTCGAGGGTCATGATCTGGAACAGGGAATACAGGCTGTGCCCCAGCGTGCCGAACCATTCGGGGAACGCGCTGCCGAACAGTTTCGTGGCCATGACCGCGCCGATATAGAACAGGATACCCATCAGCAGGAACACCGACGCCATGCCGGGCAGGGCCGTCACCAGACCTTCGACCACGCGGCGCAGTGACGGCGCGACCGAAATCACCCGCAGCGCCCGCAGGATGCGCAACGCGCGCAGCACCGACAGCCCCTGTGACGACGGAATGAGGGCGATGCCCACGATCACGAAATCAAAGATGTTCCAGCCGCTGCGCCAGAAATCGCGCCCGCGCACGAACAGTTTGAGTGCGAGTTCCACGACAAAGATCGCCAGACACAGCTGATCCAGAAACAGGATCAGCGGCCCGGCCTGCGCCATGACGGGCGCGGATGTTTCCAGCCCCAGCAGCACCGCGTTGAAAATGATGACCCCCAGAATGAAATTCTGGACCAGCCGACGGTCAAGCTGATGGGCAAGGGTGGTGCGCAGGGACATGATGGACCTTCACGTGGTTTGCGTCGATATGCCCAGCAGTCGCGCGGTTTTCAAGGCTCAGCCCTCTTGCGCCAGCAAGGCGCGCAACCCGCTGCGATAGTCGGGGAACAGCAGTTCGACCCCCAGTTCGTCCTTGATGCGGTCGTTGCGGACCTTCTTGCTCTCGGCATAGAAACTGCGGGCCATTGGCGTCATCTCCGCATCCTCGAATGCGACCGACTCTGGCACCGGCAGGCCCAGCAGTTCGGCGGCATAGGCGATCACGTCCTGCGGCGGGGCCGGGTCATCGTCGCAGACGTTGTAGGCTGCACCGGGGTTGGGCCGGGCGATGGATGCCGCCAGCACCCGCGCGATATCCGCGACATGGGTGCGGCTGAACACCTGACCGTCCTTGATGATGCGCCGTGCCGTGCCGTTGCGCACCTTGGCGAACGGACCCCTGCCGGGGCCATAGATCCCCGCCAGCCGAAAGATATGCAGCGGCAGACCGGGAATGGCAGACCATGCCGCCTCTGCCGTGACCCGCGCTTGTCCGCGTCTTGTGGCGGGGGTCAGGGGGGCGTTCTCATCCACCCAGTCGCCGCCGTGGTCGCCGTAGACCCCGGTGGTGGACAGATAGCCGACCCATTCAAACTGACCTGCGCGCGCGGCAATCGCGTCGTGCAGTTCCGCCAGCACCGGGTCACCGTCGTCGCCGGGTGCGGCGGAAATCAGCAGATGCGTTGCGGCATCCAGCGCCGGGATCATGTCGGCCCCCGGCCAGAGGCGCGGCTCGACCCCGCGCGACAGAAAGGCTGTGGCCTTGTCCGCGTTGCGGGTGGTGCCGATCACGCGCCAGTCGCGCGGCAAGAGCAGCCGTTCCAGCGCCTGCGCCGAATAGCCGTGTCCGAATGAAAGCAATGTCTGTGTCATGGCCGGACAATCGCGCCCTTGGGCGCCGGGTGCAAGGTGCCCCTAGTCGGCGGGCGCGCACATCCCGTCGTTCAGGCAGGCGGTCAGCCTGTCCTGCAAGGCCGCATCGGGTGCCGCGAAAATCCATCCGCCACAGGCCCCGATCTCGATCGTCGGCACGTCACCCTCGGCGTTGACGAAAACCAGCACGTCTTCCTTGGTTGGAATACTGCCACACCACGGACCCGCGCAGCTGACGGCAACGCGCACGTCCTCGGCAAAGGGCACGTCGAATCCCGTCTGCGACAGGCCCACCCCCTCGATCCGCCCGGCAAAGACACCGGGTTTCGTGATCGGGTCTGGCGCAGGCTGGTTCAGCGTGATCCGGCCCGTCAGCAGCAGGTAGGGGGCGGTGCTGGCGTTGGCGCGGTCAAATGCATCCAGCGGGTCGGGCGCAATACAGCTGAGCGCGGCAGCCTGCGTGCCCGCCAGCATCAGCGCCACGGTGATCGCTTTCACAGTTTGGCACCCAGTTCAGCCAGCACCTGTTCATAGACCGCCCGTTTGAACGGCACGATATTGGCGACCAGCTGGTCGCGCGGCATCCATTTCCATTCCGAAAATTCGGGATGCTCGGTTGCGATGTCGATATCGCTGTCCTCGCCGTGGAACCGGAACAGGAACCATTTCTGTTCCTGACCGCGGTATTTGCCGCCCCAGACCTTGCCCACCAGATCATGCGGCAGGTCATAGCGGATCAGGCCTGCCGTTTCACCCTCGATGGTGATCAGACGGTCGGATACGCCGGTTTCTTCCCACAGCTCGCGCAGGGCCGCGTCGCGGCAGGTCTCTCCCGGGTCGACCCCGCCTTGTGGCATTTGCCATGCGTCTGCATCCCGGTCCAACCGGCTGCCGACCCAGACATGGCCACGGGTATTGACCAGCATCACACCCACACAGGGGCGGTAGGGCAGGTCGCTGATTTGCGCGTCGGTCATAAACTGGCCTTGAGGTTTCATCGCATGTCCTTTCGTTTGGCAAATTTATGCAGCCAAGGTCCAGCGTTAAGCGATAACAAGCCGATTGAAAGGCTCTAACCGTGCCGCAATCCAGCGCAGGTGATCGCGCCGAAAGGCAACACAGCCTGCGGTCGGGCGACCCGGACCGCGCCATTGATGCAAGAAAATGGCGGACCCGCGTCCCGGCACGGCAGCGGGGTAATTCCAGTCCGTCACCAGAATCAGGTCATACATCGGGTCGGCGCGGCGCAGGGATTCGCAGCTGTGCGTATAGGGTGCCCGCACCAGATGGTTGTAATCGGGATGCGCCGGGTCATCCGACCACAGATCATGCGGCCCGATGGGGCGGGCCCAGGGCGCAGGCTGCGCCATCCGGTCCGCCCGATAGAGCATGTCGACGATGTGGTGCACGCCGCGCGGCGTGGCCATGTCGCCCTCTGCCTTGGTCGCCGCAGGGGTCAGGCCGCCGCGTCCGATGGTGCGGGGAAACCGCCGCCCCCGAAACCGCACATGCGTCGGCATCACGACCAGATCGGCCGCTGTCACAGCAAGTGGCCGGATTTTGCCGCCTTGGTCGCCAGATAGGCATGGTTATGGGCGTTCTCGCCCACCTTCAGGGCGACCCGTTCGGCCACGTGTATACCGGAATCCGCCATCCGGGCGATCTTGGCGGGGTTGTTCGTCAGCAACCGCACCGCCCCGAACCCCATCTGTTTCAGGATCGCGGCCCCGATGCGGAAATCGCGTTCATCGTCGTGAAATCCCAGCCGGTGGTTTGCCTCGACCGTGTCGAACCCCTGATCCTGTAGCGCATAGGCCCGCATCTTGTTGGCCAGACCGATCCCGCGGCCCTCCTGGTTCAGATACAGCAACACGCCCGCACCCTCGGACCCCATCTGGGCCAGTGCGGCGCGCAGTTGCGGGCCGCAGTCGCATTTCAGACTGTCCAGCAGGTCGCCCGTGAAACAGGCCGAATGCAACCGCGCGAGCACGGGCGCATTGCGATCCGGATTGCCGATTTCGACGGCGTAGTGTTCCTCTGCACCGTCATCGGGGCGGAACACGTGCAGCCGGCCTGCCTCTGATACCGAAATCGGCAGGCGGGCGCTGGTGATGGACCGCAGCGCGGCCTCTTGTGTGGCCAGTGCCGCATCGGCATCCACCACCGTCAGCCCGTGGGTCTGGGCAAAGCCTGCCGCGTCATCCAGCGCGGCAATAACCGCCGCGGGCAGCAACCGCGCCGATTTGCAAAGTGCCACGGCAACCCGCGCAAGCAGCGGTGATCCCTCTCGCAGCCCGCGCAACGGTCCTTTCATCGGGTGGCGCAAATCACCACTGGGATCGGCCAGCGCTCGCACCCACGACACATTTGCATCCGATGGCAAAACGATCCGCGCCACGTCGCCGTCATAGGCTGCAACTTTCAGCGTCTTGGCCCGCCAGTCGGTCAAGGCGACGGCCGCCCCCAGATCACGCAGCGCGCCCAGTCGGGTGGGGTCCAGCGTTTCGGCGGCCAGCATGACCCCCGCACCTGCCACGACCACAGGCACACCCATGCGCAGATCGGCACGCGCCCGTGCCAGACGTTCCGTATTGTCCGGTGCCAATGACATCGCGCGCAATCCTCTGTTCCCTTGGTGATCTAGGATGAACTGCGGCAGATTGAAACATTGGGGCATCAATTCACACGTCCGTGTGAACTATTTGCAGCATTGGTTGTTGTTCTTGTGACGGACCACACCTGACGTTGAGTAATACCGGAGTAGAAGATGGCACAGTTAAAGAAAATTCTGCTTGTCGATGACGACGACGATCTGCGCGAGGCCCTGGGCGAACAGCTCTTGATGACCGAGGATTTCGACGTGTTCGAGGCCGACGACGGCGCATCCGCCATGACCAAGGTCAAGGAACAGCTCTATGATCTGGTGATCCTTGATGTGGGCCTGCCCGACACCGATGGCCGCGAATTGTGCCGCCTGATGCGCAAGCAGGGTGTGAAATGTCCCATCGTCATGCTGACCGCACAGGACAGCGACGCCGACACGATCTACGGGCTGGATGCGGGCGCCAACGATTACGTCAGCAAACCGTTCAAGTTTCCCGTGCTGCTGGCCCGCTTGCGCAGCCAGCTGCGGACCCACGAACAATCAGAGGATGCGGTATTCCAGCTGGGGCCCTATTCGTTCCGGCCTGCGCAAAAACTGCTGGTGACCGAGGACGACCGCAAGGTGCGTCTGACCGAAAAGGAAACCAACATCCTCAAATTCCTTTACCGCGCCTCTGACGGTGTGGTGCCGCGCGACGTGCTGCTGCACGAGGTCTGGGGCTATAACGCGGGGGTCACCACGCATACGCTGGAAACCCACATCTACCGCTTGCGCCAGAAAATCGAACCCGACCCCGGCAACGCCCGCCTGCTGGTCACCGAACAAGGCGGCTACCGCCTGTCGAGCTGACGGGTTGGTCCGCCAGTCGCACTCTGATTTCAAGACACCCCGCAGATGCATGCGGGGTGTCTTTGTTCTGGGGAACCGAAATCCTGAAAATATGCACCTTTGCAAGTGGCTGCGCAGGCCTTGCCTGGTTAACATCCGGCCTATTGCCCACGGTGAGGGGACTGCATGTCATCCGACACGGAACATCAATATCGACGTCTGCTAGATGCACGCGTGCCTGATGATGAATTTTTGACACCAAGGGACCGCCGGTCCCTTCAGCAGCCGGTGATATCTGCCCAGCCGCAAAACATTTTCCAATCCCACCTCAGCCAGCACACGATTTTTGAGAATGAAACCGATCCGAAATTGCGACGACAGGGCGTTTTTCTCAGGCCCGTCGGTGAAACCCCTGATGCGCGTTTGACCGAGGCACGGATCGCGGCTCAGGAGACGCGTTTGGGCGTCCGCCTGCCAGAGCCCTGGCGTCAGGTTTACACACATTTCAACGGCGGCTGGAGCGATCGTTTGTACTGGGGCGATCCGGATGACCCGCGCCTGAACGACCCAAAAGGCATCATTCACGCGGGCCATGAATATCTTCGGCTAGAGGATGCAGCCCCTTTGCGGGATTTCATGGTGCAAGAGATGCCGGGTCACGACTGGCAGCGTCTTGATCCGCGCCTGATCGCCATCGCCTGCCGTGACTGTCAGGCGATGGTCCTCGACTACCGCGAGGGGGACGATCCCAAAGTGTGCAGCGTCTTCTTTTCGGAATATGTCGATGATCCGCTGGACGGATGGGAACAAGACGAATTTACCCACTGGTGGCCCAACATGAGGGTGTTCTTCCGTGGGTTGTACATTCAGGATCGATTGGTCTGATCGCTGGGCCAGCCTCAATCCAGCTTGCGGGCCTCGTCCACCAGCATCACCGGGATACCGTCGCGGATCGGAAACGCCAAGCCTGCACGTTTGCTGATCAGCTCTTGCGTCTGCGCGTCATAGCTCAGCGGGCCTTGGGTCTGCGGGCAGATCAGCGCCTCCAGCATACGGCCGTCAAACACCGTCATTGCATCATCTCCGCACTTCCGCCGCGCAGGGCGTATTCGATCAGCGTCACCAGCGTTTCGCGCCGCGTCGTCAACGACGGTGCTTCCAGCAGGGCCTGTTTGTCCTCGGGGGGAAAGGGGCACAGCATCGACAGCGAATTGATCAGCAATTCGTCTTCGGCATCGCCCAGCTGGTCCCAGTCGGTTTTCAGGCCCTGATCCTCGAAATAACGGCACAGCATGTCCATGAACACATCCCGTTCAAAACCGTCATCATGTTCGGCCGGGCCCAGGTCGCGGGCGAAACCGTCCCACTTCACATTGCAGCGCCGATAGGGCTGGAACCCCTCGACCTCCTTGGTGATGCGAAACCGCGATACGCCGGCCAGCGTGATCATGTACCGCCCGTCGTCGGTTTCGTTGAACGCGTTCAGACGCCCCGCGCAGCCGATGCTGTGCAGTCTGCTTGCCTTGCCGGGGCCCTCGAACGGCTGGACCATCCCGATCAGACGGTCCGACGTTTTCATCGCATCCTCGATCATTGCCAGATAGCGCGGCTCAAAGATGTGCAGCGGCATCCGCCCCCGCGGCAGCAGCAATGCGCCCGGCAGCGGAAAAATCGGGATCGTGTCAGGCAGATCGGATGGGTTCATCATGTCAGACGACCTAGCTTGCACCGCACCTTAGGCAAATATCATCGACGACAATTTGCGCCGCCCCGTCAGCGCAACCGGGTCCTTGGGGTCCAGCGCATCGAACAGCTGAAACAGCTGGGCCTTGGCCGCGCCATCATTCCACTCACGATCCAGCCGGAACGATTCCAGCAAATGATCCACCGCCGCCTGAGTCTCGCCCTTGGCAGACAGTGCGGTGGCCAGTTCCAGACGCGCCGCATGATCTGCGGGATCTGCCGCGACCTTGGCCTGCAAATCTGCAACGGGGCCTGCGTTGGCCGCCGCGCGCAGCAGGTTGATCCGTGCTGCCAGCGCCTCAAGCGCGGGATCATGGCTGATCTCGGCGGGGGCACCGTTCAAGATGGCTTCGGCCTGATCCACGTCGTCCAGCGCCAGATAGGCACTGACCAGACCGGCATAGGCGGGGGCAGACTGCGGGTCCTCCTGCAGGATCGCGGCAAATGTCTCGGCCGCGTCCGCCGCAGCCCCCTCGTCCAGCATCTGCTGTGCCGCAGCGATCGCACCGGCCAGACCGTCATCCTCGGGCTCTCCGCCCATATCGGCGATCTTGGTGACAAAGGCATCGACCTCGGACGGCGGCAGCGCGCCCTGAAATCCGTCAACCGGCTGGCCTTGCCAGAACGCATACACCGTCGGCAGCGATTGCACCCGCAATTGCGCCGCGACCTGCTGGTTGGCATCGGTGTCGATCTTGACCAGCTTGACCCGGCCTCCGGCCTTGGTCACGGCAGCCTCGATCGCCGGGCCCAGCGATTTGCACGGCCCGCACCATGGGGCCCAGAAATCCACGATCACGGGGGTGGTCATCGAGGCGTCGACGACGTCGGCCATAAAGGTCGCGTCGGTGCCGTCGATGATATGGGTCTCGGGCGTGGCGGTCAGATCCATCATGCCGCGTCTCCTTTTGATATTGCGTCATGCGTATATGTGGGCGCGCCCGGGCCGGGGCAAGGCATTTGACCTGCATCCGACCGGGGTCTAGCCTGCGGCATGGCACGCATGATCCTGACATTCGGCGACAGCAACACCCACGGCACCCCGCCCATCGTGACGCGTGGCGACTACGCGCGCTATGACGCGGGCACCCGCTGGCCTGTGCTGATGGCACGCGCGCTGGATGCGGACCTGATCGAAGAAGGCCTGCCGGGCCGTCTTGCCCGCGCTGACAGCGATCCCGAGATGGGCGCGCATATGAACGGCCATCTGGGCCTGCACATGGCCCTGAACAGCCATGGCCCCATCGACACGCTCACGCTGATGCTCGGGACCAACGACTGCAAGGCGCACTTTGGTCAAACGCCGGCGGGGATCGCTGCGGGGATCGCGGGTCTTCTCGCCATTGCCTGTGGTGACGCGGCACAGACCCGCCATGGCGGGTTCGACATCCTGCTGATCTGCCCGCCGCCCATCGTGGAAACCGGCCCGATCAGCCAGGTGTTTCACGGTGCAACCACCAGATCACAGGCCCTCGCCTCCCACTACCGTGATCTTGCACGAACCTGGGGCACAGGATTCCTGAACGCCGCCGACCACATCGCCGTCAGTGCGCAGGACGGTGTGCACTTCGACCCCGATGCTCACAGAACCCTCGCCAAAGCGGCAGCGACCGCCCTGCGGCGCTAATTCTTCTGGTTCGAAATATCCCGGGGTGTGGGGCAGCGCCCCACCCCAAATTTTCGCGAAAATTTGGCCGCCCTACAGATCAAAGGTCGCAAACACGGGGGCGTGGTCGCTGGGCTGGTCCCAGCCACGCACGTCACGCAGCACCCGGCTGGAATGCGCGGACCCCGCGATGTCCGGCGTGGCCCAGATGTGGTCCAGCCGCCGGCCCTTGTCGGCGGCATCCCAGTCAGGCGACCGGTAGGACCACCAGGAATACAGTTTGCCGTTGGGGATATCCTGCCGGGTGATGTCGACCCAGCCGCCTGCGTCCTGCACCTGTGCGAGGTGCTCGACCTCGATCGGTGTGTGGCTCACGACCTTCAGCAGCTTCTTGTGATCCCAGACATCGTCCTCGCGCGGGGCGATGTTCAGATCCCCCACAAGGATCGCGCGCTCTGGCCGGTCCGCATGAAAGGCGTCGCGCATGTCGGTCAGATAATCCAGCTTTTGCCCGAATTTTTCGTTGATTGTGCGGTCCGGTTTGTCGCCACCGGCCGGCACATAAAAATTATGCACCGTCACGCCGTTGGCCAGCCGCCCGGCGATGTGCCGCGCATGCCCAAGACCTGCGTAATCGGCGGCACCCACCTCTTCGATCGGCATCCTTGAGAGGATCGCCACCCCGTTATAGCCCTTTTGGCCGCGCCCGATGCGGTGCACGTAACCCAGCGCCTCGAATTGTTCCGTCGGGATCTTGTCCATCGGCGATTTGCATTCCTGCAAACACAGCACGTCGGGGCCCGCGTCGCGCAGCAGCCGCGCGACCAGGTCCTCGCGCAGGCGAACCGAGTTGATGTTCCATGTGGCGAGTGTGAATGACATGGGGCTCTCCTTACAGCAGGGCAGAGGTGGGGCGGATATGGCCGCACAGCGTGCCGCGCCAGTTGCGGATTTCGGGCACCATCCGGGCGCGGGTGGCAGGGTGGTCCGGGTCAAGCACGCCCAGTTTCACCAGGATCGCGGCAATCGCAGCCTCGGCACCGCGCGTGCTGCCGTCGGTGATCTTCAGTGCCACGCCCATCTTGCGTTCGGGTATGATGGCAACGAACACCGCCTCGGCCCCGGTCTTGATCGCCACACGGCCGTCCATCGCGCGCATCAGGTCGGTGCAGGCGCGTGTCTCGCCCGCGACCAGTTCGGGATGCGCCGTCATCGCCTGCGTCAGCCGCACCATCGCCTGCGACCGCGTGTCGCTGCGGTCGCCCGCACTGGCAAAGCTGGCCATCGCGCGGGCCAGACCCTGCACGCTGGTAGCGAAATTCGGGGCGGAACATCCGTCGATCCCGTAACCGGGCGAGGTCATGCCGGTCACCTCCTCGAACGCGGCCTTGCCCGCCTGCTGCACGGGATGATCCACCAGCTCGTAATCCGCCGCACCGCCCAGATGGCGGTTCAGCGTCAGAAATCCCGCATGTTTGCCGGAACAATTGTTGTGGATCTGGCAGGGCTGGGCATGGGCGCGGATGATCTCGTTGCGGGCCGGGATATCGCCGGGCCATTGCGGACCGCAGCGAAAATCACTGTCTTTCAGGCCCAATTGGTCCAGCCAGACCTGCACCCGGTCGGTGTGGATATGCGCGCCCTGGTGGCTGGCGCAGGCCAGCGCCAGCTGTTCGGACGTCAGCCCGTGCGCGTCGGCTGCCCCGCTTTCGATCAGGGGCAGCGCCTGGATCATCTTGCACGACGACCGCGGAAAGATCACTGCATCGGGGTCGCCCCAGGCCTGCACGATCTGGCCGCTGTCGTCGCAAACGACCGCATGGCCGCTGTGCAGCGACTCCAGCATGTCGCCGCGGTGAACTTCGATCAGGGGGGCAGGGGATGACATATTGGTCCTTTCACCCACGGCTTTGTGCGTGGAATTGGCTTTTATGTTTGGGCGGTTTTTTGCTAGACTCATGGCTATCTGGTTGAACAGGATGCCGCCAGACGAAAAGGTCGCCAAGACCGGTGCGGCACATACGGAATGAGGCAAGGGCAGCTTGGAGGCCTATGACATGATGAACAAAACGACCTTTGCGACGACACTGGCCTGCATGTTGGCCGTGGCGATGCCGGCAGCGGCGCAGCAGACCACCGACAACCTGGTCGCGGCCAACACGGACTGGAGCACGTTCGAGGCGGAAAACCCCCGCGAATGCATCAGCGTGTCCGCACCCACATCCAGCACGCTGACCGACGGCAATGGCAACCCCACGACCGGCACGCGGGGCGACATCTACCTCATGGTTTTCTACCGCCCGGGCGCGAACGTGCAGGGGCAGGTGACGTTCACGGGCGGCTATCCTTTTGCATCGGGGTCCACCGTGGATCTGACGGTCGGTGACAGCACGTTCCAGCTCTTTACCGAAGGTGAATGGGCCTGGCCCGCCACCCCCGAGGATGACGCCCGCGTCGTCGCAGCCCTGAAACGCGGTGCCGATGCGGTGGTGCGTGGCCGGTCCGGTCGCGGCAACATCACAACCGATACGTTTTCGCTGCTGGGCTTTACCGCAGGCGTCGAAGAAGCCGAGAGCCGCTGCGCGTCCTGATCGGCGTCACAGAATTGCGAGGCCCGGTTTTCCATTGGAAACCGGGCCTTTTTGCTTATATGGGACAGGCTTCACGCCGACAGGGGTATTGATATGACCGCGACCGCACCGATCACACAGGACGTCCACACCATGCCGCGCAAGCTGCCGGAGGGACCGTTGAACCTTGTCGGCCTGACCCGCGACGCGATGCGTGATGCACTGATCGCGATCGGCACCCCTGAAAAACAGGCCAAGATGCGGGTCAGCCAGATCTGGCAGTGGATCTATCATCGCGGCGTGCGCGACTTTGACCAGATGACAAACCTGTCCAAGGATTTCCGCGCCTTGCTGGCTGAAAAATGCGTGGTGCAACTGCCCGAAGTGGTGACCCGCCAGATTTCCGAGGACGGCACCCGCAAATACCTCGTGCGGATTGCCGGCGGCCACGAGGTCGAGGTCGTCTATATCCCCGAAACCGATCGCGGCACGCTGTGTGTGTCGTCGCAGGTCGGTTGCACGCTGACCTGTTCGTTCTGCCATACCGGAACACAAAAACTGGTGCGCAACCTGACCGCGGGCGAAATCGTGGGTCAGGTGATGCTGGCGCGCGACGATCTGGACGAATGGCACACGCCCGGTCAGGGCACCGGCGAGAACGGCCCGCGTCTGGTGTCGAACATCGTCCTGATGGGCATGGGCGAGCCGCTGTATAATTTCGAAAACGTCCGCGACGCGATGAAAATCGCGATGGACGGCGAGGGGCTGGCCCTGTCGCGCCGCCGCATCACGCTGTCCACATCCGGCGTTGTGCCCGAAATCGCCCGCACCGCGCAGGAAATCGGCTGCCAGCTGGCTGTCAGTTTCCATGCGACCACCGACGAGGTGCGCGACAAACTCGTGCCGATCAACAAACGTTGGAACATCGCCGAACTGCTGGATGCCTTGCGTGAATACCCCAAGGTGTCGAACTCTGAACGGATCACGTTCGAATACGTGATGCTTGACGGCGTGAACGACAGCGACGACGACGCCCGCCGCCTGATCAAGCTGATCGAAGGCATCCCGGCCAAGATCAACCTGATCCCGTTCAACGAATGGCCCGGTGCGCCCTACAAACGGTCGTCCAACAATCGCATCCGCGCCTTTGCCGACATCATCTACAAGGCAGGTTACGCCAGCCCCATCCGCAAACCCCGCGGAGAGGACATCATGGCCGCCTGTGGCCAGCTGAAATCCGAAACCGAACGCGCAAGGAAGAGCCGCAAGCAGATCGAGGCCGAGGCGGGGATGTAACCCAGCCGCAAGCCTTCGTTAGCTTGTCCTAAGCATGACTTTCAGGGTTTGCCCTGATCGTGGCTATGGCTTCACTCAGGCAGCGCCTCGACCCGGTTTGCCAATGAATTCTTAACGAAGGTTATGAAATCATTGGCAAATAACATAATATGTTTCGCACGCGAAACATCATCGAATCGGCATATATCGGCCTAGCGGCCCGGGATTTCCGCCCGTTTCTGTCCGGCCCCGTCCCAGGCATCAATCGCTGCGATGGCTTCTTCTGCGGTGTCCACGAACCGGAACAGTTCCAGATCTTCGGGTGAAATCGTGCCTGCGTCGGCCAGCGCGTCCCAGTTGATGATCTTTTCCCAGAAATCCCGACCGAACAGCAGGAATGGCACGCGGGCCATGCGGCCCGTCTGGATCAGCGTCAGCGCCTCGAACATCTCGTCCAAGGTGCCGAACCCGCCGGGGAACACGGTGATGACCGACGCACGCATCAGGAAATGCATCTTGCGCGTGGCAAAGTAGTGAAAGTTGAAACACAGGTCAGGTGTCACGTATTCATTCGGGGCCTGTTCGTGCGGCAGCACGATGTTCAGACCGATGGACCGCCCGCCTGCATCAACGGCACCACGGTTGCCTGCCTCCATCACGCCCGGACCGCCGCCCGTGACCACGACGTTGTCGCGTCCGCCGTCGCGTAGCGACCGTTCCGTCATCATCCGGGCAAATGTGCGGGCCTCGTCATAGAACGCGGTCAGTTCTGCCAACGTCTGCGTCCGCGCGGTGTTCTTGTTCACCGGATCGGGGATGCGCGCCCCGCCGAACATGACCACGGTGGATTGCACATCGGCCGCGTTCATCAGCAGCTCTGGTTTCATCAGTTCCAACTGCCAGCGCACCGGGCGCAATTCGTCCCGGCACATGAAATCATCGTCGGTGAACGCCAGTTTATACGATGGCGCACGTGTCTGCGGCGTGTCGGGCACATGCTGCGTGGCTGCGCGATCCTCGCCCGAATGGCGGAGGGGATGGGTGTGGTCGTCCTTCATGGCGTGTCCTTGTGATTGCGCGGCAGGGCCTGCGTGGTCTATAGCCCCCGCCAACCAGTGTCACCAGCCAAAGGGATCATCCGATGTCCAATGCCCAACTCGAAACCGCAATCGAAACCGCATGGGATGATCGCGACAGCATCAGCCCCGCCACCACCGGCGAGGTCCGCGAGGCGATCGAGGACACGTTGAACGCCCTCGACAGCGGCACCCTGCGCGTGGCCGAACGCCACGAAAATGGCGACTGGCACGTGAATCAATGGGCGAAAAAGGCGGTGCTGCTGTCGTTCCGCCTGAACGACATGGAACCCATCAGCGGCGGTCCCGGTGGTGCGACGTGGTGGGACAAGGTCCCGTCCAAATTCGACGGTTGGGGCGAAAACCAGTGGCGCGACGCAGGTTTCCGCGCCGTGCCCGGCAGTATCGTCCGTCGCTCGGCCTTTATCGGCAAAGGCGTGGTGCTGATGCCGTCCTTCGTGAACCTCGGCGCCTATGTGGACGAGGGGTCCATGGTCGACGGCTGGGCCACGGTCGGCAGCTGCGCGCAGATCGGCAAGAACGTCCACCTGTCCGGCGGCGTCGGCATCGGCGGCGTGCTGGAACCCATGCAGGCCGGCCCCACGATCATCGAGGACAACTGCTTTATCGGGGCCCGGTCCGAAGTCGTCGAAGGCTGCATCGTGCGCGAAGGCTCCGTGCTGGGGATGGGGGTCTATATTGGCCAGTCGACCAAAATCGTGGACCGCGAAACCGGCGACGTGATGTACGGCGAGGTGCCGCCCTATTCCGTGGTCGTGGCGGGCACCATGCCGTCCAAGAACGGGGTCAACCTGTATTGCGCCGTGATCGTCAAACGCGTTGACGCACAGACCCGGTCCAAGACCGGCATCAACGAGCTGCTGCGCGACTGATGATCGTCAGCCGTTTTGTCGCCCGCCGCCGGATCGCGGCGGGCGTCCGCCCCGGCTGGTTCGCGGCCTGGGGCCTTGTGGCGCTGGATGCGCTGATGTTGCTGGCGGCGCTGGGCCTGATGTTCATGCCCGTCATGTCGCTGATCTATGCCAACCAGCCACCTGTCACCGTGACGGTCGGCATCTTTTTCATCCTGTTTTTCCTGCCGATACAGGTGGTGTTGATCCTGTCGTCGCTCTGGGCTGCGAAATCACGATATGTGGATCCGGACGACAAATTCACAACGCTGTGATAATTCTGTGGAACCTCGTCCAAGGCTGAGGCGTTCTGTCGCGGAATACCCCGGCCACGGGGTGAAATTTTTAATCGAAGGAAAACCTTATGGGCTGGTTAGCAGCAATCATCGTCGGCGGCATCGCCGGCTGGCTTGCAGAGAAATTCATGAAATCGAACATGGGCCTGCTGGCCAACATCGGTCTGGGTATCCTGGGCGCGATCGTGTTCAACTTCATCTTTGGCACACTGCTGGGTCTCTATGCCGCTGGCGCAAGCTTTAGCCTTGGCTATCTGTTTGTCGGCTTTGTCGGTGCCTGCATCCTGATCTGGATCGCGCGCAAGGTGCGTAGCTGATCCTCTTTGATCAGGACCGACAGACAAGGCGGCGCGCAGGTTTGCGTGCCGCTTTTTTAGTTAAAGGCCATCGCACATGATCGCGAATCTGCCCCTACCGCTGCTGCTCCTTGTTTTCATCCTCGCCGCTGCGGCTGTCGTCGTGTCGTCGATCAAGGCAACGGGGTTGGCCGATATCATCGCCGACCGCACGCGCATGGGCGAGGCGCTGGCCGGTGGTCTGATACTGGGTGCCGCCACGTCGCTGGCCGGTGTCGTGGTGTCGGTGGATGCGGCGATCAGCGGTGATGCAAGTTTCGCCTTTTCAAATTCGGTCGGCGGGATCGCGGCGCAGACGCTGTTTCTGGCGCTTGCGGATATCATCCACCGTAAGGCCAATCTGGAACATGCGGCAGCGGAACCGGCCAATCTGTTTCAGGCGGTCATGCTGATCGTGCTGCTCTCGATTCCGCTGTGTGCGATGGCCGGTCCTGATATGGCGTATTTCGGGGTGCATCCGGCATCGATCCTGATGTTCCTGGCCTACCTTGGCGGCGTAAAGCTGACGCAGACCGTATCGGAACAGCCGATGTGGCGACCGGTACAGACCCGCGACACCCGCACCGATGAACCCGAAGACGACGACGAAAAAGACCGCTCGGCATTGCGCCCGGCGCTGATTTTCCTGGCACTCGTGGCGGTGATGGGTCTGGGAGGTTACGTCATTTCCCAGGTCGGTGGCAGCCTGATCACCCGGTTCGGTCTGGCATCATCCCTGGTGGGTGCCGTGATTACCGCCGTGGTGACGTCACTGCCGGAATTGGTGACGACACTGACGGCAGTCAAACGCGGTGCGCTGCAACTGGCGGTGGGCGGCATCATCGGCGGCAACACCTTTGACACGCTGTTTCTGGTTGCATCCGACGTCAGCTATCGCGACGGGTCACTGTTCCATGCGGTCAGCGGTACCGACCTGTATTGGCTGGCAACGGGTCTGCTGATGACAGCCGTCCTGCTGGGCGGTTTGATCCTGCGACAACGCGCGGGTCCGGGCCGGATCGGCATCGAAAGCGTGTTGTTGATCGCGATTTACGCGGCAGCCTTGGCCGTCCAATTCACCGCCGCTTGACAATCGGGTGCCTGCCGCGCGACTGCTGGCGACATGAACAAACGTGTGCAACAGGTCTATACGCTGCTGGTCGAGGTTGGCCGGTCCAAGGATGATGGTCTGCCAAAGGGCGCAACCGGGGCCGCGCTGATGTGCTATGCCAGCGGTGTGGACGAGGCAGAGGCCGTGCGCGAAACCGTGGCGATCCTGAAACAGGCTGATTTGTCACCGCTGGACGTGTCGGGCTACGGAACGCTGGATGAACGTCTGGCCGAAGGTCACGACATTCCCGACGAGGAACGTGCGCTGATGCAGCGGGCGCTGGACGAAAACAGCGTGATCGTGGCGCAGATGACCCCGTTCTACGAGGGTGACGAAAACGACGACGCCGACGATTAGGCGGCGCGCGATTCACACAGTGACCGCACCTCGTAGTGTTTCAGGCGCAATGGCGCTGGTCCGGCGTCCTGCGGAAACAGTTCCTTGGGCAAATTCCTGAGCACGGACAATGACCGCAGGACAGGGTCGGCCAGCAGATCGCGGGCGTTCAGCGATTCGCACGCCACCCCATGGATCTGCATCGGCACCGGGCGATCCAGCAAGACATGCCAGTAGGTTTCAAGCACCTGATCCGGTTGCAGGCGCGGTGTCAGACCTTCGAGCAGGTCACCGGCGCGGGCGATGACCGTGCGGGTGTCGAACAAATAGTCCACGGCGGAATGGTGAAACCTGATCTGCTGGCAGGCGGCACAGTCGATGTCGCGCAGTGCACCATAGAACGGCGCCTTGACCCGCAGGGGACGGAACCGTGCGCGCGCAGGCAAGGTCACCGCACCGGTCCAGCGAACCTGTGCCATGCTGCCTGTCGCGGTCTGCACCAGATCGCCGGGGCGCAGCGACTGGATGCTGCGACGGCCTGTCTGGGTGATGACCTGCGTCTGACCGTCCAGCGATGGCAGCGGTCCGACCGGGACCTGATCGGTCGCAATCGCGGCAAAGCGGACGCCAGGGGCAAGATAGCACTGACGGCGGTCCATCATGATGCGACGGGCGTCGCGCAGGGTCGGCGGCAGCGGCGCA
Organism: Loktanella sp. 3ANDIMAR09; assembly: GCF_001420005.1. Taxonomy (GTDB): domain Bacteria; phylum Pseudomonadota; class Alphaproteobacteria; order Rhodobacterales; family Rhodobacteraceae; genus Loktanella. The sequence continues at coordinate 159,995 of NZ_LJAK01000001.1, read as the reverse complement.
TCCAGCACGCGATAGGCCAACGCGCCGGTGTCGGGGAATTCAGCCGACAGGCTGGCCCGTCTGGCTGGCGCGTCCCAGTTGAAAACGATGGTGACCGAAACGGCGCGTTCCTTGACCCCCGTGTCCAGGCGGTAGGTCCGCTGCGACCGACCCACGCGATGCCGCAGGATCACAACGCCTTCGGGTGACAGCGCAATCGACAGCGCCGTATCCCAAGGCGTTTTTGCGGCATAGGACAGCAACGTTTGTTCGGTCAGGCTGGGCAGGATCGCACAGTCCACCATCAGTGCCCCGCGCGCCATCAGCGCGTCCAGATCGCCGGGCCGTGCCGATGGCGTGGCCAGACCCCCTGTGTCAAACAGGGCGGTCCGTGCCTCGCGCAGGCCGATCCAGTTCAAAGGGCAGACCCGCGAAAGACACGCGCCTCGAACCGCTTGAGCGTGCGGCGGGCCGCAGGCCCGTAGCCACGGCCAGAGGTCCAGTCGATCTGGGGAAACAGCGTGGTGATCTCCTCGAGCGCCTCGCGGGCAAAGGCTTTTTTCATCTGGGGGCCGGGCAGGAAACTTTCGGTGGGCAGGCCCTCGGCCCAGATGACCTGGTGGCGGTCGAACATCAGATGCAGATAGGTGACGTCGCCGCCGGGTCTGGGGCGGATCGTCAGGTCGTTGACCAGATCCTTGGCTGCGACCAGCACCTCGTCCTCGCCGAACAGCAGACTGGACAGCGGGTCGCCCAGCAACACGCGATGCTGCGGCGACAGCATGAGGGCCGCGTGTTCACCCAGCGCATTCGCGGCGATGGCAATGGGGGCCAATGCGCCCTCTGCCGCGACGGTGCGACGTCCCACCCAGCGCAGGGGCTGTGCGCCGTCATCCATCGTATCGACCAGATCGCCGGGTTCCAGCGTCTCGACCGGAATGTCGCCCAGCGGCGTGCGGATCAGTGTGCCCGCGACAAAGCAGGGAACCGTGTCGACCGTGACAAATCCAAGATCGCCACCCACCTCCTGGCCCAGCCCGTTGGTGCTGGTGGTCTCGTAGGTGAAACTGACCTTTTCCTCGACGTTCGTGGTCAGGATGTCGACCGTGCCGTCGGCCAGCAGGGTGACCTGGTGTCCCGATGGCAGGATGACCGTGTCGCCCGGATTGACCGCAACGCCGTTGATATGGGTCACCGACAGCACGCCGCCGGTCGCATTCAGGTCATTGGCCAGCAGATCGACGTTCTGGGTGCCGCCCGGTGCGATGGTCACATCGTCCTGGATGGCGATGACCGTCGTCTGGATACTGTCGCCAGCGATCAGCAGGTTGGAATCGTAGTTGCTGTCAGAGGCGTCGGCGATGCCCAGCTTGATCGTGTTCACCTGGCCCGAGTTGACCGGGATCGTCAGCGTCATGCTGACGGTGAAACCATCCATTTCGGTGTTGTATTGATCGCCCGTGTTGTCCTTGTAGAGGTTGATGTTCTCGGTATCGTTGATTTCCGTCACGGACGCAGCACTTTGCGTCACCGACAGGGGGATGTGCGTGCCGTTGACCCAAACACCGACCACGTCGTTATAGATCGACGACGCGTATTCGGGGTATTCGTCCGACGCAAAGACGAACTTGATCGACATGACATTGCCGGTGGGAATGAAATTGACCGTCAGGAACGATGCATCGAATGTGCGCTGGCCTGAAATGGCCTCGAAATCCGCGTTGCCGTTCTGTCCGCCCGAGTTGGTCGACGTGTTGGTGCTGAGGTTCGGGTCGCCCGACCAGTTCCCCCAGCCCTGGGAATTGGTGAAATCCGACGCGCGCCCCGTGGACAGGATGACGCCCGTATCGCCCGGCACCACACCGGGGCTGGTGCTGTCACCGCCCGAATAGGTCGCCGAAGAATAGCTCGATCCCGAATAGGACGCGCCCACCACGATCACGCCGTCGCCAAAGATCGTCTGCGCCATTTGTGCCGCAGACGCGTTCTGGTTCATCGAAAGTTCCGATGCCGTCGCCATTTAAATGCCCCTTGCCGCAACAGCCCGGGGTCAGCGCAAACGCTTGCACAGGATCGTTGTCCCGTGTTTCGCTATATGTTGTGGTGCCTGCTCGCACTCACACCCACATTGGGGTTTGCCCTGCCTCGGGTCATTTATTCCCTTGAAGATGCACGACAAATTTCTCTGTGTCATTGAATAATCGCGCGTCGTTGCGTTCGCGTGGCGCATTGGCCACAGCATTTGCATCCTGACGGACAGCAGGCTACCGCTATGTCCCATAGCAAGAGAGGCGCGCCATGACTGACCCGATCGACCCCGTTGACCTGACAGCGCAACTGGTGCGCTGCGCATCTGTGACACCGACCGAGGGCGGCGCATTGCTGTTGCTGGAGGATCTGTTGTCAGGGGCCGGATTTGACTGCACGCGGGTGGATCGCGGTGGCGTCAGCAATCTTTATGCGCGCTGGGGACGCAAGGGGGCCAATCGCAGTTTCGGGTTCAACGGGCACACGGATGTGGTGCCCATCGGCAATCCCGATGACTGGAGCGTCGATCCCTTCGGCGCTGTCATCAAGGACGGTTTTCTGTGGGGACGTGGTGCCACGGACATGAAATCCGGTGTCGCGGCCTTTGCGGCTGCCGCCTGTGATTTTGTGCGTGACACGCCACCGGACGGTGCAGTGATCCTTGCGATCACCGGTGACGAAGAGGGCGATGCGCTCGACGGCACCACCGCGCTGCTGGACTGGATGGCGCAGAACGGCGAGGCGATGACCGATTGCCTGGTGGGTGAACCGACCAGCCCGAACCACATGGGCGAGGCGATGAAGATCGGGCGGCGCGGCTCGATGACGGCCTGGATCACCTTTACCGGCGAACAAGGCCATTCCGCCTACCCGCACCGGGCGAAAAACCCGCTGCCTGCCATGGCGCGGCTGATGGACCGGCTGGCGTCCGAACCGCTGGATCAGGGCAGCGATCATTTCGACGCCTCGACGCTGGCCATCGTGACGATGGACACGGGCAATCCAGCAACCAACGTGATCCCGGCGTCCTGCCGTGGCACGGTCAACATCCGGTTCAACGATCACCACAGTGGCGCATCGGTGACCGACTGGCTGCAATCCCATGCCGATGCGGTCGCGGCGGACACCGGCATCGCCATCACCATGAAGATCAAGGTCAGCGGCGAAAGTTTCCTCACCCCGCCCGGCCCGTTGTCCGACCTGATCGGCAAGGCCGTGCAGGCCGAACTGGGGGTCATGCCCGAATTGTCGACCTCCGGCGGCACCTCGGACGCGCGGTTCGTGAAAAATCACTGCCCCGTCGTCGAATTCGGCCTGGTCGGCAAAACCATGCACCAGGTCGACGAAAAGGTCCCCGTGCAGGATATCCAGACGCTCAAGGCCATCTATGGCCGCATCCTGCGCGACTACTTCGCCTGACGGCTTCTTCTGGTCAAAAATATCCCGGGGTCCGGGGCAGCGCCCCGGTCCGCCATTTGCAACCGGCAGGCCGCCGCACTAGGTGCTGTGCATGAAACAGATCCCTTCCAAACGCGACGTGCTGGCCTTTCTGGCCGACAATCCGACGCAGACCGCGAAACGCGATATCGCCCGTGCCTTTGGCATCAAGGGTGCGGCGCGTGTCGACCTCAAGGCGCTCCTGCGCGAGATGGAGGCCGAGGGCTCCCTGACCAAACGCAGGTCCAGCTACCGCGAGCCGGGCAAACTGCCCCCCGTCAGCGTGATCGAGGTCACGGGTCCGGATGCAGACGGCGATCTGCTGGCGCGACCCCTGGAATGGGCCGAGGACACGGACCCGCCCGTCATCCTGCTGGCGCTGCGCGCCTCTGACCCCGCGCTCGGGCCCGGTGATCGCCTGCTTGCGCGACTGACCGCCACACCGGGCGAGGCACATGCCTATCAGGGCCGCATGATCCGCCGGATCGGGACGAACCCGCAACGCATCCTCGGGGTGTTCCGCGCCGCGTCAGAGGGCGGCCGTGTCATGCCCATCGACAAGGGGTCGGACAAGCAGTGGACGATCGCCGCCGGCGCGACCAGTGGTGCCCGCGACGGCGAGTTGGTCGAAGCTGAACAGACTGGCCCCAAGGGCCGGATGGGTCTGCCCAAGGCGCGCATCCTGACCCGGCTGGGCGACCCGACCAGCGCACGCGCCGTCAGCCTGATCGCAATCCACCAGCACGGCATCCCGGACCATTTCCCGGACGAGGTGGTGGCGCAGGCCGATGCCGCGAAACCGGCACCGATGGGCAAACGCAAGGACCTGCGTGACATGCCGCTGCTGACCATTGACCCGGCAGACGCCCGCGATCGGGACGATGCGGTGCTTGTGCAGCGTGACGGTGATGGTTTCGTCATCTGGGTCGCGATTGCCGATGTGGCGCATTATGTCACCCCGGGCAGTGCGCTGGATGTCGAGGCCCGCAAACGCGGCAATTCCACCTATTTCCCTGACCGCGTCGTGCCGATGCTACCCGATACGCTATCGGGTGATCTGTGTTCCCTGCATGAACACGTCGACCGCGCCTGTCTTGCGGTCGAGATGCATATCGACGCGGACGGCACCAAGATCAGCCATCAGTTCCATCGCGGCATGATGCGGTCGGTGGCCTCGCTGTCGTATGAACAGGCGCAGGCCGCGCGCGATGGCAACCCCGACGCGCGGACCGCCCCGCTGGTCGACGATGTGATCGCGCCGCTGTATGACGCCTATGATGCGCTCAGGCGCGCCCGCGAGACGCGCCAGCCCCTGGACCTGGACCTGCCCGAGCGCCGGATCGAACTGGACGACGACGGCAAGGTGACGGCGGTCAACCACAAGGAACGCATGGATGCGCATCGCCTGATCGAGGAATTCATGGTGCTGGCGAACGTCTGTGCTGCCGAAACCCTGATCGCGAAAAAGACCCCCCTGCTGTTCCGCGTCCACGAGGAACCCAGCCCCGAAAAACTGGACGCCCTGCGCGAAGTGGCCGACAGCGCCGGCCTTGCGCTGGCCAAGGGGCAGGTGCTGCGCACGGCCACGTTGAACCGCCTGCTGGCTGCCGCGGCAGGCACAGACAGTGCTGAACTGATCAACATCGCCACGCTGCGGTCGATGACGCAGGCCTATTACCATCCAGAAAACTTTGGCCACTTTGGCCTCGCGCTGCGGGCCTATGCGCATTTCACGTCACCGATCCGGCGCTATTCCGATCTGATCGTGCACCGCGCGTTGATTGCCGCACATGGCTGGGGCAAGGACGGGCTCAGCCCCTGGGACATCGAACATCTGGACGCCACGGCCAAGGCGATCTCGGACACCGAACGCCGGTCGATGACGGCAGAGCGTGACACCACGGACCGCTATCTTGCGGCCTTTCTGGCGGACCGGGTCGGGACCGAGATCGGCGGGCGTATCGCCGGGATCGCGCGATTCGGCGTCTTTGTGAAACTGGATGGCACCGGCGCGGATGCGATGATCCCCATGCGCAATCTGGGGGCGGAATATTTCCACTATGACGCGGAAACCCAGACGCTGATGGGATCGGACAGCGGCACTGTGATCGGGCTGGGTCAGCGCGCGACGGTCCGCCTGACCGAAGCTGTCCCGACCACGGGTGGATTGCTTGCCGACCTGATCGAACTGGATGGCGCGACCCTGCCGCGTGGCCCGTCAAAGGGGCGCGGCAAACCGGGCAAACGCCGCGTCGGCCCCGCCAAGGCCAAAGCGGCCAAGACCGCACGCAAGGTGTCCCGCATCCGCAAGGCGAAGCGCTAACACTTCGCTGTTTTCGAAATATCCCGGGGGGGAGGCCGCAGGCCGGGGGGCTGGCCCCCCTTCAGGTGTATCAAAACAGCGCTGGCGGTGGTTCGCGCAGCAGGCGCTGCGTTTTGGTGCAGCGCTGCCCGCCGAACAGATCGTCCAGCGCCCGCGCATAAATCGGGTCCTGCGGGACGGCGGCTTCGAACAACGTGGCGCAGGCGCGCACCTTGTAGGCGTTTTCATCGGCCATGGTATCGGACAAGGGGCGGTCATTTTCCGTCAGCCTGCGCAGGCACGTGACCAATCGCGCACCCAGGACCGGATGCCGGGCAAATTCGCTGGCCTCTGCCGCGTCCCGCAGGGAATAGAACATCGCCATGGGGGCATCGTCTATTCCCGTCAGCACCGGAAAGACGAACCAGACCCAGTTGCCCGTCGCGCGGCCTGCCGCGAGGTCCGCCATCACCCTGTCCCAGACGCTGTCCTGCGCATCGGTAAAATGGTCGAACTCGTCTTCGTCGTCCTCGAAATCTACGTCGATCGGCGTATCGTCCATATCAAACATGCGTCCCTGGCCACTGGACCTGCATCATTGCGGATCGGATCGGGATGCGCCAGTGCCACGGTGCCGGCCGGGGCAAGTTCACAAGCTGCCTAAAATTTACCATTTGATAAAAAATAAAACCGTGCAAAGCTGATGGCGATCCAGACAACGACCGAGGCCGCCATGACATCACCTACTGCCCCCGGAATCGCCGCAGGCCGCCTGAGCGCGGATGCGCTGGCCGAAGCCTTTGCCGACCTGCACGCGCCGCTTGACCCGCACGAGGTACTGGTCGCCGCCGACCGCTGCTATTTCTGCCATGACGCGCCCTGCGTGACGGCCTGCCCGACGGACATCGATATCCCGTTGTTCATCCGCCAGATTTCCACCGGCACGCCAGAGGCCGCAGCGCGCACGATCTTTGACGCGAATATCCTGGGCGGCATGTGCGCCCGCGTCTGCCCGACCGAAGACCTGTGCGAAGGTGCCTGCGTGCGTGAGCTGGCCGAGGGCAAACCGGTCGAGATCGGTCGTCTGCAACGCCATGCCACCGATACGCTGATGGCGCAGCAGGGGCATCCGTTCACCCGCGCGCCTGAAACGGGCAAGCGTGTGGCCGTCGTCGGCGCAGGTCCGGCGGGCCTTTCCTGTGCGCACCGTCTGGCGATGCTGGGACATGACGTGACGCTGTATGACGCACGTCCCAAGCCGGGTGGTCTGAACGAATACGGGATCGCCGCCTACAAGAGCACCGATGATTTCGCCGCCCGCGAGGCTGCCTGGCTGATGCAGATTGGCGGGATCACGCTGGAAACCGGTCGTGCGCTGGGCGCGGATCTGTCGCTGGACACCCTCGCCACCGACTTTGATGCCGTGTTCTTGGGCGTTGGGCTGGGCGGTGTGAATGCGCTTGGCGCAGAGGGCGACGACAGCGACAGCGTGACGGATGCGGTCAGTTTCATCGCTGACTTGCGGCAGGCGACCGACCTGACACAACTGCCCGTCGGTCGTCATGTCGTCGTCATCGGCGGCGGTATGACGGCCGTGGATGCGGCCGTGCAATCCAAGCTGCTGGGGGCAGAGGCCGTGACCATTGCCTATCGCCGCGACCGCGACCGGATGGGGGCCAGCCGCTATGAGCAGGATCTGGCCGCCAGCCACGGTGTGCGGATCATGTTCAACGTCCAGCCGCATGCGATCCACGATGGTGAAATCGCGCTGGAATATACCGCAGACGATGGCACCGGCCTGAAAGGCACGGGCGAGATCATCCGCATTCCCGCCGACCAGGTGTTCCGCGCCATCGGCCAGACCTTGACCACAGACGGTGGCCTGATGATCGAGGATCGCAAGATCAAGGTGACGGGCGCCGGGCGAACCACGCGGATGGGCGTCTGGGCGGGGGGCGATTGTGCACAGGGTGGCGATGATCTGACCGTGACGGCCGTCGCCCAAGGGCGCGATGCGGCGATGGACATTCACAGCGCCTTGGTCCGCGATGCCTGAACTGCCCGAAGCTGATGCCGCGCGTCGCCGGATCGCGGACCACTGTCTGCACCGCACGATCGCGGGGTTCACGATCGGCGAGGTGTCGCATGTGGACCTGCCGACACCAGATCAGCTGGACCGGTTCATCGGCACGCAGCTGACGCGCACGCATCGGCACGGCAAATACATCTTTGCGGGGTCCGTGGATGGGCCCTGGCTGCACATCCATCTGGGCATGGCAGGCAGTTTGCGCATCTGGGATGCAGGCGATGACGTGCCGGATTACGCGCGATTGACCGTCAATTTCGAGGGCGGTCGCCGCCTGACGTTTCGCGACCCGCGCAAGTTCGGTCACGTGCAGCTGGTCGCCGACATCGAACGGTTTGTCGCGCAAAAGCGTCTGGGCCCCGATGCGATGCAGATCGGAGACAATGCCTTTGCCAATGTGATCGGCGGCACGCGGGGTGCTGTGAAATCCGCACTGCTGGATCAGCGCAAACTGGCGGGTGTCGGCAACCTCTGGGCGGATGAAACGCTCTATCGCACCGGCATCATGCCCGACGCCTGCGCGCGTGATCTGCCTGCTGACCGCATCGCGGCCCTGCGCCGGACGGTGCAGGACGTGATGGGTGCCGTGATGGACAAGAACGCGGACTACAGCCAGCTGCCCCGCGACTGGCTGATCCACAACCGCACCGATGGTGCCGATTGCACACGCTGCAACGGCACGATCACCAGGATGACCGTCGGCGGGCGCACATCCTACCATTGCCCTGCTCACCAGACTTAACGACGATAGGACACACCATGGCTGACCTGACCACTGATTTCCTCGGCATCAAGAGCCCGAACCCGTTCTGGCTGGCCTCGGCACCGCCCACGGACAAGGAATACAACGTGCGCCGCGCCTTTGAGGCGGGCTGGGGCGGTGTCGTGTGGAAAACGCTGGGGGCCGAGGGGCCGCCGGTCGTCAACGTCAACGGCCCGCGCTACGGCGTGATCTACGGGGCCGACCGCCGCGTGCTAGGGATCAACAACATCGAGCTGATCACCGACCGCCCGCTGGAGGTCAACCTCGAGGAAATGGCGCGGGTCAAGGCTGACTACCCCGACCGCGCGATGATCGCCTCGATCATGGTCCCCTGCGAGGAACAGGCCTGGAAAGACATCCTGCCACGGGTTCAGGAAACCAACGCCGACGGGATCGAGCTGAACTTTGGCTGCCCGCACGGGATGGCCGAACGCGGCATGGGATCGGCCGTGGGGCAGGTGCCGGAATACATCGAAATGGTCGTGCGCTGGTGCAAGAAATACTATGACCGGCCCGTCATCGTGAAGCTGACGCCGAATATCACGGATATCCGCAAACCCGCGCAGGCGGCGAAAAACGGCGGGGCCGATGCTGTCAGCCTGATCAACACGATCAACTCGATCACCTCGGTGAACCTTGATGCGATGTCACCCGAACCGATGATCGACGGCAAGGGCACGCATGGCGGCTATTGCGGCCCTGCGGTGAAACCGATCGCGATGAACATGGTGGCCGAAATCGCCCGCGATCCCGCGACCCGTGGTCTGCCCATTTCGGGCATCGGTGGCGTGTCGACATGGCGCGATGCGGCTGAATTCATGGCGCTCGGTTGCGGCAACGTCCAGGTCTGCACCGCCGTCATGACCTATGGGTTCAAGATCGTGTCAGAAATGAAATCGGGCCTGTCCCAGTGGATGGACGAAAAGGGCTATACCTCGACGGCCGATTTCGTGGGCCGCGCCGTTCCCAATGTCACCGATTGGCAGTACCTGAACCTGAACTACGTCGCCAAGGCAAAGATCGACCAGGACAAATGCATCTCTTGCGGCCGTTGCTATGCCGCCTGCGAGGACACAAGCCACCAGGCCATCGCCATGTCAGAGGACCGCACCTTCAGCGTGATCGACGCCGAATGCGTGGCCTGCAACCTCTGCGTTGATGTCTGCCCGGTCGCGGATTGCATCACGATGGAGGCGATGACCCCCGGCACGATTGATCCGCGCACCGGCAAAGAAGTCCAGAAAGACTATGCAAACTGGACCACGCATCCCAACAACCCCGGTGCGGTTGCAGCAGAATAGGGGCTCTCCCTTCTTCTGGTGTCAAATATCCCGGGGGTCCGGGGGCAGCGCCCCCGGTCCTGTCCGGACTTACCAGCCGTTTTCGGTGATGATCTGGTCCTCTGGCACGCCCATTTCCCTCAGGGCGTCACGGATGTCGTCGACGAATTCACCCGGCCCACAGACATAGCAGGGTTTGTCTATGGCGATGCCGATGTCGGCCAGCATGGCGCGGTCCAGTTTGCCCTTGCGGTGGGCCGTATCGTCCTGATCCGAAATCACATAGGTCGGCGTCACGCCCGCCATCTGGTCCCATGTCTCCTTCATGATGATGTCGCGGTCATGGGTGTTGGCAAAGATCAGGTGATCGCCGCCCACGCCTTCGCGGGCGTGTTTGTTCAGGATCGCGATGAATGGCGTTATGCCTGCACCGGCGGCCAGGAAGGTGCCGCAACCGTGGTCGGTAATGGCACCGGCCGGGTCCTCGGCCAGCCAGCGGTCGCCCGGTTGGATATCGGGGACCAGTTCCGTGACACCATCGTGGGACGGATAGGATTTGATCACGAATTCGACATGTTCGGCATCGGGATCGCTGACCATCGTGAATGCGCGGTCCGCGTCGCGCCAGCCATCCTTGTCCAGCGCCATATGGGTGGCCTGGCCTGCCTCGAATCGAAAGCTGTCGGGTTTGCTGCAAATCAGCCGATAAGTGTCGTGGGTCAGCTGTTCGGTCTTTTGGACGGTCAATGTATGGGTCATCTCGTTCTCCTTGGTTGACAGGAAAACGGATCTAACGGGCGCGTGGTTCCAAAAGACTGCGATAGAGTTGATCGAGAAAGCATTCCGCGCCGGGAAACGGGTCCTCTTCGTCCAGCACGGCGCGGATCTGCACGTCGAAATCAGCGTAGTGCTGGGTCAGTGACCAGATCGAGAAAATCAGGTGTACCGGGTCGGTGCGGCGGATCAGGCCCGCGTCCATCCAGTTTTGCAGCACCTCCGCGCGGTCATCGACCAGCGCCTTGAGGTCGGTTTTCAACAGGTCACGCACCATCGGCGCCCCTTGCAGGATTTCGTTGGCGAACAGGCGGCTTTCACGCGGGAAATCGCGGCTGAGGGCCAGTTTGCGCTGCGCATATCCCAGGATTTCCGTGATCGGATCGCCTGTCGGGTCAAGGGCGCGCAACGGGTCCAGCCAAGTGTCCAGCAGCGCGTCCAGCAGAGCGGTGTAGATCGCCTCCTTGGAGGGGAAATAATACAGCAGGTTGGGTTTCGACAGACCCGCCTCGCGTGCGATCTGATCGAGCGTCGCGCCGCGAAAGCCGTTTGCGGAAAACACCTCCAGTCCGGCGGTCAGGATCACCTTGCGATTGCGGATCTGGATGCGGGTCTTGGGCGCTGCGTCGTCCATCGGTTCTCCTGCTGCCGCTTTTTCGGGCGGTGCTGCCTGCGTGCTGTGCCGTCGCACTGGCTGCGCGGGATTGTCGCGGCGCAGGCTTGACGGATTCAGGTCCCGTGGTAGCGTGAGTTTGACCAAGCGGTCAAATCATGAATGGCGAGGGATGACGAACATGGCGGCACCGGGGGAAAATCTGCGGATCGACGGGAACCGCCTGTGGGACAGTCTGATGGACATGGCCCAGATCGGCCCGGGCATCGCGGGTGGCAACAACCGCCAGACCCTGACGGATGAGGACAGCGAAGGCCGTCACCTGTTCGCCGCATGGTGCAAGGATGCGGGCATGACCATGGCTGTCGACGAGATCGGCAACATGTTCGCGCGGCGCGAGGGCACCGACCCTGACGCGCTGCCGGTCTATGTCGGTAGCCACCTGGATACCCAGCCCACGGGCGGCAAATACGACGGCGTTCTGGGCGTGCTGGGCGGGCTGGAACTGATCCGCACGATGAACGATCTGGATATCAAGACGAGGCACCCGATCGTCGTCGTGAACTGGACCAACGAAGAAGGCACACGGTTCGCCCCCGCGATGCTGGCGTCGGGCGTTTTCGCGGGCAAGCACACGCTGGACTGGGCGAACGACCGGGTCGATGCGCAGGGCAAACGCTTTGGCGATGAACTGGAACGCATCGGCTGGAAGGGTGATGAAACCGTAGGCCAGCGCAAGATGCACGCGCTGTTCGAGTTGCATATCGAGCAGGGACCGATCCTGGAGGCCGAGGGCAAGGATATCGGTGTCGTGACCCACGGTCAGGGTTTGCGCTGGATCGAATGCACGGTGACCGGCAAGGAAAGCCATACCGGATCGACACCGATGTCGATGCGCAAGAACGCGGGACGGGGACTCGCGCTGATCACGGAACTGGTCCACGAGATTGCGATGAAAAACCAGCCCAACGCGGTGGGTGCCATCGGTCATATCGACGTCTATCCCAATAGCCGCAACATCATCCCCGGCAAGGTCGTGTTCACCATCGATATGCGGACGCATCTGCTGGACAAGCTGAACGGCATGGTCGACGAATTGATGGCGCGGGCCCCCGCGCTGTGCGCGGATATCGAGGTTGAATTCAGCGCCGAAATCGTCGGTCAGTTTGATCCGCCCGCATTCGATGAGGGCTGTGTGGCGGCAGTGCGCGGCGCTGCGGAACGGCTGGGCTATTCTCATATGGATATCGTCAGCGGCGCGGGTCACGACGCCTGCTGGATCAACGACCTGTATCCGACCGCGATGGTGATGTGTCCCTGTGTCGACGGGCTGAGCCACAACGAGGCCGAGGAGATCACCAAGGACTGGGCCAAGGCCGGGGCGGACGTGCTGCTGCATGCGGTGCTCGAGACGGCAGAGGTGGTGTCTTAGGGGCTCTGCCCCCGGCTGCGCCTCCCCCGGGATATTTTTGACCAGAAGAAGTTTGACTGAATAAGGACCACGCCCATGAGCAAAGTCATCAAGAACGGCACGATTGTCACCGCTGATCTGACCTACAAGGCGGATGTGCTGATCGAGGGCGGTGTGATCACCCAGATCGGTCCTGACCTGAAGGGGGACGAGGTTCTGGACGCGACCGGCTGCTACGTCATGCCGGGCGGGATCGACCCGCATACGCATCTGGAGATGCCGTTCATGGGCACCTATTCCGCCGATGATTTTGACAGCGGCACGCGTGCGGCACTGTCGGGCGGGACGACAATGGTCGTGGATTTTGCATTGCCTTCGCCGGGACAGGGGCTGCTGGACGCCTTGCAGATGTGGGACAACAAATCGGGGCGTGCCGCCTGTGATTATTCGTTCCACATGGCGGTGACATGGTGGGGCGAGCAGGTGTTCGACGAGATGGAGACCGTGGTGCGGGATCGCGGCATCAACACCTTCAAGCACTTCATGGCCTACAAGGGTGCGCTGATGGTGAACGATGACGAGCTATACGCGTCGTTCAACCGGCTGGCGGAACTGGGCGGCATCGCGATGGTCCATGCCGAAAACGGTGACGTCGTGGCGGAACTGTCGGCCAAGCTGCTGGCGGCGGGCAACACGGGGCCGGAGGCACATGCCTATTCGCGCCCGCCCCAGGTCGAGGGCGAGGCCACGAACCGCGCCATCATGATCGCCGACATGGCGGGCGTGCCGCTGTATGTGGTGCATACCTCTTGCGAGGACAGTCACGAGGCGATCCGGCGTGCGCGGATGCAGGGCAAGCGCGTCTGGGGCGAGCCGTTGATCCAGCATCTGACGCTGGACGAATCCGAGTATTTCAACGCCGATTGGGACCATGCCGCGCGACGGGTCATGTCGCCACCGTTCCGCAACAAGCAGCATCAGGACAGCCTGTGGGCCGGTCTGCAAAGCGGGTCACTCTCGGTGGTGGCGACGGATCATTGTGCCTTTACCACTGAACAAAAGCGATATGGCGTGGGTGATTTCACCAAGATCCCGAACGGGACCGGGGGGCTGGAGGACCGGATGCCGATGCTGTGGACTTACGGCGTGAACACCGGGCGGCTGACGATGAATGAATTTGTTGCGGTGACGTCGACCAATATCGCCAAGATCCTGAACTGTTATCCGAAAAAAGGTGCGGTGCTGGTGGGGGCGGACGCCGATCTGGTGGTCTGGGACCCGGAAAAGGAAAAGACCATTGCCGCTGCAAGCCAGGTCAGCGCGATCGATTACAACGTGTTCGAGGGCAAGCACGTGAAGGGCCTGCCTCGGTTCACCCTGACGCGCGGCCATGTTGCCGTGCACGACGGCGAGATGCGCGCGCAGGAAGGCCACGGAAAATTCGTGAAGCGTGCGCCCAACGGGTCGGTGAACAAGGCGCTGTCGTCGTGGAAAGAGCTGACCGCACCGCGCCCCGTCGAACGGTCCGGCATTCCGGCGACGGGGGTCTGAGGATAGATGGTGTCCGTGGACGGCAATCCTCAAGGCTTGGAACATTCCGCAAAAACAGCGCGATCAGCTGTGATTTCTGCTAGTTCGGTTGATCTGACCTTTCAGACCAATGACGGGCCGGTCCATGCGCTGAAGGATGTCAGTCTGGACATCGAGAAGGGCGATTTCGTCAGTTTCATCGGGCCTTCGGGGTGTGGCAAGACGACGTTCCTGCGGTGCATCGCGGGGCTGGAAACACCGACGGGTGGGGCGCTGAGCGTCAACGGGATGACGCCGGACGAAGCGCGGCGGGCGCGGGCCTATGGGTACGTGTTTCAGGCGGCGGGGCTGTATCCCTGGCGCACGATCGGCGGAAACGTGAAACTGCCGCTGGAGATCATGGGATATTCCAAAGCGGAGCAGGAGGCGCGTGTGCGCCGCGTGCTGGAGCTGGTCGATCTGGCCGGGTTCGCGCGCAAATACCCCTGGCAATTGTCGGGTGGGATGCAGCAGCGGGCGAGCATCGCGCGGGCGCTGGCCTTTGACGCGGATATCCTGCTGATGGACGAGCCGTTCGGCGCGTTGGACGAGATCGTGCGCGATCATCTGAACGAGCAGTTGTTGCAGCTGTGGGCGCGGACGGAAAAGACCATCGGGTTTGTCACCCATTCGATCCCCGAGGCGGTGTATCTGTCGACCAAGATTGTCGTGATGTCGCCCCGGCCCGGCCGGATCGCGGATGTGATCGAGAGCACTCTGCCGCGCGAGCGCCCCCTGGATATTCGTGACAGCCCTGAGTTCATCGCGATTGCGCACCGGGTGCGGGATGGTTTGCGGGCGGGGCATGCGGATGATTGAGCGTGGCGCTGATTGTGGGGGCGGGTGCCTCCGGCGGGAGTATTTCCGGCAAGATGATGCCATGGGTGCGCGATGAGATCGGTGCTGCCTGTCCTGACGATCGTGGCGTTCATCCTGGGGTTCTGGACCCTGGCGGTGGTGCCGATGAACATTCACCTGGCCGCCGATCAGGCGGCGCGGGGCGATATGGTCGTGGAACCCGATGATGCGCGGGCGCGCCAGGAGGTGGGGGCTTTTGCGCTTGCGCTGGGCAATCCGGCGGTGATCCCGATGACCTATACGCTGGACCGGCCGCGTCTGCCGGGGCCGCAGCAGGTAGTGGTGGAATTGTGGAACACGGTTTTTGCCGTGGCCCCCACGTCGAACAGGTCGCTGATCTATCACGGCTGGGTGACGTTGTCGGCGACCCTTTTGGGGTTCGGCATGGGCACGGCGCTGGGCATCGCGCTGGCCGTGGGGATCGTATTTTCGCGGACCATGGATCTGAGCGTGATGCCCTGGGCCATTGCCAGCCAGACGATTCCCATTCTGGCGCTGGCTCCGATGATCATCGTCGTCATGGGGGCGCTGGGGATCCAGGGGTTGCTGCCCAAGGCGATCATCAGTGCCTACCTGTCTTTCTTTCCGGTGGTGGTCGGCATGGTCAAGGGGCTGCGCAGTCCTGATGCGATGCAGCTGGATTTGTTGCGGACCTATAGTGCGGGGCCCGCGCAGGGGTTCTGGAAGCTGCGTCTGCCGGCGTCGGTGCCCTATCTGTTCGCATCATTGAAGATCGGGATTTCGGCGTCCCTTGTCGGGGCGATCGTGGGTGAATTGCCCACGGGTGCGCGCGCCGGATTCGGTGCGCGGATGCTGGTGGGCGATCAATACGGACAGCCACTGGTGACATGGGCTGCGTTGTTTGCGGCGGCGATCACGGCGGCAGCACTGGTGGGGCTGTTCGCGGCGCTGGAACGCGTGACGCTGAAACGCATGGGGATGGCAGCATGATGGCGGCAGCGGCGGTCATGGTGATCTGGGGCACCGGATGGTTTTTGAACCTGATGCTGGCGCGACGCGGCGCTGCGGGCGCCGGTTGGCTGGCCCCGGTGATATTTGGCCTGACGATCCTGCTGATCTGGGAGGTTTACGTGCGCATGGCGGGGGTCAGTCCGATCATCCTGCCGCCTCCATCGGCGATTGCCGTGACCTTTGCCGGGTCGCTGTCCATCCTCTGGGCGGATTTCGAGCAGACGATCCTGAAGGGGGCGCTGACCGGCTATGTGATCGGGGCGTTGGCGGCCTTTGGGGTCGCGGTGCTGGCGGATCGCAGCGATTTTCTGATGCGGGGCATCCTGCCTGTCGGCGGGTTCATGGCGGCGCTGCCGATCGTGGGGACGGCGCCGATCTTTGTCAAATGGCTGGGCAGCGACTGGCCGTCCAAGGCGGCGGTGGTGGGCGTCATGGTGTTTTTCCCGATCCTGATCAACACGGTCGCCGGGCTGCGCGACACCACCGCGATGCAGCGCGACCTGATGCGCACCTACGGCGCGGGCTATTGGCCGACCCTGATCAAGTTGCGCATTCCGGCAGCACTGCCGTTCGTTTTCAACGGGCTGAAAATTGCGACCACTCTGGCGCTGATCGGGGCCATTGTTGCTGAATTTTTCGGCTCTCCGACCGTGGGAATGGGTTTTCGGATCTCGACCAGCGTGGGGCAGCTTGCGCTGGATCTGGTCTGGGCCGAGATTGTCGTGGCGGCCCTGGCGGGGTCGGTCTTTTACGGGGGGATGGCCGGGATCGAGAGGGTCCTGACATTCTGGCACCCGAGCCAACGCAGATAACCAGACCGGGACAACCCGGCGTAACCTCAACAAGGAGAACGATATGAGACATCTGATGACAGCGGCGATGCTGACCTTTGTCGCGGGACAGGCCAGCGCGCAGGACAATGACGTGACGCTGCAATTGCAGTGGGTCACCCAATCCCAGTTCGCGGGCTATTACGTCGCGCAGGACAAGGGATTTTACGAGGCAGAGGGGCTGAACGTCACCATCCTGCCCGGCGGTCCCGATATTGCGCCGCCGCAAGTGCTGGCCGGTGGCGGTGCTGATGTGATGCTGAACTGGATGCCCAGCGCGCTGGCGGCCCGCGAAAAGGGTCTGCCGGTCGTGAACATCGCGCAGCCGTTCAAATCGTCCGGCCTGATGCTGACCTGCTGGAAGGATACCGGCATCACATCGGTGGAGGATTTCCGTGGCAAGACCATCGGCGTCTGGTTCTTTGGCAACGAATACCCGTTCCTGAGCTGGATGAGCCAGGCGGGCATCCCCACTGATGGTGGTGAGGAGGGCGTCACGGTGCTGAAGCAGGGGTTCAACGTCGATCCGCTGTTGCAGCGTCAGGCCGATTGCATTTCGACCATGACCTACAACGAATACGGTCAGGTGCTGGATGCGGGCGTCAGCCCCGACGAGCTGGTCACGTTCAAGTACGAGGATCAGGGCGTTGCCACGCTGGAAGATGGCATGTGGGTGCTGGAAGAAAACCTGGAGGACCCGGCATTCGTCGAGAAGATGACACGCTTTGTCAGGGCGTCGATGGAAGGGTGGAAATACGCCGAAGCCAATCCCGATGAGGCCGCACAGATCGTGCTGGACAACGACATGACCGGCGCACAGGGCCTGGAGGCGCAGCAGCGCATGATGTCCGAGGTCGCCTTGCTGACGGCGGGATCGAACGGCGCGCTGGACGAGGCTGATTACCAGCGCACCGTCGATACGCTGCTGGCCGGCGGGTCCGATCCGGTCATTTCCCAAGCACCGACCGGTGCATGGACCAGCGTCATCACGGATGCTGCACTGAACTGATGACAAAAGGCGCCGCGGCCACGGTCGCGGCGTCATTCAAACGGCAGCCGCGATCCGCGACCTGCTGACGCAGCATCTTGAATCCTCAGGAAATGGGGCGTTTTACACCCGCCATCTGACTGTGCGTATTGTCGCACGGACTTTTGCTGCAACCGCGAAATCCATAAATCTAAGTCAACGATGAACCTGTGTTGACGGAGCTTGCGGTGGACACCCTTCTACTCTCTCGTATCCAGTTTGGTGCGAATATTTCATTTCACATTCTATTCCCGACGATCACGATCGCGCTGGGCTGGGTGCTGCTGTTCTTTAAGCTTCGGTTCAACAAGACCGGCGACCAGAAGTGGATGGACGCCTACATGTTCTGGGTGAAAATCTTTGCCCTGTCATTCGCCATGGGCGTGGTGTCGGGCATCACGATGTCGTTCCAGTTCGGCACCAACTGGCCGGGGTTCATGGAAACCGTGGGCAACGTGGCGGGTCCGCTGCTGGCCTACGAGATCATGACGGCGTTTTTCCTGGAGGCCGTGTTTCTGGGGATCATGCTGTTCGGTGCATCCCGTGTGAAAAACTGGGTGCATACGCTGGCGACGTTCCTGGTGGCGTTCGGCACGACGATGTCGACGTTCTGGATCATCGTGCTGAATTCCTGGATGCATACGCCGCAAGGCTTTGAGGTGATCGACGGTGTGGTCCATGCGACCAACTGGATGGAGATCATCTTCAACCCCTCCATGCCGTACCGGTTCGTGCACATGATGCTGGCGTCCGGCCTGACGGTGGCATTCCTGATCGCGGGTATCTCTGCCCTGCGGATGCTGTGGGGTGATCGCGGCGAGGCGGTGAAATCCACGCTGCGGTTCGGCATCATCACGGGTGCCGTTCTGATCCCGCTGCAAATTCTGGCCGGTGACATGCATGGTCTGAACACGCTGGAATATCAGCCGGCCAAGGTGGCCGCGATGGAAGGCAACTGGGAAACGCAGTCAAACGTGCCGCTGGTGCTGTTCGCCGTGCCGAACCAGGAAACCCGGTCGAATGACTTTGAAATCAGCATTCCGAATGGTGCATCGCTGATCCTGACGCACAAGGCGGATGGTGTGGTGCCGGGTCTGAATGACTTTGTCGGTGAGGATGGCGAAATCCTGCACCCGCGTGTGGCCCCGGTGTTCTACGCGTTCCGCATCATGATCGGCACGGGTGTCGCCATGTTGCTGCTGTCCTGGGGTGGTGCGTTCCTGCTGCGTCGCTATGGTGCCGGCGAGATGCCCAAGCTGCCGCTGCTGGCCTTTACCGCGATGAGCTTTAGCGGGTGGATCGCGACGCTGGCGGGCTGGTACACGACCGAAATCGGGCGTCAGCCGTGGCTGGTGCAGGGTGTGCTGACGACCAAGGACGCGGTTAGCGATGTGCCTGCCAGCATGGTGCTGAGCACGCTGATCGGATACCTCGCGATTTATGCGGTGCTGATCGTGGCCTATATCGGTGTGATCACCTACCTCGCGCGGAAGGCGACAAAGGGAGAGCCGTTCTCGAACCGTCGCTACCCGCGCCGGGGTGAGGTCAACATCGCCACTTTGCAGCCGGGAGAATAACGATGGACCTGTTTGGTGATCCGGCTGTCTGGCTGCCGTGGACCTTTGCCGCACTCATGGGATTGTCGATCCTGATCTACGTGGTGCTGGACGGTTTCGATCTGGGTGTCGGTCTGCTGATGCCGCTGGCCAACGACGATGAAAAGGACAGGCTGGTCGCGTCGATCGGCCCGTTCTGGGACGCGAACGAAACCTGGCTGGTGCTGGCCGTCGGGTTGTTGCTGGTGGCGTTTCCGCCCGCGCATGGTGCGATCCTGACGGCGCTGTATCTGCCGGTATTTGTCATGTTGATCGGGTTGATCCTGCGCGGTGTGTCGTTCGAGATGCGCGCCAAGGCCCCATTGTCGCAAAAGGCGGCGTGGAATGGCGCGTTTTTCGCCGGGTCGCTGATGGCATCGCTGAGTCAGGGCTTCATGCTGGGCATGTACATCATGGGCCTGACTTGGACCCTGCCGCATGTCGGTTTCGCCGTGCTGACGGCCGTGTTCCTGACGGTCGGCTACAGTTTCATTGGCGCGGCCTGGCTGATCTGGAAAACCGACGGCGACCTGCAACAGCATGCGGTGCGCTGGGCCAAGGGTGGTATCTGGGGCTTGATATTAGGCATTGGCGCGATCTCATTGGCCACGCCGTTCGTCAGTTTCCGCATCTTTGAGAAATGGTTCAGCTGGCCCGAGATCGGCTATCTGTCACCGCTGCCGATCCTGTCGCTGGCGCTGGTCGGCTACCTGTGGTGGAAGCTGCGCCGCCTGCCGTTCGTCGATGACCGCTGGGCCTGGACGCCGTTTGCGGCGGCCACGGGATTGTTCGTCCTTGCCTACGGTGGGCTGGCCTATTCGTTCTATCCCTATGTCGTGCCGGAACAGATCACGATCTACGATGCGGCCTCCGCCCCCGAAAGCCTGATGATCATTCTGGTGGGCACGCTGTTCGTTCTGCCTGCCATCGCAGGCTATACGGTGCTGTCGTATTTCATTTTCCGCGGCAAGGCGACAGAGCTGCGTTACGACTGACAAATGTGCCCCGGTCCTGAATGATCGGGGCGCATTCGAATTGCGAAATTCGCGCCCCTCGCGCAGAGTGTCACCGTCCGGGCGAGGGCATGGAAATGTTGCTGCGCGGCCATAGAGAAAGCAGCGGCGCGGAGCGTATGATTATCAAGTATTTAAGACGGTTGCGGGCCAGACGCCGGCAGTACAGAAATGTTTCCAAAAGCGCGAAGCTGGAATGGCCGGTCAGTCCGGGCGGTGCCATCATCAAGGATCGTGCAAGCATCGGGCGCTATACCTACCTCATACGTGGCACGCGGGTGGCGCGCGGCACCACGATCGGCCGCTTTTGCACGATTGCGACGGGAGTGGACATTGGTCCGCCGGAACACCCGATGGATTGGATGAGTGTCCACTCTTTCCAGTACAATACAGGTCACTTTCGGGACGTTCCCGGCTACGACAAGCCGCGCCGGATCAAACACAAGTCACGCCCGAGCACGGCGATCGGCCATGACGTATGGATCGGCACGAAAGTTGTGGTGCGGCGGGGGGTCAAAGTCGGCGATGGTGCGATCCTTGGGGCAGGGTCGTTTGTGAACAAAGACGTGCCACCCCATGCCATCGTCGGCGGTATTCCGGCGCTGGTCATTCGCTATCGGTTCGATGCGGCGACGATCGCGCGGTTTCAGCGGGTGAAGTGGTGGACGCTTACCCCGCAGGAAATGGACGGCATCACTTTCAACGACGTAGATGCAGCATTGGACCAGATCGAACGGATCAAGGCCCCGGCTGACTGACTAGCCCACCGGCGTGGCCTCGCCAAAGATCGCCTGCGCGTGGTCAGCCAGGTAGATTTTCAGCCACGGGGTAAAGGCCGTGGGGTCGCGCTCAACCTGTGCCATCAGATCACGCAACGCGACCCAGCGGGTCGCCATGACCTCTTCGGGGTTGGGGATGACAGGCAGATCGGCGGGGGCATCGGCGGTATAGACCTCGACCACCTCGTGTTCGATCAGGCCGCCGCCAACATCCGCGCGATATTCAAGGCGGTCGCGATGGGTCAGTGTCAGGCCAGTGATGCCTAACTCCTCGTTCAGGCGGCGCGTGGCGCAGGTCAGTGAATCCTCGCCCCAGTCGGGGTGGGTGCAGCAGGTGTTCGCCCAGAGGCCGGGCGTGTGGTATTTGCCCATCGCCCGTTGCTGGATCAGCACCTGATCGCCGCGCATGACAAAGACGCTGATCGCCTTGTGGCGCAGGCCACGCAGGTGGGCGTCCAGTTTTTCGACGGGCGTCAGGGTGCCGTCGATCCATGCGGGGATCATCACCGTCATGTGCGGGTGACGCTGACCAGCCCTGACAGATGGGCGAGGTTCTTGATGCCGATTTTCAGGTGCGCCATGGGCCGTGCCTTTACCAGTGCCTTGTTCATATAGGCCTCGAACGTCAGTTTCTGAACATCGACGTCGTGGCAGAGCGACACGAACCGTTCGCGCCGTTCATCGCTGCGGTAATAGGCGTTTTGCATCGCGCCGAGAACCCGGAATACCTGTTTGTGTTCCCGCATGAACAGTTTGCGGGCCAGTTGCAGGTCCTTGGCGCGGCCGGTTTTGAGTTTCGCCGCAGCAGCGGTCGCGGCGACGCGACCACCGACCATGGCGTAATAGATGCCTTCGCCAGACGACGGGGCCACGACACCGGCCGCGTCACCGGCCAGCACGACGTCGCTGCCGTTGTCCCAACGGTCCAGCGGTTTCAGCGGGATCGGCGCACCTTCGCGGCGGATGGTCTTGCAGTCGGTCAGACCGTGGGCGGCGCGCAGGTCGGCGGTGGCCTGTTTGACGTCCACTGATTTGACCAGCGACCCCATGCCGATGCTGGCCTGACCGCCGTGGGGGAAAATCCAGCCGTAGAAATCGGGCGAGATCTTGCCGTCATAGATCACGTCGCAGCGCTTGGGGTCGTAGGTGGCGTTGGCGGCGGGGGCCTCGACGATTTCGTGGTAGGCGATGACGTAGGGGATTTTATCGCCGCCCGGCACGCATTGGGCCGCAACCTTGGACCGCGCACCGTCGGCACCGATGATCATCTTGGTGGACAGGGTGCGTTCGTCGCCCGTTTCCTTGTCCCGGTAAACAACGTGGCTGCCGTCCGCGTCGCGGGTGATGCGCACGAATGTCCCGGCGATCAGATCGGCCCCGGCTGATACGGCGCGGTCACGCAGGAATGGGTCGAAATGTTCGCGGTCCACCATCCCGACAAAACCGTTCTCGATCGGGATATCGACGTGGCGCTGGGTGGGGGACACCATCCGTGCGGTCGTGATTTTCGCGACAAGCTGTGCGTCGGGGATGAAAAAGTCAGCGATCAGGCGGGGCGGGATTGCGCCACCGCAGGGTTTGATCCGGCCCAACCGGTCCAGCATCGCGACCCGGTGGCCGGAACGGACCAGATCCTCGGCGGCAGTGGCCCCGGCAGGGCCTGCGCCCACGACAACGACATCATATTTCATGGCTATTCTCCCGGAACGAGTGTGGATGCGGACGCACGGTGGCGGTCCATGATTTTCGCGGCCATCAGGGCGGCGGTCAGAAACAGGGCCGCCTCGAAGATGAAGACAGAGCCAAAGGCCTGTGCGTCGCCAAGGGCGGTGCGGCCCAGATCGACAAGGGCAGCACCCGTCAGCCCGCCAAAGCCTGCGGCGACCGCCTGTGCGGCCCCCCACAGGCCCATGCGCGTGCCTTCGCGGCGGTCGCGGCCCTGGCCTGCCAGCGCCATCATCGACCCGATGGCGGCGACGGCGAACATGCCGTTGAAGAAACCGAGTGCCACGACAACGGGCACCAGCGGTGCACCCGGCCCCATTGGCCCGATGAAAGCGAGTGCCGCCAGCGATGCGGCGGACCCGATGCAGCCTGCGACGACCCAGCCGCGCAGGCCGCCGATCTTGAACCCGGTGGCAAGGATGCCAACGGCCAGCATTCCGACGAATGTGCCGCCGTTCTGTGCGCCCGACAGGGAGGTGGACTGGCCGGGTGTAAAGCCAAAGACGAGGCCGGCGTAGGGTTCCAAGATCAGTTCCTGCATGAAATAGGCGGTCATCGAGAGGAACACGAAAAGCGTGAAGTTGCGCGCGCGGCGTTCGGCCCAGACCTCTGCCAGGCCCTGGCGAAAGGGAGTGGCGTCGGGTTCCGTGACCTTGATCAGGCGGCGTTCGAGGCCCCAGACGGCGAGGGTGGTCAGGGCTATGGCGGCGGTCACGACGATGGTGACGACCTTGAGCAGCAAGGCGGGCGTGTATGGATCAAGGAAGGCACCCACGGTGCCAGCGGTGACCGCGATGCCAAAGATCATCATCAGCCATGTGATCGTGGCGGCGGCGGCGCGGCGGTGGGGGGCGGTGGTCGTCGCCAGCAGTGCCAGCAGTGACGTGCCGGATGCGCCGACACCCAGACCGATCAGTGCATAGGCGATGATGGACACGGTCAGACCCAGCGCAAAGCCGGCGGGGAACAGCAGGATCGCCACGGTCGCCAGCAGTGCGCCTGCGGCAAGGATCGCCATGCCGCCGACGATCCAGCGGGTGCGCTGTCCGCCCGCGTCAGAGGCAAAGCCCCACTTGGGGCGACTAAGCTGGATGCCGTAGTGCAATGCCACCAGCGCGCCGGGGAGGACGGCGGCCAGTGACAACTCGACCACCATGAGGCGGTTCAGGGTGGATGTGGTCAGGACCACGATTGCGCCAAGGCACATTTGCACGAGGCCAAGTCGCATGATCTGGAACCACGTCAGCATGTCAGACTCCGATACTGCGCAGGGCGGTGGCTGTGACCATCATGCCTGCGATGAAAAACAGGATGCCCATGCCCTGATACCATTGCGCACGTCCCAGCGGATCACGCAGCAGGGTGCGCATGGCGATCAGCTGGATGGCGAGCAGGGCGGCGACGGCGGTGCCGTGCAGCAGCTTGCCGTTGAGGTCGAGCAGGATAATGACCGCGATCTGCGGCAGGGTCATGGCCCAGCAGGCCACGCGCGCGGCGCGGGCCGGGCCCAGGACAACGGGCAGTGATCGCAGGCCGAGGGCGCGGTCACCGGTCACGGATTTGAAATCGTTGAGCACCATGATGCCATAGGCCCCGATCCCGTAGAGCGTGGCTGTGACCATGATGAGGGGGGGCGGCGCACCGGCCGACAGCACGGCAGCGCCGGTGATCCACGGCAGGGTTTCATAGGCCAGACCACAGAGCAGCGGTCCCCACAGGGGCGAACGTTTCGCCCGGAGCGGCTCTGCCGAATAGGCCCAGGCGGCAGCACAGGCGAGTGCGGTTGCACCAAACCCCCATGCGCCCAGTTGCCAGCCGATGGCCAGCGATAGCGCGGTCATCGCCAGTGCAATCCACAGGCCCCAGCGGCCCGGGACGGCACCGGACGGGATGGGGCGATCCGGTTCGTTGATCGCATCGACGTGGCGGTCGCACCAGTCGTTGGCAGCCTGGCTCATGCCGCAGGTCACCGGACCGGCGAGCACGACGCCCAGCGCCACCAGCGTCCAGTCGGCTGACAATGTGCCGACGGACACGACGCCACACAGGTAGGCCCACATGGGCGGGAACCAGGTCCACGGCTTGACCAGGCGCAACAGGGCGCGCGGCGCGGGCCAGCGGCGCTGTGGTACGGGGTGATCGGCAAGGGTGCTCATGGGTGTCAGTCTAGCTAGACATATACCCTGCGGGCAAGTGTAAACTAAAGCGGACAGATTCGGATTTGGCCAAACAGCATTTGCACTTTTTCTGCGCCCGATGCACCGTGACCGAAACGATTTGGAAAGGGCCTGCCATGGCTATTCGCGTCACCGTCTGGAACGAAAACGTCCACGAAACACATAACAAGATCGTCGGCGATCTGTATCCCCGTGGCATCCACGGCGCGATTGCGGATGCGCTGAACAAGGCAGAGGGAATCGCTGCCACCACCGCCACGCTGCAAGAGCCGGAGCACGGACTGACGCAGGAACGGCTGGACAACACCGACGTTCTGATCTGGTGGGGCCATGCGGCGCACGGCGATGTCGATGACGCCGTGGTTGCGCGCGTGACCGAGGCGGTCTGGTCCGGCATGGGATTCATCGCGCTGCATTCCGCGCATTTCGCCAAGCCGTTCAAGCGTCTGATGGGCAGCGCCTGCAACCTGACCTGGCGCGAGGCGGGGGAACGCGAACGCCTATGGGTCACGTCACGGAATCATCCCATCACGGCGGGGCTGCCCGATCATTTCGAACTGGAAAACGAGGAAATGTACGGCGAACCCTTTGGCGTGCCGGAACCGCTGGAAACGGTCTTTGTCAGCTGGTTTCAGGGCGGCGAGGTGTTCCGGTCCGGGCTGACGTATAAACGCGGTGCGGGCAACGTGTTCTATTTCCGCCCCGGACACGAGACCTATCCAACCTATCACGATGCGAACATTCAGCGCGTGATCACCAATGCCGTGCGCTGGGCGCATAATCCCGCGATGCGCGATCCTGCCCCGACAGACGCGCCCAACGTGCCCGTGGAAAAGGCGCTGGAACCCATCGAGGCGCGCGGGCCAAGCCTGCACGCGGATGGCGAAGAGGGTTTCAAGTGAGCGATCCCATACGTGTCCTGATCGTGGGGACAGGCGGCATGGCCCATGCCCATGCCAGTGCCTATCAGGCGATGGAGGGGGTCGAACTGGTCGGCGGTGTCGACCGGAATCCCGAAAATCTGCATGAATTCAACGCGCAATACGGGATCACCCACGGGTTCGATTCCGTGATCGAGGCGATCCAATGGGGGGAATTCGACGCGGTGTCCAACGTGACGCCCGACGCCGTGCATTTCCCGACGACCATGCCGCTGCTGGCAGCGGGCAAGCATGTGTTGTGCGAAAAGCCGCTTGCCGTGACCTACGCCGATGCAGCACAGATGGCGGTGGCCGCGCAGGCGGCAGGTGTCGTGAACATGGTCAATCTGACTTATCGCAACATTCCCGCGATCATGGAGGCCCAGCGACTGGTCGCCAGCGGTGCCATCGGCGAGGTCCGGCACTTTGAGGCGTCCTATCTGCAAAGCTGGCTGACCCAGCCCGCCTGGGGGAAATGGGACGAAGAAGAACAATGGCTGTGGCGGCTGTCGTCGAAACACGGGTCATTGGGTGTGCTGGGCGATGTAGGGGTGCATATCCTTGATTTCGCGACATTCGTTGCGGGCGCGGATTCGGCTGCGGTGTCGTGCCGGCTCAGGACGTTCGACAAGGCGCCTGGCGGGCAGATCGGCGCCTATGTGCTGGATGCCAACGACAGTGCGACGATGCAGGTGCAACTGACCAACGGGGCGATCGGCGTGGTGCACGCCAGTCGCTATGCCAGCGGACACATGAACGACCTGCGCCTGCGGGTTTTCGGAACCGAAGGTGGTCTGGATGTGCGCTGGGAGGATAACCAGTCCGTCTTGCGGGCCTGTCTGGGGGACCAGATCGGCACGGCTGCGTGGGAGTATCTGGAGGTGCCGCCCGTGCAGACCAACTATGTCCGGTTCATCGAGGCCATTCGCGCGGGGCAATCGGTCCTGCCCGATTTTGCGCGTGGTGCGACGTTGCAGCGGGCGCTGGATGCGGCGGTGCTGAGTGACGGTGACGGCTGTCGGGATATCGTTCTGGGATGACCGGGCCCGCGATCTTTTTCCATGCGGATGCGATCGAGGGTGAGGGCAAGGACCTGGTGGGACGGCGCAGCGCGGGGCAATCGTTCCTGCGCGGTTTCCTGCAACATGTGCCGGGCGAGACCGTTCATGCGCTGGTGGAAACCCCCGCAGCGGCCAAGGTGTTTGACACGGTTGCGCGCGGTCTGGGCGAGGCGCGGCCCCTGTCTGCGATGGCGCTGAATTCCGGTGCGGATTTCACGGGGGTCGGGACGATCTTTTTCCCCGGTCCGGGATATATGCAGGCGGCATGGCAGCGGCAGCGGTTTGGCGCTGCGGCGTGCAGTCTGGTGGGCATCACGCATACGGTATCCACGCGGCGTGTGATGGAAGGGTTGCACAAACTGCTGGCCGAGCCTGTGCATGACTGGGACGCCGTGATCTGCACCAGTCGCGCGGTGCAATCCGTGGTCGCCCGCCAGATGGAAGAAGACGTGCTGTTCTATGCGGATCGGTTCGGGGCGACCCGGATGCCGATACCGCAACTGCCGGTGATACCGCTGGGGATTCATGTGGATGACTTTGTGCAGCGCGACGGTGCGCGGGCTGCAATGCGGGCGCGGTTCGGGGCGGATGATGCCTTTGTCGTCATGACCATGGGGCGTCTGACCAGTGTGGAAAAGGCAAACCCCGTGCCATTGTATCTGGCGCTGGAACAGGTCGCGCAGGATATGGGACGCCCGGTGCATCTGTGGCAGGTCGGCTGGGCCAACCGCGAAAAGGAGGCGGCGTTGCACCGTGATGCGGCGGCGGTGTTCTGTCCGTCGGTCAAGGTGGTGCAGATCGACGGGCGCGACGCGGACATCCGGCGCGATATCTGGGCGGGGGCCGATGTATTCACCCTGCCTGTGGACAACATTCAGGAAACATTCGGTCTGGTCCCGGTCGAGGCGATGGCGGCGGGATTGCCCGTTGTCATGCCCGATTGGAATGGGTTTCGTGACACGGTCGTGCATGGTGAGACGGGCATGTTGATCCCCACCCGCATGACCGGGCCGGGTCAACCCGTGGGGGCCGATCTGGCGGCGCGGTTCGCGGATGGGCGCGATGGCTACCTGCATCATCTGTCACTGATCCAACAGCAGACGCAGATTGATGTGGCCGCTTATGCCGATGCCCTGCGCGCTCTCGCGCTGGATGCAGGGTTGCGGGGCAGGATGGGGCAGGCCGGTGCGGCGCACGTGCGCGCGCATTATGACTGGGCGGCGGTCATTCCGCAGTATCTGGCACTGTGCGACGAACTGGCGGCGCGGCGGGCCGCAGCCAAGACCCGCCCGGCGGTGATGCCGTTGCAGATTGACCCCTTTGACCTCTATTCCGGGTATCCGACGGATCATGTCACGACGGATTGGGTCGTGTCACAGGTGCGACCGATGGGGCAGGATGCGCTTGCGTCACTTGATGCGCTGAATGGGCGCGGGCTGTACCGGCGCAAGCAATTGCCGGATGCGCGTATTTTGGGGTTTGTTGATGCGGCGGGGCGTGCCGGTATGGCCCGGATCGGCGACATTGCGGCGGCAATGGACCTGCGAGGCGACCTTGCCATCGCGGCGGCGCTGTTTCTGGCGAAATACGATTATCTGAAACTGGACCCGACCCCACCACAGTAAGGCCGTAATTTACGATATATTGACCAATCAACCGCCAGTCCGGACAAGTAACGGACCAAAGAACGCGGACGGCAAGAGGTTTGGGCAATGCAGCTATCGGTCAGATTTGAAAACACACAAGGGACAGAGCCGGGCAAAGGCCCTGTGCAGGTCGGCTGGTTTCTGAACCAGATGAAGGCCGGGATCGTCTATTTCCCGCCCGAACGGGTGCGGTCCGTGGACATGAACAAGACCCACGCGAAATCCGCAAGTCGCTGCCCTGCGGTCATCAACATGGAAAGCCGCTATTTCGTGGTGCGGTGCCCGTTCGATCTGAACCTCGAATTCGTCCGCGACAAGGACGGCAAGCCCGCGATGCGCAACCTCAACGGGGACCGCAGCGGCATCCGTGGCAACAAGCTACGTGAAAAACTGCATATCGCGGCGGAACATGAATGGCGTTACCCCGGCGTGCCGACCATCCAGCTGGAACTGCCATATACGTTCATCGCGGATGAGCCGGTTTACATGAGCCAGGTCGCGCCTTTCATGCATTATGCGAAAACGCCGCTGCCGGGCACGATTTTCGGTGGGCGGTTCCCGATCAATGTCTGGCCGCGTCCGCTGATGTGGGCGTTCGAGTGGGTCGACCATACCAAGCCGTTGGTCGTGAACCGGGGGGACCCGCTGTTCTACGTCACATTCGAGACGATGCCGCAGGACCGGTCGGTCGTCGTGCAGGAGGTCGAACAGACCGAGGACCTGAAGAATTACATGGAGCTGATTTCGGGCGCGGTGAACTACGTCAACCAGACGTTTTCACTGTTCGAAGCGGCAGAGGCGCGGCGTCCGAAAAAACTGGTCTGCCCGGTCAAGCGTGACCGGTCGGAGTGATGGCGCAGTGACGGATACGGCCAAGTCACTGTCCGAATTGCGTGCGTCAGCGGCGCAGGCGCATACGGATGGCGATACCGAAACCGCATTGCGCGCCTATGCCGCCTATCTGGCGCGGGTGCCAGGGGATGCGCGGATGTGGTCGAACCTGGGGGCGCTGCACCGGCGCGCGCACCGCACGCAGATGGCGCTGCTCGCCCATCAGCGTGCGTTGGCGCTGGCACCGGACGATGTATCCGTCATGAACAACGCGGCGAATGCGCTGTCCGATGTGGGGCAATACGATCAGTCGCTGGCCCTGCGGCACAGGTTGCTGGACCAGACCCCCGACGATCTGAACCATCTGGCGATGGTCGGGCGCTGCCTGCGCGGCAAGGGTGATTATGCAGCCGCGATACGCTGGCTGGAAGCCGCGCGCGCGCGGTTTCCCGATGATGCGGAATTGCAGATGCAGCTGGCCTTTGCGCAACTGGGGGCGGGGGATTACGCGCAGGCGTTCCGGAACTATCGCGCGCGTTGGCGTGCGGGAGAGTTGAAACCGCGCAATCTGCCGTTTCCCGAATGGACGGGTCAGCCGCTGGACGGCAAGACCATCGTGATCCTGCCCGAACAGGGATTTGGTGATGCGATCCTGTTTGCGCGCTTTGCCGCCGTGCTGCGGGGGCGTGGCGCGCGCGTGGTGATGCAGGTCAAGAAACCCCTGCGGCGTCTGTTCGCGGGGATCGATGGCGTCGATGCGATGGTGCCGGATCTGACGGCGGACACGCAGGCCGACTATTGGATCAATATCATGGACCTCGCGCTGCTGCATTTCGAGCAGGATGACACAGTGCCACCGCCGTGCCGCCTGACGATGCCCGTAGACAGCGTCGCGCGCGCGCGCGCCCTGCTGAAACCACACGCCGGCAAGATGCGGATCGGTGTCGTCTGGACCGGGTCCGTCACCTACAAGGGCAATGCATTCCGGTCGTTCAGCCACCGTAACTACCTTGGGCTGGCGGCCGTGCCGGGTGTCCAGCTTTTTTCGCTGTACAAGGGGCCGGAACTGGCACCCTACCACGCCGACGGCACGGACGGTGTGATCATCGACACAGGCAGCAGCGAACGCGACTTTGCGGATACGGCCGCGATGATGCGGCAACTGGATCTGGTGATCACGTCAGACACGGCCACGGCGCATCTGGCCGGATCGCTGGGCGTGCCGGTGTGGGTCGTTTTGCACTGGGATGCCTTTTGGGTGTACCGCCATGCGGGACCGACCACGGCATGGTATCCGTCAATGCGCCTGTTCCGGCAGCATGAACCATTAGACTGGGACGGCGTTATGGCGGATGTGACGTCAGCCGTTCGCGCCCAGATGGAGATTTGAGATGAAAGAGTTACTCGTTCCGACTGCACCCGGCGAATTGATCGACAAGCTGACGATCCTGCGCCTGAAAGAAGAAAAGATCACCGATCAGGCCAAGCTGACCAATGTCCGCCATGAGCGCCGCGTGTTGCAGGCTATTGCGGATCAGGCGTTGCAGCACAGCGCCGCGCTGACTGCGCTGTGGGATGAACTGTACCGGATCAACGCCGACCTGTGGGAAATCGAGGACGATATCCGTGCCTTTGAGGCCCGCCGCGATTTCGGCCCCGGTTTCATCGCCCTG
This sequence comes from Loktanella sp. 3ANDIMAR09, assembly GCF_001420005.1. Classification (GTDB taxonomy): domain Bacteria; phylum Pseudomonadota; class Alphaproteobacteria; order Rhodobacterales; family Rhodobacteraceae; genus Loktanella. Next base: position 128,646 of record NZ_LJAK01000001.1, on the reverse strand, counting down.
GCGCGTGCGGTATATGTCACCAACGATCAACGCGCCGCCGTGAAAAAGCGGATCAACGTTCTGCTTGGCTCTGCCATCGTGGAAGAGAAGTCATACTACAGTCCGGAGAGCCAAAGCCTATGACCCCCCAAGACCGCGTCAATGCCGCCCGCAAGGAATTGCACGAGGTGCGCCAGCAGCTGTCCAAGATCCTCAAGACCGAGAAAAGCCGCAAGCGCGGCCCCGTCGTGCGGTTGCTGCATGAGGTCGCCAGCATGATGACGCCGGGATTCCCCTATACATCCCAGGCGGGCCAGGATCAGGTCGTGGATACGATTTTCAAGGGCAAGCGGGACGGCACCTTTTTGGATATCGGGGCGTTCAACGGAATAACTGGTTCAAATTCTCTGTATTTCGAGAAGTGGCGCGGCTGGACCGGCACCCTGGTCGAGCCGGTGAAAGCGTACCGTGATACGGCAGCAATGTGGCGCACGGCGCCCTGCCTGCCCTATGCGATCTCTGACAGCGACGGCGAGGCACCGTTCATTGCGGTGACCAAGGGCTATACCCAGATGAGCGGCCTGAAAGGCACCTACGACCCCAAGCTGCTGGAACGGGTGCGCGCCGATCCGCGCCACGCCGAGGACAGCATCACCGTGCCGACAAGGACTTTGAACGCCTTGTTCGACGAAATTGGCGTGACCGAGGTGGATTTTGTCTCGCTTGATATCGAGGGCGGAGAGCTGGCCGCGCTGCGGGCCTTTGACTTTGACAAGTACAAGGTCGGCGTCTGGGCGATCGAGAACAACACCACCGCGCGCGACATCGCGGCACTGATGCGCGAACATGGCTACAATCTGGCGGAATTCTGTGGCGTGGACGAGATCTATGTCCATAAGGATATCGCAACCTAAATCCGGCGCATTGCGCGTTTAGTGAGTTGTTCACTCCTGCGTTGTCATCCCCGCTTCAGGTGGCAACGCAGGGACCGGACATGAGCACTGGCAACAACCGACCGATCATCATCAAACGCAAGAAGGTCATCGCAGGTGGCGGGCACCACGGCGGGGCCTGGAAGGTCGCCTATGCGGATTTCGTGACGGCGATGATGGCGTTTTTCATGCTGATGTGGCTGCTGAACGCGACCACGGAACAGCAACGCGCGGGGATCGCCGATTATTTTGCGCCGACGATCCCGTTCAGCCAGTTGTCGGGCGGCGGTGACGGATCACTGTCGGGCGAGTCGCTGCAATCGCTGGATACGCTGTTGGAAATGGGCACTGGCGGCATTGCCGAGCTGGAAGGCGGGCCCGCCGCAGGTCTGGCCGATGCAGCCGACCGGCAGGCCTTGCGTGACCTTGAATCCGCCTTGCTGGGCCGGGGCGGCGAGTCGATGGAGCTGGAAAACGCCATGCGCCAGCTGGTGACCCGCATGACCGACGAAGGTCTGGTGATCGAGATTTTCGATCTGCCCGGCGCACCTATATTCATTGCTGATACGGCGCGCCCGCAGCCGGTGACGGTCACGCTGATCACCATGATCAGTCGCGTGATGGGGCTGGTGACGAATGATGTCGCGGTGGCGGCGCATGTGGCAGAGGGCCAGGGCGATCTGCCGTGGGACATGACGATGGACCGGGCGGGTCAGGTCCGTGCGCTGTTGCAGGTCACGGGCACGCAGCCTGACCGGATCGTGCGCACCACGGGTCATGCCGACCGGGTCCCACTTGTCAGTCCGGACACAGAGCTGCGCAACAACCGCGTGACGGTCACCCTGCTGCGGTCGGGTTTGTGATGGCCACGTTAGGAGGCCGTTAAGCCCACCGCGCTATGCACTGGTGCGATAGTTGTTTTCGCTTGGAAAGGCGCGTCCATGACCATTTCATCCTCCCTGAATGCCGGTGTCCTCGGATTGTCGGCCAATGCGACCCGCTTGGCCACGATTTCGGACAATATCGCCAATTCGCAGACCTACGGTTACAAGCGGGTCGAGGCTGATTTTCATTCGATGGTGATCGGTGATCAGCGCGGCATCTATACGGCGGGTGGGGTGCGCGCCACGACAACGCGGCTGATTGACCAGCGCGGTTCACTGGTGTCGACGACGAACGCCACCGATATCGCGGTGCGCGGACGCGGGATGTTTCCCGTGACGCCCGCGGTTTCTGTGGGCAGTGCCGACGGCAACAATCCGATGATGCTGCAGACGACCGGGTCGTTTCGGATCGATGATCAGGGTTATCTCAAGAGTGACAGTGGACTGGTCTTGATGGGGTGGCAGGCGAATCCCGATGGGGTGATACCGGCCTTTCCGCGCGATTCCGCCAACGGCCTGACGCCGGTGCGGATCAATACGAACCAATACCCGGGCGAACCCACGACACAGATGCGGTTCAGCGCGAATTTGCCTGCAACCGAAACCGTCGCGGGATCCGGCGGCGCAGTGCAGCCGTTGACCCTGGAATATTTCGACAACCTGGGGAAATCGGAAACCCTTTCGGTTGTTTTCTCGCCCACGGTTCCGGCAACTGGGTCGTCGAACGAGTGGACCATGACGATTACGGACAGTGCCAGCGACGACGCCACGATCGCGGAATATACCCTGACCTTTGATGCCAGTCGCGCAAACGGTGGAACGCTGACGAATGTGCAGACGGTGACCGGGAACGGCTATGTGCCCGCAACCGGGATGATCCAGCTGGATGTTGCAGGTGGGCCCATCGATTTCGATATCGGGGCGCTGGGCAGTCGTGATGGCATGACCCAGCTGTCAGACAGGTTTGCACAGGTCGTCTCGGAAAAGGACGGATCACAGGTGGGGAACCTGACGGGCATCGAAATTGACGCAAACGGCAATGTGCGCGCGTCGTTCGATATCGGGATCAATCGTATCCTCTATCAGGTGCCGCTGGCGGATGTGCCGAACGTGAATGGCCTGCAGGCGCTGGATCAGCAGGCCTATCGCGTCACCCCCGAATCTGGCGCGTTCTTCCTGTGGAATGCGGGCGATGGCCCAACGGGCGAGGTCGTCAATTTCGCACGTGAGGCATCGACCGTGGATATCGCTGGTGAGTTGACCGAACTGATCCAGACCCAACGGGCCTATTCGTCAAACGCCAAGGTCATCCAGACCGTGGATGAGATGCTTCAGGAAACCACCAATATCAAACGCTGACAAAACGGGACATGAGGCATGAGCATTTCGCAATCACTCAATAACGCGGTATCCGGCCTGAACGCCAACGCCCGACGTGCCGAGGTCATTTCTGCGAACCTCGCGAATGCCCAGACCGAAGGTTATGCGCGGCGGGAATTGCTGACCTCTGCCCAAACCGTCGGCGGCACCAGTGCCGGCGTCCGCATTGATGGAATCCGGCGGTACAGCGACCCGATCGTGCTGGGCGACCGGCGTCAGGCCGACGGTGAGGTCGCGTTTGCGGACACCCAAGTCGAAGCGCTGGCGCGCCTGATGGACCGGATCGGGACGCCTGACAGGCCTGACAGCCTCAGCGCGCGCCTGTCAGCGGTCGAGTCTGCGCTGACGACCGCAGCGGCCGATCCGTCCTCTGTCGCGCGGTTGTCGCAGGTCGTCGACAGGCTGTCCGAATTGACGGGTGCGATAAATGCGGTGTCGGAAGGCGTGACGGCCGAGCGCAGGCGGGCTGATCAGCGAATCGCATCGAATGTGGCTGACTTGAATACCGCGCTGCAACAGGTCGCAAAGCTGAATGCAGACATCAGTCGCACGGTTCTGACGGGTGGCGATGCCTCTGGTCTGATGGACAACCGCCAGGTTGTGGTGGACCGGATTGCCGCCCTGGTCCCGGTTCAGGAATCGACCCGGTCACAGGGTCAGATCGCGCTGCTGACGCTGTCGGGCAGTCCGCTTTTGGACGGTAAACCACCGACGATCGGTTTTGACCCGACGCCTGGTCTGACAGAGGATCAGCTGCAGTCTGAGGGTACGCTTTCGGGTCTGACGATCAACGGACGCCCCCTCGGACGAGATGGCGTCGGCATCCTGCGCGGTGGCGAAATCGCATCGCAGTTCATGCTGCGCGATCAAACGCTTGTGACCGCACAGCGCAACATTGACGCGGTCGCAACGGATCTTGTAGCCCGCTTTGCCGCCACGGGTGTTGATCCGTCACTGGGACCAGGTGGTGCAGGACTGCTGACGGACGCGGGCGGTCCGCTGCTGGCGGGCGCAGAGACAGGATTGGCTGGCCGGATTGCAGTGAATGCGGCAGTGGATCCGCAGCAGGGCGGGGACCCTGCGCGGCTGCGCGACGGTCTTGCGGCCACGACATCGGCCCCGGTCGGTCAGAATGCACAGCTGCTACGGTATGCAACAGCAATGCAAACACCGCGATTGTCGTCACTGACGACGACGCCTGTGACCGCTGCAAGACTGGTGGCTGATTTTGGCGAGGGTTTGTCCGTCCAACAACTGCAGGCGGATCGCACCACGACCTTTGCAACGGCGCGGCGCGATGCGCTGCGCGTCGCCGAATTGGCGGGCGGGGTCGATACCGACGCTGAACTTCAACGCCTTTTGCAGGTTGAACAAGCCTACGCCGCCAATGCACGGCTCATGCAGACAATCCAGGACATGATGCAAAGACTGATGGAGATCTAGCGATGAACGGACTGTCAATTGGAGATCGCGCGCAAGCCTTTCAAAGCCTGCGCAATGGTCAGACATTGAAATCGAACCTCGATCGCCTCGCCCAAGAGCTGTCGACTGGTCGTCCAGCCGATATGGTGCAGCATCTGTCAGGACGCACGTCTGAACTGGCGACACTGTCGGGGGACATCGAAACGATTGATGCTTTTCTTGCGGCATCCTCTGCGTTCGACCTTGAACTGACGCGCAAACAGGCCGTGCTGGAGGCGGTCGCAAATCCAGCCATCGAGCTGGGCGCGCGCTGGCTGACGGTCACATCGACGACGCCGCAATCGCAAATCGTCCGGGCGGAGGCCGATGGACGGGCACTTCTTGGGCAGGCGATTTCGCAGATCAACGAACGTGTTGGTGGCAGGTCCTTGTTTGCGGGGGCTGCGGTGGATCGCACGCCACTTGCTGACGTTGAAAGACTATTGTCAGAACTCGATACGGTTGTCGCGGGGCTGACCGATCCAGCGGGTATTACTGCAGCGATTGATCAATGGTTTTCGGATCCCGTCGCGGGCTACAGCGCTGTCATCTACGGCGGCGATGCAGGACCACCCGTGATGCGCAGCGTGAATTCCGGTGAAAACATACCTGTGCCTGGGCGCGCGGACGATCTGGCATTGCGCGACACGCTTGCAGCAGTGGCTACTGTTGCCATGGGCGGGCGGATCGCTGACCGTCTGACCGTTGAAACCAGGGCGGATTTGCTGCGACGCGCTGGTGCGGACCTGATGCCGGCGGCCAATGGCCTGATCGCGCTGGCCGGCGACATCGGCGCGATCCAGGCCCGCCTGGACGCCAGTGTGACCTACCAGTCAGCGCAGCGAACGGCCTTTGAGATGGCCCGCAACACCATAGTGCAGGCTGATCCATTCCAGACAGCCACTGCACTTCAAACTGCGCAGCAGCAGTTGGAATTGCACTATACCGCAACGGCGCGCCTGTCCCGCCTCAGCCTGGCGACCTACCTGTGATCCGGTTTCTGATGATCCTTGTCACAGGGTTTGCGTGTTTGATGCAAACCGCTGCGGCTGCGCAAATTCGGCTGAAGGACTTGGTAGAATTCGATGGCGTCCGCACCAACGACCTTGTCGGGTATGGGCTGGTCGTCGGTCTGAACGGGACAGGCGACGGGTTGCGCAATGCCCCATTCACCGAAGAAATCATGGTCAATATCCTCGAACGGCTGGGGGTAAATGTCACCGGCGAAGAATTTCGACCCAAAAATGTTGCTGCCGTCCTTGTCACGGCACGGTTGCCGCCTTTTGCCCGCGCGGGCAGTCCGATCGACGTGACCGTATCGGCCATCGGCGACGCCAAGAGCCTGTTGGGTGGAACCCTGATCATGACACCTCTGAACGCCGCCGATGGAGAAATCTATGCGGTCGCGCAAGGAACGGTGATCGCCGGTGGCGTCGCCGCCGAAGGAGAAGGGGCAAGGGTGACGCAAGGTGTGCCAACCGCCGGACTGATACCGTCGGGGGCGACAGTTGAACGCGAGGTCGCCTTTGATTTCACGGCCCTGACCTCAATCCGCCTCGCATTGAGGACGCCCGACTTTACCACTGCGGCACGGATCGAATCGGCGATAAACCATACATTCGGAAAACGGGTGGCATGGATGCTGGACGCAGGCACTGTGGAATTCGACATCGCAGCGACATCCATGGCATCGCCGGCACACGCGATCGGCCGGATCGAGGCGCTGACGGTCGCACCCGAACGTCGCGCGCGCGTTGTCGTGGACCAGGCATCCGGGACCATCGTCATGGGCGAGGATGTGCGAATCAGTCGGGTCGCTGTCAGCCAGGGCAATCTGACATTGCGTGTGCAGGAGGCCCCGCTCGTGTCCCAGCCGAATCCATTTTCGGAAGGGGAAACTGTGGTCGTGCCGCGCACCAATGTGGGTATCGACGAGGAGCCGGGGATCAACATGGCAGAGCTGCCAGAAGGCACGACACTTAGCCAGGTTGTTGCAGGGTTGAATGCGCTGGGCGTCTCGCCGCGCGACATGATCGATATCCTCAAGAGCATCAAGGCCAGCGGTGCCCTGCATGCGGAGTTCATTGTCCAGTGAATCGAAAATGAATTTGTCGGCTGGTCAGTGGCAGGTCGTGGATCGTGACGGAAAATGCGGGGCGACGACCCCACAGGGCTGCCGGCGGATCACGGAATTCAACATGTGTATGTTGCACCGATCGTCGGCCGGTCTTCATCGTTCATCGTTCATCGTTCATCGTTCATCGTTCATCGTTCATCGTTCATCGTTCATCGTTCATCGTTCATCGTTCATCGTTCGTCAGCGTGGCCGGGTCCAAGCGTGACCGCACCGCACCGCTTTGGCCAAGACAGCGGCTGAGACATGTGGATCAGGGCGGCCGGTCGAACGACATTGGCGATCTAGCCGTGTCTATCCGTATCCCCGCACAAGGCTTGCCGCGAGGAGTGACCAGCCATCGGCCACAACGAAAAACGCCAATTTGAACGGGAGCGACACGATCGCGGGCGGCACCATCATCATTCCCATGGACATCAGGACTGCCGCGACCACGAGGTCGATGATCAGAAACGGGAGGAAAATCAGAAAGCCAACTTGGAACGCGCGGGCGATTTCGCTGAGTAGGAAAGACGGCACAAGCACCGATAGCGGAGCCTGGTCCAGAGGAGCGGCAGGATCGAGATCTGGACGCAATGCGCCGAGATCGGACAGCGTGTCCGGATCGACGCGCGCAAGCATGAAGTCCTGCAAAGGTGCCATCGCGCGTGCCAATCCGTCCGCCAAGGGGAGTGTGCCGTCCATCATGGGCGCGATGCCCTGCACATAGCTTTCGGTGAAAACGGGTTCCATGACGAAGTATGTGAGGAACAATGCAAGACTGACCATCAACATGTTCGGTGGTGATTGCTGAAGTCCGATAGCCTGGCGCAAAATCGCAAGTACGGTAACCATGAAGGGAAAGCAGGTCACCATGATTGCGATCCCCGGCACAAGGCTGAGGACCGTGATCAGCACAAGAAGCTGCACCGAGCGCGTGGCCAGCGATGCATCGCTGCCCAGGTCGAGGGTCAATTCCTGGGCTTCGGCTGGCATGCCCCAAACGAGCAACACCAGCGGCAGGACACTGACAGCTTTAGGAAAGAGTGCGTGCATCGCTGACAATTTCTGTGAGGCGGACCGCGAGTTGTCCGGCTTCAGACCCGTCCAATTCGTGAAGTTCACCCCGCGCGATGAGTTTGTCCCCGACATAAAGTTCGACCGGGTCATCAATCCGGCGGTCGAGTGGAAGGATCGCGCTTTGTGAAAGCGTGAGAAGGTCCTTGATCAAGGGTCGGGCCTTGCCGACCGAAACCGTGACCTCGATCGGAATCTGTTGCAGGGGGCCTGCGTTGCGGCCGCCGTCGGTTTGGGTGTTTTGGGGTTCATCCATGATCGAATTCCTTGGTTTCGGGGGTGTCCAGTTGCGCGATCAGAGCGGCGATCGCTTCAATGAGCGATTGCCTGTCAAAGAGTGTCTCGCCTGGGGTGCCGTGCAGATGTGCTGCCAGCGGCGACACGGTATCGTCGGGCAGCAGTTTGACGCGTGCACCCAGGGTTGGGGAAAGTGCCGACGCAATAGGCCCGACCGCATCGGGGTGCAGACGAAGGGTCAGGGGCTGTTCCGAAATCTGGTCAGCCGCCACCTGAAGACAATTCAGGATGTCGTGGCGCAGCGCATCCGGGGCGCAGAGCGGTAGAAGGTGGTCCGTCAGGACAGCGAGAAGCGGTCGGAGGCCGGACAGCACCTGATGGGAGGCTTCTGCATAAGTGAATGTCAGATCGGCAATGGTCTGAGCAGCCTCGACCGTAATGGCGTCACGATGACGTGCGGCCTCTGCCAGCCCCGCCCGGTGGCCGGCAGCGTAGCCGGGCAAGTCTTCGTCGCGGGGGGCTTCCGCGGGCGCATCATCGGCAAAATCCTCGAACAGGTTCGAAAGTCCCATTTCAGCGGGCTTCCTTGTCGTTGGAATCCATCCAGTCGTGCAGGATCTGCACTGTTTCGCTTTCGCGTTCGGCGATCATTGCGCGCAGTCGGCTGACCGGATCGACGGGCTGGGTTGCTGTGGGGGCGGCTATCGGCATGTTCGTCATGTTGTCGATCACCTCGCCACCGTATGGCCCGGATACGTCAGCGACACCGGGTGCAGGCAGCGCGGCGGTCGCGGAATTGGTCAGGATCGGTCGTACGACAAAGAGCCCCAGGATCAACGCAACGACAGCAAGAATGGCGAGCTGTATGATCCGCATCAGGCTGAGCGGACCGGCGAGCAACCCGGGTGTCGCTGCCTCGCTGCCTGATGGAGGTGACGTGCCGAACGACATCGACCTGAGGGTGATCACATCGCCACGCGCCTCATCGAGGCCGATCGCAGACGAGACAAGTGCGGTCAGATCGGCCAATTCCTCTGGCGTGCGGGGGATGAGCGTCTCCGTGCCGTCCTCGGCCAGATCGCGCCGATCGTTGACGAGGACAGCAACGGTCAGGCGGCGGACTGCACCCGGCGTGCGGGTGATCTGACGTTCGACCTGCGACACCTCGAAATTTGTCAGAGCGCGGGTTTCGCTGTTCTGGTTGGACGATGTGCCGTCGCCCCCCGCAGCACCGTCCGGCACATTCGATGCCACGCCCACGGCACCCGCAGCGGTGCCCTGCGCCGTGGACGCGGTTTCGGTGACGTCCGTGCTGATCGCTATACGCGATTCGGGATCGACGGTGCGTTCGACGATCTGTTCTGCCTCGGTCACAGTGTCGACGGATACTTCTACGACGGCATTTCCGGGCCCCACGCGGGCGGCCAGCAGGCGTTCCGCGCGCGCGCGCAAGAGTGCTGCCCTGTCGGATCCTGCGGTCATGGCGGACAGATCCTCGGCCCCGGACAAGAGTCCCCCCCGATCATCGATAATTGCAACATCGCCTGGTTGCAGACCACTGACTGCCGCCGCCACAAGGTATTGCAGGGCATCGATCTGTTGTTTTCCAAGACCGCCTGCGGCGGTTGTGACGGTCACAGCCGCTGTCGGCGCTTCGGGTCGTCGAAAAGGGCGGTCGCCTGCGCTTGAGATATGGACGCGGGCGGCGCGGATCGCGGGGTTGGCGAGGATGGTCCGTGCCAGTTCGCCTTCCTTGGCGCGCCAGTAGGCCGCGTCGAACATCTGGCTGGTGGTGCCGAACCCGGACAGGCCGTCCAGAAGTTCGTATCCTTGGACGCCGATCTGCGGCAGACCCTCGCCAGCGAGCGACATCCGCAACATGTCACGGTCCGTGCGCGGGACGTAGATGGCCCCGCCACGCACTTCGTACACCGCACCGCGCTGGTCCAGTGCCGTGATCACCTCGCCTGCCGCAGCGGGTTCAAGGCCGCCGAAAAGCAACGTCAGATCACGTTGTGACGCCCCCCGTGCAAGCAGGAGCACGGCCAGAAAGATGACAACGGACGCCCCGATCGCAATCAGGCGTCGAGATGCGCCAAGCGATGTCCAGACGGATGCCAATCCTTGCATGATCTCTCCGATTCTCGGGCTTCTGCCGCAATGCTCCCTTGGTTTGGGGCAACAGACTTAACAATCGGTTAGGGCTTGTCGGTTTATTTCTGGTCCCATCAGACAAACCGGAGGATGTCATGGCAGAGGCGACAGCGACCGACATGGATGGGACGCCGAAAAGGTCGAAACTACCTCTATTTATAGGGGTTTTGTTGGCTGTGCTGGCGGCGGCCGGTGCCTATTTCGGCGTTTCCAGGATGCTGTTTGCCCCTGAGGCTGATGCCGAATCAGGTGATGCCGTGGTGGTTGAAGCGGCTGAGGTGATACCGCCCGTGGCATTCGTTCCGCTGGAGCCGATGATCGTCTCGCTACGCGGTATGCAATCGCATTTGCGTTTCTCTGCCCAGGTCGAGGTCGCGCCCGGTGCCGAAAGCGAGGTAGCAGCCCTGATGCCGCGCATGATCGACGTTTTGAACGATTATCTCCGGGCGGTTGATGCCGCGGCATTGTCGGATCCGGGTGCCTTGATCCGTTTGCGCAGCCAGATGTTGCGGCGCCTTCAGATCGTCGTGGGCGATGATCGGGTACGCGATCTGCTCATCATGGAATTCGTGATCAACTAGAAAGGTTGCTATGTCATGGAATTGATTTCCGATATTTTGTTGGTGTCAGGTGCACTCGGGGCCGGTTTTTACTGCCATGTGCTGTCGCGCCGGTTGCGGCAGTTCACTGACCTTGAAAGGGGTGTCGGCGGTGCCGTGACCGCGTTGAGCACGCAGGTCAGTGATCTGTCGACATCGGTCCTTGCCGCGCAGGAAACAGCGCAGACGTCAGTGTCGACGCTGGGTGAGGTGAGCGAACGGGCAGAGGCCGCCGCGCGTCATCTCGAACTGCTTGTGGCAGCAATGCATGATCTGCCGCAGGATCAAACGCCGCCCGTTAAAAAACCGAACCCCTTTCGGGTTGGCACTGGCGAGCAGGCTCCCGCATGATCCGATCCCAGGGCGGTACATTGCATGCGCTTGCCGGTTTGCTGGTGCTTTCGGCAATCGTGCGACTGTCAGTTGCCGGTCCAGCCATGGCGGAGGAAACGCAGCAAGCGGACCCCGCTGCCGTCGCGGCATCCGCCTCTGGCGAGGGGGTGGCGGCGCTGAATGCGGCGTTCCAACAGCGTGAGGCCCGTGTCAAGGAACGCGAAGATGCCATCGCTGCGCGGATGCGCGCACTGTTGCTGGCAGAACAGGAAGCCGCAGAGCGGCTGGCGCAGTTAGTGGCAGCCGAAGAGGCGCTGAGCGCGACAATCGCGCAAGTGGATGTGGCTGCAGAAACCGATGTCGACCGCCTGGTAGCGGTCTACGAGGGGATGAAACCCAAGCAGGCAGCAGATCTGTTCAGTCAGATGTCGCCGGATTTCGCCGCCGGATTTCTAGGCCTGATGAGCGCCGAAGCCGCGGCACAAATCATGACCCTGGTCCCGCCGGAGCATGCCTATTCCATCAGCGTCGTGCTGGCAGGACGCAACGCCAACGCCCCTGACGGATGAGGCAAAGGGAATCTTAAACTTCTGCTGCCATACCGTGCGGCGGGCGGTTGCCCGAGACAGAATGATCAGAGGGAAAACGCTGGATGCTGGGCCTGGCCGGAATTGCAATCGTTTTTGTCATGGTGTTTGGCGGTTACCTTTTGGCCGGTGGCAAGATGGGGATCATCCTCAAGGCCTTGCCTTTTGAAATGATCATGATTGGGGGGGCGGCACTGGGCGCTTTTGTCATTTCAAATGACATGTCGACGATCAAACATACCGTTCGTGATGTCGGCAAGGTGTTCAAGGGGCCGAAATGGCGGCAGTCTGATTACCAAGACCTCATGTGTCTTTTGTTTGAACTGATTCGATTGAATCGCGCCAATCCTGTCGAAATCGAGGGCCATATCGAGGACCCTGCCAGCTCTGCGATTTTCGCCAAATACCCCAGGATCGCGGCAGACGATGAAATCGTGGCAATCATCTGCGACACGTTGCGATCCGCGTCGATGAATTATGACGATCCGCATCAGGTTGAAGAGGTGCTGGAAAACCGGATCGAGGCGACGCTTCATCACAAACTGCACAGCACTCACGCCTTGCAATCGGTTGCAGACGGGTTGCCGGCGCTTGGTATCGTCGCGGCCGTTCTGGGCGTCATCAAGACAATGGGTTCAATTGACCAGCCGCCTGAAATTTTGGGGAAAATGATTGGCGGTGCGTTGGTCGGGACTTTTCTGGGGGTTTTTCTGGCCTACGGATTTGTCGGCCCCTTTTCGGCAAGGGTCAGGGCCGTCATCGAAGAGGATGCGCATTTCGCCAAATTAGTACGCGAGATTCTGGTCGCAAACCTTCACCAACATGCCCCTAACATATGTATCGAAGTCGGACGTCAGAACACGCCGTCGCATCTGCGGCCCTCGTTTGCCGCGCTTGAGGAAGCGATGAAATCAGTCAGAAAGGACGCGGCATGACACTGGTGCGTGTGGTCCTCTTTTTTCTGTTTTGTCCTTCATTCGCCTGGGCCGGCACCGTTTTGTCAGGGGATCATGATGGTTTTACCCGCGTGACTGTACCGGTCGAAAATATAAACGACTGGAGCCTCACGCGCACGGAGACAGGTTATGACCTGCGCGTTGCAGCACCTCTCGACCTTGACCTCACGCGTGTATTTCAGCGCATCCGACGCGACCGGGTGGCGGATGTGTCAACTGCGGGCAATGTTTTCTCGATCAAACTGGCATGTCAGTGTCGCGCTACAGCCTTTTCTTTTCGCGACAGATTTATCGTGGTTGACGTGACAGACGAGTCCGTACCGACGCCGAACCGATCTGGACAAGACCCGTTTTTGCCGGACGCGGCCACAACCTCCGAACTGATGCTGCCAATCACGGTTGGCGGGCCCGCGATTGCGCTTGATCGTGGTGCGATCGCGGCGATCGCTGGGCCATCCATCGATCTGGTGGGTTTCGAACGTAGTTTGGTCGAAACACTGGCAAAGGCATCGACCCGTGGGGTCCTGACCCTGACGGGCGCGGGCGGGGCCCAAGATGCAGGCACCGCGCCGGTCATGTCTGCGACGCCGGATCGCCCGCTTCAGGCTGCACCTGGTCTGGTCCTGCGTTCAGCGCGCGATGTGCCAGAAGTAGCGCCACCTCCAGACCTCTGCTGGTCCGAAGATGTGTTCGATGTGACCATGTGGTACGGCGACGACGTGCCTTTTGGTGCGCGTCTGGCACAGGCTCGCGCGGTCATGACTGATGGCAGTGACCGGTTTGACCCGGCCGCGGTCGAAGCATTGGCCCGCGCCTATGTCTATTACGGTTTTGGACAAGAGGCGATCCGCACGCTGGAACTCGACGGCGTGCAGAGCAGGTCACGTCTGGCTTTACGCACACTTGCGCAAGTTTTCGACAATATTCCGCCAGCGTCCGAGACACTTCGAACGCAGTTGAACTGTCCGGGCATGGCCCCTCTCTGGGCGCTCGCCGCCGACAGCGCACGCCCTTCGCCAGCGGAGTGGGACGTCAATCAGATCATGCAGAAGTTCAAAACGCTTCCCGGGCATTTGCAGGTGCTCATCGCTCCTCGCCTTGCAGAGGGGCTGCGCCGGATAGATGCCCCAGATGCTGCAAAACTGGTGTTGGCCACCGGTCAGAAAGAGGCTCTTTTCACAACAGAAGCTGCGGTGGTTCAGACCGAAATTCTAGTGGCCGATGGTGATGTTGACGCGGCCCGCGCCATGTTGTTCGCAGGCTTTTCCGAGGACCCGAACATGCCGCCAGATGATGTCCTTCGTCTTCTGAACATGATGTTGGAAGATGATGATCGCGTCCATGATGCCATGATTGGCCGTCTGGAAGATCTGATTTTTGCGAACCGGAACGAACCGATTGCGAACGAATTGCGGACAGCGTTGGGACTTGCCTATGCCCGAAACGGGGATCTCCCGGCAGCGCTGGCCAGCTTGCGCGCAGCGGCGACCGCCGATGGTGATGAGATCATGCCTGCGTGGACCGAAGTTTCAAAACGCATCGTAGAAACAGCAGCGGACGGATCGTTTCTGGACTTTGCATTCAGTGGTGACGCGCTGCGACCCAATGCGGAGGTTCGGAATATGATCGCGGCCCGTTTGTTGACGATGAGTCTGCCAGAACGCGCCGCTGTGCTGCTTGCTGGCCCTGCTACCGGTGGCGCAATGGGGGAACGCCGATATCTTCGTGCGATGGCATTCATGCAAATGGATGATGCCGCCCAAGCGCAGATTGCGCTGGCGGGTATTGCGACGTCGCGCGCAGCAGCAATCCTGGCAGCGGAGCCGTGGCCGCCGGTTGAGGATGAAATGGACACAGCCTGGCGCGATGGCGACTGGGTACAATTGTCTGGAACGGATGACCCGCTACTACAATCGGCGGCCATTCTTGCGACGCGGCCCCCCATCGCAGTCGATCCGCTCACCCCACTGTCGAGTGGTCGGGCATTGATCGCGGATGCGAATGAAGCGCGGGCTACTGTGGATGCTCTACTTGGCCGGTTTCAACTGCCGCCGCCCATCACGCAGTGACAATTTGGTAATCCTGATACCCTATTTTGTAGCGTGATTAAGTTGATGGAAGGCAATTCTATGCCACGCAGAATGCAGGTCCTATTCCAATTGAATCCGCTATCGGTCGCAGTTTGCATTCGGTCCTTGCCATGAGGGGGATCGGTAGTTTCGCGTTTCAACCAACGATCGCCCTCGCGCTGATGCTTATGGCGATCATCGTCATGATGATTCTGCCGATGCCGGCGATTGTCCTTGATATCGGCCTCGCGGCATCATTTGCCTTGGCAATCCTGATTTTCACGGTGACACTTTTCATCGAAAGACCGCTTGATTTCTCGGCATTTCCGACCGTGCTGCTTGCGTCACTCATGCTTCGCCTGTCGCTCAATGTCAGTTCGACCAAGCTGATCATCGGCGAAGGCCATACCGGCACCGACGCGGCGGGTGAGGTGATCGAGGGATTTGCCATGTTCGTCATGGGCGGAAACGCAGTGCTCGGTGTTGTCGTCTTCTGCGTTCTGTTGATCGTGAATTTCGTCGTGATCAACAAAGGTGCGACCAGAATGGCCGAGGTCGGGGCGCGCTTTGCGCTGGATGCGATGCCGGGCAAGCAACTCGCCATCGACAGCGATGTCGCAGCAGGCGCAATTGACCACGCAGAGGCAAAGGCTCGCCGCGAGAGGGAACAGGCGGAGACAACCTTTTTCGGCTCGCTTGATGGGGCATCGAAATTCGTCAAGGGCGACGCGGTTGCAGGGCTACTGATCACAGCCCTCAATCTGGTCGTCGGTTTGGTCATCGGCATCGCTGTGATGGGCATGCCGTTCGGCGAGGCATTCGAAACATACGCAATCCTGACGGTCGGAGATGGATTGGTCAGTCAGATACCAGCCGTCATCATCTCGATTGCATCGGCGTTGCTGCTGGCTCGTGGCGGGGCCACCGGTTCAACAGATTTGGCATTGGTTGATCAACTGGGCCGACACCCGGCTGCATTGGCCACGGTCGCGGTATTGCTGGCGTTGTTTGCCTTGGTGCCGGGATTGCCGTTTCTTCCGTTTATTATCGGCGCGGCGGTTCTGGGTGCATGTGCCTGGCTCGGGCATCAGGCACAGCGAACCAGGGCCGCATTGCAAGTTGCATCTGATCGCGGCGCAGAGGATCACACGCCAGAACGCTCAATCGGTGATTTTCTGGATCTCGATGATATCCATGTCGAATTCGCGCCTGATCTTGTGGATATGGTGATTGATCCTGGTACGGGGCTGGATGCGCGCATCATCAACATGCGCAAACATATCGCGACGACCTACGGCGTTTTGCTTCCTGAGGTGCGGCTGACGGACAATGCGAGCTTGCCGGCGGGCAGTTACGTGATCCATGTGCAGGGGGTTGAACAGGTTCGGGATGTCCTGCGATCAGACAAGCTGCTTGCCCTGCTGCCCGAGGGGGGAACCTCCTTGCCTGGCGAGGCGGTCGCCGAACCGGTTTACGGTGCTCCTGCGCGCTGGATCGATACGGCCCGGCAAGAAGAGGCCGCCTTTGCCGGATTGACCACGGTACAACCGGCAGAGGTGCTGGCCACGCATCTGCTCGAGATCGTGAAACGGAATTTTGCGCGTTTGCTCTCGCACAAGGCACTGCGCCGACGGCTGGACGAGATGGTGCAGCTGTCCGACCAGTCGCGGGCAGAGGCAAACCGAAGGTTGCTGGATGAACTGATGCCCGACAGGGTCCCGATGGATATCCTGCTGGCTGTATTGCGACAACTACTTGAAGAACGTGTATCAATCCGCAACCTGCCCTTGATCCTCGAAGCAATCGCAGAGGCCCGCCAAGGCCAGCAGTCGGTCGAGGCTATCACGGAACAGGTCCGGCAACGGCTTGGATTTCAGCTTGTGGCCGAAATCCGAAGGCCCGACGGCACGATACCCTTGGTGCAGCTTGCTCCGGAGTGGGAAGAGGCATTCAGCACCTTTGAGGTACGAAGCGACCGAGGCGGCGGGATTGCGGACGTGGCATTGCCGCCGGATGAATTCAACAGGTTGGCTGATGGGATCGCAGCCAAACTGGAACAGGCCGCAGCACATGGCACTCTGGCGGCAGTCGTTACATCGGTACGTCGGCGCAAGTTCCTGCGCACCGTGATGGCCGCGCGGGGCATCATGAACCCCGTTTTGTCATTCGAAGAGATCGGTATCGAGGCAAGGCCGTCACTGGTGGGGCTGGTGGCAGCCTGATGGATGCGCTGCTGACGCTTTCGCAAACGACCTTATGGGCCATGGCTGTTGTATTTTTGCGAATTGGTGCGATGGTCGCAATCCTGCCCGCATTCGGGGAGCAATCCATCCCCGTCAGAGTGCGTTTCGGTATCGCGGTCGCGTTCACCCTGATCGTCCTGCCGGTAATGGTTGGGACGGTGGGAGCAATCCCGGCGACGCCACAGGGAGCCGCGGCCATATTGGCCCCGGAGGTAATTGCAGGACTGTTTTTCGGCCTGCTTTTGCGGTTTTTCGTGTTCGCACTTCAGATTGCGGGCATGATTGCGGCACAGTCCACATCGTTGAGTCAGATTTTCGGAGGGACGGCCGGGGTCGATCCACAGCCCGCAATCGGCCAGGTTCTGGTCGTCGCCGGTCTGGCGCTCGTGGCATTGATGGGGCTGCACACGGATTTCGCGTCTTATATGATCGAAACCTATGCGCTTGCCCCGATCGGGGTGCTGCTTGAACCTTCGGTCATCGCAGAGGTCGGTCTGGCAGCGGTGGCACGCATCTTTGCCTTGGGTTTCACGCTGGCGGGGCCATTCGTGATGGCGTCGCTCATGTATAATTTGACACTGGGCGTGATCAACCGGGCGATGCCGCAGTTGATGGTCAGCTTTGTCGGGGCGCCTGCCATCACGGCCGGTGGGCTCTTGTTGTTATTTCTGAGTGCGCCCGTGATGTTGGAGGTCTGGTTGGCAGCGATGGAACGGCTTGTCAGCGATCCTGATGGAGCATTTCCATGAGCGATGAAAATTCGGACGATAAGGAACACGAACCCAGTCAGAAAAAACTGGATGATGCGCGGCGCAAGGGGGAAGTCGCAAAATCAACCGACCTGATCACGGCAGCCGCCTATGCTGGTTTGCTGACAGCGTTGGTCGTGTGGGGCGGGGCGAGCATGGTTGCGGTAGGCACGCAACTGCGACTGTTCCTCGAACAGGCGGACCGTTTGGCCGAACTCACGCGCGATGGTGGCTTGCAACCGGTACTGGGCGGGACGGCGGGGGCCGTTGTTCTGGCCCTTGGTCCATGGTTTGCATTGCCTGCCGCCTTTGCGCTCTTGTCGGTTGTTGCGCAGCAGGCCTTCGTCGTGGCCCCAACCAAGCTTGCACCCAAGTGGAACAGAATTTCACCGCTCGCGGGGATCAAAAACAAATTTGGTCGCCAAGGGCTGTTTGAATTCGCCAAGAGTTTTCTGAAACTGATGCTCTATTCTGTGGTCCTGGGGTTGTACCTGCAGTCGGAACGCGCGCAGGTGTTGGCAAGTGTCACATCGGATCCGGCCGTGATCATTGTCGCTTTGGGGCAGATGACGATCAAGTTGCTGGCGATCGTTCTGTGCATCTCGGTCAGTCTGGGTGTCGTTGATTTCCTGTTTCAGCGTGCAGAGCACCTGCGAAAGCATCGGATGTCTCGCAAGGAGCTGATGGACGAGATGAAAAACGCCGAAGGTGATCCGGCGATGAAACAACGCCGCCGGCAAAAAGGCATGGACATTGCAACCCATCAGATGCTGGCGGACGTGCCGCAGGCCAGTGTGGTGATCGTAAACCCCACCCACTATGCGGTGGCCTTGCAGTGGGGAGGCGGTCGCGGTCGGGCACCGGTCTGCGTGGCCAAAGGTGTGGACGAAATCGCAGCACGGATCAGAAAAATCGCGATGGAGCACCAGGTGCCGATCCATTCCGACCCGCCCACCGCGCGCGCTGCATGGAACCGTTGGTATTGGCGAAGAGATCGCGGCGGAGCATTTTCAGGCAGTCGCGACAGCCATTCGATTTGCGCAAAGAATGCGCAAGAAGGCGGCGACCACGTGATGCGGCACAGTGCATATGATGCGATGATGCGCGTCACCGAGGCGATTTATCAGGCGGATCAGGCGGAAATGGCGCAGCTTGCGCGGACCGAAAGGGCAATCCGCCAGCAATTGCATTGCCTTGCCACCGATCAGGCGCGATTGCATGATCGTGCTGCGACCCCACCAGATGCGGCTTTTCTTTCCGGGTCAGATGCGCTGTGGCAAACTTGGATCGCGACAAGGCAGGCGGATCTTAACGGAGAGCTGGCGCGAACGTTGGTACGCAAGGCCGCCCAGATTGAAAAACTCCGTGGCAGTTTCGGTCGCCGCACTGCGATCGAGACGCTGCATGTTCAGGCGAAGGCTCAGCATAAAAAGGATCGCATGCGCCGGACCGATTGGTGAATCAGACGTCCTGCTTGATGATGTCAAGGACGAGAACATCGAGCGCTGTTTCACCCACGATATCACGTGCGCTGCGCAAGAGATCGGTGCGCAGGATCTGCATTTTGCTGTTTTCGGTATAGTTCCCTGAGAACCCACCGATGTTCGCGTGCGCGAAAAGGTCCTGAAGCATGCTGTCGCGCAAACGTGGCTCACGGTCATAAATGTCGTTTGTCTGGCCGGTCGGCACTTCGATACTGATGGAAACCAGCATCATGGCCGTCAGTGCCTCACCCTCGATCACCGGCACGATGAACTGTTTGCCAAGCACGGCGAATTCCGAATCCTGCCCTGTCTCGATCGGCTGCGGGTCGGCATTTTCCGCAACGGTCGTCTGGGCTGGACCGCAGGGGTCTGTTTCGGCGAGGTCAGCGCCTGCCTCCGGCAGCGGTGGCCGCGTGAAAAAGGCCGCGCCGGCCCCGGCCCCAGCCCCGATGATGACCATGGCGAAAGGGATAATCAGTTTCTTCATGGTAATGACTTTCTCATTCAGAAGGGGAGAACGGATTCAAGCGCTTGCTGGCCGTATCGCGGTTGCACCATGTCGGTGATCTGGCCCCGGCCCCCATAGGAAATACGGGCTGAGGCGATTTTATCGTAGGTGATTTCGTTCTGGCGCGTGATGTCGGCCGGTCGCACGAACCCTGTCACGAGCAGTTCGCGCAGTTCAAAGTTTACGCGCACCTCTTGTTGACCAGCGATCGAGAGCACGCCGTTCGGCAAAACATCGACGATTGTCGCGGCGATCCGCAATTCCAGTTGCTCTGTCCGGCTGACCGACCCCTGGCCCTGCGCAGCACTTGAAGAATTGATGCCAACGGCGGTCCCAAGGCTGGCCCCTTGGGGCAGTTTCTTGTCCAGGCTTTGGGGCAGCCCCAGCAGGTTGGGAACGGCCATGCTCTGACTGGCAGATCGTGACCGGTCGCCAGAGTTCGAAATATTTGCGCTGTCGTCGATTTCGATCACGACGGTCAGAATGTCGCCTTGTTGCATCGCGCGCCTGTCCCCCAGCAACGATCCCCGGTCCCCGGTCCACAGCGAGGCCCCGGCACCGGGCAGTTGCGGCGCGCGGTCCAGTGTCTGGGGCAGGGCGTAGGTCACCATCGCCGTCCTGTCGGCTGTCGCCGCAATCGGGGTGAGTTCCGGGGCGCGGCCAACCTTGGTCGTCGAACAGGCGGCCAGCAGGGCCAGAAGCAGCAGGTTAACGCGCGACATGGGCGGTGCCTTCGGCCGAGATGCGTGCGGATACCGTCGCCCGTGACGCCATGTTCATCACGCGGATGACCTCGCCCTCGCCGGCGCGGCCCAATGCGCGGCCCTCTGTCGAGATAAGCAGGCCGCCGACGTCGTAGATGAGTGTTATCAGTTGGTTGCGGTCGACAATAGCCGGAAAGCCTACGTCGGCGGGACGCACTGGGCGTCCGGCATAGAGGGCTGTCCGGGCCTCCATCCCGACTAGCAGGAGGGGATCGTCGGTTCCGCCTGGCACATCAATGGGGGACACCAGCAAATCATCAGGGCCGATCAGCGTCTGTGCCGGGATATTCCGCGCCGCCACGATTGTTTCCGCCTGTGCGGGCGCCGCAAGGAGCAGCGCCATGATCAGCCAGCGGGTCATCGGATCTGCACCATCGAGCTGAGCATCTGATCGCTGGCCGTGATCACCTTGGAGTTCAGCTCGTAGCCGCGCTGCGCGGCAATCAGATCGGTGACTTCCTTGACGGGATCGACGGAACTTTCTTCCAGATACCCTTGGCGCAAGGTGCCAAGACCGTCGTCGCCGGGGATCGAGACCGTGGCGGGACCAGAGGCGTTGGTTTCCAGAAAAAGGTTCGATCCAATCGCCTCCAACCCCTTGGGATTGGTAAAGTTGGCCAGTGACAGCTGGCCAAGCAAGGCAGGTTGCACCTGCCCGAGAAAATAAGCCCAGACTTCGCCCTGGGCGTTGATCGACAAGGAACGGGAATCTTCGGGAACGGTGATGTCGGGAACGACCGGATGGCCGTCCGCGGTCACGATCTGCCCCTCGCCGGTCAGTTTCAATGCGCCATCGCGGGTGTATGCCGGGGTGCCGTCGGGCAAGGTTACCTCGAGATAGCCAAGTCCCTCGATGGCGACGTCAAGTTCGCCGCCGGTTGCGGCGAGGGTGCCCTGTTCGATCAGCATGCTGACCGAGGTCGGCCGAACGCCCAGCCCAAGCTGGATACCCGTTGGCAGCACCGCGCCGGTGGCAGCGTTGATCGTGCCGGGGCGCGCCATTTGCTGATAGTGCAGGTCCGCGAATTCGGCGCGTCTGGCGTTGTAGCCTGTCGTCGACATGTTCGCGAGGTTGTTCGAGATGACCTCGACCCGCATCTGCTGGGCGGTCATGCCGGCGGCAGCGATCTTGAGTGCGCGCATGGCAGGCTCCTTTCTGGGGTTAGCGGCCGATGGCCTGGATGACGCCGCGGATGCGCTCGTCTTCGCTTTGCAGGAAATTCTGACCCAGTTCATAGGCCCGTTGCACCGCGATCATGCGACCGACCTGAAGGATCGGGTTCACGTTGCTGTCCTCGACAAACCCTTGCAGCATGCGCCCGTTGGGTGCCGGGCCAAAGCCCGCGGGCGCATCAAACAAGGTTCCGGTCTGACGCCGCAGTTCGGTCGGGTCGTTGGGCACCACCAGACCGATCTGACCAATGGCCTGACCGTCGGCGCTGATCGTGCCGTCGGCGGAAATGCCGATCTGGCCCGCACCGGCAGGCACAAAGACGGGGGCACCGCCAATATCCAGAACCGGATTGCCGTCATGGGTCATCAAGGTGCCGATCGCATCTGGCGCAAAGCTGCCGGCACGCGTCAGTCGCGGCCCGTCGGGGGTGTCGACCGTGAAATAGCCGTCCCCCTCGATCGCAAGGTCGAATGTGCCCCCCGTTTGGGTCAGCGTGCCTTGGGTCTGATCTGTCAGCTGAATGCGCGCGGCGGCCATGGACAGGACCGGCGCATCGCGTCCGATGTCGGCAATGTATTCCGAAAATGCGACCCCCTCGGCCTTGAAGCCGGTTGTGGCCGCATTCGCGATGTTGTGCGCGACAATCTGCATTTCGGACAAAAGCCCGCTTTGCCGGGTGAGTGCTGCATATGTGGCGTTATCCATGACCTAGCCCCCCGCGATCGTCGCCAGCAATGTGTCCTGAAAGAAGTCCACCAGCGTGTCCGTCATGAAGTTCATGGTGATCCAGAACACGAGGATGATGGCCCCCAGTTTCGGCACGAAGGTCAGTGTCATTTCCTGGATAGAGGTCAGTGCCTGAAACAGGCCGATGGCCAGGCCCACGATCAGGGCGACCGTCAGCACCGGCAGCGAGATCAGAAAGGCAATCCAAAGCCCCTGACGCAGGGTGTCGTAGAACAGGGCCTCGGACATCAGATCGGCATCCTCAGAATTTCCTGGTAGGCTTCGACGACCTTGTCGCGGACGGTGACGGCCGTTTGCACGGCCAGTTCGGTCTGGGCCAACGCCTGCACCAGCGTGTGCGGATCGCCCGCGCCGGACATGGACTGCAATGCTGCAGCCTCGCTGGCGTTGAGTGTCGCCATGAAGTCTTGCGCGGCACCGGCCACGGCTGTGGCTGCGTTTGGTTCAGGTTTGGTGGCAGCAAGGTTGCTTGCATAGTTCTGAGCGACGATTGCGGAACGAATATCCATGGAATTTCCTATTTTCTGAGCAAGTCGAGCAGGCCCTGGCCCATCTGCCGGGCCTGGTCGAACATCTTGAGGTTGGCCTCGTAGCTGCGCTGCGCCTCGCGGGCGTCGGCGATTTCCATCAGCAGGTTGACGTTTGAGCCGTCGTAATAACCGGTCTGATTGGCGAGCGGATGCGCAGGGTCGAACACTTCGGTCAGGGGGGATTGGTCCAGCCGGACCGCGCCGACACGGATGCCGGGGCCGTCCATCGCCGACTGAAAGCTGACGGTCTTGCGTCGATAACCGGGGGTGTCGGTATTCGCGATATTCTCGGAGACATGTCGCAATCGGGCTGCCTGAGCCCGCATGCCGCTGGTTGCAACCGCACGGGCGTCGCTGAAATCTGTCATGTTGTTTTTTCCTAGCGGCCAAGGGTCGTGCGCAGCACGGTCATCGTATGGCTATAGATGGCGAGTGCCCGACGGTGGCTGCTGCCAGCATCGACAGAGGCGAGCAATTCATCCTCGAGCGAGACCGAATTGCCATTCGGGGCGGGTTCCGAACCACGATCAACCAGACGTGCACGCGCGTGCGATGTGTCGTGCATGACATGACCGGGTCGTGTCCGGCGCAATGCGGTTTGGGGGCCGGGGCGCAGCGTGTCGGCAAAATCGGGCAGGGCCTGCGCGCGATAGCCTGGCGTATCGGCATGGGCGACATTCCGGGCAATCTGGGCCTGCGCCTGACCCGCATGGCGGGCCATGTCCGAAGACATCCTGAACAGGGCGAGCGTTTGATACATCGGGGATTCTCCCTCGTGGTGATGCACGAAGGATTAAGGGTGATTCCTTAAAAGAACGTGAGTTGCCTAAGGATCGCCAGATGACAGACATATTGAGCCGCATGACCGCCGCACTGCATGATTTAAAGGCGGTGACCCCCGTCGGACGTCTCTCGAACGTCTTTGGGGGTGGGATTCGGATCGTGGGTCTGGCGGATTGTTTGCGACTGGGTGATCGCGTGGTGGTGATGCCGGCAGGTGAGCCGATCATGGCCGAAGTCATCCGGCTGGACGGGGTGTCGGCAGATGCTGTCCTGGACGGAGAGGCGACAGGGCTTGCCGTCGGGGACCGGGTGCGCCCGGTCGGGCCGGGCCGATTTTCCCCCGGCCGCCACTGGATCGGACGGGTCGTCGATCCGGATGGTCAGCCACTTGATGGGCTGCCGCTCTTGCCCGAGGTAGGCGGCGTTCGTCTCGAACGCTGCCCGCCGCCTGCGCATGATCGCAGACCACTCGGGCTGCGGTTGTCCACTGGTCTGGCCGTATTCAACACGATCCTGCCCCTCGTGCGGGGGCAGCGTATTGGTATCTTTGCCGGGTCTGGCGTGGGCAAATCATCACTCCTTGCAGAACTGGCACGCGGCGTCGCTGCTGATGTGGTGGTGATCGCGCTGGTGGGCGAACGCGGACGCGAAGTGCGCGGTTTCGTCGAGGATACGCTGGGACCAGAGGGCATGGCGCGCGCGGTGATTGTCGCGGCCACATCCGACCGGGCACCACAAACGCGCCGGCGCTGCGCCGCTTCGGCCACGGCCGTGGCCGAATATTTCCGCGATCAAGGGCTGCACGTTCTGCTGTTGGTCGATTCATTGACGCGTTTTTGCGAGGCGCATCGGGAGGTTGCGGTCGCCGCCGGGGAGGCTGCCAACCTGCGTGGCCATCCGCCATCTGCGGCCGGGGCGATCGCGCGGCTATGTGAACGCGCGGGCCCCGGTGTAGGCGACATGGGCGACATCACCGCAGTCTATACGGTCCTCGTTGCCGGGTCGGATATGGATGAACCCGTTGCCGACATGGTGCGCGGTGTCCTGGACGGGCATGTGGTGCTGAGCAGGACAATCGCTGAAAGAGGCCGTTTTCCGGCGATCGACGTCCCGGCCAGTGTTTCGCGGTCGCTGCCGGCAGCGGCGAGTCGTTCAGAAAATCAGTTGATCAGTGATGCGCGTGAACGCCTGGCAATTTATGACAGGTCGGAGACGATGATACAGGCCGGCCTGTACCAGTCTGGCGCTGACCCAAAGCTTGATGCTGCGGTCAAATGCCGAGATGCGCTTGAGACGTTTCTGACGATCAAGGATCGTCGCGATGCGGAGGCGCATTTTGCGCAACTCCGTTTGGCAATGTCAGAAAAACCGGGGCAATGATGACCGTCGCGGGATGGATTGGATCAGCGTCAGCGCCAATGACGCAGATGTGGTCTGTGCCGATTGCGCGGCCTCTGCCCTGACAAGGAACAGACGGATCACGTCCTCTTGACGGTCAGAGTCTGCCAATTGGCTGACATCATCTGTTCCAAATACTGTGCGGGCGCGTGATTTGAATGTGTCCAACTGCTGATCAAGATCGATCCGGGCGAGCGACGACGGAAGCCCGAGCGCCTGTTCGAAAACCGCCCGCAAGGGCGGATCGCCCATGATGCTGAACCAACGCGCATTATTTGATCGCGCGGCTCCAAGGACATTTTGCAGGCCACTGTCGAGGTTCAGTGCGCTGCGCATGTTGTTGTCCTGCTGTCCGACAGCAATCTCGAACTGCTTGCGATCATATTGATCTGCGATCTGCGGGCCCAGCGTTGGACGCAAGGCGGGCGGCAAAGCAGAACCATCCAGACCAAACACCGATGCAAGTCGAGCGTAGCGCTTGTCAGACAGCTTGTTCGCGAGGGCGTCAGGGCTGCTGGTCCCCTCGCGCAGGATTTTTTCGATAAAGAACCGGTTGTAGATATCCTCGTCCAAGCCGAAAGCGCCGAGTGCGACCTGCAAAAGCTGGCGATCCTTTACCAGATCGGCGGCGCTGGAGACCGATCCGATGTTGGCCTTGAAGTAGTCGGTTGCCCGGCTGACCTGGGGCGTGTTCGCAAAGGTTTCTTGCTGAACGACAAGCGTCCGCTGCAGAAAACGCCAGCCAGCATAGCCTGCGAAGGGAACAACCGGCTGAAAACTCATGACATCGGCATCGCCATCAAGGCGTCTTCGATGGGAAGAAGCCGCCTGAGACACTTGAGCGCGCGATAGCAGTCACCATCATGGGTTGCCTGCTGCGCATCCCGCAGATGTTGCTGACTTTCTTGGTCGATCAGAGCCATGCCAAGCTGGGCAATCCCGCTCAGCAATTGCGACCGGGCGTCGGTCTGGTCGGCGTCCCCGGACAGCGCAAGCTGTGCGATATAGCAGACACGTCTGACTGGCGTATTGGCCTGATCCGGTCGCAATGCATCGCGCAGACGCAGGATATTCGCATTGGGAGTCACAATCGAAAGCTTGCTGCGTCGATTGCCGTTTTCGATCACGGCGCCGTTCACGAGCACCCTTTCGTAGGGATTGAGTTTCAAGACGAGGCCAGACATCAGCTTGCCCCCTGTGCGTTCAGGCCGCGAATGACGGCGGTATTGATATCGATCAGCGCCTCGAGACCTGCCTCGTTCCGCAGGAAGCGGTCGCTGTGAAAATGAGTGAATTCAGCGAGATAGAAGAGTTGGGCACGCAGGGCCTGTGGCAGTTCATTGCCATCAGCGCCAACGTCTGCCGCAAGGACCGACCAGATACGGCGATTGTCATTCACGGCGGCGGCGGCCTTGGGGAAATCCTGCCCATACCGGCGCAGTCGGCCAGTCACCTCGCTGAGCAGTTCGGCCTCGATGGCGCGCCCGGTGCGCAGCATCGTGCGTGAGGGGGCATAGGCATGTCGAGCTTTGTCGATGACGTTCACGATGTGTCCTTTCGGGACGAGAGAGAACGGAGCGTGGTTTTACCACGCATGGCGCTGGTGCCGGGGGTGCGGTCGCGCATCCCCGGCCTGGTTTCTTAGCGGAACAGCGACAGGATCGACTGTGGTGCCTGGTTGGCGATCGACAGGGACTGAACGCCCAGCTGCTGTTGCACCTGAAGCGCCTGAAGGCGGGCGGATGCCTCCTCCATATTGGCATCCACCAGTGTGCCGATCCCGGATTTGATCGAGTCGGTCAGATTGCTGATGAAGTTCGACTGCGTTTCGATCCGGCCCTGTGCCGAACCGAAAGATGCGGCGGCGTCGATGGATTTTTCGATCAGGTCGTCGATTGCCGCCAATGCACCTGTCGCACCTCCGTCAGTGGTGACGTCGAGTGTTGCAAGCGCACCCAGACCACCCGTTGCGGTCGATGAGCCGGGTGTGCCGCCGAATTCTGCAGCGAGGCCCACAACGATACCGGCTGATGATCCATTGGTGATGATCAGGCTGCTGCTGTCGTTGGGATCGATGGCGACGGAATAGGCGTCGGCTGGATCGGTTGCAGCCCCGAAGAAGGCACTGATCTGCGCATTCAGGTTACGTGCCACGTCTGCGGTGCCGTCAGTCGCGCTCGCGACATATTCGAATGTCCGGGAGCCCGTCGTTGTCCCGCCGCCTACGACATTGACCGCAATGTCGTCGAGGACGATCTGGTAGCTGGCACCTTCGTAGGTTTCGCCGATCGTGATCGCCTCGGTGCCGCCCGATGCGGCGACCGTCGTCAGGTCGGTGCCGTCCGGTGCCGATCCATCGAATTCAGTGGTGCCGGTGCCCGAGATCAGCGCGGCAGCTTCTGGTTCGGTACCGAACGTCGAGCCGCCATAGACCGCTGCCGTCGCCGGTTCGGTCACGGACAGGTTGCTGCGCGACACCTCGATCCTTGCCGGGGTGACGGAGCCGTCCAGCCCGCGGTCGAGCGATGACAGGATGTCGACGGAATCAGTCGATGAGCCGTCCACAAGGTTCAGGCCGTTGAACTGTGCCGCGCCCACAACCGATTTGATCTGGTCGGTCAGCGCCGTGATGTCTGTCTGGATCTTGTTGCGGTCGACGTTTTCCTCTTGGGCTGCGACGATCTTGCCCTTGATGTCGGTCAGCAGGTCCGTGACGGTTTCGGCGGCGTTGCGTGCAACGGCCACGGTGGACAGACCCAGGCCCAGGCTTTCCGAGATGGCTTTGAATCCCTTGACGTCGGAGTCCATCTGCTTGGAAATCGACCAGACTGCGGCATTGTCCTTGGCCGAGGAAACGGCCTTGCCGGTCGAGATCATTTCCTGGGTTTTGCCAAGGTTGGAATTGATGGATTTGAGCGTTTGCAGCGCGACCATTGCGCCGTTGTTGGTCAGAATGCTTGACATATGCTTTGTCCTTTTGGCGACGGCTTTTGCCGCCCTCTGGTGAGAGTGAGCCCCGTTTTCAGGGCCAGTGACGTGTCATTCTGACGAGAACCGGAAAGGGCCGTTCATTCTGAACTTTGACTTGATGCCCTGAATTCCATGTACGGTGCGTTAATGACCCAAGGTTTTTTCAGGGCAATTTTGTGGTCACCCCAGACTCAGGCGCGCCGTTCCATGAGTGGGCCTGACGCATCGATTCGTTCCTTTTGGCCCGACTGGGTATAGAGGCTGAGGCCGTCCTTGACGGATCTGGTTTCGGCCAGTCGCACGGCCGCGGCCCTGATCCCCGCACATCGTGCCGCGAGCAGCTTGCCGTTTCGGTCCATCAACCAGGTCATTCGGGCCAGGGCCGCGCCATTGGGCGCAAGCTGTATGAATTCCGTGATCAGCGCATCCTTGCGTGCGGTCAGGCCGGGCAATTTTTCAAAATCGCCGGTTCGCAAGGCGGTCCACTCCTCTTTGAGGAGGTTTTCGCAACGCGAGGTGATCCGGTCAGTCATCGGTGCGTGCCTTCATGGCATGAAAGAGCGATTCGGCGATGCCGATGCCGCCGGCTGCCACCATCTTTTCTGCCTGTGCGTCGCGCAGGAACGATGAAAATTGATCGGAACCGGGCCCGGACCCGAATGGGCCGGCTGCCCCGTCGAATTGCATGGATTTGAGCATTTCCGAAAGGAATGTGGCCTCCAGCTTGCGGGCGGCCTGCATCAGATCGGCGTCCTGACCAGTCGCGGCTGGCAACTGCCTGGGCGGAACGGGTGGAATAGCGGTGTGGATCACGATGGCACCTCTTGTTGCGATCTGTCCAACAAAGCGCAGCGGGGTAAAACATTTGCTAACTTCTGTGGTTCATCACAGCGCAATATTCACAAGGAGGACGCAATGCAGATCGCTCTAGGGCCTGGCACGACAAGGGGGCAGGTGCTGTCTGATGTGTTGTCAGCCAGCGATGTCAGGGTGCCGTCACCTGCGTTTGACGAATTCCTGACCGTTAGCGTCGAGGTCTGGCCGATGCCAGGTCAGGTAAAGGTCGCTGTGGTCGAGGCGGGCGACGAAGCTGAGCCCGCTCTTTTGGTCGATGTCATTGATGCGGATGCATCCGGACATGTTCCGCAGGTTGTTCTGCCGACACCAGCTCATCAAGAGGTGTCGCTGCTTTCGCAAAAAAACGAGGAAGAAGGTCAAACGGCCGAAGCCTCTTTGGCGCGGCCTGCGGTGACTGAATCCACCGATATGCCAATACTATCGAGCACGCATGACGGTGCCGTGCGTGTTGATCCCCGCCCCAGGTCCGGCGCGGCAGAAGGCATGACTGCGCAACGTATCGATTCCGACGGCGATCCGGCAGTCTTGTCGTCCGCCAAAGGCATTGAGGCACCAACTGCCAAGTCAAAGGAATCGACGGGACAACCAGTATCGATCCTGGCCGATATAACGGTGCCAAAGGTCGCAGTATCGGACAGGCAGAATGATCCATCTCTTGGGGGCGATTCGAACAAAAGCGTTCGTTTTCAGACTGTTGATGAAATCAGACCCGGGGCCACCATTTTCAACCCAAGTGCAGGTGCGGTCGCGCAGACAGTTGTCGGTTTTGCGACCACGCCGCAAACGTCCTCGCCGCGCGCCGACCTGCGTTTGCACCCGGACGATCAGTCTGCGGTCGGTTTGCACGCAGCAAAGACTGTGCCCATCGTGCCACCTCTGATCGGTGCAATTTCAGGCGATATGATCGTCGCGCCGTCGGCAATCGACCAACAGGTCATCCAGCGCGCGCTGGCGGGACAGCGACAGGGGTCGATCGAAGGCCAAGAAATTCCTATTTCAAACCAATATGATAAAAATAGCCTTATTGAGGGGATCACCTCGACCTTTGGGGGCGCGCCTGATTCCATCGACCTTTGGAAATTCGCCCATTCAGGATTGCCGTCGGAGAGCGGCGTCCGATCCGACTTGATGACGACGTTCGCGCCTGCTCGCTTTGGCGTGGGCGACACGCAAGCAGAGAGTGTTCAAAGGCCGCCTGTCGCGCCGCCGGTTGCGGGGTCGGTGGCACAGCAGATCGCGGTCACGATCAATCAGGCCGCCGAGCGCACGGTAGAGTTGGCGTTGAACCCGGCTGAACTGGGACGCGTCCGGATGACTTTGACCGCACAGGATCAAGGCATGATGATCCATGTGCTGACGGAACGGCCTGAAACATCAGACCTGATGCGCCGCCATGTCGATGTCCTGCAGCAAGAGCTGCGTGCCTTGGGGTACACATCGGTCAAACTGGATTTCGACGCGGGCGGTGCAGCGCATGACCGCGCGAGGGGACAGCCCGAGCACCTGCAGAACGCAAGCGAGATCGGGACCGTTTCGAGCAGCAATCAACCGATCCAGCCACAGCCGACGCCGATACGCATCGGCGGTTTGGACCTCAGGCTCTGAAGGTAGGTAGAATGGAAATTTCGCAAACCACGTCCCAGCAATTCCAGACGGCGGCGACTGCCGTGCCTGCGGCAGAGCAGACCGCAATCAGCGCGGATTTTGAAACGTTCCTGAAGATGTTGACGGTGCAGATGCAGAATCAGGACCCTCTCGACCCGGTGGATTCGGCCGACTACGCGACGCAGCTTGCCACGTTTTCGGGGGTCGAACAGCAGGTTCAGACCAACGATCTGCTGCGAATCATGACAGGACAATTGGCCGCCGGCGGTTTGTCGCAACTCGCAGGCTGGGTCGGCTTGGAAGCGCGGACCGAAGGTGCGGTCCTGTTCGACGGCACACCGATCACGATCAATCCGATCATGCCGGGCGGGGCGCAGGACGCGCGGCTGATTGTCCGCGATGTCAGTGGGAATGAGCTACAGCGCATCCCCATTCCCGTTGGGAACGATCCGCTGACATGGGCTGGCGCTACGGCTGACGGTGCGCCGCTGCCAAACGGGCGCTACAGTTTCGAAACGGTCAGCCTGCGTGGCGGCGAGGTGTTGTCACAGGACCCTGTCGGAATTTACGGGACCATTGCCGAAGTGCGGGTTGAAAACGGTCAGAACATGATCCTGCTCGCCTCGGGGCAGAAGGTTCCCGCAGCAGAGGTGACCGCCGTGCGTGATCCTGCGATTCGGCCGCGTTAAAGGATGCTCTCTGCAAGCCAGAGCAGACCAACGATCGTTGCACCCAGCGCGGCCCAAGAGATGCGCGCAATGCGACGTTGCGGACGCGGCGGTGGCGGTGGGTTGTTCAGACGGATCAGCGCCTCTTCGGCGAGGCGGGGCAACTGCGGCCCGAACCGCGCAAGGATGATCGCGGTGCGACGCAGATCATCAAGGAGGGCGCGCGGCCCGATGCTTTTGCTGACGTAATCGGTGACCACGGGCTTGGCCGACTGCCAGATATTCATGTTGGGATCGAGGGTGCGCGCCACACCTTCGACGACGACCATGGTGCGTTGCAAAAGGATCAGTTCGGTCCGGGTTTCCATCCCGAAACGTTCGGTCACCTCGAACAGGTAAGACAAGAGTCGGGCCATGGAGATGCGGCTGGCGTCCATACCGAAAATCGGCTCTCCGACGGCACGCAGGGCGCGGGCGAATTCATCCACGTCCTTGTCGGCAGGGACATAACCTGCCTCGAAATGGACCTCGGCCACGCGCTGATAGTCCTGCCGGATAAAGCCGAACAGGATTTCCGCATAGACCCTTCGGGTATAGCTGTCGATCCGGCCCATGATCCCGAAATCATATGCGATGATCGTGCCATCGGCGCGAATTTTCAGGTTCCCCTGGTGCATGTCGCCATGAAAGAAACCGTCGCGCAGCGCATGGTTGAGGAATAATGTCAGCACGCGGTCAGCGATTGCCTTGCGGTCCAGCCCTGCGGCGTCCAGTGCGTCGATATCGCCGGCCCCGATGCCTTCGGCCCAGTCCAGCGTCATCACGCGGCGCCCCGACAGGTCCCAGCGAATGCGCGGCACATGAAACCCGGCGTCGTTTTCGGTGTTGGCGGCAAATTCCGCCGCGGCCGAACTTTCGAGGCGCAGGTCCAATTCGCCCATGACCACACCTTCGAAATGGGTGATCACGTCCATCGGTTTCAGCCTGCGCGATGCGGGCGAAAGCACCTCGACAAAGCGTGCAGCGAAATAAAACGCGTCAATGTCACGGCGAAAGGCGCGTTCGATGCCCGGGCGCAGGATCTTGACGGCGACATCCTCGCCGGTGGCGGCCAGCGTGGCCTTGTGCACCTGCGCCAAGGACGCGGCGGCAACCGGGTCGGAGAAACTGGAAAAAATATCCTCGACCTCGACCCCCAGTTCGCGGCGCACCTCGGCGCGGGCCTCAGCGAGGGAGAACGGCGGCAATTTGTCCTGCAGGACGCGCAGTTGCGTCGCCATTTCATTGCCGACGACATCGGGTCGGGTCGACAGGACCTGTCCGAACTTGATGTAGGCGGGGCCAAGTGCCGTCAGAGCGCGCGGCGCGGGCGGCATGGTCACGTCACCCTTGTAGCCCAGCCATTTGAACGGCCAGACCACGCCGCGGACGACACCGCGCAAGAGTGGTCCGACCTCGAATGCGTCCATGATCACACGCATCGCGCCGGTGCGTTCCAGCGTGGCGCCGGTGCGGATCAGGCGGATGATGTTATGCGGGCCGCGCACGGATCAGAGTTTCCAGCCAGAGTGAAGGGCAGCGACACCCATCGTCAGGTTGCGATATTTGGCGTTTTCAAACCCTGCCTGCCGCACCATCCCCAGAAATGTCTCCTGATCGGGAAACTTGCGGATCGATTCGACAAGGTACTGATAGCTGTCGCGATCACCGGCGATCATCTGGCCCATCCGCGGGATGACGTTAAAGCTGTAGGCGTCATATGCTTTTTGCATCATGGGGTTCGGCAGCTGGCTGAATTCCAGCACCATGAGGCGGCCCCCGGGGCGCAGGACGCGGTATGCCTCGTTCAGGGCCTCTTGGGGGCGGGTCACGTTCCGGATGCCGAAACTGATGGTGTAGACGTCAAAGGTGTTGTCCTCGAACGGCAGCGCCATCGCGTCGCCCACCACCCAGTCCAATTGACCGGCCATGCGTTCCGCCTCGGCCCGTTTGCGGCCCTCGATCAGCATGGGTTCGGTCAGATCGAGCACGGTGGCGTGCCCAGACCCCGCGCGGCGCAGGAATCGAAACGAAATATCGCCGGTGCCGCCTGCCACATCCAGCAGTCGCTGACCGGCGCGCGGGGCCAGCCAGTCCATCATCGCATCCTTCCAGATGCGATGGATTCCGCCTGACATGACATCGTTCATGATGTCGTATTTCGATGCGACAGACGAAAACACACCCCTGACGCGGCCCGCCTTCTGGTCCTCATCGACGGTTTCAAAGCCGAAATGCGTGGTATTGGGTCCGTCGGTCATGGGTTGTCGTCCTTCTCGTCTCGCCCCAGATGTAGGACGCCGCAACCCACCTACAACGTCGTGCGACACATAGGAACACTGCATGCCCGAATTGCCAGAAGTCGAGACCGTGCGCGCCGGGCTGTCCCCGGTGATGGAGGGCCAGCTGATCCAGCGGGCCGAGGTCAATCGCCCGGACCTGCGCTGGCCGTTTCCCGACAGGATGGCGGACCGGCTGACAGGGGCGACCGTGCGTGGTTTGCGGCGGCGTTCAAAATATATTCTGGCCGATCTGGACAGTGACGAAACACTGTTGATCCATCTGGGGATGTCGGGTCGAATGCTGATTTCGGGCCATACGGTAGGGGAATTCCATCACCCCCATCCGGCTCCGGCAAAACACGATCACGTTGTGTTCCACATGGGGCAGGGCGCGCGGATCACGTTCAACGACGCGCGCCGGTTCGGGGCGATGGACCTGATGCCCACGGCAGAGGCGGATGCGCATTGGCTGATGCGTGATCTGGGGCCGGAACCCTTTTCCAACCAGTTCAACGAAACATACCTGGTTGATCGGTTGAAGGGGCGGAACACGCCGATCAAATCGGCATTGCTGGACCAGCGAATCGTCGCGGGTCTGGGCAATATCTACGTGTGCGAGGTGCTGCACCGGGCGGGAATCCATCCCGCGCGCAAGGCAGGGCGCATCTCGGCCGCGCGGATTGCGGGCCTCGTGCCGCTGGTCCGGCAGGTGCTGCAAGAGGCGATCGCAGCGGGCGGGTCCAGTCTGCGCGACTACCGCCAAGCGGATGGCGAGCTTGGATATTTTCAGCATGGCTTTGCCGTTTATGACCGCGAGGGCGCCCCCTGCACGCGTGACGGCTGCCCCGGCGTCATTGACCGTATCGTCCAGTCCGGGCGGTCCTCGTTCTTTTGCCCGGGCTGTCAAAGATAGCTTGATCGCCGCGCGCGTTTGAAGCAACACGGTTGCCTGACACGACCAAATGACCCGATCAAACGGAGTGCCGCATGGCCTTTGAGACCATCACAGTCGACACCAGCGATGACATCACGGTTATCACATTGAACCGTCCTGACGCGCTGAACGCCCTCAATCAGCAATTGCTTCAGGAATTGTGCCAGGCGCTGGAAGAGGCCGATGGGTCCGACCAGACCCGCTGCATCATCGTCACCGGATCGGAAAAGGCCTTTGCTGCCGGTGCGGATATCACCGAAATGGCAGACAAGTCCTATGTCGACATGGTCGGCCAGGCCTATTTCCAGGCGCAGTCCGAACGCATCACCGCGATCCGCAAGCCCGTGATCGCCGCTGTTGCAGGCTATGCGTTGGGTGGCGGTTGCGAATTGGCGATGATGTGCGATTTCATCATCGCGGCCGATACGGCCAAGTTCGGTCAGCCCGAAATCAACCTGGGCGTCATCCCCGGCATGGGCGGCACGCAGCGTCTGGCGCATGCTGTTGGCAAGGCCAAGGCGATGGACATGAACCTGACGGGACGGTTCATGGATGCCGAAGAGGCGCTGGCCTCTGGTTTGGTCAGCCGTGTGGTGCCTGCGAAAAAGCTGATGGACGAGGCGCGCGGTGCCGCGGCCAAAATAGCGGCAAAGTCGCTGCTTGCGTCCATGGCGGTCAAGGACACGGTGAACCGGTCCTTCGAGGTTTCGCTGGCCGAGGGCCTGAATTACGAACGGCGCACCTTCTATGGCCTGTTTGCGACGCAGGACCAGAAAGAGGGCATGGCGGCGTTTCAGGAAAAGCGCGAGGCGCAGTTCCGCGACAAGTAAGGGGTTTCCAAACGGGGCGGCGCCCCTTATACGCCGCCCTACATGCGCGTGATGCCCGCTTTGGCAGATCAACCCGGTAGGTGAAAACCCGGGCGGGCCGTTCAGGCGCTATAACAGTATTTGATCGACCCGAAGGAAGCCCAGCATGGCCAATACACCACAGTCCAAGAAGCGCGCAAAACAGAACGAAGCCCGTTTTGCCGTCAACAAGATGCGCCGTTCGCGTATCCGCACATTCCTGCGCACCGTCGAAGAGGCCATCGCCTCTGGCGATCAGGCCGCTGCTGCTGCTGCCCTGAAGGCCGCACAGCCCGAGCTGATGCGCGGCGTCACCAAGGGTGTCGTCCACAAGAACACAGCGGCACGCAAGATGTCCCGCCTGGCCAGCCGCGTCAAAGCTCTGGGCTGATTCTGGGGCCGCTGTGGCCCATTGACGACGATCAAGCGCGCTCCTGCCGGGGCGCGCTTTTTTCATGCCTGAGTCGCCGCTGTAAAAAATTTGTGACGTTTCAAAGGGGTCAGGGATTCTTTCGCACGGAGTCGTGAGTCAAGCGCGTTGTTATGGTTGTGATGCCCTCTGACACCTTGCTAACTTCACCCAGCGATTCACTTCGTTCCGGGGGGAACATGGAGGGCCGCGACCAAACAGGAACGGGTTTGCGCCGGTATGCGGCGGCCCAGCGATGTGTTCCTTAGGCGTCGTGCTTTCGACAGAAAAGCGAGGATCAGCGCGCGAAATTCATTTCGTGCGAACGCTTGTTCTGTGTCTGTGTCCGGGTGCTCTGCGCACCCGCGTCTGCACAGTCCGTGTATCCCACGCAAGGCGGTGACGGATCATCCGATCCGTTGGCGTGAACAAGACGGCGATGGCGTGATGTCCAAGGTTAGGCGCTTGGTGTTGCGCAATCCGCCTCGGTCTGATGTGCGGCGCGGCAGGGAGACCCTGTCGAGATGATTTGGGAAACAGGGCAGGCAAAATGGGCGAAGCGACCGCGTGGGGACGGGTACAGGACGATCTACGGAACAGCATGAGCAAGGCAAAATTCCAAAGCTGGATTGCCTCTTTGGAATATGCGGGTGTTTCCGATGGCGTCGTGTCCTTTGATGTGCCGACGGCCTTTATCGGAAATTACGTCGAACAGCATTTCGGCGATATGATCATCTACAGTTTCAACCGTAACGGCCAAGAGGTCAGCCGCCTGCGGTTTGGCGTGAATGCCGATCGTCAGGCGAACCCGTCCGAGGCGCAACCGGTCAAGGCGGCCACTGCCAAGTCATCGACCGCCGATTTCGGCCACGATTCAGACCCGCTGGGCCTGCCGCTGGACCCGCAGATGACATTCGACAATTTCGTCGTGGGCAAGCCCAACGAGCTGGCGCATGCCGCTGCACGCCGTGTGGCCGAGGGCGGTCCCGTCACGTTCAACCCGCTGTTCCTGTATTCCGGCGTCGGCCTGGGCAAGACCCACCTGATGCACGCCATCGCCAACGAGATTCGCCTGCGCCAGCCAGAGCTGAACGTGCTGTATCTGTCGGCCGAACGGTTCATGTATCGGTTCATCACCGCATTGCGCGAACGCAAGATGATGGAATTCAAGCATCTTTTGCGGTCTGTCGATGTGTTGCTGGTCGATGACGTCCAGTTCATGGGCGGCAAGGATTCGACACAGGAAGAATTCTTTCACACGTTCAACGCGCTGGTCGACGCGCGCAAGCAGGTCATTCTGTCCGGCGACCGCGCGCCCGGTGAAATCAAGAACATGGAAGACCGCATGCGGTCGCGCCTGCAATGCGGTCTGGTGATCGACCTGCACCCGACGGATTACGAACTGCGCCTAGGCGTGTTGCAGTCCAAGGTGGCCCAGCAGCAGGACATCTATCCTGAACTGAAGGTTGCGCCCGGCGTACTGGAATTCCTGGCCCAGCGGATCACGACGAACGTGCGTGTTCTGGAGGGCGCATTGGTCCGTCTGTTCGCCCACGCAAGCCTGGTGGGGCTGGATATCGACATGGATCAGACGATCGACTGTCTGGCGGATATCCTGCGTGCCAACGACCGCAAGGTCACTGTCGAGGAAATCCAGCGCAAGGTCAGCGATTACTACCACATTCGCCTGTCCGACATGCTGGGGCCGAAACGCGTCCGCAGCTTTGCCCGGCCGCGTCAGGTGGCGATGTATCTGTCGAAAACCATGACCAGCCGGTCGCTGCCCGACATCGGGCGCCGGTTCGGCAAGCGGGACCACACGACCGTGATGCACGGGGTGCGCAAGATCGAGGATCTGGCCCAAACCGATAGCCAGATCGCGGATGATCTGGAAAACCTGCGCCGCGCATTGGAAGAGTAGCCACACAGCGGATAAATCGTTTGAAAAACCCTTGAGTCGGAGCCGAAAAGCAGTAGCGTCACGGTCCGGCCCGCGGGTGGCCGGTCAACGACGGGGACGACCATGAAATTCAGCATCGAACGGGCCAGCCTACTCAAGGCGGTTGCACAGGCGCAATCGGTCGTCGAGCGGCGCAATACCATCCCGATTCTGGCCAACGTCCTGATCGAGGCCGAAGGCGACACCGTGCAGTTCCGCGCGACCGACCTCGATATCGAGGTGGTGGATCGCGCGCCTGCCAAGGTTGACCGCGCCGGTGCGACAACGGTCGCTGCCGTCACATTGAACGAGATCGTGCGCAAATTGCCGGACGGGGCGCTGGTCACCTTGTCCGAGGATACGGCCTCCGGACGTCTGACGATTCAGGCAGGCCGTTCGAATTTCCAGCTGGCGACGCTGCCGCGCGAAGATTTCCCGGTGATGGCGACATCCGATTACACCACCAACTTCAGCGCGCCGGCCCCCGTGCTGCGTCGCCTGTTCGACAAGGCGAAATTCGCGATCTCGACCGAAGAGACGCGCTATTACCTCAACGGTGTCTACATGCACGAGGCGGATGGCGAGGGCGGCAAGGTTCTGCGCTGTGTCGCGACCGACGGTCACCGGCTGGCGCGCATCGACGCGGATCTGCCACAGGGCGCATCCGGCATGGCCGGTGTGATCGTCCCGCGCAAGACCGTGGGCGAGCTGCGCAAGCTGCTGGATGACGACGATTTGCAGGTGGCCGTGTCGGTGTCCGAGACCAAGGTGCGGTTCGCCACCCCTGACATCACGTTGACGTCCAAGGTGATCGACGGGACATTCCCCGACTACACCCGCGTCATTCCGACCGGCAACACCCGCAAGATGGAAGTCGATGCCTCTGAGTTTGCCAAGGCGGTGGACCGGGTTGCGACCGTCAGTTCCGAGCGGTCGCGTGCCGTGAAGCTTCAACTGGACGAGGATCGCCTGATCCTGTCGGTGAATGCCCCCGACAGCGGCAACGCCGAAGAAGAGCTGGCCGTGGCCTATAGCGACGAGCGGCTGGAAATCGGGTTCAACGCGAAATACCTGCTGGAAATCGCAAGCCAGGTGGATCGCGAGAACGCGGTGTTCCTGTTCAACTCGTCCGGTGATCCGACCCTGATGCGCGAAGGGAACGACACCTCTGCGGTTTACGTCGTGATGCCGATGCGGGTTTGATCGGATAATCTGACGATTATCCGATGCCTCCGGCGGGGATATTTTTGACCAGAAGAACCGGGGGTGCTGCGTGAGCAGTCTGGCGGTCACGCATTTGCGGCTGTCGCATTTCAGGTCGCACAAGCGGGCAGAGCTGCGGGTCGATCCACGCCCCGTGGCCATTCACGGGCCGAACGGTGCGGGCAAGACCAACCTGATCGAGGCGATTTCCTATCTGTCGCCGGGCCGCGGTCTGCGGCGGGCACAAACGGGTGATGTGGCGCGCAAGCCCGAGGCACTGGGCTGGAAGGTAACAGCAGAGCTGACCAGCCGCGGCCATGTGACCGAACTGGTCACCGGGGCCGAGGGGATGGCGTCGCGCAGCGTCACCATCGATGGCAAGAGCGCGACGCAGACGGCGCTGGCGTCGGTTCTGCGCGTGTTGTGGCTGATCCCCGCAATGGATCGATTGTGGATCGAAGGGGCCGAGGGACGTCGCCGGTTTCTGGATCGCGCAACGCTGTCGTTCGTCCCTGACCACGCCGAGGCGAGCCTGCGCTACGAGCGTGCGATGCGTGAACGCAACCGCCTGCTGAAAGACATGGTGCGCGACGCCCACTGGTATGGCGCGCTGGAACAGCAGATGGCCGAAGCCGGGGCCGCGGTGCAGGCCAACCGCGCGATCTGTGTTGCGGCCCTGATTGCCGCACAGGACGGGGCCGCGACGGCATTTCCGATTGCCGAACTGGCACTGGCGGATACCGGAGAGATCATGGCCGAGGGTGCAGAGGCGCTTTTGGCGGCGTTTCAGGACGGGCGGGGGCGTGACATGGCGGCAGGGCGCACGTTGTCGGGGCCACACCGCAGCGATCTGGATGCGATCTATGCGGCCAAGGGGGTGCCAGCGCGCGACTGTTCGACGGGCGAGCAGAAGGCGTTGCTGATCAGTCTGATCCTCGCCAATGCGCGTGCGCTGGCCCGCGATACCGGGCAGCCGCCGATCCTGCTGCTGGACGAGGTTGCGGCGCATCTGGATGCGGACCGGCGGGCGGCACTCTATGACGAGATCTGTGCGCTGGGCGCACAGGCCTGGATGACGGGAACGGAACCGGGGTTGTTTGACGCGCTGGGCGCGCGCGGGCAATACCTGCGCGTGACCGACAGCGATGGTGCGTCAGCGGTGATACCGGAGGCAAGCCATGCAGATTGATGTCATTCCCGAAATGGCGCTGACCGCGCAGGATGACCGCGCAATCGCGGCCCTGCTTGACCGTGCGTTCGGGCCCGGTTTCGATGGGCGCTCATTTTTCAAGCAGCGCCACCACCTGCGGATCGTGGCGCGCCGGAATGGCGACATCCTGGGGCATGTGGCGCTGCTGATGCGCGACATCCGGCTGGGACCACGGCTGGTGCCGATCATCGGCCTGGCCGAGGTGGCGACCGATCCCGCATGTCGCGGGCAGGGTATTGCAGGCGCGCTCTTGGCAGAGGCCGTGACGCAGGCGCGTGCGTCGCTTGCGGAATTTGTCCTGCTGTTCGGTGACCGGCCGATCTACGCGGGCCACGGGTTTCTGCGGGCCAACAACACGCTGATCTACGCGCTGCTGGACGACGCGCAGACCCAAGGGATGAAGTCACGGGTAGATGACGGGCTGATGATCCTGCCGCTGCGGGGCAAGACATGGGATTTCCAGGCCCGGGTCGATCTGGTGGGCCATCTGTTTTGACGATCTCGGCTGGCGACATGGCGCTTTATGTTGGCGCGCTCTTTGCGTTGTTCCTGACGCCGGGACCGGTCTGGGTTGCATTGATCGCGCGCACCATGTCGGGTGGGTTCAACGCGGCCTGGCCATTGGCGCTGGGCGTTGTCGTGGGCGACGTGCTGTGGCCCTTGCTGGCGATCCTCGGGGTGTCCTGGGTCGTGTCGGTCTATGCGGATTTCATGACCGTCCTGCGCTGGGTGGCCTGCATCACGTTCCTGGTGATGGGGTGGCTGGTGATCCGTAACGCGGGCAGCGGCGTGGCGTCGAACTCTCGGCTGACACGGCCAGGCATGTGGGCGGGGTTTCTGGCGGGGCTGGCCGTGATCCTGGGCAATCCAAAGGCGGTACTGTTCTACATGGGGGTACTGCCGGGGTTCTTTGATCTGGGGGCGCTGACGCGCTGGGACGTGGTCGCGATCTGCACCGCGTCCTTTGTGGTGCCGTTGATGGGCAACCTGATCCTGGCGTTCTTTTTCGGGCGAGCGCGGGCGCTGCTGACTTCGCCTGTCGCACTGCGCCGGACCAACCGGATAGCAGGCGGTTTGCTGATCGCCGTGGGACTGGCGATACCCTTTGTCTGACCACAAAATATGGGGGTTTGCGGGTGACAGGACCTGCGAAAACGCATATATTTTGCGGATAAGAACAAGGATAATTCCGCATGGTCGACGACAACGCTGAAAACACCGCCTATGGTGCCGATTCCATCAAGGTTCTCAAGGGGTTGGAGGCTGTACGCAAACGCCCTGGCATGTACATTGGTGACACCGATGACGGGTCGGGCCTGCACCACATGGTCTATGAGGTGGTGGACAACGGCATCGACGAGGCGCTCGCCGGTCATGCCGACCATGTTTATGTGAAAATTCACGCCGACGGATCGATTTCCGTGGGCGACAACGGGCGCGGCATTCCCGTCGACATGCACAAGGAAGAAGGCGTGTCAGCGGCAGAAGTCATCATGACCCAGCTGCATGCCGGCGGCAAATTCGACCAGAATTCATACAAGGTGTCGGGCGGTCTGCACGGTGTCGGTGTGTCGGTCGTGAACGCGCTGTCCGACTATCTCGAGCTGCGCATCTGGCGCAACGGCAAGGAACATTTCGCCCGGTTTGAGGGCGGTTACACCACCGAGAGCCTGCGCGTGGTCGGCGATGCGAACGGGCGCAAGGGGACCGAGGTGCGGTTCCTGGCCAGCACGGAAACATTCAGCAACCGCGACTACGATTTTCACACGCTGGAAAAACGTCTGCGCGAGTTGGCGTTCCTGAACTCCGGTGTCCGCATCATCGTCGAGGACGAGCGCCCGGCAGAGCCTCTGCGGACCGAGCTATACTACGACGGCGGCGTCAAGGAATTCGTCAAATACCTCGACCGGTCGAAATCCTCGATCCTGCCAGAGCCGATCTACGTCAAGGGCGAGCGTGACGACATCGGTGTCGAGGTCGCGATGTGGTGGAACGACAGCTAT
This sequence comes from Loktanella sp. 3ANDIMAR09, assembly GCF_001420005.1. Lineage (GTDB taxonomy): Bacteria > Pseudomonadota > Alphaproteobacteria > Rhodobacterales > Rhodobacteraceae > Loktanella. The sequence goes on along the minus strand of NZ_LJAK01000001.1, from coordinate 86,537 downwards.
AACGAGATGGTGCTGCCGTTCACCAACAACATTCCGCAGCGCGACGGCGGCACGCATATGGCCGGTTTCCGCGCCGCGCTGACCCGCACGATCAACAATTATGCCCAGTCCAGTGGGATCGCGAAAAAGGAAAAGGTATCCTTTACCGGTGACGATGCGCGCGAAGGTCTGACCTGCGTCCTGTCGGTCAAAGTGCCCGACCCCAAGTTTTCCAGCCAGACCAAGGACAAGCTGGTGTCATCCGAGGTGCGGCCCGCGGTCGAAAACCTTGTCGGTGAAAAACTGGCCGAATGGTTCGAGGAAAATCCCCAGATCGCCAAGGTCATTGTCGGCAAAATCGTCGAGGCCGCATTGGCGCGCGAGGCGGCCCGCAAGGCGCGCGAACTGACCCGGCGCAAGAACCCGATGGACGTGAACTTTCTTGCGGGCAAGCTGAAGGATTGTTCCGAAAAGGACCCGACCAAGACCGAAGTCTTTCTGGTCGAGGGTGATTCCGCCGGTGGATCCGCCCAGACGGGCCGTGACCGTGGCACGCAGGCGATCCTGCCGCTGAAGGGCAAGATCCTGAACGTCGAACGCGCCCGGTTCGACCGGATGCTGGGCAGCCAGGAGATCGGCAACCTCGTCATGGCGCTGGGCACCGGGATTGGGCGTGACGAATTCAACATCGCCAAACTGCGCTATCACAAGGTCATCATCATGACCGACGCTGACGTTGACGGCGCGCATATCCGCACGCTGCTGCTGACGTTCTTTTTCCGCCAGATGCCCGAGCTGATCGAGGGCGGTTACCTCTATATCGCGCAGCCGCCGCTATACAAAGTGCAGCGCGGCAAGTCCGAGGTCTACCTCAAGGATCAGGCCGCGATGGACGAATACCTGATCGAACAGGGGATCGAGGGCGCCATGCTCCGGCAGGGCAACGGCGAGGAAATCACCGGGCAGGACCTGCGTCGCGTGGTCGAGGATGCACGCAGTCTGCGCCGCGTGCTGGACGCGTTCCCGACCCATTACCCGCGTCACATTCTGGAACAGGCTGCCATCGCGGGGGCCTTTGCGCCCGGCGCGGTGTCCGAGGACCTGCAAGGTGTCGCGGACAAGGTCGCGGCCCGCCTGAACCTGATCGCGCTGGAATGGGAACGCGGCTGGCAGGGACGGATCACGCAGGATCACGGCATCCGTCTGGCCCGCATTCTGCGCGGCGTCGAAGAGGTCCGTACGCTGGACGGTGGTCTGTTGCGGTCCGGTGAGGCCCGCAAGACAGGCACGTTCACGCAGGCGCTGCGGGATGTCTACGAACTGCCCGCGACGCTGCATCGCAAGGATCGTCACCAGTTGATCAACGGACCGCTGGACCTGTTGGCCGCCATCCTCGAAGAAGGTGAGCGTGGACTGACGTTGCAACGCTACAAGGGGCTGGGCGAGATGAACCCGGACCAGTTGTGGGAAACCACGCTGGACCCGGATGCGCGCACGCTGTTGCAGGTCAAGGTGCAGGACGTGGCCGAGGCTGACGACCTGTTCACCAAGCTGATGGGCGATGTGGTCGAACCACGCCGCGAATTCATTCAGGACAACGCGCTGAACGTCGAAAACCTCGACTTTTGATCGCTTGTCGGACCGCGCAACATCTTGCGCGGTCCGAAACCCGTGTCTGTCACGGCGTCGGAATGTTCGGGGCAGCGTCGCTATTCATGCGGGGTTTTGATCGGCATTTATCCCGTCTATCCATAGCCTGACCCAGAGGCAGGCACCCATGCAACGATTCATACTGACAGATGCGATTGGTGGCCTGCTGCTGATCGTGACCATGATCGCGCGCGGCACCTACGAATGGGGTGGCGGCGATGTTTTTCTGCATGTCTCGATGGTGTCCAGCGTGGCGGCGCTGGCCCTGTTCGCGGCCCATATTCCATGGTCGCGGCGGGTGTTCCTGATCATCGGCATCGTTTTGACGATGATCGCGTTGGTGGTCTTGCCGGATGGCCGCAGGGCGATCACCGAGGCGGTGATGCTGGTCAGTTTCATCACCGGGTTTTTTGCTGCGCTGACAACACTGCGCAGTGCGGCGCTGACCTCGGCCCCGATCGTCAAGACAGGTGAATTTCTCGCTTCTCAGCCGCCGGGACGGCGTTATCTGGCGCTGACTGCTGGCGGCGGCTTGTTCGGGTTGATCCTGATGTACGGCGCGATCCAGCTCTTGGGGGGGCTTGCCGCGCAGAGCGTGACGTCGGAACCGAATCCCGAACGCCGCGGGCATCGTTTGCGCCGCATGCTGGTCGCGATCCAGCGCGGGTTCATCGCAACCTTGCCCTGGTCGCCGCTGGCGTTTTCCATGGCGATCTCGACCCAGCTGATCCCCGGCGCGACCTGGGCCGGGGCCGTGCTGCCCTGCGCCGTGTCGGGTGTGATTCTGGTTTGCATCGGATGGGCGATGGACAGCATCTTCAAGCCGCGCATCAGTGGCCCTGCGGCGACATTCGACCCGCCAGAGGGCACGTGGTTGCGTCGGTTGATGCCTTTGCTGACATTGTTGCTGGTCATCGGGGCGGTGACGCTGGGCCTGCATTTGTGGACCGGGGTCCGCGTGGTCGGGGTCGTGATGATCGTTGTGCCTGTGATCGCCGTGCTATGGATGGGGGAACAGGACGTGCTGAACCATCACCGGCATCCGGTGCTGCATGTCGCGGGACGGGCGCGGGATTATGCCATGACCGAATTGCCCGGAAACAGGTCGGAAATCGTCTTGCTGGCGATGGCGGGTTTCATCGGGTCGCTGGGCGCTGCCCTTTTGTCGCCTGTTATCGCGTCGTCCGGCATCGACCTGTCATCGGTGCCTGCGCCGGTGGTGCTGCTGGTCCTGTTCTGGACCATTCCACTGGCAGGACAGTTCGGGATGAACCCGATCCTGTCGGTATCGCTGCTTGCGCCGTTGCTGCCCGCCCCGGCGGAAATCGGTGCCGCGCCTGCGGCGTTCATTGTCGCAATCACGGGCGGTTGGGCGCTAAGCGGGGCAACATCGCCCTATACCGCATCCACCCTGCTGATCGCACAATACGGCAAAGTATCGGCAAGCCACGTCGGCCTGCGATGGAATGGCGGTTATGCCCTGACCTGCGGCGTGGTCCTGTCGGTCTGGGTCCTGATTGCGCTGAAACTGCTCTAAAGAGCAGCACAGCCGGGCGACGCGGGGTCGCCCGGCGGTCGTGTCAGAGTTTGTTCATCGTGGGTTCGGCCATGATGGGCGTGGGGATCACCACGGTGCCGTTGCCGGTTGGCACGTTCCGGGCGCAGGCTGTCAGTGCGGCCAGTGCCGCGACGGTCAATATAATCTTTGTCATGCTCGTTTCCTCAAGGTCGGGGTCTCCGTCTTAGTTGATGACGGTGTTGCCCAGGGTTGCAGTTTCCGCGTCAGCCCCGCTGGGGGCGTCGATCGCGGCAGGCGTCGTCATGCCTGTCGTTGTACCACATGCTACAAGAGTGAGTGTTGCAAGAAGGCAAATGGCAATGCGCATGATGTTTCTCCGGTTTGTGTGTCCCAAAAGCTAAACCGCGCCGGCGATTTGTCACGTTGCCGACCAAAAAAAGGGCCCCGACGTTTCCGCCGGGGCCCTGTTCTTGGTGTCGAAGAGAGGACGCTTACTCTGCGTCGCCCTCCTCTTTCTTCAGCTCTTCGCCGGTGGACTGGTCGACCATTTTCATGGCCAGACGCACCTTGCCGCGATCGTCAAAGCCCAGCAGCTTGACCCAGACCTCCTGTCCTTCTTTCAGGACGTCAGAGGGGTGGTTCAGGCGACGGTTTTCGATCTGGGACACGTGGACCAGACCGTCACGCTTGCCAAAGAAGTTCACGAAAGCACCAAAGTCGACGAGTTTGACGACCGTGCCCTTGTAGATCACGCCTTCTTCGGGTTCGGCCACGATCGAGTGGATCATGTCGTAGGCCTTCTTGATCGCCTCGGCGTCGTTGGATGCCAGCTTGATCACACCGTCGTCGTTGATGTCGACCTTGGCGCCGGACACTTCAACGATTTCGCGGATGACCTTGCCGCCGGAACCGATGACTTCACGGATCTTGTCGGTCGGGATCTGCATCGTCTCGATCTTGGGCGCGTGGACGCTGAATTCAGCGGCCCCGGTCAGTGCCTTGCTCATCTCGTTCAGGATGTGCAGACGGCCTTGCTTGGCCTGCTCCAGCGCCTTTTTCATGATCTCGGGCGTGATGCCTGCGATCTTGATATCCATCTGAAGCGAGGTGATGCCGTTTTCGGTGCCAGCAACCTTGAAGTCCATGTCGCCCAGGTGATCTTCGTCACCCAGGATGTCGGACAGGATGGCATAGTCGCCGTCGTCTTCCATCACCAGACCCATGGCCACACCGGCAACAGCCGATTTCAACGGCACACCGGCGTCCATCATGGACAAGGAGCCACCGCAGACCGATGCCATCGAGCTGGAACCGTTGGATTCGGTGATCTCGGACACGATGCGGATGGTGTACGGGAAATCGGTCGCAGCTGGCAGAACGGCCTGCAATGCACGCCATGCCAGTTTGCCATGACCGATTTCACGACGACCCGGAGAGCCCACGCGGCCAACCTCACCCACCGAATAGGGAGGGAAGTTGTAGTGCAGCATGAAGTTGGATTTATACATGCCGGTCAGCGCGTCGATCATTTGTTCGTCATCGCCGGTACCCAGCGTGGTGACGACCAGACCCTGCGTTTCACCGCGGGTGAACAGGGCCGAACCATGGGTCCGCGGCAGAATGCCGGTTTCCGACACGATGTCGCGGATCTCGTCCAGTTTGCGTCCGTCGATGCGGCGACCGTTTTTCACGACATCGCCACGCAGAACGCCTGATTCCAGCTTTTTCAGGGCCGGGCCAAGGTTCGCGTCTTCTTGCTGTTCCTCGGTCAGGGCGTCGATGATGTCCTGCTTGGCCTGTGCGACGGCAGCGGTACGTTCCTGCTTGTCCAGGATCGCGTAGGCGTCGCGCATTTTCTGTTCGCCTGCCGATTTCACGGCTGCATACAGATCGTCGTAGTTCGGCGGCTGGAAATCAAACGGTTCCTTGGCGCATTCTTCGGCCAGGTCGATGATCAGGTCGATGACGGGCTGGATCGCGTCATGGGCAAATGTCACGGCTCCCAGCATCTCGTCTTCGGTCAGCTCGTAGGCTTCGGATTCGACCATCATCACGGCGTCTTTGGTGCCGGCGACGACCAGGTCCAGACGCTGCTCGGGGTTCATGCGCAGGTTGTGCATGTCGTCGATTTCGGGGTTCAGGATGTATTCACCATCCGTATAGCCCACGCGGCAGGCCGCGATCGGACCCATGAAGGGCGCGCCGGAAATCGTCAGTGCGGCAGAGGCTGCAATCATGGCGACCATATCGGGGTCGTTGACCAGATCGTGGGACAGCACGGTGCACATCACCAGCACTTCGTTCTTGAAGCCGGGGACGAACAGCGGGCGGATCGGACGGTCGATCAGTCGAGCCGTCAGTGTTTCTTTTTCGGTGGGGCGTGCCTCACGCTTGAAAAAACCGCCGGGCACCTTGCCTGCGGCATAGTACTTTTCCTGGTAGTGCACTGTCAGCGGGAAAAAGTCCTGACCCGGCTTTTGCTTTTTCGCAAAGGTCACGTTGGCCATGACAGAGGTTTCGCCCAGCGTGGCGATCACGGTGCCGTCGGCCTGACGGGCAACCTTGCCGGTTTCGAGTGTGAGCGTCTCTTCGCCCCACTGCATGCTTTTCTTGAATTCTTTGAACATCAGTTCTTCCTTATCGGGCGTTTGGCCCTGTTGCGTAGGGGGCGTATTCCCCCTGACCCCGGTATCTTGTTCGGCGCTGGGGTCCGGGCGCCTGTCTTCCTCAAGATATTCGGGCCTTATCCGAATTCCGCCCACTTGGGAAGGGTCCGGCGAATCGTGGACTTTGCTGCAGTGACGCAGGGGCAGTTTTCATTCTGATGAATTTCAAAGCAGTTGCGTGATTTCATTCAATTGGACCGTCATGGTTGTATTTCGCAGTCGAATTTTCTGTCTGGCGCGATATCTTTGGGCGCATCTACCTGCTGATGGCGATACTATCAGGAATGGGTTGCGATGTCGCAGCCCTTAGCTGGGGAACACCAAATGACAACAAAACTGTTGGTCGGTCTTGATGGCCATGACAGCGGCGCAAGGGCATTGAAACATGCACAGGCGCTGGCGAAACTGATCGGGGACTGCGAACTGGTTATCGCCTATGTGATCGAATGGTCGCCGTTCGCATTCCAGACCGCCGAGGAAAACGCGCAACGCCACAAACGGCGCGAGGAAGAAATCGACCTGGCCAAATCGCGGATCGTCGAACCCGCAGTGGCGCGGGTCATCGCTGATGGCCAAAAAGCCAGCGGCGTGGTCCAGCACGGCAACGTGTCCGATACGCTGGACAGGCTCGCCCGGAAACACGAAGCAGAGCAGATCATCGTGGGTCGGGTTGCCGACACAGGGATCGGCGCGCGATTTTTCGGCAGCTCGACATCCAACCTGGTGATGCAGGCGCGCGTGCCCGTTACCGTCGTCAACTGAAAGGGCAGATGATGAAATACCTCTATTCCCGATTTTTGATTGCGCTGTCGGCGCTGATGTTCGCGGCACCGGCCAGCGCGCAGGGCATCGACGAAACCGTCAACCAGGCGTTTGCGAATGCAACCGGACCTTATGTGTCCTTGATCTTTTCGAACTTTCCGGGGACCAATTTCCCGTGGATCGTGATGTGGCTCGTCATCGGGGCGAGCGTCTTCACGATCTACTTTGGTTTCGTGCAGTTCCGTTATTTCGGTCATGCGATTTCGCTGGTCAAAGGTGACTATTCCGACCCCAATGACGCGGGCGAGGTCAGCCATTTCCAGGCCTTGGCCACGGCCCTGTCGGGCACCGTGGGTCTGGGCAACATCGCAGGCGTTGCGGTTGCCGTGGGCATCGGCGGACCGGGTGCCACGTTCTGGATGATCCTTGCGGGTCTGTTGGGCATGGCGGCCAAGTTCACCGAATGCACATTGGGTGTGAAATACCGAAACGAATACCCTGACGGCACCGTATCCGGTGGTCCGATGTATTACATGAAAAAGGGCTTTGCTGAACTGGGTCTGCCCGGCGGTGGTGTCTTGGCGGTGCTCTTTTCCGTCTTTTGCATCTTGGGTGCGCTGGGTGGCGGCAACATGTTCCAGGCGAACCAGGCGCATGTGCAGATCACGCAGATCACGGGTGAATATCCGGGCTGGATCACGGGTATCATCTTTGCGCTGATCGTGTTTGCGGTGATCGTGGGCGGTGTGAAATCCATCGCGCGCGTTACGGAAAAGATCGTTCCGCTGATGGGCATCATCTATGTGGGCGCTTCGCTGATCATCCTGATCGCCAACTACAACCTGATCGGTCAGGCCTTTGGTCAGATCTTTGCCGGGGCGTTCACGGGTCTGGGTGTTGCAGGTGGTCTGGTTGGTGCGCTGATCCAGGGATTCCGCCGTGCCGCGTTTTCGAACGAGGCAGGTGTTGGGTCCGCCGCGATTGCGCATTCGGCCGTGAAAACAAAGGAACCCATCACCGAAGGTTTCGTCAGTCTGCTGGAGCCGCTGATCGACACCGTCGTGATCTGCACCATGACGGCGCTGGTCATCACGATTTCGGGCCAGTTGATCATGAACCCTGAAACGGGCCTGTTCGTTCTGAACGAGGCAGGAACGGCAATTCAGACAGTTGATGGCAACACGGGTGTCGCACTGACCTCTGCCGCATTCGGGTCGACGATTTCGTGGTTCCCCTATGTGCTGGCAATCGCGGTGGTGCTGTTTGCATTCTCGACGATGATCAGCTGGTCCTACTACGGGCTGAAGGCATGGACCTACCTGGTCGGTGAAGGCAAGAACAAGGAAATCGCGTTCAAGGTTGTGTTCTGCCTGTTCATCGTGATCGGTGCGTCGGCCAACCTTGGTCCCGTGATCGACTTCTCGGATGCTGCGATCTTTTCGATGGCCGTGGTGAACATCTTTGCCCTGTATTTCCTGATGAAGATCGTGCGTCAGGAACTGATCAGCTATGGCACGCGACTGAAGTCGGGCGAGATCCGCAAGTTCGAGCACTAAGACCGGTCTGATGTCACGCAAAACGCCCGCCGGATGACCGGCGGGCGTTCTTTGTTGGTCGAGGGCGGTTCAGACGTCGTCGCCCAGCGCGCCCTTGACGGTGCCGGACACGTCCTGCGCAGATCCCTTGACCTGCTGTGCTTTGCCTTCGGCTTCCAGTTCTTCGTTGTCGGTGGCTTTGCCCACTGCTTCCTTGATGGAACCTGCGGCCTTGTTGCCAGCTGCTTTTGCCTTGTCTGTGAGTTCACCCATGTGAATTCTCCTGTGTGTTGCAGGTGCGACGGTGATCGTCGCGACACGCTGCTTGCAAGGATAACGCGCAGGGCGCGTTTTGGTTTCACCGGAACTTTGACTAGGCCAATGCATGCCGTTGCAACGCAAAACGCCCGCTGGATAACCAGCGGGCGTTTGTCGATACGACAGGCGTCGTGCGCTTAGCGGCGCAGGCCCAGACGCTTGATCAGGTCCTGATAGCGGGCTTCGTCCTTGGACCGTGCGTAGTCCAGCAACTTGCGGCGCAGGGCAACCATCTTCAGCAGGCCGCGACGGCCGTGGTTGTCTTTCTTGTGGGTCTTGAAATGCTCTGTCAGGGTCGCGATGCGGCTGGACAGGATCGCAACCTGAACCTCGGGCGAACCGGTGTCGCCTTCCTTGGTTGCGAACTCTTTCATGATCCGTGCTTTTTCTTCGGGCGTAATCGACATCGGGGTCTCCTGTGTAAAAGGGTGAATGGCGCAATCCGGGATGTCGTCCAGAAAGGCCCGTGGAGGGTGGATGCGTGCCTATAGTCAGCACGCGCCCAAAAGAAAAGCAGTTTATGCAGCAGGTGTCAGGACCACGGTATCGAGGTCCAGTTCGGTGACCCCCAGCAGACGCGCCGCCGGTGTGCCATCGGCGAACAGCGTCAAGCCGTCGTCATCGGTCTGGGTCGACAGGTCTGGCGGTGAATTGTCGTATGTCAGTTCGATCGTATCCCGCGCCGCGTCGTAGTCCGAAATCGTCGCACCCGCCCCGACATCCATGACAAACAGATCGTTGCCGTCACCGCCGTGCAGCATATCGTCCTGACCCGCAATCAGTATGTCGTTGCCGTCGCCACCATTGAGGAAATCCTGCGCGCCGTCATCGTCGGCGCCGTTCATCAGATCGTCACCGCGTCCACCGAACATGGTGTCACGGCCCTCTCCTCCGGTCAGGGTGTCGTTGCCCCATCCACCCTGAAGGATATCGTCACCAGCGTCGCCGGACACCGAGTCATCCCCCTGACCTGCGTTGATCCAGTCACTGCCATCGCCGCCCGACAGGCTGTCATTACCACCTTTTCCGATGATCGTATCGTCGCCAATGCCACCGTCCATGGTGTCGCTGGTCTCTTCTCCAGACAGGACATCATCGTCATCGGTGCCCTGGGTCCGGGCAATCGCGATCCAGCGGGGATCGTTCTGCGTTCCGTCGTCAAGGGGGACATAATCGCCCCCGCCTGCGTCATCCCCTGCGGTTTCGTCGACCTGCACCATGGCCAGAACATCGGTGCCGCTGGCATCCAGCATCTGGTCAAGTCCAGCCATCTGGCCGGTGTCGTCAGCAGCGGCACCGCTGACTGGCTGGTCGTCGTCATCGCTATCGTGCTGCAAGAAAACAAGGCCACCCATGGCGAGGCCGAACAGTCCAAGAAACCCAAGCATTCTGACATCCTTTGAATTGGAACGCCCCCGGTCCAGTCGCGACGCCGGGGATACCATCAAAAACGGCCAGGCCTATGGGTGAACTGACTCTTAGGTTAACGCCCCGAAGTGCGGCAAAAAGGTATCCAGCACCGCCTGTGGATTTTCCTCCATCGCGAAATGGCCGGACCGGCAGGCGTTGCCGGTGACATCGCTTGCCCAGCGGCGCCACAGGTCCAGCGGGTCACCGGTGCGCGCGGGAAATCCGCTTTCCGCCCAGAGAAATCGCAGCGGTGCCGCGATCTGTGCGCCTGCTGCGCGGTCTGCCTCGTCCAGTTGCCGGTCGAAAAATGCACCGGCACGGTAGTCGGCGCACATCGCATGAACACGTGCCGGGTCGGCCATCTGCGCGCGGTAGGATGCCAGTGCAGCAGGGGTGAAATCGTCCAACCCCTTTGCCAGTGTCCAGGCGCGCAGCGTCCAGTCTGCGTAGCCCGCGCCGTCCATGCCGATCATCCGTTCGGGCAAGGGTGCGGGCTGGGCGAGGAACGTCCAGTGATAGGCCGCCAGCGCCAGATCGGCGTTCCATGCGCCCCAGAAATCCCCGGTCGGGACGATCTCGATGATACCCAGACGGTCGATCAGGTCAGGATGATCGAGGGCAAGGCGGTAGGCCACCCGTGCGCCCCGGTCGTGACCCAGCACATGCGCCCGATCAATGCCAAGCGCATTCATCATGTTGGCGATATCCGCGGCCATGGTCCGTTTGGAATAGGTGCTGTGTTCCGCGTTGTCCGGGGGGGCGTCGCTGTCGCCGTAGCCGCGCAGGTCGGGCACGATCACGTTGAAGTGTCGGGCGAATGTCGGGGCGACCTTGGCCCAGCAATGGTGGTTTTGCGGATAGCCGTGCAAGAGGATCAGCGGCGTGCCTTGCCCGGCGCGGTGCACGGACAAATACACATCGCCACAGGCGACGCGGGTCTGTTCAAATCCATTGATCATGTCCAGGGCTCCGGCTGGATGGCGTAGCTGACATAGAGCGGGTGGCGCGGGTGGCCGTGCTTTGTCAGGCCCAGTGTATGCAGCCGCACTCCGCTGTCACGCAAAAGCGCACGCACGGTCGCAGCACGGTCCAGATGGACACCGTGGACGCCCCAGCCCGCGACGATCAATCCGGCATTGCGGCACATGTCCAGCAACAGGCGGTCGTTGTCGGGGCCGATGGGTGCTGCAGCGGCGCGCAGGTCGCGCGGATCGGTTGCGCGAAAGGCGAACAGATTGGCGATGATCAACCCACCATGACCGCCAGCGCGGGCGCGCGCCTCGCAGCGTGCAATCGTGGGGTCGTTCGCGGCCTCGGTCGCGGTGGACGGGTTCAACATCACAAAGGCAAGCGCCGGGGCATCGCCCCAGACCCGCCTCAGCGCATAGCGGTAGGTGTCGCAGAGCGAATAGACCGCCGTGGACACGGTGCCATCGGGTGCCGTGAAATGCCGTGAAACCGTGCCGTCAGGCGTCGTCATGGCGTACAAAGACGCGGCTGGGATGGATTTCAGACCCCATCAGGCGGCCGACCGCAACCGCCTTCCCATCGTGCGATGCCCAGACTTCGGTTCCGTAGTCGATACCGTTTGCGATGACCGTGGCTGCGTTGCCGTTGCGCAGCGGTCCCAGACTTGCGGTCATGCAGGTGACCTCTGGCATGTCGTGCAAACCCACCTCGAGCGGCAGCACATGGGCGTCCAGTTCCGGGGTGCGGGCCAGCGCGTCGATCCGGTCCAGCGTCAGGCCATCCTCGGCCTTGAACGGGCCGGACCAGATGCGACGCAACTCGCGCACGTGACCGTAGCAGCCCAGCGCCTGACCCAGATCGCGGGCGATGGACCGGACATAGCCGCCCTTGCCGCAGACCATTTCCAATGTGACGTGATCCGCGTCGGGGCGGTCGTCCATCAGCAGGCTGTCGACCCAGAGGGGGCGCGCCGCAATGTCCATCGCCTCGCCGTCGCGGGCGCGTTTGTAGGCGCGTTCACCGTCGATCTTGACCGCGGAAAACTGCGGCGGCACCTGTTCGATGTCACCGACGAATGCGCCCAGAGCGGCCTTTATTTCATCATCCGTCGGGCGTGCGTCAGAGGATGCGATGACCTCGCCCTCGGCGTCGTCGGTGTTCGTGGCCTGACCCAGCCGCACGGTGAATGTGTAGGCCTTCAGCGCGTCGGTGATGTAGGGCACCGTCTTGGTGGCCTCGCCCAGGGCGATGGCCAGAACACCGGTTGCATCGGGATCGAGGGTGCCCGCGTGGCCAGCCTTGTTGGCGTCCAGCGCCCAGCGCACCTTGTTCACGACGCTGGTCGAGGTAATCCCGGCGGGTTTGTCCACGACCAGCCAGCCCGAAATATTGCGACCCTTTTTGCGACGACCCATGTCATGCTCCGAATAGATGAAGGCGCGTGCTAGGCCCCGTGCGCCGCCGGGTCAAGCGGCTGGTCTATTCGACCACGCCGACCATTGGCCCCATCGGCAGGCCGAAATCGTTCCGCCCCAGCTGCGGCGCAAGCATCCGTGAAACGCGACCGTCGAAATACAGCGCGTCGGGCGTTTCCATCCGGTCGCGGAAAAACCGCGCAAAAGTGTGGAAATTCACCGGCTGGTTGGCGATGGCAAAGACGGCACGGGTGCCGTCGGCGCTGGTGCCGACACCGTTGCGGATGTTCAAGCTGTCGCTATCGGGGATGAAATCGGGATGCAGCGCGCCGTCGATGACTAGCATCGGCCCGGATTGGCTGGCGTCACGGCAATCGGGCTGCGTTGCCACATAGGTCAGCGATTCGATGACCCGTGCGCTGTCGTCGGTCAGGCACAGCAACCCGTTGGGCAGCAGGCCAAAGTTGCCGGGCCCGTCGGATGTCACGATCCCGGCTGTCTGCACCCCGTCCTGAATGTACAGGCCGACCGCGCGGCGGTCCTCGTGATACATGCCCGCATTCATCGCGAACGCCAGGGTGCGCGGCGCAATCGCAGTTTCGATATTGCTGAATGTGCCCAGAACCGCGCCTGCCGCGTCGCGGTGAAACAGGCGCAGATCCTCGGTAGCGGCGTCAACGGTGCAGGCGGTAAAGGACGCACCTTCGAACGTGATATCCTCGCAGGTGACGGCGGCGGCGGGACTGGCAGCCAGCAGCAGACCGACAAGCAGCGCGCGCATCACTCGTCGTCCTGATCCAGATCGCGGCGTACCTTTTCCTCGGCAAACAGGGCGCGGGTCGCGTCCATGCGGTCAAAGGTATCGTCGATCTCGAACCGGATTTCGGGGGCGAACTTGATGTTCAGGACCTTTGCGACCTCGCGCCGGATTTCGTGGCGGGATTTGCGCAGGGCCAGCAGCGCCTCTTCCTTGTGGTTGCCACCCAGCGGCAGCACATAGGCGGTCGCGACCGACAGATCGGGTGAACAGCGCACCTCGCCCACGGTAATCATCATGCGTGCAAGGTCGGGGTCGTGGATTTCGCCCCGTTGCAATAATTCCGACAAACGGCGGCGAATCAATTCGCCCACGCGCAGCTGTCGTTGATTTGGGGCACCGCCCGAAGAGTTTTTCTTTGCCATGGGGTTCATCTAACCGTGGGGCGCGGGATTTCCAAGCAAGGCTTTTCGTGACGGCGCGACCTCGCTATCAGGGCGGGGCATATCAAGGGGACGAGACCATGACAGATCTGCCGGGCATTGTGATCACCGGGGCATCGGGGCGGATGGGCCAGATGCTGGTGCAGACCGTGACCGCATCGGACGCCTGCCGTCTGGTGGGCGCGCTGGAACGGCCCGGCCATGACTGGGTCGGTCAGGACATCGGCACAGCGATGGGCGGGGCCGCACTGGGCGTGACAGTCAGCGATGATCCGGTCGCGACATTTGCCAAGGCGCAGGCCGTGATTGATTTCACGGCCCCCGCCGCGACCGTGCAGTTCGCAGGTCTGGCAGCGCAGGCACGCGCGGTCCACGTGATCGGCACCACCGGCCTGACCCCCGAAGACATCGCCGCCATCGACCGTGCGGCCCATCACGCCGTGATCGTGCGGGCGGGCAACATGTCGCTGGGCGTGAACCTGCTGACCGTGCTCGCGCAAAAGGTCGCGGCGGCGCTGGACGCTGATTACGACATCGAGATCGTCGAGGCGCATCACCGCCACAAGGTTGATGCGCCCTCGGGCACCGCGCTGATGTTGGGCGAGGCCGCCGCCGCCGGGCGCGGCGTTGACCTTGCGGATGTGCGCGATTCGGGACGCGACGGGATCACGGGCGCGCGCAAGCGGGGCGATATCGGTTTTCATGCAATCCGGGGTGGCGATACGGTGGGCGACCATGACGTGATCTTTGCCGCCGATGGCGAACAGATCACCCTGCGCCACCGTGCCACCGACCGCAGCGTGTTTGCGCGTGGCGCGCTCAAGGCCGCGCTCTGGGGGCAGGATCGTGCGCCGGGACATTACGACATGTTGAATGTGCTGGGGCTTTAGCCTGTCTTGATCTGTGTGCGGGCGACCTATCTTAGCTTTCGTAAGAGGAGGACGCCACGATGACCCTGTTTCGCCTGTTTGCCGTTTTCTTGTTTTTGCCTGTCGCGGCTGCGGCGCAGGACTGGCAGCGCATTTCCGACGAGGATGTTTTCCTCGACCTGGTTGGCGGTCAAAGACTGACCCATCTGCTGTACAACATCGACATCGCGGTTTCCCCATCTGGCGTGATCAAGGGTGACGCCATGGGCTGGGACGTGACAGGCGAATGGACGTGGCAGGACGGCTATTTCTGCCGCAGCCTGGACTGGGGCGGTGACGATCTGGGCTACAATTGCCAGCTGGTCGAGGCGCGCGGTGACGAGGTGCGATTTACCGTCGATCAGGGTGCGGGCCGCGCAGCCAGCCTGCGTCTACGCTAGAAATCGATCGCCAACCCTTTGTTTTCCCAGTCGCCGTAGCGCACGGGTTCGGGTCCGTTGCGGCCCCCGAGTTCGGGCGGTAACGCAAGCTCTTGGGCCTTTTTGCGGCGTTCTGCGGCCTCGGCGAGGGCGCGTTTCGCGGCGGGTGGCAGGTCGTCATGGGTGTCTGTCATGGCTGGGTCCTTGTCGGTCCGTCCCTGCTGATATACGTCGCGACACGCACCCTACAAGGCTTTGCTCATGGACACTTCCGGTCTGGCGCCGCGTCGCGCCGCCCATCATCTGCTGCAACAGGTCACCACAGAGGGCCGTTTGCTGTCCGAGCTGATCGGCGCAGGCGCGCTGGATCATCTTGAACCACAGGACCGCGCGCGCGCGCAGCGGCTGGCCACGGATACCTTGCGGATGCTGGATCGCGCCGACCGGATGCTGAAACCGCACCTGCGGCAAACGCCCGCAGATCACGTCATGAACGCGCTGCGACTGGGCACGGTAGAGCTGGGACAGGGCGAGGCGGCGCATGGTGTCGTGAACGCCTACGTGGAAATTGTCGGCCGCAATCCGCATGTCGGGCGGCTCAAGGGGCTTACGAACGCAGTACTGCGCAAGATTGCCGCCGCCGGGCCGGACACATGGAACGCCATGGCCCAGCCGTTGCTGCCGGGCTGGCTGCGTCAGCCGTTGGTGGCCGCCTGGGGGCGGTCCGATGTCGCGGCAATGGAGGCCGTTCAGGCTGTCGCCCCGCCACTGGACGTCACGTCAAAGGGTGACGCGGATGCTGTGGCCGCAGCGCTGGGCGGCAAGATCTTGCCAACCGGTTCGGTGCGCGTCGCGGGTGCGGGGCAGGTCAGCCAGATGCCCGGTTTCGATACCGGCGACTGGTGGGTGCAGGACGCGGCTGCCGCAATCCCGGTCCAGCTCTTGGGGGATATCGCGGGCCTGTCCGCGTTGGACCTCTGCGCGGCACCGGGTGGCAAGACGATGCAGCTGGCCGCACGCGGTGCCACAGTGACGGCGGTGGACAATTCCGCGACGCGGATCGCGCGGGTGGGTGAAAATCTGCGGCGCATGGGGTTGCAGGCGGATGTGCGCACCGATGACGCCTTTGACGTGACGGGGCAATGGGACGTGGTTTTGCTGGATGCGCCCTGTTCCGCGACTGGCACGATGCGACGGCACCCGGATTTGCCCTATGCCAAGGACGGGTCCGAATTCGGCGATCTGATCGCGCAACAGGAAACCATGATCGACCACGCCCTGACGCTGGTAAAACCCGGCGGACGCCTGCTGTTCTGCACCTGCTCGCTGCTGCCGGACGAGGGCGAGGTCCAGATCGAAGAGGCGCTGGAACGCCACCCTGCGCTGACGGTCGACCGCGCGGCCCTGGACCGGCCCGGCATTGATCCATCCTGGATCACGCCAGAAGGCGGATTGCGTCTGCGCCCGGACATCTGGGCGGATATCGGCGGCATGGACGGGTTCTATATGGCCGTGCTGACAAAGCCCGCGTGACAGAACGCTGACCCTGCGCTAACCTTGCGCCCAACAAGAATGCGAAATCGCAGACCGGGGCAGCAGGTGGCACAAAATCCATCCTGGCAGGCACGTCTTACGACGTATTTGCATCAGTATCATGCGCGCCGCGCCGCGCGTGCCAAACCTGTGACCGGGTTCGTGTCGCAGCCGGAACCCCGCAGCATCGGTCTTTTTGCGCGGGGCAAGCAGCTTCTGGCCGGTAATTTTCTGTTTGCGGGCGTCCTGACCACGTCGCCTGACGGTTCAATCTGGGATGCGCAGGGCGACCGCGATCTGGTGGACCATGAATTGCATGGTTTTGCATGGCTCGATGACCTGGCCGCTGTCGGAGATGGTCGTGCGCGGGCCGCAGCGCAGGCCTGGGTTGCGGAATGGATCGACGATTTCGGTGATGGCACGGGACCGGGCTGGACACCTGACCTGACAGGGCGTCGCCTGATCCGATGGATCTCGCACGGGTTGATGCTGCTGCGCGGTCTTGATCGTGATGCGCAGGACCGTTTTTTCCAAAGTCTCGGGCAGCAGACGCTGTTTCTGTCGCGCAGGTGGCGGGCCGCGCGCGCAGGTTTGCCGCGGTTCGAGGCGCTGGCCGGCATGATCTATGCGGGCCTGTCACTGGAAGGCATGGAGTATCTGACCGATCCGGCGATTGCGGCGCTGGCCAGTGATTGCGCGGATCATGTCGGGTCCGACGGGGGAATCGCATCGCGCAACCCCGAAGAATTGATGGATATCCTGACACTTCTGCTCTGGGCGCAGGATGCATTGGAGGCAAGCGCGCGTCCCGTGCCTGCCGCGCTGACGGATGCCCTTGGGCGGATCGCACCGACGCTGCGCAGCCTGCGGCATGCGGATGGCGGGTTGGCACGGTTTCATGGCGGCGGGCGCGGTGTCGATGGACGGCTGGATCAGGCGCTGGCCCGGTTGGGCGCGACAGGGCGGGGCGTTGCCGACATGGGCATGGGCTATGCCCGGATCGCGGCGGGTCGCACCAGTGTCATCGTGGACGGGGCCGTGCCGCCGCAACACGCGGCGTCCTACAACGCCCATGCTGCAACACTTGCGTTCGAGCTGACATCCGGTCGGCGGCCGCTGGTGGTGAATTGCGGGTCAGGCGTGACCTTTGGCGCGGACTGGCGTCGCGCGGGCCGGGCCACGCCCAGCCATTCGACATTGTGCATGGCCGGGTATTCCTCCTCTCGGCTGGGGCCTGCGCAGCTGGTCGGTGGCGTGTTGGCCGAACCCCTGATCGACACGCCGACCGATGTGCAATGCATCATTACGCGGATGGATGACGGTCACAGGGCCGAACTGTCGCACGACGGGTTTCGCCTGACCCATGGCCAGACCCACGCCCGCATTCTGGAAATGACACTGGATGGGCGCGGTCTGGTGGGCGAGGATCTGCTGACCACCCTGAATGATCTGGACAAGGAACGGTTCGAACGGGCCTGCGGCCTGACCGGTGGGTCCGTGCCGTTCGCGATCAGGTTCCATCTGCATCCCGATGTCGAGGCGCATGTCGATCTTGGCGGTGCTGCGGTATCGATGGCGCTCAAGTCCGGTGAAATCTGGGTGTTCCGTCATGACGGTCACGCAGAATTGGCGCTGACACCGTCTGTTTACCTTGAAACAGGCCGGTTGAAGCCGCGCGCGGCACAACAGGTGGTTTTATCCGGCGTCGCTTTGTCTTATGCGACGCGCATCCGTTGGTCCCTGACCAAGGCGCAGGACACCCCAGATGTTGTCCGCGACCTGGCACCCGCCCGAACGGATGACGATGATGCATCATTCGAGGACGAGCATGACTGACCTTATTCCCGTGACCCGCGCGCTGCTGAGCGTTTCCGACAAAACTGGCCTGATCGAACTGGGACAAGCGTTGTCCGCACGCGGTGTTGAACTGCTCTCCACAGGCGGATCGGCCAAGGCTTTGCGCGATGCGGGCCTGGACGTAAAGGACGTGGCAGAGGTGACGGGCTTTCCGGAAATGATGGATGGTCGGGTCAAAACGCTGCATCCTGTGGTGCACGGTGGTCTGCTTGCGGTGCGCGACAACGATGCCCACGTCGCCGCCATGGACGAACACGGGATCGGCGGTATCGATCTGCTGGTGGTGAACCTTTATCCCTTTGAGGAAACCGTCGCCAAGGGTGCGGATTACGCCACCTGCATCGAAAACATCGACATCGGTGGCCCGGCCATGATCCGGTCGGCTGCGAAAAACCATGCCTTTGTGAACGTCGTGACGGATGTGTCCGACTATGATGCCCTGCTGGCAGAACTCGAGGCCAACGACGGTCAGACCTCGCTCGCGTTTCGCAAGGGGTTGGCGCAGACGGCCTACGGGCGCACCGCTGCCTATGACACGGCTGTCAGCACATGGATGGCAGGTGCCATTGATCTGGACACGCCGCGCCGCCGCAGCTTTGCCGGAACCGTGCGGCAGGAATTACGGTATGGTGAAAACCCGCACCAGACCGCCAGTTTCTACGCCGACGGCAGCAATCGCCCCGGTGTTTCGACCGCAACCCAGCATCAGGGCAAGGAACTGTCGTACAACAACATCAACGACACCGATGCCGCGTTCGAACTGGTGGCGGAATTCGACCCCGCCGATGGTCCCGCCGTCGCGATCATCAAACACGCCAACCCCTGCGGCGTGGCCCGTGGTGCCACGCTTCTGGAGGCCTACAAGAAGGCGTTCGATTGTGACCGCACAAGTGCATTCGGTGGCATTGTCGCGCTGAACATGCCGCTGGATGAGGATACCGCCAAGGCGATCGCCGACATCTTTACCGAGGTCGTGATCGCACCGGGTGCGTCCGATGCTGCACGCGCTGTTTTTGCCGCGAAAAAGAACCTGCGCCTGCTGACCACGGACGGTCTGCCTGACCCCGCAGCCCCGGTGACGACCTACCGTCAGGTCGCGGGTGGCATGCTGGTGCAGGACAAGGACACGGGCCGTGTCGCAGCGGATGCCCTGCGGGTCGTGACCAAGGTGCAGCCGACCGATGCCCAGATGGCCGACCTGCAATTCGCATGGAAGGTTGCCAAGCACGTCAAGTCCAACGCCATTGTCTACGTCAAGGACGGTGCAACCGTCGGTGTCGGCGCAGGCCAGATGAGCCGTCTGGACAGCGCCCTGATCGCCGCCAAAAAGGCAGAACGCATGGCCGAAGCGATGGACCTCGCCGCACCGCTGACCATCGGCAGCGCGGTTGCGTCCGATGCGTTTTTCCCCTTTGCCGACGGCCTGCTGGAGGCTGCGGCCGCGGGTGCCACCTGCGTCATCCAACCCGGTGGTTCGATGCGCGACGACGAGGTGATCGCGGCCGCCGACGCGGCCGGGATTGCAATGGTGTTCACCGGCATGCGCCACTTCAAGCACTAGGATCACGGAATGCGATTGGTTTTCTGGGCGGGCTTTTGGACGTTCCTTCTGGATCAGGCGACAAAATACGCCATCGTTCACTGGCTGGACCTGATGACCCGTCAGCGGATCGAGGTCTTTCCGCCGTTTCTGGTGTTCCAGATGGCGTGGAACCGTGGCGTGAACTTCGGACTGGGCGCGGCAGCCGACATGCGCTGGGTGCTGATCGGTGTCGCACTTGCGATTTCGGTCGGCGTTCTTGTCTGGCTCTGGCGCAGTGGTGGCACCAAGTGGATGTATATCGCAGCCGGTCTGCTGGTTGGCGGTGCGCTGGGCAACGTGGTTGACCGTGTGCTGTATGGTGCCGTCGCGGATTTCCTGAACATGAGCTGCTGCGGGTTTTCCAACCCCTATGCGTTCAACATCGCGGACATCGCCATTTTTGCCGGTGCCATCGGGCTCGCGTTTCTGCCGGGGCCGGATGCCGGGCAGACCAAGGCGCGCAAGGGCGCGTGACGCCGCGACCGAACTGCGTTAGAACAGCGCCGATACCAGTTGAGGGACCACCATGCGTCACGTGATTTTGCCAGTGATACTTTGTGCCGCACTCGCGGGTTGCGGTGGTGGAACCGGTGGTGGCGGACCCGACGAATTTTCGGTCATTCCGCAAAATCCGCTGATTATTCCGGCCACGAACGCGCTGCCGGCACCGCGCCCAGGTGGCACCAATCCCGCCGATCTGGATCCGCAGGAACTGGCCATCCGCGCGATGGGCGGGAGGCCCTGAACCTGACAGCTGCGTGACATCCCCGGACGGGATGTTGCAAGTCGGGCGCGGCTCCTTACGTTGGATCGGAACATATCCAACCATAGGCACCCCATGATCCGATCTCTGGCCGCTGCCCTGACTGTTTTCGCGACCACTGCGATGGCGCAGGTCGCCCCCGACGATGTAACGTCATTCACGCTTGATAACGGGATGGAGGTCGTGGTGATCGAGGATCACCGCGCCCCGGTCGTGGTCCATATGGTCTGGTATCGCGCCGGGTCCGCTGACGAACCGGTGGGACAATCAGGTGTCGCGCATTTCCTCGAACACCTGTTGTTCAAGGGGACCGAGACACTGGAACCGGGTGAATTCAGCGCCACGGTGGCCAAAAACGGCGGGACCGACAATGCGTTCACCAGTTATGACTACACCGCCTATTTCCAGCGGATCGCGGCGGACCGCCTGCCGCTGATGATGCAGATGGAAAGCGACCGCATGGTCAATCTGCAACTGGATCAGGACGACATTGCCACCGAACGCAACGTGATCCTCGAAGAACGCAACCAGCGCACGGAATCCTCGCCGGGGGCATTGGCGCGCGAACAGTTCAACGCGGCCCTGTATCAGAACCACCGCTATGGCGTGCCGATCATCGGCTGGAAACACGAAATGGAAGAGCTGGATCTGGAAGACGCGCTTTCGTTCTATGATCTGTATTATTCCCCCAACAACGCCATCCTGATCGTGGCCGGTGACGTGTTTCCCGACGAGGTGCGCGCACTGGCCGAACAAAACTATGGCCCGATCCCGGCCGAACCCGATCTGCCTGAACGCATCCGGTCGTCAGAGCCGCCACAGCTGGCACCGCGCCGGATCGTATTCACTGACGAACGGGTCAGTGAACCCTATCTGGTGCGCAGCTACCTTGCGCCCGAACGCGACAGCGGTGCGCAGGAAAAGGCCGCTGCACTGACGTTGCTGGCCGATTTGCTGGGTGGGTCCAGCTTTACCTCGGAATTGGGGCGTGCGTTGCAGTTCGACAGCCAGATCGCCGTCTATGCGGGTGCAGGCTATCGCGGCAGCAGCCTGGATGACACGTCGTTCAGTGTTTCGGTGGTGCCTGCGCAGGGTGTGACCCTGTCAGAGGCCGAGGCGGCCATGGATCAGGTCATCGCCGATTTCATGGCCAAGGATATCGATCCGGCGGCCCTTGACCGGATCAAATCCGAAATCCGCGCCTCTGAAATCTATGCGATGGACAGCACGCAGGGACGCGCGCAACGCTACGGTGCCGCACTGACCCAGGGGCTGACCGTCGATGACGTGC
Source organism: Loktanella sp. 3ANDIMAR09 (assembly GCF_001420005.1). Classification (GTDB taxonomy): domain Bacteria; phylum Pseudomonadota; class Alphaproteobacteria; order Rhodobacterales; family Rhodobacteraceae; genus Loktanella. The sequence goes on along the minus strand of NZ_LJAK01000001.1, from coordinate 64,800 downwards.
ACGCTTGGCCGCAAATACTGCAAGACGTCACCGCAGAGGACATCAAGGCCGCAGCGGCCGAGGTGTTCAACCTGAACCAGTCGGTGACCGGCTGGGTTGTCGCAAACGAGGAGCAGGCCCAATGATTCGCTTCGTTCTGGCCATCTGTGCCACATTCGCCGGAACCGCTGCCTGGGCCGCGGTCGAAATTCAGGAAGTGACCTCTGACGGTGGCATCACCGCCTGGCTGGTCGAGGATCACAGCATTCCCTTTACCGCGCTGGAAATCCGGATCGAGGGCGGTGCCTCGCTGGACCTGCCCGGCAAGCGCGGTGCCAGCAATCTGATGATGGGCCTGCTGGAAGAAGGTGCAGCCGACATGGATGCACAGGCGTTCCAGACCCGTCGCGAAGAACTGTCAGCGGGATTCGGTTTCGATATCGGTGACGACGTCACCAGTATCTCTGCCCGTTTCCTGACGGAAAATCAGGACGAAAGCATTGCCCTGTTGCGGCAGGCACTGATTGAGCCGCGCTTTGACCAGTCGGCGATTGACCGGGTCCGCGCGCAGGTCCTGTCCGGCATCGCGTCCGACGCAAAATCGCCCAATGCCATCGCAGGCGATACGCTGAATGCAGGGGCGTTTCCGGACCATCCCTATGGATCGTCTATCACCGGCACCGCAGAGAGTGTCGCGGCACTGACGCGTGACGACATCGTGGCGGCGTGGCAAAACGCGCTGACGCGTGATCGCATCTATGTCGGCGCAGTCGGTGACATCACGCCAGAGGCGCTGGGCGAGGTGCTGGACACCCTGCTGGGTGAATTGCCCGCCGAGGGGCCGCCACTTCCCGCGGATACCACATTCGCGCTGGATGGCGGCATCACGGTGGTCGATTTCCCGACACCCCAATCGGTCGCACTGTTCGGCCATGCGGGCATGGAACGCGATGATCCCGATTATTTCGCGGCCACGATCCTGAACGAGGCGCTGGGGGCAGGCGGCTTTGAATCCCGCCTCATGGACGAGGTGCGGGAAAAGCGTGGCCTGACCTATGGTGTGTCGACATTCCTTGTTCCCAAGGATCATGCCCCCATGGTTCTGGGGCAACTGGCGTCGTCCAATGACACCATTGCCGAAGCGATCGCGGTCGTGCGCGATGAATGGGCCAAGATCGCGCAGGACGGCATGACCCAAGAGGAACTGGACCGGGTCAAGCTGTTCCTGACCGGGTCATACGCGCTGCGGTTTGACGGGAATGCGAATATCGCCAGCATCCTTGTGGGGATGCAGATGATCGGCCTGCCGCGTGATTACGTCGTCAACCGCAACGACTATATCGAGGCGGTGACGCTTGAGGACGTGAACCGCGTGGCGGCCGGCCTCTACCGGCCCGAGGATCTGCATTTTGTCGTCGTGGGCCAGCCCGAGGGCCTGACCAGCACGAACTGATCGCTTTCAGGCGGACACAGCAGCGTCAAGGCCGGCATAACTTCCTTCCATGCCGGTCTGGATGCCCATGTCCATCAACATCTGCCGCGTTTCGGCATCGGGCAGGGTCATCGTCATGGTCATCAACGTGCCGCTGCCCTGCGCTTCAAACACCGTTTCGATCCGGTTGTCTGGTGTCGGGTCCGGGAACAACATGCGTTCGACGTGCAGGATGCGCCGACCGGGGTCCAGTTCCATGAACGTGCCGGTAATGGCAAAGCTGTCGTTGTCAGGCCCGTTGTAGCGATAGGTGAATTCACCGCCGACCCGCGCATCCACGCTGATCGTGTCGATGGTCCAGCCGTCTGACCCGATCATCCATTTGCGGATGATCTGGGGGTCGATATGCGCGCGGTACACCAGCGACGGCGGGGCTGCAAAGTGGCGGGTCGCGACGATCTGCGTGTCCCCCACCAAGGTCAGTTCAAGGGTCATGGGTCTCATCCTCCAGTTCGGCCAAGACGGCATCAAGTCGGTCGTATTGCGCGCTCAATGTCTTGCGCAATTGGGTCAGCCAGGCGTCCAGCGCGGCCAGGGATTCAGGTGCCAACCGGCACGGTCGGCGCGCACCATCGACCCGTTGCACGACGATGCCCGCGTCTGTCAGCACACGGATGTGGCGTGAAATGGCGGGTTGCGACACGTCGAACGGGGCGGCCAATTCGCCGACCGTGCATTCGCCCGATGCAAGGCGATCGACGATCCGAAGGCGGATCGGATCAGCGAGTGCGGCCAGCACGGCGGGGTTGAGCGATTCGATTAACATATTTGTTATATAACATGGATCGTATGTTTTGTCCTTGAATTCGCCCCTCGCAGAATCAACCGTTTTGATGCTATCTCTTGTGGCATGACAGTGACTTCACCCCAGATACAGACACCAGCCACACCCGTGATCCGCCAGCTGGATGACGCCGCAATCAACCGGATCGCGGCAGGCGAGGTCGTGGAACGGCCCGCGTCGGCGGTCAAGGAACTGGTCGAGAACGCGATTGATGCCGGTGCCACGCGGATTGATGTGACCATCGCGGATGGTGGCAAGACCTTGATCCGCGTCAGCGATGACGGCTGCGGCATGACGGCTGCGGATTTGCCGCTGGCCTTGTCGCGGCATGCCACGTCAAAGATTGACGGTAGTGATCTGCTCAATATCCATTCGTTCGGTTTTCGGGGCGAGGCGCTGCCATCGCTGGGTGCGGTCGGGCGGCTGACCATCACGTCCCGTTGCGGTGACGAGGGGTCCAGCATCCGCGTCGCAGGTGGACGCATGGACCCTGTCAGGCCCGCAGGCCATCCGGGCGGCACACAGGTCGATCTGGCGGATCTGTTCTATGCCACGCCCGCGCGCCTGAAATTCCTGCGCAGTGACCGGGCCGAAACGCAGGCAATCACCGATGTGATCAAACGCCTGTCGATGGCGGAACCGTTCATCACGTTCATTCTGCGCGACAGCAGCAACGGCGAGGCGCGCACGCTCTACCGCGCGGATGCGGAAACCGGCGACATGTTCGACGCGCTGCACCGCCGTCTGCGGGCCGCCATCGGGCGCGATTTTGCCGATAATGCGTTGCGGCTGGACGCGGAACGCGATGGGTTTCACCTGACCGGCTACGCGGCGCTGCCGACCTTTTCCAAGGGGGCTGCCGTCGCGCAATACCTGTGTGTCAACGGTCGCCCGGTGCGGGACAAGATGCTGCTGGGCGCATTGCGCGCGGCCTACATGGACGTGATGTCGCGCGACCGGCATCCGGTGGCCTGTCTGTTTATCGACTGCGATCCCACGCTGGTCGACGTCAACGTGCACCCTGCGAAATCCGAGGTGCGGTTTCGCGATCCGGCCGTCGTGCGCGGTCTGATCGTCAGCGGAATCCGTCATGCATTGGCCGAGGCCGGGCATCGGTCGTCCACCACCGTCAGCACGGCGACCTTAGGGGCGATGACGCCCGTGACCGAACCGCGCGTTTACCAGATGGACCGTCCGACGCCGCGCTTTACCGCGCAAAACATGACGTTTCAGTCCGGCTTTGCGGAAATACCGTCGGCCCGGATTGATCCGGTCCCGGACACGCCAGAGACCATCGCGGACGAGGCCCGGCCGCTGGGGGCGGCGCGGGCGCAACTTCATGAAAACTATATCCTGTCGCAAACCGCCGACGGTCTGGTGATCGTGGATGCCCATGCCGCGCATGAACGGCTGGTTTACGAACGGCTCAAGGCGCAGATGCGCGACAACGGGGTGACGGCGCAGGCGCTGTTGATCCCTGAAATCGTCGAACTGACACCCGGAGAGGCGGATCTGCTGCTGTCGCAGGCCGATGATCTGGCGCGTCTGGGGCTGGGAATCGAACCCTTTGGCGGCGGCGCTGTGGCCGTGCGCGAAACACCCGCCATCCTTGGGACGGTGGATGCGCGTCGCCTGGTGCTGGACGTGCTGGACGAATTGCAGGACGGCGGCGACACCGGATCCCTCAAGGCGCGGATCGACGCGATCCTCAGCCGGGTGGCCTGTCACGGGTCGGTGCGCACGGGACGCCGCATGTCTGCGCCAGAGATGAACGCCCTCCTGCGCGAGATGGAGGCAACGCCGCTGTCGGGACAATGCAACCACGGGCGCCCGACATCGGTGACATTGTCGATGACCGACATCGAACGGCTGTTCGGCCGCACGTGATCCAGATGGGTGACACGCAGTTTGCGTTGGATGATCCGCGTCTGTGGGCGGCGGCTGCGGCGTTGCTGCTGTTGGCGGCACTCTTTGCGCTGCTGATCGCCACCGTGCGCCGGGCCGGACGGTCGGGACAGGCGGTGGATGCGCTGTCAGGTCAGGTCGGGCAATTATCGGGGTTCATGCAGACGCTGGCCGAAAATCAGGCACGCCTTGGCGAAAACCTGCGCACCGTGTCCGACAGCCAGACCGCCGGTCAGGCCCGCATCATGCAGACCATGGAACAGCGCCTGGCCGAGGTGAATGCGCAGGTCGCCGAACGATTGGCCGACAACGCGCTGCGGTCCGCACGCAGTCTGGCCGACCTGCAGGAACGGATGAAGGACACGCTGGCGGGCAGTTCGGAAAAATCGACCAAGCAGTTGGCTGCGTTGCAAGAGCGTCTGGCCACCATTGATCGCGCGCAAAGCAATATCGAAAAACTGTCGGGCGACGTGCTGTCGCTACAGGACATTCTGTCGAACAAGCAGACGCGCGGGGCCTTTGGTGAAATCCAGCTGACCGATATCGTGAGCAAGGCGCTGCCTGCCGACAGCTATGCCCTGCAAGCCACGCTATCGAACGGGAAACGTGCGGATTGCCTGATCCATCTGCCCAACCCGCCGGGACCCATCGTGGTGGATGCGAAATTCCCGCTGGAAGCCTACGAGGCGCTGACCCGCGCCGAGACCCGCGCAGAGCAGGACGCAGCGCTGAAGGGATTGGCGGCAGCGGTCCGGGTCCACATCAAGGCGATTGCCGAGAAATACATCATCGCTGGCGAAACGGCGGATGGTGCCATCATGTTCCTGCCGTCAGAGGCCGTCTATGCAGAGCTGCACGCCCGCCTGCCTGCCGTGGTGCGTGACGGCTTTGACGCGCGGGTCTGGATCGTGTCCCCGACCACCTGCATGGCGACGCTGAACACCATGCGCGCCATTCTCAAGGACGCACGCATGCGTGAACAGACGGGGGCAATCCGCAAGAGCCTGAAACAGCTGCACCGCGACGTGCAGCTGATCGGCGATCGGGCGGGCAAGCTGGAAACGCATCTGCGGCAGGCAGGCGAAGATGTATCCGGAATCCTGACGGCCGCGACGCGGGCCGGCAAACGCGCCGACAGGCTGGACAATTTCGATTTTGAGGAACTGGCAGCACAGGCGCAGGCGCCATTGCCCCTTGCGGCCAATGGTTCTGACGGCCAAGACTGACGCCAAGACGACAAAAGGACACCATAGATGTTTTCCCGCCTGATGATCCTCGGCAGTCTTGGACTGGCCGCCTGCACGAATCCGATGAACCCCGCGCCGTTTTCGGATGGTGTTTCGCAATCGGGCATAGCCCTGACCGAAGCCTTTGGCGACACGCCACTGGATGACGGCCCGATCCGTATTCTGGTTCAGGACGCCGATCCTTTGCAGGTGATGCGCACCTTCACGCTGGCACCCTGCCGCAACAACACCGAGGTCTGCGGCGGGTCCGAGAATGGCCCCGTCGGCCAGTCGTCCATCATCGACGGTCAATACGTCGTCGCGAACGCCTATCCGGGGCTGACGTTCTTTCTGGATCGCAACGGTGACGGGTTTCTGCAAGAGCGCGGCCAGATGATCCCGCTGGCCTGGGACTGACCTGCGACAATTCATACGCACTGCCCTGCAACTGATCTGCGCTACGTATCGTGGCTCTGACGACATTGACCACGACGGAGACTGCAATGACCCTGCCCAGAATAGCCCCCACGCCGCGTCGCATCGCGGTGATCGGCGCTGGTATATCCGGCATGGGTGCCGCACATGCATTGGCCCGTGATCATCATGTGACCCTGTTCGAAGCGGCGAAGCGGCTGGGCGGTCATGCCCGCACACGGATGGCCGGACCGCAGGCGGATACGCCTGTCGACACCGGGTTCATCGTGTTCAACCATGCGAATTATCCGAACCTTGTCGGTTTGTTCGATGAGCTGGGTGTCGATACCGTCGAAAGCAACATGAGCTTTGGCGCATCTTTCGACGGGGGGCGTCTGGAATATGCGCTGCATTCGCTGGATGCCCTGTTTGCGCAGCGACGCAACGCGGCCAACCCGAAATTCCTGCGGATGGTGCGCGACATCCTGCATTTCAACAAACACGGTCTGGCCGCCGCACAGGACACCAGCCTGACCATCGCCGGCCTGCTGAAAAAGCTGCGCCTGTCGGATTATTTCCGTGACCATTACCTGACGCCGTTTTCCGGTGCGATCTGGTCGACGCCCAAGGAAAAGATCCTCGATTTTCCGGCCCATGCGCTGCTGACGTTTTTTGACAATCACGCGCTGCTTAACACACATGGCCAGCACCAGTGGTACACCGTCGCGGGCGGCAGTCAGCAATATGTGGCCAAACTGGGTGCCGACATGGCAAAGCGCGGTGTGGACCTGCGCCTTGGGGCCGGTGTGCAGGGTGTCCGGCGCACGGACGGCGCGGTGCAGGTGCGGGCCATCGGCGCAGAGTGGGAAACGTTTGACGAGGTTGTGTTCGCCACCCATTCCGACGATACGCTGGCCTTGCTGGCGGATGCCAGTGCCGAAGAGGCCGCGACCCTAAGTGCCGTGCGTTACCAGGGGAACCGTGTCGTGCTGCATTCGGACACCGCGATCATGCCCCAGCGCCGCAAGGTCTGGGCGTCCTGGATCTATACCGAGGCCGCGAACAAGCGGTCCGATCAAATTGACCTGACCTACTGGATGAACAGCCTGCAACCCTGGCTGACCGGTCAGGACTACATGGTGACACTGAACACGACCCGCACGATCCGCGAGGACCTGATCTGGGACGAAACCAACCTGCGTCATCCGGTCTATGATACCGCCGCACTTGCCGCGCAAAAGGATGCAGCACGCATGAACGGGACCAACAACACCTGGTTTTGTGGTGCATGGATGCGGAACGGGTTCCACGAGGATGGCCTTGCCAGCGCCTATGACGTGGTTGACCAGCTGAATGCCGCCCATACCCGACGGATCGCGGCAGAGTGACAGGCATTCAGCATATCCCGGGTCAGACCTATCACGGTCGCAAAGGGGCTGTGAAAAACGCCTTTCGCTATTCCATCGACTACGTGATGTGCGATGCCGAGGCCGATGTGACGGGCCCCGGTCTGTTCGGGCGCAACCGGCGCGGCCTGATGTCCCTGTGGGACGCGGACCATGGCGGCGTCGTGCAGCAGGGCAGCGGTGCCGCCTGGGTCCGCCAGACGTTGGCGGCGGCTGAACTGGATGGGATCTCCGACATCTATCTGCTGGCGCAGCCGCGCGTGCTTGGCCATGTGTTCAACCCGGTGTCGTTCTGGCTTTGCCATGACGCGGGCGGCGTGCTGCGCGTCGTGATCGCAGAGGTCGGCAATACCTTTGGCGACCGGCATTGCTATCTGTGCCACCACGACGATCTGGCCCCCATCACCGGGCGCGATGCGCTGCACGCCCGCAAGGTTTTCCATGTCTCGCCGTTCCAGCCGATTGCCGGGGACTATACCTTTCATTTCGACATCACGGCGGATGCGGTCGATATCCGGATCGATTACGGGCGCGATGCGGGTGGTTTGATCGCGACGCTGCAGGGACCCCGGCTGCCACTGACCAATCGCGGTATTCTGGCCGCCGCCTTGCGCCGGCCCTTCGGATCGCGGCGCGTGCTGGCACTGATCCACTGGCAGGCGTTGAAGCTGTGGTGGAAGGGTGCCACCTTTCGCCCATGGACGCCGCCACCCAAGGATGATGTCACCTGATGAACGCCTGGTCCCAGCGCCTGCCTGCCTATGCGTTGTTCGCCGCGATCATCAACGCGGCCGGACTGCCGATCTATATCTATGCACCCAAATATTATGCCGACACCTACGGTGTCAGCCTGACCGCACTTGGCGCCCTGTTGGCTGCGCTGCGGCTGGTGGATGTGGTGCAGGACCCCGCACTGGGGTGGGTCAGCGAGAGATTGGACAAGGGCAAGCGTCTGGCCGTGACCGCGGGGGTTCTGGTGCTGGCGCTGGCCATGCTGGGGCTGTTCGCCGTGGCACCGCCCATTGCCCCGCTGTGGTGGTTCGGACTGACCGTTACGGCGTTGTTCAGCGCCTTCAGCTTTTTGACGATCAATTTCTACGCACAGGGCGTGGCCAAGGCCGGACCGGGGGATGATGGTCACGTCCGGCTGGCCGCCTGGCGCGAAAGCGGTGGTCTGCTGGGGATCTGCATTGCCGCCATTGCGCCCACCGCCCTGATGGGGCTGGTCGATGCGCCATTTGCCGTGTTTGCGTTCTGGTTTGCGGGACTGGCGGTCGTCGCCGCCATCGTGATGTGGCCCGAATGGAAGGGCCGCACCCAGGCCGAAACCACGCCGATCCGCACCATCCTGTCGGACGAGATCACCCGCCGTCTGCTGTTGCTGGCACTGGTCAATGCGACCCCGCTGGCGGTGTCGTCCACTTTGTTTTTGTTCTTTGTCGAAAGCCGGTTGCAGGCACCCGGCTGGGAAGGACCGCTGCTGGTGCTGTTCTTTCTTGCGGCGGCATTGTCATCGCCGGCATGGTCTGCCGCCGCGCGGCGCTGGGGGGCCAAGCGCGTCTTGCTGGTGGCGATGGTCCTGGCGGTGCTGTCGTTTGGCTATACCCTGACGCTGGGGGCCGGTGACAAGGTGGCATTCGCCGTGGTCTGCGTGCTGTCGGGTGCGTCCATCGGGGCCGACCTGACATTGCTGCCTGCGCTGTTCGCGCGTCGCATGGCGCGGGTGTCGCCAAATGGCGGTCAGGGTTTCGGTTTGTGGAGTCTGGTGAACAAGCTGACGCTGGCCTTTGCCGCAGCGGCCCTGTTGCCCTTGTTGGAACAGGCCGGGTTTCGGTCCACGGGCGACAGTCCCGACAGCGCGCTTGTGCTGCTGACATGGCTCTATGCGGGGGTGCCATGCGGGTTGAAACTGCTGGCGATCGCGCTTTTGGCGCGGCTGTCGCTTGAGGACCCGCAGCGCGACCCTATCTGACCTCTAACGCAGAGGAGAAAGATATGAGTGACTGGCAGGGCAAACGGTATTGGTTGGTCGGCGCATCCGAAGGGCTGGGCCGCGCGCTGGCGCATCAGCTGTCCAAGGTCGGGGCCGAGGTGATCGTATCCGCCCGGTCCGAAGACAGGCTCAGGGATCTGGTGGCCGAACTGCCGGGCAAGGCGTCATATGTGACGGTCGATGTGGCGGACCTGGGTTCCGTTCAGGCGGCGGCCGAACAGGTTGGGCAGATCGACGGCATGGTCTATCTGGCCGGTGTCTATTGGCCGATGGCGGCGGGCGAATGGGATCAGGAAAAGGCCGATACCATGGCCACGGTCAATTTCCTGGGCGCGCAGCGCTGTGTGGGTGCCGTGATCGGCGACATGACCGCGCGGGACGCAGGCCATATCGTTCTGACCTCTTCGCTGACGGCCTACAGGGGGCTGCCGGGATCCATCGGATATACCTCGTCCAAGGCGGCGATCCTGTCGATGGCGGAATGCCTGCACGCGGATCTGCGCAAGACGGGTGTCAGGGTGCAGGTCGCCAACCCCGGTTTCATCAAGACACGCCTGACCGACAAGAATGATTTTTCGATGCCCCAGATCATGGAGCCCGAAGAGGCCGCCCGCGAGATGTTCGAACTGATGGACAGCGCGAATTTCAAAAAGACATTTCCGCGCTTCCTCGGGTCGATCTTTCGGCTGGGGCAGTTCTTGCCCGACGCGCTCTATTATCCGATTTTCGGTCGCTGAAACGGCCCGAGAGACGCGTAGGGCGGTTTTTGTAGAAACGAATCACAACCCAAGGCAGAGTTATCGTGCCCGAACCGGGCGCAATTTACTCTGACTTGGGAGATCGGCATGCATTTCGATGATATCACCAGTGTAATTGGTAAAGACGCGTTTTCACGTGCGATGTTTCAACCCGACCTGTTGGTCGAGGCGGTGCAGACCTATCTGCATGCCGACAGGCCGGGCGAGCCACCCGAGGGCGCCGAGGCGCTGATCGAGAAAATCATCGGGGATTTCCGGCTCGATCCTGGCGCTGAGGCCGGGATTGATTTCAAGGCGATCCCGGATGTGGGGGAGGCGCAGTCGCTGTTGTTGTCCTATCTGCACCTGACGCTTTACGACGGGTTGCAGGACGATGTTGACGGACCATCGGTGCGCCGTGCGCTGCGGGTGCTGCCCGATAGTGCGTCGGCGGGGACCGCCCTGCGCAAGGATATTCTGACCGCCGTCCAAGAGATGGAAAGCGCGGAAGGTCTGGTCAAATCAATCGCGGCACGCGCTGAAAAAGACGACCAGTTCCGCGAGGCGCTGGAGGCGAGCCGCGATTGTGTCGCGCAAGCGATCGAGGATCTCAACCGGTCGTTCAACGGTCTGCCACCGGGCGCGAAGGGCAAAAGCCTGTCGGCTGCTGCTGCGGCCGGTGCCACGGTGGTCACGATCACCTTTCTGTGCCCCGGTTGGTTTTTCCTGCTGTGTATTCTGGTTTTTATCGTCGTCGCCGGCGTCTTGATCCTTGTGTCCCGCAGGCGGCGCAGGCGCTGATGGCCACGTCTGGGGGCGCTGCCCCCGGACCCCCGGGATATTTCGAAAACAGCGCAGGGATCAGCGGCGGCTGATCGCCCGGTCAAAGATCTGTGCGGCGCGCGCCCAGACGTCGCTGTCCGGAAGGGCGGCCAGGTGCGGCAAAAGCTGGTCTGCAAAGTCCTGCGAGGATTCCAGCGGCATCAGGGATGGCAGGTTGTCGATGGCGGTGACATCCAGCTGCGGATCATCGTGCACCCGCAGCGCGGGGGTGTCCCATGTGGTGACGCGGTCATAGACCTTGATCGGGGAAAAATCGCTGTCGGGGTCGCAGGCGATATCACCGATGACGCGCAATCTGCGCGCAGCCGTTCTGGTCGAGGCGGGCACAAAAACCGGCGTGCCGGGCCGCGCGAGGATGCAATTGAGAAACAGGTCGTGGGTCAGCACCTGCGGAAAGGGGCCGCCGTGCGCGGTTTCTTCGATATCCCAGCGGGTGGTGGCGACACCCATTTCGCGGCACAGATCCGCAGCACCGGTGCCGACCCGTCCCTTGGCCCCGATGATCAGGGCGGTCGGGCGCTGGGTTCCGAGCGTGACAAGGTCGCTTTGCAGGTCTGCCAGCAGATGCGCGGCTGAAGGGACGGCGCGGATCGGACCCATGTCGTGGCCGCGCTGCTGCGCAATCCAGCACATCAACGACACGGCCGCGCCAGCATAGCCTGCCCAGTAGCCGAATGCGGCAACGCGTCGGTTCTGGTCATCGGTCAGGTATTCAAGATCGAGCAGCGTGCCGCCACCGGCCCTGAACCTGTCCAGCAGGCGCAGACCGTCCGGTTGACCCTTGAACGCATGGCCGAACATGATGTGGCGATGGCGGAGGGGGGTGCCGTCGGCGGGCAATTCCTTGAGCCCGAAGATCAGCGCATCTTCGGGCGCGTCGGTCCAGGCACCGGCAGGCGCGATATCTGCCCCGGTCGCCGCATAGTCGGCCGTTGGCACGATGCGGTCGGGTGAATCCTCGACCGTGACGTGCACACCCGCCGCGATCAGCTGGGCCACGCCCTGTGGCATGATGCCGACCCGTGCCTCGTGATCGCGGGATTCGGCGCGCACCCAGAGATGTGTCATGTCGGCAGTCCTTTTTCGTGAGCGTTGCGGTTCAGGTCAGCGGGCGCGGAACGCGCGTCAATAGAACGTGCGATTGTCGGCGCGGTCCGCGGTGTCGAGATGCGGCACACTGTTGAAACTGACCAGCAGCGGGCCGTGGTCGGTGACGTGGATCCTGTGGACCGAGGTATTGAAGATCGGCAGGGCAATCCGCGCCATCTGCGGTATGTCCAGCCCCAGGATGTCGGACACCGCCTGCGCGATGATCCCCCCGGACGAGACGCACAGCACACGCTTGCCAGGCTGGGCGGCCATATCCATCACGTCGCGCACACGGTCGCGAAAGGTGTCATAGGTTTCCGCACCACCGATCTCGCCCTTGCGCCATGCCGTCAGGGTGGCCGGAAAGCGGGTCACGAAATCACTGGGGTCGTGGGCACCTGATCCGTGGACGCGGGTCATCTCGTCCGTCAGGTCATAGTAGGCGATTTCGTTCAGGCGTGGGTCGCGGTCGGCATCCGGGTATCCCAGATTGGTCAGCGTTTCGCGCTGGCGGCGCAGCGTCCCGGACAGCACGACGTCATAGGGGCGGTCGTGGTCGCGCATCCAGTCGCCCAGCCACTTGGCCTGTTGGTGGCCGAGGTCAGACAGACGGTCATAGTCCGCCTCGTTCGTGGCTGCGGAATTGGCCTGCCCGTGCCGGACCAGTGTGATTTCGCCCATGTCGGTCTCCTTTGCGGTGATTGGGTAGGCGAGCGGGCGGCGATTGGCAACGGTCGCGGGCGCGGGGCGCTTGTTTACCGATTCTTCATGTGGAATGAAGCACCCTCAGGCACGGTTGGGGGCAGACGATGCAAGCGGCACATATCCTGCGGGATGTCTTTGGGTTCGATGGCTTTCGCCCCGGCCAGGAAGAGATCGTGGATGCTGTCGTCGCGGGTCAGAACACGCTGGCGATCATGCCGACGGGTGGTGGTAAATCGCTGTGTTTTCAGTTGCCCGCGATGGTGCGACCGGGTGTCACCGTCGTCATTTCGCCACTGATTGCGCTGATGCGTGACCAGGTGCGCGGCCTGCGTGAGGCGGGGGTCGCCGCTGGCGCGCTGACCTCTGGCAATACAGAGGAAGAAACCGACGCCGTCTGGCAGGCCCTGGCGGATGGATCGCTGAAACTGCTGTACATGGCCCCTGAACGGCTGGCGTCATTCGGCACCCAGCGGATGCTGCGCGAGGCGGGCGTCAGCCTGATCGCGGTGGACGAGGCGCATTGTGTCAGCCAGTGGGGGCATGATTTCAGGCCCGACTACCTGCGGATCGGCGAACTGCGTGAAACACTGGATGTGCCCCTGGCGGCATTCACCGCGACCGCAGATGCCGAAACACGCGAAGAAATCGTGCAGAAACTGTTCGGCGGGGTGCAGCCGCAGTCGTTTCTGCGCGGGTTTGACCGGCCCAACATTCATCTGGCCTTTGCGGTCAAGGACGGGCCACGGGCGCAGATCCTGAACTTTGCCGCTGCCCGCAAGGGGCAGTCGGGGATTGTCTATTGCGGCACGCGGGCCAAGACGGAAACGCTGGCACAGGCGCTGGGGCAGGCAGGACATTCGGCCTGCGCCTATCACGGCGGGATGGAGGCCGAGGCGCGGCGCGACATCGAACGGCGGTTCCAGCAAGAGGACGGCTTGATCGTCTGCGCCACGATTGCCTTTGGCATGGGGATCGACAAGCCGGACATCAGGTGGGTCGCCCATGCCGACCTGCCAAAGTCGATCGAGAGCTATTACCAGGAAATCGGTCGCGCTGGGCGCGATGGTGCTGCGGCCGAGACGCTGACGCTCTATGGGCCGGACGATGTGCGCTATCGCCGGCAGCAGATCGACGAAGGCTTGGCCCCACCTGAACGGCGTGCGGCCGATCATGGCCGGTTGAACGCGCTGCTGGGGCTGGCCGAGGCGCAGGTGTGCCGTCGTCAGAACCTGTTGCGCTACTTTGGCGAGGACCCGCAGCCCTGCGGCAATTGCGATTTGTGTGACACCCCGGCAGAGGTGTTCGACGCCACGACGCCCGTGCGCATGGCCCTGTCCGCGGCGTTGCGCACCGAGGAATGGTTTGGCGCGGGTCACCTGATCGACATCGTGATGGGTGCCGATACGGCGAAGATCCGCGAGCGCGGGCATGATGCGCTTCCGACATTCGGCGTCGGGCGCGAATTTTCCAAACGCCAATGGCAGGCGATTTTCCGGCAGATGATGGGGCTGGATCTGTTCCGCCCCGATCCTGCGCGGCACGGCGCATTGCGGATGACCGATGCCGCACTGCCGATCCTGCGGGGCGAGGCGCAGATCACCCTGCGCCGCGATACGGTGCAGGCGGCCAAGTTCAGCCCCGCAGTCCGCCAGATGGTATCCGAAGAGGATGCGCCGCTGCTGTCCGCGCTCAAGGCAAAGCGCCGCGCGTTGGCAGAGGCGGCTGGCGGCCCGGCTTATATCATTTTCAACGACAAGACGCTGATCGAAATGGCGGAACGCAAACCCCGCACGCTGGATCAGATGGCCGGCATCAGCGGCGTCGGCGCGAAAAAGCTGGACAGCTACGGCCGTGCGTTCCTCGAGGTGATCGCGGGGGCCGTCGAACAGGTGCACCCCGCGCGGATGAAACTGGCCGGGCGGGCAGAGGGCGCGGTCTATGACCGGTTGCTGGCCGTGCAGGCTGACCTGCAACGCGGCCCGGACGGTGCGGACAAGCCGATGTCCTGCACGGCTGCGCAACTGGCCAAGGTGGCACAGCTGCGCAGCCCCGATGCGGATGCGCTGGCCCGGCTGATCGGCGAACGCCATGCGCAGCGGTTTGGTACCGCCTTCCTGGCGGTCCTGGCCGAGGGTGTGGATTAACCCGCCTTGGTGCCGGGCATCAGGCGGGCATCATATTCCTGGGCCGCGCGATAGGCTGACCGATCTGTGCAGCGCGCCAGCCAGTCCTGCACGACCTGTTCCGTCGGCGCAAAGGACGGCAACCAGTCAAAAGGCGAGCTGACCAGCAGGTCCACGGCGGTGAACCTGTCACCCAACAGATAGGGCTGGTCGGTGAGCGCGTTGATAAGTGCATCGCTCATCTCGGCCTTGCCACGGAAATTGGCATGCAGACCGGGGTGATCCAGACCCAGCAGCGTCGTGACCATTATCGGCTCGATCACGGCGCCATAGTAGGCCAGCCAGGACAGATACGCGCCGCGTGCAGGGTCACCCGGTGCTGGAGCCAGTGCGCTGGGGAACAGTTCCGTCAAATACTGGATAATCGCGCCGCGTTCGCGGATCGTGACGCCATCGTGGACCAGCAGGGGGACCTTGCCTTCGGGATGCGGATTGGCGGGATCGGTGGCACCTGCGCCGTCCTGGCGGGCGACGTCCACGACGCGCACATTCACTTGGTCCAGCGCATTCAGTTCGATCAGCAGTTGGATGATTCCAGAGGAACGGGTGTAGGGGGCATGATAGAGGGTCAACATCGGTTTTTCCTTTCAGGGTTGCGATGCAGCCTGAATAGGGGAACACTCCTGCCAGTTTCCGTCAGGATGTTCATGGCCCGCACCGATCGCTTGTTTCGCCTGCTCGATACCCTGCGGCGTCTGCCGCAGCCGGTGACTGCCGCGCGGCTGGCCGATGAAACGGGGGTTTCTGAGCGCACGCTGTATCGTGATATCGACACTCTGCGCGCGGGTGGTGCCCTGATTGATGGTGCGCCGGGCTATGGCTATACCCTGACCGAGGATTCGGCCTTGCCACCCCAGACCTTTACCCGCGAGGAAATCGAGGCGCTGTTGCTGGGACTGGCAGAGGTGCCGCACCGCGGTGACCGTGCGCTGGCGCAGGCTGCGGAAACAGCACTTGGCAAGATCATCGCCGCGTTGCCCGACCGCCAGCAACGCCAGGCGCAGCATGCTGCCGTGATGGTGCGGCGCGCGGAACGACCTGCCGCACCACTGGCTGACCTGTCGTTGATCCGGGCGGCGATCTGGGACGAAACGGCGGTCAGGATCAGCTATGTGGACGCGACAGGCACCCCGTCAGACCGGCGTATCCTGCCGCTTGCGACCGTCTATGTTGATCGCGGGGTCATGATCCTGGCGTGGTGTGTTCTCCGGCAGGACTTTCGCAAGTTCATGGCGGACCGCATTCAGGATGTTTCGGCAACAGACGAAAGTTTCCGCCCTCGCCGCACCGCGCTGCTGCGGGATTACGTGGCGATCCTGACGGCGCGGTAGGATGCGACACGCCGCCGGGTGGCGCCCGGTGGCTGGGATGCTACAACGTCGCGCACACTGTCCGGAGGTCCCATGCTCGTCACGCTCTCGCCCGCCAAATCGCTCAACCTTGATCCCGTCGATGTCACCCCGACGCAACCTGCGTTTCAGGCCGACGCCGTGCGGCTGGCCAAGACGATGCGCGGCCAGACGTTGGGCGATCTGCGCAAACTGATGAGCATTTCGGACGACCTTGCGCGGTTGAACCGTGACCGGTTCAAGGCCTTTGCCGACGACCCGGCAGCGGATGCGGTGAAACCCGCGGCGCTGGCGTTCGATGGTGACACCTATCAGGGGCTAGAGGCGAAAACGCTGTCACAGGACGATCTGGCCTTTGCGCAGGAATGCCTGTGCATTCTGTCTGGTCTGTACGGTGTGTTGCGCCCGCTGGATGCGATCCAGCCCTACCGGCTGGAAATGGGCAGTCGGCTGAAAACGCGGCGTGGCGCGAACCTCTATGATTACTGGGGCGATACGATTGCCAAGGCACTGAATGCCCGTGCGGACGAACGTGGCACCGATGCGCTGCTGAATTGCGCCAGTCAGGAATATTTCAATGCAGCCCAGACGCCCGCACTGAAACTGCGGGTCATCACGCCCAAGTTCCTTGAGGTAAAGGACGACCGCCCGCGCATGGTCAGCTTTTTCGCGAAACGCGCGCGCGGTGCGATGGCGCGTTACGTGGTGGAAAACCGTCTGACTGCAATCGACGATGTCAAAGGGTTCAACAGCGGTGGCTATGCCTATGACCCCGATCTGTCAGAGGGTGACACCTGGGCGTTCGTGCGGGATTATCCGACCCAATAGGGCAAACTGGCGCAAAAAATCGGCAATCTGTCGTCTGTGTCATGTGACGGGGTGCGATCCACGCGCTAGGGTCGGTTCAACACCGATGGAGCGACCCGATGACTGATACGATCACCTTTACCCTCGATGGCCAGCGGGTCGAGGCCGCCGCCGGTCAGACCATCTGGGAAGTCGCGCATGGCCGCGGTTTGGTGATCCCGCACCTGTGTTTCAAGGATGCCGCCAGTTACCGCCCGGACGGCAATTGTCGGGCCTGCATGGTGGCCGTTGACGGGGAAAAAAACCTTGTGGCGTCCTGCCTGCGCACGCCGACCGAGGGTATGGTCGTCACGACTGATCAGCCGCGCGAACGGCAGGCCCGGCGCATGGTGATGGAACTGCTGGTCGCCGATCAGCCTGCGCAGGATGTGGCACACGACAGATCCAGCCACCTGTGGGACATGGCGCAGGCCGAGGGCGTGACCACGTCGCGGTTCCCGGCCAAGGATCTGGATCACGTGCCGCTGCTGGATGACAGCCATGTGGCGATGCGCGTGAATCTGGATGCCTGTATCCAGTGCAACCTGTGTGTCCGCGCCTGCCGCGAGGTGCAGGTCAACGACGTGATCGGCATGGCCTGGCGTGGGCATGACGCCTATCCGGTCTTCGACATGGACGACCCGATGGGGGACAGCACCTGTGTGGCCTGCGGGGAATGTGTGCAGGCCTGCCCGACCGGTGCCCTGATGGAGGCCAGCGTCGTCGATACCGCCCAGGTCGGTGACCGCAAGGATTTTGACAAGGAGGTCGTCAGCGTCTGCCCGTTTTGCGGGGTCGGCTGCCAGATCAGCCTCAAGGTCAAGGACGGCAAGATCAAATATGTCGAAGGGCTCGACGGTCCTGCCAACCAGAACCGGCTGTGCGTCAAGGGGCGTTTCGGGTTCGATTACATCAACCACCCGCATCGTCTGACGAAACCGCTGATCCGTCGCGATGATGCGCCTGCCAAGGGGATGAACGTCGATCCCGGCAATTACCGCGACGTGTTCCGCGAGGCGACCTGGGAAGAGGCGATGGACCGTGCGGCGGGCGGGCTGTCCGCGCTGCGCGACAGCCACGGCGGGCAGAGCGTCGCGGGCTTTGGGTCTGCGAAATGCAGCAACGAAGAAGCCTATCTGTTCCAGAAACTGATCCGGCAGGGGTTCGGCCACAACAACGTCGATCACTGCACGCGGCTGTGCCATGCGTCATCCGTTGCGGCGCTGATGGAAAACGTAGGCTCTGGCGGCGTCACCGCGACGTTCAACGAGATTGAAAACGCTGACGTGGCGATCGTGATCGGGGCGAACCCTGTCGAAAACCATCCCGTCGCGGCCACCTATTTCAAGCAGTTCGCAGCGCGCGGCGGCAAGCTGATCGTGATGGACCCGCGCGGTCAGGCGTTGAAACGGCACGCATCGCACATGTTGCAGTTCAAACCGGGCACCGATGTCGCGATGCTGAACGCCATCTGCAACGTGATCGTCACCGAAGGGCTGTTCGATGCGCAATATATCGACGGCTATACCGAAAACTGGGACGCAGAGCGCGAACACCTGAAACGGTTCACGCCAGAGGCGATGTCAGAGATCTGCGGCATCGACGCCGATGCGCTGCGCGATGTGGCGCGGACCTTTGCCGGGGCGCAATCGGCGATGATCTTTTGGGGCATGGGCATCAGCCAACACACCTATGGCACCGACAATTCGCGTTGCCTGATCTCGCTCGCGCTGATGACGGGGCAGATCGGCCGACCCGGCACCGGGCTGCATCCGTTGCGCGGTCAGAACAACGTGCAGGGTGCGTCTGATGCAGGTCTTATTCCGATGTATCTGCCGGATTACCAGTCGGTCACCAGCGCCGAGGTGCGCGCCAGTTTCGACGCGCTGTGGGGTGCTGGCACCGTTGCCGCTGAAAAGGGCCTGACCGTGACGGAAATCCTGCAAGGCATCCACGACGGCCATATCAAGGGCATGTTCATCCAAGGCGAAAACCCGGCCATGTCAGACCCGGATCTGGACCACGCCCGTGCCGGTCTGGCGATGCTGGATCATCTGGTGGTGCAGGACATTTTCCTGACCGAAACCGCGAATTTCGCGGATGTGATCCTGCCTGCCTCGGCCTTTGCCGAAAAAACCGGGACAGTGACCAACACCAACCGTCAGGTGCAGATGGGGCGTCCCGCCGTCCCGCCACCGGGCGAGGCGCGCGAGGATTGGCGCATCCTGATCGACATGGGCCAGCGGCTGGGGCTGGACTGGACCTATACCCACCCGCGCGACGTCTATGCCGAAATGGCCAGCACAATGCCGTCATTGAACCACATCAGTTGGGAACGGCTGGAAAACGAGGCCGTCACATATCCGACCAGCGGTCCGGACGACCCCGGCCAGCCAATCCTGTTTGCCGATGGATTTCCCCGTGAAGGCGGTCGTGCGCGATTCACCCCTGCGGATGTGATCGCGCCGGACGAACAGCCGGATGCGGAATATCCCATGGTTCTGACCACCGGACGGCAGTTGGAACATTGGCATACGGGGGCAATGACCCGCCGCGCGACGGTGCTTGATGCGGTGGAACCGCAGGCGAACTGTTCCTTGCATCCGCATACGTTGCGCGATCTGGGGGTCGAGGCCGGCGGATATGTGACCCTGTCCACCCGTCGCGGCCGTATCACCGTCATGGCACGTGCGGATCGGGCGGTGGCCCGCGACATGGTGTTTTTGCCATTTGCCTATGTCGAAGCGGCGGCCAACCTGCTGACGAATCCCGCGATCGATCCCGACGGCAAGATCCCCGAATTCAAATACGCGGCCGTGCGCGTCGAAAAGGCGTCACAGGCGGCCGGGTAACCAGAAGGCGTGTTTTAGTTCCATCACAAAGTCGAAACCTGCCCGGTTCGCGTGAACACGTTTCTGTGTTTCCTGTAATAATTTGTTTTTATTAGTAAAAAATATCACGCGATTGTGGGGTGTGGCTGTGATGAAACAGGTGCCCCGTAGCCGTGTCCAAATGGCCGGGTGGGTCTCGAACTTTTGTCGCGCGTGGGCATTTAACCCCGACACCGCACACAGCGGGACACAAGGAAAGAGACCATGAAAACATTGAATATTTTCGTAGCTGCCGCGACCGCATCCATGATTGCTGGTGCCGCTGCTGCGCAGACCACCGTCTTTGCAAACGAAGACGCCGCAGTCGACGCCGTCGATGACCTGCAAGAGCAGATCGCCGAGGATGCCGAGCGTGATTTCAACCAGTTCGGCAACGAAGGCCGCATCGTCGGGTCCTACGGTTCTGTCGCACTGCGCGCCACAGCCAACAGCAACGACAACGACGACAACTCGAACGTCGGCGTCGGCCTGCGTTACGGCACTTTTGACGGCGTGAACGGCATCGACGTGTCGGCCAAGTACGACTACGCGTCCGACAACGGTGACGAGACAACGAACCGCCTGCTGGCTGGTGCCGACTACCGCCGCGACCTGTCGGGTGCCTTCTTTGCCTACGGCAAGCTGGACGTGCTGCTGGATTCGGCTGTGACGGATGCAGATTCCTATGACACCGATATCTTTGCCGGTGCCGGTGTGGGTTACCGCATCCTGAACGACGCAACCTCGCAGTGGTCGATCCAGGCTGGTCCGGGCTACCGCTACGCAGAGCAGGTCAACGGCGAAGACGTGCGTGAAGTCGCAGGTTCCGTGTCGTCGAACTACTACCGTTCGCTGTCCGAAACGTCCTATCTGACGAACGATACCGACGTCATCTTCTCGGATGCGAACGCGCAGATCCAGAACGAACTGGCGCTGAACGTGTCCATGACGAACGCGCTGGCGCTGCGCACGTCGCTGACCACGATCTACAACGACGAATCCGACAGCAGCTTTTCGGATGCGAACAACACCCTGGGTGTTTCGGTCGTCTACAACTTCAACTGATCTCACTCGGATTGCATTCCCGAAGACTGTCAGTGAAGCGAGGGCGGTGGCGCAAGCCACCGCCCTTTTTCGTGAAAATGCCACTTAATTGAACAAGTGTTCAAAAAAAGAATTTGACCGCGACGGTCGTTCTTATCCAAGATGAAGCATGGGTCCGCTTGAGGAGGTGCGGCCCATTGGTCCGGTGGGCCATGTCGAGGGGAGGATTACCGATATGAACAGCGGTGCCATTGGCGACGATGCACGGTCCATTCCGCATTTGCTGGCGCGCAATGTCGCGCGCCACGGCGACAAGCCGGCGTACCGCGAAAAGGAATTCGGCATCTGGCAGAGCTGGACCTGGGCGCAGGCCGCCGAGGAAATAGATGCTTTTGCGCTGGGTCTGCTGGAATTGGGCGCGCAGGTCGGCGACCATATCGCGATCACGGGGCGCAACCGTCCGGCGCTGTATTGGGCGATGGTGGCCGCGCAAAAGATCGGCTGCATTCCCGTCCCGCTGTATCAGGATGCCGCCGTCGAAGAGATCGCCTACGCGCTGGATCACGCGGGTGCGCGGTTCGCCGTGGTCGGCGATCAGGAAATGGTCGACAAGCTGATCGACGCGCAGGCCGGCAACATGACCCTGAAGCACGTGATTTACGTCGATGGACGGGGGCTGCGACGTTATGACCATACGGCAATGTCCAGCTTTGCCGACACGCAGGCCGCTGGCCGCGCCAGCGCCCGCCGCGCCGAGATGGAGGCGTTGACGCAGGCGCGCACCCTCGATGATACCTGTGTCATGCTTTATACCTCTGGGACGACTGGCCGTCCCAAGGGGGTGGTTCTGTCGAACCGCAATGTCATCGCGACCTCGCGCAATTCGGCAGAATTTGACCGGCTGCGTGCCGGTGACGAGGTGCTGGCCTATCTGCCCATGGCCTGGGTGGGGGATTTCATCTTTTCCATCGGGCAGGCGATGTGGACTGGATTCTGCGTGAATTGCCCCGAAAGCCCGGACACCATGTTGACCGACCTGCGCGAGATCGGTCCGACCTATTTCTTTGCTCCGCCGCGGGTGTTCGAAACCCAGCTGACGACCGTGATGATCCGGATGGAGGACGCGGGCCGCATCAAGAAGGCGATGTTTGATCACTACATGGCGCTGGCGCGGCGCGTGGGGCCCGATCTGCTGGATCGCAAGCCGGTGGGCCTGCTGGACCGGATTCGCTACCGTTTGGGCGATCTGCTGGTCTACGGCCCGTTGAAAAACACGTTGGGCCTGAGCCGCGTGCGCGTGGGCTACACCGCAGGCGAGGCGATCGGGCCGGAAATTTTCGATTTCTACCGGTCGCTGGGGATCAACCTCAAGCAGCTCTATGGCCAGACAGAGGCGACGGTTTTCATCACCCAGCAACCCGACGGCGAGGTACGATCCGACACGGTCGGCGTGCCCTCACCGGGGGTCGAGCTGCGGATCGACGACCGGGGAGAGGTGTTCTATCGCTCGCCCGGCACGTTCGAGGCCTACTACAAGAACCCCGAAAGCACCGCATCGACAAAGGACCCGGACGGCTGGGTCGCCACGGGCGACGCCGGTTTTATCGAAGAAGGCAGTGGCCATCTGCGGATCATCGACCGGGCCAAGGACGTGGGCAAAATGGCTGATGGCGCGATGTTCGCGCCCAAATACGTCGAGAACAAGTTGAAGTTCTATCCCAACATCCTCGAGGCGGTGGTGTTCGGCGCGGGCCGTGACCGTTGTGTGGCCTTCATCAACATCGACCTCAATGCCGTGGGCAACTGGGCCGAACGCAACAATATCGCCTATTCGTCCTATCAGGAATTGTCGCAACATCCGCGCGTGCTGGATCAGGTTGCGGATCACGTGAACGCGGTCAACGCCAGCGTGGCACAGGACCCGATGCTGGCGGCCTGCCAGATTCACCGGTTTCTGGTGTTGCACAAAGAGCTGGACGCCGACGACGGCGAGATGACCCGCACGCGCAAGGTGCGTCGTGCGGTGGTGGGTGACAAGTTCAATGACCTGGTGACCGCGCTCTATGACGGGTCGGACACCATCGCGACCGAAACAGAGGTCACCTATGAGGACGGACGCAAGGGCAAGCTGCGCGCGACGCTGGATATCCGCGACGCGGTCGTCGTGAACGCGGCGCGGATGGCTGCGGAATGACGGGACGACGCTGTTTTGCGCAGGCGCAAAAGGTGCCCCGCCCGCCATCCCGTGAAAGGGGAGATGCATGAAGGATACCGTTGACAGTTACGTCACCGAGGACGGGCGCACCATCGGCGGCGTGATGATGGACATGCGCGGCATCACCCTGCGGTTCGGCGGTGTCGAGGCGATCAAGGACATCAGTTTCGACATCCGCGAGGGTGAAATCCGCGCGATCATCGGCCCCAACGGCGCTGGCAAATCGTCGATGCTGAACGTCATTTCGGGTTTCTATCACCCCCAGGAAGGCGAAGTCTGGTTCCGGGGCGAAAAGCGCCCGCCGATGAAACCCTACCAGGTGGCGCGGCAGGGCATCGCCCGCACATTCCAGAACATCGCCTTGTTCGAAGGGATGAGCGTCCTGGACAACATCATGACCGGCCGTTTGACCCACATGAAATCGGGGATGCTGGCGCAGGCCCTGTGGATGGGCAAGGCCGAGCGCGAAGAGACCGAGAACCGTGAGGCGGTGGAACGGATCATCGATTTTCTGGAGATCCAGGCCATCCGCAAGACACCGGTCAGCCGTCTGCCTTATGGCCTCAAAAAGCGGGTGGAACTGGCCCGTGCCTTGGCGGCAGAGCCGAAGTTGCTGCTGTTGGACGAACCGATGGCGGGCATGAACGTCGAGGAGAAAGAGGACATGAGCCGCTATATCCTGGATGTGAATGACGAATTCGGCACGACCGTGGCGCTGATCGAACACGACATGGGCGTGGTCATGGATATTTCCGACCGGGTCGTCGTGATGGATTACGGCCGGAAAATCGGTGACGGCACCCCGTCAGAGGTCCGCAACAACCAGGATGTCATCGACGCCTATCTGGGGGTCGCCCATGACTAAGGAGCACGCATATGTCAGCTGATTTTCTGTACGGGATCGAGGTCGTGATCAACGGCCTCATGGCGGGCGTCATGTATGCGCTGGTGGCCCTTGGGTTTGTGCTGATCTTCAAGGCGTCCGGCATTTTCAACTATGCACAAGGTGTGATGGCCCTGTTTGCGGCCCTGACACTGGTCGGTGTGATGGAGGGCCAGGTGCCGTTCAGCCACCTGATCAACGCCGTATTCGGCACGGAAATCCATCACTTTGGCTGGACCGTCCCGGCGTTCGCGGCAATTCTGGTGACGCTGGGGGTGATGATATTCTTTGCCTGGGCGGTGCATACCTTTGTGTTTCGGCATCTGGTCGGTCAGGAACCGATCATTCTGTTCATGGCCACCATCGGTCTGGCCTATTTCCTCGAAGGTGTGGGCGATCTGATGTGGGGGTCCGACATCAAGACGCTGGCAGTCGGCCTGCCGCAGGGCGGTTCGCTGTTCGTCGAGGATCTGACCGCCGGGCTGGGTGGCGATGATTTCTACGGATTCTTCATCGACAAACTGGACATGGTCGCCACGCTGGTCGCCATCGTGCTGGTCGCGGCCCTGATCGGGTTTGCGCAATACACCAAGCAGGGCCGCGCCATGCGTGCCGTGGCGGATGATCATCAGGCAGCGCTAAGTGTCGGGATTTCACTGAACTATATCTGGGTGCTGGTCTGGTCGCTGGCGGGTCTGGTCGCACTGGTGGCTGGCGTGATGTGGGGTGCAAAGTCCGGCGTGCAGTTTTCGCTGTCGTTGATCGCGCTCAAGGCGCTGCCGGTGCTGATGCTGGGTGGCTTCACATCCATCCCGGGTGCCATTGTCGGCGGCCTGATCATCGGGGTCGGTGAGAAACTGTTCGAATACATGATCGGTCCGATGATCGGCGGGGCGACGGAAAACTGGTTTGCCTATGTGCTGGCGCTGATCTTTCTCGTGTTCCGACCGCAGGGCCTGTTCGGGGAGAAGATCATTGAAAGGGTTTAACGAAATCAAGACCGCGCGCGCCGGGCTGATTACGGCGGTTTGTGGAGCCGCGACCTGTGCGCTGTTTTCGGTGCTGGCGATCCAGGAACAATCGTTGCTGTTGCTGACCGGTGCGGCGGCGGGGGCATTTTACGGCAAGGTCGGGTTCTTGCGTTACAAAAAGGGCGACGAATAGATGCTGTACCGCGAAGCAGGCGATTTCAAGACGACGTACAAGGCCGACAGCCAGACCTTTCCCATCGCATTCGACCGCTGGCGGTATTGGGCGGTGCTGGCGGTGGCCTGGCTGGTGATCCCGTTCGTGATCAATGACTATTGGGCGAACGCCATCCTTGTGCCGTTCCTGATTTATGCGATTGCGGCGATCGGGTTGAACATCCTGACGGGCTATTGCGGACAGGTCAGCCTGGGCACAGGCGGTTTCATGGCCGTCGGTGCCTACGCCTGCTACAAGCTGATGACGTCCTTTCCGGACGTGTCGATGCTGGTTCACATCATGCTGGCGGGTGGCATCACGGCCTTAGTGGGCGCGGCTTTTGGCCTGCCCAGCCTGCGGATCAAGGGGTTCTACCTGGCGGTGGCGACACTGGCGGCGCAGTTTTTCCTCGTTTGGTTGTTCAACAAGGTGTCCTGGTTCTACAACTATTCGGCCTCGGGTCAGATCAATGCGCCGGAACGGTTCGTGTTCGGACATGCCGTGACGGGGGCCAACACGACACCGGCGGCACAATACCTGATCTGCCTGCTGTTCGTGACCGGCTGCGCGCTGTTGGCGCGCAACCTGACGCGCGGCACGGTGGGTCGGTCGTGGATGGCGATCCGGGACATGGACATCGCCGCTGAAATCATCGGGGTTGATCCGCTGAAGGCCAAGCTGACGGCCTTTGCCGTGTCATCGTTTTTCATCGGTATTTCCGGCGCGCTATTCTTTGCGGTCTACCTTGGGGCCGTCGAGGTCGGCGAGGCATTCGGCATCAACAAGTCGTTCCTCGTGCTGTTCATGTGCATCATCGGCGGCCTTGGCAGCCTGTTCGGCAGCTTTGCCGGGGCGGCGTTCCTGGTGCTGTTGCCTGTCGCGCTCAAGGTGCTGGGCGTCGATGTGCTGGGCTGGCCCACACAGATCGTCAGCCACCTGCAATTGGTCGTGGTCGGTGCACTGATCATGTTTTTCCTGATCAAGGAACCGCACGGGCTGGCGCAGATGTGGCGCCACATCAAGGAGAAGCTGCGGCTTTGGCCGTTTCCGTATTAGGCTCGTGCGAGGAGGCGCGGGTTTATCGAAAGACCGGGGCAAAGCCCGGCATTTCACAACTGGGAGGAAGACAATGAAGTTTACGACATTTTCGGCCGCGGCCATCGCGGGTCTGATGGCGGCCAATACCGCGGCGGCAGAACTGGTCATCCCCGACCTGTCCTATCGCACCGGTCCCTATGCGGCGGGCGGTATTCCGTTCTCGGACGGGTATCAGGACTACTTTGCCCTGCTGAATGCGCGTGATGGCGGCATCGGCGGCGAGCCTGTCCGAATCGTGGAATGCGAGACCGGCTATAACACCGAAAAAGGGGTGGAATGCTACGAGGCAACCAAGGGCGAAGGCGCGCTGGTGTATCAGCCGCTGTCCACTGGCATCACCTATCAGCTGATCCCCAAGGCAACGGCGGACGGTATTCCGATCCATACGATGGGCTATGGCCGCACGTCTGCGGCCGAAGGCGAGGTGTTCAACTGGGTGTTCAACTATCCCGGCAACTACTGGGACGCGGCATCCGTTGCGGTGAACTACCTGCTGGACGAGAACGGTGGCGATCTGTCCGGCAAGACCATCGCGCTGGTCTATCACAACAGTGCCTACGGCAAGGAGCCGATCCGCACCCTCGAAGAGCTGTCGGCCAAGCACGGGTTCACCTTGAGCACGCTGGCCGTCGATCATCCCGGTCAGGAGCAGAAGTCGCAGTGGTTGCAGATCCGCCGCGAGCGTCCCGACTATGTTGTCATGTGGGGCTGGGGCGTGATGAACCAGGTCGCGGTTCAAGAGGCAGCGAACGTCGGCTTCCCGATGGAGAACTTCATCGGTAACTGGTGGGCGGGTGCCGAACATGACGTGACACCCGCGGGTGCTGCGGCTGATGGCTACAAATCGCTGAACATGAACCGTATCCAGGATTATCCGGTGCTGGATGAGATCCAGACGCTGGTCGTGGATGCCGGCCTTGCGGCTGGTGCGGGCGACAACCTGGGCAAGGTGCTGTACGTGCGCGGCATGTATGCGGCCATGCTGGCGGCCGAGGCCATAGCCAAGGCGCAGGAAATCCACGGCGTGTCCGACATCACGCCTGCGATGATGCGCGACGGCATGGAAGCGTTGGAAATCACCGAGGCGCGCATGACCGAGCTGGGCATGGGCGGAATCGGGCCGGAATTCAGCGTGAACTGTCAGAACCACGGCGGTTCGGGTGAAGGTCTGGTGCAACAGTGGAACGCCGCTGACGGTGTGTTCGTGCCGCTGACCGATTTCATCGCCCCCGACGACAGCGTCATCGATCCGCTGATCACCGAGGACGCGATGGCCTTTGCGGCAGAAAACAACATCACGCCGGGCTGTTTGTAAGCCTGATGTCGGGCGGCCCCTGCCGGGGCCGCCCGATTCTGAGTATTTTTGGCAAGATGATGCAGGGGACACCGCGCCATGCTGGACACCACCGAGACCGCGACCGAGACCTTGCTGGAGGTCAACAATATCGAGGTGATCTACAATCACGTGATCCTCGTGTTGAAGGGCGTGTCGCTGAAGGTGCCCAAGGGGGGCATCACGGCCCTTCTGGGGGGCAATGGTGCGGGCAAGACCACCACGCTCAAGGCGATTTCCAACCTGCTGCAATCCGAACGTGGCGAGGTGACAAAAGGGTCGATCAAGTATCGCGGTGACCGCGTGCAGGACCTGACACCCACTGATCTGGTGCAGCGCGGCGTGATCCAGGTCATGGAAGGCCGGCATTGTTTCGAACATCTGACCATCGAGGAAAACCTGATGACCGGTGCCTATACGCGCCGCGACGGGTCCGGCGCTGTCAGTGCCGACCTCGAGATGGTCTACAATTATTTCCCGCGCCTGCGCGAGAGGCGCAAATCCCAGGCGGGCTATACCTCGGGTGGGGAACAGCAGATGTGCGCCATCGGGCGCGCGCTGATGTCGCGGCCCGAGACGATCCTGCTGGATGAGCCGTCGATGGGTCTTGCCCCGCAGCTGGTCGAAGAGATTTTCGGCATCGTGAAGGATCTGAACGAGCGGGAGGGCGTGTCGTTCCTGCTGGCGGAACAGAACACCAATGTGGCCCTGCGGTTTGCGCATCACGGTTATATCCTCGAGTCCGGTCGCGTCGTGATGGAGGGACCGGCAGCGGAACTGCGCGAAAACCCGGACGTCAAGGAGTTCTACCTCGGCATGTCCGACGAAGGCCGCAAGAGCTTTCGTGATGTGCGCAGCTACCGGCGGCGCAAGCGCTGGCTGGCCTGAGGCGGGGTCGGCTGCTGCCAGCCGTCCATCGCCGCGATCCCATGACCCATGACTGATATTGCATAACGCCCTCCCGCGGCCATGGGATGACACGTGTCCGCGGATGACCCCCATCAACCCCCGGACAGGAGTGACCGCCATGACCATCTATTTCGACGATCTTGAAACCCGCGATGCACAGACGCGCGAGCGCGCGCAGCTGGCGGGCCTGAAGTCGCAGATTGACCGCGTTGCAGGGTCTGACGCGTCATGGCTGAGCGGCGGGGTGGTCGCCGAAATGGACGATTTGCCCGGCCTGCCGGTGCTGCGCAAATCCGATCTGGGGCGCATGCAGGCCGAAGTTCCGCCATTTGGCGGCATTCCGGTGTCGCACATCAGCCATGTCTTTCAATCGCCTGGCCCGATCTACGAACCCGGTGGCAATGCGCCTGACTGGTGGCGCTTTGGCCGGTTTCTGCACGCCTGCGGTATCGGTCCGGGTGACACTGTCCAGAATTGTTTCGCCTATCACCTGACACCTGCCGGCACGATGTTCGAAAACGGTGCGGCGGCGGTCGGTGCGCGGGTCATTCCGGCAGGCACGGGTCAGACCGAGCAGCAGGTCATGGCCGCCCATGCGCTGGGTGCGACGGCCTATGCCGGGACGCCGGACTACCTCAAGGTGATCCTGGAAAAGGCCGACGCGATGGGTGTTGCGCTGAAGATCACCAAGGCTGCGGTGTCGGGCGGCGCGCTGTTTCCACAACTGCGCCAGTATTATGCCGATCGCGGGATCACCTGCCTGCAATGCTATGCCACCGCTGATCTGGGCCTGATCGCCTATGAGGCCGCGGTGGACGACGGGATGATCCTGGACGAACACGTTATCGTCGAGATCGTGACACCGGGCACGGGCACGCCCGTCGCACCGGGCGAGGTCGGCGAAGTCGTCGTCACCACGCTGAACCCGGATTATCCGCTGATCCGTTTCGCCACCGGTGATCTGAGTGCGGTCCTGCCCGGCACCAGTGCCACCGGGCGCACCAATGCCCGTATCAAGGGATGGATGGGCCGCGCCGATCAGACGACCAAGATCAAGGGCATGTTCGTGCGGCCCGAACAGGTCGCGGCACTGGTGACGGCCACTGGTGCAGATCGGGCGCGCGTCATCGCCGACCGGCAGGGTGACGCCGATACGATGGCGATCCAGCTCGAAGGGCTGGACCTTGACGCCGAAGCGGCGTCCAAGGCGGTGACGGATATTCTGAAATTGCGCGGCACGGTCACGCTTCATGCGCCCGGCACGCTTCCCCGCGACGGGCTCGTGATCGAGGACCGTCGCAGCTACGATACCTAGAGGATCTCACATGCGGCAATTCCTTCTTGTGACGACACTGATCTGCACCGCGGCGATGGCCGCAGCAAAGGATGCGGCCCTTGTGGTCGGCATTTCGGAGTATGACGACCTGTCCGACGTGTCGCGGGCGGATCGTCTGGTCGCAGCGGGTGCCGCCCTGAGGGAACACGGGTTTGCCGTCAAAGGTGGTCGCAACCTCGATGTGGATGATCTGTTTGCGCAGGCGCGCATCTTTTCGGATGATGCAGAGGATGCAGACCGGATCGTCGTGGCGCTGTCCGGTCAATTCGCGACAGATGGTGCACTGACATGGTTCATGGGGCAGGACGCACCCGCGCCGCAGGATTTTACGGTTGGCCAGCAGGGCATCCTGATTCAGACGGCGCTGAATGCGCTGGCGCAGGCATCCCAGGAGGCCGTGTTGCTGTTGGGCGAGACCGGGGCCGACACCGATTATGATACGGGATTGTCGGCGGGGGTCGGGCCGCTGGACATACCGAATAATATCACGGTTGTGCGCGGCTCGCCCGAGGCGATCGAAGGCCTGATGCGTTACGCGCTGGCCGTGCGCGGAGGCGATGTGATTGCCACCGCACGCCGGACCCGCGGCGTTGATCTGTCCGGTTTCGTGCCCGACCGCCTGACACTGGTCCCCGGCGATGCGGCCGCAGTTCCGACAGAGCGTGTCACCCTGCCGCCCGAACTGACGGCCGCGACATCTGACAGCGAGGAAACCGCATGGACGGCGGCCCGCGCTGCCGACACCGAAAACAGCTATGCGCGGTATCTGGACGCCTATCCGCAGGGCGCGAATGCGGCGAATGCCGTGTCCCGGCTGGCCGAATTGCGGCGCAATCCACCCAATCCGCTGCGTGATGCGGAAAATGCGCTGGGCCTGTCGTCCGAGGCACGGCAAGCGATCCAGCGCGATTTGCAGATCATGGGTTTCGACACCCGCGGCATCGACGGGATATTTGGACCGGGGACGCGGGGCGCGATCACGGGCTGGCAGGAACAGAACGGAATCACGGCCAATGGTTTCCTGACGCGCGATCAGATCGCGACGCTGTCGGCGCAGGCGACCACCCGCGCCACACAGCGCGAGGCAGAGGCCGCCGCCGCACGGGCGGAACTGGAACGTCGTGACCGGGCATACTGGCAGGAAACCGGCGTCCCCGGCGGCGAGCGCAATCTGCGCGCCTATTTGGAACGGTTCCCTGACGGTCTGTTTGCAGCCGAGGCGAACGAGAGGTTGGGCCGCGCACGTGCGGCTGCCGAAACCAATGCCGCCGCCGCTGCCCGCGAGGCGCAATTGTCACTGGATGCCATCAGCCTGCAGCTGGTCGAGGCGCGGCTGTCGCAGCTTGGCCTTGACCCCGGTCGGGTTGATGGCCAGCTGGACGACGACAGCCGCAGAGCGATCCGCCGCTATCAGCGTGACCGCAATCTGAGTGCAACCGGGTATCTGGATCAGGCGACGGTCAGTCAGATGCTGGTCGACGCCTTTCGCTAGCGGCGCACTGCCCGTCCGGTATCACTGGGCGGGCACAAACCGTTCCAGAAGCAGGCGGACAAACCCCTGACGGTCTCCGACCTGTTTCACACCGATCAGGTAGGTTTCGGCGTTCACGCGCGGCATTACCTGCGCGTCTGTGCCGGACGGCGTGTCGTCGTTTTGCGCAATCTCGCGGCCTGCCACGTCATACACAACGAGCCAGGGATCACCCGCTGGGCCGATCGCATTTGCCTCGATCAGCATGACCCCTGCCGACGGCACGTCGAGGCGGAACCACTGGGTGTCCGACCCCACATCGATATCGGCGCGCAATACGGTTTCCAACGTGCCCAGATCAGTGATCTGAACGCTGCCATCCAGCGGCGGGGCTGCCTCGCCACGCGCATAGAGCCCCATCAGCGCGGCCTCGGGGTCATAGCCCGCGACGGTCACATCAATCGGTGCAGCCTCATCGCTGAGCGCGTCCAGAGCAATGCAATAGGTGCCGGGTGCCAGTGGGGCGGCGATGTCCAGCCGCGCGTTCAGCCCGTCGAAATCGTCGTTTTCGCCCAGGTTTGTGCCGTCAGGGCCGCTGAGGCTGATCAGTGGGTCCGCGTCTTCGTTTTCGGCGGTGATCGTGACCGGCATCGGTTCGGTCAGGTCAAAGCTGAGGTAGCCGGTCGCCCCGGCGGCTGTGGCGATCGACAGGGGGGCACCCCCGGGCGCCAGTGTTCCGAAATTGACCGCATCCTGACAGCCCGCACTGGCGGTATCCGGTCCGCGATTAGATGTGTTGCCCAGCCCTTCGGTCAGCGGTTCCATCTCGGTCCTGCCGATCCGCACAAAGGCGGTCATCGGTCCGCCGTCGTAGCTGGTGATCACGGCGCAGTAGGTGCCTGGGTCCAGATCGACCTCGGCCCGGGCTGCCCCGTTGCCGCCCGAATCGTCGTCCGTCAGGATTTCGTCGCCCGCAGGCCCATACAGCGTCAGCACAGGATCGCCGTTGGCGCGGCCCTGCGCCTCGATCCGGGTCGCGGTCGGCGCGCTGAGGCTGAAGACGCTGGCATAGCGGTTGCCATTCAGTACCAGCGCCATCTGTTCGCCGTAGCTGTCTGTCGTCGCGATATCTGAGGCTGCCGCCGATCCGCCGATCCATTGGCCGGTGCCACTCACTGCGGGGCAGGCGGCGTCCTGGGCAAACGATGGTGACGCTGCACAAAGAGCGATGGCGGATGTGGCGATCAAGCGGGTCATGATGATCCTGTGGGTTGCGTGTCGTTGCCGCTACCCTAGGCCACGTCCCGGCCGTTGGGCTAGTGTGCCACGCAAAGAAAAAGCCGCGACCCGTTGCCGGGCGCGGCTTTTGCATTCCGAAATATCGGGGTGGTTCAGCCCTGACGAGCCTTGAACCGACCTTGCGTCTTGTTGATCACATAGACGCGGCCCTTACGGCGCACGATGCGGCAATCGCGGTGGCGCTGCTTGAGCGAGCGGAGGGAGTTGCGAACTTTCATCGAAAGTCTCCTTCTTGTCGTCGCGGCGCGGCGATGCGCCTTTGGGTTACGGTCTGGGCCAGCGGAGGCCCGGTGAATTCTGGTGGACGATACTGGGATCGAACCAGTGACCCCTTCGATGTCAACGAAGTGCTCTACCGCTGAGCTAATCATCCATTCCGGCCACAGAGGCGCGAGCCCCTTGCGTCGGTCAGGCGGTCTATAGAAGGTGACCGCGAGGGGATCAAGCGCCTTTTGAAGGTTTCGACAATCGCACTATCTGTTCCCTCTCAACAGGAGCCACGGATGCCGTCCGACGCCTATTCCATTGCATTGCCGCAACGGCGCACCACGGCGGTGGTGTTCGCCTCACCCCACAGTGGGCGGGCCTATCCTGAATCCTTTCTCGCTGCCAGCCGGCTTGATTCGCTGGCAATCCGGTCGTCAGAGGATGCTTTTGTCGATCTGCTCTGGGATCGGGCACCGGATTTCGGCGCGCCTTTTCTGACCGCCCTTGCGCCGCGGGCCTATGTCGACCTCAATCGTGCGCCAGAGGAATTGGACCCCGCGTTGATCGCCGGGGTGCGCCGGATCAGTCAGAACCCCCGCGTGTCGTCTGGTCTGGGTGTGATTCCCCGTGTGGTGGCCGGTGGGCGTGCAATCTACAGCGGCAGGATTCCGATCGAAGATGCCCACGACCGGATCAGCACCTACTGGCGTCCCTATCATGACCGGTTGCAGACTCTGCTGGACGAATCGCGCCGGGATTTCGGCATGGGCATCCTGATCGACTGTCATTCCATGCCGCACGAGGCGCTGGACCAGGCCAGCCAGAACGGCACACGCCCAGAGATCGTGATCGGGGACCGCTTTGGCGCGGCCGCATCGCCCCGCATCGTCGAGGCTGTCGAGGCTGCCTTTGTCGCGGCTGGTCTGCGGGTCGCGCGCAACAACCCCTTTGCCGGGGCCTATATCACCCAGGCCTATGGCCGCCCGTCGCGGCATCAGCACGCGATCCAGGTCGAGGTCGACCGTGCGCTCTACATGGACGAGACAACGCTGACGCTGCGCCCAGATTTTGAGGATTTCAAGGCGCTGATTACGGGCGTCCTGTCCCGGATTGCGGCCATCGGTGCACCGCAGGCCGGGCAGCTGGCCGCGGAATAACAGGGCGCGTCAGCGCAGCGCCCGACCTTTGATGATTGCCTCTGCTCCGAATCGGGCCCTGATCTTGTCGGCGGCGCGCTCGGCCTGTGTGCGCTTTGCGGCACCGGGGTCCAGCAGGTCGCCCTCGCGGTCGGCCTCGGTCACGCCTGTCAGGTCGGAAATGCCGACCCCCAGCAGACGGTAGGCCGGATGCGGTGCGGCCCCGTCGAACAACCCACGCGCGGTGCGATAGATCGTGTCGGCCAATTGCGTCGGATGCCGCAGCGATTGCCGCCGGGTGATCAGCTTGTGATCGGCGCGTTTCAGCTTCAGCGTGACAACGCGCCCGGCCTTTTCCTTGGCCTTGGCGCGGTCAGACACTTTCTCGGCCATGCGCCAGATATGCCCGTCCAGGATGTCGGGGTCTGATGTGTCCTCGTTGAATGTGGTCTCGTTGCTCAGGCCCTTGACCGGGGTGTGGGCGCTGATCCGCCTGCCGTCCTCGCCGCGCGCCAGCCGCCACAGCCGGTCGCCCATGCCGCCAAAGCGATCACCAAGGTCGCGCCGGTCCCAGCGCAGCAGATCGTCAAAGGTGCGGATGCCGGCCTGTGCCAACTGGTCCTGCCCGACTGTACCGATCCCCCAGATGATCCGCACGGGTTTGGGGCGCAGAAATGCCGTGGTCTCGGCCTTGCCGATCACGGAGAACCCGCGCGGTTTGTCCAGATCACTGGCAACCTTTGCCAGGAACTTGTTGTGGCTCAGTCCGATGGAACCAGTCAGCCCAAGTTCGTCTTTCATGCGTTTGACAAGACCGGCCAGCATCACGGCAGGCGGTGCGCCGTGAAGCCGGGCGGTGCCCGTCATGTCGAGAAACGCCTCGTCCAGCGACAAAGGCTCGATCACGGGGGTCAGGTCGTCCATCATCGCCCGGATGGCGCGGGATGCGGCGACATAGGCGTCGAAGCGCGGTTTCACGATGACGGCATCGGGGCAGAGTTTCAGCGCCTGAAACATCGGCATCGCGGATTTCACGCCACGGATGCGCGCAACGTAACAGGCGGTCGACACGACGCCCCGCCGGCCGCCCCCGATGATGACGGGTTTGTCGGCCAGCGCGGGATTGTCACGTTTTTCCACGCTGGCGTAGAATGCGTCGCAATCCATGTGCGCGATCGTCAGATCGAACAGTTCGGGATGCGACAGGATACGGGGTGACCGGCACGCGGGACAGCGCCGCGCGTCGTCAAAGGTCGTCAGGCAGTCGCGGCACAGGCTGGGCATGGCCGCAAGATAAGGGGCACGGCGCATGACAACAACGGGTTTCGACGGGGCAAAGGTCGCCCTGTTCATCGGCGATCGGTTGCTGGTCATCCGCCGCGACGACAGACCCGACATTGCGTATCCCGATCACTGGGATTTTCCCGGTGGCGGCCGCGAAGGGGACGAAACACCGTTTCAGACCATCGTGCGCGAAACCTTGGAGGAGGTCGGATTGTGCCTGACACCTGCCGACATCCGCTGGCAAACCTGCGACCAGTCCGACAGGGGGGTGGTCTGGTTTTTCGTGGCGCAGTTGCCGGGGGATGCCCGGGTCACCTTCGGCGACGAGGGTCAGTTCTGGCGGCTGGCAACCGTGACAGAGGTGCTGCACTGGCCAGACGTCGCGGGGCAGTTGCAAAAACGGCTGGCCAACTGGCTGGCCGGGCAGGCCGCGTGCGACGTCCCGCCTGCGGCACCACCAGTCTGACGCGGCCGGTGCAAAGGCAGCACAGGTTGCACCGGTCGCATGCTTCTTCTGGTCAGAAATATTCCTCGGGGGGCGGCGCAGCCGCGGGGGCAGACAGCCCCCTGCACACATCGCTGCTGACAGCGCCGTCGATCCTTGGCACAAGGCCGCGCAAAGGAGAGCGTGACATGGGCCACTTGCTGGGGATCGATACGGGCGGGACCTATACCGATGCGGCTGTTCTGGACGGTGCTGCGACCCGCGTGCTGGGCCGGGCCAAGGCGCTGACCTCGCGGCCTGATCTGTCCACCGGAGTCGCGGCCGCCATTGATGCCGCGCTGGCCGCAGCAGACGTCACCCCCGCACAGATCGACATGGTGTCGCTGTCGACGACCCTGGCCACCAATGCACTGGTCGAAGGGCAGGGCGGGCGCGTCGCGCTCGTTTTCATCGGGTTCGAT
Organism: Loktanella sp. 3ANDIMAR09; assembly: GCF_001420005.1. GTDB lineage: Bacteria > Pseudomonadota > Alphaproteobacteria > Rhodobacterales > Rhodobacteraceae > Loktanella. Next base: position 28,673 of record NZ_LJAK01000001.1, on the reverse strand, counting down.
TCGGCAGAGCTGTCGCGCGGCGGTCTGGATGCGGCGCTGAACGGCGATCCGGTGATTGCGCTGGCGGGTGGACATGACCACGCAGGCACCGAGGTGGCACCCCTGGACCTTGAATCGCTGTCGTCGCAGGTCGCGGCGCTGGAAGGTGTCACCGGTTTCGCCGTCGCTGCGCGTTTTGCCACGCGCAACTCCGCGCATGAACGTGCCGTGCGCGATGCGATCCGGGCACAGACCGGACTGCCGGTGACCTGTTCGTTCGAACTGTCGGCGGCCCTTGGTGGTCCGAAACGTGCCCTGACGGCGGTGCTGAACGCCCGACTGATCGGCATGATCGCGTCGCTGATCGATGCGGTCGAGGCGCATCTGGCGTCGATTGGAACCGGTGCGCGCCTGATGGTGGTGCGCGGCGACGGGGCACTGATCCCGGCTGATCTGGCGCGTCGCCGCCCGATCGAGACGATCCTTTCGGGGCCTGCCGCATCCGCCGCGGGTGCTGCATGGTTGACGGAGACGTCCCATGCGCTGGTGTCCGACATCGGGGGAACCACGACGGATATCTGCCAGCTGACCGACGGTCGGCCCCGGATCGACCCGCAGGGTGCACTGGTGGGTGGTTTCCGCACCATGGTCGAGGCGGTCGCGATGCGGACCTGGGGGCTGGGCGGCGACAGCGAGGTGCATCTGCAAGACGGGCTGTCGGGCGATTTGCGCCTGGGGCCGCGCCGGGTGATGCCCATTGCGTTGCTGGCCGTCAGCCATCCGACACTTGTGCACGCGGCGCTGGATCTTGCGCTGACGGCGATCGGCCCGCCGCTGGATGGCGGCACCTTTGCCGTGCCGCTGTGGTCGGCCCCACCCGTGGGGCTGGACAAGCGCGAGGCATTGGTCGCGAGCCGCCTGGCGGAGGGGCCGCGCCGCACCGGTGATGTCGTTCTCAGCCGGATGGAGGCACCGGCGCTGACACGGCTTGTCACACGCGGGCTGGTCATGGTGGCGGGTGTCACACCATCGGATGCGGCGCATGTGCTGGGCCTGACCGATCAATGGGATGGGACCGCTGCCCAAAAGGCGTTGACGCTCTTTGCCCGGCGCAGGCGTGGCGATGGCAGCCGCTGTGCAGCGGATGCAGGCGCGCTGGCGCGGCGGATCATCGATCAGGTCACGGCACAGACGGCGGATTGCCTGCTGCAGGCGGCTTTTGCCGACGATCCGGGCGCCTGGGGGGATGCCACACCGGATGCGCTGGCGCGGCACCCGCTGACCCGGGCCGGGTTGGCGCGGCACAATGGTCTGATCGCCACGCAATTGTCGCTGGCGGTGCCGGTGATCGGACTGGGCGCATCTGCCGCCAGCTACTATGGCGCGGTGGGGGATGCGTTGCACACCCGGGTGATCGTGCCGGAACACGCCGATGTCGCCAATGCCATCGGTGCTGTGGTGGGGCAGGTGTCGCAGCATGCCACCGGGACGGTCAGCGCGCCGGGGGGCGGTCGGTTTGTCGCGCATCTGTCGGGTGGTCCGGTGTCCTACAGCGACCCTGATACTGCGATGGATGCGCTGATCGCGGATTTGACCGCCACGGTGACGGCCCGCGCGGCCGATGCCGGGGTTAGTGACCCGCAAGTCGCTGTCGTGCGTGATATCAATCGCGCCGAGGTCGAGGGATCGGACATATTCTACGGGGCGACCATCCGTGTCACCGCACGTGGCCGCCCCCGCATCGCAAGGGAAAACACATGATCGGCATTATTTTCGAGGTCACGCCCGCGCCCGGCAAAAAGGACGATTATCTGGCCATGGCCGCAAAGATGCGCCCCTTGGTCGAACAGATCGACGGTTTCATTTCGGTCGAGCGGTTCCAGAGTTTGACCAACCCTGACAAGCTTTTGTCGGTGTCGTTCTTTCGGGATGAAAAGGCACTGGACGACTGGCGCAGGCTGACGGCCCATCGGGGTGCCCAGCAGGCCGGGCGCGACGGCATGTTCGCGGATTACCGTCTGCGAGTGGCCGGGGTGATCCGGGATTATGGCATGTTCGACCGCGATCAGGCCCCCGCCGACAGCCGCGACGTGCACGGGGCCTAGAGGCCGCCACGTTGCAGCCCCTCACGTTAGCGTCAGGTCCGTTGTCAGTCCACGCGACCTGCGTCAGGTTGTCCCAAGAGGAGACCCCCGACCATGTTTGACGCCGCCGCACGCCGTCTGATCGACCCGCCGCTGAACCGCGCAGGCGCGCGTCTGGCCGCTGCGGGCTGGACGGCCAATGGTGTGACCTTGCTGGGGCTGGCGCTGGGCGTGCTGTCGGCACTGGTCATCGCGCTGGGCGCGCCGCTGCTGGCGCTGATCCCGCTGTTGGCCAGCCGCATCGCCGACGGTCTGGACGGGGCTGTCGCCCGCGCAACAAAAGGCACCGATTTCGGGGGCTACCTCGATATTGCTGCCGATTTCATGTTCTACGGGGCCGTGCCATTCGCCTTTGTCGTTTTGGACCCCGCGCAAAACACCTTGGCCGGGGCGTTCTTGCTGTTTGCGTTCTATGTCAACGGCACCAGTTTTCTGGGCTACGCCATCCTGGCCGAAAAACACGGCCTGGAAACCCGCGCACAAGGGATCAAATCCTTGTATTATTCAAATGGCATTCTTGAAGGCACCGAGACCATCGTGTTCTTTGTTGTCATCTGCATGTTCCCGGCAGCGTTTCCTGCGCTGGCGTGGATGTTTGGAATGTTGTGTTTTCTGACCGCCGGACTTCGGATTTACGGCGCGTCGCGTATCTTTGTGGATAAAGGACCCTCTACATGAAATATCTCGCTCTACTCGCGGCTGTTGCGGCAACGCCCGCATGGTCGCAGGCTGACCCCGCCGACTGGGATGCCGTGACATCTGCCGCACAGGGGCAGACCGTATTCTGGAATGCCTGGGGTGGTTCCACGACGACCAATGACTTTATCGCGTGGGTCGGAGAGCGTGTGGCCGAGGATTACGGCGTCACGCTGGAACACGTCAAGCTGACGGATACCGCCGATGCCGTGACCCGCGTGCTCAGCGAAAAGCAGGCCGGCACCGACACCGACGGTGCGATCGACATGATCTGGATCAACGGCGCGAATTTCGCCGCGATGAAAGAGGCTGACCTGTTGTTCGGTCCCTTTGCCGAACAGCTACCGAACTGGCAGTATGTCGATGTCGACGGCAAGACCGTTCAGACCGATTTCACCGTCCCCGTCGAAGGCTACGAATCCCCCTGGGCCATGGCGCAGGTCGTGTTCGTCTATGACAGTGCCGACATGGAACCGCTGGGATCGATGCAGGCCATTCTGGATTGGTCCACCGCCAACCCCGGCCGGTTCACCTATCCGCAGCCGCCGGATTTTCTGGGCACCACGTTCCTGAAACAGGTGCTGGTCGATACGCTGGACGATCCCAGCGTACTGCAATCGCCCGCGACGGATGAAAATTACGATACCGTGACGGCTCCGCTGTGGGATTACCTCTATGCGCTGACGCCGACCCTGTGGCGCGAAGGTCGCGCATATCCCGCGACCGGCACGGCCATGTTCCCGCTGATCGCGGATGCGGAACTGGACCTGTCGATTTCCTTTTCGCCGGGTGCAGCATCGACTGCGATCGCAAATTCCGAGCTGCCTGACACCGTGCGGACCTTTGTTCTGGACAAGGGCACCATCGGCAACGCCAGCTTTGTCGCGATCCCCTATAATTCCGGTAGTGCAGAGGGCGCGATGGTCGTCGCGAATTTCCTGATGTCGCCCGAGGCGCAGGCCCGTGCGCAGGACCCCGACGTGCTGGGCTATGGCACGGTGCTGGACATGGACAAACTGGACGCCGATCAGCGCGCGGCCTTTGACGCATTGGAACTGGGCGTGGCCACGCTGTCGCCCGCTGAACTGGGCACCGTTCAGGCCGAACCGCATCCCAGCTGGATGACCCGCATCGCCGATGACTGGGTCACCCGTTACGGCGTCGCGCAGTAACGGTGGCTTTGCCAGGGCTTCAGGTGATCGCAGCGCCCCCTTTCGGGGGCGTTTGCACATGCCGGGTCGTCTTGTGACCCGGCGGCGGTTGTTGCCGGTCCTGCCGGCGCTGACGCTGGTTGCAATGTTGGGGCCGGTGGTGGCGGGTCTCTATGGCACCGTGCTGCCTGCTTTTGGCCATCTGCCCGCAGCGGGGCTGACCGGCCCGTCGCTGGAGGCGATGCGCGGCCTGTTTGACTGGCCGGGGTTGCCGCGTGCGGTGACGCTGTCGCTGACAACAGGGATCACGACGACGGCCATCGCATTGGCCATCGTCATGGGGTTGGTTGCAGGCTGGTCCGGCACGGCGGCGTTCCGCGCGCTGGAACGCGCGCTGTCGCCGCTGCTGTCGGTGCCGCATGCGGCGGCGGCCTTTGGCCTTGCGTTCCTGATCGCGCCCTCGGGCTGGGTGGCGCGGGCCACCTCGCCCTGGTTGACCGGGTGGGACCGGCCGCCCGACCTGTTGATCGTGCAGGACACGTGGGGTCTGACCATGACGGCGGGCCTGGTCATCAAGGAAATTCCGTTCCTGCTGCTGATGACACTGGCAGCACTGGGGCAGACCGACGCGCCTCGCGCCCGCACGATCGCCGCGTCCCTTGGGTATGGGCGCGTCACGGGGTGGCTGAAATGCGTCTTTCCGCGCGTCTATGCGCAGATTCGTCTGCCGGTCTATGTCGTGCTGGCCTACGGCATGAGCGTTGTTGACGTGGCGGTGATCCTCGGGCCGAACACGCCGCCGCCGCTGTCCGTGCAGATTGTCCGCTGGATGGGAGAGCCGGATTTCGCGGCCCGCCTGCTGGCCAATGCGGGGGCCCTGCTGCAACTGGCGCTGGTGATCGCGGCACTGGCCGTCTGGCGGCTGGCCGAAGGCGTCGTCGCCTGGGCGGGACGGCGCTGGATCGCTACTGGCGGGCGGTTTTGCGGTGACCGCGCGATCGCCGCCACGGCACTGGGCCTGTCAGCGACCGCGGCCTTTGCGATTGCTGGGGGAATTGCCGTGCTGGTGGTCTGGTCGTTTGCGGGGTTCTGGGGATTCCCCGATGCGATGCCTGACGCGCTGACATTGAAAAACTGGATGCGCCATGCCGCCGGATTGGGCGACGCACTGACGCAGACCGCCGTGATCGCCATCAGCGTCACTGCCGTGGCATTGGTCCTGACGATCGGCTGTCTGGAGGCCGAGCATCGGCACGGTTTGCGTATGACGCGGCGCGGCATGTGGTTGCTGTATCTGCCGCTGATCATTCCGCAGACGGCGTTTTTGCCGGGGCTTCAGACCTTGCTCTTGAATGCGGGTGCAGACACTGGGCAGGCACCGGTCATGCTGGCGCATCTTGTCTTCGTTTTGCCCTATGTCTACCTGTCGCTGGCCGATCCGTTTCGCGCATGGGACGTGCGCAACGCGACCGTTGCGGCGGCCTTGGGGGCCTCGCCCGACAGGGTGCTGTGGCGCGTGCGCCTGCCGATGCTGTTGCGCCCGTTGCTGACGGCCACGGCCATTGGCCTGTCGGTCAGTGTCGGACAATATCTGCCCACGCTGCTGATCGGCGGCGGCCGGGTATCGACCCTGACGACCGAGGCGGTGGCACTTGCCTCTGGTGGGGACAGACGGGCCATCGCGACCTACGGGCTGATGCAGACCGCGGCGGCGCTGGTGCCATTCGCGCTGGCCCTTGGCATACCCGCGCTGATCTGGCGCAACCGCAAAGGACTGCAACATGGATAAGGGGCTGACCCTGCAGGATGTCCGCATCTCGAAAAACGGCGCGCCGATGGTGTCGCTGGACTGGCATATCGGGCCGGGGCAGGTGCTATCGGTCATGGGGCCGTCCGGTGTGGGCAAATCGACGTTGCTGTCGTTTGTCACCGGCACGCTTCCCCCTGCCTTTGCCGCCACCGGGCGCGTCCTGCTGGATGGCCGCGACGTGACGGACGCCGCACCGCACCAACGCATGATCGGTATCCTGTTTCAGGACGACCTGCTGTTTCCCCATCTGAGCGTGGGCGAAAACCTGGCCTTTGGCCTGCGGCCCGGCGGCAGCCGTAGCCAGCGCCGCGCCAAGGTGGATGCGGCCCTCGCCGAGGTCGATCTGGCGGGTTTTGCCGACCGCGATCCCGCAACGCTCTCGGGGGGGCAAAAGGCGCGGGTCGCTTTGATGCGGATGCTGCTGTCAGATCCCTGTGCCCTGCTGCTGGACGAAGCGTTTTCCCGTCTGGATGCAGCGCTGCGCGCGCAGGTCCGCGATCTGGTCTTTGCCCGCGCGCGCGACCGCGATCTGCCCGTGCTGATGGTCACGCATGATGCAGAGGATGCGGCCGCGGCGGGTGGTGCTGTCGTGACGCTGGGCTAGAACGTCCAGCCCGCGCGGCGCGGCACCCGACAGGCCAGCATCGGTTTCAGCAGCGGTTGCCGGTAGCGGGTCAGGTCCAGCGCCTCGTGCACGCCGGTGACGGCTTCGCCGTTCAGCACGGTGTCCACGGTGCTGCGCGAATAGAACGGCGCATCAAGCATGTTCAACCGCTGTTTCGGCGTGACACCGGGATCGGCCCGCGTTTCACGTTTCACCTGCCACAGGGACCGTTTGAACGGGGTCAGCGGGGGGGCGGCGACATGGGCCGCACCGCCATCACGGTCAAAGGCGATTGCGGTTTCGAACCCGCTGCCATCGCGCAGGGTCGCATCATAGAAACACGTGGCTCCGGTGGCTGTCGGGTATCGCCCCCATGTCCAGAAATCGAAATCCGCCTCCAGCGCGCGGGTGCCGAAATTGGCGTCGAAATAGCCATGACCGTCCCATTGCCAGCCATCGGCCTCCAGATCGACGGTAATATCGGCGATGGGCGCAAAGGGGCGCCAGATATGCGCGCCGTCCGTGGTCAGCGGCAATTCCACCCCGGTCACCGCTTGCGGCGTCAGCGTGATCGTGCCGCGCACCCGGCTGATGATGGGGGGACCACTGATTTCGTCGAGGGAAATCTCCAGTTTGCCGTCCTGCCAATGCATGGATGAAGGGCCGACGGTCAGCGCGTCGTCAGTGGTGCGCAAGGCCGCGCGGCCTCGGTCGGTCATGGTGAACCGGGCACCGGGTCCGTAGGTGGCGACATTGATGCAGCAGTGGTTCGCAGGATCGCGGCGGCCAGACCATTTGTACCACGGCGAAAACACCGATCCGATAAATCCGATCACGCTGACGGCCCGTTTGCCGTCATGGCTGACGCCATCGACATACCACCAGGCATAGCCGTCGGGTGGAACCTCTAGGTCAAAGACAGGTCGTGTTTCATCGCCTCTGCCGCATGCTGGCCGGAGAGTGCGGCCATCGGCACCCCCGCCCCTGGGTGCGCCCCGCCCCCGCACAGGTACAGTCCCGGCAGGGTCGTGCGCGCGGTCGGGCGCTGAAACGCCGCCATCGTCCCCTGCGGGGATCGCCCGTACAACGCGCCGTCGCTGGCCGGAAACAGCGTCGCGAATTCCTGCGGCCCGGTGATCGTCACCGGCCCCGGACTGAAGGTCAGGCCGAACTGCCGCATCCGATCGAACATCATGGTCTTGCATTGGTCGTCTTCCTTCTTGTCGGTGGGCAGGGGCGGTGCGTTGCGGATGATTTCAAACCGGTGCAGCGCATCGGCGGCGACATGGCCGTGGTCCTGCGAACACAGGTAGAGCGTGGCATCTGCGGGGGTGCGGCCCTTGGCGATCTCATCGAATTCGACGTTGGGCGTGTCGGCAAAGAGCACGGTGTGATGCGCCAGTGGCAGGCCCCGAGGTGTGGCGGCGAAACTTGCCACATGGGCGGACAGGCTGCGCGGCCGGATGTTTTCGGGTCTGACGGTCGGACGCGTTGCCGGACCCAGCAGGCCTTGGGCGATGGCCTGCGGGTCGCCGTTGAACAAGACCGCATCCACGTCGAGGGTGCCGCCGGTGTATTCCAGTCTGGCGACCCTGCCGCCTTGTGCCGCAAGGCGGTGGACAGGCGTGTTGTAGTGAAACCTTGCCCCCGCCTCTTGTGCCAGTCGCGCGAGCGTTACGGCCAGTTGATGCATGCCGCCCGTGACGGTCCACACCCCCCGTGCCTCTGCCGCCCAGATCAACGACAGCAATGCGGGTGACTGCTGCGGCGCGCCGCCCACATAGGTGGCGTAGCGTGCAAACAACTGCGCCAGCCGCGGGTCGCCAAAGCTGCGCCGCACCAGCCCAGCCAGTGAGAGATGCGGGGCCATGTCAAGCGCAAGGCCCGGTTGCCGCGCGACACGTCCCGCCATGGCGGCCAGTCCGGGTGCGGCGGTTTTCATCATCGGGCCCTCGAAGGCATCAAAGAGCCGCACCGCACGGGCCGAAAACCGGCGCAATTCATCAGCGGCACGCGGCCCAAAGACATCGGCCACCCGCGCCAGGCTGTCGTTGGGATCGGCCATCAGGTCCAGCATCGTGCCGTCCGGCCAATAGTGGCGGGCCAACGTATCCAGCGGCGTCAGCGTGACGTGGTCGTCCAGCTGCAACCCGGCTGCGGCAAACAGGTCGTCAAAGACCCCGCGCATTGTCAGCACGGTGGGTCCTGCGTCGATCGGGCCGGCCGCACTGGCGATCGTGCGCATCTTGCCGCCGGGGGTCGGTTGCGCCTCGAATACCGTCACGCGTGCGCCGGCCTGTGCCAGTCGCAATGCTGCGGCCAGCCCGCCGATACCGGCGCCGACGATGGCAATGACGGGTGGGGTCGTGCGCGATGTCATGGTGCATTGTTGACAGCAGGCCCAAAACTGTCCAGTCTGATTTACACAAAGCTGTCAGAAATAAATGACAACCTGCGGAGTGCGTCCAATGCCACTGACCCAACGGATCGAAACCGCTATTCAGCGGGCCATCGCAACCGGGCGGGGCGGGCTGGCACCCACGCGGCTTGCTGCGGCGCTGGATTACGCCACTGCGCCGGGGGGCGCACGTATCCGGCCCACGATTCTTTTGTCCGTCGCGCGCGCCTGTGGCGATGATGCGCCGTCGCTCGCGGATGCGGCTGCGGCCGCGCTTGAATTGATCCATTGCGCCAGCCTCGTGCATGACGACCTGCCTTGTTTTGACGATGCCGACACCCGCCGGGGCAAGCCGTCGGTCCATCGCGCCTATTCCGAGCCGCTGGCAGTTCTGGCGGGTGACAGCCTGATCGTGATGGGGTTTCAGACCCTCGCACGTGCGGCGGCACAGCACCCCGCGCGCGCGATTGCATTGATCGACGCGCTGGCGACACGCACCGGGATGCCGGACGGCATCTGCGCAGGACAAGGGTGGGAGAGCGAGGACGCCATCGACCTCGCGGCCTATCACCGGTCCAAGACCGGTGCGCTGTTCATTGCGGCGACGACGATGGGTGCCATCGCGGCGGGCCAGGAGGCGGAGCCGTGGGAAGAACTGGGCGACCGGATCGGTGAGGCATTTCAGGTTGCGGACGATCTGCGCGACGCGCTGTGCAGCGCCTCTGATCTGGGCAAACCTGCCGGTCAGGACGATCTGCACGGACGGCCGAACGCCGTTGCGGCGCTAGGGGTGCGGGGGGCTGTGGCGCGGTTCGACGACGTTCTGGGCGGTGCCATCGCATCAATCCCGGCCTGCCCCGGAGAGGCGGCGCTGGCGGGCATGGTGCGCGCCTATGCTGACCGGTTGGTGCCTGCGGTCGCCAGACAACCCGTGCCGGGCGAATGACGGCGATCGACGACCGGCCTGCGCGACCGGGTATGCGGACCTCGCGCTGGACCCGCCTGATGGCTGATCCTGTGTTTCAGGCGCGCTGTGCCCGCATTCCGCTGCTGCGTCGCCTTGTCCGGCGCGAAGGCGAGGCGATGTTCGATCTGGTCGCCGGGTTTTGCCACAGTCAGATTTTGCAGGCCTTTGTGCGTTTCGACATACCGGCGCAATTGCTCGACGCCCCGTCACCGACGGCGGCGCTGGCGCAACGTGCCTCGGTCCCGCTGCGCAACATGACGCTGTTGCTGAATGGCGCGGCCAGTCTGGGTCTGCTGCGGCAGAGGCGCGGCCTGTGGCAGCTGACGACGCGGGGGGCTGCGCTGGCCGGTGTGCCGGGGTTGCAGCAGATGATCGCGCACCACGATGTCCTCTACCGCGACCTGTCGGACCCGGTCGCCTTTTTCCGCGATGAGGTGACCACAGAGCTCGCGGATTTCTGGCCCTATGTCTTTGGTGCGGGCGGTGCGGCTGACCCAGCCGTGGCGCAGACCTATTCACAGCTGATGGCTGACAGTCAGTCGCTGGTGGCGCAGGATACGCTGGATGCGGTGGATCTGGGGCGCGCGCGCTGCATCATGGATGTCGGGGGTGGCACGGGTGCGTTTCTGACGGCAGTCGGTGCGCGGCACGCTGCGCCACAGCTGATGCTGTTTGACCTGCCTGCCGTCGTGCCCGCCGCCCGGCAGAGATTCGCGCAGGCCGGGCTGTCGGCGCGCACGACAATCCATGCGGGATCATTCCGCGACGATCCGCTGCCAAAAGGCGCAGATGTCATCACCCTTGTGCGGGTTCTCTACGACCATGCGGACGATACGGTGGTGGCGCTGCTGCGGTCGATCCGGGGCGCACTGCCGCCGGGCGGACGCATCATCGTGTCAGAGCCCATGACCGGGGGCCCGCGCCCGACGCGTGCCGGAGATGCTTATTTTGCGCTCTATTGCCAGGCGATGCGCACGGGTGCGGCGCGGTCTCGGGGGCAGGTGTCAGACCTCTTGGTGCAGGCCGGATTCGGGGATGTCCGGATGCCACGATCCGCGCGGCCCTTCGTCACGGGTGTCGTGACGGGTGTAAACCCAAGTTGACACATGTAATGTCTAACCGGGTTGACACAACGCCGCGTCAGGTTAAAGTGACAGTTGCCCCAAGGTCGCAACGATCCTGTGGGAAACGTGGGAAAGCTTCGTGAATACTGACGCCATCCTCTTGCATGAGCCGCGCCGTATCGGTGTCGAATCGGTGGCCTTGACGCCGCCGTCTGCCGGGGATGTTGTCGTGGCTGTGCGCCACTCGGGCATTTCCACCGGAACCGAAAAGCTGTTCTGGTCCGGTGCGATGCCGCCGTTTCCCGGCATGGGCTACCCGCTGGTGCCCGGCTACGAGGCAACGGGAGAGGTCGTCGAATCGCATGACCCGACAGTGCCTGTCGGTGCAACCGTCTTTGTTCCCGGTGCCACCTGCTACCGCGATGCGCATGGTCTGTTCGGGGCCTCTGCAGCGACACTGGTCACACCGGCTGCGCGGGTCACGGAAATGGACGCAGGCCACGGGCCTGCCGGTGCCTTGCTGGCCCTCGCCGCGACCGCCTATCACGCGATGACGGGCGCTGGTAAATCCGCTCCTGACCTCATTGTGGGCCACGGCACTCTGGGTCGCCTGCTGGCCCGTCTGACCGTGCTGTCTGGCGCTCCCGCCCCGACCGTCTGGGACATCGACCCCGCGCGGCGTGGTGGTGCGCAGGGGTATGATGTCCTCGATCCCGCCACCGATCAGCGCCGCGATTACAACGCGATCTACGACGCGTCCGGCCAGGCCAGCCTGCTGCCGGACCTCATCGGTCGGCTGGCCAAGGCCGGCGAGATCACGCTGGCCGGGTTCTATACCGATCCGATCCAGTTCGCCTTTGCCCCGGCTTTCATGCGCGAAGCCCGCATCCGCATCGCCGCCGAATGGCAGGCCTCCGACATGATCGCCACCCGCGACCTGGTCGAGGGCGGGTTTTTGAACCTGTCCGACCTCATCACCCACACGCGCCCGGCGCGTGACGCGGCAGAGGCCTATCATACGGCCTTTACCGACACCGCTTGCCTGAAAATGATCCTCGATTGGAACGCCGCATGAAAGACGAAATCCCGAACCTCAAGGATTACGATCGCACCCTGCGCGACGAGGCCAATGCAGAGGCCACGCTCGAGGTGCCTCAGGGGGAACCCACGTCCAAGACGCAGATCATCGCGATCTACGGCAAGGGTGGCATCGGCAAATCCTTCACGCTGGCGAACCTGTCGCACATGATGGCCGAAATGGGCAAACGCGTGCTGCTGATCGGCTGCGATCCCAAATCCGACACGACCTCTTTGCTGTTCGGCGGCAAGGCCTGTCCCACGATCATCGAAACCTCTTCAAAGAAGAAACTGGCCGGCGAAGAGGTCAAGATCGGTGACGTCTGTTTCAAGCGCGGCGGCGTGTTTGCGATGGAACTCGGCGGGCCGGAGGTCGGTCGCGGCTGTGGTGGCCGCGGTATCATCCACGGGTTCGAACTGCTGGAAAAGCTCGGCTTTCACGATTGGGATTTCGATTACGTCCTGCTCGATTTTCTCGGCGACGTGGTCTGCGGCGGATTTGGTCTGCCCATCGCACGGGACATGGCGCAAAAGGTCATCCTGGTGGCGTCCAACGACCTGCAATCTCTGTATGTGGCAAACAACGTCTGCTCTGCAGTGGAATATTTCCGCAAGATGGGCGGCAACGTCGGGGTCGCGGGCCTCGTGATCAACAAGGACGATGGCACCGGTGAGGCGCAAGCCTTTGCAAAGGCCGTCGATATCCCGGTCCTGTCCGCCATCCCCCAAGACGATGATCTGCGCAAGAAATCGGCGAACTATCAGATTGTCGGCACGCATAAATCGCAGTGGGGCCCGATGTTCGAGGGCCTGGCAGAGGCCGTGGGCATCGCGCCCCCCGTCCGCCCGACGCCGCTGGATCAGGACGGCCTGCTCGCCCTGTTCGACAGCAAGGACACGGGCGGCGACTATGAACTGGTGCCCGCCACCGACACGGACATGCGCGGCAAGCATGGTGCCATCAAGGACAGCCTCGAGGTCATCTATGACGATGCGTGAGGGATTTCACGTCAGCAAGGACGCTTCCGGCGCGGTCATGGTGACCGCGGCCCCGGCTTCTTCTGGTCAAAAATATCCCGGGGGAGATGCGATAGCATCGGGGGCAGAGCCCCCTGCTGACGCAGGTCTGTGCGCATCGAAATCCGAACTGGACACCGCCGCGCGCAATGCGGGCCAATCCGACATTCTCGACCAATATGCGGTCGATTATCCCAAGGGACCGCACGACCAGCCACAATCGATGTGCCCCGCATTCGGGTCGCTGCGTGTCGGTTTGCGGATGAAACGCGTGGCGACGGTCCTGTCGGGTTCTGCCTGCTGCGTCTACGGCCTGACGTTCGTGTCGCATTTCTACGGCGCGCGCCGGTCTGTTGGTTATGTGCCGTTCAATTCTGAATCGCTGGTCACGGGCAAGCTGTTCGAGGACATCCGCGAAAGCGTTCACGACATGGCAGATCCCGATCGCTACGACGCGATCGTGGTGACGAACCTCTGCGTGCCGACCGCGTCCGGTGTGCCGCTGCGGTTGCTGCCCAGGGACATCAACGGCGTGCGCATCATCGGAATCGATGTGCCCGGTTTCGGCATCCCCACCCATGCCGAGGCAAAGGACGTTCTCGCAGGGGCGATGCTGAACTATGCCCGTGCCGAGGCAGAGGCCGGACCCGTCGCGCGCCCCGAGCGCGCAGCATCGGATCTGCCCGCCGTCGCCCTGTTGGGCGAAATGTTCCCCGCCGATCCGATGATGATCGGTGCCATGCTGGCCCCGATGGGCCTGTCTGCCGGTCCAACTGTCCCGACCCGTGAATGGCGTGAGCTCTACGCAGCACTCGACTGTGGCGTCGCGGCGGCGATCCATCCGTTCTACACCGCAAGCGTGCGCGAATTTCAGGCCGCCGGCCGCAGGGTTGTCGGTTCTGCACCAGTCGGACTGGATGGCACCGCCGCATGGCTGGCGGGTATCGGCGACGCTTACGGTATCGCTGCTGACAAAATCGCTGCTGCACAAAACGCTTTCCTGCCTGCGATCAAGGGCGCTCTGTCCGGGGCGCAGGTCAAGGGCACGATCACGGTGTCGGGCTATGAGGGCTCTGAATTGCTGGTCGCACGGCTGCTGATCGAAAGCGGCGCACATGTGCCCTACGTGGGCACGGCTTGCCCCAAGACGCCCTGGTCTGCCGATGATGCAGCCTGGCTGGAGGCGAAGGGCGTCAAAGTCAAATTCCGTGCGAGCCTCGAGGATGATCTGTCGGCCATGGAAGGCGTGCGTCCCGACCTTGCGATCGGCACGACGCCGGTCGTGCAAAAGGCCAAGGAGCTGGGCATCCCGGCGCTGTATTTCACCAACCTGATTTCCGCCCGGCCCCTGATGGGGCCTGCCGGGGCGGGCAGCCTGCAACAGGTTGTCACCGCCGCGATGAGCAATACCGACCGGATGGCCAGGATGAAGGGCTTTTTCGAGGGTGTGGGCCATGGCGACACAGCCGGTGTCTGGGAAGGCGCACCCAACCTGCGACCCGATTTTCGTGCCCAGCACCAGAAGAAGCTGGATAAACAGGCCCGCGCCGCCAAAGCGGAGCAGATGATATGATGTCTGCATCCCGTTCATATGTGGTGGGTGGGCCCGCCCACCCACCCCTCGCGGGGCGCTGCCCCGGACCCCGGAGTATTTCGGGCAAGATGATGCGGAGGGCCGCCCCATGCTAGTCACGGATCATGACCGGGCAGGCGGGTATTGGGGGGCTGTCTACGCGTTCTGCGCCACCAAGGGTCTGCAGGTTGTCATTGACGGTCCTGTGGGTTGTGAAAACCTGCCTGTGACCTCTGTTCTGCATTACACAGACGGGTTGCCGCCGCACGAGCTGCCGATCGTCGTCACCGGTCTGGGTGAGACCGAGATGGGCGAAGGCACCGAAGCGGCGATGAAACGCGCCTGGCAGGTGTTGGATCCGGCACTGCCCGCGGTTGTCGTGACCGGGTCCATTGCCGAGATGATCGGGGGCGGTGTCACGCCGCAGGGGACCAATATCCAGCGTTTCCTGCCGCGCACCATTGACGAGGATCAGTGGGAATCGGCGGACCGTGCGATGACATGGCTGTTCACCGAATTCGGCCAGACCAAGGGGCGTATGCCCCCCGAGAAAAAGCGCGAAGAGGGTGCGGCCCCGCGGGTCAACATCCTGGGTCCGATGTACGGCACGTTCAACATGCCGTCCGACCTGGCCGAAATCCGGCGTCTGGTCGAAGGCATCGGCGCTGACGTCAACATGGTCATGCCACTGGGCAGCCATCTGGCCGAGATGCGCAACCTTGTGAATGCCGACGTCAACATTTGCATGTACCGCGAATTCGGTCGCGGTTTGTGCGAGGTGCTGGGCAAGCCATATCTGCAAGCCCCCATGGGGATCGAACAGACGACGAAATTTCTGCGCACTTTGGGTGGTTTGCTGGGCCTCGACCCTGAACCATTTATTGAGCAGGAAAAGCATTCCACGCTGAAACCGATCTGGGATCTGTGGCGGTCGGTCACGCAGGACTTTTTTGCGACATGCGAATTCGCCGTGGTCGCGAACGAAACCTACACCCGCGGTATCCGCAATTACCTGGAAACCGATTTGGGGTTTCCCTGTGCCTTTGCCGTGTCCCGTGTGCGCGGGAAAAAGACGAACAACGACGAGGTGCGGCACATGATGCACACCAAACGTCCGCTGATCGTCTTGGGTTCGATCAACGAGAAAATGTACATGGCCGAGATGAAGGCCGGGTTTGGTCCGGCACCTGCGTTCATTCCCGCCAGTTTTCCCGGGGCCGCAATCCGCAGGCACACCGGCACGCCGTTCATGGGCTATGCGGGCGCGACCTACCTGCTGCAAGAGGTTTGCAACGGGCTGTTCGATGCCCTGTTCCACATCCTGCCGCTGGGGTCCGACATGGACGCGGGCCCGGCGACACCGACCACCACACGGCAATTGCCGTGGGATGCCGACGCACAGGCGCGTCTGGATGAAATCGTGGCCAGCCATCCGATCCTGACCCGGATCTCGGCGGCCAAATCATTGCGCGACGCCGCTGAAAAATCGGCCCGCGACAACGGGGACGACCGCGTGGTGCTGACCACCGTGGCGGCGCTTCAATCAGGAGGACAGACATGACTGACTTCACCACAAACCAGATGGTCCGCGACCGCACGGCACCGCCGAAACGCGAGTATTATGCGTATTTCGCGCTGATCTTTGCGGCGACGCTGCCGCTGTCGCTGCTGACATGGGTGCTGAAGGCCGCGCGCCGGATGGAGCTGCCCGAAAAGGGCCCCATCGCCAGCGCCTGGAGCCAGGCCCGCATCATCACGCCGCACATCTTCAGTGCCTAGCGTTTCGAATTTCGCCGGTCCCCGGACTTGCGGATACCACGAGGGAGGAGCCCTCGTAAGACCCGGCCGCCGGGGTGCGCGGCGTCAGTTCAAAGTTGGAGACTAACGATGGCTGATAAAACTGACCTGTCCTTTACAGGTCTGACAGACGAGCAAGCGCAGGAGCTGCACACAGTCTACATGAGCGGATTTGCGATCTTTACCGCGGTCGCAGTCGTCGCTCACGTACTGACGTACATCAAACTGCCCTGGTTCAACTGGAGCTAAAGGAGACCTATCATGGCACAGTTCTACAAGATCTGGCTCATTTTCGATCCGCGCCGCGTTTTCGTGGCACAGGGCGTCTTCCTTTTTCTGCTGGCAGCGATGATTCACCTCGTCCTGCTGAGCAATCCGGAGACGAACTGGTTCAACCGTGCATTCGGTAGCGAAATGGCCGCTGAATAAGCATTGAAACTTCGCCGAGGGCGGGGTGACCCGCCCTCGGTAAACAACAAACGATACGGCCATGGGGGCCGCGTCACGCAACGAGGGGACGCATAATGGCGCAACTCAGCTTCGAGCGAAAATACCGCGTCCGCGGCGGGACGCTTGTCGGAGGAGACCTGTTCGATTTCTGGGTGGGGCCGTTTTATGTCGGCTTCTTCGGGGTCGTGACCTTCTTCTTTTCGGCCTTGGGCACAATTCTGATTTTCTACGGTGCAAGCCAGGGACCGACCTGGAACCCGTGGTTGATTTCCATCGATCCACCCAGCCTGGAGGTGGGCCTTGGGGCCGCGCCACTGCTGGAAGGCGGGTTGTGGCAGATCATCACCATCTGCGCCGTGTTCGCCTTTGTCGGCTGGATGATGCGAGAGGTCGAAATCTGTCGCAAGCTGGGCATCGGCTATCACGTGCCGTTCGCATTCGGCGTCGCGATTTTCGCCTATGTCACACTGGTCATCATCCGCCCCGTCCTGATGGGCGCCTGGGGTCACGGATTTCCCTACGGCATCTTCAGCCACCTCGATTGGGTCAACAACGTGGGATATGCCTACGGCAACTTCCACTATAACCCCGCCCACATGGTCGCGATCAGCTTCTTCTGGATCACGGCGCTGGCGCTGGCGTTGCATGGATCGCTGATCCTGTCGGCCATGAACCCCGCGCGCAAGGGCGACATCGTGCGTTCGCCCGATCACGAAGACACCTATTTCCGCGATCTCATCGGTTATTCGATCGGGCCGCTGGGCATCCACCGTCTGGGCCTGTTCCTGGCGCTGATGGCCGGTTTCTGGTCGGCCGTCTGCATCGTGATTTCCGGCACCATCTGGTTCGAGGAATGGATCGTCTGGTGGGACTGGTATTACGAACTGCCCTGGTGGGTGAACCTGTAAGGAGGAATGAGACATGCCTGAGTATCAAAACATCTTTACGGCCGTCCAGGTTCAGGGTCCTCCCGAAATGGGCGTCAGCGAAGGCGATCTGACCACCGATTTCGAACGGTCCAAGAAGGCGGGCTTTTCGACGCTGGCGGGTATTTTCGGCAACGCCCAGATCGGCCCGGTTCATCTGGGGCCATACGGTCTGGTCGCGGTCATCGGATTTGCTGCATGGTTCTTTATCATCGGCATGGCGTTCTGGGATCAGGCGGATTATTCGCCGGGGATCTTCTTGCGCGATCTGTTCTGGCTGTCGCTGGACCCGCCGTCGGCCGATTATGGTCTGGGCTTTGCCCCGCTGGACGAAGGCGGCTGGTGGCTGATTTCCAGCTTCTTCTTTGGGGTGGGATGCATCGCATGGTGGATCCGCACCTATACCCGCGCCACGGCGCTGGGCATGGGACACCACGTCAGCTGGGCCTTTGCGGCACTGTTGTGGCTGATCTTTGTGCTGAACTTCTTTCGTCCGATTGCCATGGGCAGCTGGTCCGAAGGCGTCCCCTACGGCGTGTTCAGCCACCTCGATTGGACCAACCTGTTTTCGATCACCTACGGAAACCTGTTCTACAATCCGTTCCACGCGCTTTCGATCGCATTCCTTTATGGCTCTGCCCTGCTGTTCGCGATGCATGGCGCAACCATTCTGGCCGTTAGCCGTTTCGGCGGCGACCGAGAGCTGGAACAGATCGTGGACCGCGGCACGGCCACGGAACGCGCCGCCCTGTTCTGGCGCTGGACCATGGGGTTCAACGCCACGATGGAAGGCATTCACCGCTGGGCCTGGTGGTTCGCTGTCCTGACGCCGCTGACCGGCGGCATCGGGATCCTGCTGACCGGCACGGTTGTCGACAACTGGTTCGCCTGGGCACAGATCCACGGCTATGCGCCAGTCAACTAAGGAGCGTGCGATATGAGTAGCGACGAAACTTCGACCAACTTGCTGGGCGTCAGCAACAAGTCCCGGCTGGCTGGTGACGTGCTGATGCTGATGCTCAAGGGGGCAGGCTATGCCGCGATCGTGGTTCTGTCGATCTGGGCGGTGATCGCAATCATCGCGCTGATCGGACGCGCCCTGCCCGAAGAGAGCAGGCAGCAACCCGACCCCACGCCGCTGTCGTGGGACATGTCCATCACGGATCTGAAGCAGGTCTGACAAGTGTTTCCCCGGCGCGCGTCATGCGCCGGGGCATAGGGATCGGTCGACTGTTTCCAGTCGGTCCGGTGGGTGCCTCGCTTCCCGGCTGCGGCACCTGTTCCCGTCCTGTTGGCTACAGGGCTGAACGTCGTCGGACCCAGGTCCGGCGGCGTTCTTTAGTTTCTACCCTGTCCGCGGTTTGGTCAAATGATTTGCGAGCAGCGTAAAATCGACCGCGCTGGGTCAAACTGGATCATTGCAACGCATCCCGTGCTAACATAGCTCTGTCGCAACAATCTGGGGGCGATCATGGTCGAGGACGTGTTTTTGCAAATTTTGGCTGACAATCTGGTTCTGATCCTGCTTGCGATCTTTTTGATCGTCTGCATTCTTGCGGGTGTCCGGATCGTGCCGCAGTCCGAAAAATTCGTTGTCGAACGCCTGGGCCGCCTGCGGGCCGTGCTGGGGCCGGGGATCAATTTCATCATTCCGTTCCTGGACAGGGTCAAACATCAGGTCAGCATCCTGGAACGTCAGTTGCCCACGATGCAGCAGGACGCGATCACATCGGACAACGTGTTGGTGCAGGTGGAAACGAGCGTGTTCTACCGCATCATCGAACCCGAAAAGACGGTTTACCGGATTCGCGATGTGGACGGTGCCATCGGCACCACGGTCGCAGGCATCGTCCGGTCAGAGGTCGGTCGTATGGAACTGGACCAGGTGCAATCCAACCGGTCCAGCGTGATTGCCGCCGTGCGCGAACAGCTGGCCCAACAGGTGGATGACTGGGGGATCGAGGTGACGCGCGCTGAAATTCTGGACGTCAACCTGGATGCCGCCACCCGTGCCGCGATGCTGCAACAGCTGAACGCCGAACGCGCCCGCCGCGCCCAGGTGACCGAGGCCGAGGGCAAGAAGCGGTCGGTCGAATTGCAGGCTGATGCCGACCTTTACGCCGCCGAGCAAGAGGCCAAGGCCCGTCGCGTTCTGGCCGACGCCGAAGCCTATGCCACGCAGGTGGTGGCGGTCGCCATCGCAGAAAACGGATTGGAAGCCGCGCAATATCAGGTTGCACTGAAACAGGTCGAGGCGCTGAACAAGCTGGGGTCGGGGCCGGGCAAGCAGACCATCATCCTGCCCGCCGACGCGGTCGAGGCCTTTGGCAACGCGTTCAAAATGCTGCGGGGCAAGGTCTGATGGCGTTGTGGTCTGTCTGGTGGGTCTGGATGTCGGCGGCGCTGGCACTTGCCACGCTCGAGGTGATGGTGCCGGGCTATATCTTCCTGGGCTTCGCTGCTGGCGCGGCCGCACTCGCACTGATCCTGCTGGTTGCGCCAATCAACGCGCTGGCCTGGGTGCTGGTGATTTTTGCGGTCCTGTCATTGCTGGCCTATCTGGCGATGCGCCGGGTCTTTGGACTTCCGGGGTCCAAACCCAAGGTCTGGGACCGCGATATCAATGACTAAAAAATGGGCCCGCCATGATGTGACGGGCCCACAGTAAAAGGTCGGCCAAGGGGTGCGACCACTCTTGGGACAGAGGCAGGGATCGCAGCCGAACCTTCGGAAGGGATGGGGTTCAGACGTGGGACAGCAGGTTCGATCCGCTGTCGGACATGCGCAAGGCGTGGCGTGCAAGGCCGGATTTGACGCGTTCCATGTCCATCGTCATCGGGCCTGCGACCTGGCAGGGATAGCGGTACGTCTGGCCTGCACGCCGAATGTCGACGCGTGCTTCGAATGCGCCGGCGGTGGCGTTGTAGCTGACGGAACCGAGGTTGATCTGTGTCATCGTGTTACTCCTGCGCAAAAGGCCAGCGAATTCCGTTGCTTGGCCCTGACTGTTGCAAGAGTAACGAGCCGTCTGCGGAAAAAGTTCCGGGCTCGTATAAAAAACGTTTACATCGCCTGATTGCTATGGGCAGGCATTCATCTGCGCGAGAATCGATTGCGCGGCTGACTTGGGGTCCTTGTCTTGCCAGATCGGGCGGCCGACGACGATGTGGTCGGCCCCGTCCTGTATGGCGCTTTGTGGTGTGGCGACGCGTTTCTGGTCCCCCAATGCAGCACCCGACGGACGCACCCCCGGTGTGACGATCAGGCGGCCTTGCGATTCGGGCAGGGCGCGGATCGCTGCGGCCTCTTGGGGGGATGCAATGATGCCGTCAGCGCCTGCGTCAAAGGCGCGGCTTGCACGTTCGACCACCAGATCGGGCAGCGCGCCACTGCGGATCATGGACGCGTCCAGATCGGCGCGGTCCAGCGACGTCAGGATCGTCACGGCAAGGATTTTCAGATCACTCCCGGCGGCCCCCTGTTTGGCGGCGCGCACCACATGAGGATCGCCATGGACTGTCAGGAAATCGATGTCGAACTGGGCAAACCCCCGCACCGCAGCCTCGACCGTGGCCCCGATGTCGAACAGCTTCATGTCCAGAAAGATACGCTTGCCCTGGTCCTGCTTGAGTTCGTTGGCCAGCGCGAGGCCGCCACCGGTCAACATGCCCAATCCGATCTTGTAGAATGACACTGCATCCCCGAGGGTTTGCGCCAGTTCCAGCCCTGCAATCACATTGGGCACATCAAGGGCGACAATCAGACGGTCATCGGCGGGCAGGGACATGGCAACTTCCTTTTTGCGGGTAAATGTCGTTTAGGGAAGGAACCGAAAAAGGGCAATGTGACGGGCCGGTCTGAATTGACCACATCCCGCGAAACCCTATTTATAGATGAACGCGCCGGATCAGGCGAAAGATGAAGGATGAGACACAGATGGCGAATTCAACTGGCGGTATGTCCGGCAACCCGTTTTTCATGATTGTCGGCCTCGGGGTCGGTGCCGCGGCACTGATCGCAATCGCCATCGCGGCGACATCGCCGCATGTCGGAGAGGCTGTAGGGTCCGGTCCGCAGGTCGATGTCGTCGAAGAGGACGAACCGGCCACAGCTGATGACGCCATGGAAGAGCCTGCCGCAGACGACATGACCGAAGAGGCCGCACCGGCTGAGGACGAGGCTGCACCGGCGGAGGAAGAAGCTGCTCCGGCGGAGGAAGAAGCTGCTCCGGCGGAGGAAGAAGCTGCTCCGGCCGAGGAAGAGGCTGCTCCGGCCGAGGAAGAGGCCGCACCGGCTGAGGAAGAGGCCGCACCGGCTGAGGAAGAGGCTGCTCCGGCTGAGGAAGAGGCTGCACCGGCTGAGGAAGAGGCCGCACCGGCCGAGGAAGAGGCTGCACCGGCTGAAGAAGAAGCTGCACCGGTTGAGGAGGAAACTGCACCGGCTGAAGAAGAAGCTGCACCGGCTGAGGAAGCAAGCGACAACGCCGCATCCGAGGCCGTGGAAGAGGCGACCGATGGTGACACCGTCGGTGAAAACGCGCCCGATCCCGATACAGCGGTCGAAGAGCAAAGCGGCAATGCCGTCACGCCCGAAGATACCGATGCCACGACCACCCCGACGTCTGACACGGCAGCCGAGGCCCCCACGGGTGCTGATGCAGAGGCCGCAACCGAGGATGCACCTGCACAGACCGAGGGCGACGACAGCGTCACCACCGAAAGCGGTCTGGTCATCGACGAGGTCGTCGATCCCGATCAGGGTGCCGCAGGCGGTCCTGATCCGGACGGTGGTGCTGCACCGTTCTTTCCGACACCTTCCGGTCCCGAAGGTGCTGACGGCAATGCGCTGACCAACAACTGATCTAGGTCTTGATGACCTGACGAAACGCGGCCCCGATTGCGGGCCGCGTTTTGCGTTTGAGGCGCGTAGAAATCGACTGCGGCAGACTTGCAACACCTGCTGACCCCACCCATTTCTGTTCTGAGGCCCAGAACGGGCGTGCCGCAAAGCGGGCGCCGAGACAGGGTGCTTTACAGGAGAGATGACATGAACCTCGAAAAATTCACGGAACGGTCGCGCGGTTTCATACAGGCTGCCCAGACCATCGCGATGCGCGAAGATCATCAGCGCGTCTTGCCCGAACACCTGTTGAAGGCCGTCATGGACGACGAACAGGGTCTGGCCAACAATCTGATCACCCGGGCCGCTGGCGATGCTGCGGCAGTGCGTGCCGCCGTCGATGCCGCCGTGGCCAAACTGCCAAGCGTCACTGGCGGCAGTGGCCAGATCTACGTCGATACCTTGACGGCCAAGGTGCTGGACGAGGCCGAAAAGCTGGCGTCCAAGGCCGGTGACAGCTTTGTTCCCGTCGAACGTATTTTGACGGCGCTGGCCGTGGTCAAATCCAAGGCCAAGGATGCGCTGGACGCGGGCAAGGTAACGGCCATGGGTCTGAACAGCGCGATCAACGACGTGCGCAAGGGGCGCACGGCCGACAGCGCAAGCGCCGAAGACGGCTATGACGCGCTGAACAAATACGCCCGCGACCTGACCGAAGCCGCCCGCGAAGGAAAAATCGACCCGATCATTGGCCGGGACGAGGAAATCCGCCGCGCGATGCAGGTGCTGTCGCGCCGGACCAAGAACAACCCTGTGCTGATCGGCGAACCCGGCACCGGCAAAACCGCAATCGCAGAGGGTCTGGCCCTGCGGATCGTCGATGGCGACGTGCCGGAGAGCCTGCGTAACAAGCGCCTGATGGCGCTGGACATGGGTGCGCTGATCGCTGGTGCGAAATACCGCGGCGAATTCGAAGAACGTCTCAAGGCGATCCTCAAGGAGATCGAGGCCGCCGCAGGCGAGGTGATCCTGTTCATCGACGAGATGCACACGCTGGTGGGTGCGGGCAAATCGGATGGTGCGATGGACGCGGCCAACCTGATCAAACCCGCCCTTGCCCGTGGCGAGCTGCACTGCGTGGGCGCGACGACGTTGAACGAATACCGCAAGTATGTCGAAAAGGATGCGGCCCTTGCGCGGCGGTTCCAGCCGATCATGGTCGAGGAACCGACCGTTGTGGATACCATCAGCATTCTGCGTGGCATCAAGGAGAAATACGAGCTGCACCACGGCGTGCGGATCGCGGATGCCGCATTGGTCGCTGCTGCCACACTATCGCACCGCTACATCACCGACCGGTTCCTGCCCGACAAGGCGATCGACCTGATGGACGAGGCCGCCAGCCGGCTGCGGATGGAAGTGGACAGCAAGCCAGAGGCACTGGACGCGCTGGACCGCGACATCATGCAAAAGCAGATCGAACAAGAGGCCCTGCGCAAGGAAGACGATGCCGCGTCCAAGGAACGGCTGGCCCGGCTGGAAAAGGATCTGGCCGAATTGCAGGAACGCGCTTCGGAAATGACGGCCGCCTGGCAGGCCGAGCGTGACAAGCTGGAAGGCGCGCGCGAGGTCAAGGAACAGCTGGACCGCGCCCGCGCCGAGTTGGACATCGCCAAGCGCGAGGGCAACCTCGCCAAGGCCGGAGAGCTGTCTTATGGCGTGATCCCCCAGCTGGAACGCAAGCTGGCGGAAACCGACGGTGACGATCAGGTGGTCGAGGATGCCGTGCGCCCTGAACAGATTGCCGAGGTCGTCGAACGCTGGACCGGCATCCCCACGTCCAAGATGCTGGAAGGCGAACGTGACAAGTTGCTGCGCATGGAAGAGGCGCTGGGTGCCCGCGTGATCGGCCAAGAATTTGCCGTGCGCGCGGTATCGAATGCCGTGCGTCGCGCCCGTGCCGGTCTTAACGACGAGGCGCGGCCGCTGGGGTCGTTCCTGTTCCTTGGGCCGACCGGCGTCGGCAAGACCGAACTGACGAAATCGCTGGCCGACTATCTGTTCGACGATGACAACGCGATGGTGCGCATCGACATGAGTGAATTCATGGAAAAACACGCCGTGTCCCGTCTGATCGGCGCGCCTCCGGGCTATGTCGGTTATGACGAAGGCGGCGTACTGACCGAAGCGGTGCGGCGCAGGCCCTATCAGGTCGTGTTGTTCGACGAAGTCGAAAAGGCACACCCTGACGTGTTCAACGTCCTGTTGCAGGTGCTGGATGACGGTATCCTGACCGACGGGCAGGGGCGGCGCGTGGATTTCAAGCAGACCCTGATCATCCTGACGTCCAACCTTGGGTCGCAAGCGCTGAGCCAATTGCCAGAGGGTGTTGATTCCGCCGCGGCCAAACGTGACGTGATGCAAGCGGTGCAGGCGCATTTCCGGCCCGAGTTCCTGAACCGGCTGGATGATACCGTCATCTTTGATCGGCTCAGCCGTGACGACATGGGCGGGATCGTCGATATCCAGTTGCGGCGGTTGGAACGCCGTCTGGAAAGCCGCAACATCTCGCTCGACCTTGATGCAGCGGCGCGGCAGTGGCTTGCCGACGAAGGCTATGACCCGGTCTTTGGTGCGCGCCCGCTCAAGCGCGTGATCCAACGGGCGATTCAGGACCATCTGGCCGAAATGATCCTGGGCGGTGATGTCCGTGACGGGGATACTGTCCGGATCAGCGCGGGTGCAGATGGACTGATCGTGGGCGACAGGGTCAGCGCGACCCGGCAACCCAAACCTGAAATCGTCCACTGAACGCGGATGGGGGCGGGCGATTGCCTGCCCCCCTTTGTTTATGCGGGCCGTGACGGCGCGATGGCGGGGAACCGCGCCATGGTGCAATGTGTTGAAACGCAATCATGTCCAACGGAGGCACCCCATGCGCAGCATGACCATTCGCAGCACGATTTTCGCCAGCATCGCGGCGCTGGGTCTTGCGGCCTGTGATGACGGACCGACACTGGTGTCCGAACAGCAGGTTGCGCAGATGGGATTGCAGGAATGGAATGCGATCCAGCAGCAGGTGCCGGTGTCGAACAACGCGGCCTATCAGAACCGGCTTGATCGGGTGACGCGCCGCCTGCTTGACGCTGCTGGCGAAAATCCTGCCAGTTGGCGCTGGCAGGTGTTTCAGAATCCCGAACCAAATGCCTTTGCCCTGCCGGGGAACAGGATCGGCGTGTTTTCAGGCATGATGCAGATTGCCAGCACCGATGCGGAACTGGCCGCGGTCGTGGGGCACGAGATCGCGCATCTGCAGGCGAATCACGGGGCGGAACGCGTGTCGGCCCAGATGGCCAGCGAAATCGGGTTGAGCGTACTGGATGCTGCATTGGGGGCACGCGAGGTCGCGGGCCGTGAACAGATCGGGTCGGCCCTGGGCATGGGGGTGCAATACGGTGTCCTGCTGCCCTATTCGCGCCGGAATGAGCTGGAGGCAGACCGCCTGGGCATCGCATTGATGGATGCAGCGGGCTACGATCCGCGCGCGGCCCTGACTTTTTGGGAAAAGATGAGCCGCGCCAGCAGTCGCAGCCCCGAATTCCTGACGACCCATCCCGCGCCGAATACGCGGATACAGCAGATCGAGGCGATTATCGCCGATCTGTAGAACCACACCCAGCAACGCAAAAGGCCCCGGCAAATGCCGGGGCCTTTCTCTGTCGCTGACGTGGCGATTACATCGGCGGCAGGATGACGGTGTCGATCACATGGATCACGCCGTTGCTGGCTGCGATGTCGGCGGTCGTGACGGTTGCGTCGTTGACCATCACGGAATCACCCACGGTGATCGTGACATCGGCACCGTTCACGGTGGCGGCGTTCATGCCATCGGTCAGATCCGTGGACATCACGGCACCCGGCACGACGTGATACGTCAGGACGGCGGCCAGTGCTTCGGGATCTGCCAGCAGACCCTCGACGGTGCCTTCGGGCAGCGCGGCGAATGCCTCATCTGTCGGTGCAAACACGGTGAACGGGCCTTCGCCCTTCAGCGTCTCGACCAGGCCAGCGGCCTCAACGGCTGCGACCAGCGTGGTAAAGTTGCCGGCTTCGACAGCGGTATCAACGATGTCTTTTTCAGCGGCGTGGGCGGCGGCAAACGCACCGGTGCCCAAGGTCATCAGGGCGGCGGTCGTCATAAAGGTACGGCGTAGCATTTTGTCGTCTCCTAGTTTGATCCAACAGCGTCATGCGCTGTATGCCCCTCAATGCCTCTCTCGCGCGAAAGTTTCGTGGCCTTCTGCGGCAGCATGTCACTGGTCAAACCCAGGCCTGTCACTAAGCTGCGATAGTTTTATTTTTCAAATGCCATCTGTGTGATTGCCCGTGAGTTTCCGTGATTGAATTCACCGCCTGATTGTGCGGCATTTCAGTGACTGGCTGCATCGTGAGAAACCTTTCAGTCAATCCGTGCGTATATAGAGTGACACCAAAAACCGAGGGAGCGCCGCATGGCCTATCGCTGGAAGAACGACCTGACACCCGCAGACGTCACACCAAAGTCCCTGTTCCTGAACAGGCGTCAGTTGATCGCGGGCACGGCAGGTCTGGGTGCGATTGCCGTAGCAGGCGGCGCGCGGGCGCAGGACGCACTGGTGCCCAACAGCTTTGAGGACATCACGACCTACAACAACTTCTACGAATTCGGCACCGGCAAGACCGATCCCGCACAGAACGCCAGTGCAATGGTGATCGACCCTTGGACGGTGACCATCGACGGTATGGTGGATAACCCGGGTGAATATGCCTTGGCGGATCTGCTGGATGGCCTCGAAACCGAAGAACGCATCTACCGATTCCGCTGTGTCGAGGCTTGGTCGATGGTCGTGCCTTGGAACGGGGTCGAGCTGGCGGATATTCTGGACAAGGTCGGTGTGCAGGACGGCGCGCAATACGTTGCCTTTGAAACGGTGGTGCAGCCCGAGAACATGCCGGGTGTCCGCCGAAACGTCATCGACTTTCCTTATGTCGAGGGTCTGC
This sequence comes from Loktanella sp. 3ANDIMAR09, assembly GCF_001420005.1. Lineage (GTDB taxonomy): Bacteria > Pseudomonadota > Alphaproteobacteria > Rhodobacterales > Rhodobacteraceae > Loktanella. The sequence goes on along the minus strand of NZ_LJAK01000001.1, from coordinate 1,141 downwards.
GTCTGGACGAGGCGCGTCATCCGCTGACGATGATGGCCACCGGGATCTATGGCGAACCGATGCCGAAACAGAATGGCGCACCGATGCGTCTGGTGGTGCCGTGGAAATACGGTTTCAAATCGATCAAGTCGATCGTGCGGATCACGCTGACCGATACCCAGCCGCCCACCACCTGGAACAACATCAACGCGCGTGAATACGGATTCTATTCGAACGTGAACCCGACCGTGGATCACCCCCGGTGGAGCCAGGCGACCGAACGCCTGATTGGCGGCGGTCTGTTCAGCAGCCGTCAGGACACGCTGATGTTCAATGGCTACGAAGAAGAGGTCGCCAGCCTGTATGACGGTATGGACCTGACGGCGAACTACTGATGACCGTTGCTGCGCGTATCAACGGCTGGGTGCGGGTCGTCCCCGCTTGGCCGATCTACATTCTCGCCGTGGTGAACCTGCTGTGGGAATTCTGGCTGGCCCTGAACGGTCTGCGCCAATACGCGGTGGAACCGATCAACGTGCTGGAACGCCAGTACGGTGAAATCGCTCTGATCATGTTGATCGCCGGTCTCTTTATTACACCGATCCGGAACTGGACGGGCGTGAACCTCGTGAAATACCGGCGGGCCATTGGCCTGTCGGCGTTTCTGTTCGTTCTGGCGCATTTCCTGGTCTTTGCTGTGCTTGATGTCCAATCGGTCAGCCGGGTCGTGACCGAGGTGATCAAGCGGCCGTATGTTACCGTCGGATTCGCGGCCTTTGTCCTGCTGATCCCGCTGGCGATCACATCGAACAACCGCAGTATCCGCAAACTGGGCCCGGTGCGGTGGCGCAAGCTGCATATGCTCACCTATCCCATCGTCGTGCTCAGCGGTCTGCATTACATCTGGCTGGTCAAAGGATGGCCGATTGAGCCCTTTGCCTACATGGCCGTGATTCTGGCGTTGCTGTTCGTGCGGATCAAATGGACCGGGATTCGTGATTATCTGGCCAAACGGAACGCGTCTGCATCGTCATAAGTATGTCCGCCCCCCGAGTCGTCTGGGGTCACGCTGATGCGGGGTCATAATCTTCCGATCGGACGCTAGGTCCGTGAACGGAAATTTCCCTAAGGCACCGAAAACATGGAAAAATCGATGATTGTG